>CAVYFW010000005.1:0-716300 GCA_963767885.1 uncultured Actinomycetota bacterium
CGGTCCTGGCCGACGACGGCTCGCTCCTGGTCGCCGACCTGCACCGGCTCACGCACGTCGCGCCCGACGGGCGCGCGCCGCTCGGCCCCGACCTGTTCACCGACCATCCAGACGACCGGTGGAACGACGGCACCTGCGACGCGCATGAACAGCTGCCTGTCGGTCGGCCCAGCGGGTCGCTGGCCGACCGGCGCTACCCAGCGGCTGCTGCGAGTCGAGGACGGCACGATCGACGTCCTCGACGACGACCTCGGGCTGTCCGCCGGCTGGCCTTCTTCCCCGGGGCTCCCTCTACCGCTCAGCGTCGACAGCCTGCCGTCGCGCACGGTCCGGGTCCGCGACTACGACCAGGCCTCGGGTGCGGTCGGCCCGCGCCGTCGGGCGCTCGAGCTCACCGACGCAGTCCCCGACGGCCTCTGCGTCGACTCGTCCGGCAACCTCTGGCTCGCCGCGTGGGCGAGGTCGCGGCTACTCGCCGGCCGGCGAGCTCTTCGAGGTGATCGAGGTGGCGGCGCCACACACCACGAGCCTCGCGTTCGTCGGTCCAGGGCTCGACCAGCTGCTGATCACCACGGCCCGCGGCGAGCTCTCGCCCGCCGAGCAGGACGAGTTCCCGCTCTCCGGCAGCCTGTTCCTCGCCCGTCCCGGCTGCACCAGCCTGCGGCACGTGCCTGGTCCGGGCGCCTCGCCGCCGGAGACCACGTCGAACAAGCCGTAGCTCGCAGCGGCCGATCGGCGCCGAAACACCATCATCCACGTCGACGAAAAGAACGCGACCAACATGTCCGACCGAGACCGTCAACGACTCGACGAGGCCTTCTCTTCAAGTCCAGCGCCTCGACGCGCTGTCCGTACCGTGCGTACGCGGACGCGTCGCCGCGCGCGCCATACACAGCGTTCGGCGACAGACTGTCGGCACCCTTCCCCGTGAGCCAGGCCGGCGCCAGATCCTCTGCATCGGCCTCGACTGCGGCCCGCGCAGACAAGCCAGCAGCACGGACGGCGACCTCTCGCCCTCGCCAACCCACCATCGTCGCGTGCGACGACATCCAGATCCGCGCCAGCTTCGACAAGACCGACTGGGAGAGACCGAGCGTCTGGTGGTCGGGGCGGCGGCATCGTCGCTCCGTGGAGGCCGCGCCGACGCAACCGCAGCTACATACCTTCCTCGACTCGGCGGCCAAGCGTCACCCTGCAGGCTGGAGCAGCAAGATCGTCGAGGGCGGCTGCGCGAGGACGCCGACCCGGCGCCCTGGCTGCCCGCGCCAGCGAGGCGGTCAACCTGCGCGCTGGGCTATCGCCTCGACGAACGGCAGCCAGCGTGCGAGCGCCGCTCAAGCCAACCATAACGCTTTATCGACCCTTGGCGTTCATACACCACCTCTCGCGCCGCTACGTCTATGCAAGCCAGCGACCTGGTTTCGACACCAGGGCCCGCCCGCAGCGGCAACGGCATCAAGCCGCAGCATCCCGGCTCCGCCGGCAAGCGTCCGTTCAAGCCGGCATCAACGGGCCACGGGCACAGCAGGACCCGTGATCGCCCGCGCTAACATGCGGGCCCTCAGCATCACCCCGGCGTCCTCGTCCAGGACGTCGGCACCCATCGCCGGCCGCCATCGTCGCCCGGTGGACCTGCGGCACGGACATCGAGGAAATCCACTGGGGCCGGATAGCTATCTCCACAAGCACTGGCGCGCTACCAGTTGCCGAACTGGGTCACGACGATCAGCATCTTCGGCGTGGGTCCCGTTGACGCCTCCTGGCTGGCCATCGTCGACCAGGGCGACACCCGGATCGGGGTGCCGGCGCTGCCACCAGTACTGGCAGCACCACATCTGCAACGGCTGATGGGGCTACGCGGCTGTCCACGGTGCGCTGGCCGAGCGGCTGGTGCATGGGTGCTGCTGTTCCACTACCCGGACAGCGTGGACGACGCCGACCGGGGCGATGGTCGACCCCGGCGGCAACGCGCTCCGCGCCATCCGTGCGGCCCAGGTCGCGCGGTGAACGCTGCTGGTCCTTGGGGCCCGGCACGATCGACTGCTGGCGGCTACCACTTCCGCTCTCACCGGCTGCTGGAGGTCCACGTGATGCAGTCCTGCTGCTGCTGGAGCTGAGCACACCTCGGGGTCCACGGCGCATGAACCTGAGATCCGCTACCCGACCTCCCGGTGCGACGAGGTCATCGACGCGTCCGACCCCCGTCGTCCCCAGCCCGGCCACCGGCTGGTCGGACGCCCATGGCGACCTGCGTGTTCGTCGGCTGCCGCCGAACACCCAGGCCAGGTCGACTGCGCCACCTCGTCATGAAGGACGTCACCGCGGTGGGCGTGCTCGGTGCGCCGACCGCCTGGCCAGCGCGCAATCGACGATGCTCGCCGACGGCGTGGTCGACCTCGCCCTGATCGCGCCGAACGGTAGCCTCGACGACATCGGCGAGGGTCTCGCCCAAGAACAGGGTCGCGACGCGCGACCGGGCCCAGAGACCACGTAGTCCTCGAACAAGGAGCTGACGGCATTGCAGCGACTTCGACCGGCTACACGCCCTGGTCACCGGTGCGCACCGGGATCGCGCACAGCGGCACGCCTGCTGACCCGCGCGCGCGTCCACGATGAACCGCGCCGTGTCCGGCGACGGCACGGGCTCCTCGAACTCTCCTGCGACATCACCGACCGGGCCGACCAGTCCAGCGAGCATCGAGCTGAAGCCGGTGACGTCCCTGGGCGGGCTCGACGTCCCGCTACCGTCGAGGCCGAACAGGGGCATCGGCGCAGTCGGGGGCGTGTTCCGGGAGCGTCGAGCGCGACGTGGCCGAACGTCCTCGACGTCAACATCGTCGGCATCGGCCCGGTCTTGCCCCGCAGCGCTTCCCCCGGCCTGCGCCAGTTGCTCAGGCGGCGCGCAGTACGTCGACGTTGGCTCGGTGGCGTCGCCGGTGGTGGTGCCCAGCGCGCGCTACTCCGCCAGCGCCAAGGCCGGCATCGCCGCGCTGCTGACCCTGATCGCCCAGCTCGACCCGCTGCATGTGCGCGACGGCATCCGGTCAACGCCATGCTGCCCGGCGCGCAACACCCTGATCCGCGGCGCTGACCACGCCGACCAGCGCGCCGGCAACTACAAACCGACGACCCTGGCCCGCCTACATGGCACCAGGAGATCGCGCAGTCGATGGCGCACCTTCGCGGTCCGCGCGCATCGTCACCGGCACCCTGCTCAAGGGTCAGCGGCGGTATCGCCGCCACGGACTGGCATGAGCGCGCTCCAGATCAGCCTGTCGAGTCCACCAGCTGGCGCGCACGGTCGCCGGACCCGCCGCGAGGCGGCCATCGACTGCATCGTCGTCGCCGCCCGCGACGTCGACCAGGGCAACTCGCCACCAGGTTCGCGCATGAGCGGGTACGCATCGACTACGACGACGTGCTCGCCGTTGCCGATCAACCCCTGGTCGCCGACCGCGACAACGCACCTCAAACGCGGCGCTCGAGGCCGGCAAGCGCGTCCTGTGCGAAGCCGTTCGCCGGCCAGCGCCAGGGACCGCAACTGTGGCGATCGTCCCGTCGGACTGCCAGATAGTCATGGAGGCCTACCGCTACGCCTTCGCCGTGAGTACGACGCATGCTGAAATCGCGTACGCATCCAGGGAGATCGGCGTCCTCGGCCACGTCGACTCGACGATGATCATCCCCGCGCCGCGACGACCCGCGCTGGTCCCTCGAGAAGCGGCGGCGCGCTGATCGATCTCGGCTGCTACAGCCTGGCGCAATACAGCTCCTCGAGCACCACACAGCAGCAGACCCGGTAACGACCACGGCGTCAGCGGTCGAGCAGCCCGGCATCGACGAGTCGGTGCAGGCCGCATGTCCAGTTCGGCGACATTCGCCGGCGACATGGCCGGGCCTTGACGTGGTGATGAAGACCAGCGGTTCGTCGGGTCGGTCGGGGAGGAACCACCCCGCCGCCAGCTTCGTGCTCCCCCACACCGACCGGGTGGAGGTCACCACCACCAACGCCGCAACCGGCACGCGGACGTCTGCGCACCCAACCCCTGGTCGACTTCCAGCTGGACGCGCTGGCCCGAGCGATCGATGACAGCGGTCTCCACCCGCTCGACGGTCAACGACGCGGTGGCCGCCGTTGGACCTGATCGACGCGACGTCCGCCGCCGGGGTTCGCTCCGCGACCGAGCAGCCTCGCATGAGCGCCCCCCACGAGCCGGTGCGGGATCGGCCTGGTGTCGGCTCACGGCTACGGCGGCCGCTACTTCCACGCCCCGCTGATCTCTGCCGCTGCCAGTGTCTGAGTTCGCCGGGGTGGTGACCACGTTCCACCAGCGAGAACGTGCGGGAGCTGATCGCCCGCGAGCACCCCGGGGTCCCTGGTCCTCGACTCCCTGGCCGCGCTCGCCGCATCGGGCGCCGAGGCGGTCCAGCATCTCGACGCCGGCCGGCACCCACTGGCCGCTCACCGACGAGGGCGATCGCGCTGCGGGCTGTCCGGGGTCTGGTGCGACCAGCCCTTCGCCCTGGATGCCGACGCCGCCCGTCGTACGGTCGACCTGGCGGACGCGGCCGGCGCTACGTGCTCAGCCCGCCTGCCAGGACCCGGCGGTCGGGACTCGGACTTCCGCACCGGTCGCAGACGCTCGTCGCGTCGGGCTTCTGGCGACGTACGCCGGCTCGAGTCCCGCTTCGAGCGCTCGCGCCCGACTGGGGCCTGGCGTCAGGCGGGGGACCTCCTCGACTTCGGCAGCCACCTCGTCGACCAGGCGCTGGTGCTGCTCGGTCCGGCGCGCGCGGTCTACGCGGAGATCGACCGACGTCGGTCCCCGCCGCTCGACGACGACGTCTTCGTCACGCCCTCCAGCACGCCGGTGGCGCTCGCTCCATCTCTCGGACAGCGCTTCGACCGGCACCCAGCCGGGTCACCGCGTCACCGGGACGGCGGCATCGATGGTGGGTGACCACCGCGGACACCCAGGAGGACGTGCTGGTGGTGGAGGGCGCCCGGCCGGCCGCAGGCGCCCCGTGGGGGACGCCGAGGCCGACTCCGAGCTCGACCGGATCCACACCCCTGCCGGCGCCACGGCCGTCGCGCTGCTCCCGGGGGCGTGGGACACGTTCTACCCGGCGTTCGCGCGCGCCGTCCGAGGCCTCGGGCCGGCGCCCGTCGCCGCCGCCGACGCCGTGGCCACCCGCCGTCGTGCTGGACGCCGCCCGCCTCAGCGCCGACACCGGGCGGGTCAGTCCGCGTCCCGGGAGGGGCGCGGCCTGACCGGCTTCAGGTTACTCGGCCGGACCCGCTCCGCGAGCGCCAGCGACCTTCTCGGACAGCTCGTCGTAGAGGCGCGGCAGGTCGGCCACCGTCCTCGCGAACATCGCCGGCTTGAAGCAGATGGTCGAGGACTCCCGTGCCAGTTGCTCCGGCACCGACTCCAGGGCCTCGTCCAGGTCGGCGATGCCGTCGGTGGTCCGGAAACGCCCCACGGATCCCTCCGACCAAGCCCTCAAGCTGGCTGAGGTCCCGTCCCGCCGCCTGCTATGCCCTCGCCCCAGCCGAGCGAGGTCGGCGTCGGTCGCCCGGCCAAGGGATTGAGTTCCCGGCCGTGGCGGACGATCCTGCGGACGAGCGCCGGGTGCATGCCTTGGCCACCGAGCCAGATCGGCGGCCCCTCCAGCAGTCGGAAAGCCGGCTCAGCCACACGTCGAGGGAGAAGTCCCTGCCCTCGTGGCTGACCGGGTAGCGGCCCCACGCCTTCGCAGCAGGTTCTGCTGGTCGAGGATCTTCCCCCGCTCACTGAACGGGACGCCGAGGCCGTAGACGTACATGCTCCAGCTCATCAGCAGTACCACGACGCCCCTGGGACAGCAGGTCGAGCGTGCCGACCTTGGCCAGGAGAAGTGGATGCCGCAGGGGCGCGATCACGGCCCCGGCGACGATGCGCAGCATGCTCGTCGCCTGGGCGATCGCGGACGTAGTGACGACGAGACTGTTCGGCCAGGCGTACTCAGGGGACTGGTTGGCCCGGGGCTGCATCATGGCGGGGACCTACATCACCCAGCCGAACCTGAGTCCCGGCCGAGGAGCACGTGCTCGCTCAGCATCACGCCGTCGATGCCGGAGGCCTCCGCCTGCACGGCCAGGTCGACCATGGCGCCCAGGTCCCAGCGGGCCGATCAGTGCGTCGTTCTCCGTCAGGACGAGGAGCAGGCGAACCGGGGCCATGTCCGCTCCTTGTCTCGAGGGCATGCTCGTGGGACCAGATCGTTTGGTCCCGAACGTCAGGCACGTTGGGGCTCGGCGGGTACGGCGCAAGCGTCCCGCAGCTTGCATAGCGCCTCGGAGCAGTAACGCGGGGTTATCACCGCCGAAGTCGTGTCCTGGGCCTACCGAAGTAGCCACAGCGCCGCACAGGTGGGATCGGGCGGCCGCGCCGAAACCCGTAGGGACGTCGACGCCCCGCCCGCGAGAATGGCGCGCGTGCCAGGAGGTCGAGGTCGTCGTCGCCCACCACGACTGCGCGACCCTCCGTGTCGGCGACGTGTTCGTGAAGATCGACGGCGACCAGGCGCGCACCGACGTCGAGGTCCAGGCGATGACGAGGCCGCGTCCCGACCCTCCGGTGCTGTGGTGGCTGGCGGCACCTGCCGGTCCTCTCGCTGGCCGGCCTCCCCGGAACGGCCCTCGGCCGCCTCGGTGAGCCGTCGACCGCGTCGCGCGCCGCGTGGGCGGCGGCAGGCGCCGCCGTACGCGAACTGCACGACGCGCCGCTGCCGCCCTGGGCCGGAGCGAGCCTCGAGGAGAAGACATCCGGCCTCGACAGGGAGTGTGTGCGTGGATCCTGGCGACGACAGAGTCCTCCCCACCGACCTGGTCACGCGCAACCGCCGGGCCGCCGAGGCGGCGCTCCGGCCGTCGACCCCGGTGTTCATGCACGGACGCTCCAGGTCGCCCACGTGTTCGTCAACGAGGATCGGGTCACCGGCGTCATCGACTGGACCGAGGCGGGCCAGGGAGACGCCCTGTACGACCTCGCCGTGCTGACGCTCGGGCACCCCGAGCACCTCGGCGACGTCCTCGAGGGCTACGGCGCCGACGTCGACCTCGACGTGATCCGCGGATGGTGGTCGCTGCGCAGCCTGACCGCGATCCGCTCGCTGTGCGAGCACAGGCTTGAGCCGGCAGCACCAGGTCGAGGTCGACGTACTCAGGCCCAGCGGTGAAGCCGGGACCGAGAAGGTGCCTTCCAGAGCCCGTCGCGCATCGCGGTGGTGGTGAGCACCAGCTCGCCGAGCTCGTCCGACGCGTCCCGGTCGACCTCGGCCTCGATCACCCAGTCGTGGTGACCGGCGGGGTCGGCGAGCATCTCGGCGCACGGACCAGCGGCAGCTCATGCTGCTCGACGAACAGGTCGGGCCCCGGGCGTCCAGGTGCTGGTGCGCCGGAGTGATCCTCGGCGTAGTAGTTGCCGATCGCCGGCGCGTTCCCGCGACGGGTCATGGCGATCTGACGCGGCGGGTCGAAGCGCGCGGCGTCGGACTCCTCGGCGAAGGTCAGGCCGTCAAGGTGGTGTCCGGGCGACCAGCTCCACCCGTCGCCACATCGCGTTGCGGATCATCACCCGGAACGCCCGCTCCTGCGCCGACAACGGACGCGGCGGCGGAGGGGCCGCGGCGTCGGTCAGGGTCCGGGGCACGTCGGGCTCGACAGCGCCCCTCCCCACTGGTCCAGCAGCGAGGAGTCGGTCGCGCACGGTCTCCCCCAGCCAGTAGACGGCCTCCTCCGCCTCGGCGACGCGGGCACCGTCTGCCGCGGGTTCGGTAGGCGTCGGAGAGGTAGCGCAGCAGCAGGCCCTCCGAGCGCGCGATCTTGTAGCGGCCGACGAAGTCGGTGAAACCCGTTGCAGGTGCTCGTAGTCCCGCGCCACCGACTTCGGGATCCAAGGCGTCGAGCGGCATCCAGGAGGTCAGTCTGCCGATAGGTCTCGAAGACCGGTTCGAGCAGGTCGGCGAGCGGCTTTCGGCCAGCCGACCTCCTCCAGCAGCGCCATCCGCTCGTCGTACTCGATGCCGTCGGCCTTCATCTCCGCGATCGCCTCGCCGCGTCCTCGCTGTTGTTCGGCGAACACGATCTGCGGCGGATCCAGCACCGCCTCGATCACCGACACGATGTCCAGGGCGTACGTGGGTGCCTCAGGGTCGAGCAGGTCCAGGGCCGCGATCGCGAACAGCGCCAGCGGCTGGTTCAACGCGAAGTCCTCGGGCCACTCGACGGTGAGCACGTAGCGGCGGCCGAAGTCGTCCGGCTCGTCGAGCCGCTTTTCAGCACCCCGTTGTGCACCAGGCTGCGCGCCAGCCGGAGCCGACGCACGTGCGCCACCTGCGTACGCACCAGGTCCTCGTGGTTGTCGGTCAGCAGCCGGCGCAGGACCGCGAACGCGTCCTCCTCACGGGCGACGACGTTGAGCAGACCAGCATGGCGGTATAGACCCGCATCCGGGACCGCAGCGGCTCAGGGGCGCCGGCGACCAGCTTGTCGAAGGTCGCCTCGGTCCACACCGCGTCCCGGCCAGCAGCTTGGTCAGCTGCGCCTTGGATCTGCGCTTCGGCCGCCGTGTGCTCGCGCATCGCCGCGTTCTTCGCGGCCGCCTTGGCCTTGGCCTTCTCGTTCTCGATGACGTGCTCGGGGGCCTCGACAACGACGTACCCCGCGGTGTCGAAGCCGGGCCGGCCCGCGCGACCGGCGATCTGCAGGAACTCCCGGGTGCGCAGCACGCGCTGCTTGTGCCCGTCGTACTTGGCCAGACCGGTGAACAGCACGGTGCGGAATCGCACGTTGATCCCGACGCCCAAGGTGTCGACGCGGATGGACGGTGAGCAAGCATCTGGGCGAGCTGCTCCACCAACCGGCGGTAGCCGGCGAGCATCCCCGGCATGGTGCACGCCGATCCCGCGCCGCAGCAGCTTCGACAACGTCTTGCCGAACCCGGCCCCGAACCGTACGCCGGCCAGACGCTCTCCAGCAGCCGCTCGTGGTGCGTGCCGCGTTGGTGGATCTTGTCGTAGCCCTGCTTGAGCAACGACTCGGCCTGCGTGACCGCCGCCGCCTGCGTGAAGTGCACGACGTACACCGGCGCCTGCCCGGTCTCCACGAGCTCCGTCAGCGTCTCGCCGAGCGGCTCCAGCGACCAGCTGAAGTGCAGCGGGACCGGCCGTTCCGCTCGGTCGACGACCGCGGTCTCGCGGCCGTTGCGCCGGGTCACGGCGCCGGCAAGACCACGCTGATCCGGATGCTGCTCGGCCTCACGCCGGCGAGCGCCGGCACGATGCGCATGCTCGGCCAGCCGGTGCCCGGAGCGGCGCGCGGAGGCGCTCGCGCGGGTCGGCGCGATCGTCGAGGAGCCGCGCTTCCACCGCTACCTGAGCGGCCGCGAGAACCTCGAGATCGTCGCCGCGGCCCGCGAGCCCGAGGCGCACCGGCGCATCGACGGCGCGCTCGCGCGCGTCGGCCTCGGCGAGCGCGCCGACGAGCGGTCGAGCGCTACTCGCTCGGCATGCGCCAGCGGCTCGGCGTCGCCCGCAGCCTGCTCGCCGACCCCGAGCTGCTGATCCTCGACGAGCCCACGAACGGCCTCGACCCGGCCGGCATCCTCGAGTTCCGCGGGATGGTGCGCGACCCTCGTCGACGAGGGCCGGACCGTCGTGCTCTCGTCGCACCTGCTCGACGAGGTCGAGAAGATCTGCGACGCGGTGGCCATCGTCGACCACGGCCGCGTCGTCGCCCAGGGCCTGATCGCGGACATCACCGCCGGCGGCGCACCAGCGATCGCTCGTCGGCGTGCACCGACGCCGCAGCGCGGCTCACGGCTCGCCGGCGACGCACGGCGCCGTCGCCGCGGCCGGCCCGCCGACGAGGGCCTGCGCATGACGCTCGCGCCGACGTCGACGCCGAGGTCGCCGTCGCCGACCTCAACCGCCGCCTCGTCGAGGCCGGCATCGCACGTCCACCGCCTCGAGCCCGAGCGCGTCTCGCTCGAGCAGCGGTTCCTGGAGATCACCACCCGCCTCGGAGGAGGCCGCATGAGCACCGACGCCGCCATCCGCTCGCCCGCGCCGACGCAGCGCCCGCCGGCCGTCGGTCGCCTCGTCGGGCCGAGCTCCTCAAGCTGCGCCGCCGCCGCGGCCTGATGGCGCTGACCGCGCTGTTCACCGTCCCCGATGCTCATCGGCTACGGCGTGGCGATGCCGTCCTCCAGACGAACGCCGCGGCAGCACGGGCCGGCCGGCGGCATCGAGAACCTGGCCAGCTCCCTCGACATGCTGTGCCTGCTCGGCGGCGTCGCCGCGCATGCTGATCGGCGCCACCGCCGGCGCCGGCGACCTCGGGGCCGGTGTGTTCCGCGAGCTCGTCACGACCGGCCGTTCCCGCCGCGCGCTGTTCGCGGCGCGCATCTCCGGCCGGCCTCGTCGTGCTGCTGCCCTTCGTCTCTCGCCGCTTGGGCCGCGGCCGTCGTCTCGGCCGCTGCCGGTCGCCGGCGGCGCCGGCGCCGCCATCGCTCTTGGCGCGTCGCGGGCCGGGCGGACCTCGTGCTCGTCGCGACGCGAGCTTCGTGCTCGCCCTCGGCATCGCCTCCTCGGTCGGCTCGCGCTCCGCCTGCCATCGCCGGCCTGCTGGCCTGGCAGTTCGCGATCTCGCCGCTGCTGCTCGGCGCCGGCTTCCTCGGCGCGCCGCGAGGCGCGGTTCCCGATCGCGCCACTCGAGCGGCTCGCGCCCGGCACGCCATGGCGATCCCGGAGCTGCCATGTCGCTCGGCGCCGCGCTCGTGACGCTCGGCGCCTGGATCGACGGTGCCGCTCGCCCTCGGCGTCTGGCGCACCGTCACGCGCACCGACTCGTAACCAGCTCTACCCGCGTTCCAAGGCCTCGTCGAGTTGGTCGAGCCCTCATCCGCTCCTCCGGAACCCCTGCGTGAGCGGGGGTTTCGTCGTTACGCGGGTTGCGCCTGCGGGCGCGGCGGGTAGCACCGGGCGCATGCGGACGACGGACCGTGGGCACACGTGGCACTGGGCGTCCCTCGCGGTGATCGCGATCGGCATCGCCTGCGTCGTCGCCGTGCTCCTGTCCTTCCTCTGGTGGGACTCCACCGAGTGGCACCTGATCGCGCCGGTCATCGGCCTGGTGATCGTCTGCGTCGGGTTCGTGGCGGCCCGCCACACGGCCTGACGACGTCCGGCGCGGTGGTCGGCGGCAACCGGCCCTGACCCGCCATCCCAGGCCCCGCGGGCGCCCGTGGGATCACCCGATTCGAATGATGACGCTCACCCCCGCTGGGCCCTACTTTCGCAGCATCGCGGCCGCGCTGTGCGCCGCCTGACCTGGAGGTTGCGATGCCCGTCGCAGCGGACTACCCGTTCCTCGAAGTCGTAGGGACGATGCTCGTCTTCTTCGCCTGGATCATCTGGTTCTTCCTCATCATCAAGGTCGCGATCGACGTCTTCCGCCGCCACGACATCGGCGGCGGCAAGAAGTGCATCTGGATCATCTTCATCATCTTCGTGCCGTTCATCGGCGTGTTCGCGTACCTGATCGTGAACGGGTCGCACATGGCCGAGCGGGACGTGCAAGAGGTCGAAGCAATCGCAGACGCAGTTCGACTCCTACGTGCGCAGCGTGGCGAGTGACATCCAGCAGCGGCGGGGCCACGGCCGAGATCGCCCGCGCCAAGGAGCTGCTCGACAGCGGTACCATCACGCAGGCGGAATTCGACGCCATCAAGGCCAAGGCGCTCGCGTAGCGTGGAGGGGAGTCAGCGTATGGACGACATCGGGCCCGTGGAATACCTGATCGTTTCCTTCCCGGGCAACCAGTTCAAGGGCGAGATCCTGCCGGAGCTGGCCAACCTCGTGGAGTCGGGGACGATCCGCATCATCGACCTGGCGTTCGTCGGCAAGGACACCAGCGGCAACACGCTCATGTTCGAGCTGAGCGATCTCGACCCGGACGTGCAGAAGGAGTTCGGCGCCATCGGTGCCGAGGCCAGCGGCCTGTTCAACGAGGAAGACCTGCGGGCCGCCGCCGAGGAGCTCGACAACGACTCGTCGGCTGCGCTGCTCGTCTGGGAGGACGTCTGGGCGACCAAGCTCGCGGCGGCCATCCGCAACGCGGGCGGTGAGGTGCTCGACCTCGAGCGCATCCCCCACGACGTCGTCGTCGCCGCGCGCGAGTACGCCCACTCCCAGAGCTCCACGAGCTGACGGGAGGATCGGAATCATGATGCGTCGAGGACCAGGTCTCGTGGGCATGGCAGCCCGCACGGCCGTCGTCGCCGGCACCGCCACGGCCGTGTCCGGCCGCGTCGCCCGCCGGCAGCACCGCAAGTACGCCGACCAGGACGCGGAGTACGCGCAGACGGTCTACGGCGAGCCGCAGGCCGCGCCGCCGCCGCAGCAGTACGCGCCCGCCGCCGCCGGCCGCGGCGCCGGCCGAGCCCGACTACATGGCGGAGCTCGAGCAGCTCTGCCCAGCTTCGCAACTCGGGCGTCATCACGCAGGAGGAGTTCGACGCGAAGAAGAAGCAGATCCTCGGGATCTGAGCAGGACCCGCGGAGCCGGCCGCCCGCACGCTCGGTGCAGGGCGGCCGGCTCCGGCGCGATCCGGGCGCCCCCACCCGGTCGCGGCTCGAGCGCCTATGCCTCGTCGACGTCGACGGCCTCGAGAGCTGCCGCGACGTCGTACCCGAGCGCCAGCGCGATGTTGGGTGCCGCCGAGACCACGCGCGGCGCGCCCACCACGGGCATCGCCGCGTACAGCGTCGCGACGATCTCGTCGCGGCTCACGCCGGCGCGCAGCGCCTGCTCGACGGCCGACATGAACGACGGCGGCGCGGCGTCGACCGCGATCAGCGCGCCCAGCCGCACGAGCGCGAGGGAGCGCGCGTCCAGGCCCGGCGGCGCGATCCCGCGGTCCTCGCACGCGAGGACCGAGTCGATCAGCCGATCGTCACGGAGCGCCAGGCGGCGCAGGGTCTGTCGGTAGTCGCCCACGGTCGTCACACATGGCACCGCGGATGCGCCGGCCGGGCATCGTACTTGGAGGGTGAAATCGGCCTCAGGAGTGCCGGCGCACGACGACGTCCTCCACGAGGCCGAGCTCCGCGGCGCGCGGCGATCGCCTCGCTGCGGCTGCTGACGCCGAGCTTGCGGTACACGGAGACCGCCTGGGACTTGACGGTGTTGCGCGAGATGTACAGGCGCGCGCCGATCTCCTGGAACGAGAGGTGGGTCGTCAGGAACGGCAGCAGGCGCAGCTCGGCCCCCGTCAGCGTCGCGGCCCAGCCGTGGCCCGTCGCCGACATGTGGGCGAGGCGGTCGCCGAGCGCCTCGAGCTGCTGCTCCAGGCGGCCGAGTCCGGGGCGGACCGCGAGCGTCTCCCGCGCCTCCCGCAGCAGCGTACGCGCGCCCTCGACGTCCGCGAGGGCGGCGTGCGTGGTCGCGAGCTCCAGCCGGACCTGCACGCCGAGCCACGAGGCCACGGGCGTCAGGAGCGGTCGCATCGGCTGCGCCCGCGCGAGCTGCTCGCGAGCGTCGGCCGTCCGGCCCTGCCGCTGAAGCAGCCGGGCCCGCGCGGCCGTCATCAGGGCCGCGGGCGAGTACTCGACGAGCGGCGCGTGGGCGACCAGCGCCTGCGCCGTCGCCAGCTCGGCGGCGGCGCGGTCGTCGTCGCCGCGATCGAGCGCGATCAGCGCGAACTCGGCATGCGCGATGGCGCCGGCGAACCACGCCTTCGCGGCCGCGGACTCCTCGCCCGACGCGCGCAGCAGTGAGGAATACCACCGGGTCGTTGTCGCGCCGGTCGAGCGAGAGCCACGCGAAGGGCCGTGGATCGGCGGCCTGCCACTGCGCGAGCAGGGTCGTCTTGCCGTAGCCGGCGGGCGGGCCGGCCTCCGATACCCTCCGCCGGTGTCGCGACGGGAGCAGGTCACGCCGGTCCGCCTGGCGGTCGTCGTCGCGGCGCTCATCATGGTCGTGTGGGGCGCGACGCCCGTCGCCACGCGGCTCGCCGTCGAGGACCTGCCGCCCGTCGTCGTCGGCGTCGCCCGCACCATCCTCGCGGGCCTCGTCGCGGCGCCGATCCTGCTGGCGCGCCGCCAGGGACCGCCGCCCGAGCGCCGCGCGCGCCTGCTCCTGCTCATCTCGGCGGTCTCCGGCTTCGTCGCCTTCCCGCTGATCTTCACGGTCGGGCAGGAGCGGACCTCGGCCATGCACGGGTCGATGATCCTCGCCGCGCTGCCCGTCTTCACCGGGCTCTGGGCGGCGCTCGTCGCCCGCCGCCGACCGGCCCGGCGGTGGCTGATCGGCTGCGCCGTGGCCCTCGGCGGCGAGGCGGCGATCATCGTGCTGCGGGCCGGCTCGGGCGGGGCGGATCCGACGCTGCTCGGCGACCTCCTGGTGCTCCTGGCGGCGATCATCGTCTCGTCGGGCTACGTCGCCGGCGCCTACCTCGGCCGCGGCGGCTTCCGCAGCGACGCGACGACGTTCTGGGGCGTGGCGATCGGCGCGCTGCTGGTGGCCCCGCTGGCGGTGGGCATCGTCGCGATCGACGGCTGGCCCGACGGCGACGCCGAGTCGTGGGCCGCCGTCGCCTTCCTCGCCGTGATGACGTCGATCGTCGGCTACGTGGGCTGGTACTGGGCCCTCAACCACGGCGGCATCTCGCGGATCGCCACGGTCCAGTTCATGCAGCCGATCTCGGGCCTCGTGCTGGCCGCGCTCCTGCTCGACGAGGGGCTGACGCCGGAGCTGCTGGGCGCCGCCGCGATCGTCCTCGCGGGCATCGCGATCGCCCAGCGCGGCGCGCTGGCCGTCGACCGGCGCTAGGACGCTACGCGACCTCGCGCAGCCGCCCCGTCTCGACCTCGTAGACGAAGCCGCGGACGCGGTCCTTGTGCACGACGAACGGGTCGGCCTGGATGCGGCGCAGCGACTGGCGGACGTCCTCGTCGACGTCGGAGAACGCCTCGGCGGCCCAGCGCGGACGCAGCCCGGTGTCCCCGTGGGCTAGGTCTCGACCTCCAGCCCCACGAGCTCGAAGCGGTCGACGTCGACCAGGCCGCGGTCGGTGATCTTCAGCGACGGGATCACGGACAGCGCCAGGAAGCTCAGCGACATGAACGGCGCGTCGATCGCGACGCCGCGCTCGCGCAGCAGCGCCTGCAGGTGCTCGAGCTTGTCGACGACGACCTCGGCCGGCTCGTCGGCCAGCAGGCCGGCCACCGGAAGGGCCAGCTCGCCGACCACCGTGTCGCCCTCGACGACGACGATGCCGCCGCCGAGCTCGGCCAGGCGGCGCACCGCGATCGCGATGTCGCGGTCGTCGACGCCCACCGCCACGACGTTGTGCGCGTCGTGCGCGACGGTGGTGGCGAACGCCCCGCGCGTCAGCCCGAAGCCCGTGACCAGCCCGACGCCCGACGCGGCCCGTCGCGTGGTGGCGCTCCACGACGGCGATCTTGGCCAGGTCGCGCGCCGGATCGGCGACGCACTCGCCGTTGCGCACGGTCGGGGCCATGACGCGCGCGTGCGTGATGCAGCTGGCCCGGCACGATCTCGATCACCCGCACGTCGCAGGCCGCGCGACGGCAGGCGCAGGTCGGCCAGGCCGACGGGTGCCGCGCGCACGGTCTGGCGCACCCAGACGGGCACCTCGATGCGCGGGAGCTGCCGTGCGCGCCCGCCCTCCACGACCTGGACGCCGTCCTTCCACACGCGGTCGACGCGGAACGCGGCGAGGTCGTCGAGCAGCACGAGGTCGGCGCGGTAGCCCGGCGCGATGGCGCCCGCGTCGTCCAGGCCGTGGCAGCGCGCGGGGTGGAGGGTCGTCAGCAGCAGCGCGTCCTCGGGCGCGATGCCGTGCGCGACGGCCACGCGGCACATCTGGTCGATGTGCCCCTCGCGCACGAGGAAGTCCGGCTCGCGGTCGTCGGTGCAGAAGGCGCAGTTCGCGGGGCCGTACTCGCGCACCAGCGGCAGCAGGTCGACGAGGTTGCGGGCGTTGGACGCCTCGCGGATCAGCACCCACAGGCCCGCGCGCCGCTTGGCCAGCGCCTCCTCGTAGGTGAAGGCCTCGTGGTCGGAGCGGATGCCGGCCGCGGCGTAGGCGCCTGCAGCGCCGGCCCCGTCACGCCCGGGCGCGTGCCCGTCGGCGTGCGAGGCGTCGCGCAGCGCGAGCTTCGCGAGCTCGGCCGGGTCGCCCGCGATGACGGCCGGGAAGTTCATCATCTCGGCGATGCCGAGGGCCCGCCGGCGCCGCAGGATCGACTCCATGTCGCCCAGCGAGAAGGGCCGGCGCGGCGACTCGAAGGGGCTCGCCGGCACGCACGACGGCGCCATGACGTAGACGTCGAGCGGCAGCTGCTCGCAGACGTCGAGCAGCCAGTGCGACGCCGTCGGTGCCGAGCACGTTGGCGATCTCGTGCGGGTCCGAGACGACGGCCGTCGTGCCGTGCGCGAGCACCACGCGGGCGAACTCGTCGACCATCAGCTTGCTCGACTCGAGGTGCACGTGGGCGTCGATGAAGCCGGGCACCAGCGGGCGCCCGCCCGCGTCGAACCGCTCGCCGCCGGCGTAGGCGCCGACGCCCGCGACGCGTCCCTCGGCGATCGCGACGTCCCCGTCCAGCCACTCGCGCGTGAAGACGGAGAAGACCCGCGCGCCGGTGATGACGAGGTCCGGCTCCTCGTCGCCGCGCGCGACGGCGATCAGGCGTGCCCGGTCGATCATGGGCTCCGACCGTACCAGCCTGCGGCGTGCTCAGGGACCGGGCTCGCGGACGTCGCGCGGGCTGGCCACCACCAGCACGTCCACGCCGCGCAGCCGGCGCAGGACGGCCTCGAGCGGGCTCCGGCCGACGAGCGAGCGGACGCCGCCGCGGTGGCTCTCGCCGACCACGAGCTGCGTGACGGCCTGGGCGGCGGCCTCGCGCACGATCTCGTCGGCCGGGTCGTCGGCGCGGCGGCGCAGGAAGGTGCCGCCGAGCGAGACCGTCAGGCGCTCGGCCTCGTCGAGCACGGCCGCGGTCTGGTCGGAGACGCGGCCGTCCTCGGGCTCCACGGCCAGCACGTAGAGCTCGCCGTCGCTGCGCCGCGCGAGCCGCGCCCCGGCGTGGATGAGGCGGGTCATCGACTCGCGCCGCCCGCCGGTCGCCACCAGCACGCGCTCGTTCGGGCGCACGTCGACGTCCGGGCGCGCCTCGCGCACCTGCGCCGCGGCGGCCTCCGCCAGCTCGTGCAGCACGAGCGCCCGCAGCGCCGACAGGTTCTCGACCGTGAAGAAGCCCGTCAGGGCCTGGTCGACGCGCTCGGCGCCGTAGACCAGGCCGCGCGCGATCCGCTCGCGCAGCGCGCCGGGGCTGAGGTCGACGAGCCGGATCTCGTCCGCCTCGTGCAGGATGCGGTCGGGGAACGTCTCGCGCACCTCGACGCCGGTCAGGGCCTGCACCCGCTCGCGGAGGCTCTCGACGTGCTGGACGTTGACGGTCGTCCAGACGTCGATGCCCAGGTCGAGCAGGCGCTCGACGTCCTCGTAGCGCTTCGCCCGGGCGCGCCGGTCGCGTTCGTGTGGGCGAGCTCGTCGATCAGCGCGACCGACGGACGGCGCTGGATGAGCCACTCGACGTCGGGCTCGGTCTCGGCGCGGCTCCCCTCGCGGTAGGCGATCGTGGGCGCCCGCTCGAGCCCGCGCGCTCGCTCCTCGGTGGGGCCGCGGCCGTGCGGCTCGACGTAGCCGACCACGAGGTCGACGCCGTCCTCGACCGCGAGGCGCGCGTCGCCGAGCATCATGTACGTCTTGCCGACGCCGGCCGCCGCGCCGAGGTAGATGCGCAGGCGGCCCGGGGCGACGTCGAAAGGCCCGGACACCGGCTCACTGTACGGCCCGCCGGCACCGCGATCGGCGGCGGGACGGCGATCTTCACGCCGTGTACAGACCGACTGGCCGGGTCGCCTTCACGGCGTTAAGACGGCGGCCCCACGCTTGGCGTCATGGCAGACGTCCTCTGGGTGCTCCTCGCCGTCGGGCTCTTCGCCCTGCTCGGCCTCTACGTCTGGGCGGCCGAGCGGCTGTGAGCGCGTCCGACGCGATCGGGCTGGTCGTCGCCGTCGCTGCTCTTCGTCTACTTCGTGGCCGCGATGCTGCGGCCCGAGCGGTTCTGATGCAGACCGTCGCCTTCCTGGTGGTCTTCGTCGGCCTGCTGCTCGCGGCGGCCTGGTTGCTCGCCGCCTACATGCAGCGCGTCTACGACGGCCAGCCTGGCCCGATCGGTCGCGTCATCGGCCCGCTGGAGCGCCTCGTCTACCGCGTGATGCGCATCGACCCCGAGCGGGAGATGCGCTGGACCGAGTACGCGCGGGGCGTGCTGCTGTTCTCGGCGGTCTCGGTCCTGTTCCTGATCGGGCTGCAGCGCATCCAGGAGTGGCTGCCCCTGAACCCGGCGGACCAGGTCAACGTCCGGCCCGACCTCGCCTTCAACACCGCCGTCTCGTTCGTCACCAACACGAACTGGCAGAGCTACACGCCCGAGCAGACGATGTCCTACCTGACCCAGATGGTCGGGCTCGCGACGCAGAACTTCGTGTCGGCCGCGGTCGGCATGGCGGTCGCCGTCGCGCTCGTCCGCGGCCTCGCGCGCACGGGCAGCGGCACCATCGGGAACTTCTGGGCCGACCTCGTGCGCGGGACGCTGTACGTGCTCGCTGCCCGCTCGCGCTCGATCCTGGCGGTGCTGCTGGTGTCGCAGGGCGTCGTCCAGACGTTCGACGGCCCCGTGCACGCCCAGACCGTCGAGGGCGCGACGCAGACCATCGCGGTCGGCCCGGCCGCGAGCCAGATCGCCATCAAGCAGCTCGGCACCAACGGCGGCGGCTTCTACAACGCCAACTCCGCGCATCCCCTGGAGAGCGGCACGCCGTTCTCGAACTTCCTCGAGCACTGGGCGCTCCTGCTGATCCCGTTCGCGATGCCCTTCCTGTACGGGCGGATGGTCGGCCGCATGAAGGAGGGGCTCGCGATCCTCGCGGCCATGCTCGTGCTGCTCGGGGTCGGCGCGGCCGTGGCGGTCACCGCCGAGACGCGCACGACGCCCGCGCTGACCGCCGCCGGGCTGCACGACGCGCCGAACCTGGAGGGCAAGGAGCAGCGCATCACCGTGCAGGAGTCGGCCCTCTGGGCGGTCTCGACCACGGGCACCTCGACCGGCGCGGTCAACTCGATGCACGACTCGTACACCGCGGTCGGCGGCATGACGGCGATGGTCATGATGCTGCTCGGCGAGGTCGCGCCCGGCGGCGTCGGCACGGGCCTCTACGGCATCCTGCTGTTCGCCGTCGTCACCGTCTTCATCGCCGGCCTGATGGTGGGGCGGACGCCGGAGTTCCTCGGCAAGCGGATCGGCGCCCGCGAGGTCAAGCTCGCGCTGCTCGGGACGCTGATCATGCCGGTCGGCTTCCTGGTCACGGTCGGCATCGCGTCGATCACCGACCAGGGCCTCGCCGGGCCGCTCAACGCCGGGCCGCACGGCTTCTCCGAGATCCTCTACGGCTTCGCGTCCGCCTGGAACAACAACGGCTCTGCGTTCGCCGGGCTGACCGCGGCCACCAACTTCTACGACGGCATGTTCGGCGTGGCGATGGCCATCGGCCGGTTCGCCGTCATCGTCCCCGCGCTGGCGCTCGCCGGCACCTTCGCCGCGCAGCGCACGCGCCCCATCGACCAGGCGTCCATGCCCACGCACTCGCCGATCTTCGTCGGCCTCCTGGTGGGCGTGATCCTGATCGTCGGCGCCCTCTCCTTCTTCCCCGCCCTGGCGCTCGGCCCCGTGGCCGAGGCCCTCACCTCGAGGCTCTGGTGATGAAGACCGAACCGAGGCTGCTCGACGGGCCGATCGTCCGGCGCGCGCTCGTCGACTCGCTGCGGAAGCTCGACCCGCGCGCGCTGCTGCGCAACCCGGTCATCTTCTCCGTCGAGGTCGTCTCGGTGCTGGTGACCGGCCAGCTGATCGTCGACCTGGTCCAGGGCGGCACGGACGTCACGTTCGAGCTGCAGATCGCCATCTGGCTGTGGCTCACGGTGCTCTTCGCCAACTTCTCCGAGGCGCTGGCCGAGGGGCGCGGCAAGGCCCAGGCCGACGCGTTGCGCAAGACGCGCACGGCGACGGTCGCCCGCAAGCTCGACGCCGCGGGCCGGGAGAGCCCGGTGCCGGCACCCGACCTGCGCGCGGGCGACGTCGTCGTCTGCGAGGCGGGGGACACGATCCCCGGCGACGGCGACATCGTCGAGGGCATCGCCTCGGTCGACGAGTCGGCCATCACCGGCGAGTCCGCGCCCGTCATCCGCGAGGCCGGCGGCGACCGCTCCGCCGTCACGGGCGGCACGCGCGTGCTCTCCGACCGCATCGTCGTGCGCATCACGGCCGATCCGGGCGCGAGCTTCCTCGACCGCATGATCGGCCTCGTCGAGGGCGCGATCCGCCAGCGCACGCCGAACGAGATCGCCCTCTCGATCCTGCTCGCGGGCCTGTCGCTGATCTTCGTCGTCGTCTGCGCCTCGCTGCAGGCCATGGCGCACTACGCCGGCACCACGCTCACGCTGGCGGTGCTGGCGGCGCTGTTCGTCGCGCTCATCCCGACCACGATCGGCGCGCTGCTCTCGGCCATCGGCATCGCCGGCATGAACCGCCTCGTGCGCCGCAACGTGCTCGCGACGTCCGGCCGCGCGGTCGAGGCCGCCGGCGACGTGTCGGTGCTGCTGCTCGACAAGACCGGCACGATCACGCTCGGCAACCGCCAGGCCGCCCGCTTCCTGCCCGTCCCGGGCGTGGACGAGCGCGAGCTCGCCGAGGCGGCCCAGCTGCTCGTCGCTGGCAGACGAGACGCCCGAGGGCCGCTCGATCGTCGTGCTCGCCAAGCAGCGCTTCGACCTGCGCGAGCACGATCTCGACGGCCGCGGGCGCACGCTTCATCCCGTTCACCGCGCAGACGCGCATGAGCGGCGTCGAGTTCGCCGACCGCAGCCTGCGCAAGGGCGCGCCCGACGCGATCAAGAAGGCGGTCACGGACGCTGGCGGGACCGTGCCCGCGCGAGCTCGACCAGCTCGTCGACGGCGTCGCGCGCGGCGGCTCGACGCCCCTCGTGGTCGCCGAGGGCAACCGGGCGCTCGGCGTCGTGGAGCTGAAGGACATCGTCAAGGAGGGCATCCGCGAGCGCTTCCTGCACATGCGCGCCGCGGGCATCCGGACGGTGATGATCACCGGCGACAACCCGCTGACGGCGGCGGCCATCGCCTCGGAGGCGGGCGTCGACGACTTCCTCGCGGAGGCCACGCCCGAGGCCAAGCTGGCGCTCATCAAGAAGCAGCAGGAGGGCGGCCAGCTCGTCGCGATGACCGGCGACGGCACGAACGACGCGCCGGCGCTGGCCCAGGCGGACGTCGGCGTGGCCATGAACGCCGGCACGGCCGCCGCGAAGGAGGCCGGCAACATGGTCGACCTCGACTCCAACCCGACGAAGCTCCTGGACATCGTGGAGATCGGCAAGCAGATGCTGATCACGCGCGGCGCCCTGACGACCTTCTCGGTCTCCAACGACGTGGCGAAGTTCTTCGCCATCGTGCCGGCGCTGTTCGTCGCCGCCTACCCGCAGCTCGACGGGTCAACGTCCTCGCTCTCTCGTCGCCGGAGAGCGCGATCCTCTCGGCCGTCATCTTCAACGCGCTGATCATCGTGGCGCTCGTCCCGCTGGCGCTGCGCGGCGTGCGCTACCGGCCGGCGAGCGCCGCGTCGCTGCTGCGGCGCAACGTCTTCATCTACGGCGTCGGCGGCATCGTCGCGCCGTTCGTCGGCATCAAGCTCATCGACCTGCTCCTCTCCGCCCTGGGGTACTGACCGTGACCCGCGATCTCGTCCGCGCCGTCGTCGTCTTCCTCGCGTTGACGGTCATCTGCGGCCTCGCCTACCCCGTGGTGGTGTGGGGCATCGGCCAGGCGGCCTTCGCCGGACGCCGCCGACGGCTCGCTGATCCGCGTCGACGGCCGGGTCGTCGGCTCCGCGCGCATGGGGCAGGCGTTCGCCTCGGACGCCTACTTCCAGCCGCGGCCGTCCGCCGTCGACTACTCGTCCGTGCCGGCGGGCGACCCGCCGAGCCTCGGCGCGTCCGGCGGCTCGAACCTCGGGCCCAACGCGCAGGAGCTCGCCGACACCGTCGCGCAGCGGCTGCAGGAGCGGGCGGCGCTCGAGGGCGTCGATCCGTCGAAGGTGCCCGTCGATCTCGTCACGGCGTCCGCCTCGGGCGTCGACCCCGACATCTCGGTCGCCGCCGCGCGCCTGCAGGTGCCGCGGGTCGCGCAGGCGCGGTCGCTCGATCCCGCTGCGGTCGAGGCCCTGGTAGACGACCATGTCATCGACAAGACCTTCGGCTTCCTGGGAACGGACCGGGTGAACGTGCTGCGGCTGAACCTCGCGCTCGACAGGATGGCGCCGGCGCCATGACCGCCCTCGGCGCGCATATGGCGGCGCTGTCGCAGCGCCAGCGGCAGCTCGTCTGCGGCGCTCGTCTTCCTGCTGCTGCTCGCCATCGCGACCGCGATCCTGCTGCCGTTCCGCGACGACGTCACGGTCGGCACCGCCGCGCTCGCGCTGCTCCTGCCGGTGCTGGGCGCCAGCTACGGCGGGCTGTGGGTCGGGCTCGGCGGCGCCGCCGTCGGCGCGCTGACGTTCAACTTCCTGTTCACGCAGCCGTACCACTCGTTCCGCATCGAGGCGGAGGAGAGCGTCGCCGCGTTCGCCGTGTACCTCTTCGTCGCGACGGTGCTGGCGCTGGTCATCGACCGGCTGCGCGACGCGGAGCGGCTCGCGGCACGGCGGGCGCACGACGTCTCGCTGCTGCAGGAGCTGACGGCCGAGATGGTGCGGAACACGAACGTCGAGCCGACGCTGCGCAGCGCGCTCGGGCGCGTGGTCGAGTCCGTGCCGCTGAAGGGCATCGCGCTGCGGGTGCGGCTCGCGCGCGGCGACTTCGAGGCCACCGCCGGCGACGCGGAGGGCGCGCTCGGGACGGCCGAGCCTGTTCCTGCGCGACCGCGAGTCGCGGCCGACCGTGCTCACGCTGCGGGAGCGCAAGGGCGCACTGGCGCTGCCGGTCGTCGACGCCGGACGACGTGCTCGGGTTCATCGTCGCCGATCCGGGGCCGCACGAGCTCGACCGCTTCGCCGAGGCGTTCCTGGAGTCGTTCGCCGGGCGTGGTGGCCCAGGCGGCGACCCGCGACCGGCTGGCGGAGGAGGCGACGCGGCGGCGGGCGCTCGAGGAGACCGACCGGCTGCGCACGGCCCTGTTCCAGAGCGTCTCGCACGACCTGCGGACGCCGCTGACGGCGATCCGGGCGGGCGCGGCGGCGCTGCAGGAGGTCACGGACCCGGCGGCGCGGCGGACGATGCTCGACGACATCGAGCGCGAGGCCGGGCGGCTGTCGCGGCTGGTGGAGAGCATGCTCGACCTGTCGCGCGTCGAGAGCGGCCTGCTGCGCCCGCGCCCGACCCTGATGCCGGTGGACGAGCTCGTGTGGGGCGCCATCGAGGCGGCCGGGGCGCGGGCGCCGGCGAAGCTGGACGTCGACGTGCCGGAGGAGCTGGCCCCGGTGACCGTCGATGAGACGATGATCCGCCAGGTGCTCGTGAACCTGCTCGAGAACGCCGCCGCGTACGCGGACGACTCGCCGGTGCTGATCGACGCCACGGAGCGCCACGGCCGGCTCGTGCTGCGCGTCGTCGACCACGGGCCGGGCATCCCGGACGCCGAGCGCCGGCGCGTGTTCGAGCCGTACCTGCGGCTGCGGCCAGCCGGCACCCGTCCCACGTCGAGCGGGCTCGGCCTGGCGATCTCGCGCGGCTTCGTGCAGGCGCACGGCGGCACCATCCGCGTCGTCACCACGCCCGGCGGCGGCGCGACGTTCGTCATCGACCTCCCGCTGCAGGCGGCCGCGGCATGAGCCGGGTGAAGCGCCGCGTCCTGGTCGTCGACGACGAGCCCGCCGTGCTGCGGGCCATCGGCGTCGCGCTGGAGTCGCAGGGCTACGACGTGCAGGCCGCGACGACCGGCGAGCAGGCCGTGGCGCGGGCGGCCGCGGCGGCGCCCGACCTGATCCTGCTCGACCTGGGCCTGCCGGGCGTCGACGGGCTCGAGGTGATCCGCCGCGTCCGGGCGTTCCTGGACTCGACGCCGATCATCGTGCTGTCGGCGTGGGGCGAGGACGAGACGAAGGTGCGCGCGCTCGACCTCGGGGCGGACGACTACGTCGTCAAGCCGTTCGCGCTGCCGGAGCTGCTCGCGCGGGTGCGGGTGGGGCTGCGGCACGCGGAG
This sequence comes from uncultured Actinomycetota bacterium, assembly GCA_963767885.1. Lineage (GTDB taxonomy): Bacteria > Actinomycetota > Thermoleophilia > Gaiellales > F1-60-MAGs149 > CAVYFW01. The sequence continues at coordinate 24,406 of CAVYFW010000005.1, forward strand.
CGCGAGGCGTCCGGCGCGCGCGTCGAGGCGAGCCGGCTGACGCGCGGGCCGATCGAGATCGACACCGCGTCGCGCGAGGTGCGGGTGCGCGGCGAGCCCGTGGTGCTGACGCCGACGCAGTACGACCTGCTGCTCTGCTTCGCGCGCCATCCCGGGCGGGTGCTCACGCACCGGATGATCGTGGCGGAGGTGTGGGGCGACCCGGACGCGTCGGACGCCCAGAACCTGCGCGTCTTCGTCTCCCAGCTGCGGCGCAAGGTCGAGGCCGACCCGCGCCGGCCGCAGCTGATCGTGACCGACCCGGGCGTGGGGTATCGCTTCCTGCCCGGCGGCGCCGCCGAGGCCTGAGGCGCGGTCCCGGCGGGTAGGCTGCGCACGTGGACGAGCTCCTCGACGGCCTGTGGCGCTGGACCGCCCGCCACCCCGAGTTCCACCCGAAGGGCTTCCCCGAGGTCGCCTCCTTCGCGCTGCGCGACGACGTGGGCACGATCCTGGTCGACCCGCTGCTGCCGGAGGACGACGCTGCGGTGCTGGCGGCGCTCGATCGGATCGTCGCCGGGCGCGTGCGCATCCTGATCACGGTCCCGTACCACGTGCGCAGCTCGGAGGCGCTCTGGCAGCGCTACCGCGAGCGCTACGAGACCACGATCCACGGCCACCCGCGCTGCACCAACCGGCTGCAGGACGACGCGGGCTTCCGGCCGTTCGGCGACGCGCCGGTGATCGACGGCGACATCGTCCCGAACCGCATCGGCCGCCCGCGCCGCGACGAGCACCCGCTGTGGCTGCCGTCCCACCGCGCGCTGGCGTTCGGCGACACGGTCCTCGACGTGGACGGCGACCTGCGGGTGTGGGACGAGCCCCTCGACAGCGAGCGGCGCCGGCGCTGGTACGAGGATCGCTACCTGCCGACGCTGGAGGCGCTGCTCGATCACGACGTGGAGCGCGTCCTGGTGACGCACGGCGAGCCGGTGCTGCAGGGCGGCCGCCGGGCGCTCGAGGCGGCGTTCGCGCAACCGCCGTGGCACCGGGACAAGGGTGGCGGCTGAGGGCGCGGGCGCGCTGCGGCCGCTCGCCGACGCCGACCTGCCCGCGATCTTCGAGCTGCAGCGCGATCCCGAGGCGGTCGGCGATGGCGCGCGTCCCGGCCCGCGATCGCGAGGCGTTCGACGCCAACTGGGCGACGATCCGCGGCGACGACGCGACCACGGTGCGCATCGTCGACGACGGCGCCGGCGGCGTGGCCGGGTGGGTGCTCGCCTTCCCGCACGACGGCGAGCTGCACCTCGGCTACTGGATCGCGCGCGAGCACTGGGGCCGGGGCCTCGCGACCCGCGCCGTGCGCGCCTTCCTGGCCGAGGTGCCCGCGCGCCCGCTCCGCGCGACGGTCGCGACGGACAACGTGGCCTCGCGGCGGGTGCTGGAGAAGTGCGGGTTCGCGGACCTCGGCCCGACGACCGAGTGGGACGAACGGCTCGGCGAGGACGTCGCCATCCACCGCTTCGAGCTGCGCTGAGGGGCGGCAGCGGCGAGGTGGCGCGCGCCCCCGTCGCGGGGTGGAGCGGGGGGCTGCAGGTACTTCGGGCGGACAATTGGGCCGGCCGTCAGGCCCGTTAGCGCGGACGGCGTATCCCCTTGACGCTGGCGCCACGTTGCGTCGCGGCTGTGAGAATGAGCGCATGGCTGCCGTGACACGGCTACTGACGTTCGTGGACCTCAAGGACACGGATGACGCCGGCCCGGATGCTCGCCGCATGTCGGTGAGCGCGCGGCACGAGGCGGTCCTGGCAGACGGGCGGCGCGTCTTGCTGCTCGACGACCGAGGCTGGAACTCGTGGCTGCGCGTCAGCTGGGGCAGCGAGCCTTCCGAGGACGAGCGCCGGCGCGCGGAGCAAGCGTCTACCTGGGCCACCGAGACGGTGGAAGGGATGAAGGGAACGGCCCGCATGGTGGTCGGACCGGACGAGCCGTTCGACGACCACTCGCAGGCGGACATGGAAGCGGGCCACTGGGACTATCTGGCGCGCATCCTGCGTCGGCACGGGATCGAGGTCACCGCCGCCGAACTGAAGGCGCTACCGCACGATGTGGAGCTGAGCGATCGTGTGCTTGCGCGCATCGGTCACGGCCGCCGCGACGCCCACTAGGCGAACAGCGACGGGTCGCTCGGACGACCTCCCGGCAGCTCCAGCCAGCGGTGCTGGCGCCAGGGGTACATGGACTCGCTCGGCGCTGGGAAGGTCGGGTCGGCGAACGCGCCGACGGGGACGACCACGAGGTCGGGGTCGCCGACCTCCGTGATCCAGACCGTCGCGCCGCAGGCAGGGCAGAAGTGGAAGACGCCCTCCTTGCGGTCGGCCTCGTCGGAGATCCGCCGGTACTCGGTGTGGCGGCCCGCCGTCTGCACCTGCTCGCGCGAGAACGCCGCCTGCAGGCCGAACGCCGTGCCCGTCCGGCGCTGGCAGGCCAGGCAGTGGCACATCGAGACCACGAAGGGATCGCCGGTCGCGACGAGGCGCAGCTGGCCGCAGCTGCACGCCGCCTCGCGCGTCGCCGTCATCGCGCGCCCGTCCTCATCGCGCCCAGGGCAGGTCCGCCCACGCGTCCGGACGCGCCAGCCGCCAGGGTGGGAGCGGGGCGTAGGCCTCGGCCGGCGAGTCGGTCGCCGTCTCGACGCCCGCGCCGTGGTGCAGCGCCGGCTCCGAGCGCGGGTACGCGATCGTCCGGCCCGGAGGGCGCGCGCCGATCATCAGGATCACGCACGGGCCGTCGCCCGCGCCGACGAAGACGTGGTTCGTCCCCGCCGGGCAGTGCACGAAGTCCCATGCGCGCAGGCGGCGCTCCTGGTCCTCGATCACCAGCAGGCACTCGCCCGCCAGCACCAGGAAGTCCTCCTGCGCCGACTCCGCGTGGTACAGGCCCGACGGCTTGCCGGGCTCCAGCACCGACAGCGTGACGCCGACCTCGTCGAACCGCTGCTCGTCGACGTCGGGCCGTTCCTGCAGCACGCGCGGGTTGCTCTCGAACACGCAGCGGCTGGCGAGGCCGGCATTGCGCACCCAGGCCGCGTCGCCCGCGTTGACCACGAACCAGCCCGGCGTGACCGGCGCAAGCCCGGTGCCGACGTCCTCCAGACGCGCCTCGTCCGTCATCGTCGATCCTCCTCGTCGCAGCACGGCGACCAGCGTGGGCGGGGTCCCGGCACCGTAGCGGCCCCTACCGCCCGGCTCCGCCTCCGGGGTCGGTACCCTTCGCCGCGATGACCCCCCGTCCCATCGTGCTCGACTGCGATCCCGGCCATGACGACGCCGTCGCGATCCTCCTGGCGCACGGCTCGCCGGCCATCGACCTGCGGGCCATCACGACCGTCGTCGGCAACCAGACGCTCGAGAAGACCACGCTCAACGCCCGGCGCGTCGCCACCGTCGCCGGCATCGAGGGCGTGCCGATCGCCGCCGGCTGCGAGTCGCCCATGGAGCGGCCCGCGATCGTCTCGCCGGACATCCACGGCGAGTCCGGGCTCGACGGCCCCAGCTTCGGGCCGCCGACGGTGCCCGTCGCGCCCGTGCACGGCGTCGACCTGCTGACCCGCGTGGTGCACGAGTCGCCCGGCGAGGTCACCGTCGTGCCGGTCGGCCCGCTGACCAACGTCGCGACCGCCATCGACCAGGACCCGAGCCTCGCCGGCGCCATGCGCGAGATCGTGCTCATGGGCGGCACGTACACCCAGGGCAACCGGGTGCCGACCGCCGAGTTCAACATCGTGGCCGACCCCGAGGCCGCCGCCCTCGTGTTCGCGTCCGGCGCGCCGGTGACGATGATCGGCCTCGACGTCACGCACACGGCCCTGGCCGACGAGGCCGTCGTCAAGCGCATCCGCGACGTCGGCACGCCCGTCTCGCAGATGGTCGTCGACCTCATCCAGTTCTTCGGCGACACCTACCAGCGCGAGTTCGGCTTCCCCGCGCCGCCCGTGCACGACCCCGTCGCCGTGGCCGCCGTCATCCGGCCCGAGATCCTCGAGACGCGCGAGGTCTTCGTCGCCGTCGAGACGCGCGGCGAGTGGACGACCGGCACGACCGTGGTCGACTTCCACGGGCGCTACCGCCGGCCGGCCAACGCGAAGGTGGGCGTCGCGCTGGACGTCGAGGCCTTCTGGGACCTCGTCGTCGACGCGCTCCAGCGCATCGGATGAGCGTCTGCGTCGTCGGCAGCCTCAACGTCGACCTCGTGGTCGGCGTGCGGCGGCTCCCGGCGCCCGGCGAGACGGTCTTCGGCGGCGCACCGCAGCGCCACGCGGGCGGCAAGGGCGCGAACCAGGCCGTCGCGGCCGCCCGGCTCGGCCAGGACGTGACGCATGGTCGGGCGCGTCGGGGCCGACGACGGCGGTGACTTCCTGCTGGCGGCGCTGCGCGACGACGGCGTCGACACCCGCCACGTGCAGCGCATGGACGGCGCGCCGACCGGCCTCGCCCTCATCACCGTCGACGAGGCCGGCGAGAACACCATCGTCGTCAGCTCCGGCGTCAACGCGCTGGTGGGCGTCGCCGACGTCGAGTCGGCGCACGACGCCATCGCGGGCGCCGGCGTCGTGCTGCTCGGCCACGAGGTGCCGCCCGACGCGACCGCCGCCGGCGCCGCCAGCGCGCGCGGCACCGTCGTCCTCAACCCGGCGCCCGCCCGGCCCGTGCCCGACGAGGTCCTGCGCCGCGTCGACGTGCTCGTGCCGAACCGCGGCGAGCTCGGCACGCTGCTCGGCGCCCCGGAGCCCGCCACGCTCGGCGAGGCCACCGCCCTCGCGCTCGCGCTGCAGGGCCCGCGCGCCGTGGTCGTGACGCTCGGCTCGGAGGGCGCGCTGGTGATCGAGGACGGCGAGGCGACGCACGTGCCCGCGGTGCCCGTCGAGGCCGTCGACACCACCGCCGCCGGCGACGCCTTCTGCGGCGCCCTGGCCGACGCCCTCGCGCGGGGCGCCGGCGTGCTCGACGCGACGGCCTGGGCCGTCCGCGCCGCGGCGCTCGCGACGACCCGCCACGGCGCGCAGCCGTCGCTGCCGACGCGGGCCGAGGTCGAGGCCGCCGGCTGACCGCGACGGCGCGGCCCGCTTCTAGGACGCCGGCCGCTCGCCGACGAGTACCGCGAGGTCGCGCTCGCGCCACGCGACCCGGGCCGCGAGGCCGGCCTCGCGCAGCCACGCGAGCTGCTCCTCGGCGCTGCTCGGCAGGTCGTATTCCCAGTCGATGGGCGTCACGACGTCGGCCGGGTCGGGCGGCACCACGAGGTCGCCGATGACGACGCGCCCGCCCGGCGCCAGCACGTCGTGCACGCGGCGGAACAGCGCCGCCTTGCCCGGCCCGTCGAGGTGGTGGACGCAGAGGGCCGAGGTCACGAGGTCGAAGGGCCCGGGCGGCAGCTCCGCCTCGATGCGCCCGACCTGCAGCCGCACCCGCTCGTGCGGCAGCACGTGCAGGGCGTGGCCCAGCATGTCGGGCGAGTCGTCGACGCCGATCAGCTCGGCGTCGGGGTGCAGCTCCAGCACCCGCCGCGCGGTCTCGCCGGTGCCCGTGCCGAGGTCGAGGACGCGCGCCGGGCGCAGGTCCGCCGTGGCCGCCGCGAGCTCGTCCTGCAGCCGCTCGTAGAGCGGGATCTCGGCCGTGATCTCGGCCAGGTAGCCCGCGCCCTTCCAGACGTGGTCGGCCATCGCTAGCGCAGCACCGTCCAGTAGGGCGCGTGCGCGGCGCGCACCGCCTCGATGGCCTCGTCCGCGCGCTCCGGCTGGTCGGGCAGGAACGCGACCGGATCGTCCAGCAGCTTGCCGGTGCCGAGCACGCCCTCCAGGGACGCGTGCAGGCACATCGCCGAGTACGTGCGCGAGTAGCCGCCCTCCTGCACCATGAGCAGCCGCCCGCCGTGCCGGTCGGCGAGCGCCCGCGCGCGCTCGCCGAGCCCGCGGAAGCCGTCCATGTCGACGGACTGGCGCGCGTTCGGGTCGTACTGGTTGGCGTCCTGGCCCGAGGCGATGATCACGAGGTCGGGCGCGAACGACGCGACGACCGGCTCGACGATGCGGTCCCAGGCGTTCAGGTAGCCGCCGTTGCCGGTGCCCGAGCGGCAGCTCGATGTTGACGTTGAGCCCCTCGCCGGCGCCGCGGCCCACCTCGTCCGGCACGCCCAGTCTCGGGGTGCGAGGCGCCCCACGAGCGGTGCCGCATGTGGAACGAGATCGTCAGCACGTCGTCGCGGTCGTAGAAGAGCGTCTGGGTGCCGTTGCCGTGGTGCACGTCCCAGTCGATGATCGCGACGCGGTCGAGGCCGTGCCGGCGCGCGCGCTCCGCGGCGAGCGCGGTGTTGTTGACGAAGCAGTAGCCGTCCGCCGTCCGCTGCGAGGCGTGGTGGCCCGGCGGGCGCACGAGCGCGTACGCGAGCTGCGCTGCTGCCGTCGAGCACGGCGTCCGCGGCGTTCAGCGCCGTCCCGGCGGCCGCCCGGATCGCCTCCCAGGAGCCGGGCGCGACGAGCGTCGTGCGCGTGAAGGTGTGGCCGCGGGCGCACGCCGCCTCCACCTCGGCGACGTAGTCCGCGTCGTGCAGCGTCGTCATCTCCTCGACCGTGGCGTGCCGACCGTCGTGCCAGTCGACGCGCTCGGCCAGCGGCCCCGCGCGCAGGATGCCGCGCATGTTGCGCACCCGCTCGGCGTTCTCGGCGTGCGTCTCCGGCACCTCGAGCCAGTCCTGCGGCTCCGCGTCGAAGACGCCCGCGCCCGTGTCGTGCCGCAGCACGTCGTCGTGCCAGAAGGCGTCCACTCGCTGCATGGCCGCTACTCCGGGGTCGGGGTCATGCCGTAGACGAAGAAGCCGGGCTCGTCGCTCACGCAGCGCAGGCGGTAGTGCCAGCGCGGCGCGAGGAAGACGGCGTCGTCGGGCCCGAGCTCCAGCACGCCGGACTCGCCCGCGTCGTCGCTCCACTCGAGCTCGAAGCGCCCGCGGATGATGAAGTACGTCTCGTCGACCGGGCCGTACCAGTGGTCGCCCTCGCCCATGTCGTTCTCGTCGGCGCTCGACCACAGGTTGGTCTCCTCGCCGGGGTCGAACCACGAGGCGCCCAGGAGCAGGTTGGAGCCGTGGCGCTGCTTCGTGATCAGGCGGGCGATGCGCACCTTCGTGACGGCATCGGGGGCGGGCGTGATGGGCACGTCCGCGAGGGCGATCTTCGCGGGGCGCGGGCGGTCGTCAGCGGCCATGGCGCCGCAGGTTACCGGGCACCGCGCGCCCCGGCGGACTCGGCCGGCAACCGCCGCGCCAGGGGGGAGCGCGGCCGTTGTTCGCTACCCTTCGTACATGCCAGAGCTCGCCGACGTCCAGCGCCTGATCGAGGACGCCCTGCCCGGCGCGGTCGTCACGGTCGAGGACTTCGCGGGCGGCGGCGGCGACCACCTCGCGGTGCGCGTGACGGCGCCGCAGTTCGCGGGCCGTCCGCTGCTCGAGCAGCACCGCATGGTCTATACCGCGGTGGAGCAGGAGCTCGGCTCGGGCGCGATCCACGCCCTTTCAATCAAGACCGCCGTTCCGGCGCAGGAGTAGCCCCCATGTCCGTGATCACCGACGAGCAGATCCTCGAGCAGATCCAGTCGATCGTCGGCGCGAACCGCGTCGCCCTCTTCATGAAGGGCACCCCCGAGGCCCCGCGCTGCGGCTTCTCGGCCCGCGTCGTGCAGCGACTGGAGGACGCCGGCGCGACCTACGCCGCCGTCGACGTGCTCGTCGACCCGCGCATCCGCCAGGTCCTCTCCGGCTGGTCGAACTGGCCGACGATCCCGCAGCTCTTCGTCGACGGCCAGCTCGTCGGCGGCTGCGACATCATCGAGGAGCTCGCCGAGTCGGGCGAGCTCCAGGGCGTCCTCGCGGACGCCGCCGACGGCTCGTAAGCGCGCACCCAACGGCTCCTACACGCGGGACCCGCATGGTGAGGCGGCTCGCGTGGGTTCGCATACGCGTCTGGCACACGGACCGTGGGGATTGCAGAGGTTTCATCGGGATGCCTGCCCGGGCAAACCGGTTGGAACCTGCTTGCGAAACCCGAATGACGGCTTAACCCAACGTGAACCGGCTCACGCGAACATGCATCTGGGAGACCGTCCGCGGGGCGGGAGCAAGGAGCCAATCACAGTGAGTAGCCATCTAGTCCAAGCGATCAGCGAGACCCCGATCTTCGAGGGCTTGCCGCCCGAGCGGGTCGGTCGCGTCGCCGCCATCTTCACCGTTCGTACGTACGAGCGCGGCGAGCAGATCCTCGGCCCGCACGACCCGACCGACCGCACCTTCGTGATGGCCGCCGGCACGGCGCGGTCCTCGCGGTCCGCGGCTGACGGTCGCGCCATCGCCGTCGGCCTGCTCGACCCGGGCGACGTCTTCGGCCGCCTGCCCTTCTCGGAGGGCACGGTCGAGGAGCGCGTCGAGGCCCTCGACCGGTGCGTCGTGCTGCGCGCGGCCGCCGGTGACGTGGAGCGCCTGCTCCTCGACGAGCCCGCCATCGCCGTCGCCGCCCTGGCCGGGTTCGCCCGCCGCGTGCGCGAGTCCGAGCAGCGCCTCGAGAGCCTCGCGTTCCACCAGGTGCCCGCGCGCCTCGCGCGCACCATCCTCGACCTCGCCGACCGCTACGGCAAGATGACGCCGGTGGGCGTGCGCATCGACCTGCGCGTCACCCACGGCCAGCTCGCCGAGCTCGTGGCCACGACCCGCGAGACCCTCACGAAGGTCGCCGGCTGGCTACGGGGCGAGGGGATTGTCACGCTGGAGCGGCGTCAGATCCGCATCCATGACTACCAGGCGCTCGAGGACGTCGCCGAGGGCGTCCGGGTCATGCCCGGTCGCACTCACCGCGCCGCCGCCTGACGTAGGCACCCCCGCAACCAGATCGACCGTCGCGACGCCCGCGCGCGTGACGAGCTTGGGCACCCACAGCCCACGCCTCGTCTCGATGCGCGGGCGTTGCCCGTTGGCGTAGGTGAACATGATGCGGCTCGTGCCGGGGTCGAGGAGCTGTCGCGCTTGAAGCAGACGACGATGCCCTTGTCCTTGCCGGACGCGAAGAGCCAGGCGCTCTTGATGTTGCCGGAACGGCTCAGCTCGCCGCGCACGCTGTAGGCCGTCCGCCGCATCCAGCGCGGGCTGGCGTCGTCGTACTGGACGCCGACGAGCTGCAGCGACGACTCGAAGCTGCGGTAGCGGGCGCGGTGGGCCATCTTGTGGTCGAAGATCGTGCGGTGCGGCCCGCGGCGCGTGAAGATCTCGGTGTCGGTGACCTCGACGCTGCCGCCGCCGGGCTCGGTGAGCTCGATGCGCCGGCTGGTCGGATCCCAGCGGACGGTGAGCTCCGCCTGGCCCGGGTCGGCCACGACGGTGATCAGGAACGAGCCGGTGGCCACGTTGCCCGCGGCGTCCGTCGCCGTGCAGGCCACGGTGCTGTCGCCGATCGCGAACAGCGAGCCGCTGGCGGGCGTGCAGACCGTCTGCGGCTCCGGGTCGAGCGCGTCCACCGCGCCTGCGTCGTAGTCCACCAGGGCGCCGTCGGCGGACGTCGCGAAGGCCTCGACGGGCTCGGGCAGGTCGAGCGTCGGCGCGGTGCGGTCGACCGTGAACGAGGTCGTCGCGGCCGACTGGCTCGTGTTGCCGGCGGTGTCGGTGGCGACGACGGCGACGCCGTGGGCGCCCTCGGCGGGCGCCAGCAGGAGCGGCGAGGTGCAGGAGGACGCGACCCCGTCGACGATGCACGTGAACGTGGACGGCTCGTTGGCCGAGAAGGCGATGCTGACCTGGGCGGCGTTCGTCCAGGCCGGCGGCGCGGCGTCGATGGTCGTGACGGGCGGGGTGCGGTCGGGCTCCGTGCTGTCGACGGCGAACGCCAGGCGCGTGTCGGGGAGCGGCACCCAGGCCGTGTGAGGTGCGCACGGCGGCACCGGCGGCGCTCTGGTCGGCGCAGCGCACCCAGGCGACGGTGCTCTCGGCGCCCGGCGGATCGACGACGATGGCGTACGTCCCGGCGGCGAGCCGCAGCGGCGTCGGCAGGACGGCGTCGACGCTCGTCGGGGCGGCGGGCAGCGGCACGGCGATCGTCGCCAGGGCGTCGCCCGGGACGCAGCACGCCGGAGGCGACGACGGTCTCGGTGACGTGGACGGTCGCGTTGCCGAGCATCGCGTCGCCGACCACCGGGTGGACGGCGCTGACGATGCGCTCGCTCGAGAGCGTGAAGGTCTGCGCCGAGCGCCTGGGGTGCGCTGACGGTCGCGCGGGTCGCCCGGCTGTTCGGGCGCAGGGCAGGAATCGCCCGACGCATGCGCTGCAGGGGCGAGGAGGAGCGCGGCGACGAGCGCGGCGCAGCAGGCTTGGACCGCCTTGGTCAACACCCTAACCATGATGGGTAACGCGGGATCTGCAATGTCCCCCGCTCGGGGATTTCGCCGGAGTTATCGAGAGACCTGCAAGTCTCTGGCCGCGATCCGCAGGATGGCGCCCGCGTAGGACTGGCTCGTGGCCAGCGAGACGCCGGCCGACGAGTAGGTCATCGCGACGGCGACCAGCGGGCCCCGTCGGCGTGAACACCACGGCCGCGTCGTGCTGCACGTCGGGCAGCCAGCCCGCCTTGTGGGCGACGGCGAAGGGCGAGATCGGCGCGAAGAGGCCCGGGTAGCTGGGGTGGAGGAGCAGCCACAGCGCAACGCGGGCGTCGCGTGCGGTGAGGCCGAGGCGCGTGGCCGGCCCGCCGCCGGCCGCGGCCTGCACGAGCGCCGTCATGACGACGCCGAGGTCGTGCGCCGAGGTGTGCTTGCCGGTGGGGTAGTAGGGCTGGCTGTCGACGGACGACGGCGGCGTCTCGGCCAGGCGGCGATCGCCGGGCTCGAGCAGGTAGCCGCCGTACATGTCGGTCGAGCGCGCGCCCAGCGCGGCGACGAAGCCGTTGACGATCTGGCCGCCGCCCGACGTCGAGCCGCCCATGCGCACGAGCAGCTCGTTGGCCGCGCGGTTCGACGAGTCGAGCACCAGCCGGCGGTAGGTCGACCACGGCCCGCCGTTGACGGGGTCCGAGCCGTCGCGGGCCAGGGACGTCATCAGGATCGCGAGCTTCAGGGTGCTGGCGCCCGGGAAGGTCGCGCCCGCGTTCCAGGACATCGTGCGGCCCGTGCCCAGGTGCCGCACCCAGGCGCCGCGCGAGCTGCCGCCGAGCCGTCGCATGTCGCGCTGGCCCTGCGGATCGGTGACGCGGGCCGGGCGGGCCATGAAGCTCGCCTGCGGCAGCCCGTAGACGTTGGCGACGCTCGCCGAGCCGAGCACGCGGCCGCCGTCCATGGCGCGCACGGTCAGCGTCAGGTCGCGCGCGGGCAGGCCGATCGGGCCGATGCGGAAGCGCACGCCGTGTGCGCGCCGGCGCACCTTCTTGTAGATCTTGCCGTCGACCAGCACCACCAGCTGCGTCGTCCCGGCCGGCGCCGTGCCGACGAGGAAGCCGGGATTCGCCTCGTACGCGGCGGGAACCTGGATTGCGAGCGGCCACGAACCGGGACGATACGCGGTACGTCCGACGCCGGACGTAGCATGGCCGCCCATGGCGGTCGACCGCACGGAGCTCGCCCGCGTCGTCGACGTGCGCATCGCCGACCTCTGGGCCGAGCTCTTCGAGATTCCCCGCAACCAGTGGGACCACGAGCTCATCGGCTGGTTCCTGCGCACGGCCTACGGGCAGGGCTACTGCGACGCGCTGCGCGAGACGGAGCGCGGCCGCCTGTGCCGCGAGGTCGGCCTGCTCGACGAGGACGCGGCATGACGGACGCCGCTGGCGGCATCGACCGCCGGCGGGTGCTGGCGGCGCTGATCGAGGAGGAGCGCCGCCGCCACCTCGCGCGCGGGATCCCGGTGCTGGACGAGCGCGAGCTCGCCGAGCGGATCGAGGCCGCCGTCGAGCGGGCCGAGCGGGTCGAGCCGCGCTTCCTGGAGCGGGCCGCGGCACGGCTGCGGGCCGAGGCCACGGGCCGGCGGCTGACGTATTGCCGGCTGGTGCGCGGCAGCCACGGGGGCGCCTACGTGTACGACTCCGAGGGCACCGACGAGCCGCCGGCGTGGTGGAACCTCGAGGTGGCGATGCGCGCGCGGCGGTCGTCCACCGTCCGGGCCGCGGCCGGCGACCCCGTCACGCGCGCCGCCGACGCCGAGCGCGCCAAGGAGGCCGTGGTCGGCATCCTGGCCCGCCTGCGCGAGCGCGAGCGCGCCCTACCGCCGCCGCGACCCGCCCGCGGACCGGGCGTGAGCGCCGACACGCCCGGCGCACCGGCCGGCGAGCGCCAGGTTCGGCGCCGGCTCGCCCTGGGGTAGACTCATCGCGTGAGCCAGGCCGCCGAGAGCGCCCAGGTCGCCCCGCGCCGTCACGTCAGACTCGTCATCGCCCTGGTGGTGGCGTCCCTTCTGGGCACCTTCGCCGTCTACACCGCGTTCGCGGGGTCGTCGGTGCCGATCATCGGCGTGTCCGTGGCCGTCGCGGGCGAGCACGGCGCGGACGACGTGAAGCTGACCGGCAAGGTCGCGTCCGCCGAGGGCGACGCGACGAGCCAGAACGGCATGCGCTTCACGCTCAAGGACTACAAGGGCGACGAGACCGTGAACGTCGTCTACAAGGGCTCCGTGCCGGACGCCTTCCGCGTCGGGCGCGAGGTCGTCGTCGACGGCAGCATGCAGAACGGGGTCTTCCAGGCGAAGCGCGACACGCTGGTGACGAAGTGCCCGTCCAAGTATCAGGAGCGCCCGTCGGACGAGGGCGCCGTCCAGGCCTCGTAGGGGACCTGTAGGGCGATGGCGCTCGTCGGGCGCGGAGCGCTCGCCCTCGCACTCCTGCTCGCTGTCTACGCCGTCGTCACGGGCGTGCTGGCCGGGCGCCGGCGCGACCTGCGCTACGTCGAGAGCGCCCGTCACGCCCTGTACGCCGTCTTCGCCGCCGTCCTGGTGGCGGACTTCGTCTACCTGCTCGCGATCCTCCGGCACGACTTCTCGTTCGTGACGGTCGCCGACACCACGTCGCGCGAGCTGCCGCTCGGCTACCTGCTGTCGTCGTTCTGGGGCTCGCAGGCCGGCTCGCTGATGCTGTGGCTGACGATCCTCACCGCCGCGACGGTCGTCGTCATCCGCACCAACCAGCGCAAGCACGGCGAGCTGATGCCCTGGGTCATGGCGATCATGGGCGCGACGGCGGCCTTCTTCGCGCTGCTGGTGGTGGTGGCGGCCAGCCCGTTCGAGACGCAGATCGCGCCCGCGGACGGCAACGGGCTGAACCCGTCGCTGCAGAACCCGTACATGGTCGCCCACCCGCCGGCGCTGTACCTCGGCTACGTCGGGCTGACGGTGCCGTTCGCGTTCTGCATGGCGGCGCTCGCGGCGGGCCGGCGCGACGCCCGCTGGATCGTCTCGACGCGGCGCTGGACGCTCGGGGCCTGGGCCTTCCTCGGCGTCGGCATGCTGCTCGGCGCCCACTGGGCCTACGTGGAGGTCGGGTGGGGCGGCTACTGGGCCTGGGATCCGGTCGAGAACGCCGCGCTGATGCCGTGGCTGACGGCGACGGCGTACCTGCACTCGGTGATGGTGCAGGAGAAGAAGGGGATGCTGAAGGTCTGGAACGCGGCGCTCGTGTCGGCGACGTTCGCGCTCTGCATCTTCGGCACGTTCCTCACGCGCAGCGGGATCCTGTCGTCGATCCACGCCTTCGTGGAGTCGAACATCGGCTGGTACTTCGTCAGCTTCATCGCCCTGATCGCCGTGGTCTCGATCGCGCTGATCGTCTGGCGGCTGCCGCTGCTGAAGGCCGAGAACCGCATGGAGTCGCTGGTCTCGCGCGAGGCGACGTTCCTCTTCAACAACCTGCTGCTGGTCGGCATCGCCTTCGCGGTGCTGTGGGGCGTGCTGTTCCCGCTGATCTCGGAGACCATCGGCGACGATCGGCTCAACGTCACGAACCCGTTCTTCGAGTTCTTCGCCGTGGCCTTCGGGCTGCCACTGGTGTTCCTGATGGGCGTGGGGCCGCTGATCGCCTGGCGGCGCGCGTCGATCAAGAGCCTGGAGCGCACGTTCATGGGCCCGGCGCTGACCGGCCTGGCGACGGGCGCGCTGCTCGTGCTGTTCGGCTACGGGACGAGCTGGCCGGGCGTCGCGGCGGTCAGCCTGTGCGCCTTCGTCGCCGTCACCATCGGCCTGGAGTTCGCGCGCGGCGCGAGCGCCCGGCGTGCGCTGATGGGCGAGTCGTGGCTGCGGGCGCTGGTCTCGCTGACGGGCAAGAACCGGCGGCGCTACGGCGGCTACATCGTCCACCTGGCGATGGTGGTGCTGGTGATCGGCATCGTGGGGTCGTCGGCGTACACGACGCAGCACACGGCCACGCTGGCGCCGGGCCAGTCGCTCGACGTGCAGGACTACACGCTGACGTTCAACCGGCTGACGGAGTCGGATGGGCCGAACTACACGGCGACGGGCGCCGAGTTCACGGTCGCGAAGGGCGGTGACGTGCTCGGGACGCTGGCCCCGGCGCGCCGCAGCTATCCGGCGGAGGGGCAGAACACGAACGAGCCCGCGATCCGCAGCTCGCTGCTGACCGGGGAGGACCTGTTCCTGATCCTCGACGGCGTCTCGGCGCAGGGCGAGGCGGCGGTCAAGGTGCTGGTGAACCCGCTGGTGAACCTGATCTGGCTCTCGGGCTTCATCTTCGTGGCGGGCTGCCTGATCGCGGCCTGGCCCGACGGCCGGGAGACGAAGCGGCTGCAGAAGCGCTACGCCGAGGAGCCGGTCGCCGGCGAGGTGTGAGCGACCTGCTCGCCCTGGTCCTGGTCGGCGTCGCGGCGGCGGCGGCCATCGTGCTCGTCGCGACGCCCCTGCTGCGCGCCGGCTCCCGCGAGGAGCGTCTGGACGCGATCGGCGAGGGCCAGCGCCGGCGCCTCGCGCTGCGCGAGGAGCGCGACGACGCCCTGGCGGCCCTGCGCGAGCTCGAGTTCGACCACCGCACGGGCAAGATCGCCGACGAGGACTACCGCCCACTGGTGGCCCAGTACCGCCGCCGGGTCGCGGCGGCGCTGGAGGCGCTCGACCCGGCGGCGGCGGGCGGTGATGGCGCGGCGGGGGCGGGCGGTGACGGCGTGGCGGCGGCAGCGACGGACGGGGCCGTGGACGACGACGTGGTCGATGACCCGGGTGCGGCCGCCGTCGAGGTGGAGCCTGCGGACGCAGACGCTGGCACGGAGCCGGCGGGCGAGGCCGTCGAGTCGCCGCCCGCCCACGAGCCCGCACCGAACGCCACCGCCGACGACACGACGCGCTAGCTGTAGGTCCTATGCGCCTGCCGCCGCGGAGACCGCCGTCGCACTCGCACGAATAGCGATCGCGACCCGGGCTACCTCCGTCAGGGCCGATAGCGCGCCGCGAGCTCCGCGCGCGAGCGGATGCCCAGCTTGGCGTAGATGCGGGTCAGGTTCGCCTCGACCGCGCGGACCGAGACGACGAGCTCCCGCGCGACCTCGCGATTCGTCTGTCCGCCGGCCACGAGGGTCGCCACGCGCTGCTCGGTCGACGTCAGCTCGTTCCCGCCCGAGACGCGACCGCCGACGCGAGCGAGCTCGTCGCTCGCCCGCTGGGCCCAGAGCGGTGCGCCGAGGGTCGTGAACCGATCCAGCGCGCGCTCGAGGGAGCCGCGCGCGTCGCGACGGTGGCCTGCCCGGCGCTGGGCGGCGCCGAGCGCGAGCAGCGTGCGCCCGTGGTCGAAGGGCAGCGGGCAGCCGGCGTGCAGTTCCTCGGCCCGGCGCAGCGACTCCACGGCGCTCGCGTGCTCGCCCCGCCGCGAGGCGAGCATGCCCTCCGCACGCGCCACGACGCCGCGGAGCCGTGGGCGGTCGAGCCGCTCCGCGCGCGCGGCCTCTTCGTCGATGCGCCGCTCGGCATCGGCCTCCTGCCCGACGAGGATCAGCGCCTCGAGCTCGTCCGAGGCGTAGTGGGTCAGGCCGTGATCGACCATGCCCATGCGATCCCAGTGCTCCGCGAGCCCGTCGAGCTGGAGGAGCGCCGCGTCCGGACGGCCGACCGAGAGCTCGAGGAAGCCCAGCGCCCAGCGGTACAGGGCCGGCCAGAACAGGTTGCCCGCGGCGTCGACGCGCCGCAGCCCGTCGTCGAGGCGCGCCCTGGCGGCGTTGGCTCGCCCCTGGGACGCTGCGATCAGCCCCCCGATCCACCAGCACCAGCTGTCGTCGAGCGACAGGCTCTGCTCGGTCAGCCGATCGGCGCGGGCGGCGTGGACCGCCGCGAGGTCCCAGCGCCCCGCCCGCCACTCGAGCGCCGCCAGGTAGAAGGACATGTTCGCGCTGCCGAGGTCGTCCCCGCCGGCGATCGAGCGGTCGAGGCTGGCCTCGAGCACCTCCCGGCCCTCGTCGAGGCGGTCGGCGAAGGTCAGGTACGACCCGATCGACTTGTCCGGCGACTTGTCCGCCTCCAGCAGCCAGCCGCTCTCCCGCTCGATCTCACGCGCGCGGCCGAGCATGGCCATGGCGTCGGCGTCGCCGTGGAACAGCGCGAGGTGGCCAGCCCACGCGTACGCCGCCGCGGCGGCGTGTGGGCTCGCGTCGTCCGCGTGCACCAGGCCCGCGCGCGCCGTCGCCGCGGCCGCCGCCCAGCCGGAGGACATCAGATCGGCGTACGCCAGACCGGTCCATGCGATGGTCAGCACCGTCGCGTCGCCCTCGGCCGCGTCCGCGGCCTCCTGGAAGAGTCCCCGGCAGGCGTCGATGCTCGGCGCGTACTGCGCCTTCTCGACGAGCAGGCGGCCAACGTTGCGCGGCCGGGCGAGGCGCGGCACGACGGCATCGACCAGCGCCGGCACGGCGGTCTCCTGGCCCGCGTGGCCGAGTGCGAGGCACGCCAGGACGGCACGCCGGGTGAGCGCCTCCTCGTCGCCGGGGCTGAAGCGTACGGCCTGCTCGGCGAGCTGTGCCGCGAGACGCGTCGCCCCACGTCGCAGGCTGTCGTCCGCCGACGCCTCGAGCTCGGCCGCCGTCTCCTCGTCCGGCGGGTCGGTGCAGCGGGCCCGGTACCCGGCGCGCTCCTCCGCGGTGGGGGCGGTCTCCGCCAGGCGGCGATGCAGCCGCCGGGTCGCCGACACCGAGAGCTCGTCGCGCGCGCCGGCTGCGAGCATCGGGTGGCCGAAGCGGATCAGGTCGTCGGCCGCCTCGACGATGCCGTCGTCGAGGGCCGGCGCGAGCACCTCCCACGGGTCGTTCGGCGCCAGCACCCGCCGCAGCGCCGCGCCGGTCGGTCGTGCCAGATACGCGCACGCGGCGAGGGCGTGGAGCGTCTCGGGTGGCTGTCGTGCGAGGCGACGGTCCACGAGGCCGGCCAGGCTGTCCGGCAGCGGTGCCTCGGCGCGCCCGGGCCGCCGCCGCTCCAGCCCGCGGGCGAGCTCGAGCGCGTAGAACGGATGGCCGCCCGAGACCTCGTGCACCCAGGCCAGGTCGTCCGACGACAGGACGACGCCCAGCCTGCTCCGCACCATCGCGTAGACGGCCTCGGACGGCAGCGGTCCCGGCACGAGCCGCTCCACGCGCTCGGCGTCGAACGCGCGGTCGAGGCCGAGCGGTGACGGCGTCGCGCTCGGAACGCCGGTCAGGCGCCGCCCCACCAGCAGCCGGACCGGGAGCCCGTCCGGCAGCCGGCGGACGACCCACGCGAGCACGTCGGCGGACGCCGCGTCCAGCCACTGCGCGTCATCGACCACGAGGAGGACCGGCTGCGCGGCGCTGAGGATCTCGATCGACGCGAGCGTGGCTGCCCCGACGGCGTGCGCCCCCGACACGTCCTCGGTCGCCTCATCGAGGAACAGCGCGCCGGACAGGCCGCGCCGCTGGGGCCGCGGCAGCTGCGGCAGAACGCTGTCGGCGTGCGGACGGAGCAGGTCGGCCAGCGAGACGAACGGCAGCGATGCCTCCCCCTCGGCCGGCCAGCAGGCGAGGACGCTGGTCCCCGCCGCCGAGGAGGCGACCGCTTTCAGCAGCGTGCTCTTGCCGACCCCCGGCTCGCCCTCGACGACCAGCGCGCGCGGACACGGATCGGCTTCGAGAAAGCGCGCGAGCGTCCGCAACTCCGATTCCCGTCCCACGACGGTCTCGGCTTGCGACATGGGGCCGAACCCTGACGCCTCGTAACGGCCGATGCAAGCTGGCCGCCGGCGCCCATCGACGACGCGGCGCGCCAGCGGCCGCGCGTCAGTAGTTCGCGGGCGGGTCGCTCGCCGGGAAGGAGTCGGCGCTCGTCTGGTCGTCCGACTCGACGTCCTCGTTGGTCTCCGGCGGGACGCCTGCCGTGCGGTCGTGGTCGACCGGGTCGCAATCCTCGTCGGACGTCGTGCGCCGCTTGTCGTGCGGCCGGGCTCGCTGCTCCACGGTGCCTCCGCGTGCGTCGGGGTCACCTTCTGCTTCCCCGTCCCGCGCGGGTCCCAACCCGGCGGGGTGGCTCAGCCGGCCGTCGGGTTGCCGATCTCGCGCAGCGCCTCGCGCAGGCGCTGGCGGAAGGCGTCGCCGGCCGCGCCGGGCGCCGCCGGCAGGAAGTAGGAGCCGCGCTCCGTCCCGCCCAGCGGCAGCGCCGTCAGCGGGATGCCGTCGGCGTACGCGTCGGCCAGCCCGACGCTCGCGGCGAAGCCGGCGAGGCTGGAGTCGAGATCGAGCTCGGCGAGCCGGAACGCGTGCACGCTCGGCGTCGCACCCTCCTCGCGCTGCACCGCCAGCACCAGGAGCGCGTCCGTCAGCCAGGCCAGGTGGTACGTCCGCTCCTCACGCTTGCGGAGGCGGCCGACGGGGCGCGTCGAGACCGTCTCGATGGCCGCGAGCGGCGACGCGTTCAGGGCCGCCTCCAGACCGTGGGCGGCCGCGTAGCGCTGCAGGGCGTCGCGGACGTCCTGGGGGACGCGCGGGCCGTCGACGTCGATCGTCGTCCGCTGCCACTCGCTCACGCTCGCCGGGCTCCCACGCCGCGGCGAACGATGCCAGACGGCCGTCAGCCCGTGGGCTGCGGCGGCGTCGGCGGCGCGGGCTCGCCCGGCGGCTGCGGGACCTCGGGCGGCGCCGGCGGGGGCTCGACCTCCGGGGGCACGGGCTCCGAGGGGTCTTCCGTCGGCGGCTGCTCGGCGAAGGTCATGACGCCGTTGTGGCCGTCCCGGCCGGCAGCGAAACCCAGGCCACGCGCTCGCCCTCCTCCAGGAACCGCATCAGCGCCGACTCCCAGCGGTCGAGGCCCTTGCGCGGCGCGAGCGTCGCCCGGGGCAGGTCGTTCTCGCGCGCGGCTGCCAGCAGCCCGGGGTGGATGTACGAGGAGCGCGCGATCGCGGCCGTGTTGCCGAGCTCCCGCGCGACCATCGCGACGGCCTCCTTGACGCTGCGCTCGCCGCCCTTCATCGCGCGGATGAAGGCGGTCGAGCCGCCCCACGTGCGGAAGTCCTTGACCGAGAAGTCGTCGCCCGCGAGCTCGCGCAGGTACGCGTTGACGGCCTCCGAGGTCACGGGCACCGCCTCGCCGTCGTCGTCGACGTACGTGAAGAGCTGCTGGCCCGGCAGCTCCTGGCAGCCGCGCACGACGCGGGCGACGCGAGGGTCTGCGACCTCCGCGTGGTGCAGCTTGCCGTGCTTGCCGCGGAACTCGAGGACGACCTTCGAGGCCGTGACGGTCGCGTGCTCGTCCTGCAGCGTGGTGGCGCCGAACGTCTGGTTCTCGCGCGCGTACTCGTCGTTGCCGACGCGGATCAGGGTGTCGTCGACGATGCGCAGCACCGCGGCCAGCACGCGCTCGCGATCGAGGCGGCGGCGACCCAGATCGGCCTCCATCCGCTCGCGGACCTTCGGCAGCGCGCGGCCGAACGCGCTCATCCGGTGGAACTTGGTCGCGTCGCGCACGTTGCGCCAGGCGACGTGGTAGCGGTACTGCTTGCGCCGCCGCGCGTCGCGCCCGGTCGCCTGGACGTGGCCCTCGGGCAGCGGGCAGATCCACACGTCGGTCCACGCCGGCGGGACGCCGATCGAGCGGAAGCGGACCAGCTCGCCGGCGTCGCGGATCAGCTTGCCCTCGGGGTCGTAGTACGCGAAGCCCCGACCGCGGCGCTGCCGCCGGACGCCGGGCATCCCGTCCGTGACGTAGAGCAGTCCCGCGAGCTGGGCCGCGGCCTCCGGCTCCATCGTCAGCTCCGTGCCGTCGGGGAGGGTCAGGTCGACGGCATCCAGACTCACGGTCACCCGACGATCTCCGCCGCGCGGCAGGTCCAAACGCGCGTTGCGTCGCGGTTCACGCCGCGTGGTCGTCGGGCGCGGAGCGGGCGCCGGCGAGGCGCGCGGCGGCAGCGCTCAGGGCCTTCACGAGCGGCTGCTGCGCGACCTCCGTGCGCAGCCAGGAGACGTCCAGCACGGACACCCCGCGCCCGAGCTGGGTCACCACGAGCGCGAACGCGACCGGGCGGGTGCTGCCGTCCGGGGAGCGGACGGTGAGGTTGAGGCCCATGCCGACCGCGCGGTCGCCCGTCGCCGGCCACGCGAGGTCCACCCACGGGCTGGGCTCGACCGTGCCGGCGTCCGCGACGACGTCCTGCAGGGCCGAGGCCAGCCCCGCACCGAGGCAGGTCAGGTGCTCCTGCGAGACCTGGCCGGCGAACGCCGCATCCGCCTCCGCCAGGGTCGGCAGCAGGAAGACGTGCTGCACCAGCGTCATCGGCAGCGCGTCGGCCGGCGGCGGGTCCTCCAGGAAGCGGTCGGAGATCGCCGTGGCGTCCGGCGGCAGGTCGGCGGTCTGCGAGACGGGACACGCCGATGCGCCCGGGTCCTCCGCCTGCCCGTCCGAGCGCCAGCCCTGACCGAGGTCGTCGACGTGGATGCGCCCGCGCTCCGCGAGCACGGCGTCGGCCGGCGGCTGCGTGACGACCGGCGGGGCCGCCGCCTGCGACGTCGTCCGTCGTCGTCGTCGGTCCCGCCGCAGCCCGCCAGCGCCGGCGCGACCGCGGCCAGCGCCAGCGGCACCGCGAGCGCACGGCGGAGTCCTCTCACCCGGGCGCCTCGACCTCGATGCGGTCCGTCTCGCGGCCCTGCGCGTCGTGGAAGACCACGATCGCCGTCGCCGGATGCGGCAGCGTCGCGAGCCACACGCCGGCCGCGAGGTGCACGCGGACGCCGTCCTCGGGCGTCTCCACCGCGACGAACCCCGTCTGCGGCGGGAGGCGGCCGAACAGCACGGGCCCGGGCAGGCTGCGCACCGCGGTGATGCCCTCCTCGGGCGCCGCAGCGGTCATCGTCGCGCCGCTGCGCGTCGTTTCGACCAGTACCAGCCCGCCGGATCCGTCGTCTCGGACGACGAGGCTGCGGCCGTCGGCGATGGCCGAGAGCAACGCACCCGCCACGTCGGGAGGATACTGCCGGGCGAGCGTCAAAGGAGTCTGCCGGTGCCCCGACCGTTCGTCGTCGCACACATCTCGGATCTGCACTGCGGCTCGCCGTACTTCGTCGCGAGCCTCATGGAGCGTACGATCATCGAGATCAACGACCTGCGCCCCGACGTGATCGTGGTGTCCGGCGACCTCACGACCTTCGGCTTCCGCCAGGAGTACATGCAGGCGCGCGCCTACCTCGACCGCTTCGACTGCCCGGACATGATCGTCATCCCGGGCAACCACGACTCGCGCAACGTCGGCTACGTCCACTTCGAGGAGCTGTTCGGCGACCGCCAGGGCGTGCTGCGCAAGGAGGGCATCTGCTTCGTGGCGGTCGACTCGTCCGAGCCCGACCTCGACCACGGCACCGTCGGCCGCGGCCGCTACACCTGGATCCGCGCGCAGTTCGCCGAGCCCGCGCGGCTCAAGGTCTTCGTGCTGCACCACCACCTGCTGCCGATCCCCGGCACGGGGCGCGAGCGCAACGTCGTGTACGACGCCGGCGACACGCTCGAGGCGCTCATGGACTCCGGCTGCCGGCTGGTGCTGAGCGGCCACAAGCACGTGCCGTACGCGTGGCGCCTGGAGGACCTGTTCCTCGTCAACGCCGGCACCGTCTCGACCCTGCGCCTGCGCGGGAAGGGGCGGCCCTGCTACAACATCGTCGAGATCGACGACGAGCGCGTGCGGGTCGTGCGCAAGTACCCGTTCCACGAGCGCGAGCCGATCATCGAGTTCTCCACCCGCACCCTCGAGCACGAGCGGTGGCCGGGCAGCTCGCGCTGATCGACGGCGAGCACGCGCCCGGGGTCGTCCGCGACGCCCTCGCCGCGCTCGCCCCGGACGGCGTCGTCGCCGCGCTCCTGCTCGGCAGCCGCGAGAAGCTGCGGGCTGCGCCCGACGCGGCGACCTACGGCGTCCCGCGCCTCGAGCTCGCCTCGGAGCGCCCGGCCGACGACCTGGCGCGCCTGGTGGCCGCGACCGGCGCCGCGGAGGTGCTCGACCTCTCCGACGAGCCCGTCGTCGACGGTCGGCGACGCCTGGCCCTGGCCGCCGCCGCGCTGGCCGCCGGCGCCGACTACCGCGCGAGCGGGCTGCGGCTGGAGGCACCGCGCTTCGCGCCCTTCGCGCTGCCGGCCCTGGCCGTCGTCGGCACGGGCAAGCGCATCGGCAAGACCGCCGTCGCCGGCCACGTCGCGCGCCTGGCCGCCGCGGAGCTCGGCGCGCGCGAGGTGATCGTCGTGGCCATGGGGCGGGGCGGGCCCCGGGAGCCCGAGATCGTCGACCCGATCGCCGAGCCCCTCGGCCTGCAGCAGCTCCTGGAGCGCAGCCGGGCCGGCGCCCACGCGGCCTCCGACTTCCTGGAGGACGCGGCGCTCAAGGGCGTCGTGACGGTCGGCTGCCGGCGCTGCGGCGGTGGGCCCGCCGGCGACGTCGCGTACGGCAACGTCGTCGAGGGCGCCGCGCTGGCCGCCGCGCGGGCGCCGCGGCTGACGATCTTCGAGGGCTCGGGCGCCGCGCTGCCGCCGGTGGCGGTGGATGCGACGGTGCTGGTGACGGGCGCCGCGACGCCGGTCGAGGAGCTCGGCGGCTACCTGGGCCCGTACCGCCTGCGCCGCGCCGATCTCGTGCTGCTGCTGGCGGCGGGCGCCGAGGCCGCCGAGCGCCGGGCGGCCATCGCGGAGCACCGGCCGGACCTGCCGGTGCTGGAGGCGCGCCTGGAGCCGCGGCCGCTCGTGGCGGTCGACGGCCGGCGCGTCGCCGTCTTCACGACGGCCCGGGCGGACGGGGTCGAGGCCATCGCGGAGGGCGTGCGCGCGCTCGGCGCGGAGGTCGTCGTCGCGTCGGGCGCGCTCGCCGACCGCCCGGTCCTGCGCGCCGACGTCGAGCGTGCGCTGGCCGCCGGCGCCGATCTGCTGCTGGCCGAGCTGAAGGCCGCCGCGGTCGACGTCGTGGCGGAGGCCGGCGTCGCGCGCGGGGTGGAGGTCGGGCTGCTCGACCACGCGCCGGTCGCCGCCGACGGGTCGGACGCGCTGGACGCCGCGCTGCGCGATCTCGTTTGGCGCACCGCCTCCGCGCGGTAGGCTCCCCACAGTGCCGCGGCAGGATCGCATCGTCGTCGCGTCGGATCGGGCCTACCCGTACTCGCGCGGGCTCCTGGCGCAGTCGCTGATGGCGTGCGGGATCGCCCCGGACGACGCCTACCGCGTGGCGCGCGTGGTCGACGCGCTGCTGCGCCGCAGCGCCCAGGTCAGCGTGACCACGGATGAGCTGCGGGCTCGCGTGGAGGAGGTGCTGGCCGGCGAGGAGGGCGACGCCCTGGAGCGCTATCGCCGCTGGAGCGCGCTGCAGAACATGGAGTGGCCGCTGGTGATGCTCATCGGCGGCGCGCCCGGCACCGGCAAGTCCACGATCGCGACGCAGGTCGCCCACCGCCTGGGCATCACGCGCATCGTCTCCACGGACGCCGTGCGGCAGGTGATGCGGGCCGTCATCTCCCGCGAGCTGGTGCCCCACATCCACACGTCGTCGTTCGACGCCGCCTCCACCGTGCCGCCGGACGCCCTCGGCGACCGGCGGCGGCGACCCGGCCATGGTCGGCTTCGTGCAGCAGGCCGAGACCGTCCGCGTCGGCGTGCGCGGCATCGTCGACC
Source organism: uncultured Actinomycetota bacterium (assembly GCA_963767885.1). Classification (GTDB taxonomy): domain Bacteria; phylum Actinomycetota; class Thermoleophilia; order Gaiellales; family F1-60-MAGs149; genus CAVYFW01. Next base: position 48,524 of record CAVYFW010000005.1, read on the forward strand.
GCGCCGTCGCCGAGCGCTTCCCGCTGGTGCTGGAGGGCGTCCACCTCGTCCCCGGCACCGACCTCGTGCCGTTCGACGCGCGGGCGACCGTGGTCGAGGTCATGCTCGGCGTCGACGACCCCCTGGAGCACCAGTCGCACTTCCACGCGCGGGCGGCCCACACGGGCGATGCGCGGCCGGTGGAGCGCTATCTGCAGGCGTTCGACGAGATCCGCAAGATCCAATCGCACCTGCTGGAGGCGGCGGCGCGCAACGGCGTTCCGGTGGTCGAGGCCCGCCACATGGACACCGCGGTGCGCCAGATCCTCGACATGGTGCTGGAGCGCGTGGCCGCGGCCGCTACCCTTCCGGCGTGTCCGAGCCCGAAAGCGCCCATCGCTGCGTCTGCACCGACCTCGTCTCCGTGACGGAGCGGGCCGCCCTCGCCGGCGGCCGCTCACTGGGGTCGGGCGACGAGCACGCGGCGCGCGAGGCGGGCGACGCGGCCGCCCGCGCGGCGCTCGACGACCTCGCGATCGAGGGTCGCGTGGTCATCGGCGGCGCGCCCGACTCGCCGCTGGCCGAGGACTCGGTGGTGGGGCGCGGCGGGCCCGTCTACGAGCTCGCCGTCGACTCGGTGCAGGGCGAGTCGGTGGTCGCACGGGGCGGCAACGGCGCGATCTCGATCCTCGCGGCCGCGGCTCCGGACTCGCTGCGGCCGGTGCCCGCGATCTACATGAAGAAGATCGCCGTCGGCGCCGTCGCGGCCTCCCACGTGTCGCTCTCCGACCCCGTCGCCGAGACGATCCAGCACGTGGCCGAGGCCTACGGGCGCCGCGCCGGCGACCTCACGGCGCTCGTGCTCGACCGCGACCGCCACGAGGACCTGATCGACGAGCTGCGCCGCACCGGCGCCCGCATCAAGCTCATCGCCGACGGCGACATCACCGCCGCCATGTCGAGCGCCATCCGCGGCACCAACAACCACCTGCTGATCGGCATCGGCGGCGCGCGCGAGGCGGTCATCGCGGCCGCGGCGCTGGCCTGCCTCGGCGGTGAGATCCAGGTGCAGTTCTGGCCGCGCAGCCGCTCGGACGTGCGCCTCATCGAGGAGTACGGCTTCAACGACCCGCAGGCCGTGCTGTCGACGTCCGACCTGGTGCGCGGCGACGCCATCGTGGTCGCCACCGGCATCTCGAACGGCGATCTGCTGTCGGGCGTGCGCTACTTCGAGGAGGGCGCGCGGACGCACTCGATCGTGCTCTGCTCGGCGTGCAACCGCGTGCGCTTCGTGGACTCGACGCACAACTTCTCCCGCGACCGGCGCCTCCAGGTCCGTCTGTGACGCCGTCGCTCGCCGAGCTGCACGCGGCGGCGGCGGCCCGCGGCGTGCCCCGCTACCGCACGCTCTCGCGGCAGGAGCTCGAGGCGGCGCTCGCCGACGGCGCCGAGGCCGCGCCCGACCTCGCGCCCGCCGCGGCACCGGAGCCCGAGCCAGCGCCGGAGCCCGAACCGGCACAGGAGCCCGAACCGGCAGCGGAGCCCGTACCGGCGGCCGAGCCCGAGGCGGCGCCGGAGCCCGCGGCGGCGGAGCAGACGGCGGCACCGCCGCGAGCCCGCGACGGCGCGGCCGCGCGACCCGGTGGCCCGTGTCGAGCGCAGCGGTCCGCTGGCCGTCGTCACGCTCGACGATCCGGCCACCCGCAATGCCCTCGGCGAGGCGCTGCTGGCCTCGCTCGACGGCGCGCTCGACGCGCTGGAGGACGACCCCGAGGTGCGGCTGGTGGCGCTGACGGGCGCCGGCCGCGTGTTCTGCGCCGGCGCCGCGATCCGCGAGTACGACGCGCTGCCCGATGGCGGCACGGTCCTGACCGACGGCGGGCGCGCGGTGCTCGACCGGCTCGCCGGCCTGCCGGTCCCGGTGGTCGCGCTGGTCAACGGGCACGCCGTCGGTGGCGGCGCCGAGCTCGCCCTCGCGGCCGACTGGCGGATCGTCGACCCGCGCGCCGAGCTCCGCTTCGTGCACGCCGGCCTCGGCCTCGTGCCGGGGTTCGGCGGCCTCGGTCGGCTGGCGCGTCTCGTCGGCCCGGCGGAGGCGCTGCGGCTGCTCGCGACCCGCGCGTCGGTCGACGGCCCGCGTGCGGTCGAGCTCGGCCTCGCGCTCGCGGCCGTCCCCGCCAACCGCCAGCGCGAGCGCGCCCGCGAGCTGGCCGAGACGATCGCCGGCAGCGACCGCGCAGCCATCGCCGCGATCAAGCACGCGCTCGCCCACGCACCGGGCGTGCCGCCGGCGGCCGAGCGCCAGGCCTTCCTCGACGCGTGGCCCAACCGCGTGCTGCCGTCGCAGACGGGCGAGTAGCCCACGCTGACCGAGCACCCGCGGGCGGATGGGTGCGGGGCCGGCCTCGGCTAGGCTGACGGGCATGGCAGAGATCACCGAGGACGTCGTCCGCGAGGCGCTCAACAGCGTCGAGGACCCGGAGCTGATGATGGGCATCGTCGATCTCGGCCTCGTCTACGACGTGGCGATCGAGGGCCCCAAGGTGAAGGTGACCTACACCCTCACGTCGATGGGGTGCCCGGTCGGCCCGTACATCGCCGAGCAGATCGACCTCGCGGTGCAGGCCGTCGAGGGCGTCGACGAGGTCGAGAGCGACCTGGTCTGGAGCCCGCCGTGGGGCCCGGACCGCATGAGCGACGACGCGAAGTTCGCGCTCGGGTTCTGAGCGAGCGCGGCGCCCTGTCGGGGGCGCCGCGCCCGTCGAACTCCTAGGCCGCGGCCGACGTGGCGGCCGGCCGCTCGGCGCGCTCCTCGCGCGGCCCGCGGTCGCCGCGGTCACCGCGGTCGCCCCGATCCTCGCGGGGACCGCCGCCACGCGGGCGATCGGTCTTCGGGAGGATGTAGGGCAGCAGCCCGATCTCGCGGGCGCGCTTGATCTCACGAGCGGCGAGCGCCTGCTGGCGCCGGGACAGGCCGGTCATGCGTCGCGCGCGGATCTTCCCGCGCTCCGACAGGAAGCGCTTGAGCATGTCGACGTTCGTGTAGCGGATCTGATCGTCCGGGATCTGGACCCGCTTGCGCTTCTTCGCGGGGGCGGCGCCCCGCTTCCGTGGCCTGGCCTGCGCCAAGACGTGCTCCTCCGACGATGACGAAACCGCGGCAGTATAGCCATTCGCCCGCGATCGGCGCCGGTAGCGCGCGACCCGGCAGGCGGCGCCGCCGCTAGGCGGGCAGCGCGGCGGCCCGGGCGGCCTCGACCGCGAGCACGTCGACCCGCTCGTTCAGCTCCACGCCGGCGTGGCCGCGTACGCGCTCGAAGCGCACGGTGTGCGGCCGCGCCGCCTCCAGGATGGACTCCCAGAGGTCGCGGTTCTCGACCGGCTTCTTGGCCGAGGTGCGCCAGCCGTTGCGCTGCCAGCGCTCCAGCCAGCCGTCGTCGAAGGCGCGCTGCACGTAGGCGGAGTCGGTGTGCACCACGACCTCCACCGGCCGCGTGAGCGCGCGCAGGCCCTCCAGCACCGCCATCAGCTCCATGCGGTTGTTGGTCGTGAGCGTCTCGCCGCCGGTCACCACGCGCTCGCGCCCGTTGTAGCGCAGGAGTGCCGCCCAGCCGCCGGGGCCGGGGTTGCCGGAACACGCGCCGTCGGTCCAGAGCTCGACCATGGTCGGCATCGTAGGCGGCGCCGTCCGGGGTCCTGCCATCCTGGTCCGATGGCAAGCGCGACGCCGAGCCTGCAGGAGCTCGCGGCACGCGTCCGCGACGACGGCATCGTGCTCGGTGCCGCGCCGGCCGCGCCGTACGCGGGGGCCGAGGCGACGATCCTGGAGCGCCGCGCGCAGGGCCTGTTCGCCGACATGCGCTTCACGATGCGCCAGCCGGAGCGCTCGTGCCATCCGGAGCGGCTCGTGCGCGGGGCGCGGACGGTCGTGAGCGCGCTGCTGCCGGTGTGGCGCCCGCCGCCGCCGCGACCCGACGGCCCGACCGGCCGCATGCCCGTCTACGCCTGGGCCGACCCGTACGCCCGACTACGTACCTCCCTCGGCCGCGTGCGCGACGCGCTGCGCGAGGCGGGCGCGCGCTCGGCGGTGTTCGTCGACGCCAACCACCACGTCGACCGCGAGGGCGCGCGCGTCGCGGGCCTGACGTTCTCCGCCAGGAACACGATGGCGATCGCGCCGGGCCTCGGCTCGTTCGTCTCCATCGGCACCCTGGTCACGGACGCGGTGCTGGTGGACGAGGCGCCCGAGCAGGTGCGCGAGGGCTGCGGCTCGTGCACCCGCTGCCTCGACGCCTGCCCCACCGGCGCGCTGGTCGAGCCGGGCGTCCTCGACAGCCGCCGCTGCCTCTCGTACTGGACGCAGAGCCGCCACGAGGCGCCGGCGGACGTGCAGGACGCCCTCGACGACCGCGTCTACGGCTGCGACATCTGCCAGGACGTCTGCCCGTACAACGCGGGCCCGGCGCGGCGTGGGGCGGAGCTGGAGCCGGAGGGCGAGGCGTGGGTCTCGCTGGTCGACTGGCTGGAGCTGCCGGACGACGAGCTGCTGCAGCGCTACGGGCGCCTCTACGTCCCCGACCGCGACCCCCGCTACCTGCGCCGCAACGCCCTGGTCGCGCTGGGCAACGGCCCCGAGGAGTACCGCCATCTGGCGGCGCCGTTCGCGGCGAGCGGCGACCCGATCCTGGCGCCGGCCGCGCGGCGGGCGCTGGGGTAGAGGCGGGAACCGCCCGCCTCGCGGCCGTCCCAGGCGACGTGGGGTTGCACGCCGCGAGGGTGCTGGTGTTCGCCGCCGTCACGGCGATCGTGGCGGCCGGCGCGACCTGTCAGCGCCCGTGACCGGCGGACGTCGCACGGCGTGCTCGACGCGCCCGTGGTCGATCCGCACGGGCCGACCGTCGACGTGGCCGCGACCGGGCGCCCAGATGCCGGTCGGCTCGACCGTTCGGCTCGAAGCCGCTCTGCCCATGCTGGCCACGCCGGTCTGCTGGCCCGACGCACCGGAGGCGGCGGGCGACGTCCGCGGCCACCTGCTCTCGGAGGCCATCCGGGTGGTGCCGGGCGGATGGTCGCTCGCCAACGTCCCGGACCTGCCGCCGATGATCGGGCTACGGCAGCTCGCCGACGCCTACGTCGTGGTCCAGAACGACGAGGACTGCGGCGAGCGGGGCTCCAGTCGCAGGGCCAGCGCCGGCGAGGCCTGCCGCGCGCCTCAGGCCCGCGACGCCGCCAGCGTGCGCACCATGCCGAGCAGCTCCTCGGCCCGGCCGGCCACGCGCTCGCGCAGGCTCTCCGGGGCCAGCAGGATCGCCTCGCCGCGGTGCTTGATGACCTCGCTCTCGAGGTAGCGCTCCGAGCTGTACGTGATGTTCACGAGCGCGGAGCCGTCGGCCAGCTCCGACGCCGATGCCTGCTTCTCCAGCTCGCGCGCGGCGATGTCGGGCGAGCACCAGAGCTGCGCCGAGCCGCCCTCGCCCTGCGGCTCGCGGTCCTCGGACAGGTTCTGCAGGCCCTCGCGGCGCGGGAACGTCTCGTCCGAGATCGCCACGTTGCGGATGCGGTCGACGCGGAACGTGCGCTCGCCGTTCTTCGTGCGGTCGTACGCCTCGACGTACCAGTCGGAGCGCACGCCGCGCAGCAGGTAGGGCTCGATCACCCGCTCCTGCACGATGTCGTCCGTGCGCGACAGGTAGGCGAGCTTCACCAGGCGGCCCTCGTAGATCGCCCGGTTGAGCGTCGTGAGGATGTCCTCCTCGCCGGGCTGCGCGCTCGGCTCCGGCGTGTCGCGCAGCGTGTAGCCGCCGAACGCCGCCTCCACCTTCGCGCGCACCGCGTCGAGCGTCGTCCCCGCCGTCGCCGCGACCTGCGGGCCGACGAGGTCGAGCGCCATCAGGATGGCCTTGGCCTCCAGGGGCGACAGCCGCGCCGGCCGGCGGAACTCCTCGCCGTACAGCTCCTTGTCGACGCGGACGACGTCGTCCTCCTGGATCTCCGCGTACACCGCGTAGCAGCCGCCGCCGAAGTTGACGAGGTTGAGCAGGTTGATCTGCTCCTGCAGCTGCTCGTGGGTGAGGCGGTAGCGCTCGCGCAGCTCCGCAGCGGGCACCTCGCCGCGCGGCGCGGTGCCGCAGCGCTCCAGCAGGTCGGCCAGCAGCGCCTGGAGGACGGCGATGCGCTCCGGCGCCACCGGGCTCGGGGCGCGGCGCGGGGCGGGGGTCTCCGCCTCCACCACGAGGCGGCTCGGCGCGGCGTGCGGCGGCGGGTCGCCCAGGTGGGCGTCGCGCACCCGCACCAGCGCCGCCTCGACCTCGTCGACCACCTCGCTGGGGCCGAGCGGCAGCACGTGGCCGTTCTCGCCCAGGATCCACTGCACCAGGAGCTCGAGGTTCGCGTAGTCGGTGGTGAAGTGCGCCGAGCGATCGGGCCGGGTCTCGATGCGGCCGCGCGCGCCCCAGAGCCGCTCCACCCGCCAGGCCGCGGACGGTGCGACGTGCAGGACGGCCTCGCCGACCCGCTCGCCCAGCTGCCAGTCCGCGCGGTCGCGGAACGCCGCCGGATCGAAGTCCTCGGGAATGCGGAAGTCGCGCTCGCGGCGGGTCGCGAAGCGGATGTCGCCGCGGATGCGCGAGACGCGGAAGACGCGGAAGTCGTCGCGGTCGTGGTCGCGGCCGACGAGGTACCACTGCGACTCGGCGAAGTACAGGCTGTACGGGTCGACCGTCCGCGTGGCCTCGGACTGGGTGCTCATCGCGAAGTACGAGAAGACGATCGTCTTCTGCTTGGAGATGGCGTTCTCGAGCTTCGCGAGGCGCTGGGCGATCTCCGGGGAGTAGCCGCCGCCGGCCAGCGTCAGCGTGACGCGACCGCGCTCGCTCGCGCCCTGCGGGTTCGGCCGGCCCAGGGCCAGGTTCTGCAGCGCCAGGCGGAGCGGCTCGGCGTACGCGAACTGCCCCTCCAGCAGGTACAGGCTCGTCTGCAGCGCCGCGAGCTCGCGGTCGGTGAGCACGAGCGGCGGCAGGAAGTACGCCTCGCGCTCGAGCGTGTACAGCTCCTCGCCGGTGAACTCGTCGCGCTGCGAGCGGATCGGGATGCCGAGCTGCAAGAGCTCCGCCCGGTCCGCGTAGAAGCGCCGCGCGAAGGCCTCGTCCGACATGTCGTAGTACCCCTCGACCGCGTTCTTCGCATCGCGTGCGGTGACGGGCCGACGTTCGGCCATGAGGTACGCGACGAGCGAGAGCTGACGGATCAGCTTGTCGCCGTCATGGCTCAACCGCGTGCCTCCCCGACGTCATCCGGGAAGCATACGGGCCGACCGCGAGCGTCGTCGCGCCGCCCTGGTAGCCTGCCTCCCCGATGGGCCGGGCCGTCGCCCACCTCGACCTCGACGCGTTCTTCGCCGCCGTCGAGGTGCTGGAGCGCCCGGAGCTCGCGGGCGTCCCCCTCGTGGTCGGCGGCAGCCCCGACAGCCGCGGCGTGGTGGCCACCGCGAGCTACGAGGCGCGGCGCTTCGGGGTGCGCTCGGCCATGAGCTCGGCCGAGGCGCGCCGCCGCTGCCCGCAGGCCGTCTTCGTGGCGCCGGACCACGGCCGCTACCGCCGGCACTCCCGCCGCGTGTGGGCCCTGGTCGGCGAGCGCTGCCCGGCGGTCGAGCAGGTCGGCATCGACGAGGGGTACCTCGACCTCAGCAGCGTCGTGGCGTCGTCCGGCGAGGCGCGCCGCTACCTGACGGCCCTGCAGGACGAGATCCGCGGCGCCACCGGGCTCTCGGCCTCGTTCGGGTGCGGCACGTCGAAGGTGGTCGCGAAGATCGCCTCCGACCATCGCAAGCCCGCCGGGGTGACCGTGGTCGCCGCCGGCGCCGAGGCCGCGTTCCTGGCCGAGCTGCCGCTGCGGGCGCTCCCCGGCGTGGGGCCGAAGTCCGACGAGCGCCTGCGCGGTGCCGGGCTCGCCACCGTCGGCGACCTCGCCGCGCTCGCCGACGATGCGCTCGCGCGCCTCCTGCCCGGCGTCGTCGGGCTCGAGCTGCGCGACCGGGCGCGCGGCATCGACCCGCGGCCGGTGGTGGTGGAGCCCGCGGCGAACGTCTCGATCGGCTACGAGGAGACGTTCGACGAGGACGTCGTGAGCCCCGAGCTGCTGCGGCGCGAGGCGCTGCGCATGAGCGAGCGGGTCGCGGAGCGACTGGCGCACGACGGACGCCGGGCGCGCACCGTCACCGTGAAGGTGCGCTATCCGGACTTCCAGCTGCGCAGCCGCTCCGCGTCGTCCGTCGCGGGCGTGGAGCTGGCCGGCGAGATCGGGGAGCTCGCGGTGCAGGCGCTGGTGCGCGCGCTCGCAGACCGGCCTCCGCCGGTGCGGCTCCTCGGGGTCTCGGTATCGAGGCTCGGCGTCGAGCGGCAGCTCGAGCTCGAGCTCGAGGTCACCTGATGGCGGGGACCTTCTCCTCGAGGTGCGCGTGCGACGGGCAGTACTCACGGCCCGGCAGCGGCGTGCGCTGACAGGGCTTGCCCTTGCGCGTCGTCGCCCGACAAGGCACGACGGCGCCCTCGCCGCTGCGCTCGATCTCCTCGCGGATGAACTCCGCGGCGAGCCCGAGGTAGTGCTCGATGGTGTAGTAGACCCGCGCCTGCTCGGTGATCGGGAAGTAGTACCGGATCTCCTGGAACAGGCTCCGGGCAGGCTTCGGGAAGTAGCGCGCGTCGCGCGCCAGCCGCTCGACGGTGTCCTCGCATGCGCGGAGGATCCGGCGGCGGGCCTCGGCGACGCTGACGGTGTCGGGATGCGGGTCCACGGCGTCGCGAACCTGCATGTAGATCTGGCGGCTGAATCGGTACATGGACGCTCCGAAAGAGGTAGTGCGGCCGTTAGTCGGCTCGACCCGCGGGTGTCTTTCTCGTATCCCGCGCTCCCCAGCGCGAGACCACGACCCCCGCGGTCGTGATGGAACGAGCAGACATCCAGTCTACGCCGCGTTGCGAGAATTGCAAGGGACCCGCCGAACGATCTTCCCCCGCTGCGGGCAAGATGTGGTGATTCCCACCGTACTTACCCACCCCGGCACGGATCTTCACGCGTCCTACGGTCACCCGGAGCGTCCCGAGCGGCGCGCGGCGGCCGTCGAGGGCGTCGAGGCGAGCGGGGTCGAGGTGAGCTGGGCGCGACCGGAGGAAGCCACCCGGGATGATCTTCGGCGGGTGCACCCCGACGCGTACCTCGACGCCGTCATGGACGCCTGCGCCGTCGGCGCCCGCATCGACGCCGACACGTACACGGCGCCCGACTCCTGGCACGCCGCGCTGCTGGCGGCCGGCGGCGCGATCCAGGCCGTGGAGCTCGCGCTCGCCGGCACGCCGGCCCTGACGCTGCTGCGCCCGCCCGGGCACCACGCCGAGCCGTCGCGGGCGATGGGCTTCTGCCTGCTGGCGAACGGGTCGATCGCCGTGCGGCGGGCGCAGGCGCTGCACGGGGTCGGCCGGGTGGCGGTCGTCGACTGGGACGTGCACCACGGGAACGGCACGCAGGCGGTGTTCTACGAGGACCCGACCGTCCTGGCCGTCTCGCTGCACCAGTACCCGCTCTGGCCCATGAGCGGCGAGGCGCACGAGACCGGGCGCGGCGCGGGTGCCGGCACGACCCTCAACGTGCCGCTGCCGCCGGGGACGGGGTCGGATGCGTACCTGCGCCGCTTCGACGACGAGGTGCTGCCGGCCGTCGAGCGCTTCGCGCCGGAGCTGCTCGTGGTCGCCTGCGGGTTCGACGCGCACGCGCACGACCCGCTCGCCGACCTCGAGCTGCGGTCGGACACCTTCGGCGCCCTCACGACCCGCGTGGTCGACCTCGCCGCGCGACTCGGCACGCCGCCGCCGGCGCTGCTGCTGGAGGGCGGCTACGACCTGGGCGCCGTGCGCGACTCGACGGCCGCCGTCGTCCGCGCGCTCGCGGCCTGAGCCCTACGGCGCCACGTTGCGCGGGTAGGCGAACTCGTACCCGTTGGCCTGCGCCGCGACCGCCGTCCGGTTCGCCTCGTCCCGGGTGTCGAACGGGCCCTGGTAGAGGACGCGGAAGCCCGGGTTGAGGCTCGACCAGTCGCTCGAGTAGAGGATGCCGAGGTCCGTCAGGCCGCGTGCCTCCGCGTCGGCGCGGAGGCCTTCCATGTACGCGTTGTCGAACTCGTCGACCTCCTTGGAGATGAGGATCGTCGCCCAGCCGTCGAAGCCGGCCGGCCACTCGTCGATCGGCTCCTCGTCCGGCGGCGCCTCCTCGGTCGACGACGGGGGCCCCGTCTCGTCGGTGCTCGGCAGGTCCTCGCTGAAGGTCGGGATGGTCTCGCCGGAGTCCGTCGGCGCGGTCGCTCCCGTACCGGTCGGGATCGTCGGGCCGGTCGGCGTCGTGGTCGGCGCGCCGGGCGCGGTCGTCACGTCGGGCAGCGGGATGGAGTGCGGCGGGACGACGGCCAGGTGGTCGTCCGGCGTGTCGTCGTCGCGCGTGAACGCCCACGCGATGAGCGCGCCGATCAGGATCAGCAGGAGGATGGCCAGCGCGATCGCGAGCCGGCGGCCGGGCGTCAGGCTCGCACCGCGCTCGGATGCGGGCGGCGGCAGGCCGGTCTCGTCCGCCAGCCGGGCCCCGCACTCCAGGCAGTAGGTCTGGCCCGGCCGGTGCAGCGAGAGGCACGCGGGACAGCGCGGCTCGGCGGCGGCCGGGGCGTCGAGGGCGGGCGGGGGCTCGGTGTGCGTCACCCCGTCACCGTGGCGCCGCACATGCCGCAGAAGTTCGCCTCGCTCGGGATGGTCGCGGCGCAGCGCGGGCAGGTGCGGGTGGCGGGCGGCAGCGCGGCGCCGACGCGCGTCGGCGGCCGGGGCACGGGCGAGCGGCCCCGCATGCGCTCCAGGCGGCGGCGCGCGATCATCGTGTCGAGCACGGCGTCGATCTCCGCGACGCGCTGCTCGATGCGCAGGGCCTCGTCCGAGCGGGCCCGCAGCAGGGGGTAGTTGTAGTTCGCCTGGCGGGCCATCTCGATGGCGAGGCCGCCGATGTCGCGCTGCAGCACGTCGTAGCGCGTCGCCAGCGCGCGGCGCTCGCGGCGCAGGGCGATCGCCGACGCCGGCGGGACCGGCGCGGCAGGGGCCTCCGGGACGACGCCCACCGACTCCCACGGCGCCTCGGCGACGGCGGCCGGCCGCGGCACCACGACGGCCGACGACGGGGGCGGCAGGGTGCGCGTGTCCGCGGCGCCGGGGCTGGCCGCTTGCGCCCCGCCGGCCCGTTGCGGACGTGCCGCCGCACGGAGCCGTTCGCCCCAGCTCGCCATGCGCGCCAGTATAGGAAGGCGCGGCTCGCCGGCCGGGTCGCCAAGTGGTGAACGCCCCCGGCGTCCTACGATGCCCGCGCTGGCTCGGGAGCGAGGAGGAGGTCGCGGGTGACGGTCGAGACGGTAGGCGTCGTGGGGCTCGGGACGATGGGCGCGGGGATCGCGCAGGTGTGCCTCGAGGCGGGCCATCGCGTCGTCGCCGTGGAGGCGAACGCCGCGGCGCTCGAGCGTGGCAGCGGCCGCATCGAGGCGGGGCTCGCGAAGCGGGTCGAGAAGGGCGCCCTGGACGCCGCCGCGGCCGACGCCGCGCGCGGGCGCTTCACCGCCGGCGGCGAGCTCGCTCCGCTGGCGGCGGCGGACCTCGTGATCGAGGCGATCGTCGAGGAGCCGGAGCCGAAGGCGGCGCTGTTCGCGGAGCTGCACGCCCTCTGCCGGCCCGACGCGGTGCTCGCGACCAACACGTCCGCGCTGTCGGTGACGGGGATCGCGGCGGCGAGCGGCCGGCCCGAGCGCGTCGTCGGGCTGCACTTCTTCAACCCCGCGCCGCTGATGCCCCTGGTGGAGGTGGTGCGCACCGCGCTCGTCGCCGACGACGCGTTCGCGACGGCGCTGGCGTTCGCGCAGGGCCTCGGCAAGGAGGCGGTGCCGTGCCCGGACACGCCCGGCTTCCTCGTCAACCGCCTGCTCATCCCCATGCTCAACGACGCGGTGCGGATGCTGGACGAGACCGCCGCAGCCCCGGAGGACGTGGACCGCGCGCTGAAGGCCGGCGCCGGCTGGCCGATGGGCCCCCTCGCGCTGATCGACCTGATCGGCCTCGACGTGCACGCGCACGCCGCCGAGGCCCTGTGGCAGGCGCACCGGGAGGAGCGGCTGGCCCCGCCCGCGCGCCTGCTGCGGATGGTCGAGGCCGGCCATCTCGGTCGCAAGGCCGGCCGCGGCTTCTACGCCTACGGCTAGCCACCCGGGCGGGCCGATCGCCCCGCTCATCACGAACTATTTACAGCCGCCGAACGGCGTGCCGGAGGTTGCTGCCGATAATGGGCCCATGCGACGCGTCGCACCGCTCGTCCTCGTGGTCCTCGTCGCCCTGCTGGCGCTGCCGGTCGGCGCGTCGGCGCGCGCGCCGGGCCTGGCCCGCGCCGAGGGGAACGGCGACCTCGACTTCACGACGACGACGCGCGCGCAGCTCTTCGGCGAGGTCGAGGGCGGCCGCGTCCAGTGGACCGGCCGGGGGACGCCGCCGCGCGTCGTCACCTGCGCCGACGCGCGCGCCCTCCGCACGTGCGCCGTGCGGCGCAAGATCCGCGGCAGCAACACGTACGAGTGGCGGCTGCTGCGGCCCGTGCGCGTCTTCATCCTGGCCCGCAACTACCGCCTGTTCATCGACGACGCCGTGCGCCTGCAGGTCGGCATCACCGGCACGGGCACGCTCGCGGTGCAGGGCCAGGGCGAGCTGACGGTCGGTGCGACCGGGGAGCCCCAGGCCTACGACGGCTACACCGCCGTCGACGTCGCGCCGCCGCCGCGGCCGCGACGCGCGGGCTAGGCCGTCTACCATGAACGCGATGGCGGAGCGCATCCTGGTCGTCGAGGACGAGGACAACATCGCCTCGATCGTGCGCCTCTACCTCGAGAAGGCGAAGTACCAGGTCGAGCGCGTGTCCGACGGCGAGAGCGCCGTGCGCCGCGCCAACGCCGCGTCGCCCGACCTGATCGTGCTCGACCTGAACCTGCCCGACATCGACGGGCTCGAGGTCTGCCGCCGCGTCCGCGCCGGCTCGCAGGTGCCGATCATCATGCTGACGGCCCGCGACGACGACGTGGACAAGATCGTCGGGCTCGAGGTCGGCGCCGACGACTACCTGACCAAGCCGTTCAACGCCCGCGAGCTCGTCGCCCGCGTGAAGGCCATCCTGCGCCGCGCGACCGCGCCGCCGGCCGCCGCGCGGGGCGGCGTGCTGACGCACGGCGAGATCCGCATCGACGCCGGCCGGCGCGAGGTCACGGTCGGCGCCCGCCACGTCCAGCTCGCCCCCAAGGAGTTCGACCTCTTCTGGGCCCTGCTCGAGCACCGCGGGATGGTGCTGACGCGCGACCAGCTGCTGGAGCGCGTCTGGGGCTACACGTTCGCCGGCGACACGCGCACGGTCGACGTCCACGTGCGCCAGCTCCGCCGCAAGATCGGCGACACCTGTCCCGTCGTCACCGTCTGGGGCGTCGGCTACAAGGTGTCGGACGATGCTGCGCTCGCTCCGAGTTAGGCTCGTCCTCTTCTGCGTCCTGCCGCTGGTGGTGGCGGGCGTGATCATGGCGCCGCTCGCGCTGCGGGCCTTCGACGACTACCAGTCGCAGCGCAACGAGGAGGCCCTGCGGCAGCTGCAGGAGCAGTCGGCGGCCCTCGCGGCGCTCTACGGCAAGCAGGTGCGGCGCTACTTCGAGCAGGGCGGCGACCCGGCTCCGGTCGACAAGGAGCTCGCGACCGTCACGGGCGCCGACCTCTACTACGTCGACCGCCTCGACGGCATCCTCCCCGCCGAGGCCGTGGCGCTGCCGGTGCTGGGCGGCGTGGACGTCGACTGGGACGCGCTCGACCGCGGCGAGTCGCAGACCCTCCGCTCGGTCGCCCTGCCGGGCCGCGACGGCCGCTACCTGCTGGTCGTGACGGGCGTCTTCACGACCGACGACCCGGGCGGCGCGGAGGACCTCGGCGCCGTGGGCGCGTTCGCCCTGGCGGCGCCCGTGGAGGACCTGTCGGGCTCGGGCACCGACCTCTTCTGGCGCGTCGCCCCGGCCTTCGCGGTGGCGATCGTCGTGGCGATGCTGCTCGCGCTCTACCTCGGCTGGGAGGTCTCCCGGCCGCTGCGCCGGCTGGTCGTCGCCGCGGGGGCGATCGGCCGCGGGCGCTACGACGTCCAGCTCGACCGCACGCGCCGCGACGAGATCGGCGTCGTGAACCGCGCGTTCGGCGACATGGTCGACCGCCTGCGGGAGGCGCAGGAGCACGAGCGGCTGTTCCTGATGCGCGTCTCCCACGAGCTGCGCACGCCGCTGACGGCGATCCGCGCGCACGTGCAGGCGCTGGCGGACGACGTCATCGACACCGAGGAGGAGCGCCACGACGCCTACGCCGTCATCGGCGACGAGGCCAACCGGCTGGGGCGGCTGATCGGCGACCTGCTCGACCTGGCGAAGCTCGAGGCGCACCGCTTCACGCTGCTCGACGAGGAGGTCGACCTCGCGGCCGTCCTCGACCACGCGCTGCACGCGCGGCGCGAGGAGGCCCGGCGGCACGGGGTGACGATCGTCGGCTCGTTCGACCAGGCTCCGACGGTCGCGGGCGACGGCGACCGCATCCTGCAGATCGTCTCCAACCTGCTCGACAACGCCGTCCGCTGGACGCCGGAGGGCGGCGTCGTGAAGCTCGACCTGGCGGCGGACGCGGCCGGCGTGCGCATCACCGTCGTGGACTCGGGCCCGGGCGTCCCGGTGGCGCAAGCGCGAGCAGGTGTTCCGCCCGTTCTACAGCGAGGACGACCGCGGCACGGGCCTGGGCCTCGCCATCGCCTCGGAGCTCGCGGCCGCCATGGGCGGCGCCATCCGCCTGGACGACGCGCCGGGCGGCGGCGCCCGCTTCACCGTGACGCTTCCGCTGCGCCCCGCGGGCACTTCCGTGCGCTCGCCCTCACACGCCTGACACGGCGTGCGCCCGCGTGCGCCTCTGCGCGGAAGCTGCGCGCTTCCGTGCGGGACATGCGCGCCACCCCTCGCCGACGCTCGCGGCGCCGGGCATGGGGCCCGGCCTGCGACTGGACGGGAGGTCCAGCATGTCCCTGGGCGATCGAGCCCTCCACGCCTGGTGCGCCGCCGAGACCGCCGCCCGCGGCCTCGGCCGCCGCGAGGGGCAGGGCACGGTGGAGTACCTCGGCCTCGCGCTCGCCATCGGCGTGCTGCTGGTCGCCGTGTCCAAGGCCTTCAGCGGCAAGGACCACGGCGTCGGCGATGCGCTCGCGAAGGCGCTGAAGTCGGCCATCGGCACGGCGCTCGGCGACTCCGCCGGCGCCGACTGAGCCGGCGACCGGGCCCCGGCAGCACTGCCGGGGCCCGGTCGCAGCTCGGCCAGGGAACGAGCGGGCGGCCGCCCTCAGCCGCAGGTGCCGTCGTGCACGGCCGACTCGGCGACCACGGCGGCGCCGCGCAGCACGAGCAGCCGCGTCCCGCTGAAGGCGATGCGCTCCGCGTCTCCGCCGAGCTGCACGCGCACCTCGTACGGTCGGCAGAGCACGACGTCGCCGGCCCGGACCACGGCCTTCCCGTCGTCGTCGTCGTTCGCCGCTCCGGCCAGGAACGACGCGACGTCCAGGCTGACGCCGGCCACGACGTGGATCCGCGAGGCGACCTCCGTCAGGCCGTCGAGCGTCGACCGCCCGCAGCGCCGCCGCCCACCCGCCGCGCGGTCCGGGCGCGCCCGCGACGGCCTCCTCGTGCGGCGTCACGACGTGCAGCGACACCGGTCCGGCGCCGCTGCTGCGGACCCGCACCTCGCCCAGCAGACCGCCGTCCAGCCGGCGATCCTGCGGCGCGAACCAGGCCGGCGCGCCGCCGCCGCGCCTCGGCCTCCACGAGCCCGGCGAGGACGCGCTCGGCCATCGCCGGCCCGACCTCCTCGGCGAGCAGCGCGCGGGCACCGGCCAGCGAGAACGCGTCGGGCTCCGAGCGCGCCGCCGCGAGCGCCTGGGCGAGCGTCGCCGCCTGCAGCTGCGGCGCCGGCGCGCCGGGCGCGTCGCCTGCGAGCCGCCGAGCACGCGCGCGATCGCCCCGACCACGGCGGTCGCGGCGCCCGACCGCACGGCCGCGACGCCGAGCCCGACCATCAGCAGCGCCAGCACCAGCGCGATGCCGACGAGCTCGACCGTCGCCTGCCCGCGCCGCCTAGCGCACAGCGCTCCTCGTTGGCGAGGCCCTGCACCAGCAGGCGCCCGTCGCGCACGATCGCGATGCGGGTGAAGACCTGCGGCTCCTCCGGCCGCAGCTCCTGCACGGTCGCCGCGAAGCGCGCGCCGTCGGCGCCGACGTGGTTCGTGCGCTCGACCTCGAGGCAGAGGGTCGCGTCGTTCTCCCGCGCGCCGGGCGGCACGCCGCTGCCGGCGTCGCGCGCCAGGCCGGCCTGCGCCGCGCGCACCGCCGCGAACGTCGCGGCGAAGGCGGGATGGATCGCGCCGACAGCACCCACTCGCCCGCGACGAACGCGACGGCGTCGACCTGTCCTCCCAGCCCGGCTCCAGCTTCGCAGCGATCGCGCGCTCCTCCTCCGCCGTCGTCACGTGCAGGTGGACGCGCTCGCTGCGCGGCGCTCGGTCGACCAGAACATCGTCCGGTCCTCGGCCGGCAGCGCGCCGACGCCGCTCAGCCGGCTGCCGTCGAAGCGCCCGAGCGGGGTCGGCGCGGCGGCCCGGAAGACCCCGCCCGGCGCCGCGTCGGGGTGGTGCGCCGAGGACGTTGGCCCAGACCAGCGCCTGCAGCTCCGCGTCCGCCTGCTCGGCGCCGAGGACGGCCGCCAGCCGCCGCCGCGCGTCGAGCAGCGTCGGCGCCGAGCCGTCGTCGGCGCCCCGACGGCCGCGCAGCACGAAGCGCTGGACGGCCGGGGGCGCCTCGGCGAGGGTCGTCGGGACGGGCGGGGCGTCCCGGCCGGGCACGGCACCGGCCACCACGCCGAACGCGCGCGCGACGGCGTCCGCGACCGTCCGCGGGCAGGCCGCCGGCGCCGAGCGCCAGCGCCGCCATGAGCGCGGCGACGGCCAGCGCCAGCGCGACGAGCTCGACGGTGGCCTGCCCGTCGGGACGGCGCAGCTCGTGGGCGAACGGGTGCACGCCACGAGTGTCGGCGGGTCGTGGCGCACGCCGCTCGCGCAGAGCGTCACGCGAGTGTGACGGTGGCGCGCGGGATGCGCACGGTCGCCGGCGAGGGCGCGCGGACCGTCAGGCGGAGGGCGTGCGACCGAACGCGGGGCGCGCGTCGGCCTCGACGGCCGACGCCACGCGCACCACGGAGGCCTCGATGCGCCGCAGGGCGCCGTCGATGCGGTCGAGCCGCGCCTCGAAGCGCTCGGCCCGCCGCTCCAGCCGCTGCACGTCGGCGCGCGTGCTCTGGAAGCCGCGCGCCAGCAGGTCGACGATGACCTCGAGGTCCTCGACCCGGCCGATCCGCTCGTTCAGCACGTCGTCCGAGATCGTCTGCACGGCCGTCGCCGTCGACGCGGTCAGCGCGTGGAGGTCGTCCAGCCGCCGGCCCAGCGCCCCGCCGTCGGCGCCGAGCAGGGCCCGGTCGACCGCGGCCTCGACGCGGGTGGGGAGCACGGCCCGCAGCTCCGCGGTCGCGGCGCGCACGGTGTCGAGGTCGCCCTCCGCCCGCGCCAGCGCGGCCCGTACGGCGCCGAGATCGGCGGCCTCGCGGGCCCGCAGGTCGACGATCCGCGTCTCCGCGCGCTCGGTCGCCGTCTGGAAGGTCGTCTTCGCGTCCCCGTCCCGCGCGGCCATGGGGCGGAGCATAGTGGCACCTGCGGCGGACCTCGGCGGGCCCGCTCGGCGACCGCTCAGCGCCGGTACTGCATGGCCGCCCAGGAGGGCGCGCCGGCGTCCAGGTCGGGCAGCGGGAGGTGCCCGGCGTCGTAGCGGAAGTCGCCCGTGCGCTCGTCGAAGTCGACCTCGACGAGGCCGAGCTTCACGCGCTGGTCGAGCCAGGCCGAGCGGAACACGAGCTTGCGCAGCCAGTACACGAGCTCCGCGCCGCCGTTCGGGTCGCCCGCCGCGTGCTCCGCCAGGTGCCGGCCGAGCGGCGAGCGGGGCCGTGCGACGCTGCCGCGGGCCGCGAGGCGCACGAGGTCGTCCGACTCCGCGGCCTCGAGCTCCTCCTGGCCGACGAGCCCGAGACGCCGGGCCGCCGCGGCCACCCGCTCCGTGAAGTCGCTGCGCGAGAACGCGTACCGCCGCCCGAGGAACTCGAGGGTAAAATCGGCTCCAGAGCGGTAGTTCTCGTCCCGCACGGCAGGAGCATATCCCAGGATGCCGACCCTGACCTCGGCGGATGGCCGGGTACTCGTCCAGCACGTCGCCGTGTCCCGGGCCTTCGGCCGGGGCAACGCCAAGGGCCTCCTCGGGCGCGATGGGCTGGCCGCCGGACACGGCCTGCTGCTCGCGGATCCGCTCGGGATGATCCACATGTTCTTCATGAAGTTCCCGATCGACGCCGTCTTCCTGACGAAGGATCTGCGGGTCGTGCGCGTGGCCGCGTCGCTGAAGCCGTGGCGCGTGGCGCGGGCGGGCGGGGCGAAGCGCATCCTGGAGCTCGGCGCGGGGGAGGCCGAGCGCCTCGGCATCCGCGCCGGCGACCAGCTCGCGCTCGTCGACGCGTAGGGCTATGCCGCGGTCGTGCGCACCCGGGCGACGTTGAGCGTGCCCAGGTAGGTCGTGCGCACGCTGGGCTGCGGGCGGGCGCGCACGCGGCGCTCGATGCGCTGGTAGAGGTCGGCCCGCACGTCCGGGTCGAGCCCGCGCTGCCGGGAGTGCGTGTCGAGCACCTCCAGGAAGGCGTCGACGTCGTAGTCGATCGACCACAGGTGCCGGCGGATGCCGACGACGTCGAAGCGGCCGCTCGCATCGATCTCGGCGCCGAGGTCCGGCACGTCGCCCGGGCGGGGCGGCGGCGAGGGCTCCAGCGCGGCGCCGGCGGCGACGTAGTCGTCCTGCACCTCGAGCCAGAACGGGTCGCCGCCCTCGGCCGCCACGTGCTTCGTCTCCAGCACCCCGAGGTGCCCGCCGGGCCGTAGGACGTCCGCGGTGCGCGCGTAGCGGACGTCCGGGTCGATCCAGTGGAAGGCCGTGAACGCGACGACCGCGTCGTACCCGGCCACCTCGGGGCGCCAGGGCTCGAAGGGCACGTTCAGGACCTCGACCGCCGGGTACGCCGCGAGGTTGCGCCGCGCGAGCGCCGCCATGCGCGCGCCGAGCTCGATGCAGGTCACCGCGTAGCCGCGCTCCGCGAGGGCGAGGGTGGCCTTGCCGGGGCCGCAGCCGATCTCGACCAGGCGCGCTCCCGGTCGCAGGTCGGCGAGCGCGGCGAGGTCGTCGAACACCGCGGCCGGGTAGGTGGGGCGCGCACGGTCGTACGCCTCGGCGACGTCGTCGAAGACCGAGCGCAGGCGGAGCCGGTCGGCGGGCGAGCGCATGCCCGAATCATCGCCGCGACGCCGGTGATCTCCCCTCACAGGGGGAGCACGGAATGCGACGCAGGTCCCATCTCCGTCACGAAAGGCGCGCAGAGTCGCGCAGGAGTGCAAGAACCGCGGCGCGCAGCCTTGCCCGCCGCTCGGGGACCGTCCTAGGGTGGCGCTCCCCGTGCTGCCGACCCCAGTGGCGGCGGCCCCGACATCCCCACCGAGCGACGGACCCGCCAGGGAGGTCTCCACACGCATGGGCAGCCATCTACTTCTGGTCGAAGACGAGGTCGCGATCTGCGACTTCCTGGCGGAGAACCTGCGCCACGACGAGCATCGGGTCACGACCGCCGGCTCGCTCGGCGAGGCAGCGATGCAGCTACGGCGCTTCCGGCCCGACGCGCTGCTGCTGGACGTCGGCCTGCCGGACGGCTCGGGCTTCGAGTTCTGCCGCCGCGTCCGCGACGGCCGCCACGGCGACCCGGACGTCGGGATCATCTTCCTCACGTCGCACGCCGAGGAGCAGGACCGCATCCGCGGCTTCCAGCGCGGCGCCGACGACTTCGTGGTCAAGCCCTTCAGCTACCCCGAGCTGCTGGCGCGCGTGGAGGCGCTGCTGGCGCGGCTCGGCGGCCGCCGGCGCGAGACGATCGAGACGGGGCCGCTGGTGGTCGACGTCACCGCGCGCAGCGTGTTCCTGTCCGGCGAGCGGCATCCTGCTGCCGGGCAAGGAGTTCGAGCTGCTCGCGACGCTGGCGCGCGACCCGCTGCGCGTGCACACCAAGTCCGAGCTGATGCAGCGGGTGTGGGGCTACCGCGCGCCGGCCTCGACGCGCACGCTCGACTCCCACGCGTCGCGCCTGCGGCGCCGCCTGGAGGCGCGCGGCGACGACGACGAGCGCTGGATCGTCAACCACTGGGGCGTCGGCTACGCGCTGCGGGCGAGCACGCTGTGATCGCGCTCCGCCTCCGCCTGGCGATCGCGGTCTGCGCGTTCGTGCTGACGCTGGCGCTGGCCGTCGGCGCCTTCGTCGTGCTGCCCGTGAACCACCTCGTCGACGAGGAGCTCGGCCGCCAGGCGGACGCGCGCGCGCGGCTCGCCGCGGATGCGGTGGCACGCGGCGTGATGCTGACCGGGCCCTCGACCGTCGTCGACGGCCGCCCGCTCGTCGACCGCGGCCCGCTCAGCGTGCGGCCGGCCGACTGGGACCGGCGCCTCGACCCCGACTTCGTCCGCGTGGTCGCGAGGGACGGGTACGCCTACGCCGTGCGGCCAGTGGGCGACGGGCGGCTGGTCGGCGTAGGGGTGGAGCGCAGCCGCGCCATCGAGCGACGCGAGGCCCTCGGGCTCGGCCTCAGCGTGCTGCTGGTGCTGGGGGCCGTGCTCGGCTGGGCGCTCTGGACGGGCGGCGCGTACGCGCGCCGCCTGGCGACCCTCGCGCGGGTGGCGCGCCGCGTGGCCGACGGCGACTTCCGCGCTCGCGCCGGCGTGCGCGGCCGCGACGAGGTGGCCCGCCTCGGCGCGGACGTCGACCGCATGGCCGAGCGCCTCGGCGCGCTCGAGCGGGCGCGCGGCGAGTTCGTGGCCAAGGTCTCGCACGACCTGCGGACGCCGCTCACGATCATCAAGGGCTTCGCCTACACGCTCGAGCGGCGGGCGACCGATCCCGACGACGCGCAGCGCCTCGCCGCCATCGGGCGCGAGAGCGACCGGCTCGCTGCCCTGGTCGACGACCTGCTGACCCTGTCGCAGGCCGGCGCCGGGCGTGCTCCGCATCCAGCACGCCCGGTTCCGCGTCGCCGAGCTGCTGGAGGAGGTGGCCGAGCGGGTCGACGTGCTGGCCGCCGGGCACGGCGTGGTCGTCGAGACGCGCACCCGCGGCGGTGCGTGGCTGGTCGGCGACCGGCGGCGGCTGGCCCAGGTGCTGACGAACCTCGCGTCGAACGCGACGCGCCACACGCCGCCCGGCGGGCGCATCGTGCTGACGGCCGACGTGGCCGCGGACGGCTCCGCCGAGCTCGGCGTGCTCGACGACGGCGTCGGCATCGACGAGGACGCCGTGCCGCGGCTGCTGCGGCCCTTCGAGTGCGCCGGCCCGGCCGCGGGCGCGGGCCTCGGGCTGGCGATCGCCAGCGAGCTCGTGCAGGCGCACGGCGGCAGCCTCGACCTGTCGCGCCGCCCGTCGGGCGGCACCCATGCGCGCGCCCGCATCCCTGCCCTCGGCGCCGCGCTGGTGCAGTCGTGAGCGCCCTGCGCGCCGGCCTGCGGCGCCGCCCGCTGGCCGTTGCCGGCGTGGTGCTGCTGGTGGCCGCGCTGCTGCTCGCGCGGGGCGCGGGCGGCGGCGGGGCGGCGGCGGCGGGAGCGCGCGTCGTGGTGGTCGCGCAGCCCGTGGCCGCCGGCCAGAGCCTCGACCCGTCGCGGCTCCGCCTCGTCGACTGGCCGGCGGAGCGGACGCCGCCCGGCGCCCTGACCCGCGTCGAGGACGCGTCGTTCCGGGTGGCCGCGGTCGCGCTGCCGGTGGGGCTGCCGCTCGTGCCGTCGCTGCTGCGGGCGCCCGGGTCCGGATCTCGGCCTGCGCCAGGGCGAGCGCGCGGTGGGCGTGCGGGTCGACGAGGTGGGCGGGCTGGCCGGCCTGCTGCGCGCCGGCGCGCGGGTCGACGTGCTGGTCAGCGGGCCCGACGAGGACGGCCCGGTCGAGCAGCTCGCCAGCGGCGCGGAGGTGCTCGGCCGCCCGCGGCTGGCGCCGGACGGTGCGAGCTGGGCGGTGGCGCTGCGCGTGCCCGCGACGACGGCGATCGAGATCGCGGCGGCCGAGGCTGCCGGGCGCCGCATCCGCCTGCTGGCGCGGGAGGCGCAGTGATGCGCGTGGCGCTGGTCGGCGGCGACGCGGCGGTGCGCAGCGCCCTGGCGCAGGCGCTTGCCGGCACGGAGGCGCACCTGCTCGAGGGCGCCGGGGTGGCGGGCGCGGACGTCGCGCTCGTGGCGGGCGACGGGACGGCGACGGCCGAGGAGCGGTGCGCGCGCGCTCGCCGCCGTCGTCCCCTGCGTCCTGCTCCGCGACCGCCTGCTGGCGTCCACCCCGGGGCGCGCGGCCGCCGCGGGCGCACGCGCGGTCGCGACGCTGCCGCCCGCCGCCGACGAGGTGCTCGCCGCCTGCCGCCGCGCCCTGGCGGCCCCGGACGCGCGGATGCGGGGTGGGGCGCTGCTCGCGGTGCTGGCCGGCGCGGGCGGCCAGGGCGCGTCGACGGTGGCGCTCGCGCTCGCCCGCCTGCTGGGAGGCGGGGTGGCGCTGCTCGACCTCGACCTCGCGGGCGGCGAGCCTCGGCCCGCGCCTCGGCATCGCTCCGGATCCGCTCGACGCCGGGCTCGCCGGCGAGGAGCGCGGGGAGGAGGCGTACGGCCGGCTGGCGCGGGCGGTCGACCTCGGCCACCTCGTGCCGGCCCCGCCGCGGCCGGACCTGGCATGGCTCGTGCGCGACGGGGTGGTCTCCGGGCTGTGCCGCGCGGCGTGCGCGGCCAACGCCTGCGTGGTCGCCGACGTGGGCCGACCGCTCGGGCCGACGGCCGAGGCGCTGCTCGCGGCGGACCTGCTGGTGGTCGTGACGCGGCTCGAGGACGACGCGCTCGCGGCGGCGCGGCGCCAGCTCGACCTGCTGGCGCGGCTCGCGATCCCGGCCGATCGCGTGGTCGTGGTGGCGAACGCCGTGCGCCGCCGCGATGCGGTGCGCCTGCACGGGATCGCGGGCGTGCTCGGGCGCGAGGTCGACGCCACCGTCGCGGAGGGCGAGCCGGACGGCGACGAGGTGGCGCGGGCGCTGGCCGGCGTCGCCGGCCGCGTCCACGGGCTGCGGGGCGCGGCATGACGCTCGCGCTCGCCGGGCCGCTCGCGCCGCTGTTCGCCGACCCGCGCGTGACGGAGATCCTGGTCAACGGGCCCGAGCAGGTCTTCGTCGAGGTCGGCGGCCGGCTCGAGGCGGTCGGCGTGCGCTTCCGCGACGCCGGCGACCTGCGGCAGACGATCTCGCGCCTCGTCGGCGCCTGCGGGCGGCGCATCGACGACGCGACGCCGCTCGTCGACGCGCGCCTGCCGGACGGGTCGCGGGTGAACGCGGTGCTGCCGCCGCTCGCGGTCGACGGGCCGCTGCTGACCGTGCGCCGCTTCGGGGCGCGGCCGCTGACCATCGACGACCTGGTCGCGCTCGGAGACGCTGACCGCGGCCGACCTGGCGCTCGCGCGCGGCGTCGTGCGCGCCCGGCTGAACGTGCTGGTCTCCGGCGGCACCTCGTCCGGCAAGACGACGACGCTCGGCGCGCTCTCGGCGTGGTTCGACCCGGAGGAGCGCGTCGTCACGGTGGAGGACGCGGCGGAGCTGCGGCTGCTCGTGCCGCACGTCGCGCGCCTGGAGTCGCGGCCGGCGAGCGTGGAGGGGCGCGGCGCGATCGACATCCGCCAGCTCGTCCGCAACGCGCTGCGCATGCGGCCGGACCGCATCGTGGTCGGCGAGGTGCGCGGCGGGGAGGCGCTCGACCTGCTGCTCGCGATGAACACGGGCCACGACGGGTCGCTGGCCACGATCCACGCCAACGGGCCGACCGACGCCCTGCGCCGGCTGGAGACGATGGCGCTGATGGGCGGCGTCGAGCTGCCGCACGCGGCCGTGCGCGAGCAGGTCGCGTCGGCGGTGCACGTCGTGCTGCACCAGGAGCGCAGGCCGGACGGACGCCGGCGGCTCGCGGCGCTCGGCGGCGGTCGAGCGCGACGGCGACGGCTGGCGGCTCGGCGGGCGCGAGGCGGTCGCGCGGCTGGTCGCGGCGCGTGGGGCGGACGGTGCCTGAGCCCGTCGTCGACCTCGTGCTCGGTCCGCGGCGCCGCCGGCGGGCGCAGCGCGCGCTCGCGGCGCAGCTGCCCGACGTGGCCCGGTCGCTGGCGCGCGGCGTCGCCGCGGGGCTGCCGTTCGACGAGGCGTGCGGCCGCGCGAGCGCGGCCCTCGAGGAGCCGGCCGGCGGGCTGCTGGAGGCGATCGCGCGCGACCTGCGGGCGGGCGTGCCGCCGGCCACCGCGCTCGCGCCGCTGGCGGCGGCGTCCGGCGGCGCGCTGGTCGCGGGCGCGGTGGTGCTGCACGAGGAGCTCGGCGGCGATCTGGCGCGGGGGCTGCACGCCCTGGCGGACGGCCTGGCCGACCGGGCGCGCCTCGAGGGCGAGCTGCGCGCGGTCACGGCGCAGGCGCGGCTCGCGGCGCGGCTCGTGCCCGTCGTGCCGGTCGCGGCGGCCGGCGATGCTGGCGCTGGCGAGCCCGGCCAGCATGGAGCCGCTGCTCGGGACGCCGGCCGGGCCTCGCGGTGGTGGCGGCGAGCGGGTCGCTGACGGCGCTCGGGCTCGTGCTGGTGCGCCGGATCATGGCCGGAGCCGGGGCATGACGCTGCTCGTCGCGGCCCTCGGGCTCGTCCTGCTCGGGCTGGCGTGGCGGCCGGCCGTGCTGCACCGCGCGTGGCCGGCGGTGCATCGCCAGGCCGCGATCGCGGGCGGCGCGCTCGGCGGGCTGGGGCTGCTGCTCGGCGATCCGGCCGGCGCGCTGCTGCTCGCGGCCGGCGGCGGCGGGACGGTGGAGCTCGC
This sequence comes from uncultured Actinomycetota bacterium, assembly GCA_963767885.1. GTDB lineage: Bacteria > Actinomycetota > Thermoleophilia > Gaiellales > F1-60-MAGs149 > CAVYFW01. Next base: position 73,642 of record CAVYFW010000005.1, read on the forward strand.
GCTCCGCCGGCGCGCGCGGCGCGCCGCCGCGGCCGCGGCCGACGGGCTGCTGCGCGACCTGCCGGACGCGCTCGAGCTGCTGGCCGCGGCGGTCGACGGCGGCGCGCCGCTGACGCGGTCGCTGCACGCGGTGGCGCTGCACGCGCCGCCGCCGCTCGGACCGGCGTTGGCCGCCGCGGCCGCTGAGGCTGCGGAGGTCGGCGGGCCGCCGCTGGGCCGGGCCATCGCGGAGCGGCACGCGGTGCTGCGGCCGCTCGGGGCCATCGTGGCGCAGTCCGACGAGCTCGGGACGCCGCTCGCGCCCGCCCTGCGGCTGCTGGCCGGCGACGAGCGGGCGCGGCGACGGAGCGCGGCGCGCGAGCGCGCGGCCGCGGCGGCGCCGCGGATGATGCTGGTCGTCGGCCTCGTGCTGGCGCCGGCGGCGCTGCTCCTGATCGTCGGCGCGCAGGCGTTGACGCTCGTCGACGCGCTCGGCAGCGGGGGCCGGCCGTGAGCCGGCCGCGAATGTGGCGCTCGCACCGGGGCGGCGGCGCGCGGGGGCAGGCGGCCGTGGACGCGGTCGGCGTGGCGCTCGCCCTCGCGGTCCTCGGCGGCGGGTCGATCGCCATCGCCGGCGAGCAGCTGGCGGACGACAGGCGGGTGGCGAGCGGGCTGGCCGCCGCCGGGGCCGCGCGCGTGCCGTCGGGCTCGCTGGCCGACGCCGCCGCGCGCCATGCCGGCGGTGGTCGGCGGAAGCGCGGCGGGTGCCGTCGCGGTCGCGGAGCAGCTGCTCGCGGCCGGCGTGCGCGAGGAGCCGTCCGGCAGCAACGGCGGGGCTGCCGTCCTCGCGATCACGGACGGCCACGCGGAGGCATGGTGCGCCGACTTCGTCTCGTTCGCGTACTGGCGCTCGGGCCAGCCGCTGACCGGCGGGCTGTCCGGCGGCTGGCGCATCGCCGGAGCACGGGCGCTGCGCGACTGGTTCGTCGCGCAGGGTCGCTGGACGCCCCGGGCGGTGGCGGCGCCGGCGCCCGGTGACGCCGTCTACTTCACCTGGGACCACGTAGGGTTGGTGCGGAGGGTGGTCGGCGACACCCTCGAGACGATCGAGGGCAACGCCGATGACGCCGTCCGCCTGCGCCGCTATCCGGCGTGGCGGGCCGACGTGCGGATCGACGGGTTCGGGCGGCGCTGAGATGGATTCGCAGCTTTCGCGAAACAATCTCTTGCAATCTTCCGGAACCTGTCGTACCTTCGTGTTTGCTTCCCCCGTCCCTCGGGTCGCTCCCCCTACGATCCCACGGAGGCCTTGCCGCATGTTGACTGCTGCTGCGCCCGCTCCTGTCCGCGAACGTGCCCTGAACGGCGGCCCTGGCCGCACGCTCCCGGGCACCGGTTCCGCCAATCTTCGCCAGGCTCAGCAGGACCGCCTGCGCGACGCCGTGCGCCGCGCCCTGGCGTCGGATCCGCGGATCCGCATCGTCGACCTGGCTCCCGACGGGCGCCGCCTCGCGGTCAGCGTGGCCGGCGAAGGAATGCTGATGGTCGAGCTCTCCGCCATGGCGAGCCGCCGCACCTGCCCGCTGACCTCGCGCGAGGTCGACGTCCTGCGCGCCGCCGCGGCCGGCTTCTCGAACGCCGAGATCGGCGAGCGGCTCGCGATCACCGGCCAGACCGTGAAGTTCCACCTGGCCAACGTGTTCAAGAAGCTGGGCGTCGCGAACCGCACCGAGGCGACGCGGTACGCCTGCCAGATGGGCATCGTCTAGGACTGTCCGCCGCCGATCCGGGTACCATCCGGCGGCGGGAATGCGACGCGCGCTTCGGTCGTCTTCCCTGGTGCTGCGTCGTTTTCGGCGCGGCAACATCGAGATGACGAAAGAAGGTCGATCGAACGTGGCCAATGCCGTGGAGATCACGAGCTCGAACTTCCAGGGCGAGGTCGTCGAGTCCGACGTGCCCGTCCTCATCGACTTCTGGGCCGAGTGGTGCGGTCCCTGCCGCATGATCTCGCCGGTGATCGACGAGCTCGCGGGCGAGTACTCCGGGCGGGTCAAGGTCGCCAAGCTCGACGTCGACGCCGAGCCCGGCATCGCGAGCCGCTACGGCGTGCTCTCCATCCCCATGGTCGCCCTGTTCAAGGACGGCGAGATGGTGGAGCGCGTCGTCGGTGCCAAGCCGAAGGACCGGCTCGTGCAGGAGCTGCGGCTCGACACGCACGCGGCCGCCGTCGCGTAGCGCTCAGCGCCGCCGTCGCACAGTCCAGGAATCGCCGTCGGGCCCGGCCGCAGCGCCGGGCCTGACGCGTTTTCGGGGCGGTCCTTGCTCCGTCTGGCGGTTCGGGGATACTCCGCGCTCGTGGCGTACGCACCCATCGAGGAGCACGGTGTCATCGGCGACCTGCACACGGTCGCGCTCGTCACCACCGACGGGACGCATCGACTGGTACTGCTGCCCGCGCTTCGACGCCCCGAGCGTGTTCGGCGCGATCCTCGACGATCGCCGCGGCGGGCGCTACCGCATCGGGCCGAACGAGCCCGACGCGATCCCCAAGCAGCTCTACCTGCCCGACACCAACGTCCTCATCACGCGCTTCCTGTCGCCGAACGGCGTCTGCGAGCTCGTCGACTTCATGCCCGTCTCGACCGTCGCCGTGGAGCGCCACTGGCTCGTGCGCCAGGTGCGCTGCGTGCGCGGGTCGATGCGGCTGCGGCTCGACCTCGAGCCGCGCTTCGACTACGGCCGCGCGCAGCACCAGCTGACTCATGGACGAGCACGGCGCGATCTTCGACTCGGCCGACCTCACGCTCGCGCTCGACGCGCCGATCCCGCTGCAGGGCGCCGGCGGCGACGTGTGGGCGGAGTTCACGGTCGACGGCGGGCGACGTCCTGACGTTCACGCTCGAGCGCATCCCGGACCACGGTCAGCACTCGCGGCCCGTGGCGCCGGAGTTCGCGAACCAGCTGTTCGAGGAGACCGCCGACTACTGGCGCCGCTGGATCGCGCGCTGCACGTACCGCGGCCGCTGGCGCGAGATGGTGCGGCGCTCGGCCCTCGTGCTGAAGCTGCTGACCTACCGGCCCACGGGCGCCATCGTCGCGGCGCCGACGACGAGCCTCCCCGAGACCGTCGGCGGCGTTCGCAACTGGGACTACCGCTACACGTGGGTGCGCGACTCGGCGTTCACGCTCTACGCGATGCTGCGCCTCGGCTTCACCGAGGAGGCCGAGAACTTCATGCGCTTCCTGCAGGAGCGCGCGCTCGAGGCCGACTCGACGAGCCCCGCGCCGATCCAGATCATGTACGGGATCGACGGGCGCTCGCACCTCGACGAGTTCGTGCTCGAGCACTGGGAGGGCTACCGCGGGTCGCGGCCGGTGCGCATCGGCAACGGCGCGGCCCAGCAGTTGCAGCTCGACATCTTCGGCGAGCTGATCGACTCCGTGTACCTCTACGACAAGTTCGGCGCGCCCATCTCGTACGACCTCTGGAAGGTCGTGCTCCGCCTCCTGGAGTGGCTCACCGACCACTGGCAGGAGAAGGACGAGGGCGTCTGGGAGGTGCGCGGCGGCAAGCAGGAGTTCACGTTCTCGCGCCTGATGAGCTGGGTGGCCTTCGAGCGCGCGACCCGCATGGCGCGCCAGCGCGGCCTCCCGGCGCCGCTCGTGCAGTGGCTCGACACCCGCGATCAGATCTTCGAGACGATCATGACCCGCGGCTGGTCGGAGCGCCGCAAGGCCTTCGTGCAGGTGCTCGACGGCCACGAGCTCGACGCCGCGACGCTGCTCATGCCGCTGGTGCGCTTCGTCGCGCCGACCGACCCGCGGATGCTCTCGACGCTCGACGCGATCCGCGAGGAGCTCGTCTCCGACTCGCTCGTCTACCGCTACAACCCGGGGATCGCCGCCGACGACGGGCTGGACGGCGAGGAGGGGACGTTCTCGATCTGCTCCTTCTGGTGGGTCGAGGCCCTCGCCCGCGCCGGACAGCTGGACGAGGCGCGGCTGACCTTCGAGAAGATGCTCACCTACGCGAACCACCTGGGGCTGTACGCCGAGGAGATCGGGCCCTCCGGCGAGGGGCTCGGCAACTTCCCGCAGGCGTTCACCCACCTCAGCCTGATCTCCGCCGCCTACTACCTCGACCGCGCCCTCGACGCGCCGAGGCCGCGGTAGGACGTACGGATCCGGTCGTGGCGAACCTCTCCGACGTCGCCGTGCTGCGGGCGCGGCTCGAACCGCACGGCTACCACGTCTTCCTGCAGCCCGAACGGCCGAGCGGCTGGCTCGTCATCGTCCAGGGCAGCCAGGACCACGGACGCGATCCGATGACGGCGCACGCCGCCACCCGCGCCGAGGCACTGCAGGTCGCCGAGCGGCTGTTCACGAGCCACCGGCTGACGGAGCTCGACGCCGCCATCCGCCAGCGAGGCCTCGTGCCGCCCGCCTGGGACGGGACGCAGCGGAGCCACCTGGACGCCCTCGCGGCGTACGCCCGCGCCAACGGCGTCGCCGCCTGACGGTCGCCGGCGGCGTGCGATCGCACGCCGGCACTGGCCGATCGTCCGGTTCTGCATAGGATGAGCACATGGCCTTCGCAGCGCCCGCACCGATCGGCGAGTTCGCCCTGCGCGTCCTCGTCTGCGAGGACGACGCGGCGCAGCGCGAGCTGATCGCCACCTGGCTGGCCGCCGAGGGCGTCATCGTCGAGACGGCGGAGGACGGCCGCGAGGCGCTCGAGCGGGCCCGCGCGACCCCGCCGGACGCGTGGTCGCCGACTGGCTGATGCCCGGCCTGGACGGCATCACGCTCGTCGGCGAGCTGCGGGCCGACCGGGTGCTGGGCGCCGCCTGCATCGTGGTCGTCACCGGCCGCGCGGAGCCCGAGTACGCCCGCCTCGCCGTCGACGCCGGCGCGGACCTCGTCCTTGCCAAGCCCCTCGAGCCCGCCGCCCTCGCCGCGGCCGTCGTCGCCGGCGCCCGCCGGGGCCTGGCCCTGCGCCGCCGCCTGGCGGACTCCCGCACCGACCCGGTCACGGGCCTGCGCAACGCCCGCGCGCTGCGCGAGGACGCGGAGCGCATGCTGGCCGTGGCGCGCAGCACGGGCGTCCCCGTCTGCCTCGCGATCTGCGACACCGACGGCCGCGCGCCGGGCGGCCTGAGCGCGCTCGTCCGCTCGATCGGCCTCGCCCTCGGCCCGGCCGACGCGATCTACCGGCTCGACGACGACGACCCCGGCACGCTCGCCGTGCTGGCGCCCGACTGCGACGAGCCCGACCTGCTGGTCGCCGCCCTCGTCGCCGCGGGAGCCGACGCCGGCGAGGTGCTGCGCGCCGGCGCGTCCGTCGCGACGGCCGGCAGCCCGAGCGACCTGCGGCGCACCGCGACGGCGCCGCTCGTGCTGCGCCCCGCGGCGTAGCGCCGCCTCCGCTCGCCAGCGGCGCCGCGCCGGCGCCGCGCCACTTGGCGCACGCCGCCGCCACTTGGCGCGCGCCGCCGCCACTTGCGCCCGCGACCGCCACTTGGCGCGCGCCGCCGCCACTTGGCACGGGCCGCGCCGATTGGCGGCACGCCGCGCCCGCGCGTGCCGGCCCACCGGTCGAGGGTGAACCGGTCGGTCCGCTTCGGCGTACCGAGGATGAGCCGCTCGTCGCTGGGCCGGTCTCCCAAGTCCCATGGCCTGATCCGACATCCTCGACGGAGGCGGCGGGCGGCTCCCCGGGCCGCAGCGTGCCGCCGTGCACTCGTACACTCTGCGCGTGCCCCGGCCACCGCGGATCGCCGTCGTCGGCCACGTCGAGTTCGTGACGTTCGCCGAGGCCGATCGGCCACCCGTTCGCGGCGACATCCTGCACCTCGTCGAGCCGTTCTCCGTGCCGGCCGGCGGTGGGGCGGTCAGCGCCGTCGTGCTCGCCCGCAACGGGGCCGAGGTGCTGTTCCTGACCGCGCTCGGCGACGACCACGTCGGCGACGAGAGCCTGCGCCTGCTGCGCGCGCAGGGCCTCGACGTGCGCGCCGCGCGCCGGCCGCAGCCGCAGACGACCGCGCTGACCGTCATCGATCCGGACCACGAGCGCACGATCTTCGTCGTCGGGCCGAACGTGCATCCGACCATCGACGATCCGCTGGGCTGGGACGACCTCGAGGACGTCGACGCCGTCTACTTCACCGGCGACGACCCGCGCACGCTCGTCGCCGCGCGCGCCGCGCCCGTGGTGGTCGCCACCGCCCGGCGGCTGGCCGGCCGTCGTCGCGAGCGGCGTCGAGGTCGACGCGATCGCCGGCTCGGCCAACGACCCCGGCGAGCTGATCGATCCCGACGCGCTGCCCGTCCGCCCGCGCTCGATCGTGCGCACGGACGGCCGCGCCGGCGGCGAGTGGGAGACCGCCGACGGGCGGCGCGGGACGTGGGGGGCGATCGAGCCGCCCGGGCCCCTCCTCGACGCCTACGGGGCGGGCGACTCCTTCGTCGCCGGCCTGACCTACGGCCTGGGCGCCGGGCAGGAGCTCGACGAGGCCGTCCGCACCGGCGCGCGCTGGGGCGCCGAGGCCGTCACGCGGCGCGGCCCGTACGACGGCCCGCTGCGCTGACCCCGACGCCGCGCTGACGCCGACGTGGACCGACTGACGCCCCGGGGTGGGGCGCGGTGGGGCGCGGCGGGTCGGCGGGCCCTGGCGTCCCTGCGGGTTGCGCCTCGCGCCGGCGTGTTCGCCGTGCCGCTCGGGGAGCCACGGGGCGCCCCGATATCGAACATACGTTCGAGCAAGAAGAACAGATTGCAAAGTGGGGCATGGTGGGGTAAGGTGGGGTGCAATGGGGGCCTGGGCCACATCCGGTGGGACACCGGGGGGCGACCTCCCAGGGAGGCACCTTGCTCCTCGGCGAGTACGAACAGCGACTGGACGAGAAGAACCGGCTGACCATCCCGGCACGGCTTCGCGACCATTTCGCCGAGGGCGTGTTCCTGTCGCGCGGGATCGAGCGCTGCCTCGTGGCGTTCACGCGCGAGGGGTGGGACGCCTACACCGAGGAGCAGGTGGCGCGGCTCGACCCGATGTCGCGGGAGGGGCGCATGCTGATGCGGCACCTCTTCGCCGGGGCGGCGCTGCTGGAGGCCGACAAGCAGGGGCGGATCGCACTGCCCACGACGTTCGCGCGCTACGCGGAGCTGGAGCGCGACGTGGTCGTGGTCGGCATCCGCGACCGTCTGGAGATCTGGGATCGCGAGGCCTGGGCACGGCTCGCGATGGAGTTCGAAGGGGGTGCCGAACATGCTGCCGAGCGTGTGGCTCGTGAATCCCGCTAGCCTCACCCCGCACCTGCCGGTGCTGGCTCGCGAGGTCACCGGGTGGCTCGACGTGGAGCCCGGGATGACCGTCGTCGACGGGACGTTCGGCGCCGGTGGGCACGCGGCGCAGCTCGCCGAGGCGATGAACGGCCGTGGCGCGTACATCGCGATCGACCGCGACCCGAGCGTGCGCGAGCACTTCGTCGCCTTCCGCGACGCGCACCCCGACATGTCGGCCCGCTTCGTGCGCGGCAACTTCGCCCTCGGGCTGCGCAACCTGGCGGCGACCGGCGTGCAGGCCGACGCGATCCTGCTCGACGTCGGCGTGTCGTCCATGCAGATCGACCGGCCCGAGCGCGGCTTCTCGTACGCGACCGACGCGCCGCTCGACATGCGCATGGATCCGTCCGACCCGCGCACCGCCGCCGACCTCGTCAACGAGCTGCCGGAGCGCGAGCTCGCCGCCATCTTCCACCGCTACGGCGAGGAGCGCTACGCGCGGCCCATCGCGCGCGCCATCGTGCGCCGCCGCCAGGAGCGCCCCTTCAGCCGCTCCGGCGAGCTGGTGGAGACCATCCGCGGCGCGATCCCGAAGCCGGCGCTGTTCGGCCAGGGCCACCCGGCGCGGCGGGTCTTCCAGGCGCTGCGCATCGCCGTCAACGGCGAGCTCGACGCGCTCGCCGAGGGCCTCGACCACGCGCTCGACGTGCTGCGGCCGGGCGGGCGCATCGCGGTCATCTCGTTCCACTCGCTCGAGGACCGCATCGTCAAGCACTTCCTGCGCGACGCGGCCGCCGGCTGCATCTGCCCGCCCGACCTGCCCGTCTGCGGCTGCGGGCACGAGCCGCTGATGCGCGTGCTCACGCCGCGCGTCGTCCGCCCCGCCGCCGCCGAGGCCGAGGAGAACCCGCGCGCCGCGTCCGCGCGCCTGCGCGTGGCCGAGCGCACGGAGAACCCGCGCCCGTGAGCAGCCGTGCCGCCACGGCGGAGCACGCCGCCCGTCGCGGGCGCACCCGCCCGGCGCCCGAGGCTGCGCGCAAGCCGCAGCGCACCGCCGCCTCCGGCCGCTTCGCGTCGCTGCCCAACGGCCTCGTGGTGATCGCGGTCGGCGCGCTCCTGTGCGGCATCGTCGCGCTCCAGGTGGCCGCGCTCCGCGCCAACATGGCGTCCGGCGACATGCGCCGCGAGGTGCGCGCGGTCGAGACGCAGTCGGCGAACCTGCGCGCCGCCATCGAGCGCAAGCGCGCCGACGGCCGCGTCGAGGCCGCCGCGCTGCGCCTCGGCATGGTCCGCCCGCCGATCGACGCCGTCCGCACCGTCCGGCTGCCCCGCACGCCGACGCCGTGACCGCGCGCCCGGCAGCGCGCGGCGGTCCGGGCCGCGGCCAGCCGTCCACGCCGCGGCGCATCCGCGTGCTCATCCTGCTGACGGCGCTCTTCCTGCTGGTGGCGCTGGCGCGCGCCGTGCAGCTGCAGGCCGTCGACCACCCGGCCTTCGCCGCCCGCGCCCTCGACCAGCACCGCACCACGATCACGCTGCACGCGGCGCGCGGGGAGATCGTCGACCGCCGCGGCCGCCGCCTGGCGGTCTCCGAGGAGGCCGTGACCATCGGCGCCTACCCGCGCGAGATCTCGCAGCGCACGCGCGTCGCCGTCGCCGTCGCCAACGCCACCGGGCAGGACCCCGGCCTGCTGGTCGATCGCCTGCGCAACACGAAGGCGCTGCACGTCGACCTCGTCCGCCAGGCCGATCCCGAGGCGGCGCAGGCGCTGAAGGACAAGAACATCCGCGGGCTGACCTTCACGCCCGAGGAGCGGCGCGTGTACCCGAGCGGCATCGCGGCGCAGGTGATCGGCACCGTCGACATCGAGTCGAACGGCCTCGCCGGGCTGGAGAACGAGTACGACGGCGTGCTGCACGGGCGCGACGGGCGCGAGGAGCACGTGCGCGATCCGCAGGGCGACACGATCTCCGTCGTCTCCTCGCAGCCGGCGCGTCCGGGCGAGACGCTCGCGCTGACCCTCGACCGCGACATCCAGGCGATCGCGGAGGAGGTGCTGCGCAGGACGCAGGAGACCTCGAAGGCGAAGGGCGTGACGGCGGTCATCCTCGACCCGTCCACCGGCGGCGTGCTGGCCATGGCGTCCAGCCCCGGGCCGGGCGCCGACGGCTACCGCAAGGCGACGGCCGACGAGCAGCGCATCCGCGCGATCACCGACCAGTACGAGCCCGGGTCGACCTTCAAGGCCGTGACCGTCGCGGCCGGCCTGGCGGAGAAGCGCTTCGGGCCGCTGACCAAGATCGAGGTGCCGTCGGTCTTCAAGCTCTACGAGTACCCGCTCGTCGACGCGGATCCGGACCCGGGCACGAAGACCGTCGCCGACATCCTCAAGGTGTCGTCCAACGTCGGTACCGCCCGCCTGGCCTACGAGTACCTGGGCGGCAGGGGCGACTCCGACCACGGCCGCCTGCTGGCCAAGTGGATCGACCGCCTGGGCTTCGGCGCCCGCACCGGCATCGACCTGCCGGGCGAGACGGCCGGCGCGGTGCTGCCGTACAACCGCTGGTCGGGCACGTCGATCCTGAACATCCCGATCGGCTACGGCACGGCGGTCACGCCGATCCAGCTCGCGTCCCTGTACGCCACCATCGCCAACGGCGGCGTGGCCGTGCGGCCCCACCTGGCGGCCCGCGTCGGCGAACGCCCGCCGATCCAGCCGAAGGCCAAGCGGCTCCTGCCGGAGCGCGTCGCCAAGCAGCTGACGCAGATGCTGATCGGCGTGGTGCAGGAGGACGGCACGGGCCACCAGGCCGCCATCCCGGGCTACACGGTCGCGGGCAAGACCGGCACCACGAAGAAGATCGACCCCGACGGCACCTACTCCGACACCCGCTACGTCGCCTGGTTCGTCGGCTTCGCGCCGGCCAACCACCCGCGGGTCGTGACCCTGGTCATGGTCGACGAGCCGCAGGGCGATCGCTACTACGGCGGCGAGGTCGCGGCGCCGGCCTTCGCCGAGCTCACCAGCCGCGCGCTGCTGGCCCTCGGCGTGCAGCGCGACCGCTCCCTCGACCCGGCCGCGGACGCGGCGCGCGAGGCCGCGACGCAGACCCCGTAGGCGGGGCCGCTACGCCGCGTGGCGGCGGAACACGAGCGCCGCGTTGTGCCCGCCGAAGCCGAAGCTGTTGGAGAGCACGGCGTCGACCCGCGCGGGGCGGGCGGTGCCGGCGACGTGGTCGAGGCCAGGGTCGTCCTCGTCCGGCGCGTCGAGGTTGATGCCGGGCGGCAGGCGGTCCTGCACCAGCGCCATCAGCGTCGCGATGGCCTCGATGCCGCCCGCGGCGCCGAGGCAGTGGCCGTGGGAGCCCTTCGTGGACGACACCGGCACGCGGCCCAGGCCGGCCCGCACCAGCGTGCGCGCCTCGGCGGCGTCGCCGACGGGGGTGGAGGTCGCGTGCGCGTTGACGTAGCCGATGTCGGCCGCGCTGAGGCCGGCGTCGGCCAGCGCCGCCGCGATCGCACCGGCCGGGCCCTCGCCCGTCGGGTCCGGATCCGTGAGGTGGCCCGCGTCGCAGGTCGCCCCGTAGCCGGCGAGCTCCGCCAGCACCGTGGCGCCGCGCTGCACCGCGTGCTCGCGCTCCTCCAGCACCAGGATGCCGGCGCCCTCGCCCATGACGAAGCCGTTGCGGGCGCGGTCGAACGGGCGCGAGCGCGCCTCGGGCGGCCCGTCGCCCCTGGCCAGGGCGCCGAGCTGCCCGTAGCCCGCAAAGGTGAAGGCCGACAGCGGGGCCTCCGCGCCGCCCGCCAGCATGGCGTCGGCGCGCCCGTCGCGGATCGCGAGGAAGGCGAGGCCGATGGCGTCCGAGCCAGCGGCGCAGGCGGTGCAGACGGCCGACGAGGGGCCGTGCAGCCCGAGCACCCGCGCGACCGTCGCGGCCGGCGCGTTGGGCAGCGCGAGCGGCACCGCGAACGGGCTCACCCGGTCGGGGCCGCGCTCGTGCAGCGCGCGGTACGCGGCGTCCATCGTCGCCATGCCGCCGTGCGCGTTGCCGACGGCGACGCCGACCCGCGTGGCGGGCAGGCCGAGGTCGCCGGACTCCTCCAGCGCGAGCGTCGCAGCGACGCCGGCGAGCTGCCCGTCGCGGTCCATGCGGCGCGCCTCGCGGCGGCCGAAGCGCTCCTCGGCGTCGAGCTCCGGGACGGCGAAGGCGACCGCCGGCGGCACGCCCTCGACCTCGACCGTCGTGGCGCCCGAGGCTCCGCGGGCGAGCGCATCCCAGAAGGCCTGGACGCCCGTCCCGATGCTGGCCACGACGCCCGCTCCGGTCACCACCACTCGACGCGACACGCGCTGGATCATCGCGCATCGCGGTGGTGGGGCGCGCCCGAGGGAGCGGCCGGTAGACTCGGGGCCTTGCGCCTGGACGACCTGCTCGACGCGCTCTCGCCGACCGTCGTGCACCGCCTCCGACCTGGCGTGGACGTCGCCGACGTGGCCTACGACTCGCGCCGTGTGCGAGCGGGCACGCTCTTCGTCTGCGTCCGCGGAGCGGTGACCGACGGGCACGACCACGCCGCCGCGGCCGTCGCGGCGGGTGCGGTCGCGCTCGTCGTCGAGCGGCAGCTCGACGTCGACGTGCCGCAGGTCGAGGTGCCGGACGCGCGCCGCGCGATGGCGCCGCTCGCGGTGCGCTTCTTCGGCGACCCGACCGCCGAGCTGCGCGTGGTCGGCGTCACCGGCACCAACGGCAAGACCACGACCGCCTTCCTGGCGCGCTCGATCCTCGAGGCGGCGGGGCTCCAGGCCGGCCTCCTGGGCACCGTCGAGCAGCGCGTCGGGGGCGTGGTCGAGCCCGTGCAGCGCACGACGCCCGAGGCCATCGACCTGCAGCGCACGTTCCGCCGCATGCTGGACGCCGGCGACCGCGCCGCGGCCATCGAGGTCTCCTCGCACGCGCTGGCCTACGGGCGCGCCGACGGCGTGCGCCTCGCCGCCGCGGCGTTCACCAACCTGACGCAGGACCACCTCGACTTCCACGGCGACATGGAGGCGTACTTCGCGGCCAAGGCGCTGCTCTTCGACGGCCGCTGCCCGCGCGCGACGAACGTCGACGACCCCTACGGCCGGCGCCTGCCGGCGGAGCTCCGCTACGCGCTCGACGACCCGTCGGCCGACGTGCGCGCCGAGCGCCTCGAGCTCGCGGCCGACGGCGCCCGCTTCCGCCTGGTGACCCCGCAGGGCGCGCGGGACGTCGCCATCCGGCTGCCCGGGCGCTTCAACGTCGCCAACGCGCTCGCCGCCGCGAGCGCCGCGCTGCTGGCCGGCGTCGAGCTCGACGCGGTGGTCGCCGGGCTCGCGGCGGTGCCCGGGGTGCCGGGGCGCATGGAGCCGGTCGAGGCCGGGCAGCCCTTCGCGGTGCTGGTGGACTACGCCCACACGCCCGACGCGCTGGCCAACGTGCTGCGCGCCGCCCGCGACCTGACGCGCGGCCGCCTGCACGTCGTCTTCGGCTGCGGCGGCGATCGCGACCGTGCCAAGCGCCCGCAGATGGGGGCCGCCGCCGCGGCGCTCGCCGACCGCGTGGTCGTCACGTCGGACAACCCGCGCAGCGAGGACCCCGCGGCCATCGTCGACGAGATCCTGGCCGGCATCGACGGCCCCGTGGAGGTCGAGCTCGACCGGCGCCGGGCGATCGAGCTGGCGCTGGCCGGCGCGGACGCGGGCGACGTCGTGGTCATCGCCGGCAAGGGCCACGAGCAGGGGCAGGAGCGCGCGGGGGCCACGACGCCGTTCGACGACCGCGTCGTCGCCCGGGAGCTGCTCGCGCGATGATCGCCACCACCGCGGGAGCGCTGCCCGGCGCACGGCTCGTGCGGGGCGACGCCGCGACGCCGATCCGCGGCGTCGCCATCGACTCGCGCGCCGTCCGGCCGGGCGACCTCTTCGTCGCCATCCGCGGCGGGCGCGCCTTCACCGGCGCCGCGCGCGAGGCGGGCGCGGCGGCCGTGCTGCTCGACGAGGCCGCCGCGGCCGACGAGCCCGGCGTCGTGCTGGCCGCCCCCGACCCGATCGCCGCGCTCGCCGCCATCGGAGCCGCCAACGCCGCGGCCGCCGCGGGCTGCGTCGTCGTCGGCGTCACCGGCTCGTCGGGCAAGACGTCGACCAAGGACGCGCTGGGGGCGGTGCTCGCGCCGGCGCGCCGGGTCATCGCCGCCGCGGCCGGCCACAACAACGAGATCGGCCTGCCGCTGACGCTCTGCGCCATCGGCTCCGACACCGAGGTCGCCGTCTGCGAGATGGCGATGCGCGGGCCCGGGCAGATCGCCGAGCTCGCCGCCCTCGCGCGCCCGCGCGTCGGTGTCGTGACCAACGTCGGCACCGCGCACCTCGGCCTGCTCGGCAGCCGCGAGGCGATCGGCGCGGCCAAGGGCGAGCTGCTCGCGGCGCTGCCCGACGACGGCCTGGCCGTGGTGCCGGCCGGCGAGCCGCTGCTGGCGTCGTCGCTGCGCCCCGGCCTGCGCGTGCGCACCTTCGGCGAGGACGCGTCGGCGCACGCCGCGCTGCTCGCCCGCACCGCGGTGCCCGGCGGCCAGCGGCTGCGGCTGCGCGTCGGCGGTGAGGAGGCCGACCTCGAGCTCGCGCTGGAGGGCCGCCACCAGGCGCTCAACGTCCTCGCCGCGCTGATCGTCGCCGTCGAGCTCGGCGTGCCGCTCGACGTCGCTCTCGGCGGCGCGGCGGCGATCCGCCTGCAGCCGTGGCGCGGCGACGTGCTCGCGCTGCCCGGCGGCGGTGTCGCCATCAACGACGCCTACAACGCGAACCCCGCGTCGCTGTCCGCCGCCCTGGAGGCGCTCGCCGAGCGGCCCGTCGCCGGCCGGCGCATCGCGGTGCTGGGCCAGATGGCGGAGCTCGGCCCGACCGCCCCCGCGCTGCACGCCGCGAGCGGGGCGGAGGCGGCCGCGCGCGGCGTCGAGGTGCTGGTCGCCGTCGGGGCCGAGGCGGCCGCCTACCTGGACGGCAGCGGGCCGGGCGTCGAGGGGCACCGCGTCGACGACCCCGGGGCCGCGCTCGACCTGCTGGAGACGCTCGTGCGCCCCGGTGACGCGGTGCTGGTCAAGGGCAGCCGCTCGGTGGGTCTGGAGGGCGTGGCGGCAGGGCTGGCCGGACGGCTGGCGAATCGAGTCGCTCCGTGACCAGTGTCCTCGCCGCCGGCGTCCTCGCGATCGTCATCTCGATCGCCCTGGGCCCGCGCTTCATCGCGCTGCTGCGCCGCTACCGCATCGGCCAGAACATCCGCGAGGAGGGGCCGGAGGGGCACAAGACCAAGCAGGGCACCCCGACGATGGGCGGCATCATGATCGTCGTCGGGACGGTCATCCCGTACCTGATCCTGTCGGACTACGGGCGGCGCAGCCTGGCGGTGCTCGGGGCGATGCTCGGCTGCGCGGCGATCGGCCTGCTCGACGACTGGCGCAGCGTCATCCGCAAGCGCTCGCTGGGGCTGCGCGGGCGCTACAAGCTGCTGGGCCAGCTGCTGGTCTCGATCCTGCTCTGCGCCGTCGCCACCGACCAGGGCATCTCGACCGAGATCTTCGTGCCGCTCGTGGACGTGCACATCGACCTCGGGCCGTTCTGGTACGTGCTCGTGTTCCTGATCGTCGTCGGCGCCTCGAACGCCGTGAACCTCACGGACGGGCTCGACGGGCTGGCCGCCGGCACGACCTCGATCGCCGTGCTCGCCTACACCGCCATGACGGTCATCGGCTACCAGGTGGGCCAGCGGCTGATCGTCGACCCGGACACGCCGCGCGCCGACCTGATCGGCCTGCCGCAGCTCAACGCCGAGACGCTCGACCTGGCCATCCTGGCCGCCAGCCTGCTCGGGGCCTGCATCGGGTTCCTCTGGTACAACACCTACCCGGCCGAGGTCTTCATGGGCGACACGGGCTCGCTGGCCCTGGGCGGGGCCGTCGCCGGGTTCGCCGTCTTCACCAAGACCGAGCTGCTCCTGCCCCTGATCGGCGGCGTCTTCGTGATCGAGGCGCTGAGCGTGATCATCCAGGTGGTGAGCTTCAAGCGCTTCGGCCGGCGCGTCTTCCGCATGGCGCCGATCCACCACCACTTCGAGATGAAGGCGTGGAGCGAGACGCGCATCATGGTGCGCTTCTGGATCGTCGCCACGATCTGCGCCGCGAGCGGGTTCGTCCTGTACTACGTGCGCTTCGACCAGTACACGTGATGGACGGCCACCGCTCGGCGCTCGTGGTCGGCGCGGTGCGCTCGGGGCTCGCCGCGGCACGGGCGCTGACGGCGCGCGGGGTGGCGGTGCGCCTGCACGACCGCCGGGCCGACGCCGTGGCGGAGCCGCCGCGACGGCGTCGAGCTCGCCCTCGGGGACGTCGAGCCCGCCGACCTGCTGCGCGGCGTCGACCTGCTGGTGAAGTCGCCCGGCGTGCCCGCGGAGGCGCCGGTGGTGGCGGCGGCGCGGGCGGCGGGCGTCCCGGTCTGGAGCGAGGTCGAGCTCGGCTTCCGGCTGCTGCCCGCGGGCGCGCGGCTGGTCGGCGTCACGGGCACGAACGGCAAGACGACGGTGACGGAGCTCTGCGCGGCGATGCTCGGCGCGCCGTCGGCGGGCAACGTGGGCCGCGCGCTGACGGAGGTCGCGCCGACCGTGCCGGCGGGCGGCGCGGTCGTGTGCGAGCTCTCGTCGTTCCAGCTCGAGGACGTCTGGACGCTGCGCTGCGACGCGGCCGCGCTGCTCAACGTCACGCCCGACCACCTCGACCGGCACGGCACGATGGAGGCCTACCGCGACGCGAAGCTGCGCATCTTCGAGCGCCAGCGCCCCGAGGACACCGCGGTGCTGAACGTCGACGACCCCGCCGTGGCGGCGCTGGGCGACCTGCCGGGCGACGGGCGCCAGGTGGCGGTGCGGGGCGCCGACGCGGCCGCCGCGGGCTTCGACGAGGGGCGGCTGGTCGGCGCGCACAACCGCGAGAACGTCGCCGTCGCCGCCGCCCTGGCGCGCGCGCTGGGCGTGGACGACGAGGCCATCCGCGCCGCCGTGCGCGCCTTCCAGCCCGTCGCCCACCGCCTCGAGCGGGTGGCCGAGATCGGCGGCGTCGCGTGGTGGAACGACTCCAAGGCGACCAACGTCGACGCGACCCTGAAGGCGCTCACCGCCTTCCCGCAGGGCGGCGTCCACCTCATCCTCGGCGGCTCGGACAAGGGCGCCGACTTCGGCCCGCTCGTGCGCGCGCTCGCCCCGACGGTCGTCGCCGCGTACCTCGTCGGCCCCGCGGGCGCCCGCATGCGGCCCCTGCTGGAGCGCTCCGACACGCCGGCCGTCTGGTGCGGGACGCTGGCCGCCGCCGTCGAGGCCGCCGGCGCCGCCGCACGGCCGGGCGAGGCGGTGCTGCTGGCGCCCGCCTGCGCCTCGTTCGACGAGTTCGCGAACTACGAGGCGCGCGGCGACCGCTTCCGCGAGCTCGTCGCCGCGCGAAGCGCCCGCGCCTAGCGCCCGCCCTCGAGCGACCTCGTGGAAGAAGGCGCGTGACGACCCGCACCGCCTCCTCCGGCGCCTCCAGCAGGTCGGCGTGGCCGATGTCGGGGAACTCGTAGAGCCGCGCCCACTCGGGCACCGCGTTCACGATGTCGCGCGCCGAGAAGCCCGAGGGCGCCAGGTCGGGCGGGGTCATGATGTCGCGCGTGCCGTTGGTGAACAGGATCGGGCGGCGGATGGCGCGGGCGAGGTGCTCGATGTCCATGCGCTCCATCGCCAGGCACGCCTGCCGGATCGTGTAGCCCGAGTTGATGGCCACGATCGAGTAGACGCCCTCGAAGATGCCGGGGTTGTCCTCGATGAAGCGGGCGCCGACGGCCTGGATGGTGAGCGCGTCGCAGAACGCGTCCATCGGCATGCACTCGACCATCTGCCGCCAGGAGCGGAACAGGGTGCGGCGTGCGACGTCGCAGCGCGCCATGCCGCAGTCGGCGCAGGCGGCGATCACGCGGTCCGGGTGCTTGCCGGTGAACGCCGTCGTCACCATGCCGCCCATCGACGTCCCGTGCACCAGCACGCGGTCGAGCCCGAGGGCGTCGAGCAGCAGCGCGCCCTCGTCCGCCCAGCCCTCGACGCTGTAGTCGATCAGCGGCTGGTCGGAGCGCCCGTAGCCCGAGGCGTCGAAGGACAGCAGCCGGAAGTGCTCGCGGAAGCCGTCGTTGACGCTGTTGAAGTTGTGGCGCCCGAACAGGCTGCCGCCGAACTGCAGGATCGTCGGGCGGTCCTCGGGGCCCGTGAACTCGTAGTAGATCCGCACGTCGTTGGCGAGCGTGACGAAGGGCACCGGTTCCTCCCGCAGGCGGCGTCAGGGGTCGCGAGGCGCCGAGCATAGCCGCCGCCGAGCGGCCGGCCAGCTTAGGTCTGACCTATTCGCCGCGAGGCCCGCCGCTACGCTGCCGGCGTGATCATCGATGCCCACGTGCACGTCGACGACGTGCCCGCGCTCGGCTGGCACCTCCCCGCGGAGCTCGTGCTGCGGCAGATGGACGAGGCCGGCGTCGACGTCTCCGTGATCATGACGATCACGGACGCCCCCGAGGTGAACCGCGAGGCGCTGCAGATGCTCGCGGACGTCATGCAGGAGCACCCCGGGCGCTTCGAGGCCTACGCCCGCATGCACCCGTGGACGGCCGACTCCGAGCGGCTGCTGGTGCACGCCATCCGCGAGCTCGGCTACTGCGGGCCTCAAGCTGCACCCGGTCTCCTCGATCGGGCACCCGGCCGACGAGTCGTCGCTGCGGCTGATGCGCGCGGCGGCCCGGCTCGGCGCGCCGACGATGCTGCACTGCGGCGACGACCCCTTCTGCACGCCGCTGGAGGTCGAGCAGGCGGCGATCCGGGTGCCCGAGTGCACGCTCGTGATGGCCCACCTCGGCGCCTACCTGCACGGCGACGACGTGATCGCCGTCTGCGAGCGCAACCCGAACACCATGATCGACACGAGCTGCTGCCCGTACCCCTGGCGCATCCGCGAGGCCATCGACCGCTGCGGCGTCGAGCGCGTGATCTGGGGCTCCGACGGCCCCGGCTGCCCGCCCGGCATCGAGCTCGCCAAGCTCGACCGCGTGCCCGGGCTGACGGCCGCCGAGCGGCAGGCGCTCGTGCACGACAACCAGCGGCGCCTGATCGACGGGGTGGAGCGATGATCGTCGACGCCCTGGTCTACGCCGGGCCGCACTTCGACGGCAGCGGCGCCACGCTCGACGCGCTGCTGGCCGACGGCCGCGGCGAACGGCGTCGACCGCCTGCGTCGCGGCGCCCGCGCGGCCCGTCGACCACGACCTCGCGGGCGCCAGCGAGCGCCTCGCCGACGCCTGCGCGGCGAGCGGCGGGCGCGCCGTCTGCCTCGTCCGCGTCGATCCCTGGCAGCCCGACGCCGAGGCCCAGGCGGAGCGCCTGCTGGCCCATCCCGGCGGTGCGCGGCCTGCTCGTGCACCCGTGGGAGGAGACGATCCGCGCCAACCACCCGCGCGTGCGCGCCGTGGCGGAGCGGGTCGCGGCGGCGGGCCGGCCGCTGATGGTCGAGACGGGCTGGCCGTTCCTGGCCGAGGCCCTGGCGGTCGCCGACCTCGCCCGCGGCCTCGACGTCCCGGTCGTCATGACGCGCGGCGGGCAGTTGAACATGGCGGGCCTGGCGCAGCAGTCGTCCGACCTGGCGCTGGAGGGCACGCCCAACCTGCACGCGCTCACCTGCGGCGTGTACCGCCAGGACTGGATCGAGCGCGCGGTGGCGTCGTTCGGGCCCGGAGCGCATCCTGCACGCCTCGTCGGCGCCGGTCTTCGACCTCGGCTTCGAGCTCGAGCGCCTGCGGCGGGCCGAGATCGAGGACGACGCGCGGCGCGTCAGCATGGGCGGAGGCCGCGGCCCGCCTGTTCGCGCTGGAGCCGGCGTGAGGCTGGACGGCCGGGTCGTCGTGCTGACCGGCGCGGCCGGCGACATCGGCCACGCCACCGCGCGGCTGCTGGCGGCGGAGGGCGCGCGGCTCGTGCTCAGCGACGTCGACGACGCGCGCGGCGAGGCGCTGGGGCGCGAGCTCGGCGCGCCGTACGTGCACGCCGACGTGCGGGAGCAGGCCGACGTCGAGCGGCTCGCCGCGGCGGCGGCGGGAGCTCGGCGGGGTGGACGCGCTGGTCGTCAACCACGGCGCGATCCGCGGACGCCCGTTCCTGGAGACCACGCTCGAGGACTGGGACTGGCTGCACGCCGTGGTGCTGCGCGGCGTGTTCCTCGTCGGGCCGGCTGATCGCGCCGCTGATGGTCGGCCGGCCCGGGCGCGTCGATCGTCAACGTCGCGAGCGTCGGCGGCATGGTCGCGCTGCCGCAACATGTCGGCCTACGGCGCGGCGAAGGCGGGCGTGATCCAGCTGAGCCGCGTGATGGCGGTCGACCTGGCCGAGCACGGCATCCGCGTGAACGCGATCTGCCCGGGCGTGATCGACACCCAGCAGCCGCGCCAGTTCCTGGCCGAGGTCGAGGACCAGGACGCCGCGTGGCGCGCATTCGAGGAGGCGCACGTGCTGAAGCGGGTGGGCCGGCCGGAGGAGGTCGCGCGGGCGATCCTGTTCCTGGCCAGCGACGAGGCGAGCTTCGTGACCGGCTCGGCGTTCGTCGTCGACGGCGGGATGACGGCGATATGAGCGCAGCGCGCGGGCGTCCTGGCATCACCGGCGGGCGCCTCGGGCATCGGGCGCGGGCCGCGGTCGCGCGCCTGCGGGCCGACGGCTACCGCGTCGCGGCGCTCGACCGGGACGCCGCCAGGCTCGACGGCGTCGACGCCGACGTCCGCGGCGTCGCCGACGTCACCGACCCCGACGGCCTGGACGCCGGCCATCGAGCAGGCGGTGGCGGAGCTCGGCGGCCTCGACGTCGTCGTCGCGTCCGCGGGCATCGCCGGGCACGGGACGGTGGTCGACACGCCGCTCGACGACTGGGACGCGATCTTCGCCGTCAACGTGCGCGGCGTGTACCTGACGGCGCGCACCACGATCCCGCACCTGGAGGCGGCTGGCGGCGGCTCGTTCGTCGCCATCGCCTCGCAGCTCGCGATGGTCGGCGTGCCCGCGTCCGCGGCGTACTGCGCGTCGAAGGGCGCGGTCGTCAACCTCGTGCGCGCGATGGCCATCGACCACGGGCCGGCCGGCGTGCGCGTCAACTGCGTGTGCCCGGGGCCGACCGAGACGCCGCTGCTCGACGCGCTTCTTCGCCGCCACGGCCGACCCGGCGGCCACGCGCGTGGCGTTCGCGGCGATGCAGGTGCACGGCCGGATGGTCGAGCCCGACGAGATCGCCGACGCGATCGCGTACCTTGCGTCCCCCGGCGCCGGCTCCACGACCGGGCCACGCGCTCGTCGTGGACGGCGGCTACATCATCAGGTAGGAGGTGCGCGGGTGATCGTGCGACCGATCGACGGCGAGCGGGCGGAGCTCGTGATGCAGGTCGACCACGCCGACGTCTGCCGGCGACCTGGCCGACGCGTGGGGCGCGCCGGGCGTGGTCGCGCTCGACCCGGAGGCCGAGGTGCGCCTCGCCGCGCGCCTGCACGACATCGGCTGGCGCAGCTGGGAGGCCGCGCCGGAGCTGAACCCGAGCACCGGCCGGCCGGAGAACTTCCTCGACGTCGACGTCGCGCGCCACCTGGTCTTCTACCAGGCGGCCGTGGACGAGGTCGCCGCGCAGGACCGCTACGCCGGCATGCTCGTGTCCAAGCACGCGGCCGGCATCTACACCGGCCGCTACGGCACGCAGCCGGCCATGGTCGTGACGCGCGCCGCCGCGCAGCAGGCCGCCGTCGACGCGTTCGTGGCGCGCCAGGAGCCGTGGCACGGCGCCGTGCAGCGGGAGCTCGGCGTGAGCGACGACGAGCTCTGGCGCAACTACCTGCTGCTGCAGGTCTTCGACCGGCTCTCGCTGTGGCTCTGCCGCGGCGACCCGGCCGGGCAGGCGCGCCTCGAGATCGCGCTGCCCGACCGCGACGAGCCGCTGGTGGTCGAGGCCGCCGCGGACGGCGGCCGCGCTCGCGCCCTGGCCCTTCCGCGACGACGAGGCGACCTTCGAGGTGCCGGTGCGGACGGTCCCGCTCGAGGGCTACGCGGACGTCGCCGAGTTCCGGGCGCAGGTCGCGGCGGCACCCGTGGAGCGGCGCCGCGAGCGGCTGGCGCCACTGTAGGCCGGGCGGCGATGCTGATCCTCGACCGAGCCCAGACCGCGGCGCTGCTCGAGCCCGACGCGCTGCGCGAGGCCGTCGCGCGCGCGATGGCGGAGCTGAGCGCGGGCGGCGCGTCGCAGCCGCCGCGGATCGCCGCCGTCACGCCCGACGGCAGCCTGCTCGCGGCGATGCCGGCCTACGTCGGCGGCATCGACGTGCTGGCCGCGAAGCTCGTCACGCTCTTCCCCGCCAACGCCGGCACGTCGCTGCCGACGCACCAGGCGGTCGTGCTCGTCTTCGACCCCCGCACGGGCCAGCCGCTGGCGCTGCTCGACGGCACCACCATCACGGAGGCGCGCACGGCGGCCGGCTCGGCCCTGGCCACCGACCTGCTGGCCCGCCCCGACGCCGCCGTGCTGACCATCCTCGGCACCGGCGCGCAGGCGCGGGCGCACGCCGAGGCCGTGGTGCGCGTGCGGCCGTTCCGCGAGCTGCGCGTCTACGGGCGGCGGGCCGAGGCGGCCGAGGCCCTGGCGCGCGACCTGCGGGGCGAGCTGGCCGTGGAGGTCGTCGCCGTCGCCGACCTCGCAGCCGCCTGCGCGGGCGCCGACGTCGTCTGCGCGACCACCCACGCCGACGAGCCCGTCGTGCGCCGCGAGCACCTGGCGCCCGGGACGCACGTGACGTCGGTCGGCTACAACACCGCGGGCCGCGAGGTGGACGCCGCCACGGTCGCCGACGCGCTGGTGGTGGTGGAGTCCCGCGCGGCCACGCTGGCACCGCCGCCGGCCGGCGCGCGCGACCTGCTGCTGGCCATCGAGGAGGGCGTGATCGGCCCCGACCACGTGCACGCCGAGCTCGGCGAGCTGGTGGCCGGGACCCGCCCCGGGCGTACGTCGCCGGAGCAGCTCACGCTCTACAAGTCGGTCGGCGTCGCCGCGCAGGACGCGGCGGCGGCGGGCCTGGTGCTGGACGCGGCGCGCCGGCTCGGCGTCGGAGTCGAGCTGGAGCTGTAGCCGCCTACGCCGCGGACGTGGTGGCCGCCGCGGCCTCCTCGGCGAACCAGCGGAACGTCGACGCGAGGCCCTCGGCGATGCCGATCTCCGGCTGCCAGCCGAGCTCGCGGCGCGCGCGGCCCGGGTCGAGGCAGGAGCGCTGCAGCTCGCCGGCCCGCAGGGGCGCCAGCTGCGGCGACGCGGACGTGCCGGCCGCCTCCTGCAGGTGGCGCAGCAGCTGGTGCGTCGCGGTCTCCTCGCCGGTGCCGACGTTGTACGTGCCCGGCCGGCCGGTCGCGGCCAGGAAGGCGCGCACGACGTCGAGCACGTGCACGTAGTCGCGGGTCGGGTCGCCGTCGCCGAACAGCGTCAGCGTCTCGCCCGCCAGCAGGCGGTGGCTGAAGATCGCGACCACGCCGGCCTCGCCGTGCGGGCTCTGGCGCGGGCCGTAGACGTTGCCGAGGCGCAGGACCGCGTGCGGCTGCCCGTAGGCCGAGGCCCAGGTGCGCAGGTAGCCCTCGCCCGGCGAGCTTGGAGGCGCCGTACGGCGAGAGCGGCACGGGCGGGAAGTCCTCGCCGGTCGGCCGCGGGGCGTCGGGCCCGTACAGGGCGCCGCCCGTGGACGCGAAGACGACCGGCGTGTCGTGACGCCGCGCAGCCTCGGCCACGTGCAGGGTGCCGGCGACGTTGACGGCGAGGTCGCGGGCCGGATCGGCGACGGAGGCCGTGACGCTGGCCTGGGCGCCGAGGTGGTAGATGGCGCGGGGGCGCGCCGCATCGATGACGCGGTCGAACGCCGCCAGGTCGGTGATGTCGACGACCTCGAGATCGGCCGCCGACGGGACGCGGGCCGCCCGACCCGAGGAGAGGTCGTCCACGACGACGACGCGCCGGCCCTCCGCCAGGAGGGCGTCGACGAGGTGCGAGCCGATGAAGCCTGCGCCGCCGGTGACGACCACGGTGTCGCTGTGCATGCGTCCAACACTACGCGACGTATTCCCGAACTCCCTCTCCGATCGGGCAGTCAACACGCGATTCACACGCGACGTGTGAGCAGGGCCGCACCGGCACCCAGGAGCGCGGCCAGCGGCAGGCCGATCACGGGCGCCAGCCAGAGCCGCTCCACGTGGGCGTGCAGCACCCCGCCGAGGGCCGCCGCGAAGCCCGCTGCGGCCAGCGCGCCGTCCGGGCCAGCGCGCCGGGCGGCCACCACCAGCCCGGCCATCCCGCAGACGCCGGCGACCCACAGGAGGGCCACGCCGGGCAGCCCGAGCGTGGCGGCCGTGTCGAGCGTCTGGTCGTGCGCGTGGCGCGGGAACTCGCGCGCCTGGCCGTACTCCAGGTACGTGGGGCGGAAGCCGGCCGCCCCGTAGCCGCGCAGCGGATGGCGGCGCAGGTCGCCGACCGCGACGCGCCAGTAGTCGTAGCGGTTGGAGTCCACCGTCGTCAGCCGGAGCTCGTCGCCGCGGTAGGGGTAGATCGTGGTCGACGTGAAGGTGTCCCAGGTGCTCTGGACGCGGGCCGGCGCGTCGACGGCGACGGCGACCGCCACCAGCAGCAGCGCCACGCCGGCGACGAGGCCGGCCAGCGCACCGCGCCCGATCGGCAGCCGCGGGCGCCAGTCGCGCCGCGCCAGCGCCGCGTGCGCCACGCCCGCTGCCAGGGCGGCGACCACCAGCACCACGACGGCCCGCCGCGTCTCGCTCGACGCGCCCGTCCCGAACGCCTCGCGCAGCGGCAGGGCGGCCACCGCCAGCGCGAGCACCGCCAGGCCCAGCGGCACGAGCAGGCGCGCGCGTGCCGGCACGACCAGCAGCACGATCGGGACGGTGATCAGGAGCGTGAAGGTCGCGCCGCGGCTCTCGGCCAGGGCCGCCAGGCCGAGGTCGACGACGGCGACCGCCAGCGCGGCGCCGCGCAGCAGGGGCCGCAGGCGCGCGGTCGCGGCGAGGCCGACGAGCGTCCACGCGGCGAGCAGCAGCACGGCGGCGTCGGTGTTCGGGTAGCCCGTGGGCCAGGACAGGCGGTCGTAGTCGAACCAGTCGTGCGGCGGCGACGCGATCAGGCGGGTCGTGGCGGCGACGGTCGCGGCGCCCAGGGCGATGCCGAGCGCCTCGACCACCCGGCCGAGGTCGTCGATCGAGCGCACCGCCGCGGCGAGCGCGGTGAAGATCGCCGCGTAGGCGAGGCAGCGCAGGGCCTCGTCGCGGGCGGCGTCGGCGGCCGGCGCCCACGAGACGGAGATCGCGGTCCAGGCGGCGAGCCCGAGGAACGCCGCGGAGGCCACCAGCGGCACGCCGCGGCGCGGGCGCACGCCGACGATCAGCAGCAGGCCAGCCCCGGCGATCGCCATCAGGGCGGCGACGCGCCACTCCTCGACGGGCTCGCCGCGGCGGGTCAGGGCGAGCGCGGCGGCGAGCACGCCCGGCGCGAGGAGCGCGGCGCGCCGGGCCGTCTCCGCCGCCGCCCGCACGCTCAGCGGCCGCGCGCCAGGGTGCGCAGCAGGGCGTCGTAGCGGTCGACCATGCGCATCGAGCCCGAAGCGGGTGCGGGCCCGGCGGTGGCCGGCGGCGCCCAGGGCCCGGGCGCGCTCGCCGTCGGCCGCGAGCTCCGCCAGCGCGGCGCCGAGGGCGTCCGCGTCGCGTCGGGGCACGAGCGCGCCGGTCTGGTCCGGCACGACCATCTCGGGGATGCCGCCGACGGCGCTCGCGACCACGGGCAGGCCCGCGGCCATCGCCTCCAGCACGGCGTAGGGGAGGCCCTCCCAGTCGGTCGGCAGCACGAAGGCGTCGGCCGCCGCGAGCAGCGCCGGGACGTCGTCGCGATGGCCGAGCAGCGCGACCCGGTCCTCGAGGCCGAGGGCCGCGCGGCGCGTCCTCGATGGCCGCCCGGTCGGGGCCGTCGCCGATGACCTGCAGCCGCCAGCGCTCGTTGCCGGGACGGGTCAGGGCGTCGAGCAGCGTCAGCAGGTCCTTGGGCGGCGCGAGGCGCGCGGTACACGCCAGCACCGGCGCGTCGGGCCAGGGGCCGCGGTCGGGCAGCGGGCCGGGCGCGATGCCGTTGTGGATCAGGTGCAGCCGGCCGTCGCCGACGGAGCGCTCGCGGGCGAGGTGCAGGTCCCAGCCGGAGACGCAGACCACCGCGGCGGCCAGCGGGGCGGTCGCTCGCTCGATCGTCGTCCAGGCCGTCCCGTCGAGGCCCTGGCGCCCCGAGAAGGCCCAGCCGTGGGCGGTGAAGGCGACGGGGATGCCGGTGCCGGCCAGCGCGACGCGCACGAGGGTGCCGGCCTTGGAGGAGTTGAGCTGCACGACCTCCGGCTCCAGCTCCAGGGCCAGCGCCCGCAGCTCGCGCAGCGCCAGCAGGTCGTGCACGGGGTCGGGGTCGCGCCGCAGGTGCTCGACGTGGTGGAAGGGCACGCCGACCTCGCGCGCAGGCGTCGACGAGCGCGCCGTCCGGGCCGTGGGCGGCGACGTCGATGTCCCAGCGCGTGGCGAGGCCGCGCACCAGCGAGGCGACGAAGGTCTGCGCGCCGCCGGCTTCGGCCAGCGTCACGACGACGAGGAGGCGGGGAAGAGGCGCCACGCCTGCATTAGAACCGGAACCGGCCGGTCGCGGGGCCGTGCGTATACTCGGACGGTGGCCGCCACACGCTCCTCGACGGTGGAGCCGGCGATCGACGAGCCGCGCGTCTTCGCGCACGGCCTCGACCCGGAGCTCTTCACCCCCGACCGCATCGACCACCTCTGCCGCACCGCCCCGCCGGACACCGTCTGGGTGCAGATGGCGGACGCCTCGCGCGAGCGCATCGGGTGGAAGCCGGTCGACACCGACCTGCGCTTCCCCGTGGTGGCGGACGCCCTCGCGCGCGACGTCCAGGTGCGCATCTTCCGCGTGCACGAGTGGGCCGGCCCCGAGTACGCAGCCGCCCGCGAGGCGGTGCTCGACGCGAGCGGCATGTCCGAGCGCCACGGCCGCCACCTGGTCACGAGCATGATCCGCGTCTTCTCGCCGGGCGCCCTGGTCGCGCTGCACGGCGATCCCGATCCGAAGCTCGTGTGCGACGTCAGCGGCCACACGGTCTGGCATGTCCGGCCGGACACCTCGATGTCGACGCTCCAGCACGAGCGGCTGCTGCGCGGCGGCTTCTTCCTGCCGTGGACGGAGGCGCCCGACGAGGTGCAGCTCGAGATCGGCCCCGGCGAGGCGTGCTACGTCCCCTGCCGCTGGCCGCACTGGCTCTCGCATCCCGGCGACGAGCCCGTGATCTCGTTCGAGCTCGGCGTCTGGACGACGGAGGCCCTGCGGCTGCGCAAGGTCAACGACATCAACTGGCTGCTGCGCCGCTTCCACGCGCGACCGGCACCGCCGGGCGGCCGTCTCGATGGCCCCAAGGCGCGGCTCTTCGACGCCATCGCGACGGTCCGCCGCCGCGGGCTCGACTATCGCGGCGGCGCCTAGTCCGCCGAGACGTCGCCGCCGCTGCGGGCGCCGGCGACGCGGGACCGCAGGCGCGCCTGGCCGTGCCACGCGCGGCGGGCGAGCTCCGAGCGCTTGAGGCGGCGCCGGGCGTTCACGGCGCCCGCGCGGGCGCGCACGGCAACGGTGCCGACCGGCCCGTGGGCGAGGCCGATGCCCTGGTGCAGCGGCTCGATGCCGTCGGCGAGCTCCAGCTTGTAGCGCTCGTCGCCGCCCAGGAACTCGCAGCGCGTGAGGCCCTCGTCGGAGGCCGCGCGCAGCGTCTCGAGCAGCGTCAGCAGGCCCGGCGAGGCCTCGGCGAAGTCGGGGTCGAAGGCCAGCCGGTGCACGTACATCGTGCCCTCGAGCGCGAAGTAGTAGTGGAACGCGACGGGCCGCCCGTCGACGCGCACGGTCACGATCCGCGGCACGCCGAGCGGTGCGATGCGGGCCATCGCGGCGCGCTGGAAGGCGCGGCCGCGCTCGGTGCCGTAGGTCGACGTGTCCGGCCGGCCCGCCCAGCGCATGGCGTGGAGCGCGAACGACTCCTCGAGGGCGGGGAGGAGCGTGTCGAGCTCGCGCGCCACCTCCCACTCGACGGTGCCGCGGGCCGCGAGCTGCTTGGCCCGGCGCCGGTGCAGGTTGCGCTTCTTCGAGCCGCACTTCGCGGTGTACGCGGCCTCCCAGCCGTCCGGCATCGACATCACGGGCGCCTCGACGCGCGGCACGACCAGCAGGTCGCCGGACGACGCGCCGGCCAGCCGGCTGCCCTCGGGCAGGCCGAAGACGTCGACGAGGTCGAGCGGGAGCTCCGCCACGGCCTCGACGAGCGCCCGCGCGACCTGCGCGTCGCCGGACTCCAGCAGCAGCAGGTCGCCGAGCGCCGCCTCGTGCCCGCCCAGGAACTCGGCCGTGCGCACGCCCAGGTGCCGCCCGATGGAGAGCGGCAGCGCGCCCGACCAGCACGTCGCCGCGGTAGGCCGTGAGCACCGCCAGGCGCCGCCCGTCGCCGAACTGGCGCCACCACTCGGTGACCCAGCCGTGCAGCATGAACGGGCTCGGTCGCAGGGCGGCGCGGACGAGGTCGTCCCAGACGGGGGCCAGCGCCTCGAGGCCGGGCAGGTCGTCGATCGTCTCGATGCGGACAGCCGTCACGGCATCGAACCCTACAGGGGGTTCCCGGGACCCGCCCGGCCGAACGGCGGGCGGCCTAGCCGCGCAGCTCGACGGCGCCGACGTCCGGTGCGCGGCCGCAGAAGCTGAGCAGCCCGCCGTCGCAGCGCTGGGCGAGCGGCCCGATGGCCGACGCCGCGGTGCCCCGGTCGCGCAGCGGCGAGGTCGGTAGCAGCACCAGCTTCGGCGCCGTCCGCGAGGTGCTCACGAGCCTCGGGTCGGCCGTGGTCGTGCCCTGTCCCTGACCGGACGCGCGACGGTAGGCGGCGAACGCCAGGGGCGGGTTCTGGCGGTAGATGAACGGCCGGCCCGACGCCACGTGGAAGGCGTTGTTGCGCTCCCGGTAGCCCGCGGCGGTGTGGTCGACGCGCAGGGCCGGGTCGGCGTTGCCCGTCACGATCGTGTTGGTGATGCGGGCCGCGCGCACCCAGGCCAGGTTGATGCCCTCGCCGGCGCGGCCGTCGGCGCGCCCGCCGAGGATGGTGTTGTTCGTGATCGCGAAGCCGATGCGCTGGGTGTTGTCGGCGTAGATGCCGATGCGGGTGTCCCAGATGCGGTTGCGCGCGATCTGGATCTCGCCCTGCGCCGTCGCGTAGTCGAAGAACGACACGCCGAAGCCGCAGTCGTGCAGCCGGTTGCGCAGCACGCGGTCGCCCTGGAAGCGCACGGAGACGCACGAGGTGCGCGCGTTCCACACGTGGCTGTCGCGCACCGTCAGGTTCGGGCCGCGCAGGTAGAGGCCGTGCGCGCCCTGCGCGGAGGTGCCGAAGCCGCAGTCGTGCACCGTCATGCGGACGTAGCGGCTGCCGCTGCCGAGGTCGATCAGGCAGGAGTCCGGCACGTGCGCGATCTCGGTGTCCGTCACCAGCCAGCCCGTGTCGCCGCGCGGCACGTTGATGGCGTGCGACGCGTCGCCGCCACGCAGGTCGAGGATGCGGCTGCGCTTGACGGTGACGCGCTGCGAGCTCGGCTGCGGGCTGGAGTGGAAGCCGCCGTACGCGTCGTGCAGGAGCATGCGATCGAAGACGACGTCGTGGACGCCCTCGAGGTAGACGAGCACGTCCTGGCCCGCGCGGTCGCGCAGCTCGAGGTTCTCGAAGCGCAGCCAGCCGCGGCGGATGACCGCGATGCCGGCGTAGCCGCGCGCGTTCTGCCCGGTGAAGACGGCCTTGCCGCTGCCGTAGGTGCCGAACACGATCGGGTTGCGCCGCGTGCCGTCCCCTTCCGGCTCCAGCATCTCGCGCCACACGCCGCCGCCCTGGAAGCGGACGCGGTCGCCCGGTCCGAGGTTCGCGCGGTTGACGCGCTGGACCGTCTGCCAGGCCGCGCCGGCGCTGCGGCCGCTGGCGCCGTCGGAGCCGGCGGGCGAGACGTAGTAGGTGGCCGCGGCAGCCTGCGCGGCGCCGGTGGAGAAGGCGGCCAACATGACGATCGTGCCGATCAGCGCACGTCGAACCTGCCGCTGTCGTGGCATAGCGTCGAGACCTGGCCGCAAGGGTGTCCTTCGCATGGGGGAGCTTCCTTGTGTCAGTCCCAGGCCCCGTCGAGGCCTTGGACATGCTCTTCTTCCGCCGGTTCACGCTCATCGCTGCGTGCACGTTCGCCAGCGTGCTCGTACCTGCTAGCGCCGGCGCGGCAACCTACTTCGTCGACCCCGCGGGCTCGGACGCCAACCCCGGTACCTCCGAGGCCCAGCCGTGGAAGACCCTGACCAGGGTCAACGCCCGCACGCTCGCGCCCGGCGACGTCGTCCTGCTGAAGGGCGGTGCCCGCTTCGGGACCATGCTCGAGCCGCGCGGCTCCGGCACCGCGGAGGCGCCCATCACCTTCAGCACCTACGGCAGCGGGCGCGCCCTCATCGACCCCGTGGGCGGCGGCTCCGGCTGGGCCGGCATCGCGCTCTCGAGCGGCCAGAGCCACCTGCGCTTCGAGCACCTGGAGATCGCTCACTGGGGCGCCGGGAACTCGGGCGTCTACGTCGGCGGCGCCTCGCATCACCTGAGCTTCGACGACCTGTACGTGCACGACGTCCACAACGGGTTCCTGGCCGCGCAGCAGAGCACGGCCTCCTACGTGAACGTCACGAACTCCCGCATCGACTCCTTGCTCCAGAACACGGGCTCGATCGGCATCAACCTCACGCCGAACGCCAACCACTGGGTGGTCAGCGGCACGACGATCGCCAACGCGGGCGACTCCTGCGTCATCGACCTCGGGCACGACAACACGTACGACGGCCTGAGCGTCAACGACTGCGGGTGGTGGATCAAGCAGTACTACGGCGGGCATGGTCTCTACCTGCGCGGGCCGAACCTGACCGTCCGCAACTCCACGGTCTGGAACGCCCCGACCAACTGCATCTCGATCCGCTTCCAGAACGCGGTGGTCGAGAACAACGTCGCCCACGACTGTCCCGTCGGCGTGGGCTACTTCGAGTACGCGACGGCGAACGATACGCCCGTCCGCATCGTCCGCAACCGGATCTGGAACACGTCCACGGCGGTCTACGTCGACTGGAACACGAAGCAGCGCTACCAGATCGCCAACAACTCGATCGTCGCCGGCAACGAGGGGATCGTCGTGCGCGGCGGCACCCGGCTGGCCGTCGAGAACAACCTGATCACGGGCTCGGGCGGGACGCTGCTGGCCTGGTCGGCGGTGCCCTCGGTGACCGAGCGGGCCAACGACTTCCACACGACCCGCGCCGGCGGCCCGCTCTTCGGCTGGCCGAGCGGCTCGGGCGGCTTCAACGCCTACCGCGCGGCCACCGGGCTGGGCGCGGGCTCGACGACCGCCGACCCCGGGGTCGTGTCGGACGCCGGCACCCCCGACCTGCACCTCGCGGCCGCGTCGCCGCTGCTCGACGCCGGCGTCGCCGACCCGGCCGCGGGCGCCCTCGCCGCCACCTGCGACGGCGGCGCGTCGAGCTACTGCGGCTCGGCGCCGGACATCGGCGCGTTCGAGGCCGGCGCCGCCACGCCGCCGCCGTCCGACCCCGGCACCGTGCCCGGCGATCCGGTCACGCCCCCGAGCGATCCCGTCACGCCGCCCAGCGATCCCGTCACGCCGCCCAGCGATCCCGTCACGCCGCCGCCCACGCCGCCCGTGACCGATCGCACGGCGCCGTCCGCGCCGTCCTCGCTGCGGGCGCTGGAGCGCGCCGCGACCTCGATCAGGCTCGGCTGGAAGGCCGCGCGCGACGACGTGCGGGTCGACGGCTACCGCGTCTACCGCGTCGGCGTCGCCGCGCCGGTCGCCCGGGTCGCCGGCACGACTGCGACCGTCGCGGGCCTGAAGCCGGGCACCGCCTACTCCGTCTACGTGGTCGCCGTCGACGCCGCCGGCAACGTCTCCGCCCGGAGCGCCGTGCTGAAGGTCACGACGGCGAAGGCCGCGACGTCGGCAGCGCGCGTCCGCACCGTCCGCCGCTAGACGGGCTGGGCGACGGGGCCGCGGCGGTGCCAGGGCTGGTGCACGACGCGGCCCTTGCGTACCCGCGTCATGGCCAGGAGCCCGGTGCCGAGGCCGATCCAGCGCCAGATCGAGCCGTTGTTGGGGATGTCGCCCGACACCATCGCCACGATCGTCGAGAACACGAGCAGGCTGAACAGCAGGCTCGCGATGGCGCCGACCCACTGCTCCTGCGGGCCGGCGCGGGTGATGGCGAGGCCGGCCAGGCGCCCGAACGCCGGCAGGATGGCGATCGCCAGCAGCGTCAGGCCGAGCAGGCCGATCTCCAGGAACGACTCGATGGCGATGTTGTGCGGGTACTGGAGCTCGTTGTTGCGCACGGCCGCGTAGCCGCCGGTGCCGATGCCGAGCACCGGGCTCGACGTCGACGCGTCGATCGCGTAGCCCCAGGCGACGGTCCGCGGCTCCTCGCCGGCCGACGCCTCCTGCCCGGTGAAGGCCGAGAGGGCGCGGTCGATGGCGCTCGTCGGCACGAAGACCGCGATCGCCACGGCCGCGACGACCGTGACCGCGCCGACGCCGGCGGCCAGGCGGCGGAACGCGCGCCGGTCGCGGATGCGCGTGACCAGCAGGGCGGGCACCGCCGGGACCAGCGCGAGCAGGGGCTGGCGGGAGCCCGAGGCCAGCATGACCGCGGCGCACGGCACGATGGCGAGGCCGAGCGCGATGCGCCAGCGCCGGTTGGCGGCGAGCGTCAGGCCGGCCAGCAGGACGAGGATCGTCTCGCCCATGTCGCGGCCGAGCTCGATCGGGTTGACCGTGTCGCCGACGGTGAAGCGGTCGGTGTAGATCTCGACCGCGGCACCGGTCAGCAGCTGGTAGAGGCTGTAGATGGCCGTCGCGACGCCGAGGACGCCGAAGATCTTGAAGTACAGGAAGATGTCGTCCTTCGAGACGCCGACGAGGATCGCCAGCAGGTACGGCACGAGCAGGATCAGGATCGTCAGCTGCACCTTCTCCGAGCCGTAGTCGTGCGCCGGCGAGGCGGGCAGGCGGATGATCAGCAGCAGCACGAGCCCGGCGGTCGCCAGCAGCGAGGCGTCGACCAGGCGGCGCACCGGCACGCCGCGCAGGCGCCCGCCGGTGATGGCGAGCAGGATCGCGAGCCCCATCCACGCGCCGTAGGCGCCGACCGTGAAGCCCTGCGGCAGCCGGCCGGCCAGCAGCAGCGAGGGCAGGGTGGCGGCCGAGAACACCGCGAGGGGGATCGCGGGCGAGCGGCGGGCGAGGAACGTCGCGATGCCGCCGACCAGGAGCAGGAGGCCGAACACCGGGAAGCGCACGCACGCGACGGCGAGCGCGAAGCCGGCACCGACCAGCGCGGGCCAGGCCAGGCGCCCGGTCACGCGGCCGCCTGCCCCGCGAGCGCGCGATCGGGGTCGAGCAGCACGGCGATCCGCTCGACGGCGGCCTGCCAGGAGAGGTGGTCCTCCGCGGCCTGCCGACCGGCACGACCCATCGCAGCGGCCCGCTGCGGGTCGTCGAGCAGCGCCGCGAGGGCGTCCGCCATCTCGTCGACGCTGCCGGCCTCGACCGCGACCCCCGCGGCGAACCGCTCGAGCAGCGCCCGCGACGTCGGCAGCGCCGT
Organism: uncultured Actinomycetota bacterium; assembly: GCA_963767885.1. Lineage (GTDB taxonomy): Bacteria > Actinomycetota > Thermoleophilia > Gaiellales > F1-60-MAGs149 > CAVYFW01. The sequence continues at coordinate 106,802 of CAVYFW010000005.1, forward strand.
CGCGACGACCGGACGGGCGGCGGCCATGTACTCGCCGAGCTTCACGGGGCTGCCGCCGCCGATGCGCGCGTGCACCGCGGTCAGCGGGACGAGCCCGAGCACCGAGGCGCCGACGAGCTCGGCCACGCGGTCGCGGTCGCGCACGAACCCGGTCAGCACCAGGCGGCCGTCGAGCCCGAGGCGGGTGGCGTGCTCCTCGATGGCCGGGCGCTCGCCGCCGTCGCCCACCAGCACGAGCCGCACGTCCGGCCGCGTCGCGCCCACGCGGGCGAAGGCCTCGAGCATGCACGGGAAGTCGACCCACGGCGCGAACAGGCCGACGAACGCGAGGTGGCGTGCCTCGGGATCGAGCCCGGCGGCGCGGGCCGCGGCGGCGCGGTCGCGCGGCACGAACAGGTCGACGTCGACGCCGTTGCCGATCACGTGCACCCGGGCCGCGGCGATGGAGTAGTCGCGGCGCACGATCGAGGCGACCTGCTCGGTGACGGCGACGACCTCGTCGGTCGCGCGGAACAGGGCCGCGGCGAAGCGGCGCTTGACGCCGTCGGCCAGCCGCCGCTTCGCGCTGCGGGGGCGCGAGGACGGCGCGCCGCTGCCGTACGGCAGGTCGTTGACCTCGGCCACCACGCGGTAGCCGAGCAGCCGGGCGGCGACGGCCGTCGGGGCCATCGCCCAGTCGTGCCGCACGTACAGCGCGCCCGCGCTGCGGCGCCGGCGCAGGAGCACGCCGATCGCGCGCCGGTTGACCTGCACCAGCCGCTCGCGCGTCCCATCGCCGGCCCGGGCCGCGTGGTAGCGCACGCCGTCGACGCCGGGGTCGGCGCCGCGCGACACGAGGTCCGGCGCGAAGCCGAGGCGCGCGAGCCAGCGCGTCACCTCCAGCGTGTGCGTGCGGCGGGCGTCGGGCAGGTCCAGATCGATGTCCGAGACCACGACGACCCCCGGCCGCGGCAGGGTCCCGGCCATGCTTCGAGTATAGGCAGGGGTCGCCGCGGCGACGTGGGCCGGCGCAGCCCCGCCGGGCCGGCGGCTCCCCGCTCGGGCGGGACGGCCGAGCGCCATGCCCCCGCTCCTCGCTGCTACGGTGCGACCCGTGTGCGGAGTGGCCGGCATCCTGGCCTGGAGCCGGCCTGCGGCGGATGGCGAGCGCGAGGTCGCGCAGATGGCCGACGCCCTCCATCACCGCGGGCCGGACGACGGCGGCGTCGCGGCCGGGGACGGCTGGGCGATCGGCATGCGGCGCCTGGCGATCATCGACCTCTCGGCGGCGGGGCACCAGCCCATGGCCTCGGGCGATCACGTGCTGGTCTTCAACGGCGAGGTCTACAACTTCGCGGAGCTGCGCGAGGAGCTGGGCGCGCTCGGTCACACGTTCCGCGGCGGCTCGGACACCGAGGTCGTGCTCGAGGCCTTCCGCGAGTGGGGGCCGGCGGCGCTCGAGCGCTTCAACGGCTTCTTCGCGCTCTGCGTCGTCGACACCCGCCGGCGCGTGGCCTGGCTGGCGCGCGACCGCTTCGGCAAGAAGCCGCTGTTCCTGGCCCGCCTGCGCGGCCGGCTGATGTTCGCGAGCGAGCTCAAGGCGATGCTGCCGCTGTGCCGCGACGAGGTCACCCTCGACCGCGCCGCCCTCGCCGGCTACTTGCGCTACCAGTACGTGCCCGGCCCGAGCTCGATCCTGCGCGAGGTGGAGAAGCTGCCGCCGGCGTCCTGGCTCGAGGTCGACCTGGAGACGGGCCAGACGGGCGAGCCGCAGGTCTACTGGCAGCCGCCGGCGCCCGACGCCTCGCTGCCCGCGGCGACGCCCGGCGAGGTGCTCGACGTCGTGCGCGAGGCGACGGCGCGGCGCATGGTCGCGGACGTGCCGGTCGGCGCCTTCCTGTCCGGCGGCACGGACTCGAGCCTGGTGGTGGCCTGCATGCGCGCCGCGTCCGAGGACGTGCGGACGTTCGCCATCGGCTTCCGCGAGGGGTCGTACGACGAGTCGGGCTACGCCGCCGCGGTCGCGCAGCACCTCGGCACCCGCCACACGACCTTCACGCTCTCGGGCGACGAGACGCTGAGGGCGCTGCCGGCCTTCGTCGAGGCCTTCGACGAGCCGTTCGCGGACTCGTCGGCCATCGCCACCTACGCGGTCGCGCGGCTGGCCCGCGAGCACGTCACCGTGGCCCTGACCGGCGACGGCGGCGACGAGCTCTTCGGCGGCTACACGCGCTACCAGGGGGTGGGGGCGCGGGCCGAGCAGATCGAGCGGGTGCCGCGCGCCGCCGCGCCCGTCCTGGCCCTCGGCCGGCACCTGCCGCGCGTGGGCCCGCGCCTCGACGTGCTGGCGAGCGCGGTGCGCCTCGGCACGGCGGCCGCCGCGTACCGCGAGACGGTCTCCATCTGGCGCACGCCGGACCTGCGGCGCCTCGTGCCCGACGCGCCGGAGCACGACGCGCTGCTCGACACCTTCGACGCCGCCGCCGGCGGGCCGGTCGAGCGGCTGATGCGCTGCGACATCGCCACGTACCTCGTCGACGACATCCTGCAGAAGGTCGACCGGGCCACGATGGCCGTCAGCCTGGAGGCCCGCAACCCGCTGCTCGACCCGGCGGTCGTGGCGGTCGCGCTGCGCTCCACCGCGTACGCGGAGGAGGGCGCCCGGACGCAAGCCGCTGCTGCGCGACGCCCTGCGGCTCGTGCTGCCGGACGAGCTCGTCGACCGGCCCAAGATGGGCTTCACGGTCCCGCACACGGCCTGGCTGCAGGGCGAGCTGAAGGACCTGCTGCAGGACCTCGTGCTGAGCGGGCCGGACGAGCTCTACCGCCGTTCGACGGCCCGCAGCGTCAACCGGCGCCTCGCCGGCGGCAGCCGCCTCGCCGGCCACCAGCTGTGGTGCCTGCTGGTCTTCGAGCTCTGGCGCGACCACTGGCTGCGGGGACGCCCCCTACCCGCACTGGCGGCGTGATGAGCGACTCCACCGGTAGGGTGTGACGGTGCGCGTCCTGCTCCTGTCACCGACGCTCGGGCTCGGCGGGGCGGAGCGGCTCGCCGTGCTCTACGCGGAGGGCCTGAAGCAGCGCGGGCACGAGGTGCTCATGGCGTTCGGCCGCCGCTCGCGCTGGGACGCCCACGCCTTCAGCCCGACGGTCGAGACGCGCCTGCTGACCGAGGTGCAGCTGACGCCGAAGACGATGCTGCCGTGGGTGCGGGCGCTGCGCACGCTGGTGCGCGACTTCAAGCCCGACGTCCTCTTCACGCAGTCGATCACCGTCGCCGCGGTCGCCGGCCTCGCCGCGCCGCGCATCCCGCACGTGGTGATGCTGCACGGCATCCCCGACGACCAGGAGCGGCTCGCCGCCGTCGTCCTGCGCTCGACGCGCGCCCACGCCGTCGCGGTGTCCGACCAGACGGCGCACGGCATCACGCGCCACCGCGGGGCGCCGCCGGTGGAGACGCTGCGCTCGGGCATCGACATCAGCGCCCTCGAGCGCAACGCCGAGGTGCCGATCGACCCGCCGCTGCCGGACGGCTCGCCGCGCTACATCTACATCGGCCGCTTCGTGCCCCAGAAGGCGACGGAGATCCTCGTCGCGGCCTTCGCACAGGTCGTCGCGCAGTACCCGCAGGCCCAGCTCGTCTGCGCGGGCATCGGCCCGGAGCTCGACGAGCGCAAGCAGCAGGCCGCCGACCTCGGCATCGCCGAGCGCATCGTCTTCCTCGGGGCCGTCGGCAACGTCGCGCCCTACATCCGGGCCAGCGACGCCTTCGTGCTCTCCTCGCGCTGGGAGGGGCTGCCGGTGGTGCTGCTGGAGACGCTCGCCCTCGGCACGCCGGCCATCGCGACGGCGGTCGACGGCTCGCCGCTCGTGGTGCACGACGGCGACACCGGCTGGCTGGCGCCGCCGGAGGACGTCGACGCGTTCGCGGCCCGCATGCTGGAGGCCGCCGTGGACCCGGCGGAGCGCAGCCGCCGCGGCGCGAACGGCCGGGCGCTGATCGCCCGCGACTACGACGCCGAGCGCGTGCTCGACCGCATCGACGCGATGCTGCGCGAGGCCGTCGCCCCGCTGCCGCTGCCGCCGCGGCCGTACCACTCGGCCGTGCGCCGGCTGGAGCGCGCCCGCACCCGCCGCGCGGCGAGCGACGGCCTGCCGCAGCCGGACGGCGTGCGCATCCTCGCCTACCACCGCGTCATCGACGCGCCCGGCGATCCCCTGGCGGTCACGCCGGGCGAGTTCGCGGAGCAGATGGAGACGCTCGCGGCGTCCGGCCACGAGGTCGTCTCGCTGACCCGGGCCGTGGAGCTGCTGCGGGCCGGGCCGGTCGAGGGGCGCTACGCGTGCGTGACCTTCGACGACGGCTACCGCGACAACGTCGACAACGCGCTGCCCGTGCTGGAGCGGCTCGGCCTCGACGCGACGATCTTCGCCGTCACCGGCATCCTCGACGGCACGGGCACCTTCCACTGGTACCGGGATCCGCCGCCGGCCCTCACCTGGGCGGACGTCGAGGAGCTGCTGCGCGGCGACGTGTTCGACGTGCAGCCGCACAGCCGGACGCACGCGTCGCTGCCGGCGCTCGACACGGAGACCGCGCGCGACGAGATCATCGGGTCGACGCGCGTCCTCGATGCGCACCGCCCGACGCCGTCGACCGTCTTCTCCTACCCGGCCGGCCGCTTCGGCGCCCGCGAGCAGCGGCTGGTGCGGGAGGCCGGCCTCGACGGCGGCCGTCGGCACCGGCACGGGCGTCAACACGGGCCTGGAGGACGGGCTCCTGGCGCTGCGGCGCACCCTCGTCCGCCCGGACACGGCGCCGGCGGAGTTCGCCGCCGTGCTCGACGGCGCGCTCGACGAGGACTCCTGGCTGCACCGGAAGGTGCGAGCCCGCCGCGCGCGGGGGTGAGGCGCTCGCTGGGGCGCTAGCCCGGCGCGCCGTGGTGGAGCTCGGTCCAGAGCCGGCGGCCGGTCGGCGATGCCATCTCGTCCACGACGTGCGCCACCAGCCCAGCTGCGCGCGCCACGACGGCCAGGCCGCGCGCGACCGGCGGTGGGTAGCCGAGGTCGCTCACGATCGCGCCCACCGCACCGGCGGCGTTGACGATCAGCGGGCGCTCCAGCTCCGCACCGGCGACGCGCGCGAGGTCGAACAGCGCGGCGACGTGCGCGCTCGCGACGCCGTGCTCGGACGCCACGCCGACCAGCGATGCGACGCGCGCGTCGGCGGCCGCGTGCAGGTTGTGGCCGAGGCCGGGAACGCGACCGCCGGCGGCCCGCACCTCGCGCACGGTGCGGCGCAGGGCCTCCTCGTCGGCGTCCTCGACCACCAGGCGCTGCAGCAGGCGGGCGACGTCCTCGACCGTGCCGAGGAAGCGCGAGCCGACGGCCAGCAGCCCGGCCGCCACCGGACCCTGCAGGCCCTCCGGAGCCCCGTCGTGCACGAGCCGCGCCGCCAGGGTGCTCGGCGTCAGCCCGTGCTCCATCAGCGCCACCAGGATCGCGTCGACGGTCGCGACCTTCCCCGGGCTCGGCAGCGCGCCGTCGAGGTCGAGCAGGAACATCTCCGTGAACGTGCGCCGGCCGATCAGCTCCTGGGCCAGGCGGTGGCCGCGGACGACGACCTCGTCGCCGTCGGTGACCGCGAGCGCGGGCGGCCGCTCGCTCATGGCGTCGGCGAGTACGAGGTCGGCGTCATCAGCGCCGTCTCGATCCGCTCCACCAGCGGCCCCGCGGCCTCGGTCTCGCGGCGCACCGCGAGCCAGGCCGGGTCGGACGCGAAGGCGCCCCATCGCTGCTCGCGGTCGGCCAGGCCGTCCCAGCGCAGGACGTAGACGAACTCGTTGCTGGACGGGCCGATGTAGGTGCGCCAGAAGGCGACCGGCTGGATGCCGTGCTGCTCGAAGAAGCCCAGCACGTGCTCGGAGAAGCGCCGGTCGACGTCCTCCAGCCGGCCGGGCGTGCAGTGGTAGCGGCGAAGCTCGTAGAACATCCGGACCTCCTGGCTCGTCTCACCCGATCTGGCGCGGTCGTCCCTGCCACAGCGCGTCGCGCAGCTCCCGCCGCAGCACCTTGCCGTTGGGGCTGACGGGCAGCTCGTCGACGAAGATGAAGCGCCGCGGCTTCTTGTAGCCGCCAGGCGATCGCCCACCCAGCGCTCGAGGTCGTCCGTCGCCGGCCGGGCCGCCGTCGGTCGCGACGACGTAGGCGACGACGACCTCGCCCCAGTCCGTGTCCGGCCCACCGACGACGACGGCCTGGCGCACGGCAGGATGGGCGCCGAGCGCGCGCTCGACCTCTGACGGGTAGACGTTCATCCCGCCGCTGATCACGACGTCGCGGACCCGGTCGTGGAAGGTCGCACGAGGCCGCTCGGGCCGATGGCCACGACGTCCCCGGAGCGGTAGTACCCGGCCGGCGTGAACGTCCGCTCGGTGGCCGCCTCGTCCTCGAAGTAGCCGGCCATCGCGTGCGGGGCCGCGATCAGGAGCTCGCCGCGGTCGGGCTCCGCCTCGCCGTCGCCGTCGACGGCGATGTCGACCGCGATCGCAGGGCGCCCCGCGGTGGCCAGCGCGGCGTCGCCGTCGCGCAGGTAGTCCTCCGGCTGCAGCACGGTCACCGGGTGCGGCACCTCGGTCGAGCCGTAGATCTGCGTGAGGATCGGGCCGAGCCGGTCGATCGCGCTGGCGAAGCGGTCCGGCGCGATCGGCGAGCCGCCGAAGCGTGATCTGCCGCAGGGAGCGGAGCGCCTCGCTCGACGCGCGTGCCGGCGTCGAGCAGGCGCCCGATGAGCGTCGGCACCAGGAAGGTGTGCGTCACGCCCTCGTCGCGGATCGCGTCGGCCAGGCAGTCGGGGTCGAAGCGGCGCAGCACGAGGTTGGCCGCGCCGGACGCGAGGGCCGGGACGACCTTGGAGCCGGACCCGTGAGAGACGGGCGTGACGTGCGCGAAGACGGCCGTCGCGTCGAGGCGGCGCAGCTCGCAGGCGAGCATGTTGGTGGCCGACGCGAGCCTGCCGCGCTGCGTGTGGATCGCACCCTTCGGGCGGCCGGTGGTGCCGCTGGTGTACGCCGAGGTAGCTCGGCGCGAGCGGCGACACGGGCGACGTCGAGCCGGGCCGCGGCGCGGGCCAGCGCCTCCTCGTAGGAGGGCGCGGCCGTCCACGAGCAGCACCTCGACGTCTGCCGGCGCCGCGCGGTGGTCGCGCAGCCGCCCGTACAGCTCGGCGGTCGTGATCAGCACCCCGGCGCCGCAGTGGCCGAGGATGTACGCCGTTCTCGTCGGCGCTCAGGCGGTCGCCGACGGCCACCCGCGTGGCACCGCGCGCATGCACGCGACGTCCGCCTCGACGTACTCCAGGCAGTTCGGCAGCCACACGGCGACCGGCGGCCGCGGCCGGTCGCCGTCACGACGTTGGCGAGGCGGCCGGAGCGGTCGGCCAGGTCGGCGTACGTCTCCCGCCGCTCGCCGTCGATGACCGCGATGTTCGCCGCGAAGCAGCGCAGGCCGCGCTCGACGACGTCGCGCACGGTGACGTCGGAGCCACCGCCCGGGACGCGGCGCCGGTCGTGCGTCGCGTCACTCCGAGATGGACGCGGCACGGCGGGAGATCTCGGCGGCGGCTGCGAGCACGTGCGGCGCCAGCTCGTGGATGACGGCGGCGGTCAGGCGGGTGGTCGGGCCCAGATGCTCATCGAGGCGATGACCCCGCTGCGGCCGGAGATCGACGCGGCGACGCCGGACAGACCGGCTCGACGACGTCCACGGTGCACGACCAGCCGTCACGCCGGGCCGCGGCCAGACGGGCCTCCAGCGCCTCGCGCTCGCCGTCGTCCAGGCCGGCCGTGGTCAGGTAGGCGTCGAGCTCGCCGGGCGGCAGGTCCGCGCAGCAGCATGGCGCCCGTCGCCCCGACGTGCAGCGGCACCGTCGCTCCGATCGGCACGACGCGGCGGACGGAGTGCTGGCTCTCGGCGTGGGCGATGCAGACGCGCGAGTCCTCGCGCCGAACGTGCAGGGAGACCGTCTCGCCGCTCCGGTCGCGGAGGCCGTCGAGCACGGACTGCGCCTGCTCGGCCAGCATCGGGTCGTGGAGCGCGGCGCGGGCCAGGCTGCGCAGGCGCGGCCCGACGACATAGCGGCCGCGGCCGTCGGCGCGCTCCAGCAGGCCGGTCTCCTCGAGCTCTGCCATCAGCGCGCGGTCGTGGAGACGGGAAGGTCGATGCGGCGGGCGACGCCGGTGGCCGAGGTGGGGTCGAGCTCGTCCGCCACCGCCTCGAGGATGGCGATGAAGCGGTCAACCGCGCGCATCGACCACCGTTCGGCTGTCGACGCCGGGCAGCATGCTGCGCCGGATCGCGCGTGACGCGCACGTCGATCACCGTCGGCCGTGTACTGCGGAGGATCGACGCTCGCGAGCGCCGGGCGCAGGTCGGCCGCGTCGTCGACCGCCGATCCCGTCGCAGCCGAGGGCGCGCGCGACCTGCGCATAGTCCACCGCGCTCAGGTCGGCCGACTGGTAGGCGCCGTCGTACATCGCGTGCTGCAGCGCCTTCACGTACCCGGAAGCCGCGTTGTTGACCACGATCAGGGTGAACGCGAGCCCGACGCGCGCGGCCGTCTCGAGCTCGCCGAGCGCGTTTCAGAGGCCGCCGTCGCCGGTGATGCCGACGACCGGATGGCCCGTCGCCGCGAGCCGGGCGCCGAGCGCCGCCGGGCAGGCCGTAGCCGATCGACGCGAAGCCGCGGTTGGCGATGTAGCCACGGCCGCGGCTCTGCGTCTCGTAGAGCAGCGCCGTCCAGTGCGACGCGAACCCGCCGTCCGCGACCAGCGTCGCCGCGGCGCGGCATCGCGGCGTTCAGCTCGTGGATCAGCCGCGGCATGGTGATCGGGGTGCTCGTCGGAGGTCAGCAGCGGGCGCGTCGTCCTCGCTGCCAGCGCGCCCGGCGCTCGCGCAGCTCCTCCACGTAGGCGGAGCGCTCGTGCCCGGCCGCAGGCGGCGGTCAGGTCATCGAGGCGAGGCGCGCGTCGCCGACGAGGGCCGACGTCGACGTCGGTCGAGCGGCCGATCTCGTCGGCGTCGATCTCGATCTGGACGATCGGCACGCCGGTCGGGCAGCAGCGACCAGCGCCGCGTGGCGATCTCGCCGAGCCTGCGTGCCGACGGCGAGGATGCAGTCGGCACTGCTCGATCAGGTCGTTCGCGACGCCCGAGTAGCGGCCGAAGAGCCCGGCGTGAGCGGGTGCGTGCAGGCCAGCGCGCCCTTGCCGGAGATCGTGTGCGCGACGGGGATGGACAGGGTCGGCGGCCAGCTCGGCCAGCGCGTCGTAGGCGCCGGAGAGGTGGACGCCGCCGCCGGCGAGGATGAGCGGGCCGGGTCGCGGCGCCCGGAGCGAGCAGCCGGGCGGCCGCCTCGACGTCCGCCGGGGCGGGGCGCGCACGCGAGCGGGGCGGGCCCGGGCCTCGACGGCGGCGGCGATGTCGGCGGCGTCGTACTCGCAGACGCCGTGGGCGACGTCCTCGGGGACGTCGAGGACGACGGCGCCGGGCCGGCCGCTGGTGGCGACCGCATGGGCGCGGCGCACGCAGCTCGGGGATGCGCGTGCCGACCTCGACGCGCAGGAGCTCCTTGACCGCCGGGCGCAGCAGCCGCACCTGCTCGGCCTCCTGCGTCATCCCCTTGCCCGCGTGGCTGCGGTTCGCGTCGCCGACGATCGCGATCACGGGCGTGCCGGCGTTGGTCGCCTCGACGAGCCCCGTGATGAGGTTGGTGGCGCCGGGCCCGAGCGTCGCGTCGCAGACGCCGACGCGCCCCGACGCGCGGGCGTAGGCGTCTGCGGCGAAGGCCGCGGCGCGCTCGTCGTTGACCAGGACGTGGCGCGAGCCCGAGGCGGCGGATGGCGTCGTACATCGGCAGCAGCTGGAAGCCGCCCATCCCGAAGATCGGGCCGCAGCCGTGCGCCGCGAGCGTCCGCGCCAGGGCCTCGCCACCCGTGCAGCGAACGGTCGGGGTGGTGCTGGCGGCGGCGTCGCCGATGCTGGCCGGAGCGTTCATCTCACCTGCTGAGATACAACTTCGAGCGTCCTCCGCCACGGTATCCGGCGCTTCTGACCGCGTCAAGAAGGCTTCTACAAACGGATCTATTGACAATGGATCGAACTGCCTCCTAAGATCGCCGCGTCGAACACCGGTTGAGTTCTCACTCAGCGGAATGAGATCGGAGGCGAGGTTGGAGGGACTTCGGTGGAGCGAGGCGGCGCAGCTCGTGGCGCACGCCATCGAGCAGGGGCGCGAGGCCGGGCTCTCCGTCGCGGTCGCCGTCGTGGACGGCGGGCGCGAGCTGAAGGCCTTCGGGCGGGACGACGACGCGATGCTCGTCACCACGCAGCTCGCCATCGGCAAGGCCTACACCGCCTGCTCGCTGCGGCGCTCGACGCTGGAGCTCAACGAGCGCACCTGGTCCGGCTCCGACCTGCATGGCCTCGAGACCGCGCACGACCCGCCGCTGGTCTGCATCGGCGGCGGCGTCCCGCTGCGCCGCGACGAGGCCGTGGTGGGGGCGATCGGCGTGTCCGGCGGCAAGGCGACACAGGATCACGAGCTCGCGGTCGCTGCCGCCGAGCTCTACGCGAACGGCCTGCAGGAGGCGTCGTGACACTCGAGGGCAAGCGTGTGGTCTTCCTGGGCGGTGCCACCGGCATCGGCGCCGCGACCATCGGGCTGTTCGCCGAGCAGGGTGCGAGCATCGTCTTCGGCGACATCCAGGAGGAACGCGGCGCCGAGCTCGCGCGCGGCGTCGAGTCCGGCGGCGGGCGCATCGCCTTCCGGCGGGCCGACGCCACCGTCGAGGACGACGTGGCCGCGCTGATGCAGGCGGCGCGTGACGAGCTGGGCGGCATCGACGTCCTGGTCTCGATCGCCGGCATCGCCTCCGCCTCGGCCGTCGAGGAGATGCCGCTCGAGATGTGGGACCGCATCATGGACGTGAACGCGCGCTCCTGCTTTCTGGCGGCCAAGCACGCCGTGCCGCACCTACGCGATGCGGGCGGCGGCGTGATCGTCAACACCGCCTCCATCGCGGGCCTGCGCGGCATGGGCGCCGGCTCGACGCACTACGCCGCATCCAAGGGCGCCGTGATCGGCTTCACGCGCGCCCTGGCGGCGGAGCTCGCCCCGACCATCCGCGTGAACTGCATCTGCCCAGGCCACACGAAGACCGGCTTCAACGACCCGTTCTTCGACCACCGCGGCGGCTACCAGGTGTTCCTGCAGGGCATGGCCCAGGTCATCCCGCTGCAGCGTGAGGCGGAGCCGTCCGAGATCGCGCAGGCGATGCTCTTCCTCGCCTCCGACCAGTCGTCCTTCGTGACCGGCACCTACCTGGTCGTCGACGGCGGAGTCGTGCGATGACGGGCGGCACAGCAAGGAGGGAGTCGAGATGACTCGGCACGATCGATCCGACGAGTGGGCGAGCGCCCGCCGCCTCTCGCGCGACGCGTTCCTGCGCCGCACCCTCGGCGCCGCGGCCGCCATCACGGCCGCGGGCTACCTCGCGGCCTGCGGGGACGACGACGGCGGCAGCTCCTCGACCGCCGCGGCGGCGCCCGAGTCCTCGGCCGCGCCGGCGTCGTCCGCTGCCGCGCCGAGCTCGTCCGCCGCGGAGTCCTCCAGCGCGGGCTCGAGCTCCGCCGCCGAGGCCCCGTCGACGGCGGAGGCGTCCTCGACCGAGGAGGTCGCCGCCAGCGTCCCGGCGCCGACGGTGAAGCCCGAGGTCGACGGCGACCTCAACTGGTACACGTGGGCCGAGTTCGTGCCCCCCGACGTCGTCAGCGCCTTCGAGAAGGAGTACGGCGTCAAGGTCAAGCAGTCGTTCATGTCGACCAACGCCGAGTCGGTGCAGAAGCTCGCCGCCGGCCAGCCGTTCGACCTGATCACGACCAACAACGGCTACATGGGGCAGTTCCTCGGCGGCAACCTGCTGCAGTCGTTCGACCTCGGCGACCTGAAGAACGCCGGCGAGATCGCGGAGTACTTCCAGACGCCCTACTGGGACAACGGCGAGTACCGCTACACGGTGCCCTACGACTACGGCCCCACCGGGATCATGTACCGGGCCGACAAGGGCTTCAACGTCACCGGCAGCTGGGACGACATCTGGTCGAACGCGGAGGCTGCCGACGGCCACCTCTACCTGCTCTCGGCGATCGGCGACACCCTCGGCATGGCGCTCCTGCGCAACGGCCACGACGCCAACTCCGCCGACCCGGACGAGGTCAACGAGGCGGCCGACAGCCTGGTCGAGATCAAGAAGCACGTCGCCGCCTTCACGACCGACCTCGCACCGCCGGTGGCGGACGGCAAGGCGACGCTGATGGAAGGCTGGTCGACACCGATCTACATCGGCCTGCAGCAGGCCGAGGATCCGGAGAACATCAAGTTCTACGTGCCCAAGGAAGGCCCGCTGATGGCGGCCGACACGCTCTCCATCGGCGCCAAGGCCAAGGCGCCCGGCACCGCCCTGCTGTTCATGGACTGGCTCCTGAAGCCGGAGAACAACGCCGCGCTCGGCAAGTTCCTGCTGTTGAAGACGGGGGCCAACGCCGGCAACGCGGCCTTCTCCGAGGCCATCAAGCAGTACCCGGACTTCGACTACTCAGACGACCTGCTGGTCGACCGCAAGAACTGGAAGGAGGCGCCGACCGGCGACCGCCTCAAGCTCTGGAACCAGGCCTGGTCGCGCGTCATCGCCTAGCGGCGCCCGAGGATGCGTCCGCGAACCCTCTACGCGCTCTTCACGGTCCCGGGCAACCTCGTCCTCGCAGCGCTCTTCCTGCTGCCGATGGTGCTGGTGGCGGTGTACTCGTTCGGCACCGTCGACATCGTGGGGCTGCCGAAGCTCGGGTTCACGCTCGACAACTACGACCAGGCCACACAGTCGTACTACGTCCCGACGATCGTGCGCACGGTCGAGTATGCCGCTGCCACCACGATCCTCTGCCTGCTGATCGGCTACCCGCTCGCGTACCTCGCCGCACGGCACGCGGGCGGGCTCGGCCGCGTGATGATCGCCGTGCTGGTCTGCACCTGGATCGTCGACTACCTCGTGCGCATCTACGCGTGGACCGCGATCCTGGACGACCAGGGTGTGGTCAACGACGTGCTCGCCGCCGTCGGCCTCGACCGTCAGACCCTCGTCCCGAGCGCGGGCGCGGTGATCCTGGGGCTGGTCTACGGCTACTTCCCGCTCATGGTGCTGCCGATCTACGCGGCGCTTGGCGACCTCGACCCCTCGCTGATCGAGGCCGGCAAGGACCTCTACGGCACCCCGCGCCAGACGTTCTGGCACGTCACCTGGCCGGCCTCGCTGCCGGGGGTCCTGGGCGGCGTGATCCTCACCTTCTTCCCGGCCCTCGGAGACTTCGCCACGGCGCAGTTCCTCGGCGGCCCGGACCAGGCGATGATCGGCAACCTGATCAACCAGCAGTTCACGAACTCGGGCCTCATCCCGTTCGGCGCCGCGCTGACCATGGTGCTGATCGCGCTGGTGCTGTTCGGCGTCGTCATCGGCATCGTCCTGACCCGCGGGCGCCTGCGGCAGGCCGCCCGCGGTCTGGCGGCGGTGGACGGCTGAATGGCTCGCCCGCGCGAGTTCGACCGCCCGCGCTTCCTGTGGGTCTTCGGCGCCCTGGCGATGGGGCTGATGCTGCTGCCGCTGGCCTTCGTCGTGCTCTACTCGTTCAACAGCGGCGAGTCGCTGGTGCGCTTCACGGGCTTCAGCACGCGCTGGTACCGCGAGGCGCTGACGGATGACGACTGGCACGCGTCGCTGCGCACGTCGATCGAGATCGCGCTGGTCACGACGCTGGCCTGCGCCGTCACTGGGCCGCTGCTCGCGCTCGGGCTCGTGCGCGCGTCGCGGAGGGTCGCGCGGCCGACCGATGCCACCATCCTGCTGCGGCTGGTGTCGCCGGAGACGGTCACCGCGGTGGCGTCGCTGCTGCTCTTCACCAAGCTCGGCGTCACGCTCTCCAACACCACGATCATCCTCGCCCACATCGCGGTCTGCCTGCCGTTCGTGACCGTGGTCGTGCGCAGCCGGCTGGTCAGCCTCAACCCCGAGGTCGAGGAGAGCGCGATGGATCTCGGCGCGACCCGCCTCGGCGCGCTGCGGCTGGTGGTGCTGCCGCTGCTCTGGCCCTCGATCGCCGCGTCGAGCCTGCTCTGCTTCGTGCTCAGCTTCGACGACTTCGTGACGTCGGTCTTCACCTCGGGGATCGGGACCTCGCCGCTGCCGGTGCGCATCTACAGCCTCCTGCGCTTCGGCGTGACGCCGGTGGTCAACGCGATCGGCGTGCTGATGTTCGTGCTCGCCCTGATCCTGCTGGCCGGCGCCGCCCTGCTGCTGCGCGCCGCCCAGGGGCGCGGTCAGGTGGTGCCGCAGGCGGCCGGCGATGCCTGACGAGGGCGTGATCGCCGCCCTCCGGCACGTCACCAAGCGCTACGCCGGCGTGGCCGCCGTCGACGACCTGAGCCTGGAGATCGCGGCCGCGGAGTTCTTCTCCATCCTCGGGCCGTCCGGCTGCGGTAAGACCACCACGCTGCGGCTGCTGGGCGGCTTCGTCGTGGCCGACGAGGGCGAGATCTTCCTGGAGGGCAAGGACGTGACGGGCGTGCCGCCCTACCGCCGCCACGTGAACACGGTGTTCCAGTCGTACGCGCTCTTCGACCACCTGAGCGTGGCGGAGAACGTCGCGTTCGGCCTGCGCCGGCGGCGGGTGCCGAAGGCCGAGATCAACCAGCGCGTCGGCCGCATGCTGGAGCTGGTGCGCCTCGGCTCGCGCGCCCGCGCGCGGCCGCGCGAGCTCTCCGGCGGCCAGCAGCAGCGCGTGGCCCTGGCCCGCGCCCTGGTCAACGAGCCGGCGCTGCTCCTGCTCGACGAGCCGCTCGGCGCACTCGATCTCAAGCTCCGCCGCGAGATGCAGGTGGAGCTGAAGGCGATCCAGCGCGAGCTCGGCATCACGTTCGTCTTCGTCACCCACGATCAGGAGGAAGCCCTCACGATGTCGGACCGGATGGCGGTGATGAACGACGGCCGCATCGAGCAGCTGGGGCCGCCGCACGAGCTCTACGAGCAGCCGGCCAACGCCTTCGTCGCGGGCTTCATCGGCACCGCCAACCTGCTCGCCGCGCAGACCACCTCCGACGGCATCGCGGTCGGCGGCCACCTTCTGGTCCCCGCCGGGAGCCACGACGGCGCGGCGGCCCCGGGCGGCGACGTCACGGTCTCGATCCGGCCCGAGAAGGTGCTCCTCGGCGCCGCCGTGGGCGATGGCTGCGTGCGCCTGCAGGGGATGGTGGCCGACGTCGTCTACCTGGGCTCGAGCACGCAGGTCTTCGTCGAGCTCCCGGGCGGCACCCGCATCCAGGGCCTCTCGTTCCACGCCGGCGGGGGCAGCGACCGCGTGCCCGCGCCGGGCGAGCGCGTCGACGTCGGCTGGCACCCGGACGACGTGCGGCTGGTCCCGGCGGAGCGAGGGGCCTCGTCGTGAGGACGCCCACGCCGCTGCTGGCCTCGATGTCCGCCCCCGGCGAGCGGCAGTCGCTCGCGGTGGTCCACGGCCGCGGGGCGCGCCTGACCCTGGAGGACGGCCGCGAGACCATCGACGCGGGCTCGCTGAGCTCGTGCCTGCTCGGACACTGCCATCCGGAGCTGGTGGGTGCGGTGCAGGACGCCGCGGCGACGGTCTATGCCGGCGACGGCGTGCGGCTGCCGGCCCGCGAGGCGGCCGCGCGCGACATGCTCGAGCTCGCCTTCGCCGGCGAGGACTGGGCCGACCAGGTCGTCTTCACGGTCTCCTCCAGCGAGGCAGCCGACCTCGGGCTGCTGCTGGCGCAGCTCTTGACGGGACGCGAACCGCTGGTGGCGCGCGAGAGCGGCTACCACGGCGGCGTCGGCCTCGCGCGCGAGGTCAGCCTGCACCGGCTGTGGGGCGCCACGCTGGCGTCGCCCGACGGCGGCGTGCTCGAGCGCCCGCCGCTGGTGGAGACGCGCGTGCTGCCGGTGCCGGGCTGCGGCCGCGGCGAGGCCGAGCCGGGACACGACTGCCGCGCCGCCTGCCTGCGTTCGGCCGGCGCCGCACTCGACGGCGCCGCCGCGGTCATCCTCGACTGCAGCCAGGGCGCGGTCGTGCCGTCGCCGGGCTACCAGGAGGTCCTGGCCGAGGCTGCCGCTGCTGCGGGCGCCCTCTCCATCGCCGACGAGACCGTCACCGCGCTCGGCCGCTTGGGTCGCTCCTTCGCCTTCCAGCGTGCGACCGCGCGGCCCGATCTGGTGACGATGGGCAAGGGCATCACCGGCGGCGCCGCCCCGGCGGGCGCGCTGATCCTCTCGCGGGGGGTGGTCGACGAGATCGGCGGCCGCCGGTGGATGACGTCGAGCACCTTCCGAGGCCACCCGCTGGCCGTTGCGGCGATCTCGGCCACGCTGCGGGTGATCGCGCGCGACGGCCTGGTGGAGCGCGCGGCGCGCCTGGGCGAGGGCCTGGGGCGCGCGCTGCTCGCGCTGCCCGGGCGCCACCCGTCGGTGCGGAGCGTCTACGGCGAGGGCCTCATGTGGTTCGTGCGTCTGCACGAGCCGGTCGGCGACCTCGGCGAGGACGTGTGGGGCGGCGACGGCAGCGCCACGCCGCTCGCGCGCGTGGTCAGCGACGCGATCCTCGAGCGCGGCGTCGTCCTCCGCGAGTTCAGCGGCGAGATGCTGTGGCTGGTACCGCCGCTGGTCATCGAGGAGCGGGAGCTGGAGCTGGCGGTGGAGGCCCTGGACGAGGCGCTCGGCGTGGCCGACGCGCACCTCGCCCACGCGAGAGGAGGCGCATCGTGAGGCTGGCCATCGACACCGGCGGCACGTTCACGGACGTCGTCCTGGAAGACGACCGCGGCGCGCTCACCCTGCACAAGGCGCCGACGACGCCCGACGATCCCGTGACCGGGGTGCTGGAGGCGATCGGCCGCGCCGCCGCCTCCGTCGGCCTCGCGCAGGACGAGCTGCTGCGGCGCGTCACGGTTCTGGTGCACGGCACGACCCGGGCGACGAACGCGGTCCTCACCGGCACGCACGGCGCGCACGGCGTTCCTGACCACGCAGGGCCACCGCGAGATCCTCCTGTTCCGCATCGGCGGGCGCGAGAACCCGTTCGACCACGCGCGCGAGTACCCGCGGCCGTACGTGCCGCGGCGCCTCACCTTCGAGGTCGACGAGCGCATCGACTACCGCGGCGACGTCGTGCGCCCGCTCGACCTGGACGGCGGTGGTGCGCACGGCGCGGCAGCTCGTCGAGCTCGACGTCGAGGCGGTCGGCGTCTGCCTGCTCTGGTCGATCGTCAACCCGCACCACGAGCTCGCGGTGGAGGAGGTCCTGGCCCGCGAGGCGCCGGACCTTCCCGTCACCCTGTCACACCGCGTCAACCCGGTCATCCGCGAGTACCACCGGGCTTCGGCGGCCTGCATCGACGCGTCGCTGAAGCCGCTGATGACGACCTACCTGGCGCACCTCCGCGAGCGCCTGCGGGCCGCGGGCTTCGACGGCCGGCTGCTGGTCTCCGGCGCCGCCGGCGGCCTGCTGGAGCCCGAGTGGCTCGCCGGTGCTCCGATCCACTCCATCAACTCCGGCCCCGCCATGGCGCCGGTCGCCGGACGGCACCACGCCGAGCGCGAGGGCGGCAGCGCCAACGCCATCGTCGTCGACACCGGCGGCACGAGCTTCGACGTCAGCCTCGTGCGCCAGGGCCGCATCCCGCGCACCCGCGAGACGTGGCTCGGCCATCGCTTCGTCGGGCACCTGACCGGCTTTCCGGCGGTCGACGTGCGCACGACGGGTGCGGGCGGCGGCAGCATCGCCGAAGGTCGACGCCGGCGGCCTGCTGACCGTCGGGCCCGACAGCGCCGGTTCGGTGCCCGGCCCCGTCTGCTACGGCCGCGGCGGCAGCGAGGTCGACCGTCACCGACGCCTGCCTGGTGCTCGGCTACCTCGAGCCTGACCGGCTCGGCCGGCTCGGGATCGACGTCGACGCAGCGGCGGCGCACCGCGCGGTCGAGACGCTGATCGGCGCACCCGCTCGGCCTCGACCGCTGGCGGCCGCCGAGGCGATCATGCGCGTGTTGACCGAGACGATGGTGCACGCCATCGAGGAGGTCACGGTCGAGCAGGGCGTCGACCCGCGCGAGGCGGTGCTGGTCTCCGGCGGCGGCGCCGCGGGCTTCAACATCGTCTCGGTCGCCGCCCGGCTGGGCTGCCGGCGCGTCGTCATCCCGCAGACCTGCGCCGGGCTGAGCGCGACCGGCGGGCTGATCTCGGACGTGGTGGCCGAGGAGTCCGCGGCCGTCTTCACGACCGCCCGGCGGTTCGACGCGGCCGGCGTCGGCGAGTGCCCTGCGCGGGCTCCGCGAGCGCTGCGCCGAGCGCCTGCGGGCGCAGGGCCTCGACGCCGCGGAGGCCGCGTGGAGCTCATCGTCGAGGCGCGCTACGCCGGGCAGGTGTGGGAGCTCGAGGTGCCGCTGCCGCCGGACTGGATCGGCGAGGGCGACGAGGTGGCCGGACGTCGTCGCGGACTTCCACCGCCTGCACGAGGAGATCTTCGCGGTGCGCGACGAGCGCTCCGACGTCGAGATCGTCGGCTGGCACGCGCGGCTGCGGCTGCCGCTCGGCACCGGCGGCGGCCTCGACCTGGCGGTGGAGTCGGAGCTGCCGGACGAGGGCGAGCGCTCGATCTACGTCGCGCCCGAGGGCTGGATGACCGTGCCGGTCGACGGCTCGGCGCGCATCCGCTCCGTCGACCGGCCCCGCGGTGCTGGAGCTGCCGGGCACCAGCGATCGTGCTGGATCGCGGCGCGGTCGCCATGCGCGGCGCCAGCGGCTCGATCGTGGTTGCGCCGCGAAGCGAGCGCGCCGCCGTCGAGAGCGAGGAGGCCGTCGATGTCGCCTGAGGCCACCGCCGGCTTCGACCCCGTCGACCTGGCCGTGCTCTCGTCGCGCTTCACGGCGATCGTCCGCAGCATGTCCAACACGCTGATCCGCACCGGGCGCTCGGTCATCCTCAACACCGGCCGCGACTTCTCGTGCTGCGTCGTCACGGCGGCGCGACGAGTTCCTCGGCGATGGCCGAGAGCATCCCGGTGCACGTGCTCAGCGGGCCCGACCTGATGGCCGCGAGCATGCGCCGCCTGCACCCCGACCTCCGGCCGGGCGACGCGTTCCTGCACAACTCGCCGTACGACGGCAACTCGCACGCCGCCGACATGTCGCTGCTCGTGCCGGTGTTCGACGACGACGGGCGGCACCGCTTCACGGTGCTCAGCAAGGCCCACCTGGCCGACATCGGGAACGCCGAGCCGACGCCGTACCACGCGATGGCCCGGGACGTCTACGAGGAAGGCGCCGTGATCCTGCCCTGCGTCAAGGTGCAGAGCGGCTATCGCGACATCGAGGACGTCATCCGCATGTGCCAGGTGCGCATCCGGGTGCCGGACAAGTGGTGGGGCGACTACCTGGCGCTGCTGGGCGCGGCCCGCGTCGGCGAGCGCGAGGTACGCGCCCTGGCCGCGGAGGTCGGCTGGGATCGCATCGACGCCTTCGTGGACGCGTGGTTCGACTACAGCGAGGGGCGCATGGCCGACGTCCATCGCGCCGCTTCCCGAACGGCGAGCGGACCGTCGCACCCACCACGATCCGTTCGGCCGCATCGTCGACGGCATCCCGCTCAAGGTCACGGTTCGCGTCGCCGACGGGCACGTCGAGGTCGACCTGCGCGACAACCCCGACTGCCTGCCGTGCGGCCTCAACCTGACGGAGGCGACCGCCCGCTCGGCGGCGATGCTCGGGGTCATGAACGCCATCAACGGCTACGCCCCGCCGAACGCCGGCACCTTCCGGCGCATCCACGTCCACCTGCGCGAGAACTGCGTGGCGGGCATCCCTCGGCACCCAGCGAGCTGCTCGGTCTCGACCTGCAACGTGCCCGACCGCATCGGCAACGCCGTGCAGCGCGCGATCGCCGAGCTCGCCGACGGCTACGGCATGGCCGAGGTCGGCATGAGCATCCCGGCGTCGGTGGGGGTGCTCTCGGGCCACGACCCGCGCAACGACGACGAGCCGTTCATCGACCAGCTCGTGCTCGCCTGGACCGGCGGCCCGGGCGGCCCCGTCGACCGACGGCTGGCTGACGATGGGCGGGATCGGCGACGCCGGCGTGCTGCAGCGCGACTCGGTCGAGATCGACGAGCTGCGCTTCCCGGTGCGCATCGAGACCCAGCGCGTGCTGCCGGACACCGGCGGGCCGGGCCGGCGCCGTGGCGCGCCCTCGGCGGAGCTGGAGTTCGTCTCGGTCGGGGCGGAGTTCGAGCTGATGTACCTGAGCGACGGCACGCTCAACCCGCCCCTCGGAACGCGCGGCGGCGGCGCGGGCGGCGCGGCCTGGCAGGGCGTCGGGCCGGGCGGCGGACCCGTCGCGGAGGTCGACCTCTGCGCGCGGCTCCAGATACGCCCGGGCGACCTGATCGTGAGCCGCTGCAACGGCGGCGGCGGCTACGGTTCGCCGCTGGCGCGCGAGCCCGAGCGCGTGCGCGACGACGTGGAGGAGGGGTTCGTGACGATCGGCCATGCGCGCGACGTGTACGGCGTCGTCATCGCGGACGACGGCACGCTCGACCTCGCCGCCACCACGGCCCTGCGCGCCGAGCTCGCCGCCGCGGCCGAGGAGGCCTGAGGTGCGGGCCATCGTGGCGAACCGGCTGGGCGGCCCGGAGGTGCTCGAGGAGGCCGCGCTCGCCGACCCGGTCCCCGGGCCGGGCGAGGTGCTCGTCGAGCTGCGTGCGGCGTCCGTCAACCGGCGCGACCGCGGAGTCCGGCTCGGCACCATCCGCCCGCAGGACCGCGGCGAGGGTGAGGGCTCGGTGGCGCCGTTCCCGTACGTCCTCGGCTCCGACGGCAGCGGCGTCGTCGTCGAGCGCGGGACCGGCGTCGACGCGCCGCTCGAGGGGGCCGAGGTCGTGATCAACCCGGCGCTCTTCTGGGGTCCGAGCGAGCTCGCGCCGGCGTCGACGTGGCAGGTGCTGGGCGTGCCGCGGCAGGGGACGTACGCCGAGCGCATCGCCGTCCCGGCGGACTACGTGCTGCCGAAGCCGGCCCGCCTCACGTGGCAGCAGGCCGCCGCGCTGCCCCTGGCCGGTCTGACCGCTTGGCGGGCCCTGGTGACGCGGGCGCGCGTGGAGCCCGGCGAGCGCGTCCTCGTGCCGGGCTGCGGCTCCGGCGTGGCGACGTACCTGATCCAGTTCGCCAGCGACCTCGGCGCCGAGGTGGTCGTCAGCTCGTCGTCGCCGGCCAAGCTGGCGCGGGCGCGCGAGCTCGGGGCCAGCTCGGGCGTGCTCTACACGGACGAGGACTGGACGCGCCAGGTCGGCGAGGTCGACGTGATCGTCGACTCGGCCGGCGCGCCCATCTGGCAGAGCCTCAACGGCATGCTCCGCCACGGCGGGCGGCTGGTCAGCTTCGGGCGAACGGCGGGCGGCACCGCCGAGGTCAACATCGGCAGCTTCTTCCATGCCCAGTGGAGCTTCCTCGGCACCGCCAACGGCAGCCCGCGCGAGTTCGACCACATGCTCGCGCACGTCGAGGGGGCGGACTGGCTGCCCGAGATCGACTCCGTCTATCCGCTCGGGCGCGCCGCGGAGGCGCACGCGCGACTCGACCACCCGGCCCGCTTCGGCAAGATCGTCCTGGACGTCACCTAGGCGCTCGGCCGCCTACGGCCGGATGACCTCGAGGTCCGTGCGCGCGAAGTCGTCGCCGAGGCAGAGCAGCGGCTGCCGTTCAAGGTGGGCGACGGCGTACGTCAGGCAGTCGCCGAAGTTCAAGTCGGCCGGGTGCCGGCCCTTGCCGAACCGCTCGAAGGCGTCGACCGCCACCACCCAGTGGCGATCCTCGAACGGGAGCACCGGCAGCCCCAGTTCCTCCACGAGCCCCCGCACGGCCCGCCGCCCGACGGGTCCGGCGCGCGACGTCAGGACCATGCTCGCCTCGACGAGCGAGTGCGCCGGCACGGCCGCGTCGGGCGCCGAGGCGAGGAGGTCCTCGATCGCCTCGCGGGCGGGCTCGTCCAGGAGCGTTGCGACGATGGCCGAGGCGTCGACGATCAATGGCCCTCCGGGCCGTAGCCGAGGATCGCCTCGCGTTCGGCCTTCGTCACCGGACGGCCGCGCACGTCGGCCGGGACGTGCGGCCACACCTCGTGCTCCAGGTAGCGGCGCAGCCGGCGACGCCGCTCGTCGACCTCCGACCGCTCGTCCAGGCGGCGCAGGCGCTCCTGCATCGCCACCCGGACGGCGCGCGTCTTCGTCTCGCCGGTGCGGCGCGCCACCTCGTTGACGAGCCGCTCCGTCTCGGCGTCCTTGATGTTCAGCGCCATGGTGGAATGGTAGACGACGTGGTGGACGTCAACCACGCTGCCGCAGGCGGGCGACGGCCCCCCGCAGGCTGCGGATGTAGGCCGTGAACTCCGGCCGTGTCGCGATCAGCAGCGCGTGGATCGGCACGCCGTCGAGCCGCGCCACCGCGCGTAGCGAGAGGAAGCCGTAGGTCGTGTACGCGGCGGTCGACGCGATCGCGCCGCCGACCGCGGAGAACGGGGGGATCAGCAGCAGGTCGAGGATCACCGTGACGACCAGCGCCACGGCCGCGAGCAGCGAGCTCTGGCCGGGTCGGCCGCGGCCGCGCAGCGTCTCGGCGATCAGGTTGCCGGCGGACAGGAACCACATGCCCGGCAGCAGGATCAGGAACGGCTGCACGGCGTCGGTGAACTCCGGGCCGTACCCGACCGTGATGAGCAGCGGCCCGAAGAGGGCGAGGCCGAGCGCGGCCGCCAGCGTGGTGGTGCCGTTGAGACGGATGGCGGCGGCCGAGACCGTGTCGCCGCTGCGGGCGCGCGCGACCTCGGGCAGCAGCACGACGCCGATCGCCATCGGCACCAGCAGCACGATCTCGGCGACGATCTGCGCGACGGCGTAGTGGCCGACGACGGCCAGCGGGGCCAGGGCGCCGAGGATCAGCAGGTCGAGCCGCCCGTTGGCCATCCCCAGCAGGAAGCCGACCTGCACCCGCACGCCGTAGCGGTACGCGGCCTTCGCGACCGGCGTCGACCAGCCGACGCCCTCGCGCAGGAGGCGCGGCAGCGCGCCCGCGACGAAGACGAGCGAGGGGACGAGCAGGCAGACGATGCCCCACGCGACCCCGAGATCGAGCACCAGCAGGAAGACGACGCTCGCGATCAGCGTCGCGATGCGCCCGAGCAGCACCAGCAGGTTGATGGTGCGGAAGTCGCGGTCGGCGCGCAGCATGTTGGTGCACCAGTAGGTCAGCTGCATCGCCGGCACCAGCAACGCCGCGAGCAGCCACAGGTCGCCGTCGTAGGGCGCGTCGAGGGCCTCCATCGCCGCGTCGCCGAAGACCCACGCGAGCGCGCAGCAGAGCACCGTCAGGTAGAACGCGACCACCAGGCCGAGTCCCATCAGCGGGCGGCGGTGCCGGTGACGGCGGCTCGCGTAGTACGAGACGGCGAACGGCGTGCCCGCCGCGACCAGCGTGACGGCGAGCTCCGCCAGCACCTGCATCAGGGCGATCAGGCCACGCGCCTCGTCGCCCAGCGCGCGCGCGACGACGATCGATGCGACGTAGCCGATGCCGAGGGCGCCGACGCTCGTCAGGAAGACGAGCAGGGCATTGCGGTGCAGCGACGGCTGCGGTTCGTCAACCGCCGCCATGGGGCGGCTCCGCCACGGCCTGATCCGCGACGGTGGCAGGCGCCGGCGTGCCGCGCAGGCGCCGCAGCACCCGCCGCCGCCGCCCGCGTTCGTACGTCGACGCCTCAGCGTCGGCCGAGTGCACGACGAGCCCGATCGTGGGGATCGAGGCCGCCTGGAACGCGCGCACGGCGCTGCTCACGTCGGACCGCTGCACCGTGCCGAGCCGCGCCACCAGCACGAGCCCGCCGGTCCGCACCGCAAGCACGGACGCGACCGGCGAGCGGGTCGTCGGCGGCGTGTCGACGACGATGACGTCGAAGCGGGCGCGGAGGTCGTCCAGCAGGCCGTCGAGCGAGCGGCCGTCGAGCTGCGCGGTCGGCAGCAGCTGGCCGCTGCCGGCACCGAGCACCCACAGGTCGGCGTCGACCTCGACGAGGCCCTCCTCGACCGTCGCGACGCCCTGCAGCACCTCCGGCAGGCCGACGTCCGGTGCGCGCCGGCCAGCGAGCGAGTCCGTGAGGCCGGCGGTCGCGGGATCGGCGTCGACCACGACGGTCCGCCGACCGGCGCGTGCGAAGGCCCGGCCGAGCTCGGCGACCGTCAGGCTGGTGCCCTCGCCGTCGCGGGTGGCCGTCACCGTCAGCTCGTGCGCCTCGCGTGACGGCGAGGCGAGGGTCACGGCGACGCGCGCGCCGTCGAACGCGTTCTCCAGCACCGCGGCCGCCTTCTGGCCGCGCACGATCGGCACGACCGCGAGCGTCGGCACGCCGGAGAGGCGCTCGAGCTCCGCGACGGACTGCACGCGGCGATCGAGCTGGTCGCGCAGCCACGCCAGGATCAGGCCGACGACGAGGCCGAAGAAGAGGCCGAGCGCGGCGTTGAAGGCCGGTCGCGGCGCGATGGGGGAGGCGCCCGCGGTGGCCGGCGTCTCGGCGCTGATCGAGACCAGCTTGTCGGGCGCGCCGGTGCCGAACAGCTGCGCGCGCTGGGTCTGGAACTCGCGGCGCTCGAAGCGCAGCGAGTCGAGCTGGTCGTCGAGGCGGTCGACGGCCGCCTGGTCCTTGTCGGCGACGGCCTGGCTGCGGCTCGCCAGCGCGTCCTGGATCTGCCCGTCGAGCGATGCGATCTGCTCCGCGAGCCGCTGCCGCTGCGTCTCGTTGTTGGCCTCGTCGGCGCTCGCGATGGTGCGCACCACGTAGTCGCCCATCGCCTGCGTGACGGCGCGGGCCTCCTCCGGCGACGAGCCCGTGGCCCGCAGCGAGATCAGGCTCGTGTCCGTCACCACCGGGGCGCTGACGCGGCTCTCCAGCTCGTCGGGCGTGAGCTGCACGCCCGGTGCGATGCCCGCCGACGCCTCCGTCAGGAAGCCCGTGCTGGTGATCAGGTTGGAGTACGTCTTGGCGAGGTTGGCCGAGGCCTGCAGCTGGTCGTTCTGCGACGAGGCCTGCGCCGCCGACGAGTTCACGCGCAGGAGCATCGAGGCCTCGTACACGTCGGACTGCCGCAGCGCGAGCGCCAGCGCCGCGATGACGCAGGCGAACGTCATGCCGATGATCAGGAGCTGGCGGCGGGCCAGGAACGCGACGAACGACTGGAGCTCGCTCGGCGCTCCCGGGGATTCGGGACCAGGGGGCGGGGGGCGTCCGCGTACACCGGCCCAGTATAGGTCGCGGCCTCCGGATCGCCCCCGTCGGCCGGGGGGCGCCTGCGCGCCGGGTGTGTGCGGGCCCAGCGGTCGTCAGCGGCCGATGGCGCGCAGCACGCGGTGCTCGATCCCCGCCAGGCGCGACTCCCGCAGGGCGATGTGCGCTCGCAGCACCGCGCGATCGGCGGCCGACGCAGCGAGCCCGGCCGGGGTGCGCGCCCACCCGCTGCCCCAGCTCATGGGCCGCGTGCTGTCGGCCAGTCCGAGCTTGTACGCCTCGCCGCCGCCGAGCAGCTCGACCCGCCGCACGCCGTCCGCGGTCGCGTCCTCCAGGGCGGCGAACAGCGCCGCCGTGCCCGGCGCGTAGGTGGCGAAGTCGGGGTCGTGCCCGATGCGGAAGCAGAACGCCGTCGAACCGACCACGAAGTAGTACTGGAAGCCGATCGCGGTGCCGTTCACGCGCACGATGGCGAGCCGCGCCACGCCGGCTGGGCCGAGTGCGCGCACGACGCGGCGATGCAGGGCGCGGCCCGCCTCGTTCCCGAACGTCGAGCCGTCGTCGTCGACGGCCCAGCGCTTGCGGTGCACCACCAGCGCGTCGTCGAGCGCCGGCACGTCGCGCCGCACCTCGATCGTGACGTCTCCGACCTCCGCCAGGCGGCGCAGCCGGCGCCGGTGGGCCTTGCGCACGTCGCGCGACAGGCGCCGCTCGGACTCCTCGCTCCACGGTGCGTCGAGCTCGATGATGGGGCCGGCGATGCGCTCGACCGCGTGCAGCCCGTGCTCCGGCCGGACCAGCGTGCCCGCCGCGTCCAGGCCGCCGAGGCGGGCGAAGTCGTAGCCGCCGTGGGCGCGCACGGCCGCGACGATCGCGCCGGCGACCTCCGGACCGGCGAGCGGCGACACGCACAGGTCCGACGGCGCCGCCTCGTGGTCGCCGATCATGCCCACGACCCGCAGGCCCTTGTCGCGGCGGACGTACAGCGGCACGACGGCCACGAGGGCGCCGGCGTGCTCGGCCGCCACGAGCAGCGGCGCCTCGCCCGGCAGCGCCATGGCCGCCCACCACGCGTCGACGTACTCCGCCAGCATGAACGGGCTCGGTCGCGGCGACGACGACACGACCTCGTTCCACTCGCGGGCCCGCGCGCGCAGGGCGTCCGGGCTGAGCAGGAGGACGGTCAGGCCCACGGCTCCCCGCGGCGCTCGGGCTTCGCGCGCGCCATCGGACGCTACTTGAGGACCAGGATCGTGATGCGCGCGTGCTTCCGGAGCGACGGGTACCGCTCGCGAACGCGGTCGTCGAGCCGGTTGACGCTCGGCGCGAGCCGCTCCTGCGCACGCCGGGGCAGCAGCAGGTTGAGCGGCATCAGGGGCACGGTGACGAGCTCGCGCTCGTGGTGCTCGAACTCCGGGAAGACGGCGGCGCACTCCGCCCAGTCCGTCTCCCGCAGCGGGTGCTCGAACTCGACGCGCGCCATCGGCGTCAGCCTGCGGCCCAGGCGCAGGATGGGGTTGTGCCAGAGCGGCTCCATGAACACGGCGCGGCCGCCGGGGCGCAGCACGCGCCGGATCTCGCGCAGGGCCACCGGGATGTCGAGGTGGTGCAGGATCGCGATGCCGACGACGAGGTCGAAGGAGTCGGGGTCGTAGGGGGTGGCGTGCGCGTCGGCGACCATGAACGCGGTTCGCTCGCTGACGCCGGCGTCCGCGGCGCGCCGCTTCGCCTCCTCGATCATGGCGGGCGCGATGTCGAAGCCGGTCACGAACGCGGCGCCGTCGCGGACGTAGCGCATCGACGCCCGGCCGCTCCCGCAGCCGTAGTCGAGCACCTGCCGGCCGCGCACGTCGTAGAAGCCGTGCATGTCGTTCGACCGCGCGTACGCGCCGATCGCGCGGTCGATGTGGCGGCGGGCCCTGACGAAGGGCGTCTCGCCGGGCTGCCAGAACTCCGCCTCGCGCTCGAGCACCCTGGCGTCGGCGTTGCTGATGCGGCGGCTCCCGCCGTCGCCCGTCGCGTGTCGTTCCGTGCTGCTGCTCACGCGTCTCTCCCCGCTCGCACCCTACCACGGGGCCGTGACGGTGCTGCGCGGCAGCGCCGCCACCTAGGATGCGTCGCATGGCGCCCCACCAGCCCTTCGGCTTCAAGCACGATCTCGATCTGGACCTCTTCGCCCTCGACCGGCTCGACCACCTCGCCCGTCGCGCTCCCGAGGGCGCGTTCAAGGTGCAGCTCGGCGACGACGGCCGCGAGCGCTCGAACGGCGTCGGCCCGACGTACACCACCCTCGAGGGCAGCCTCGCGGACGACGTCGCCCGGCGCCGCCTCCACGTGCACTTCCACGACCTGCCGGACTGGGCCGGGGCGGAGTACGGCGCGGCGCGCGACCAGGTGCTCGACCAGCTCGGGCTCGACCCCGGCGACCGCCTCGCGGAGTCGGTGGTGGTCCGCGTGTTCTCGCCGGACGTGCCCGTTGCGCTGCACGCGGACGGCGAGATCGCCATCGACTGCGGCGTCGGCGGCACCAACGTCTGGCACTTCTACGACCGCAGCGTCCTCTCGCACGAGGAGCACGAGGCGCTGCACCGCGGCGGCCAGTTCCTGCGCTGGCGGGAGGCCGACGACGTGACGTTCGCGCTCGCGCCGGGCGACGGCTGCGTCGTCCCCTCGCGCTGGCCGCACTACCTCGAGCACCCCGGCCCCGACCCCGCGGTCAGCTTCGACCTCGGCTACTGGACGCGGGACGCGATGCGCGAGCGCAAGGTCTACGACGTCAACTGGCTCATGCGCAAGGCGCACCTGCACCCGACGCCGCCCGGCGTCATCCCTGGCCGCGACGCCACCAAGCGCCGCTTCTTCGACGTCGCCACGCTGGTCATGCGCAAGGGCGACGAGTTCCGCGGGGTGTGACGGTGGATCAGCTCGACGTCGCGGTGGTCGGTGCGGGCCCGTACGGGCTCTCGATCGCCGCGCACCTCGCCTCGCGGGCGCGCGTCCGCACCTTCGGCCAGCCGATGCACACGTGGCGGACGCTGATGCCGCCGGACATGCTGATGCGCTCCCACTGGGAGGAGACCAAGCTCTCCTGCCCCGGCGACGTCGGCACGCTGCAGCACTTCGCCGATGCCACGGGCGTCGAGCGCCAGGAGCCGATGCCGCTGTCGCTCTTCCTGGGCTACGCCGACTGGTTCCGCGAGCGGTTCGTGCCGGAGAGCGACCCGAGCGACGTCGCGATGGTCGAGCGGGAGCCGTCCGGCTTCCGGGTCACGACCGCCGCCGACGGCGAGGTGCGCGCCCGCCGGCTCGTGCTGGCGGTCGGCGTCATGCCCTTCCCGCGCGTGCCCGACCCCCTGCGCGGCGTCGACGATCCGCGCATCGCGTACGCCGTCGACCCGAGCGCGTTCGGCGGGCTCGCCGGCAAGCGCGTGGTCGTCCTCGGCGGGGGCCAGAACGGCCTCGAGAGCGCCGCCATGGCCCACCGCGACGGCGCGGCGTCCGTCGAGATCGTCGTGCGCTCGCAGGTCCGCTGGTTCACGCCGCGCGAGCACTGGGAGCAGCGCTCGCCGCTGAAGGAGCGCCTCTACCGGGTGGCGTACCCGATCATCGGCTTCGGCCCGCCGCCGATCAACCGCTTCGTGCTGCACCCCGATCTCTTCTCGACCCTGCCCGTGCGCACGCGCGAGAAGCTGACGCGGCGGCTGCTGCGCCCGGGCGGCTCGCCCTGGATCCGCGAGCAGGTCGAGGGCAAGGTGCGCATCACCGAGGGCCGCTCGCTGGCCGCGGTCGACGTCGCGCCGGACGTCGTGCGCCTGCGCCTGGACGACGGCTCGGAGCGCGAGGCGGACGCCGTCGTGGTCTGCGTGGGCTACCGCTTCGACCTCGACCGCCTGACGTGGCTCGAGCCCGCCGTGCGCGCGGGCATCGCCGTGCGCGACGGCTGGCCGGTGCTCGATCGCGCGTTCCGCAGCTCCGACCCGTCGATCCAGTTCATCGGCTACGCCGCCGAGCGCCGCTTCGGGCCCCTCTCGCGCTTCGTCGCCGGCACGACCTTCGCCGGCCTCCGCGCCGCCTCCGTGCACTGAGGGTTTCCGTCCGGTTCCGGCAGGGAAACCGGGACAAATGGTTCAGTTCCGTGTCTGGCCCCAGCTGGGTGGAATCTGGGTCTACCTGCGGTCGACCAGATTTACGGAATCGTCACAACTGACCCGCAATTCCCTGAGCGTTCGGCTCGAAAGGGGGTGTTTGCAGGGATTTAGGACCGGTTCTTGCGAACTGCCCGTTCGGTGATCGAGCCCCCCAACCGGGGGATCGAGGCTGCAGGGTCGAACTTTTCTGTTGACTCCGCCGGACAGGGCCGTAGTATGGCGCTGGTTCTTCTCGACCGGCCCGTCGGAAGTTCTCGCCCCCCGCCTGAAACGAGTGATCGCCCCAATGGCTGCTGCCGACACGGCACGGCTCGGCACGCCCGAGCCCGTGCTCGCCCCCCATGTCAGTTCTCCGCCGAGTCCACCTTCCACTGCGGCTGCCTCCGTCGTTCCCGCCGTGCCGGTTGGTCGGCGTCGCTGGTCCACCGCGCATCTGCGCGATGCGGGTCTCGCCGCCATCGCCGCCGCCACCGGGGTGACGAGCGGCCTGGCGGGCGCCTCGATCCCCGTCGCCATCGGCGTCGGCGCGGTCGGCTTCGCCGCGTTCAGCGTCGCCGGCAGGGATCGCGGCGAGTTCGCCGGCGCCTTCGCCGTGCGCGCCATGCGCATGGTGTTCGCCACGACGCTCCTGTTCCTCGCCGTCGCGATGCTGTTCGAGGTCGCCGGGATGGACGTGTCCCTGTGGGCCCTGGCCGCGACGGCCGGCGGCGCAGGGCTGCTCGCCATCGTCTGGGACCAGGTCGTCGGCCGCCGCGTCGCCGGGCGCCGCCCGCTGCGCATCGTCGCCGTCGGCCGCGGCCACGCCGCGAGCCGCCTCTCGCTCGACTTCCTGGGCGGCCGCCCGCGCGGCTTCGATCTCGTCGGCGCCGTGGCGGACGGCCCGGACGACGACGGCGACGAGCCGCTGGCCTGCCCGCTCCTCGGCACGCTCGCCGACCTCGGCGCGGTCGTCGCGGAGCACCAGGTCGACGCCATCGTGCTCGCCTCGCCGACCGGCCGCCTGCAGGTGCTGGAGCAGGTGCTGGCGCTGCCCGAGCCGCCCGCCGTGCTCGAGCTGAGCGACGTCTACGAGCGCGCGTTCGGCCGCGTCTCGGTCGAGGGCATCAACGCCGCCTGGTTCCTGCAGACGCTCGGTCTGCACCGCCGCCCGAACGGCGTGCGCCGGGCGCTGGAGTCGGTCGCCGCGCTGCTCGGCCTCGTGATCGCGCTCCCGATCCTGCTCGTGGTCGCCGTGGCCATCAAGCTCGACTCGCGCGGGCCGGTGTTCTACCGCCAGTACCGCGTCGGCGAGGGCGGCCGCCACTTCTCGATCGTCAAGTTCCGCTCCATGCGGGTCGACGCCGAGCAGGCGGGCGCCCAGTGGGCGTCGGAGAACGACCCGCGCGTGACCCGCGTCGGCCGCATCCTGCGCAAGTTCCGCATCGACGAGCTGCCGCAGCTCTGGAACGTCGTCCGCGGCGACATGGCGATCGTCGGCCCGCGCCCCGAGCGCCCCGAGTTCGTCGTCGAGCTCGCCCGCGAGATCCCGTTCTTCGAGCCGCGCCACCTCGTGCGCCCCGGCGTCACGGGCTGGGCCCAGGTCTACGCGCCCTACGGCGCCTCGGCCGACGACGCGCTCGCGAAGCTGTCCTACGACCTCTACTACCTCAAGAACGGCTCGATCGCCACCGACCTCGGGATCATGCTCCGCACCGCGGGCGTGATGGTCGGCGGCGTCGGGTCGCGCTAGGCGGGTCCGCAGGGGCCGGGCTGCCGGGCCGCGCGCCCCGCAGCCCTACCCTACGGCGGGTGCGCCGGGCGGAGCTGCTCCTCTACGTCCTCATCGTCGTGGGCGAGGGCGCGTGGGCGGCCTTCGTGCCGCTCGGCCCGCTCTACGAGGATCGCTTCGACCTCTCGGCCACCGAGACGGGCGTGCTGCTCGGCGCGGCCAGCATCGCGATCCTGCTGGTCTCGCCACCCGCGGGCGTGCTGGCCGACCGCTTCGGGGCCCGCCGCCTGACGATCGCCGGCACGCTGCTGATGAGCGTCGCCACGATCGCGCAGGGCGTGGCGACGCACTACGGCTGGCTGCTCGCGGGCCGCGTCGCGTTCGGCATCGGCTTCGGCGTCCTGTGGAGCGCCGGCCTCGCGTTCCTCGCGCAGGTGGTGCCGCCGTCGCGGCGGCCGGGGGCGCTCGCGCTGACGATGACCCTGGCGGCCGTCGGCACGATGATCGGGCCCGGCTACTCGGGCCTCCTGGTGGAGCCGCTCGGCACGGGATGGACGTTCGGCGTCGCCGGCGCGATCGGCCTCGCCGCCGCCCTCGGCCTGGCCTTCACGCCCCGCCACGCGCGAGGTCCACGAGGTCCGCCACCACGAGCCGGTGGCGCAGACGGTGCGCCGCATGGTGCACGAGCCGCTCGTGCTGGGCGGGCTCGTCTGCATCGCCCTGCCGGGCCTCGTCAACAACGGCGTCAACCTGCTGGTGCCGCTGCAGCTCGACGACAACGGCACCTCGACCGCGGTCGTCGGCGCGTGCTTCTCCGCGTCGGCGCTGATCTTCGCGGCCGGCAGCTTCGCGTTCGCCCGCAGCGGGATGCGCTTCGCCTCCCTGCGCGTCGGGGCCGCCGGGGCGCTCGTGCTGGCGGCCGTGCTGCTGATCCCGCTGCTGACCACGGCGTCGATCCCGCTGCTCGTCTTCATCGTCGTGCGCAGCGTGGCCAACACGGGCCTCTTCCCGCTCGCGATGCCGCTCGCCGTCCAGGGCGCCGAGCGCGCCGGCATCGGGCGCGGGGCGGTGCTCGGCATCGTCAACGCCTCGTGGGCGCTGGCGGCGACGATCGGCCCGATCCTCGCCGGGGCGATCGCGGACGCCGCCGGCGCGCGCACCGCGTACGCGGGCGGCATCGCGCTCGGCGTCGCCGGCGCGGTCTGGCTCGCCCACGCCCATCGACGTGTGGTCGCAAGCGCCTAGACTGCCGCTCGCCGTGCCGGTCGATGTGCTCATCCCGGTCAAGCGTCTGGTCGGCGCCAAGTCCCGGCTCGCCGACGGCTACGACCCCGACGCCCGCCAGGCGCTGGCCCTCGCCATGACCGCCGGCGTGGTCGCCGCGGCCCGTGCGGCGCGGGGCGTCGATCGCGTGTTCATCGTCACCTCCGAGCCGGGCGCCGCGAGCCTCGGGGCCGGGACGCTGGACGACGGCGGGCTGCCCTGGAACGAGGGGCTCGCGCACGCCATCGCCGCGCTCGCGCCGGTGCCGGACGCCGTCGCCATCGTCGCCGGCGACCTGCCGCTGGTGACGGCCGCCGACGTCGAGGCGCTCGTCGCCGCCATCCCCGCGCGCGGCGTCGCGGTCGCGCGCGCGCACGACGCCGGCTCGAACGGCCTCGGCCTGCGTCCGCCCGCCGCGCTGCGTGCCCAACTTCGGCGTCCCCGGCAGCGCTGCGCGCCACCTCGAGCGCGCGCACGCCGCGGGGCTGGCCGGCGTCCTCGTCGACCGCCCCGGCCTCGCCCAGGACGTCGACACGCCCGCCGACGCCGAGCGCGTGCGCGCACTGCTGCCGCCCGGCCCGGTCCGCGACCTCCTCGACCACCGCGTCCCTGCCTAGGACTCACTCACATGCCCCTGAACCTCGCCTACAAGGCCAGCGCGGAGCAGTTCGGCCCGCGGCGCCTGCTCGACTACGCGGTGCACGCGGAGCAGGTCGGCCTGCAGGGCGCCTGGATCTCCGACCACTTCCAGCCCTGGCGCCACCACGGCGGCCACTCGCCGTTCGCGCCCGGCTGGCTGGCGGCGGTCGGCGAGCGCACGACGACGGCGCAGCTCGGCACGAGCGTGCTGACGCCGACCATGCGCTACGAGCCGGCGGTCGTGGCGCACGCCTTCGGCACGCTCGCCTGCCTCAACCCCGGTCGCGTGATCCTCGGCGTCGGCTCCGGCGAGGCGATGAACGAGACGCCGGTCACCGGCCGCGCCTGGCCGGGCTTCCGCGAGCGCTCCGACCGCCTGGCCGAGGCCGTCGAGCTCATCCGCCGGCTGTGGACCGAGGAGCGCGTCACGTTCGAGGGCCGGTACTACCGCACGGAGCGCGCCACGATCTACGACCGGCCCGAGCAGCCCGTGCCGATCTGGATCGCGGCGGGCGGCCCGAAGGCGGCGCAGCTCGTCGGCCGCCTCGGCGACGGCTTCATCTGCACCAGCGGCAAGGGCGACGACCTGTACCGCTCGCTGCTGGACGCGCTCGAGGAGGGTGCGCGCGACGCCGACCGCGACCCGGCCGCGATCGCGCGCATGATCGAGATCAAGGTCTCGTACGACCGCGATCGTCCGTTCGCGCACGACGCCTGCCGCTGGTGGGCCGCGCTGGCCCTGACCGCGGAGCAGAAGAGCGGGGTGGAGGACCCCATCGAGATGGAGCGCCTGGCCGACGAGAACGCCGAACGGGCGCACACGCGCTTCATCGTCTCCGACGATCCGGACGAGGTCGTCGAGCGGATCGCGCCCTACGTCGAGCTCGGGTTCGAGACGCTCGTGTTCCACGCCCCCGGCGACGACCAGGAGCGCTTCCTCGACCAGTTCGCCGCCGACGTGCTCCCGCGCCTGCGCGCGCGCTGGGGCTAGTCGTCCGAGCCCTTGCGGTAGTCCCACGTGACCCATTCGTGCGGGGTCACGGTGACGATCGTGCGGCCCTCGGCCATGATCGGCTCGGTGTACGCGCCGGCGTCGGGGCCGAGGTAGCGGATCAGCGTCCGCCGGGTGACGTCGCGGATGAGGTCCTCGTCCTGCGACAGCTCGGCGTGGCCGCGGACGGTGATGGCCCAGGCGCCCGCGGCCAGCCCGCCGTCGAGGCGCAGGTCCTCGTCGATGCAGAGCGTCACCTTGGGGTTCTGCGCCAGGTGCTTGAGGTGCTTGCGGCCGGCCCCGAGGGTGTGGCGGAAGACGCCGTCCTCGGCATCCCACAGGTACCAGATCGGCGTGACGTGCGCCCAGCCGTCGGGCCGCTGGGTGGCCATCCGCCCCATCAGCTGCCGGGCGAGGTACGCGTCGCGTTCCTCGTCGGTGAGCGCGTTCTCCTTCGTGGCGGTCGACTTGGAGCTCACGGCGCCTCCCCTACACTCGATGATCGAGATGGGAGCGTACTGACCTGCGTGTGACGCTGCTGGCCGGTGGCGTCGGCGGGGCCCGCTTCGCGCTCGGGCTGGCCGATGCGGTCGGCCCCGAGTCGGTGACGATCGTCGGCAACGTCGGCGACGACGTCGAGCTGCTTGGCCTGCACGTCTCGCCGGACCTGGACACGTGCCTCTACACGCTGGCCGGCATCGTCCACCCCGAGCAGGGCTGGGGCGTCGACGGCGACACGCGCGAGGCGCTCGGCGTCGTGGGGCGGCTCGGCGGCGCCGACTGGTTCATCCTCGGCGACCGCGACATCGGCCTGCATCTGGTGCGCACGGAGCGCCTGCGCGCGGGCGAGCCGCTCTCGAGCGTGATGGCCGACGTGGCCGAGCGGCTGGGCATCGGCGTGCGCCTGCTGCCGGCGACGGACGACCGCCTGCGCACCCGGGTGACGACGGACGACGGCGAGCTCGGCTTCCAGGAGTGGTTCGTCGGGCGGCGCGCGGCGCCGGCGGTGCGCGCCCTGCGCTTCGCCGGGACGCCGGGCGCGCGTCCGGGCCCCGGCGTGCTCGCGGCGATCGCGGACGCCGACCGCATCGTGCTCGCGCCCTCGAACCCGTTCATCTCGCTCGACCCGATCCTCGCCGTCGACGGCCTGCACGCGGCGGTTCGCGCGCGCCGGGCCGACGTCGTGGCGGTATCGCCGCTGATCGGGAACCGCGCGGTCAAGGGGCCCCTCGGCGAGATGCTGGACACGCTCGGCCACGAGCGCTCACCGGTCGGCGTCGCCCGCCACCTGGCGCCACTCGCGGCGCGCTTCGTCCTCGACGAGTCGGACGCCGGGCACGCGGACGCGATCCGCGCCCTCGGCGTCGAGCCGGTGCTCGCGCCCGCGCTGATGCGCGACCAGGCGAGCCGGCGCGCGCTCGCGGAGGCGACGTTGAGGTGAGCGCCGACGCTGCAAGCGGGTCCACGACGCGGGCCTACCGACCAGTTATTCAGCGTGAGCCGGCCCCACCCGGAGCGACGAAGGAGTGGAGGGCTTGTGATGACTGGAGATTTCGAAGCATCGAAATCAGTGCTGGCCGGCGAGAGCGGAGCAGCACTGCAGTTGTGTGCTGCGGAGCGGTCATAGACGGAGGAGGGACCGCAGTTGAGCGAACGCAGTGAGCGCGTTGGCCGCTCGAGCGACGCGCCACCAACGCCGGTCTCGCCGCCGTCGTCGCCGCGGAGCGAGCCACGAGATGAGACGGGAGATTTCGAAGCATCGAAATCAGAGCCGTCCCTCCGGAGGACCGAAGAGATCAGGGTCATCCCCATCCGCGGCCTGCCCGAGCTCCATGAGGGCGACGACCTCGCGGCGCACCTGCTCAGCGCGCTCGCGGCGGCCGGGCAGCGGCTGCACGACGGCGACGTCGTCGTCGTGGCCCAGAAGGCCGTCTCCAAGACGGAGGGCCGTGAGGTCGAGCTGGCCGCCGTCGAGCCCGGCCCCGAGGCGATCGAGATCGCGGGCGAGCACGGCGACCCCCGGCACCTGCAGGTGGTGCTGGACGAGGCGCGGGAGATCGTGCGGCGGCGCGGCGCCTTCCTGGTCTGCGAGACGCGGCACGGCTACGTCTGCGCCAACGCGGGCGTCGACCGCTCCAACGCCAGCGGTCCGGACCGGGCGGTGCTGCTGCCGCTCGACCCCGACGCGTCGGCCCGCGAGCTGCGCGCCGCGCTGGAGGCGGCGTCGGGCAGGCGCATCGCCGTGGTGGTCACGGATTCCTTCGGCCGCCCGTTCCGGCTCGGCACCACCGGCGTCGCCATCGGCTGCGCCGGCCTCGCGCCGCTGCAGGTGCTGACCGGGCTGCCCGACTCGACCGGCCGCATCCTGCAGCACACGGCCATCCACCTCGCCGACCAGCTCGCGAGCGCGGCCGAGCTGGCGATGAGCGCCATCGGCGGCGTCCCCGCGGCCGTGGTCCGCGGCGTCGCGTGGGATCCCGGCGACGCCGGCGCGGCGACCACCGTCATGCCGCGGGAGCGCGACCTCTTCCGCTAGAGCGGTCGATGCCGCGGTCTCGCCGGGCGCTAGCCGGCATCTGCGGGCCTCGGACGCCGTCCGTCCCCGGCCAGCCGCGCGGAGTCTAGGCGCGAGCGCGTGGGATCGTGGGCCGCTGGCCGCGGCCGGTCGGCTTCGGACGGCCGGACTACCGAGGGCGCTCCGAGCCCGCGGTACGTCCGGCCATACCGCCCGAGACGCGCAGCTACCGCCTTTCGCGATCACCGATCCCGCGGCATCGACCGCTAGGCGGCCGGGGCGCCGGCGCACGAGACAGACCTGTCCTGCGCAGGTCAGGACAGCGACCTCATGACGGCGGGACTCGCCCCTCCGTATCGTGCAGGCGGGTGCCCGTCTCCTTCCAACCCTTCCGTGCCCTCTGGACCGCCGTCGTCTACGGCGCGCTGGCCGCGCTCGTGGTGCTCGTCTACGCGCTCGTCGTCGGGGCCGCGCGCTGGCTCGTCTCCGGCAGCGGCGACGACGCGTGGCCGGCGCTGCTCGCGACGGGCCTCGCCGTCGCGCTGCTGCCACCGACGCGTCGCCGCCTGCGCCGCGGCGTCGACCGCCTGCGGCTCGGGGGACAGGACGACCCCTACGCGGTGCTCTCGCGCCTCGACCGGCGCCTCGACGCAGCCGCGGCGCCCGATGTCGTGCTGCCGGACCTCGTCGACACCATCGCCCGCGCGCTGCGGCTGCGCTACGTCGCCATCGAGCTCCGCGTCGACGACGACTGGGTGCCCGCTGCCGCCTCCGGCGTGCCGGTCGACGACGTCCTGGTGCTCCCGCTGACCCACCACGGCGCCTCGATCGGCCGCCTGCTGGTCGCGTCGCGGCGTCGCGGCGAGGCGTTCTCGCCGGCCGACCGGGCGCTGCTCGACGACGTCGCCCGGCAGGCGGGCGTCGCGGCCCACGGCGTCGGTCTCGCGGTGGAGCTGCAGGCCGCGCGCGAGCGGCTCGTGACGACCCGCGAGGAGGAGCGGCGCCGGCTGCGGCACCGGCTGCACGACGGCGTCGGCCCGACGCTGGCTGCCGTGGCCATGGGGGTGGAGGCCGTCAACACGCTCGCGGAGCGCGATCCGGCGGCGGCCGACGAGGCGCTGGAGCGGCTCCAGGCGGAGGTGCGCGCCACCACCGCCGAGGTGCGCGGCATCGCCCGCGAGCTGCGGCCGCCGGCGCTCGACGACCTCGGCCTGGAGCGCGCGCTGCGCGAGCGGGCGGCGGAGCTCGCCGCGGGACGCGACGGCGTCGTGCTGGAGGTGACGGTCGAGGGCGCGGTCGAGGACCTCCCGGCCGCGCTCGAGGTCGCCGCCTACCGCGTCGCGGACGCCGCGCTGACGGCCGCCGCGACGGGGTCGGGCCGCGCGCGAATCGTGCTCGCGGGCGGCGGCGAGCTGACGGTGCGCGCAGCGCTCGAGCCGGCGCCGGCGGCGGACGTCCGGCGTACCGCCCTCGACGGCATGCGGATCGCGTGCGCCGACGTGGGCGGGACGCTGCGCACGCTCGGCGGCAGCGGGCTGGCGGTCGAGGCCGTGCTCCCGCGCCGCGCCGTGCTCGCGGGGCAGGGGTCGCGGTCGTGAGGGCGCTGCGCCTGGTCTGGCTGCTCGTGCCGCTGAGCGCGCTGGCCGCCGGCTTCGCCATCTTCACGCTGGTGCAGACGGAGCCGCCGCAGCGCGACGGGCCGGGCGGCGATCTGCTCTCCGCCGCCGTCTACGCCTCGCTGCCGCTGCAGGCCGCCGTGGCCGCGCTCGTCGTCACCCGGCGGCCGAGGAACCCCATCGGCTGGCTGCTGGCGGCGGCCAGCGTCCTCTTCGTGCTGACCATCGTCGGCGATGCGTGGGCGGCCTGGGCCCAGGAGGGCGACGTCGGCGGCTACACCTGGGCGGCTGCCCTCGACCAGTACGCCATCGCGATCGGCTTCCCGCTCGTGCCGCTGACGGTGCCCCTGCTGTTCCCCAACGGCCACCTCTGGTCGCGGCGCTGGCGCTGGGTGCTCCTGGCCTCCTGCGTCGTGCTGGCGGAGATCCTCGTCGGCACGATCCTCGCGCCGGGCCCGTTCGACTCCTACCCCGACGTCGAGAACCCGCTCGGCGTCGCGGCGTTCGACGGCATCCTGGTGGACGTCCTGGACGTCGCGGCGCTGCTCGCCGTGCTGGTGCTGGCGGCGCTGATGGTGGGCGGCCTCGTGGTGCGCTTCCGCCACTCGCGGGGCGAGGAGCGCCAGCAGCTGAAGTGGCTCGTCTACGCCGTGGCCGTGCTCGCGTTCGCGGTCGCCATCGGGCTCGCCGGCGACGCTGCCGGGCTGCCGACGCCCCTGGGCAACGTCCTGTGGGCCACGATCACCTTCACCTGTGTGGCCGGTCTCCCGGCGGCGATCGCCGTCGCCGTCCTGCGCCACGGGCTCTACGAGGTCGACCTCGTGATCAACCGCACCGCCGTCTGGGCCGTGCTCAGCGGGCTCGTCGTCGCCGCCTTCGCGGGCGTCGTCACGCTGCTCGGCGCCGTCGTCGCGGACGCGTCGTCGACGTCGGTCTCGCTGGTCGCCACGGTCGTCGTCGCGCTGCTGACGCTGCCGCTGCGCGACCGGGTGCAGGCCGCGGTCAACCGGCTGATGTACGGCGCGCCGCAGGACCCTACAGCGTGCTCGCGGGGCTGGCCCAGCGGCTCGCCGCGACGCCCGAGCCGGATGGCGTCCTGCCGGCCGCGGTGGACGAGGTCGCCGTCGCCCTGCAGCGGCCGTACGCGGCGGTCGAGCTCACCGGCGAGGACGGTCCGGAGCTGGCCGCCGAGCACGGCGACGCGGCCGGCGCGCGTCGAGGCGTACGCCGCTCACCCACCGGGCGAGGACGTCGGGCGGCTGCTGCTGGCGCCGCGGCGCGACGAGAGCCGGAGCGACGCGCGGCTGGTGGCAGACGTCGCGCGACCTCGCCGGCCGCGGCCGCCCTCGCGGTCCGCCCGACGGCCGACCTGCGCCACTCGCGCGAGCGCTCGTCGCGGCCCGCGAGGAGGAGCGCCGCCGGCTGCGCCGCGACCTGCACGACGGCCTGGGCCCGAGCCTCGCGGGCGTCGTGCTGCGGCTCGACACGCGCGCGGACCTGCGATCGCGGGCGATGCCGAGGCGGCCGCCGCGCGCTGCGCCAGGCGACGCGGCCGACGTCGCGGCGGCCATGGCGGACGTCCGGCGGCTCGTCAACGACCTCCGACCGCCGGCACTCGACGACCTCGGTCTCGCCGTCGCCGTCCGCCAGCAGGCCGAGCGCCTCCTGAGCCCGCTACGACGGTCGACCGTCACCGCCGACCGGGACGTCGACGGCGCTGCCCGCCGCGGTCGAGGTCGCCGCCTACCGCATCGCGCTCGGAGGCCCTGGCCAACGTCGCCCGCCACGCCGACGCACCCGCCTGCCGGGCGGACCTGCGCGGGCGACGCCGCGCGCTGGTCGCTCGTCGTCACCGACGACGGCGTCGGGTTCGCGCCCGCGGCGCCCGCCGGCGTCGGCCTGCGTCTCGATGCGGGAGCGGGCGGCGGAGCTCGGGGGTAGCCTGCTCGGTGCAGTGCCCGGCCGACGGCGGCACCGTCGTGCGAGCGCTCTACCCGTCGACGGCGGAGGCGCAGGGGCTGACCCCGGGAGGAGAACCGTTGCGCGTCCTGCTGGCCGACGACCATCCGGTCTTCCGCCGCGGGCTCGCCATGCTCCTCGGCCCGGGCCCGGACGTCGAGGTCGTCGGCGAGGCGTCCAACGGGCGGAGGCGGTGAGCTCGCCCGCGAGCTGCAGCCCGACGTCGTCGTCATGGACCTGCAGATGCCGGAGCTGAACGGCATCGAGGCGACCCGGCGCGATCGTCGAGGGAGCCCGCACGTCGGGGTGTCGTCGTGCTGACGATGTTCGAGGACGACGACTCCGTCTTCGCCGCCGTGCGGGCCGGCGCCCGCGGATACCTGCTCAAGGGCGCCGACCAGGCCGAGATCGTCCGCGCGATCCATGCCGTCGCCACCGGCGAGGCGATCTTCGGCGCGCGCTCGCGCGCCGGGTGATGGACTTCTTCTCCGGCGAGCGGACGGCGGTGCCCTTCCCGGAGCTCACGGCGCGGGAGCGCGAGGTGCTCGAGCTGGTCGCGCAGGGCCGCTCCAACGCCGACATCGCCCGCACGCTGGTGCTCTCGCCGAAGACGGTGCGCAACCACGTCTCGAACGTCTTCACGAAGCTGCAGGTCGCCGACCGGGCACAGGCGATCGTGCGGGCCCGCGAGGCCGGGCTGGGCGGCGGTCGGCGCACCTCGTAGGCGGGTGGTAGCGTCCGCGGGGTGACGCTTCGCATCGGCCTCTTCCTCTCCGCACAGCACCCGCCGGAGGCGTTCACGACCTCCGAGATCGTGCGCCAGTGCTGCGAGCAGACCGCGTTCGCCCGCGACGCGGGGTTCGACATCGTGATGGCGGGCCAGCACTTCGTCTCGGACCCCTACGCGATGCTGCAGTCCGTGCCGCTCCTGGCCCGCCTGGCGGCCGACGCGGGCGAGATGCGCGTCGGCGCGGGCATCGTCCTGCTGACGCTGCTGAACCCGGTCGAGGTGGCCGAGAACGCCGCGACGCTCGACGCGATCACGGACGGGCGCTACGTGCTCGGCGTGGGCTACGGCTACCGGCAGGCCGAGAACGACGCGTTCGGCTTGCCCGAGCGCCGCATGCCGATCTTCGAGGCCAAGCTCGACGTCGTCCGGCGGCTGCTGGACGGCGACGACGATCGACGCGTCCGGGCACGGCTACGACCTGCGCGAGGCACGGCTGACGCTGCTGCCGGTGCAGGAGCGGCTGCCGCTGTGGCTCGCGGCCAACTCCGACCGCATGGTGCGGCGCGCGGCCCGCCTCGGCGACGCGTGGCTGCTGAACCCGCACACGCGCCTCGACGAGCTGGAGCGCCAGGCCGCGCTGTTCCGCGAGGAGCGCGCCGCCGCCGGCCTCGCTCCGCCGACCGAGATGCCGATCATCAAGGAGCTGCTGGTCGCCGCCGACGACGAGACCGCCATGCGCGCCGCGCGGCCGTACCTGGAGCAGAAGTACGCGGCCTACGTGAAGTGGGGCCAGAGCGACGTGCTGCCCGAGGGCGACACCCTGCGCCAGGAGTGGGAGGCGCTCGCGGACGGCGGCCGCTTCGTCGTCGGCTCGCCCGAGACGTGCGTGCGGCTGATCCGCGAGCACGTCGACCGCGTCGGCATCGACACCCTCCTCTGCCGCTTCCAGTGGCCGGCCATGCCGCAGTCGCTCGTGCTGGAGTCGATGCGCCGCTTCGCGGAGGACGTGATGCCGGCGCTGGCACGGGCGTAGGCACGCACCGCCGCTTCCCTTGCCCTGGCGGGGGCATGGTCTACGGTTCCGGGCCTATGCCCCCGCTCGCGACGCTCCTCGAGCGCGCCGCCGCCGGCGGCCGCATCGACGACGGAGAGGTCCAGGCGCTCCTCGACGCGCCGCTCGACGCCCTGCTGGAGGCGGCCGGCGCCCGGCGCGACGCCGCCCGCGGGCGCCGCGTGACCTACTCGCCGAAGGTCTTCATCCCGCTCACGACCCTGTGCCGTGACGTCTGCCACTACTGCACGTTCGCGAAGCCGCCGCGACGCGGCCAGCGGGCCTTCATGACCGCCGACGAGGTGCTCGCCGTCGCGCGCGCCGGCGCCGCCGCGGGCT
The DNA here is from genome assembly GCA_963767885.1 of uncultured Actinomycetota bacterium. Taxonomy (GTDB): domain Bacteria; phylum Actinomycetota; class Thermoleophilia; order Gaiellales; family F1-60-MAGs149; genus CAVYFW01. Next base: position 149,175 of record CAVYFW010000005.1, read on the forward strand.
GCCACGAGGCCCTGTTCACGCTCGGCGACAAGCCGGAGCTGCGCTACCGCGTCGCCCGGGAGGAGCTCGCCGCGCTCGGCTGCGCGACGACGCTCGAGTACCTGGAGCGGATGTGCCGGCTCGTGCTCGAGGAGACCGGCCTGCTGCCGCACGCCAACCCCGGCGTGATGACGCGTCGACGAGCTGCGGGCGCTGCGGGAGGTCTCCGCGTCGCAGGGCATCATGCTGGAGACGACGTCCGAGCGGCTCGCGCAGCGCGGGGGCCCGCACTTCGGCTCGCCGGACAAGGCGCCGGCGGCCCGGCTGGCGACCATCGACGCCGCCGGCGAGGCCGCCGTGCCGTTCACGAGCGGCATCCTCATCGGCATCGGCGAGACGCGCGCGGAGCGGCTCGACGCGCTGCTCGCGCTGCGCGCGCTGGCCGAGCGCCACGGGCACCTGCAGGAGGCCATCGTCCAGAACTTCCGGGCCAAGCCGGACACGAAGATGGCCGGCCACCCCGAGCCGTCGCTGGACGACCACCGCTGGACGATCGCCCTCGCGCGCCTCGTCCTGCCGCCGTCCGTGACCGTCCAGGCGCCGCCGAACCTGCACGCCGACGCAGGACCTCGCCCGCGCTGCTCGCGGCCGGGCTCGACGACTGGGGCGGCGTCTCGCCCGTGACGCTCGACCACGTCAACCCCGAGGCGCCCTGGCCCGAGCTGGAGCGCCTGGCGCAGGCGACCGCGGCGGCCGGGTACGAGCTCGTCGCCGCGCCTCGCCGTGCATCCGGGCTACGTGGCCGATCTCGACCGCTGGTGCGCGCCCGCGGTCGCCGCCGCCGTCAGGAACCGCGCCGACGCCGACGGCCTCGCGCGCGACGACGGCTGGGCCGCGGGGCGCGACGAGACGCCGCCGCGCACGTGGCTGCGCCGCGTCCCGGGCGACGTGGGCGCGGCCGCGTGGCGGCCGCGCTCGACGCCGCGCGGCGCGGGGAGGAGCTCGACGAGGACGCGGCCGTGGCCCTGCTCGGCGCGCGCGGGCCGGGTCTGCGCGCGGTGCTCGACGCCGCCGACGCGGTGCGGCGCGAGGTCAACGGCGACGTCGTCTCCTACGTCGTCACGCGGAACGTCAACTACACCAACGTCTGCTACTTCCGCTGCGGCTTCTGCGCCTTCTCGAAGGGCCGCCTGGCGGAGGACCTGCGCGGCGCGCCGTACCTCGTGCCGCTCGACGAGATCGCCCGCCGGGCGCGCGAGGCATGGGACCGCGGCGCGACCGAGATCTGCCTGCAGGGCGGCATCCACCCGGCGTTCACCGGCGACTTCTACCTCGACGTCGTGCGCGCGGTGAAGAGCGAGGTGCCGGACCTGCACGTGCACGCGTTCAGCGCCCTCGAGGTGTGGCAGGGCGCCGCGACGCTCGGCATGCCGCATCGACGCCTTCCTGGCGCGGCTGCGCGACGCCGGGCTCGCGTCGCTGCCCGGCACGGCGGCCGAGATCCTCGACGACGAGGTGCGGGCGGTGCTGTGCCCGGACAAGATCTCGACGGAGCAGTGGCTCGCCGTCCACGACGCGGCGCACCGCGTGGGGCTGCGCTCGACGACGACGATCATGTACGGCGCCGTCGAGGGCCGCCGCAGCTGGGCGCGCCACCTGCTGGCCCTGCGCGAGCAGCAGCAGCGGACGGGCGGCTTCACCGAGTTCGTGCCGCTGCCGTTCGTGCACATGGAGGCGCCGATCTACCGCCGCGGCCGCGCGCGCCCCGGGCCGACGTTCCGCGAGGCGATCCTCCTGCACGCCGTCGCCCGGCTGGTGCTGCATCCCTGGATCACGAACGTGCAGGCGTCGTGGGTCAAGCTCGGCCTCGCCGGCGCGGCCGAGGCGCTGCGGGCGGGCGTGCAACGACCTCGGCGGGACGCTGATGAACGAGTCGATCTCGCGCGCCGCCGGCGCCGCCCACGGCCAGGAGCTGACGCCGGAGCGCATGGACGAGGCGATCCGCGCCGCCGGGCGCGTGCCGCGGCAGCGGACGACGTTCTACGGCGACGCGCCCGCGGACCGCCAGGCGGCGTCGTACGGCGCGCCGCCCTGCACCGAGCCGGTCAATCCGCCCGTGCAGGACGCCGGGCTGGTGCGGCCCGCGCGCCTGCTCCGGCCGCGCGGCCTGCCGGTCGCCGGCTAGCCCTCGCCGCCGGGCGCGCCGCTCTCGGCGCCGCCGCCGGTCGGCTGCGACTCGCTGCCGGACTCCGCCGGGGTGCTCTCGCTCGGCGCCGTCGCCGCGCCGCCGCCCTCCGTGCCGCCGGACTCGGCGCCGCCGGCCTCGCCGCCCCCGCCGGTCCCGCCGACGCAGACCAACGTGTTGCGGGTCTCGCCCGCGGGGCAGGAATCGTCGGACACGTCGTACGCCCAGCCGGTGCCCACGAGCGTGACGACGCCCAGCACGATGGCGAAGATGCCGGTGCCGAAGCGCCGCTCCACCATCGCCGCCCAGATGATGCCGATGGCGCCGAGCGCGATGACGCAGGCGGCGACGATGAGGATGAACAGCAGCAGGTCGCGCTTCGGGCCCCACAGCCCGCACGTGAACGCGAGGCCGAAGATCATCGTCGGGATCGCGACGATCGCCGCGATGTTCTCCGGCAGGGTGTAGCCGGGGTGATCGTCGTCCGCGTGGTCGTGCCCGTGCTGGGCGTGGGGATCGGCCATGGTTCGGGATCGTAACGGGTCAATCCCGCCCTCTACGCCCTATACGCCTGCCTCGGCGGCCACCGGCTGCCACGCCGGCCGCGTGCAGACCGCGTCGCCCCACGCGGCCAGCCGCGGGACGGCCGCGAGGTCGAGGCCGGAGCGCCGCAGGCGGTGCAGCATGGGCGCGCCGGCGACGTCGGCGAGCGTGAAGCGGCCGAGGCACGCCCAGGGGCTCGCGTCGTCCAGGAGGGCCGCGAACGCGCTCAGGGCCGGCGCCGCCGCGCGCAGGGCCTCCGCGCCGGCGGCCGGGTCGCGCGGGCCCGCGTCGATGCCGCGCTTCGGCCGCCAGCCCAGGGCCGGGCGCTCGACCTCGCGCAGCAGCGGCCGCAGGGTCATCCCGACCGCGTCGAGCACCCAGTCGACGCGCGCGCGGTCGGCCAGGTCCGCGGGGTAGAGGTCGTCGCGGCCCGCGCGCGCGGCGAGGTAGCGCAGGATCGCGCCCGACTCGGCGAGGCGCAGGTCGCCGTCGACGAGCGCCGGGATGCCGCCGACCGGGTTGACGGCGCGGTGCCAGGCCGGGCGCTCCTCGCCGAACGGCACCTCGCGCCGCTCGTAGTCGAGCCCGAGCTCCCCGAGCAGGAAGCGCACCTTCTGCGCGTTGTTCGACCGCGGGTTGTCGTGCAGGAGCACCGCCCGAGTGTAGGTCGCGGCGGAACGCGGGTACCATCCGGGGGCCATGCGGTCGGGAACGCTCGTGGGTGGCCGGTACCGGCTGCAGGAACGGCTCGGCACGGGCGGCGCCGGCGATGTCTGGCGCGCCGTGGACGAGCGGCTGGGCGCGCCGGTGGCCGTCAAGCTGCTGCACGACACGCGTCCCGACCAGGCCGCGCGCCTGGCCCGCGAGGCCCGCGAGCTGGCCCGGCTGGCGCACGCGCGCATCGTCCGCTGCACCGACTGCGACCCCGAGCACGACCCGCCCTACCTGGTCATGGAGCTCGTGGAGGGCGGGACGCTGCGCGACCGCGAGCTGCCGCTGCCGGCCGCCGAGGTGCGCGCCGTGCTCGACGCCATGCTGGAGGCGCTCGAGGCCGCCCACGCGGCCGGCGTCACGCACCGCGACCTGACGCCCTCGAACGTGCTGCTCGACCGCACCGGCGGCGTCGTCGTCACCGACTTCGGCCTCGCCCGCAGCGGTCGCGAGCCGCGCGTGACCGCCTCCGGCATCCTCGTCGGCACGCCCGAGTACTGGGCGCCGGAGCAGGCCCGCGGCGAGCCGCCGGCGCCGCCCGGCGATCTCTACGCCGCAGGCGCCATCGCGTTCGAGCTGCTGGCCGGGCGGCTGCCGTTCCCGAGCGCCGACGCCACCGACCGCCTGCTGGCGGCGTCGCGCCGGCTGGTCGAGGACGCGCCGCCGCTCGCGACGGTGGTGCCCGACGCGGCGACCGAGGACCCCGAGCTCGTGCGCCTCGTCGACGAGCTGCTGGCGCGCGATCCCGCCGCCCGGCCGACTGCCGCCGCGGCCCGCAGGCGCCTGGCGGTGGGGCAGACCGTGCGCCGCCCCGGTGCCGCCGTGGGTGGCGCGCCGCCGTCCGCGCGGTCGCCGTTCCGGCGCCCGGGCGTCGTCTCGCGCGCCGCCGTGGCGCTGGCCGTGGCCGCCGGCGGTGCCGCGCTCGCGATCGCCGCCCTGCGCGACGACGACGGCGACAGCACCGCCTCGCCGGCCGTGGCGACCGGCACCACGGGCGACGACCCGCCCGGCTCGAGCCAGCCGCGCACGCAGTCCGAGCAGCCGCAGACGCCGGCGAAGGCGAAGGCGGAGAAGGCGGCCACGCAGCCGGAGCAGCCGCGCACCGTGCCGGTCGCCGACACGGCGCCTGCGACGGGGCCCAGCGCGGCGGCGCAGGTCGACGCGTGGCGGGGAGAGCTCGACGGTGCGTTCGGTCACGAGCGCGACCGCCTGGTGCGGGACGGGTGGAAGCTCGTCGACGGCAAGGGCCAGGGCCACGGCAACGGGAACGGCCACGGCAAGGGCGACGAGGACGAGGACGGCGGCGGCCGCGGCCTGTCGGGCGCAGGGCAGGACCGCCGCTCCGGCGCCGTGCGCGAGCGGGCGCTGGTCGTGATCGGCCGCCTCGACGACCTCGCCGTGCCGGACGCGGCGGCCGACGTCCAGGGCGCGCTGGTCGCCGCGGAGTGGGGCGTCGTGCACGCCCTCGACGCGGGCGACCGGGACGCGCTCGCGGGCGCGCTGGAGCAGGAGCAGGCCGCGTTCGACGCGGCCTACGCCCTCGGCGCCTAGCCGTCCCGTTCACGCTGCTACGCTCCGCGCCCTTCCCGTCGTGCCCGGAGGAGGCGAAATGGACTTCGGCCTGACCGTCCTGCCCGACCCGCCCTACAGCCGCCTCCTGGAGCTGCTGCAGCTCGGCGAGGCGAACGGCTTCACGCACGGCTGGACGTACGACTCGCACGTCCTCTGGCAGGAGCCGTTCCCGCTGCTCACGATGGCGGCCGAGCGGACGACGACGCTGAAGCTCGGCCTCTGCGTGACGAACCCGGGCACGCGCGACCCGACGGTCCTCGCCAGCGCGCACGCGCTGCTGCAGGACATCTCCGGCGGCCGCATCGTCATGGGCATCGGGCGCGGCGACTCGGCGCGGCGGGTGATCGGCCAGAAGCCGGTGCCGGTCGCCGAGTTCGAGCGGCGCTGCGCGATGATCAAGGAGTTCATGAACGGCCGCACGGTCAGCTGGAACGACCGCGAGCTGACCCTCGAGTGGGCCAGCGGCCGCGCCGAGATCCCGATGTACGTCGCCGGCTACGGGCCGAAGGTGCTGGCGATCGCCGGGCGCGTCTCGGACGGCGTGATCATCCAGCTCGCCGACCCGGACATCGTCGACTGGATGATGGGCATCGCCCGCAAGGCGGCGGAGGAGGCAGGCCGCGACCCGTCGGCGCTCGTGCCGGTCGTGTGCGCCCCGTGCGTGCTGTCGGACGACCTCGACGACGCCCGCGAGCGCGTGCGCTGGTTCCCGGCGATGGTCTCGAACCACGTCGACGACCTGCTGCGGCGCTACCCCAAGGAGGAGCTGCCGCCGCCGCTCGTGGACTACGTCGAGCGCAAGGGCTTCTACGACTACACGGAGCACTCGCGGACGGGTGCGCGCCACGGCGAGTTCGTCGACGACGAGACCTGCGACCGCTTCTGCATCCTCGGCACGGCGGAGCAGCACGTCGAGAAGCTGAAGCGCCTGCAGGCCGTCGGGGCGGCGCAGTACAACATCTACCTCATGACCGGCGAGCAGGAGGCGACGCTCGAGGCGTACGGCCGCGACGTCATCCCGGCCGTCAACGCCGCCTAGCGTGCCGGCGACGCTGCCACGCACGGCCGAGGTCGTCGTCGTGGGCGGCGGCGTGATGGGCGCGAGCATCGCGTTCCACCTCGCCGAGGCGGGCGTGCGCGACGTGCTGCTGCTGGAGCGCGACGAGCTCGCGTCCGGGTCGACGTCGCGGGCGGCCGGCGGCGTGCGCGCGCAGTTCTCGGACGAGCTCAACATCCGCATCGCGCTCCGCAGCCTGGAGGCCTTCCGCGGCCTTCGAGGAGCGGCCGGGCTGGGACATCGGCCTGCACCAGGTGGGCTACCTGTTCCTGCTGACGCGGGAGGAGGACGTCGAGCGCTTCCGCGGCGACATCGCGCTGCAGAACGCCCTCGGCGTCCCGAGCGAGCTGCTGACCCCGGACGAGGTCGCCGCCCGCTGCCCGCTCGTGGTGACGGACGACGTGCTGGCCGGCGCCTTCTGCGGGCTCGACGGCCACGCGACGCCCGAGGCCGTGGTGCAGGGCTACGCGACGGGCGCGCGGGCGCACGGCGCGACGCTGGTCACGCACTGCGCGGTGGAGGGCGATCGAGGTCGACGGCGGCGAGGTGCGCGCCGTGCGGGCGGGCGGCCAGCGCGTCGAGACGCGGGCGGTCGTCTGCGCGGCGGGCGCGTGGTCGCAGCCCGTGGCGGCGATGGCGGGCGTCGACCTGCCGGTGGAGCCGCTGCGCCGCCAGGTGCTGTTCACCGAGCCGATGCCCGACCTGCCGCCCGGGCCTGCCGATGACCATCGACTTCGCGAACGGCTTCTACTTCCACCGCGAGGGCGCCGGCCTGCTGATGGGCGTCAGCTTCCCGGAGGAGCCGGGCTTCAAGCTGGACTACACGGACGCCTGGCTGCCGGAGCTCGCGGAGGCCATCGAGCGCCGCGCGCCGCGACTGGCGGAGGTCGGCGTGCGCGGCGGCTGGGCCGGCCTGTACGAGAACAGCCCCGACCACAACGCCCTGATCGGCGAGGCGGACGGCCCGCGGCCGCTTCCTGTACGCGACCGGCTTCTCCGGCCACGGCTTCCTGCAGGCGCCGGCGGTCGGCGAGGCTCGTGCGCGACCTCTACCTGGGCCGCGAGCCGTTCGTGGACATCGCGCCGCTCTCCGCCAACCGCTTCGACCGCGGGGCAGAGCGGCCCGGAGAAGAACATCATCTGACGCCGGACGCGCGCGGCGTCTCGAGCGCGTCGAGGATGAGCTCGAGGCCGTCCTCGAACGCGGCGCCCGAAGTCGTAGCCGATGGCCTGCCGGCGACCTCGGCGAGGTACGGGAAGGCCTGCGCCAGCTCGCCGAGCTCGTCGCGCCTCGAGCTCGTCGTACTCCTGGTACTGCGCTCGGCGACCGCGGCGCCCGCCTCCGCGTCGTCGACGGCGCTCCGCTCCTGCAGGGCGAAGCCGTAGATGTCAGGTCCGCGTCCAACGGTGGCCTCGATCGTGAACCCCGCCTGCGACGGCGCCGAGACGGCGTCGTGCAGGCGCAGGCGGCCCTGGCCGGCGTCACCGTCGGCGGCGCCGCCGTCGTGGGCCTGCGCGGAGCGCCCGCCGCCCTGCTGCGCCGGACGTCGGTCGCGGCGGCGGCGGCCAGACGACGTGCTGGTCGAGAGCGCTCTGTCGGCACGCTGGGTAGAGCGCTGATCGTGCTGCGAGCTCGTCGTCGTCGGCGCTCGTTCATGGCGCTGGTGCCGCTACTGATGGCGCTGGTCGCGATCCCGACGACGTTCCTGCTCGTGTGGCCGCTGGCCAGCGTCACGGACGTCTCCGTGATCGTGCAGTTCCTGGTCGCGCTCGCTCCCGGGCTCGGACAGTCGCGATGCGACTACGCGCGGTCCTGGTCGTGGCCCGCTGGCGCGAGGAGTCGCGACGTCGAGCGCAGACCTGCCGAGCGATCGTCGCCGTGCGCAACGCCATGGCAGGCATGCCGGCTCGTCTCGTCGTGTTCAGCGGCGCGACCGTCGCGATCTCCCTGCTCGCGCTGGCCGCCCTGCCCGTCCGCGTTCACGGCGCAGCATCGGGATCGCCGGGCTGCTGATCGCGGGCGTTGAGCGTCGCCGTCGCATCCACGCTCCTGCCGCGTCGTGCTGGCGACCGTCGGCGACCTCGCGCTCGACCGCCCGCGCCGGCGCATCCCGGCGGCGAGCCGCGAGCCGCGGCTGGCTCGGCGTGGGCGCGCCTCGGTCGTGCGTGCCGGCACGGTCGATGCGCGGCCGTTTCGGCGACCGCGGCGTGCCTGGCCCGGAGGCGCTCGTGGCGCTCGGCGCCTCGTCACGATCCAGCTCGCGCATACCCGCGCGGCCGACTCGCTGGCCCAGGGCGAGTCCCGCTCGCGCCGGTCTCGAGCGGCTGCAGGCTGCGGGTCATCGTGCAGCCGGCGCCGCTCTCGGCCCGCTTCGACGCCCTCGTCAGCGAGGGCGACGCCGCCGAGGTCGCCGGCGTGCTCGCGACGGTCGAGGGCGTCCACGGCGCGACTGCGCGCCGTGCGGAGCGGCGGCGCGATCCGGCACGGCGTCGCCTGGTCACCGTCATCCCGCATCGGAGCGCCGGCGCAACTCGCGGCCGCTGGCCGCGCCACCCTCGAGCGACTGCGCGACACGCCGCTCGATGCCGACGTGACGTTCGGCGGCGATGGCGTGCGCCAGAGGCGCGCGACTTCCTCGCGACGCTGTCTACGGCAGCTTCCCGCTCATGATCGCCCTGATCAGCGTGCTGCACCGTTCGCGCTGCTGGCGCGTGCCTTCCGCTCGCTGCTCCGATGCCGCTGAAGGCTGCGTGCTGCTGAACCTGCTGTCCGTCGCGGCCGCCTGGGGCGCGCTGATCGTGCTCGTCTTCCAGCGACGAGGCGTCGGCTCCGACCCGGCGATCTGGGGCATCGAGGCCAGCCCAGGCCGCTCAACGTCGAGCTGGCCGGTCGTGACCTTCGCGCTGCGCCTCGCCTTCGGCATCCGTCGATGGAGGCTGCCCAGGCGCTCACTCCATCGGGCCGCATGCGGGCAGGCCTACTGACCGCACCGCATGCTCACCGAGCGCTGGGGCGTCGTGCCGCCCGGCCGCAAGCGAGCTGCCGATCTGCTCGCCGTCTCGGCGCCGTGGACTACCGTGCTCGTCTCAGCACGGCGCGGAGTCCACGCAGGGCGCGCGGCGGTGGTCGAGGGGATTCGGCCGCACGGGCCGGCTCGTGACGAGCGCGGCGCTGATCCTCGGGCTCGCGTTCGTCGCCTTCAGCGCCACCCCCGGCACCGAGGCGAAGATCTTCGCCCGGCCCTCGGCGGCGGGATCCTGATCGACGCCACGATCATCCGCGGCGTCCTCGCGCCCGCGGCCGTCTCCCTGTTCGGCAGCTGGAACTGGTGGCTTCCGGCCCGGGCCGCGCGCGTGCTGCGTGTCGAGCCCTCGGCCGGCCGCGGAGACGCGCTGCAGCGGCCGGCGCCGCAGCCGGCGTAGCGCCCTCGGGTCGGGCGGGCGGTGCGCAGCTCGTGCGCCGCCCGCCCCAGTCTGCGCTACCCCGCCGCGACCCGCTCGATCGCCGTCCGCGCCGTGCGGCCGAACGCGTCGATCGCCAGGCGCAGGTGCTCCTCCGGCGTGTCCTCCTCCTTGGCGTGCGAGATGCCGTTGGTCGAGGACGAGAAGAGCATCACCGTCGGCACCTTGCGCGCCATCTCCGCCGCGTCGTGCAGCGGGCCGCTCGGCAGCGCGCGATCCGTGCCCGTGACCTCCTGCACCGCCGCGCGCGCCGCCGCGATCAGGTCGTCGTCGAAGGGGATCGGCTCGATCGCCCAGAGCCGCTCCCACTCGACCGTGCAGCCCTCCTCCGCCGCGAGCCGCGCCGCCGCGTCCTTCGCCTCCTGCAGCATCGTCGCGAGCACGCCCGCCTCGAGCTGGCGCTGGTCGACCAGCATCGCCGCGCGGCCGGGCACCGCCGTCACCACGCCCGGCGTGCAGTCGACGCGGCCGACCGTGCAGACGCCCTCGTTGCGCAGCGCGATCTCGCGCAGCTCGAGCGCCGTGCGGGCCGCGGCGAGGAAGGCGTCGCGGCGCTGGCGGATCGGGGTCGAGCCCGCGTGCGCCGCCTGGCCCACGAACGTCGCCCGGTGGCGCTCCACGCCGACCGTGCCGAGCACCGTGCCGGCCGCGAGGCCCTCGCTCTCCAGCACCGGGCCCTGCTCGATGTGCAGCTCCAGGTAGGCGCGCACGTGCTCCAGCCGGGCGCCCGCCTCGTGGGCGCGGTCGAGCTCGACGCCGTGCTCGCCCACCACGTCCTCCAGGCGCCGGCCGTCGGCGTCCTTCAGGTCGCGCACCAGGTCGGGGTCGAGCGTGCCGCAGACCGCCGAGGAGCCGAACAGGCTGCGGCCGAAGCGCGCGCCCTCCTCGTCGGCCCAGTCCACGAGGGCCACCGTCACGGGCGGCGTGCCGCGCGCGGCCGTGTCGCGCAGGACCTCGAGCGCCGCCATGACGCCGAGCGCGCCGTCGAGCCAGCCGCCGTTCGGCACCGAGTCCACGTGCGAGCCCACGACCACCGTCTCCGGGCGCTCGCCGCGCAGGTAGGCCCACGTGTTGCCGGCCTCGTCCGTCTCGACCTCGACCGGCAGGGCGTCGAGCCGCTCGCGGAGGAACGCCCGCGCGCGCACCCACTCGTCCGTCCAGCACAGGCGCCGGGCGCCGCCGGTGTCGCGGCCGCCGGTGAGCTCGGCCAGGCCGCGCAGGTCGTCCAGCACGCGGCCGGGGTCGAACGTCGAGGTGGTGGACACGGCGCCTCCCGGGTCGGGAACGGGACGCTGAGGGTAGCCGCTACGTGCGGCGGTAGGTGACGGCGCGCAGCACCCACTCGGCCGGCCCGAGCCGGAAGCGGCGGAACCACAGCCGGGCCAGGACGACCAGCGCCAGCCAGACGCCGAGGCAGACCAGGACCGCGCCCGCCGGCCCGACCTCGCCGAAGTGCCCGAGGCCGTAGCCCGTGAAGATCAGCGAGCAGGCCAGCGACTCGGCCAGGTACCCCGTCAGCGACATGCGCCCGAGCGGCTGCAGCACGCCGGCCACCCGCCGCCAGCCCGGCCGCGTGCTGGCCAGGGCGACGACCGCGACGTAGCCGAGCGCGAGGAACGGCGCCGTCACCGACTGCACCACCAGGCCGAGCGCCGCGGTCAGGCCGTCGCTGCGCTCGGGCTCCGCGACGGCGAGGAGGCCGGCCGCCAGCCCGCCCGCGAGGCCGATCGGCAGCCCGACGCGGACGCCGCGGCGCAGCAGCGGGCGCGCCTCCGCCGGACGCGCGAGCACGCCGCTGCGCGCGGCCGCCATCCCCACCAGGAACATCGCGAACGCGCCGGGCCACTGCACGAACACCAGGACCAGCAGCACGCCCGGCAGCTCCTCCAGGCGCTGGGCCGCCACGTCGCCGAACGAGCCCTGCGCATAGACGCGGGCCGCCTCGGAGGCGCCGCTCGCCGCGTCCGGGTCCGCGACCGCGAGCAGCGCCGCCAGCATCGCGACGAGCAGCGAGCCGACGGCGAAGGTCGCCAGCGCCGCGACCAGCAACTGCCGGTTCGCGGCGCGCCGGAAGGGCAGCAGGAGCATGCCCAGCACCGCGTAGCTGAGCAGGATGTCGCCCACGAACAGGAAGACCGCGTGCAGCAGGCCGAGCACCCCGAGCGCGGCCATGCGCCGGCACCAGCGGCGGACGAAGGTGCGATCGTCGGGCGCGCGCCGCAGCATGATCGCCGCGCCGTAGCCGAAGAGCAGGGCGAAGACGAGGTACGCCTTCAGCTGCACGAGCGCGACGATGGCCGCCCGCGCCACGAGGTCGAGCGTGCCGCCGAACTCGGGCTGCGCCCAGCCGTCGTCGACCGTCGAGGCGAGGAACTCGACGTTGACCAGCAGGATGCCGAGCAGCGCGAGCGCCCGCAGCACGTCGACGACGTCGTGCCGCTCGGCCTCCGCGAGCGGGCCGTCGCGCTGCGGGCCGCCCTCCGGTCGCAGGGCTGGCCCGCGGCGCGGCATGGCGCGAAGCCTACGTCAGTCGTCGAGCGCGGCGACCAGCTTCAGCTTGCCGCCCTGGCCGGGCTCGCGCTCGATGGCGTCGAGCGCCCTCTGTCGCGGCGTAGACGTCGAACGGCGGCTGGCCCAGGCCGCGCGGATGCGATCGCCAGGCGTCCCTCCAGCTGCGCCTGCGCGAGCTCCGCGACGACCGAATGGAAGCCGGTGATGCGCTCGGGCTGGTAGCGCTCCAGCTCCGCAAGACCGGGTCGCGCACGGTTGGCCGGCACGGTAGGCTGCCGGCCGGCGTGGACTTTGGTCTGACGTATGAACAGGAAGCCATCCGCGAGGGCGTCGCGGAGCTGTGCAAGCGCTTCCCGGACACGTACTGGCGCGAGCTCGACGCGCGTCAGGCCTATCCGGACGAGTTCGTACAGGCGCTCACGGAGGGCGGCTGGCTCGGCGCCCTCATCCCGCCCGAGTACGGCGGCGGCGGGCTCGGCATCGCCGACGCCTCGATCATCCTCGAGGAGATCAACCGCCAGGGCGGCAACGCCGGCGCCTGCCACGCGCAGATGTACACGATGGGCACCGTCCTGCGGCACGGCTCCGAGGAGCAGAAGCAGCGCTACCTGCCGGGCATCGCCAGCGGCGACCTGCGCCTGCAGGCCTTCGGCGTGACGGAGCCGGACGCGGGCTCCAACACGCTCGCCATCCGCACGCGCGCCGACCGCCAGGACGACGGCACGTGGCGGGTCAACGGCCAGAAGATCTGGACCTCGCGCTTCCAGCACTCGGACCTCATGCTGCTGCTCGCCCGCACCGGCACGCCCGGGCCGGACCAGAAGCGCTGGTGGGGCCTCTCGACGTTCCTCGTCGACCTGCGCGAGGCCGGCGGCGCGATCGACGCGCGGCCCATCCGCACCCTCATGAACCACGCCACCGTCGAGCTCTTCATCAACGACCTCGTGCTGCCCGCCGACGCGCTCGTGGGCGAGGAGGGCGATGGGCTTCCGCTACATCCTCGACGGCATGAACGCCGAGCGCATCCTGATCGCCGCGGAGTGCATCGGCGACGGGCGCTGGTTCATCGACCGGGCCACGGCCTACGCCAGCGAGCGCATCGTCTTCGACCGCGCGATCGGCCAGAACCAGGGCGTGCAGTTCCCCATCGCGCGCGCCTACGCCGCGATCGAGGCCGCCGACCTCATGCGCTGGAAGGCGGCCAGCCTGTACGAGGCCGGGCAGCCCATCGGCGCCGAGGCGAACATGGCCAAGCTGCTCGCCTCCGAGGCCTCCTGGGAGGCCGCCAACGTCTGCATGAACGTCTACGGCGGCTTCGGCTTCGCGGAGGAGTACGACGTCGAGCGCAAGTTCCGCGAGACGCGCCTGTACATCACCGCGCCCGTCGCCAACAACCTGATCCTGGCCTACCTCGGCCAGAACGTCCTCGGCATGCCAAGGTCCTACTGAGTCCTCGCGAAGGGAGCGATCGATGGCCGACGCGCAGATCAACGGCGCCCGCATCTGGTACGAGGTGCACGGCGAGGGGGAGGACCACCTGCTGCAGATCGGCGGCGCCGGGTTCGCGCACGAGAACTTCGGCTTCGTCACGCACCTGATGACGCCGCACTTCAAGGTCATCGAGTTCGACCTGCGCGGCTACGGCCTGTCCGACCGGCCGGAGCAGGACTACACCATGGAGACCTGGGCCGAGGACGTGAAGGGCCTGCTCGACCACCTGGGCCTCGATCGCGCCCACATCCACGGCACGTCGATGGGCGGCATGGTCGCGCTGGCCTTCGCCGGCATGTACCCCGACCGCGTCGACGGCCTGATCCTCGACTGCCCGCTGGCCAGGAGCGACTTCATGGCCCGCGCCCACTGGGGCGTGTGGAAGGCGCTGGCCGAGGCCTACGGCATGGGCGGCGAGCCGCTGGCGCAGGAGATCGCGACCAAGTGCCTGTCGCGCGCGTTCCTCGACACGCCGCGCGGGCCCGAGACGGTCGAGGTCATCCAGGGCGTGCTCGACCGCAACTGCAAGGTCTCGGTCTTCGGCGGCGCGTGCGACGCGATGGCCACCATGGACCTGCGCCCGTACGCGCCGAAGGTGACCGCGCAGACGCTCGTGATGGTCGGCTCCGAGGACTGCCTGACGCCGCTCCAGACCGGGCCGGACGGCGCCGGCGCGCAGTGGATCGCCGACGCCATCCCGGGTGCGGAGCTCTACGTCGTCGAGGGCTCGGGCCACACGAACCTGATGGAGCAGCCGGAGCTGTCCGCGCAGGTCGTGATCGAGTTCCTGCAGCGCGTCGCGGCCGGGCGCGCGACCGCCTAGCCTGGCGCCCATGCGCGTCACCCTGTGCGACGTCGGGCCGCGCGACGGCCTGCAGAACGACCGTGCCCACCTCGAGCCGGCGGTGCGCGCCGAGCTCTGCGACCGCCTGGCGGCGACCGGCCTGCCGCGGGTGGAGGCGGCGAGCTTCGTGCACCCCAAGGCGGTGCCGCAGATGGCCGGCGCCGAGGAGGTGTTCGCCGCGCTCGAGCGGCGGCCGGGCACCATCTACGCGGCGCTCGTGCTCAACGAGAAGGGCTTCGAGCGGGCGGCGGCGGCCGGCGCCGACGAGATCCACGTCGCGTACCCGCTGACCGACACCTTCGCCGCGCGCAACCAGAACACGACGCTCGGCGGACGCGGCGGCGACGTCGGAGGCCATCGTGCGCCGCGCCCGCGAGGCCGGCACGCGCGTCACGGTCACGCTCGGCGTCGCCTTCGGCTGCCCCTTCGAGGGCCGCGGTCGACCCCGGGCGCGTGGTCGAGCACGCCGCGCGCCAGGCCGCCGCCGGCGCGCAGGAGATCGTCCTCGCGGACACCATCGGCGTGGGCGTGCCGACGCAGGTCCGCCAGCTCGTCCCCGCGGTGCGCGCGGCGATCGGCGGCGTCCCGATCGGCCTGCACCTGCACAACACGCGCAACACGGGCTACGCGAACGCGGACGCCGGGCTGGAGTGCGGGGTGGAGCTGCTCGACGCGTCGGTCGGCGGCCTCGGCGGCTGTCCCTTCGCGCCGCGGGCCACGGGCAACATCGCGACCGAGGACCTGCTCTACATGCTGGACGGGATGGGCGTCGAGACCGGCGTCGACCTCGACGCGCTGCTGCGGGTGGCCGAGTGGCTCGGCGGCGTCCTCGGGCGCGACCTGCCGGGCCTCGTGCACCGGGCGGGGCCGTTCGTCCCCGTCGGGTCCGCCTGATGCTGCGGCTCGGCGTCGACGTCGGGGGCACGTTCACCGACCTCCTGCTGTACGACGAGGCGCACCGGCGCCGTGCACCTGGCCAAGGTGCCGTCGACGCCGGCCGACCAGTCCGAGGGCGTGCTGCACGGCATCGACGAGGTCTGCCGCATCGCCGGCCGCGCGCCGGCCGACGTCGCGACCGTCCTGCACGGCACGACCGTCGCCACCAACACCGTGCTGACCGGCACCGGCGCCCGCGTCGGCCTGCTGGTGACGCAGGGCTTCCGCTACCTGCTGCACCTCGCGCGCTCGTGGACGCCCGGGCCGCTGTTCGGCTGGATGATCTACGAGAAGCCCGACCCCATCGCGGCCGTCGAGGACACCCTCGAGGTGCCCGAGCGGATGGACGCCCGCGGGCGCGTGCTGACGCCGCTCGACCGCGAGGCGCTGGTCGCGGCGGCCACCCGGCTGCGCGACGCCGGCGTCGACGTGCTGACCCTCTGCTTCCTCAACTCGTTCGCCAACCCGGCCCACGAGCGGGAGGCCGCGCAGCACCTGCGCGACGCGCTGCCGGACCTGCCGATCTCCATCTCCTCGGACGTGCTGCACGAGTTCCGCGAGTACGAGCGCGCGACGACGACGGTCATGAACGCCTACGTGCAGCCCCGGATGCGCGGCTACCTCACGTCGCTCGGCGACCGGATGGCCGAGCGCGAGCTGCGGGCGGCGGTGTCGGTCGTGCGCTCCGACGGCGGGCTGATGTCCATCGCCGCGGCGTCCGCCACGCCCGTGCACACGATGCTCTCGGGCCCCTCGGGCGGCGTCAACGGCGCGATCCTCGTGGCGCGGCGCGCCGGCTACGACCGCGTGGTGACGTTCGACATGGGCGGGACGTCGACCGACGTCGCGCTCTGCCTGGACGGCCAGGCGCAGCTGACCCGCGAGACGCACGTCGGCGAGTTCCCGGTCAAGGCGCCGAGCGTCGACGTGCAGACGATCGGCGCCGGCGGCGGCTCGATCGCGTCGATCTCCCCGGCCACCGGGTCGCTGCGCGTCGGACCGCAGTCGGCGGGCGCCGACCCCGGCCCGGCGGCCTACGGGCGGGGCGGCACGGACGCCACCGTCACGGACGCGAACCTCGTGCTCGGCCACCTGCCGCCGCGCCTCGTCGGCGGCGCCATGACGCTCGACGTCGAGCTCGCCCGCGAGGCCGTCGGCCGCGTCGCGGGGCAGATGGAGGCGCACGGCCCCGAGGCCGCCGCCGCCGGGATCGTCGACATCGTCAACGAGAACATGCTCGGCGCCCTGCGGGTCGTCACCGTGCAGCGCGGCGTCGACCCGCGCACCACGGCGCTCGTGGCCTTCGGCGGCGCCGGCCCGCTGCACGCCAACGCCCTCGGGCGCCTGCTCGGCTCCTACCCCGTGATCGTGCCGCCCGACCCGGGCGTTCTCTCGGCGCTCGGCTTCGTGGCCGCCGGCTTCGCCAACGAGTTCAACCAGACCCTGATCCGCCCGCTCGCCGACCTGGAGCCCGGCGACGTGCGCGCGCGGCTCGAGGCGCTGGGCGCCGACGCGCGCGGCTGGCTGGCCGCCGAGGGCGTCGCGGAGGACGCGCGCGAGGTGCGCTACGCCGCCGACATGCGCTACCGGCGTCAGGGCTACGAGATCGCGATCGAGGTCGACCTCGACGACCTCGACTCGCTCGACGGCCTCGGCGCGCGCTTCTCGGCCGAGCACGAGCGCCTGTACGGCTTCACGCTGCCCGGCGGCGTCGAGGTCGTGAACCTCCGCGCCACCGGGGTCGGCCGCGCCGAGGAGCTCGCGCTCGCGGCGCCCGGCGAGGCCGCCGACGGCACGCCCCAGCCGGCCGGCGAGCAGCGCATGTGGGTCGAGGGCTCGTGGGTGCAGGCGCCGGTGTACGACCGCGCCGCCCTGCGCGCCGGCCACCGGCTGCCAGGTCCGGCGATCGTCACGCAGTACGACTCGACCACGCTGATCCTGCGCGAGCACGTCGGCGTGGTGCACCCGTCCGGCTCCATCCTGATCTGGCCCGCCGACGCGGAGGAGGCGCGGTGACCGACGTCGACCCGATCGTGCTCGACCTGATCGAGAACGCGCTCAAGAACGCCCGCTTCGAGATGGACGAGGTCGTGCGCCGCGCGGCCATGAGCCCGACCATCCGCGAGCAGCACGACGAGTTCCCGATGATCGCGAACGAGCGCGGCGAGATGATCGTCGGCCAGTTCGGCTCCTACATCCCGGAGGTCATCCGCGCGTTCGGCGGCCGCTTCGCCGAGGGCGACGTGATCCTCCAGAACGACCCCTACATCTGCAAGGGCTCGATCTCGCACACGAACGACTGGCTCGTGATGCTGCCGATCTTCCACGGCGGCGAGATCGTCGGCTTCTCCAGCCTCGTTCGGGCACATGATGGACGTGGGCGGCCCGGTGCCCGGCTCGCAGATCTCGGACGCACGCTCCATCTGGGAGGAGGGGCTGCGCATCCCGCCGATCAAGATCATGGAGGAGGGCCGGGTCAACGAGGCGGCCCTCGCGATCATCCTCAACAACACCCGCACGCCGGACATGAACCGGTCGGACCTCTACGCCCTCGTCGCGGCCTGCCGCCGTGCGGGCGAGCGGGTGGTGGAGATCTGCGAGCGCTTCGGCGTCGAGACCTACCGCGCCGCCTGCGACGCGCTGCTGGAGCGCACCCGCAAGGCCATGGCCCGGCTGGTCGTGGAGTACCTGCCCGAGGAGCCCGTCTCGTTCGAGGACTGGGTGGACGACGACGGGCGCGGCAACGGCCCGTTCAAGATGAAGCTGACGATCTGGCGCGAGGGCGACATCGCGCACTTCGACTGGACGGGGACCGACCCCCAGGCCGAGGGGCCGATCAACTTCCACATCCACGAGGGCCTCTGCAAGATGTTCTTCGGGGTCTACCTGATCATGGCCTTCGACCCCGCGATCCTCTTCAACGAGGGCTTCTACCGCCAGTTCGTGGTCACGCTGCCGGAGGGCTCGCTGCTCAACCCGCGCTTCCCGGCGGCGCTCTCCAACCGGCTCAACACGCACACCCGCTTCTTCGACTGCCAGTCCGGCGCGCTCGGCCAGAAGAACCCGGCGCTCTCGATGGCCGCCGGCTACGGCACGAGCCCGTACTTCGTGTACTCCGGCTACGACGAGGACGGCGAGTACTTCGTGCTGGTCGAGCTGCTGTTCGGCGGCGTGCCGGGCCGGCCGCTCGGCGACGGCATCGACGGCGCGTCGTGGTGGCCGCTCTTCACGTCGACGCCGATCGAGTACGTCGAGTCCTACTACCCGCTCGTCATCGAGTCCTACGGGCCGGTGCAGGACTCCGGCGGCGCGGGGCTGCACCGCGGCGGGACGGGCATCGAGAAGACGTACCGCTTCCTGGCCGCCGGCGAGGTCACGATCAACGACGACCGCGCCGTCACGCACCCCTGGGGCATCGGCGGCGGGCGGCACGGCGGCGTCTCCGCCAAGCTGCTGATCCGCGCCGACGGCGAGCGCATCCCGCTGCCGTCGAAGCTCGACTTCGTGAAGGTGCACCCGGGCGACCGCCTCGTGTTCCGCACGGCGGGCGCCGGCGGCTTCGGCGACCCGTTCGACCGGCCGGCCGAGCTCGTCGGGCGCGACGTGCGGCGGGGCCTCATCTCGACGGGCGAGGCGCTGTCGGGCTACGGCGTGGTCTGCGACGGCGAGGGCGCCGTCGACGAGGCCGCCACGGCGACCACGCGCCAGCGCCTCCGCGACCAGCGCGGGCTGCCCGAGGTCTTCGACTTCGGCCCGGTGCCCGAGCACTTCACGTACCCGGACGGCTTCGACCTGGAGCGGGCGCGCCGATGAGGGTGGCGTTCGTCGGCACCGGCCGCATGGGGCGGCCGATGCTGCGCCACCTGCTGGCGGCCGGCCACGAGGTGCGGGCCTTCGACCTCGACGCCGCGGCGCTCGACGGCGCGGTCGCCGACGGCTGCGTGCGGGCGGCGAGCGCGCGCGAGGCCGCCGACGGCGCCGACGCGGCGATCACGATGCTGCCCTCGCCGGCGGCGGTCGAGGCGGCGGTGCTCGGGCCCGGCGGGCTGGCCGAGGGGCTCGCGCGCGGCACGGTGCTGGCGGACATGTCGACGGCGCCGCCCGGCCTCGGCCGCCGCCTCGCGGACGCGCTCGCGCCCGCCGGCATCGACGTCCTGGACGGCCCCGTCTCGGGCGGCACGATCGGCGCCGAGGCCGGCACGCTGACGATCATGGTCGGCGGCGAGGCCGCGGCGCTGGAGCGCGCGCGGCCGCTGTTCGAGGCCATGGGGCGGCTCGTCGTGCACGTCGGCGGCCACGGCGCCGGACAGGTCGCGAAGCTCTGCAACAACCTGCTGGCGGGCGTGCACATGGCGGCGCTCGGCCAGGCGGTGTCCCTGGCGCGCCGCGAGGGCGTCGACCCGACGGTGCTGTACGAGCTCGTGACGCACTCGACCGGCGACAGCCGCGTCTGCCGCACGCGCTTCCCGGCGCCCGGCGCGGACGACCTGCACCCGGCCAACCACGACTGGGCGCCGATGTTCACGGTCGACCTGATGGAGAAGGACCTCGGGCTGGCGGCGGAGCTCGGCGCGGAGCACGAGCTCGTGCCGGAGCCGCTGCGCAGCGCGCTGGCGCTCTACCGGCGGGCGCAGGCCGAGGGGCTCGGCGACCTCGACTACTCCGCCGTCTCGCTGGTGCTGGGAGTGCCGCGTGACGCGGCGTTCGCAGAGGCGCCGGCACCGTCGGCCCCTCCGACCCCGGAGGCCTGACATGACCCTGCCCGACGAGGTGCTCGACGCTGCTCGAGCAGCCGGTCTTCGCGTTCGTCGCCACGACGTTCTCGAGCGGCCAGCCGCAGAACACCCCGGTGTGGATCACGGTCGTCGACGGGCGGCCCGGTGTTCAACACGGCGGTGGGCCGCGTCAAGGAGCGCAACCTGCGCCGCGATCCCCGGCTGTCGCTGTCGTTCCTGACCCGGACGACCCGGAGGAGTACGTCGAGCTCCGCGGCACCGCCGAGTTCAGCCTGGACGGGGCGGACGACATGATCGACGCCCTCTCCCGCAAGTACCTGGGCACGGACTTCGCGCACCACAGCCCGTCGCAGCAGCGCATCAACGTGTTCGTGAACGTCGACAGGGTCTCCCGCGGGTGACGCGTCGCGACCTGACCCGAGCCCGGGTCGCCATACTCGGGACGACGTGAGACGGGCGCCCGCGATCGCGACGGCTGCGGTGCTCGCGGGCATCCGCGCGTTCGTCCGGCTGCGCGTCCGCGGGCGCGAGCACGTGCCGCTGGAGGGCGCGGCGGTCGCGGAGCGGCTGCTCGACGGCATGCGGTTCGTGCCGTGCTACCCGGAGCTGCCCGACGCGGTGGTCGAGCGCATGGCCGGTGTCCTGCGCGCCCACGCCCGCGAGGCCGCCGGCCTGGCATGACGGGCCCGTTTGGCGCACGCTACGCGCAGGCACGACGTCCCCACCCGAGAGGACCGCACCCGGATGCCCCCCGCGATCTTCGTCTCCAACGAGGCGCTCGACCTGCTCGCACCGCCGGCCGCCGCGTCCGGCGACTACTACGCGGTCGCGTACACGCGCACGCCGGTCGAGGGCGGTGGGCAGCCGTTCTGGCTCGAGGATCGCCTGCGGATCACGGACGACTACCGCGTCGCGTACGTGTGGGCGATCATGCTGGCCGGCGTCGCCGACGACGGGCTGAACGGCGAGCCGTGGGCCCGCATCTCCGGCTTCGACGGCGACCCCTTCGAGGCCGACGACGACGCCTCCGGCCGGGTCGTGCTCTACCTGTCCGCCGCTGCTCGACGAGTTCGCGCCGGGGGAGGAGGGCTTCGCGGAGCTCGACGCCCTCGCGGGCCGCTGGGACGTGGTGGTGCAGGCCCTCGGCGCGGGTGACGGGAACGGGGAG
Source organism: uncultured Actinomycetota bacterium (assembly GCA_963767885.1). Lineage (GTDB taxonomy): Bacteria > Actinomycetota > Thermoleophilia > Gaiellales > F1-60-MAGs149 > CAVYFW01. The sequence continues at coordinate 170,370 of CAVYFW010000005.1, forward strand.
TGGGAGGAGGACGAGGGGCCGTAGGCCCTCAGCGTGCGACGGCCGCCGCCTCGCGCAGGTACTGGTGCACGAAGGCGATGGCCATGCTGCCCTCGCCGACGGCGGCCGCGACGCGCTTGACCGGCCCGTAGCGCACGTCCCCGCAGGCGAAGATGCCCGGCACGCACGTCTCCAGCAGGTACGGGTCGCGCTCCAGCTCCCAGCGCCCCGAGGCCGCGGCGTCGGGCCCGGTCAGCACGTAGCCGTTGGCGTCGCGCGCGATCTCCGGCGGCAGCCAGTCCGTCTGCGCGTCGGCGCCGATGAAGGCGAACACGCCGGCGGTCTCGTGGCGCTCCACCTCGCCCGAGGTCGGTGTTGCGCACGTCGATCGCCTCGATCGAGACGTCGCCGTAGGCGGCGGCGATCTCCGACTGCAGCAGGGTGTGGATGTTCGGCCGCGCCTCGAGCTGGTCGACGAGGTAGCGCGACATGCTCTTCTCCAGCGAGGCGCCGCGGCAGAGGATGGTCACGCTCCGCGCGTGGGTGGAGAAGAACATCGCCGCCTGGCCCGCGGAGTTGCCGGCCCCCACGATGTGCACGTCGAGGCCGTGGACGCTGGCCGACTCGCTGCGGGCCGCGCCGTAGAAGATGCCCTTGCCCGCGAGGCGGTCGAAGCCGTCGATCGTCAGCTGGCGCCACGTGACGCCGCACGCGAGGATGATCGTGCGCGCCCGCAGCACGTCGCCGCCGTCGAGGTGCACCTGCCGGCGCGGGGCGTCGATGCGGGTGATGGCGCGCGTCACCAGGACCTCGGCTCCGAGGCGCCACGCCTGCTGCAGCGCGCGCGCCGCGAGCTCGTCGCCCGAGACGCCCGAGGGGAAGCCGAGGTAGTTCTCGATCCGCGACGACGTGCCGGCCTGGCCGCCGGGCGCCTCGCGCTCGACGACGATGGTGTGGAGGCCTTCCGAGGCGCCGTAGACCGCCGCCGCGAGCCCCGCCGGCCCTGCGCCGACGATGACGGTGTCGTACTCCGCGTCGGCGGGCTCCGTCGTCAGGCCGAGCAGCTCCGCCACCCGCCGGAACTGCGGCCGCACGACGGTCTTGCCGCCGATCACGCGGATCGTGGGCAGGTCCTCGTCCGCCGGCACCGGCCCGCCCCACTGCTCCTCGGCGGCCGGGTCGTCCGGCGTCAGCCAGCGGAACGTGATCTGGTTGCGATCGAGGAAGCGCCGCAGCTCGGCGCAGTCGCGATCCCAGCGATGGCCGACCACGATGGCCCGCGGCGGCGGCGGTTCCGCGGCGATGCCCTGCAGGCCGCGCGGGCCGCTCATGCGATGGCCCGCGAGCCGCCCGACCTCGCGCCCCAGGTCCGGGTGCGCGGAGGCCACGGCGTGGTAGTCGGTCGGCGCGATGCGCATGACCCGGGTGCGCTCCGCGGCGCGGAAGCCGACGGGGAAGACGGTGCCCAGCGCCATCGGCACCTCGCCGAACAGGTCGCCGGGGTTGCGCTCGCCGACCACCTTCGGCACGCCGTCGACCGACTTGACGGCCTCGATGCGGCCCTCGATGACGGCGAACAGCGCGCGCTCCGCGCCCTCGTGGGCCGCGTACTCGCCCTCCAGCAGGACGACGTCGGCGGCCGAGCGGGAGAGCCGGTCGAGCTCGGCCCGGCCGAGCTTGGCGAAGGCCGGGATGTAGGCGATCTCTGCGGCGGTCAGCATCGGTGACGAGACGCTACCGCGTCGCAGGCCCTGCGGCGACGGGCCGGCCGCGGCCGGGGCGGAAGAGGACCGTGCCGTCGCGCACCACCCAGTCGCCGCGGGCCAGCACGGAGTGCACCCGGCCCGACAGCTCGCGGCCGTCCCAGGCGGGCGCGCGGCCGCGGCCCTCGACGCGGGCGGACTCCACGGTCCAGCGCGCCGCCGGGTCGAGGAGCACCAGGTCGGCGTCCGCGCCCGGATCGAGCGACCCCTTGCGCGGCCACAGGCCGAGGCGGCGCGCCGGCAGCTCGGCGGTCAGCGCCGCCAGCCGCGGCAGGTCGATGCGTCCCGCGGCGACGCCGTCCGCGTGCAGCAGCGGCAGCCGCAGCGCCGCCGCCGCGATCCCCACGTGGGGCGCCATGTCGGGCTGGCGCCGCAGCGACGGCGGGCGGTGGTCCGAGGCGACGCCCTGCAGGCGGCCGTCGGCGAGCGCGGCCCACAGCCCGTCGGTCGCGCCCCGGTAGGGCGGGACGAGCAGCGCGTCGGCCGGCGCGGACGGCAGGCACAGGTGCGCGAGCGAGGTCGAGCCCGTGAGCGCCGATCCGAGCGCGTCGGCCACGGCGGCCGACGGCACGGGCACCACGTGGGCGGTCGTGCCGGCCAGCCCCGCCCAGTCGGCCAGCAGGGCCAGCAGCGCGGCCTCGGCGCCGGCGGGGCGCAGCGCCGCGTGGTCGCCGCCGCTGCGCCGCGCGAGCACGTCCGCCGTCGCGCCCGCGATGCCGTGCACGGTCACCGGCAGGCGGGCCTGGCGCGCGGCGAGCAGGACGTCGAGCGCGCCCTCGACCGGCAGCCGGTCGCGGCCGTCGAGCTCCAGCAGCACACCGGCCACCGCCGGGTCGGGCGGGCCGTCGGGCATGCCGCGCTGCAGCACCGCCCAGTCGACGAAGGCGTTGCCCGCCGCGCGCCGGTGGACGTCGGCCGGGTCGTCGGCCGGCACCACGACCGTGGTCGTGCCGCCGGTCGCCGCCGCGACGGTGCCGGACGCCATGTCGTCGGCCGGCGCGTCCGGGCCGATCGGCTCCACGAGGTGCACGAGCTCGTCGACGCCGCCGGGCAGCAGCACCAGGCCGCTCGCGTCCACGAGCTCGGCGTCCGCCGGCGCCGCGAGCCCCGGCCCGCGCGCGGCGATCAGCGCGCCCTCGACGAGGACGTCCTCGTGCGCCTGGCCGGCCGCGGTGGCCACCAGGCCGCCGCGCAGGAGCAGGGACGTCGCCACGGCCGCCATGGTACGGCGTTGACAGCGCCCTCCGCCATTGGTCTGATTTCCGACCGTGGAGGCCGACGATCCGCTCGACGCGATCCTCGAGGAGCTGCGCGCGACGCTCGACGTCGGGCGCTGCACGCTGCGCCAGCCCCTGCCGGGCGACGTCTACCTGCCCGTGACGCACGAGGTGCTGGCCGGCGGCGCGCCGGTGATCGCCGACGACACCAGCGTCGATCTGCGCACGCAGCCGGTGCCGCGCCGGCTGGCGGCGGGCGAGCGCCAGGTCGTGCAGGAGGACTGCCGCGCGGCGTCCGACGAGCCCGCCTTCCACGCCATGCTCGAGCGCTACGGTGGGATGCGCGCGCAGGTCGTGACGGGCATCCACGACGGCGACGGGAGCCTGGTCGGCGTCCTCTCCGTGCACGAGCTGCGGGCGCCGCGCGCCTGGAGCGGCGAGGAGCTGGCCGTGATCGACGCGGCAGCCGAAGAGGTCCGCAAGGAGCTGACGACACCATGACCGTCCACGAGCTGCTCCCGCCCATCAGCCGCCCGCTCGCCGAGTGGCCGCAGCAGGGGCACAACCGCTGGCACCCGGACCAGCCGCCGGCGCTCGAGGTGCGAGCCCGGCGACGAGGTGGTGGTCGACTGCCGCGACGGGCTCGACGGCCTGGTCACGGCCACGACGACCGACGCCGACCTGCTCGGCCTCGAGCTCTCCCGCGCGCACCCCATGACGGGCCCGATCGCCGTGCAGGGTGCGCGCCCCGGCGACGTGCTGCGCGTGGAGATCCTGTCGATCGACTGCGACGACTTCGGCGCCACGGAGGTCATCCCCGGCTTCGGCCTGCTGGCGGCGGAGTTCCCCGACCCGTTCCTCGTCACGTGGGGCGCTGCGCGACGGCGCGGCGACGAGCGGGCGCATGCCCGGCATCCGCGTGCCGGCCGACCCCTTCCTCGGCGTCATCGGCGTCGCCCCGTCGCACGAGCGCCTGGACGGCGTTCGCGGCGCGCGAGGCGGCGATCGCCGGGCGCGGCGGCGTCGCCATGCCGCCGGAGCCCGGCGGGGCGGTGCCCGCGGAGGAGCCGCTGGCGTCGACCGGGCTGCGCACCATCCCGCCCCGCGAGACGGGCGGCAACATGGACGTCCGCGACGCGCGCGCGGGGGCCGTCCTCTTCTTCCCCGTCGACGTCGACGGCGGCAAGCTGTCCCTGGGCGACGTGCACTTCGCGCAGGGCGACGGCGAGGTCTGCGGCACCGCGATCGAGACGCACGCCCGCGTCCGCCTGAAGGTCGACGTCGTCCCGCGCGACCGCGCGCGCTGGCTGCCGGCGACGCCCGCCTTCGAGAGCACCGAGCCCGCCGCGCCGCGCCGCGCGATCGTCACCACCGGCCTGCCGCTCGACGCCGACGGCGCCAACCTGGAGATGGACGTGCTGCTCGCGGCCCGCAACGCGGTGCGGGCGATGATCGACTGGCTGGTGGCCGAGCGCGGGCTGAGCCGCGAGCAGGCCTACGTGCTCTGCTCCGTCGCGGTCGACCTGCGCATCGCCGAGATCGTCGACGTGCCGAACCCGATCGTGACCGCGCGCTGCCCGCTCGACCTGTTCCACGAGCCGCGCCCGTCGCGCGGCGCATGAACCGCCCCACAACGCGAGGAGACAGCATGGGTGTCGTCGAGGGCTGGCAGGGCCGCTTCTTCGAGGACTTCGAGGTGGGGGACGTGTACCGCTCGTCGCTCGGCCGCACGATCACGAAGACCGACAACATCTGGTTCACGAACCTCACGCTCAACACGAACCAGGCGCACTTCAACGACCCCTTCTGCGAGGCGTCGCCGTTCGGGCAGCCGCTGGTCAACTCGGCCTTCACGCTCGCGCTCGTGACCGGGCTCTCCGTCACCGACGTCTCCGAGAACGCGATGGCCAACCTGGCCTGGGACGACATCCGGCTGCCGAACCCGGTCTTCGAGGGCGACACCCTGTGGGCGGAGTCCGAGGTGCTGGAGAAGCGCGAGTCGTCGTCGCGGCCCTACGTCGGCATCGTCGGCATCCGCACCCGCGGCCTCAACCAGCGCCGCGAGGTCGTGATCGAGTTCCGGCGCAAGATGATGATCTACCGTCGCGATGCGGGGAAGAAGCCCGACGTCTTCCCGGTCAGCGAGGAGGAGTGGCGCGTCGGGCCCTTCCCGGCGTAGCGTTCTCCCGAGACAAGGAGCGGCCCGATGACCAGTGGCGCTGACGATCACACCCTCTACGCGAGCCAGGGCATCGGCTCGGCGATCGGCTTCGGCGAGCGCCCGGCGGTGCTCGTCATCGACTACCAGCGCGCCTTCACCAGCGGGTCGCTGGCGGCGGACTACCCGGAGGCGGAGCTGCGCGCCACGGCCGAGGTGCTGCGCGCGGCCCGGGCGGCCGGCGTGCCCGTCGCGTACACCGTCTGCGCGTACGAGGCCGATCTCTCGGACGCCGGGCCGTTCGGCGTCAAGTGCCCGGGCCTCGCCGCCTGTACCCGCGGGACCGCGGGGTGCGAGGTCGACGACCTGGTGGCGCCGGCGGCCGGCGAGCCGGTGCTGGAGAAGACGCAGCCGTCGGGCTTCTTCGGCACCGACCTGGCCGAGCGGCTGCGCGCGCAGGGCGTCGACACCGTGGTCGTCTGCGGCACGACGACGTCCGGCTGCGTGCGGGCCACGGTGGTCGACGGCATGAGCCACGGCTTCCGGGCGGTCGTCCCCATCGAGGCGGTCGCCGACCGCTCGCAGGCGGCGCACGACCAGGCGCTGTTCGACATGGGCCACAAGTACGCCGACGTCGTCCCGGTGGCGGACGTCGTCGCGCAGCTCGAGCGCGTCCACCAGAGCACGCCGGCGTAGGCGTGGACCGGTCGCCGGAGCACGGCGCCGAAGCACTCCCGGCCGCACCGGCCGTCGCCGCTCCCGCGCCGTCAGCGCTGCCGGCGATGGGGAACGTTGCGCTGGCCCGGCTGGCGACGGGGCCCCTCGCCGGCCGGCACGCGGCGGCGTCGTACGCGCTGCGCCTCGGCGCGGGGAACGCGGCCGTGGCGCGGCTGCTCCAGCGCGACGAGCTGCCCCCGGGCGGCGTGCCGGGCGGCGGCATGCCCGGCGGCACCGTCGATCCGAAGGCCGCGGACGAGGCCCTGCGCCTCAACGGCCTCGACATGCCGGGCCTGCTGGCGGGCCTTGACTCGAAGGGCCGCGAGTGGGTCGGCAACAACCGCGTGCCGCTGGTGCAGACGCCCGGCGTCGGGCCGCAGCGGATGGCGATCGCCGTCGAGGCGGTGATGAGCGGGCGGGAGGCGTCCGACGAGCGGCTGGCCGTGATGATGGGGGAGATGCAGGCGATGGGCCTGCCCGAGGACCAGCAGGAGGTCCTGGCCCGGTTCTGCGGCGCGTTCGGGCTGCGGGCGCCGGTCATCCTCGATCGCTACGTCGCCGGCGCCGCCGGGCTCAAGGCGGAGTGGGCGCGGCTAGACGGGCCGACGCGGGCGCGGCGCCTGGGCGAGCTCGCCGCCGCGAGCCTGCAGGAGGCCGGCGTCCCCAGGCCCCTCGAGGTGAAGGTCGAGGCCATCGCGGAGGGCGGGCTCTGGAACCGGGAGGCCTGGGCGATCATCGTCGCCGACCGCGTCGGCAAGCTGCGCGACGACCCCGAGATGTTCGCCCGCGCCGCGGCGACCGTGTACCACGAGGCGCGCCACGCCGAGCAGGACTTCACGATCCTGCGCGCGCTCGCGGGGCGCCTGGGCAAGGACCCGGCGGCGATCGCCGCGGCCTACAAGGCGCCGGCTCCCATCATCGACGCGGCCATCGGGAGCCCCGTCGCACCGGACGACCCGCTGGCCCGCAAGGCGGACGCGTGGCTCGCGTCCGGCAACGCCGGCGAGGCCGTCCCCTACGAGGACCGGGCGCACGAGCGCGACGCCCACGGCACCGGCAACACCGTCGCCGACCGCGTGCGCGGCGGCACCCCGCCCGACCGCTCGTCGCAGCTGCGGGACCGCGGCTCCGCGCCGACGGTTCCCGAGCTGACGAACTGACCACCGACCGCTACACGGCGGCCGCCGCCGGCTCGCGGCGGTTGAGCACCGCGGCGGCGAGCGCCAGCGCGGCGAGGACGGCGACCGCGGCGCGCCCCGTGCCCTCGTCGAGCGCGTAGCCGACGAGCGGCGCCGCCACCACTGCGAAGACGGCGCCGGCGATGTTGACGAGGGCGGAGGCGCTCGCGGCGCGCTCCGGCTCCACGCGCACGACGGCGTGGAAGACCGCGGCGAAGGGCAGCGACAGGCCGGCGCCGAGCACGACCGCCGCCGGCAGCACGATCGCCGGCTCGCGCGAGAGCCACGAGCGCCAGCAGGCCCGGCCGCCGCCAGCACGGCGCCGCCCGCGGCGATCGCCGGCCAGGACACGCCGCGGCCGATCAGCCAGCCCCCGAGCGGCCGGCCGACCGCCGTCAGCGCGAGCAGCACCGCGCCCACGATGCCGGCCGCGGCACGCCCGAGGGCGCCGCCGTCCGCGAGGTACTCGACGATCCACGCGCCCAGCACGACCGACGTCCCGAAGGTCGACCCGTGCAGCAGCGCGAGCCGCCACAGGGCGTGGTTCGCGGCCACGGCGCCGAGGCGGGGGCGCTCGCGGTGCGGCACGGCGGGCTGCCGGACGTGCCCGAGCAGCGGCAGGATCGCCAGCAGCGCGAGCCCCGCGCTGGCGAGGAACGTGACGCGCCACGAGGCGTCGACGCCCTCCAGCGCCGCGCCCGCGCCGAGCGCGACGGCGATGCCGAGCGTGCCCGCGCCGCCGAAGACCCCCGCGAGCAGCGCGCCGCCCTCCTGCCGGCCGCCCTCCAGCCCGGCCACGAAGGCCGGCCCCGTGGCGCAGCCCGACCAGCACGCGCGCTCCCACCAGGACGGCCAGGCCGGGCGCGGCCGCCGCGACGAGGTTGGCGACCGCCATGCCCACGAGCCCGGCCGCGGCGACGGCGGTCGGCCCGTGGCGCTCTATCGGACCGGCGGCAGGAAGCTGCGACGCCGCGTGTGCCAGCAGGAGGGCGGTTGTGACCAGGCCGACGGATCCGAGGCCAGTGTCGAACGCGCGGGCCAGATCGTTCGCGATCGGACCCGCATTCCCGAAGTTCACGCCGAGGGCGAGCCCGACCGCGCTCCAGCGCAGGGCCGCGCTTCGCGTCACGTGGGGCCCGCGCGTCCGACCTCGCGCTCGTGCCCTGGATGCAATAAGTCCGACGTAATCACGAGGGCTCCGCGCGCGGTTGACAACGCCGTCCCCGTCAGTCTATAAACCTCCAACCTCGCGCCGGCCCGCGAAGGCCTGTGCGCACAGGGGAGGGCGGCCGCCGCTGGTCGCGACGGCCACAGAGCGTCGTGACCGCCCGAAAGGGGTCGCGACGAGAGAGGGGGAACGTATGAGCATCAGCTACGGCCCGGGCGGCATGCGGCGGCTCAGCCGTCGGCAATTCGTCCAGCGCGCGGGTGCGGCGGGACTGGGCCTGGCGGCCCTCGGTGGGTTGGCCGCCTGCGGCGACGACGACAGCGACAGCAGCTCGTCCGCTGCGGCGCCCGCGACGTCCGCCGCCGCTCCGTCGTCCAGCGCCGCGGCGCCCGCCGAGTCCAGCGCAGCCGCGCCGGAGTCGAGCGCGGCCGCGTCCGAGGCCGGCTCGAGCGCAGCGGCCCCGACGGCCACCGGTGTTCCCGAGGAGCTCGCCTACAAGGGCCCGATCAAGATCTTCGGCCTCGGCGTCGACCTCACGCCGGACATCAAGGCCGCGTGGGAGAAGAAGTTCCCGGACGTCACGCTGGAGTTCACGGTCAAGTCGACGCCGGAGATCTCCCAGATCGCGCTGACCCAGCCGGAGTCGCAGGACCTCATGTCCGGCTACTTCCACCAGATGGATCAGCTGTGGCCGTCCGAACCAGTTCATCGTGCTCGACCCGGCGAACATCGCACGGTGGAGCGAGGTCAGCCGGCTGCACAAGCTCGGTGCGCTGCAGGAGGGTGGCAAGGAGGGCGACGGCGACGCGCCCTTCCGCAAGATCTTCCTCGAGGACGACGGCGTCACGTTCGCGACGGGCGAGACGAGCAAGCTGACGATGTCGCCTGCCAACCACAACTCCGACTCGTTCGGCTACAACGAGAAGGAGATCGGCGAGCAGGACTCGTGGGCCATCCTGGTCGACGACCAGCTCAAGGGCCGCGTCGCGCTGATCAACGATCCCGAGATCGGCCTCATGGACGCCGCCATGGCAGTCGAGGCCGCCGGCGTCATGACCTTCGCCGACAAGGGCAACATGACGAAGGCCGAGATCGACGAGATCTTCAAGTACCTCATCGAGAAGAAGAAGGGCGGGCACTTCCGCGCCTTCTGGGGCGTGTTCGAGGACTCGGTCAACCTCATGCAGTCCGGTGAGGTCGTCGCCGAGTCCATGTGGTCGCCGGCCGTGACCCTGCTGCAGGGCCAGGACTTCCCGGTCCGCTACGCGGCGCCGAAGGAGGGCTACCGCGGTTGGGGCGGCGGCCACTCCATCCTCAAGCACGTCGAGAGCGATCCCGACAAGCTGGCGGCGGTCTGGGCCTACATCAACTGGTGGAACACCTCCGAGCCGGCCGGCATCATGGGCCGCCAGGGCTACTACAACGCCGTCATCGACTCCACGAAGACGGGGCTCGAGGCGGCCGAGGCCGACTACTGGCTCGAACGGTGCCGCCGCGCCGTCGGACCTGCTCGGGCCCGACGGCAAGACCGTCGTCATCAAGCAGGGCGCGACGCGCGACGGCGGCTCCTACGAGGAGCGGAACGGCAACTTCAGCACCTGGAACTCGCGCATGGACGAGGCCGACTACGCGCTCCAGAAGTGGCAGGAGTTCCTCAACGCGTGAGCGAGCCGGCACAGCTGCAGGACGCAGAGGGGCGGGCGGCGGACGCCGCCCGCCCCGTGCCGTCCGGGACGGGTGATGGACTCGTCCTCTCCCACGTCAGCCGGGTCTTCCCCGGCGGCGTCGTCGCGGTCGACGACGTCAACCTGCGCGTCGACGAACGGCGAGTACGTCGTCCTCCTCGGCCCCTCGGGCTGCGGCAAGACGACGACGCTGCGCATGATCGGCGGCCACGACGAGCCGACGCAGGGCACGATCCACATGGACGGCGAGCTGCTCAACGACGTGGCTCCCGCCAAGCGCCCGGTCACCACCGTCTTCCAGCACTTCGCCCTCTTCCCGCACCGCAACGTCCTCCAGAACGTCGCGTTCGGCCTGAAGATGCGCGGCGTCGACAAGAAGGCGCGCGAGAAGCAGGCGTCCGACGCCATCGAGATGGTCGGCCTCGGGACCATGAAGCAGCGCAAGCCGCGCGAGCTGTCGAGCGGCCAGCAGCAGCGCGTCGCCCTCGCCCGCGTGCTCGTCACGCGCCCGAAGGCGATCCTGCTGGACGAGCCGTTCGGCGACCTCGACCGCCTGCTGCAGCTGCGCATGCGCGTCGAGCTCCGCAGCCTCCAGCGCGACCTGGGCATCACGTTCATCCACGTGACGCACAACCAGGAGGAGGCCCTCTCCATGAGCGACCGCATCGTCGTCATGGAGGGCGGGCGCATCCAGCAGGTCGGCACGCCGACGGACCTCAGCCGCCACCCGAAGAACGTGTTCGTGGCCCGCTTCATGGGCGACAACAACACGATCCGCGGGCCGGTCGAGAGCGCCGACGGCGGCGTCGTGACGATCGCCGGCGAGCAGGCCCGCATGCGCGTCAACGGCACGGCGACCGTGGGCTCCGAGGCGGCGGCGACCGTCCGCGCGAGTGCCATCAAGGTCTCGACCGACGCCAACGTGCCCGACGTCAACGGCGCCCGCGCGCGCCTGAACTTCGCGGAGTACCTCGGCGACTCGGTCAAGCTGCACCTCGACGTGGCCGGCCAGCCGTTCCTGGCCAAGGTCGACGAGCATCGCTACGCGGAGCTCGCGAAGGCGGAGGGCAGCGACGTGACGGTCACCTGGGACGCCGCCGACGCCCAACTCCTCGAGCTGTGAGCGACGAGAAGACCTCGAGCGCCATGGAGACGGCGCGTCTCGAGATCGCAGAGGCCGAGGAGATCTCGGGCGAGCCGGCCGTCGCCGGCGCGGCCGCCGCGTCCACCGGCCCTCGTCGCTCGCGGTGGGCCACGCTCGGGTGGGCCCTGCCGGGGACGATCTGGCTGATCGTCTTCCTGATCGCGCCCGTGGTCATGATCGTGCTCGTCTCCTTCTGGGAGCGCAGCGCGACGTCGGGCTTCGACTCGTTCAACTGGACGCTCGACAACTACCGGCGGCTGTTCGACACGCTCGGTCTACACCGAGGCGCTCTGGCGGACGTTCCGCAACACCGTCTTCATCTGCCTGATCTGCCTCGCCATCGGCTACCCGATCGCGTACTTCCTGGCCGTCTGCGTGAAGAGCGTGCGCTGGCAGATCGCGCTCTTCATCCTCGTGCTGGCGCCGTTCTGGACGGCCTACGTCATCCGCATCATCGCCTGGTACCCGGTGCTCGGCCGCCAGGGCGCGATCAACTACTTCCTGGTCGAGTTCCTCGGGGTGCGGGACGAGCCGTTCGACTTCCTGCTGTTCTCGAACTTCGCGGTGATCCTGACCCTCGTGCAGCTGTACGTGCTGTTCATGGTCACGCCGATCTTCTTCCAGCTGGCCACGCTCGACCGCAGCTCGATCGAGGCCGCGCGCGACCTCGGCGCGTCGCCGTTCAAGGTCTTCCGCGAGGTGATCTTCCCGCTCAGCCTGCCGGGCGTCCTGATCGGCGCCATCTTCGTCTTCGTCCTCTGCATGGGCGAGTTCGCCACGGTGCAGATCATCGGCGGCAACCAGGTGCAGTCCGTCGGCACCGTCGTGCGCCAGTACTACATCAACGTCGACTTCCCGGCCGCCGCGGCCGGCGCCACGATCCTGGTGCTCGCGATGATGGTCGGCGTGATGATCCTGTTGCGCTTCGCGCGCCTGCGGGAGGCGACGACCTGATGGCCACCCGTCGCACCACCTGGATCCTGGGCATCTTCTTCGGGCTCTTCGTGCTCTTCATGTACGGCCCGATGATCTGCATGGCCGTGCTGAGCCTGCAGGACACGTACGGCAGCCAGACCTTCCCGGCCCGTGGCCTGTTCTCGACGCACTGGTACTCGGAGCTCGCCTCCGACCAGCTGCAGAGCGTCCGCGACGCTATCGGCGTCTCGCTCCGGCTGAGCCTGCTCGTCGCGCTGATCACGGCCTACCTGTCGCTGTCGCTGGGCATGGCCTTCCGGCAGCGCTTCTGGGGGTCGGGCGTCCTGTTCTACGCGATCCTGCTCTCGCTGATGACGCCGGGCATCCTCGTCTCGCTCGGCCTCTCGCTGCTCTGGTACTACCTGGATCGCGAGACGAGCATCTACACGACGGCGCTCGGCGTGCAGGTCGTGTGGGCGCTGCCGTTCGGCTTCCTCGTGATGACCGCGGTCTTCAACCGCTACGACGCGCGTGCGGAGGAGGCCGCCCGGGACCTCGGCGCGAGCTCGTTCACGACGTTCCGCGAGGTCACGCTGCCGATCGTCTGGACCGGCGTCTTCGGCGCCGCGCTGTTCGGGTTCACGCTGGCCTGGAACGAGTTCGAGCGCACGTTCCTGGTCGCCGGCCCGACGCAGACGCTGCCGCTGGAGATCTTCCGCATCACGTCAGCATCGGTGCTCAGACCCTACGTGTACTCGCTCGGCGTGCTGACGACGTTGTTCTCGTTCCTGCTCATCGCCGTCTTCCTCGTGGTGACCTCGATCGCGGCGCGCCGCTCGCGGGCGCGCGCCCAGGATGACCAGGGCGAGACGATCAGCATGTCCGCCACACCGGCGCCGGCGTCCGGCGACTGACGGGCGGGTAGCCTCACGTCACGTGGGGCCGGGGTCGCGGTGCAGCGCGACCCCGGCCACCACGAGCGCGACGCCCGCCGCCTCGGCCGGGTGCGGCACCTGCTGCAGGACGACGAGGCCGGTCAGCACGGCGATCGCGGGCAGCAGCGAGACCATGAGCGCGTAGGTGGCGCGCGGCAGCCGCGCCAGCGCGAGCTGGTCCGCGACGTAGGGCACGACCGACGAGGCGATGCCGACGCCGATCGCCGCGAGCAGCAGCGCGGGCGCTGTCAGGGCCGGCGCCGCGGCGTGGAGCGCGACCGGCGTGCACGCCACGGCGGCCACGAGCATGGACGCCGCCAGCCCGTCGACGCCGGAGCCTGCGCCCGCCGCGGCGACGCGGTGCCCGAGCACGATGTAGAGCATGAACAGGACGGCGTTCGCGGCCGCGAAGGCGACGCCCACGGGCTCGCCCTCGAGCCGCACGTCCGTCAACAGCGCGACGCCGCCCACCGCCAGCAGCAGGGCGAGGCCGTTGCGCGGGGTGCGCGCCCCGAGCGACGCGAGCACCACGACCGGCACGAACTCGATGGCCGCGACGGTGCCCAGCGGCAGGCGGGCGATCGCCTCGTAGAAGCAGACGTTCATGGTCGCGAGCACGAGACCCCAGCCGACCACGAGCCGGCGCGTGGCGGGCGACCAGGTGCGCGCCTGCCGCCACGGCCGGCGCCACGCGCACAGGATGACGGCCGCGGTGGCGATGCGCAGGCCGGCGACGCCGAGCGGCTCGAGTCGTGCGAAGAGCAGCACCGCGAAGGCCGGGCCGAGGTAGTGGAAGACCGCGCTCGTCGCGAAGTAGACGGCGGGCGGCGCGCCGACGACGGTGGTCGTGGCGCGCTGGCGGTCGAGGAGCGGCATCGCCCGTCAGCATCGCGGGTGATGCGCTCGCCTTGAAGGTGGTTTCGAAGGCATGTAGGGTGATGCGCCTATGGATCGAAAGCAAGATGGGCTCGACGCCACCAACCTGCGGCTGCTCGACGAGCTGCAGGCGGACGCGCGGGTCAGCCTCGCGGAGCTCGGCCGGCGCGTGGGCCTGACCGCGCCGGCCGTGGCAGAGCGCCTGCAGCGGCTCGAGGAGCGCGGCGTCATCCGCGGCTACCGCGCCGACGTCGACCCGCGCGCGCTCGGCAACACGCTGACCGCGATCCTGCGCATCCGCCCGGCGCCGCGCCGGCTGCAGGCCGTCGCCGAGGTGGCGCGCGACACGCCGGAGGTGGTGGAGTGCCACCGCGTGACCGGCGAGGACTGCTACTACGCGAAGCTCCACGTGCGCGACGTGGAGGAGCTCGAGCGGGTCATCGACCGCTTCACGCCGTACGGCCAGACGACGACGTCGATCGTGCAGTCGTCGCCGGTCGCGGGCCGCTCGATCGCGCCGCCGGTCGTCACGTAGCGACACGCCGGACGCGCGCCGGCGTACGACTCCGCGAAGCTATCGCGCTCAGCCTGGAGATCCCGCTTGGCGAGTGCGTGGGCACGCCTCCGGACGCCACGGACGCTCCCGGTCGCGGCTCCGGCGTCGACAAAGAGCCGTCGGCGCCTGCGCCGCGCCCGTGCGCTTCAGCGCACGGCCGCTTGAACGGGCAACCAGCCCGACCTGCGCGGCCGTAGCTGTCAAGGACGAGTCCTGACAGCGGTCGGAAGCGCCGTGCCATGCTCTTCCTGCACGGCGCGGACGCCCCGTGACGCCCGGAGACGCACCCCCGCGATCACGCCAAGCGGCACATCCAGGCTAAGTCGGACTTTCGGTTGACGCGGCCACCGTGCGCCGGAAGAATCCCCGCAACGCCCGGCGGGGCGTTGACCTAGGAGCTGCGAGCCACGGACGGGGCCGGAAGGAGTCGCGATGCGCCGCATTGGCGTCGATGTCGGAGGGACGTTCACCGACCTCATCTACGTCGACGACGAGGCCGGGACGGTGATCGTCCACAAGACGCCGTCGACGCCGGCCGACCCGTCGGAGGGCACGGTCAAGGGCATCACCGAGCTCTGCTCGATGGCCGGGATCGAGCCGTCGCAGCTCGACCAGGTGTTCCACGGGACGACGATCGCGACGAACATCGTCATCGAGCACAACGGCGCCCGCGTCGGGATGATCACGACCCGGGGCTACCGCGACATCCTCCACATCGCGCGCCACAAGCGCCCCATGAACTTCTCGCTGTGGCAGCAGCTGCCGTGGCAGGCGTTCCCGATCGTGCGCCGACGCTACCGGCTGACGGTCAACGAGCGGATCGACAAGAACGGCGACGTCCTGATCCCGCTCGACGACGACGAGGTGCGCGCGCAGGTCCGCAAGCTCAAGGAGGCGCAGGTCGAGTCCGTCTCGGTCTGCCTGCTCTTCTCCTTCGTGAACGCCGACCACGAGCGGCGCGTCGCCGAGATCGTGCGCGAGGAGTTCCCGGAGGCCTTCCTCTCCGTCTCGTCCGAGGTCATCCCGCAGTACCGCGAGTACGAGCGCTTCTCGACCAACGGCCTGAACGCGTTCGTCGGGCCCAAGGTCGCGCGCTACGTCGAGCGCTTCGACCAGGCGCTGCGCGGCATGGGCGTCTCGACCGGCATCCACCTGATGACCTCCGACGCCGGCGTCGCGACCCCCGAGGGCGCGATCCAGCGGCCGGTCAACCTGCTCATGTCCGGCCCCATCGCCGGCGTCGTGGGCGGCATCTGGGCAGGTCGCGTGTCGGGCGAGCCGAACGTCATCACGCTCGACGTGGGCGGCACGTCCGCGGACATCGGCCTGGCGCAGGACGGCCGGCTGCGCATGAAGCACCTGCTCGACACCAAGGTCGGGCCGTACCAGGCGATGATCCCCATGGTCGACGTCGACACGATCGGCGCCGGCGGCGGCTCCATCGCCTACATCGACGCGGGCGGCATCTTCCGCGTCGGCCCGCGCTCGGCGGGCGCCGACCCGGGCCCCGCGGCCTACGACCGCGGCGGCACGGAGCCGACGGCCACGGACGCCCTCATCACGCTCGGCTGGCTGCGCCCCGAGCTCTTCCTCGGCGGCCGCATCGCCCTGCGCGAGGACCTCGCGCGGCAGGCCATCGACGAGCACATCGGCAAGCCCCTCGGCATCTCCACCGAGGAGGCCGCGATGGGCATCTACCGCATCCTCGTGCACTCGATGGTCGACGCCATCGAGCAGAACTCGGTGCGCAAGGGCTTCGACCCGCGCGACTTCTCGCTCGTCGGCGAGGGCGGCGCCGGGCCGCTGTTCACGGCGGACATCGCGCCCGAGGTCGGCACCCGCCGCGTGCTCGTGCCGCTGTACCCCGGCATCACGGCGGCGCTCGGCCTGCTGACCACCGACATGGTCTACGAGTACCCCGCGACCTCGTACGCGATGTGCTCGCAGCTCTCCGCCGACGCCGACGCGCGGCAGCGGCTGGAGGAGCAGTTCGCGGAGCTGGAGCAGCAGGCGGCGGAGCAGCTCGAGACCGACGGCGTCTCCCGCGACTCGATGGTGCTGCAGCGGATCGCCGACGCGCGCTACGAGGGCCAGGGCTACGAGCTGCGCGTCGACGCCGGCACGGGCGCCATCGACGCCGCGTGGATCGACGAGCTCAAGAGCCGCTTCCACGACATCCACGAGCGCGAGTACTCGCGGCGCTTCGACACGGCCGACGTCCAGCTCGCCAACATCCGCGTGCGCGCGATCGGCCCGATGCCGGACTTCGTGGCGCCGAACGTGGCGAGCGGCCCCGCGGAGCCGGCGAGCGGCGCGCTGCACCTCGAGGCCGACGCGTGGTTCCGCGTCGACGGCGAGCTGCAGAAGGCGTCGACCCGGTTCTACGACCGCGACAAGCTGCTGGCCGGCAACGTCATCGAGGGGCCCGCGATCGTCACCCAGTTCGACTCGACCACGGTCGTGCCGCCCGGCTTCACCTGCACGGTCGACCCGGTCGGCCACCTGGTCATCACCTACAGCGACGAGATCCTCGCGGCGGCGCAGCAGCACACCACCGCCGGCGCGGCGGCCCGCTGATCCCGACGGAGCGAAGGACGGTTACGCACGATGGCTGATCTGCCCGAAGTCGGCGTCTCCCCGGGCCCGCCCTCCCGCACCCGCGTCGACGTCGACCCCATCACCCTGCGCGTGGTCGGCGGCGCGTTCGACGCCATCGCCCAGGAGATGGCCGGCGTCCTCTTCCGCATGAGCTACAGCTCGATCATCCGCGAGTCGGAGGACCTCGGCGCCGGCATCTTCGACGCGGAGGGGCGCGAGCTCTGCGAGTCCGAGTCGACGCCGATGCACATCGGGTCGCTGCCCTGGTACATCCGCGGCTTCCGCCAGCGCATCGCGCTGGAGGACCTCAAGGACGGCGACGTCATCATCCACAACCACCCCTACCTGGGGGCCTCCCACTCGCCGGACATCGCCGTCGCGATGCCGATCATCTGGGAGGGTGACGTGCTCGGCGTTCGCGGCCGTCACGGCGCACGTGCTCGACGTCGGCGGCTCCTACCCGGGCATCAACGCCGACGCGTTCGACATGTACGCGGAGGCCAAGATCTACAACGCCCTCAAGTGGTACGAGGGCGGCGTCCTCAACGCGGACCTCGACCGCATGGTCTTCGACAACGTGCGCACCGAGACCATGAACCGCGGCGACATGGAGGCCATGCGGGCCGCCTGCAACCTCGGCGTCGAGCGCTTCAAGCGCCTGCTGGAGAAGTACGGGCCCGACGTCGTCATGTCCTCCGCGTACGACTGGATGGACTACTCCGAGAAGCGGCTGCGCGACGAGATCCGCAAGCTGCCCGACGGCGAGTACGTCGCGCCGACGGCGTGGCTCGACGACGACGGCCGCAACCGCGACGTGCGGCTGCGCGTGGAGACGAAGGTGATCGTCGAGGGCGATCACATCACGATCGACCTGACGGGCTCGAACGCCGAGGTGCCGACGGGCTACAACGTGCCGTTCGAGGGCTCGCTGCTGGTCGGCGCGTACTTCGCGATCCGCACCCTCCTGCTCGACCAGGACCGGCTGGACGAGCCGGTGCCGCAGAACGACGGCATCTTCCGCTGCGTCTCGGTCGTGGCGCCGAAGGGGTCGATCTTCAACCCGAACTTCCCGCGCGCCTGCTTCTCGCGCTTCTGCCAGGTGCAGCGCGTCGTGGACAACACGATCGTGGCCCTCTCCGAGGTCGTGCCCGAGCTGGTGACGGCCGGCAACTCGGCGGCCCTGCACTTCTGCTCCTACGCCGGGTTCATCCCCGAGAAGGGCGAGTACTGGCTGTACCTCGAGGTCGACGAGGGCTCGTGGGGCGGGCGCCGCGGCCGCGACGGCATGGACTCCGTCGACAACCTCATGGCCAACACCCGCAACAACCCCATCGAGGAGCTCGACATGCGCTTCCCGATGCGGTGCGACCGCTACGAGCTGCGCGACGACCCGGCCGCGCCCGGGCAGTGGCGGGGCGGCATCGGCATCGTCCGCCGCAACCGCTTCCTGGAACCCGGCGCGTACTCGTGCGAGGGCGACCGGCACTCCGACCCGCCGCGCGGCATCTTCGGCGGCTACGACGGCTTGCCGGCCAAGGTCACGTACATCACGGCCGACGGCACGGAGCAGGACATCCCGGCGAAGGTGACGGGCTGGATCTGCAACACGGACGACACCATCCAGCTGACGGAGCCCAACGCGGGCGGCTACGGCGACCCGCTCGACCGCGAGCCGGCGCTGGTGCTGGACGACGTGCTCGACGACTTCACCACCGTCGAGCTGGCGCGCGAGGCCTACGGCGTCGTCATCGACGAGGCGAGCATGACCGTCGACGCCGCCGCCACCGACGAGCTGCGCGGGCGCCTGCGCGGCGAGCGCGGGGACGGCTTCCACGGCGAGCTGCTGTCGCTGGTCTCGACGCCGCACCCGCTCGCGGTGTCCCCGCACCGGTGACGGTGCCGCAGGAGCACGCCGGTGCGCCGGCGCCGTACACCGGGTACGGCGCCGGCGCCATCGGCCCCGGCTCGCGGCCGGCCGTGGTGGTGGTCGACTTCCAGGAGGCGTTCACGACCACCGACCTCGGCATGGGCGGCGGGCGCATGATCGACCTCGCGGTCGAGCGCACCGCCGTGCTGCTGCAGGCCGCCCGCGCCCGCGGCGTGCCCGTGCTGCAGACCCGCGTCGCGTTCCGCGAGGACGGGGCGGACCTGGGGCTCTGGGCCGCCAAGATGCCCGCCCTGCGCGACCTCGTCACGGGCTCCTCGTACGCGGAGCTCGACGGGCGGCTGCTGGACGACCGCGACATCGTCCTCGTCAAGCGCTGGCCGTCCGCCTTCCACGGCACGCCGCTCGGCTCGCTGCTCTCGGTGCGCGGCGTCGACACCGTGATCGTCTGCGGCTGCACGACGTCCGGCTGCATCCGGGCGACGATCATCGACGCCTTCTCGGAGGGGTACCGGGTGCTCGTGCCGACGGACGCCGTGGCGGACCACGACCAGGAGCCGCACGACGCCAACCTGCGGGACTGCGCGCGGCGGTACTGCGACCTCACGACGGTCGACGACGCGATCGGCTATCTCGCGCGGGTGGCCGCGTGAGGCCGGCGCTCGACGACGTCCGCATCGTCGCCCTGGAGCAGTACGGCGCGGGCCCGTGGGGCACGCTGCACCTCGCCAGCCTCGGCGCCGACGTCATCAAGATCGAGGACCCGCGCACGGGCGGCGACGTCGGGCGCTACGTGCCGCCGTACCAGGAGGGCGAGGACTCGCTGTTCTTCGAGACCTTCTGCGGCGGCAAGCGCTCCGTCTCGCTCGACCTGCGGCACCCGAGCGGGCGCGAGGTGTTCGAGGACCTGGTGCGGGCGTCGGACGCCGTGTACTCCAACCTGCGGGGCGACGGCCCGGCCAAGCTGCGCATCACCTACGACGACCTCAAGCACCTCAAGCCGGAGATCGTCTGCTGCTCGCTGTCGGGCTTCGGCATGACCGGCCCGCGCGCGGCCGAGGGCGGCTACGACTACGTGCTGCAGGGCATGGCCGGCTGGATGAGCCTCACCGGCGACCCCGACGGCCCGCCGGTGAAGAGCGGCCTCTCGCTCGTCGATCTCGCCACGGGCTACGCGGCGGCGCTCGGGCTGATGAGCGCCCTCTGGCGCGCGCAGCGCGACGGCACGGGCTGCGACGTCGACGTGTCGCTGTTCGAGACCGCGCTCAACCTCGACATGTACGTGACCACCTGGCACCTGTCGCGCGGGTGGGAGCCGATCCGCACGAAGAACTCCGCGCACCCGTCGGTGGTGCCGTTCCAGAACTTCCAGACCGCCGACGGCTGGATCGTGATCGCCTGCGCGAAGCAGAAGTTCTTCGAGTCGCTGGCCGAGGCGCTCGACCTGGCCTGGATGATCGCCGACCCGCGCTTCGCGACGATGGCGGCGCGCCTGGAGCACCGCGAGGCCTGCGTCGACACGCTGCAGGAGCGGCTGCTCGAGGAGACGACGGCGCACTGGGAGGGGCTGCTCAAGGCGGCCGGCGTGCCGTGCGGGCCGATCTACTCGGTGGCCGAGGCGGTGCGCGACGCGCAGACCGTGGCGCGGGACCTCGTCGTCGAGCACGAGCATCCGGTGCTGGGCACCGTGCGGCAGATACGCTCCCCGCTGCGCATGGACGACCCCCTGCCCGAGGTGCGGCGCGCGCCGTTCCGCGGCGAGCACACCCGCGCGGTGCTCGTGGAGCGCTGCGGCTACTCGGACGCGCGCGTGGACGAGCTCGCCGCGGAAGGCGTCTTCGGCGACGTGGAGGTGTGAGGTGAGCGATCGAGACCGCTCGACCGCGCGGGTCGAGCATGACGTGCAGACGCTCGCGGGGCCCGACTACACCCAGTCCGACACCGCGATCTGCCGCTACGCGTACACCGACGTCTACCGCAACACCCTCGGCTACTTCACGGAGCAGTTCGAGCGGCTCGGCTACGAGGTCTGGCAGGACCCGGTCGGCACCCTCGTCGCCTCCAACCGGCCGCGCGGGGCGGAGGCGTTCGGCATCGGCTCGCACTGCGACTCGAACCGCAACGGCGGCAAGTGGGACGGCACGCTCGGCGTCGTGGTGGCGCTGGAGGTCGCACGCCTGGCAGCCGAGCAGGGCCTCGACCTGCCGCTGCGCGTGCTCTCCTTCCTGGAGGAGGAGGGATCGGGCTTCGGGCAGATGCTGCTGGGCTCCCGCATCATGCTGCAGCGCGTCACCGAGGAGGACCTCCGCCAGCACATCCGCAGCGACGAGGGGCAGCCCTTCTGGGACGCCGCGCAGGCGGCGGGCTACGAGCCGGAGCGCTGGCGCGAGTCGAGCCACGAGCTCGACGGCCTGGTCGGCTGGGTCGAGACCCACATCGAGCAGGGCCGCGTCCTGCAGGACACCGGCAACCGCATCGGGATCGTGGAGGCGATCGCCGGCTACGTGCACGGCGACCTGCGCTTCACGGGCCGCGCCGACCACGCCGGCGCGACGCCGATGGACTTCCGCGTCGACGCGTCCATCCCCGGGGCGGAGACGATCGTCGAGCTGGAGCGTCTGGCCAACGAGGTCGGCCGCGGCGTGGTGGGCACCGCGGGCGAGGTGGAGACGAGCCCGAGCCTCATCAACGTCGTGCCCGGCGGCATGCGCGTGTCGCTCGACCTGCGCTCGGTCACCGGCGCGCATCTCGACCTGCAGGAGCGCATCGTGGCGTTCGCCCGGGAGCGCGGCGAGGCCCGCGGCGTGGGGGTCGAGTGGACGGAGCGGCAGCGGCTGCCGGAGACGCCGCTCGACCGCGGCATCGTCGACGCGCTGGTGGCCGGCGCCGAGGCGACCGGGGAGCCGTTCCGCGTGATGCCGTCGGGCGCCGCCCACGACACGATGTGCGTCGCCGACCGCGTCCCCAGCGCGATGGTCTTCGTGCCCTGCAAGGACGGGCTCTCGCACACGCCACTCGAGGACGCGAGCCCGGCGGACGGCGCGCTGGCGGCCGAGATCGTGCTCGCGGCCATCCGCCGCCGCCTGGGCGTCTAGACCCGTCCCACACCGCGGCGCGCGGTCCTCACGGGGGCTTCACGCGGCGCGCCGATCATGGAACCGTCACTCCCGCTCGAGGATGGTCTCCATGCTCATCTGGCTCCTGCGTCACGTCCTGGTTCCCGGCAACGTCCCGGTCGCCTCGCGCGAGCGCCGGCGGCTGGCAGGCGGGCTCGAGCGGATCGCCGGCGCCGTCCAGGGCCGCCGCGGCCCGCGCTGGGCCCCGCCGGTGATCGACCGCGAGGTGGCCGCGGCGTGCGCCGAGCCGGCCGCCGCGTCTGCCGCGCTCCTGCGCGATACCCACGTCATCGTCGCGGACGACACGCTCGCGGACGTCCGCCGGTTCCTCACCGACGGCTGCGACTCGCCGCTCTTCGGACGGAGCCCGGCCGACGCGCTGCTCGCGATCGTCGACCTCGAGCGGCGTCTTCACATCGAGGCGGGCGATCTTCACGCCCTCTTCACACCGGGGGCATAGCTTCCGCGCAGGCCGACGAGACCACGCTCGTCGGCCTACTTTTTTGTGACGTCAGTCGTCGTCGGTGCCCTCGCCGGCCCACGCCTGGCGCACGCCGTCGAGGAAGGGGCCCGGCTCCTCGAGCACGCGGCCCTCGTGCAGCTCGATGCGGCGCCCGCGCGTGCGCGTGAACGGCGTCGTCTCCGTGCGCGATCGGCCGCTGCGGGTCAGCGCGCTGACGATGAGCGACTCGGCAAGCTCGCCCGTGTCGTCCTCCGCCCAGCCCTCGCCGGCGAACACGATGCCGCGCGCGTCCTCGGCCAGCGCCTCGCGCGCGACGCGGCGCCAGGCGCGGCGCTCGGGCTCCAGGCGGCGCTGCAGGGGCGCGACGCGGAGCTCATCGCTCGGGAGCCACAGGAAGATGAGCGCGGGGTGCCGGCGCTGCTCGGTGAAGCCGGCGCGCGCGTGCTCGGCGATCGCCGCCGCGCGGGCCAGGAAGGCGTCGTCGTCGGTGATGGTGCCGGCCATCGTCGGCAGCGTAGGCGAGGGACCGGCGCAGGGGGCTGTCCGCACTCCGGGCGGCTGGCAGGCCCCACGCCGGCCGGGTCCCGGGCGCCATACGGTGACGCCATGCCCGTCTCCGACCCGCCCGCGACGCACGACGCCGAGCCCGAGCCACCGTCCCGGGGCGTCCGCACCTCCGTCCTGATCATCTGCTCGCTGGCCGCGGCCGTCTGCGCCGTGTTCGGCATCAGCGCGGTGGCGACCTTCGCGCTCTAGCGGCTACTTCTTGCCCTTCTTCGCCTTCTTGCGCGGCGAGCGCTTCGCGAAGTCGTCCGCGATCTCGTCGAACGTCGCCCAGCGGACGCCCGGGTGCGACGAGATGTGGTCGATCAGGCGCTCGTGCATCATCAGCACCTGCGGCCGGCCGCTCACGTCGGGGTGGATCGTGAACGTGAAGACGGCGTAGTCGTACTCGCGGTAGACCCAGTCGAACTGGTCGCGCCACATCTCCTCGAGGTGGCGCGGGTTGACGAAGCCGTGCGAGTTCGGCGACTTCTTGATGAACATCATCGGCGGCAGGTCGTCGAGGTACCAGCTCGCCGGGATCTCGATGAGGTCGGTCTCCTCGCCGCGCGTGAGCGGCTGCATCCACTCTGAGGCCTTCTTGGAGTAGTCGATCAGCGTCCAGGCGTCGCCGACGCGCACGTAGTGCGGGTGGAAGTCCTGGCTCATGAGCGAGTGGTCGTACTTGATGCCGTGCTTCAGCAGCAGCTCGTTGGTGACCGGCGAGAACTCCCACCACGGCGCGACGTAGCCCGTCGGCCGCCGCCCGGAGACGCCCTCGATGAGGTCGATGCAGCGGACGAGGACCTCCTCCTCCTGCTCCGGCGTCATCGCGATCGGGTTCTCGTGCGTGTAGCCGTGCATGCCGACCTCGTGGCCGGCGGCGACGACGGCCTCCATCTCGCTCGGGAAGGTCTCGATGGAGTGGCCGGGGATGAACCAGGTGGTCTTGATGCCGTACCGCTCGAACAGCTTCAGGAGCCTCGGCGAACCCACCTCGCCGGCGAACAGGCCGCGCGAGATGTCGCATGGCGAGTCGCCGCCGCCGTACGAGCCGATCTGGCCCGCGACCGCGTCGACGTCGACGCCGTACGCGACGAAGATCTCCTTGGGCATCGCGCTCCTCCCAGGTGGTTGACCGGGCGATACTACCGCCGTGTGCAGCCTCTGCGGGACCCTCGCGGCCGGGCCGCACTGGTCGGAGGCGGGCGGTGATCGCGCCCGGGTCGGCGCCCGCCGGGACGCCCTCCGCGAGCGCCTCGTGCGCGTCGCCCTGCTGAACCGCGCGCTCGCCCCGGTCGGCCTGACGGTGCAGGAGTGGGAGGAGTCGGCCTACGTGCTGCGCAGCCCCACCGGCGAGACCGTGCTGGCGGACAACCTCACCGCGCTCTTGGTGGAGGCGGAGCGGCTGGCGAAGCGCCCGCTCGACCCGCTGGATCCCGCGTACCTGGAGAGGCTCGCGGCAGGTTCGTGACGCGTTGCGGTCCTCCGGAGGGACGGTTAGTAGCTCGCTGGCGCTCGCGGCGACAACGCGCTCAGCTCGCGCTCGCTCAAGAGCGGCCCCTCCTCCGTCTATGACCGCTCCGCAGCACGCAACTGCCGTGCTGCTGCGCTCTCGCCGGCCGGCAGCAGTCGCTTCGCTCCTTCGACAAGCGCCGTCACTTCGTGTCGCGCGCGGGGCCGGCTCACGCCTTCATAACTGGCTGCGCTGCTGCCGATCCGGGATGAGCACGCGTACCACGATCCCCGTGACCATCCTCACCGGCTTCCTGGGCTCCGGCAAGACGACGCTGCTGCGGCGCCTCCTGGTCGATCCGGACATGGGGGAGACCGCCGTCCTGGTCAACGAGCTCGGCGAGATCCCGCTCGACCACCACCTGCTGTCGCGGGTCGACGAGCGCACGGTCGTGCTCGCGTCGGGCTGCGTCTGCTGCACGGTGCGCGCCGACCTCGCCGACGAGCTGCGCCTGCTGGAGGCGCCGCCGTCATCGCGGCGAGATCCCGCCGTACAAGCGCGTGGTGCTCGAGACGACCGGCCTCGCCGACCCCGCGCCGATCCTCTCCACGCTGCTCGGCGACCCCATGCTGGCCGCGCACTACCGCGCCGACGCCGTCGTCACCACCGTCGACGCCGCCAACGCCGCCGAGCAGCTCGAGCACCAGCCGGAGTCCGTTCGCCAGGTCGCGGTCGCCGACCGGCTGGTGCTGACCAAGGCCGACCTCGTCGACGCGGCGGAGCGCGCAGCGCTGGAGGAGCGGCTGCGCGCGCTGAACCCCGCGGCGCCGCTCGTCGAGGCGCGACACGGCGACGCGCGGGCCTGCGACCTCGTCGACGCCGGGACGCTCGACGCGGCCGGCCGCGCCGACGACCTGCGCGCGTGGCTCGACCGCGGCGCCGCCGGCAGCCGGCACGGCGACGTGCAGACGCTCGCCGTGCGCGTCGAGGGCGAGGTGGACTGGACGGCGTTCGGCATCTGGCTGGCGATGCTGCTGCAGCGCCACGGCCCCGACGTGCTGCGCGTGAAGGGCCTCTTGCGGGTGCGCGACGCGCCCGGGCCCGTCGTGCTCAACACGGTCGGCCACGTCGTGCACCCGCCGGAGCACCTCGAGGAGTGGCCCGACGACGACCACGCCTCGCGGCTGGTGCTGATCGTGCGCGGCCTGCAGCGGGACGCCCTGCAGCGCTCGCTGGACGCCTTCCTGGCGCTGGGCGGCGTCGCCCGCTGAGCGCCTCTGGCTCCCACTGCACGGCGCTGGTAGATTAGGTCGGACTTTTGATCCGACGAGAGGAGCCCGTGACATGGCGACCCAGCCAGCCCTGAGCCGCGAGGCGCTCGCCGCCGCTCCCGCCAGCTACTTCCGCGCCGTCGACGCGATGGACGTCGACGCGATCCTGGAGCACTTCGCAGACGACGCGACGCTGACGGTGCAGACCGATCACGTCACGTTCACGGGCGCCGACGAGATCCGCCGCATGTTCAACGACTTCACCGGCGCCTCGGTGTCGATCTTCCACGAGATCAAGAACATCGTCATCGAGACGGACGCCCGCAAGGTCGCGACGGAGCAGAGCTACATCGGCGAGCTCAAGGACGGCACGAAGAACGACATGCACAACTGCAACTTCTTCGACTTCAACGAGGACGGGAAGTTCTCGCGGGTCATCATCTGGATGGCCGGCACGAACCCGCTGAAGTAGCGCCGCCTTCAAGCGCGCTTGAAGACGCGTGTCGGGCGTGCTCTCCTTGGGGCATGCCCGACACGCTCACCGTCGGCGAGCTCGCGGAGCGCAGCGGCGTCGCCACGTCGGCCCTGCGGTACTACGAGGAGCGGGGCCTGATCGCCTCCACGCGCACGGCCGCCGGCCACCGCCGCTACGGGCGCCCGGTCATCCGGCGCGTCGCGTTCATCGTGTTCGCACAGCGCGTCGGCCTGACGCTGGAGGAGATCGGCGCCGAGCTCGCGCGCCTGCCCGCCGACCGCGTGCCGACGCGGGCCGACTGGGGCCACCTCTCGCGCACCTGGCGCGCGCGCATCGACGAGCGCATCGCCGAGCTCGAGCGGCTGAAGGCCGGCCTGACCGAGTGCATCGGCTGCGGCTGCCTGTCGCTCGACCGCTGCCGGCTGGCCAACCCCGGCGACCGCGCGGCGTCCGGCGGCGCGGGCCCGCGCTACTGGATCGGCGACCCGCGGCCGTCCTGACCGACGAGGCGGCGGCGGATGCCGGCGCCGTCGAGCCCGAGGTCGGCGTCGAGCTCCTCCCGCGTCCCGTAGGCGTGCAGGAAGCGGCGCGGCACGCCGACGAAGCGGTAGCGCGCCGGCAGGTGGCCGAGCGCGGCGGTCAGCGCCGTCGCCGACGAGCCCTCGTACCAGGGCTCGACCGCCACGACGTCCGGCTGCGCGCCGGCCAGCGCCGCGAGGCCGCGCGCGTCGAACGGCCGACCGACGTGGCGTAGACGACGGTCGCGTCGAGCCCGTCGACGGCCGCGAGCGTGCGGTCGAGCATCGGCCCGAAGGCGACGACGGTCGGGCCGCGCCGCGCCGCAGCACCTGCAGCCGGCCGGGCGCCACGTCGTGACCGTGCGCGTTCGTGGCGACGTCGTACGCACGTACGTCGGCCGGCCGTTGGCGTACGTCGCACGCAGCAGCTGCTCGACCTCGGACGGGTGGCCGGGCGCCAGCACCTGCATGCGCGGGATCGCGAGCAGCGCGGCGACGTCGCCGGCGGCGTGGTGCGTGCCGCCCTCGCTGCCGTAGTCGTACGAGCCGCCCGCGCCGATGAACGTCCCGCCGAGGCCCTGGTAGCCGAAGTCGAGCTTGAGCTGCTCGTAGGGGCGCTCGGCCATGAACGGCGCGAGCGAGTGCGCGATGGGGTGGAAGCCCTCGAGCGCGAAGCCGGCCGCGACGCCGACCATCGTCTGCTCGGCGATGCCGACGTTGATCGCGCGCGTCGGGTCGTGGCGGAACGCCTCGCGCAGCAGGTCGCGGCTGATCTCGGCCAGCACGATCGCGACGCGCGGGTCGTCGCGGAACAGCGAGACCGTGGTGGCGGCGTAGGCCTCGCGCATGGTGGCGGCGCTCACCACTCACCGTCGGGGATGTCGGCGACGACCGCGACCGGCTGCGACGCGTGGCGCACGCGCAGCGCCGCTCCAGCGCGTCGTGGTCGTGGCCGTCGACGACGTGGACGTCCCAGCCGAACGAGCCGAGGCGCTCGACCACGACGCCATGGGCAGCGACGAGCTGTGGTTGTCGATCACGAGCAGCGTCAGGTTGCCGAGCCCGAGGCGCGGCGCGAGCAGGACCGCCTCCCAGTTCGAGCCCTCGTTGAGCTCGGCGTCGCCGGTCAGGACGAGCGCGCGCTGCTCGTGCAGGCCGCGCGCGCGCAGCGCCAGGGCGACGCCGACGGCCATCGGCAGCCCGTGGCCGAGCGAGCCGGTCGAGGCCTCGACGCCCGGCACGAGCTGGCGGTCGGGTGCGAGCCGAGGCGGCTGCCGTGCTCCATGAACCCGTCGAGCCACTCCGGCGGGAAGAACCCGCGGACGGCCAGCACCGCGTAGAACGCGACGGGCCGTGACCCTTGCTGAGGATGAAGCGGTCGCGATCGTCGGCGCGGGGGTCGTCCGGGTCGACGCGCAGGACGCGGTGTAGAGCACCCACAGCGCGTCGAGGGTCGAGGTCGAGCTCTCGTCGTGCTTCTCGTCGCCGGTGGCGCGCCGCAGGAGCGCGCGCACCTGTCGAGCTCGTCGGTGTGAGGTCCATGCGACCACCGTAGGGCTTCAAGCGAACTTGAAGTCAAGCGGCGGCCGCCGCGGACGCGTCAGCGCACGCCGGCGCCGACGACCGCGGCCACGAGGTCGCCGACGCCCGGCGCGTCCTCGAGGGTGCGGACGGCCTCCTCGACCGCGTCGAGCGCCGCGCGCGGGCAGCGCGGCGCCGGCCAGGAAGCGGAACTTGTCGCGCGCCTCGTCCGGCGTCAGCGGACGGCCCGGGTCGCCCTTCGGCTCGTCCGTGGAGGCCGTGAGCGTGCGGCCGTCGACCGTCTCGATGGTCAGCTCCGCGGGCCAGCGCTCGGGGAAGACGGCGTCGAGGTGCGGCCGCGCCTCGACCTCGGTGCGCTCCGCGATGGCCAGCACGTCCGGGTCGCCCAGCGTCGTCGCGGCGTACTCGTCCAGCGAGGCGCGCCGGTGCACGACGCCGAGGCCGACGGCGAAGGGCAGCGAGAACTGCGCGTCGACGTCGTTGGTCGGCCGGAGCTTGCGCGCGCGCGGCTCGGCGACGATGCCGACCGCGGGCGTCACGACGCCGACGACCACGCGGCGCACGTCGGCGGCCGTCAGGTCGTTGGCGGTCGCGAGCTCGATCGCGAGGTCGATCGGCCCCTGGTTGTAGCGGCAGCAGGCGTGCGGCTTGACGCTCGTCTGCGTGAGCTCGAGCGGCGCGCCGAGGCCCGCGGTCACGCAGCTCCAGGTGGTCGGGCGAGCCGTAGCCGGCGAGCAGCCCGTGCGGGCCCTCGAACGCCTCGTCCGGGCCGGTGAAGCCGGCCTCGGCGAGGCGCGCGGCGACGTAGCCGGCATGGCTCGACCAGCCGGGGTGCAGGCGCTTCGTCCACGCGCCCTCGGCCAGGAAGGCCATGCGCCCCGCCGCCTGGCTCGCGGCGATGCCGAAGGCGTGGGCGAGCTGCGCGGCGTCGAGGTCCAGCAGCTTGCCGGCGGTGGCCGCGGCGGCGAAGGGCCCGACGATGGCCGTGGGGTGGAAGCCGCGCGCGTAGGTCTGCGCCGGCACGAGCGCGCGGCCCAGGCGGCAGGCGACCTCGTAGCCGGCGACGGCCGCGGTGATCGTGTCGATGCCGCTCGCGCCGATGGCCTCGGCGACGGCGAGCGCGGCGGGCCAGCTGACCACGGCCGGGTGCAGCGAGCTCGCGTTGTGGGTGTCGTCGAGCTCGATCGAGTGGGCGTGGACCGCGTTGGCCAGGATCGCCCACTCGATGCGCTGCCGGCACGCGGCCGACGACGGCGGCCTGCGTCCCCTCGTCGGCGGCGCCGAGGGCGTCGAGGGCGCGGGCCAGGCTGGCCGCGGTGTCGACGGTCGAGCCGCGCGCGGCGCAGCCGAGATGGTCGAGCAGCAGGTAGGCGGCGTAGCGACGCGTCGCCGGGTCGAGGTCCTCCGGGCGGAGCTCGACGACCCAGCGGGCGAGGACGGCGGAGGCGCGACTCGCTCATGGCGTGATCACGATCTTCCCGAAGTGACCGCGCGCCTCCATCAGCTCGAAGGCCTCGCGGATGCGCTCGAGGGGCAGCGTCTGGTGGACGATCGGCTTGACCGCGCCCAGCTCCCAGAGCCGCAGCGACGCCTCGTACTCCGCGGAGGTGTAGACGAAGCTGCCGATGATCCGCGTCTGGTTGCGGAACAGCGGGATGAGGTCGAGCTCGCACGACCTCGCCGGAGTGCGCGCCGCAGGTGACGAGGCGGCCGTCGCGCACCAGCGAGTCGAGTCCGGCCTGGAACAGCTTGCCGCCGACGTGCTCGAAGACGAGGTCGACGCCGCGGCCGTCGGTCAGGCGCCGCACCTCCTCGGCCACGTCCTGCGTCGCGTGGTTGATGCCCTCGTGCATGCCGAAGCTCGCGCGCCCGGGCCAGCTTCTCGTCGGACGAGGCGTTGCCGATCACGAACGCGCCGGCGTGGCGGGCCAGCTGCACCGCCGCCGAGCCGACGCCGGAGCCGACGGAGTTGACCAGCACCGTCTCGCCGGCCCGCAGCTCGCCGCGGGTGAAGAGCATGTGGTACGCCGTCGCGACGCCGATCTGGAAGGCGGCCGCGTCGACGTCGCTCATCGCCGTCGGGCGTGCGGATCAGGTGGCGCTCCGGGACGCAGGTGTACTCCGCGAAGCCGCCCGGCATGGTGAAGCCGATGAAGCCGGCCGGCGCGAGGTTCTCGCGGCCGGTGCGCGAGAAGTCGTCCAGGGGGTCGGGTCCCATCAGGTAGGGCGCGACGCGGTCGCCGACCTTCCAGCGGTCCGAGACGCCCGGGCCGACCTCGACGATCTCGCCCGCGAGCTCGAGGCCCATGACGTGCGGGAGCTCCAGCGGGAAGCGCGAGACGCCCTCGCGCAGGTCGACGTCGAGGTGGTTCAGCGCGCACGCGCCGACCTGGACCTTGACCTCGCCCGGCGCCGGGCGACGGCTCCGGCAGGTCCTCGACGCGCAGCTGGTCGACCCCGCCGAACTCGTGGAACCTGACTGCCCTCACGGCGCCCTCCCCGGCGTTGCCTGCGGCCGAGTGAGTCTTAGGTCTGACGATTGCGAAGTCAAGTCGGCGCGCGGGCGTCCGGCGCCCGCGCGCAGGCGAGGGTACGCTTCGGGTCCCGCGTGCGCGCGAACGGCCGTCTTCCGATCGTGCTCGTCCTGCTCGACGGGCTGGGTGGCCCGGCGGCGCTGGTCGGTGCGCGCACGCCGCGGCTCGACGCGCTCGCCACGCGCGGGGCCAGCGGCTCGCTGCGTGGTGCTCGACGAGGGCGACCTCGCGCGCTTCGCGGTCCTCGGCTACCAGCCGGCGGAGCTGCCCGGCCGGGCGGTGCTGGAGGCGCGCGGCCACCGCCTCGCCGTCGACCCCGAGTCGGTCTACGCCATCGCGACGCTGCGGCCGAGCGTGATGCGCGATGGCGCGCGCTGGGTGGTCGGGCACGCCGAGCCGCGGCAGGCTGCGCTGGCCGCCCGCACGTTCGACCTCCTCGACCGCCTCGATGCCGACGTGCGCGTGGTGCCGGTCGGGCTCGGCCGCGCCGTCGTGGCGTTCGCCGGCCTCTCCAGCGACCGCCTCGCAGACGACGGGCCCGGCGGGCGACGGCCCGCTGGTGGAGGTGCGGCCGCTGCAGCGCGGGCCGCTCGCGGCGGGGGCCGCGCGGCGGGTCGACGCCTGGAGCCACGACGCGCTGCGGCTGCTGCAGCGGCGCCGCCTGAGCGCGCTCACGCTGCGCTGGTTCGGGCGGCCGCGCCCGCTGCCGCCGTTCGCCGAGCGCCACGGCCTGCGCGGGCCGCTGGTCAGCGGCACGCCGGCCTTCCTGGGCGCCGCGGTGACCGTCGGGCTCGAGCCGGTCGACGACCGCCCGACGCACGATCCCGCCGCCGACCTGCGCCGGCGGCTGGACGTCGCGGCCCGCGCGCTCGCCGACGGCGAGGGCCTGGCGGTCTGCCACTGCGACGCCGTGCTGGCGGTGGCCGCCGACGGCGACGCGCCGAGCCGTGCGCGACGCCGTGCGCGCCGTCGACCGCGGCCTCGCGCGGCTGGAGCGGCCGCCGTTCGACGAGGCGCTGGTCTGCGTGGTCGGCGGCCCGGTGCTCCCGTTGCCGGACGGGTCGGGGCCGCCGGTGGTCGTCCGCGCGCGCCGGGCTCGCCCGCGACGAGGTGACCCGCTTCGGGCCGAGCGCGGCGCGCCAGGGGCGGCTCGGCAGCGTGGGGGCGGCCGATCCTCGTGCGCCTGCTGGTGGCGTACCGCGCACGCGACGCGCTAACGTCAGACCTAAGACCTGATGCCCGTCCCGCTGCGCACGCTGCTGTTCGCGCCCGGCAACGACGCCCGCAAGACCGGGCGCGCGCTCGCGGCCCCGGTGTCGGCCGTCTGCCTCGACCTCGAGGACGCCGTCGCGCCGTCGGAGAAGGTCGCCGCGCGCGCGGCCGTCGTCGCGGCGATCGCCGCGGCGCCGGCGGAGGCGCGCAGTCGCCGTGCGCGTCAACGGCGTCGCGTCCGGCCTGCTCGACGACGACCTCGACGCGCTGGCGCCGGCGCTGCCGCGGCTCGACCTCGTCGTCGTGCCCATGGTCGACGGCGCCGGACGACGTGCGGCACGTCGCGGCGCGGCTCGACGGCCTCGAGCGGGCCGCCGGCGCGACGCCGGGCCGGTCCGGCTGCTGGCGATGACCGAGACCGCGGCCGGCATCCTCGCCGCGCCGGCCATCGCGGCCGCCGACGACGCGCCTGCGCACGCTCGTCTTCGGCCCCGCCGACCTCGCGCTCGAGCTCGGCGTGGAGCTGACCGCGGACGGCGAGGAGCTGCGCCACGCCCGCTCCGCCGTGGTGCTCGCGGCGCGGGCCGCGGGCCGGACGGCGCCGGTCGACGGGCCGCACGTCGACGTCGCCGACGACGAGGGCTGCCGGATCAACGCGCAGTGGTCGCGCCGCCTCGGCTTCCAGGGCAAGCTCGTGATCCATCCGCGCCAGATCGCGATCGTCGACGAGGTCTTCGCGCCGGCGCGCGGCCGAGCTCGAGCAGCGCGCGGGCCATCGTCGAGGCCTACGACGCGGCGCTGGCCGACGGCGTGGCGTCGATCCGGCTGCACGACGGCACGCTTCGTCGACGCGCCGATCGCCGACCGCGCCCGTGCCCTGCTCGCCGCGCACGCGGAGGCAGCGGCGCGATGACCGACGGCCGGCGCGCAGTCCGCGCGTCCTGCTAGCGTCCGGTCATGGCGGGGAAGACGCGGCCCATGCGCGTCGCAGCGCATTCGCAAGGCGTACGAGCAGGTCGCCGACCAGCTGCTCGCGATGATCACGGCCGGCGAGCTGTCGCCGGGCGACCGGCTGCCCTCCGAGGCCGAGCTCGCGCGCGACTTCGGCGTCTCGCGCACCACCGTCCGCGAGGCGCTGCGCATCCTCGCCACGCGCAGCCTCATCCACACCCGCAAGGGCATGGCCGGCGGGCACTTCATCGTGCATCCGAGCGTCGAGGGGCTGACCGACTTCCTGGTCGCCCACTACGGCCTGCTGACGGCGCTCAACACCGTCACGCTGGAGAACCTGCTGGAGGCGCGCGAGTCGCTCGAGGCCCCGGCCGCCGAGCTCGCGGCGCTGCGCCGCGACGACGAGGACGTGCGGCGGCTGCGCGCCTCGGTGCCCGAGGACATCGCCGAGATGACGACGGCCCAGGCCTTCGAGCACAACCGCGACTTCCACTACCACGTGCTCGCGGCGACGAAGAACCCGCTGATGGTGGTGGCCGGGCGGCCGATCTACCTCGTCCTGCAGGCCTCGGCCGTGCGCCGCCAGCCGACGTCCGAGGTCGTGCGCATGATCGCCGACCAGCACACGGAGATCACGGACGCGATCGAGGGCGGTGACGGGCCCCTGGCGCGCAGGCGCATGGAGGACCACCTCCACTACCTGCGCTCGAACTACCAGCCGGGCGACTCGTCCGACCTCGCGTCGACCGATGGGTTCGACGTGCTGCCCGACGGCACCCGCGCCGGCGCGTGACCGACGAGGGCGCGCCAGGCGGCGCGTTGCAGGGACTGCGGGTCGCCGCCGCCGACGTCTGCTGACGCGTCCGAACCTGCCGCCAGGACGCCGCGACCGTCGGCACCCTGGTGGAGGAATGTTGAGCTTTCCAGGCCGTTGTGTCCCGGAGATCGTTCAGCTTACGCGAAGAACGAC
This sequence comes from uncultured Actinomycetota bacterium, assembly GCA_963767885.1. Classification (GTDB taxonomy): domain Bacteria; phylum Actinomycetota; class Thermoleophilia; order Gaiellales; family F1-60-MAGs149; genus CAVYFW01. The sequence continues at coordinate 204,195 of CAVYFW010000005.1, forward strand.
CGAAGCATGGGAGGCTTACGCGTCCCCAAGGCGCTGATCGCGCGCTCCCGGCCTGCCGGAGATGCCCTCGTGATCGCGCAACGCCCGAGGTCCTATTGCCTTCCCTGCCGCGCCTGCTTGCGCCATTCCTGCCCGCCGTCGTCATCGCCGCCGGCGCCCTCCCCGCGTCCGCCGAGGCGCGCGCCTTCCACGAGTACCGCGAGCTTCCCAAGCCGGCCCCGCCGGTGGTCGGGAAGCGCGCGCTGCGTGCGGCCCGCACCTTCCTCGGCACGCCCTACGCCTGGGGCGGCGAGTCCCGCGGCGGCCTGGACTGCTCCGGCCTCGTGGTCGTCAGCTTCCGCAAGGTGGGGCGCAGGCTGCCGCACTACACCGGCGCGCTCTGGAAGCTCGGCCGGCCGGTGCGCAAGGGCGCGAAGCTGCACGTCGGCGACCTCGTCTTCTTCCGGCTCAGCGGCGGCGTGCCCGGCCACGTCGGGATCTACGCCGGCAGGGGGCGCTACATCCACTCGCCGAGCTCGGGCGAGCACGTGCGCTACGGCCTGATGCGCGACCGCGCCGACGACTTCGCGGGCGCCCGCCGGCTGCGCTAGGCGCCGCGGAACGGGCGAGGCCCGCCCGGACGGTGCGTCCGGACGGGCCCCGATCGCCCTCGATCTTGCCGACTGGCGGCTACGAGCCGCTGGGCGGCGGCGGGTTCTCGTCGTCCCGCAGCAGCCAGCGCATGGCGTCGCCGACGATGTCGTCGCGGATCGCCGTGTCGGCGATCTGCTCCAGCCCGAAGGGCAGGATGACCGTGTCGGTGGTCACGACGCCCGCGGCCTCCTCGCCCGGCAGGTCGATCGTGCCGGTGGCGATCCAGGTGCGGCGGAGGTTCGGGCTGCCCTCCGGCGCGGCCGGCGTCGTGAAGCCGTCGAGGTCGCCGGCCTCGAAGCCGGTCAGCGGCGTCGGGACGCCGTTGTTGGTCAGCTGCACGTCGTCGACCTGGACGCCGATGATCCCGCTCACGGCGAAGTCGGTGACGTAGGAGATCGACACCTCGACCTGCTGGCCCGCGTACGCCGACAGGTCGTAGTGGAGCTGGTCCCAGCCGGCGGAGTCGCCGGTCAGGCCCCACCATGCGCGCCGTTCGGGCCGGTCGGCTCGCAGGTCGCCGTGCCGCCGGGTCGAACGTCTGGTAGTGGTCGACGAACGGGTGCACCGAGTTCCACGCGATCTCGCAGGACCCGAGGGTCTGCACGGCGTGGCCGCCGACCTCGGGCAGCGTCGTCCAGTTGTCCTGGCCGACGGTGTGCACCTCGACGATGACGAAGTCGTAGTCCTGCTCGACGTCCCAGCTCGCCTGGAAGTCGAACGTCGTCGAGCCCGCCGGCACGTCGATGGTGCGGGTCAGCCGCTTCCACGACTCGTCGTCATGCGACGCGTAGGCCTGGAAGGTGCCCTCGATCGGCTCCTCGCGCTGCTTGCCGACGAGCTGGTACTTCGCGAACGGGGCGCTGGCGAAGTCCGGGTACGTCGCGCGAGGCAGGAACGACTCCGTGTGCAGGATCTGCGACGGGTTCGCCGTGTCCGCCGAGCGTGTCGGGCGTGAAGTCGGCGAAGTCGAACAGGCTGCCGAACGGCTGCACCAGCAGGCCGGCGAACTTGTCGATGTCGGCCCCCGCCTGGTAGCGGTACGTGCCGAAGTAGTACTGGAAGACGTCGTCCGTCAGCGGGACGGGCGCCGTCGGCCCCGGCGGGTACGGGTAGCCGTTCATGTGCGCGTAGGGCAGGTTCTGGCCCGACGCGAACACGCGGCCGCCCTCGTTGATGAAGTCGCGGATCGCGACGATCTCGTCGTGGGCGAGCTTCGAGGCCGTGCCCGGGCCCTGCGTCGGGTCGCGCGGGATCAGGTCCTTGCCGCTGTACCAGACGACGGCGTCGAAGTGCGAGAGGACGCCGAGCGGGTGCGGCGCGACGCGGCTCTTGGCGTCGACGTCGTAGACCACCGGGTCGATGCCGTTGGCGCGCAGCGTCGCCAGGTGGGCGTCGAGGTAGAGCGGGCCGGCGTACGGCGCGCCCGGGCTGTTGCCGGTGTAGTCCTCGGCCGCGAGCAGCAGCACGCCGCTGCGCGTGCCCTTCGCGTCGTACACGACCTTGAAGGTGAACGGATCGCTCTTCGCCTTCCTGGCCTGCCACCACACCTCCACGCTGTCGCCGACGTCGAGGCCGCGGATCGTGGCGCGGAGCCGGTGGTAGTACTGGCCGCGGACCTCGCCGTAGCGCTCGCCGCCGCGCAGCTCCCTGGTCGGCACCGTGTAGGTCGGGCCGTGGCCGTTGAGGCGGTACTTGAGCGTGACCTCGCCGAGCGAGCGCTTCGCGTTGACCTCGACGCTGCTGCGGCGTGCCGTACGACTCGCCGAACGTGTCGAGCACGAACGGCGGCGTCGTCTTGACCTGGTACTCGCCCGGGATGTTCGCGCCGGAGTTGCGCGGCTCGGCCAGGTTGTCGGCCGACGTCGCGACGTTGAGCGCGAACGGGATGTTCTTCTCGAAGACCTGCTGGATCTTCGCCTCGTCGTCCGGGAACTCGAAGTCGGACACGCCGGTGGCGCCGAACGCCGACGCGGTGTCGAGCTCCGGCGTCCAGGCGAGCGTCCCGTAGCTTCACGTACGCGTGGTCGGTGGTCTCGCCGTTGGTGGTGTAGAGCTCGGCGCCGAGGTCCGGGTCGTAGCCCGGGATGGCCGAGTCGTCGTCCGTCGGTCGACGCCGGGTCCGGGCCGTCGGTGCCGCTGAGGGCCTCGAAGACCGGGTCGTCGTCGGAGCGGAGGTCGACCTCGTTGCCGAACGGGTAGAGCAGCAGCTCCGCGGCGGAGTGGTAGTTGATCAGCGCCTCGAAGCGCAGCTGGCGGAACAGCCCGTCGAAGGCCCGCGTCTCGGGCTCCGAGTTCGGCGCCGTGCCGCGGTACGTGTCGCTGCCGGTGTCGGTGTTCGACCCCTCGTCGTCCTGGTTCCAGTACGTCGGGAAGTTGCGGTTGAGGTCGACGCCGTCGACGCCGGCCTCGATCACGCCGTCGCCGTTGTTGTCGCGCAGGTTCTTGCGCCACAGGCGGTTGCCGGGCGTGAACGTGTAGTCGTAGCCGTCCGGGTTGGCGACCGGCACGAACCACAGCTCACGCGTGTCGACGAGCTTCTTCAGGACCGTGTCGTTGGTCGCGTAGCCCTCGACGAAGTAGTGCATGAGCCGGCGGTCGGTCTCGGCGGCGATCCACTCGCGCGCGTGCTGCGTCGCCAGTAGAGCACGGCCGGCCGCTTGCCCCAGCGCTCGTGAGCCGGCGTTCTTCGTCACGCGCAGCGCCAGGATCGGCTGGCCCTGCAGCGTGTGGCCGAGCGTCACGAGCTCGGTGATCTTCGGGTACTGCTTCGGCGAGCGCGCGGATCTCGTCCGCGATGCCGCCGGGCTCGCTGTACGTGCGGTAGACGGTGTAGCCGGCCGCCTTCGTCCGCTTCGTGCGGTGCTCGAGCCGGGTGGCGATGCCCTTCGCGCGCAGCGCCTTCGCCTGCCGCGCCGTCAGGACGACCGGCACGCGTGCCGTGCCGTGCGACGGCAGCCGCGTCTCGTGCAGGTCGATGCCCGCCGCCTGCAGCTGGTTGGAGCTGAGCCGACGAGATGCGTACGGAGTACGCGTCGTAGCTCGGCCCCGCGTGTGCCGCCGGCGCTAGTGAGCGCGCCAGCGACGAGCGCACCGGCAATGCCGGCGCGCAAGCCCATCCGTGCCATTGACCCCCCCAGTAGGTCCGTGGTGCCCCAGTGAAGTCGGCCACGGTACCGCCCCCGAATCTCCAGGGGCAAAGGCACCTTTGCGTAACTAATGCGAGGAGGAATGGTATCCATGCACGGCGCGGGCACGCCGGAGCCTGCCGGCACGACCCGCCGCGCGCTACGACCCCGCCGCGTCGAGCGCGCCGGCGAGGTCCGCCCAGAGGTCGTCGACGTTCTCGATGCCCGCCGAGAGGCGGATCAAACCGTCGGGCACGCGGCCGGGCTCGACGCGGCTGCGGCGCTCGCAGCTCGTGACCACCCCGCCGAAGCTCGTGGCGTGGTGGACGAGGCGCAGGCCGGCGATGGCCCGGTCCGCGGTGGCGGCGTCCGGCAGCTCGAAGGAGAGCAGGCAGCCGAAGCCGCCGGTCATCTGCCGGCGGGCGAGCTCGTGCCCCGGGTGCGAGGTGAGGCCGGGGTGGTGCGCGCGGCGGACGAGCGGGTGGCGCTCGAGGCGGCGGGCGAGCTCCACGGCGGTGGCGGACTGCCGCGGCACGCGCAGCGCGAGCGGTGCGCAGCCCGCGCAGCAGGAGCCATGCGGGATCGGGCGCCAGCACGGCGCCGAGCATCCGGCGCACGTTGCGCACGCGGTCCAGCAGCGCGGCGTCGCGGGAGGTCAGCACGCCGCCGAGCAGGTCGTGGTGGCCGCCGAGCAGCTTCGACGCGCTGGCCCAGCTGACGTCGGCGCCGAGCTCGAGCGGACGCTGGTGCAGCGGCGTGGCGACGGTGTTGTCGCAGACCAGCAGCGCGCCCTCGGCGTGCGCGAGCTCGGCCGCGGCGCGGATGTCGACGACGTCGAGCAGCGGGTTCGCCGGCGTCTCGACCACCACGACCCGCGCGCCGCGACACGCCGCGGGCAGCGAGGCGGGGTCGCGGGGGTCGTACAGGCGCGCCTCGACCCCGAAGGGTCCGAGCACCTCGCGCAGCACGAGCTGGAGCTCGTAGTAGCCGACGTCGGGCACCGCCACCGCGTCGCCGCTGCGCAGGGTCGCGAGGGCCAGGCAGGAGATGGCCGACATGCCGGCCGCGAAGACGAGCGCCTCGGCGTCCTCCAGCGCCCCCAGCACGGCCTCGGCCTCGGCCGCCACCGGCGCGGTCGAGCGGCCGTAGCGGAAGGGCGGCCCCTCCGCGGGCGTCTCCCACACGATGGAGCGGTCGAGCGGCGGCGCGAGCCCGCCGGTGGGGCTCGGCGGCGCGGCGTGGAGCGGGATGGAGTCGGGGTGCACGTGCCCCTCCGTGGGCGCGGGTGGCGGCGGCCGGACCGAGGAAGGCTGGCACAGCGCTGCGACATGAGCAGCCCCGCGCCGAGGGCGCAGACGCGTGCGGCGGCGCTACGCGGCCTCGGGCTCGGCGTCGCGCCAGCTCGAGCACGCGAGCCAGTCGGCCAGCTCGGCCGCCGGGATGGGGCGCGTGAGGTGGTAGCCCTGCGCCTCGTCGCAGCCGAGCTGGGCGAGCTGCGTCAGCGTCGCGGCATCCTCGACGCCCTCGGCGACGACGCGCAGGCCCAGGTCGTGGGCCAGCGAGATGGCCGAGCGGACGATCACGGCGTCGCGCTCGCTGCCCATCATCGCCAGCACGAAGGAGCGGTCGATCTTCAGCTGCTCCGCGGGCAGCTGCGAGAGGTACGCCAGCGAGGAGTGGCCGGTGCCGAAGTCGTCGATGGCGATCGCGGTGCCGGCGTCGCGCAGCGTCCGCGTCACCCGCATCGCCTGCTCGGGGTCGGCCATCAGCGCGCTCTCGGTCACCTCCAGCACGAGCCGCGCCGCCGGCACGCCGTGCTCCGCGAGGACGGCGGCGACCTCCTGCGGCAGCCCCTCGTCGAGCAGGCAGCGCGCCGACAGGTTGACGGCCACGCCGACCTCGACGCCGCTGGCCCGCCACGCGGCGCACTGGGCGACGGCCGTCCGCAGCACCCAGCTCGTGAGGTCGCGGATCAGGCCGGTCTGCTCGGCGAGGCCGATGAAGCGGTCGGGCGGCACGAGGCCGAGCGTCGGGTGCTGCCAGCGCACCAGCGCCTCGACGGCCCGCACCCGGCCGGCACCGAGGTCGAGCTTCGGCTGGTAGTGGAGCACGAGCTCGCCGTCGACGATCGCGCGGCGCAGGTCGAGCGACAGGCGCAGCCCCTCGACGGAGTGCCGGTCGTGGCCGGGGGCGTAGACCGCGCAGCCCTTGCGCGCCTGCTTGGCGAGGTACATGGCGATGTCGGCGCGGCGCAGCAGGGTCGCGGGGTCGTCGCCGTGCTCGGGCGCGACGGCGATGCCGATGCTGACGTCGGCGGAGAGCTCGTGGCCGTGGATCGAGATCGGCTCGTGCAGCGCCTGCAGCAGGCCGCGGGCGGCGGCGACCGCCTCCGCCTGGTTGGCGCCGGGGAGGAGCACCGCGAACTCGTCGCCGCCGAGCCGCGCCAGCGTGTCCTGCGGTCGCAGCGCCGCGGCGAGCCGGCCGGACGCGCCCTGCAGCAGCAGGTCGCCGAAGTGGTGCCCGAGGGTGTCGTTGATGTCCTTGAAGCGGTCGATGTCGAGCAGCAGCAGCCCGACCGACCCCTCGCCCTGGGCGGCCTCGGCGAGCAGCGCGCGCAGCCGGTCGTTGAGCAGCGTCCGGTTCGGGAGGCCCGTCAGCGCGTCGTAGCGGGCCTGGTGCTCCAGCGCGTCGACGCCGCGCGCGAGCTTGCGGTGGCGCAGCTGGAGATCGCGCAGCGAGCGGCTCGCCTGCGCGGCGCCGCGGCCGAGCGAGAGCGTCAGCCCGACAGCGACGGTGCCGCCGGCGACGGCCGCGAAGAGGGCGAGCGGCTGGTCGCGCACGAGCAGCGCGACGGCGCCGAGCAACACGACCTCGACGGCCACGCCAACGCGCGTGCGGTTCCCGATCCCCGAGCCCACCTACCCCGTATCGGCACGGGGAGCGGGTTTGTGTACCTGCGTTCGCGGCGGGAGGCGCGTGCGGAGGGCCGGACTCGTCGCCGAGGCGGTTCAGGCGGCGTGCGCGGCGAACGCCTGCAGGACGTCGTCCACGCCGACCACGTCGCCGTACTTCTGCTGGATGTCGAACAGGTTGGCGTCGTGCGGGGCCTGGGCGCGGTCGCCGACGCACTCGCGCGGCACGATGGGGCGGAAGCCGTGCTGGATCGCGTCGACGGCCGTGGCCCGCACGCAGCCCGAGGTCGTGGCGCCGCAGATCACGAGCGTGTCGCACGCCTCCGCCGTGAGCAGCGAGGCCAGCGCCGTACCGAAGAAGCCCGAGGCGAACTGCTTCACCAGCACGGTGTCGGTCGGCCGGCGGCCGAGGCGGGCGTCGACCTCGACGGCGTGCGTGCCGGCGACGAGCGTGCGCAGCGACGGGATCTTGGCCATGAAGACCGCCGCCGCCTGCGCGCTCGCCCCGTCGTAGGCAACCGTCGTGAAGACGATCGGCAGGCCCGCCCCGCGCGCGGCGTCGAGCACCCGGCGGGTGGCGGCGACCACGGCGTCGAGGTCGGAGCCGAGCGGGGAGGCCGGGTCCGTGAACGCGTTCACGAGGTCGATCACGACCACGGCGGGCCGCCGGCCGAAGCCGGCGGCCCCACCGAAGCCGCGCGCCGCGTAGAAGGCGGCGTCGTCCTGCACGGCGTCAGTCTCCCGGAGCCGCGATGCCGTCCATCTCGCGCACCCGCGCCAGGGCCTCGTCGCCCGGCTCGAGCGGCGACCAGCGCAGCGGCTGCGCGGTCACCGGCGGCTCCAGGCCCGTCTCGGCCCGGCAGTTGGCGATGGCCTCCTCCAGCGGCGGGCCGAAGTCGAAGGCCAGGGCGTCGCCGCGCTCCGCGCGCTGGCGGGCCCGCTCGGCGTCCGTGGCGGCCGCGTCGACGGTGGTGGCGTCGTCGAGGATCACGCCGTACGACGCCTTGGCCTTCTCGCGGCTGACGAGGCCGAAGCGCACGTCGCGCTCCACCGCCTCCGCCGGCCGGTCGAGGCGGTCCTTCCAGCCGCCGCCGCCCGCCGTGCGGTAGATCAGCATGTCGCCGGGCTGCACCTCGATCTCGTCGCACTTGGACGGCAGCGGCGACTCCGAGCCGTCGGCGCGGCGCATGATCTTCTCCGAGCGCTCGCCCGGCTCGCCGCCGAGCACGCCCCACGGGCGGGTCAGCCAGCGGTCGTCGTGGATCGAGATCTGCCCCGGCTCGAGGTACACGTAGCGCTTCTCGACGCCGTTGCCGCCGCGGTGGAGGCCGGCGCCGCCCGAGTCGGTGACCGTCGTGTACCCGTCGATGCGCAGCGGGTAGTAGGCCTCGAGGTACTCCGTCGGGATGTTCTCGAACAGCGGCCACCAGGAGTGGCCGTCCATGCCGTCGCCGATGGGCCGCCCCGGGATGCCGCCGTAGAGGATCTCCATGGCGTAGAAGAACTGGCCCCTGTCGTCCCAGCCCGAGTAGAGCATGTACGGGCTCGTGCCGTAGCCGGCCGCGGTGTTGAGCTCCGGGGCCTGCTTGCAGAGCGCGCCGCCGAGCACGTCGAACAGCCGGGCCAGGGCGTGCGTGCGGCAGCCCAGCGCGGCGGGGAAGCGCGGGTTGAGCAGCGACCCCTTCGGCATCACGACGTGGAGCAGGGGATAGAACCCGTCGTTGAAGAGGATCTGGGGGTCGTTGACCATGATCAGGTAGACCCCGATGAACATCTTGAACATGCCTTCCGACAGGTAGAAGTTCACCGGTCCGAAGGCCTGGGGGTCCGTGCCCGTCCAGTCGAAGAAGGCGTGGTCGCCCTCGCGCCAGATCGTCAGCCGCATCTTGAACGGGCCGTTGCCCAGCCCGTCGTCGTCGACGTAGTCCTCGAAGGTCTGCGGCTCCTCGGGGATCGCGAGCTGGATCAGCGTCCGCATCGCCTCGTGCGTGCGGTCGAGCAGCGCCTGCAGGCCCGCCAGGTAGGTCTGCTTGCCGAAGCGCTCGCAGAGCTCCATGACGCGCTTCTCGCCGGCGCGGCAGCCGGCCACGATCGCGAACAGGTCCGCCCGGTTCATGCTCGGGTTGCGGACGTTGTTGAAGATGACCTCGAGGACCTGCCGCTCGACCACGCCGCGCTCGATGATCTTGACCGGCGGGATGATGATCCCCTCGTCGAAGATCGTCTTCGCGTTCGTGGGCAGCGAGCCGGGCAGGCGGCCGCCGGCGTCCATCATGTGGCCGAACTGGCTCGACCAGCCCACGAGCTCGTCCTCGTAGAAGATCGGCACCAGCACGAGCCAGTCGTTCGTGTGCGAGATGGAGGCCGAGCACTTGAACGGGTCGGACGTGAGGATCACGTCGCCCGGGTACACGCCCTTGTCCCACTCCTCCATCATCTCGTTGATGTAGGCGCCGAACTGGCCCACGACCATGCGGCCGCGGGGGTCGGTGATCATCGGGAACTCGTCGTGCTGCTCGCGGATGACCGGGCTCATCGCGGAGCGGAAGAGCACCGCGTCCATCTCGAAGCGCGCGCTCTTCAGGGCGCCCTCGATGATGTCGAGGGTCACGGGGTCGATCTCGATATCCGGGATCTCGGCGATCCGGAGCCGCTCGTCGGTTGCGCTCATCGCTCGCTTCCTCAGGACGCCGGGGTGATCAGGATGTTGAAGTGGCGGTCGACCTCGGCCCGGTAGCCGGGGAGGACGACCGTCGTGGAGTCGAACTCCGTGACGATCGCCGGGCCCGCGAACGACGCGCCGGGCTGCAGCTTCGTGCGGTCGTAGATGCGGCGTCGGCACCTGCTGGCCCTCGAACACGATCGCGTGCTCGTCGGCGATGGCGTCCGATCCGTCGTTGGCGGACGGCTCGGCGCTCGGCAGCTCGATCGTCGGCACCGCGCCGTAGCCGACCGCGCGCAGGTTGACGATCTCGGGCGCGACGTCCGGCATGCGGAAGCCGTACAGCTGCTCGTGGATCCCGTTGAAGCGCTCCGCGAGCTCGCCGAGCCCGTTGCCGCGCGCCGAGCCGGGCTCGAGCGAGACGGGGATCTCGTAGCCCTGCAGGTGGTAGCGCATGTCGGCGACGTACGTGATGCGCTGGTCGCCCGCCTCGATGCCCTCGTCGAGCATCCAGGTCTGCGCGCGGCCGCCGAGGTCGTCGAGGATGTCGGCGACGTCGGAGCCGCTCGCCTCCTCGACCAGGCGGATGTGGGTCTGGGCGAACTCGTTGCGGAACTCGGCCACGAGGTCGCCGACCGCGCACAGCAGCCCGGGCGACGGCGGGACGATGACCGGGAACGAGCCCATCAGCTGGGCGACGGCGTTCGCGTGCAGCGGGCCGGCGCCGCCGAAGGCCACCAGCGCGAAGTCGCGCGGGTCGTGGCCGCGCTGCACCGAGACCAGGCGCAGGGCGCCGGCCATGTTCTCGTTGACGATGGCGACGATGCCCTCGGCCGCCGCCTCGACGGAGAGGCCCATGGCGTCGCCGACCGTCTGCACGGCTGCGCGGGCGGCCTCGACGTCGAGCGCCATCTCGCCGCCGAGCAGGCGCGGCGGCAGGTGCCCGAGCACGACGTTCGCGTCGGTCACCGTCGGGTCGGTGCCGCCCCTGCCGTAGGCCGCGGGGCCGGGCTCGGCGCCGGCCGACTGCGGGCCGACGCGGAGCGCGCGCGTGAGCTGCGGGACGTGGGCGATCGACCCGCCGCCGGCGCCGACGGTGTGCACGTTGACCGACGGCACCTTGACCCGGAAGTGGCCGATCGAGGTGTCGCGGACGATCGTCGGCTCGCCGTTCTGGCACAGGGCGACGTCCGTGGACGTGCCGCCCATGTCGAAGGTCAGGATGTTCTCGTAGCCGGCCCGGCGGGCGATGTAGAGCGCGCCGGCGACGCCGCCCGACGGGCCCGAGAGGACGCCGTAGATCGGGTTGCGGGCCGCCTCCGCGGTCGTCATCAGGCCGGCGTCGGAGCGCAGGATGTTCACGTCCGCGTGGGCGCCGATGCTCTGCAGGCTGTCCTCGAGCTGGCGCACGTACGTCGCCACCTTGGGCCGCACGTACGAGTTCATGCAGGCCGTCAGCGTGCGCTCGTACTCGCGGAACTCCGGCACGACGTCCGAGCTCAGGGTGACCGGGAAGCCGGGGTAGAGGCGCTCGATGACGTCGCCGATCTGCCGCTCGTGCCGGTTCGACACGTACGAGTTGACGAGGCCGACCGTGATCGCCTCGACACCGCTCTCGACCAGGTCGCGGACGATGCGCTCGACCTGCGCCTCGTCGACCGGGACGATGGTCTCGCCGCGGGCGTCCATGCGCTCGACCGCCTCGCGGGTGTCCTCCAGCGAGGCCGGCGGGTCGGGCTTGATCATGATGATCCAGCCGGCCAGCGGGCCCGGCGTCTGGGAGCGGGCGAGGTGCAGGATCTGCGCGAAGCCCTGCGTCGTGACGAGTCCGACGCGCGCGCCCTTGGACTCCAGCACGGCGTTGGTCGCGACGGTCGTGCCGTGCAGGATGTTGCGCAGCTCGCCCGGGCCGATGCCGGCCGTCTCGCAGATGCGCCGCACGCCCACCAGCACGCCCTCGGACGGGTCGCCGGGCGTGGACGGGGTCTTGACCCGGAACTGGCGGCCGTCCGAGTCGTTCACGAGGAAGAGGTCGGTGAACGTGCCGCCCACGTCCACGCCCAGCCTGAAGGCCATCTACCGGGTCCTTTCGCGGGATTCGCGGGGTCGGGAGGGGGCTGGCGCCGTCACAGCACGCCCTCCTCGCGCAGGTGCTGCAGCTCTTGCGGCCCGAGGTGCAGCCGCTCGCCGAGCACCTCGTCGTTGTGGCCGCCGACGGCCCACGTGCCGGGGTGCCGGATGCCGCCGGGCGTGCCCGAGAGCTTGGGCACGACGCCCGGCGCGGTCAGCTCGCCGAGCTCGGGGTCCTGCATCTCCACGAGCAGGCCGCGCTCGCGGAAGTGGGGGTCGTCGAAGACGTCGGCGATGGTGTAGACGGGTGCGCACACGACGCTCGCCTCGTTGACGATCTGGTCGAGCTCCTTCGCCGTGTGCTGCGCGGCCCACTCGGCGATGATCGCGTCGAGCTCCTCCATGCGCTCGCCGCGCGCGGCGTGCGTCGAGAAGCGCGGGTCGTCGGCGAGCTCCGGACGGCCCATCACCGCGCACAGGCGGCGGAACAGGGTGTCGTGGTTGGCCGCGATGACCACCCACTTGCCGTCGCTCGACAGGTAGACGTTGGACGGCGCGATCTTGGCCAGCACCGTGCCGCTCGGCTCGCGGACGACGCCGCACTTGTCGTACTCCGGCACCGTCGACTCGAGCATCGAGAAGCAGGCGTCGAGGATCGCGGCGTCGACGACCTGGCCGGTCGCGCCGCGCGCGTCGCGGGCGTAGAGCGCCAGCAGGATGCCCTGGAAGCAGGACTGCGCCGCGAGGGTGTCGCCGAGCGAGATGCCGCAGCGGGGCGGGGCCTGGCCGGGGTAGCCGTTGATGTAGCGCAGGCCGGCCATGGCCTCGCCGCCGGAGGCGAAGCCGGCGCGGTCGCGGTAGCGCCCGGTCTGGCCGTAGCCGGAGACGCGGGCGTAGATGCAGCCGGGGTTGCGCTCGTGCACCTGCTCGGGGCCGATCCCCCACTTCTCCATCGTCCCGGGCTTGAAGTTCTCCAGCACGACGTCGGCCTCGGCGCACAGCTCGAGGGCGATGCGCTGGCCCTCCTCCGTCCGCAGGTTGAGCGAGACGGAGCGCTTGTTGCGCGAGAGGATCGGCCACCAGAGGGTGCGCCCGTTGTGCCGGTGGCGGCCCCACTCGCGCATGGGGTCGCCGTTCGGCGGGGCCTCGACCTTGACCACGTCGGCCCCGAAGTCGCCGAGCAGGCTCGCGACGTAGGGCCCCGCGAGCAGCTGGCCGAACTCGATCACCCGGATCCCGGTCAGCGGGCCGTGCGACAGGTCGTGCGCGGGGGAATCGCTCACGTGGCGGCCCCTCGGGTGCGGTGCATCGTCACCTCGCTCAGGTAGGCGCGGCCGGCCACGACGTGCATGCGCATCGTCGCCTCGGCACGCTCGGCGTCGCCCGCTGCGAGGGCGGCGACGAGCTCGCGGTGGCAGGTCTGGGACAGGGCGCGCTGGCGGCCGTCCAGCCAGAAGGCGGTGCGGAAGGCGCGCGGGATGGAGCCGACGGCGCGCAGCGCGGCGAGCAGGCGCGGGCTGCCGGCGGCCTCGTGGATCAGGCGGTGCAGCTCCTCGTTCCACGCGATCTGGCTGGCGATGGCCTCGCGCGAGCGGCCGGTCGCGGCCTCGGAGCGGTCGCAGAGCTCTCGCAGCCGGGCGACCGCGTCGGGCTCGATCCGGCGCGAGGCCAGGACGGCGGCGCGGGGCTCGAGCAGCGCGCGAACGTCGTAGATCTCGGCGATGTCGTCGGCCGCGAAGCCGCGCGCGATGGCGCCGCGCCGCGGCTCGAGCTCCACCAGCCCGTCGCCCTCCAGCAGCACCAGCGCCTCGCGCACGGGCGTGCGCGACGTGCCGAAGCGCTCGGCCAGGGCGGCGGTGCGCAGCCGCTCGCCGGGCGGGATGCCGCCGTCGAGCAGCGCCTCGCGCAGCTCGTCGTAGACGCGGGTGGCGTTCGTCGGAGCCGGCGAGGTGGGGGAGGCGGGCGCGATTTGCGTACAAAACCACGCCGGCGCGCGCGATGCAAGCCGTCCGACGCGCGTTTTGCATGCAGGCGTCGGCGATCAAGCGCCGCCGACGCAGCCGGCCCGAGACGCGCTACGGTCGCGGGGTGCCCGCACGCGCGCCCGATCCGGCGGCCGTGCTGCTCGACATGGAGGGCGTCCTCCACGTCGGCTGGGAGCCGCTGCCCGGCGCGGTCGACGCGGTGGGCGCGCTGCGAGCGCAGGGCCGCCGGCTGGCGGTGCTGACCAACACGACGCTCGCGACGCGCGCGGCGATCGCCGAGCGGCTTGCGGCACGCGACTTCGACCTCGCTGCGGACGACGTGATCACCGCGGCCTCGGCGACGGCCGACCACCTGCGGGCGCGGCATCCTGGCGTGCCCGTGCACCTGCTGGTCGAGTCGGGCGGCGCGGCCGAGTTCGACGGCGTCGACCTCGTCGACGATCCCCTGCAAGCCGAGGTCATCTGCGTCGGCGGCCCGGGCGAGGGGTTCGGCTATGCGCGGCTCCAGGCGTGCCTGCGCGCGCTGCTCGGCGGAGCGGCGCTCGTCGCCATGCACCGCAACCGCTGGTGGCCGACGGCCGACGGGCCGGGGCTCGACGCCGGGTTCTACGTCCGCGGCCTGGAGTACAGCGGCGGCCTGCGCGCGACGGTCGTCGGCAAGCCCAGCGCGACGATGTACCGCGTGGCCCTGCGCCGGCTCGGCTGTGCGCCCGGCGAGGCGCTGATGGTCGGCGACGACCTCGCCGTCGACCTGGCGCCCGCCCACCGGCTCGGCGTCGCCACCTGCCTGGTGCGGACCGGCAAGGGCGCCATGGCGCCGCGGCCGGCGCCGGGCGCCGATCTCGACCTGCCCGCGCTGGCCGACGTGCCGGGCGCGCTGGCGTCCGGTGACGGCTGAGGGCGATGCCGTCGGCGAGGTTCCCGACGCGCGCAGGGTCGTGCGCCGGGGAGGGCGGCGGCGCATCCTCCCTCCCCGGCACTGGAGAGCCGTCAGGCCGGCGGGGTCGCCGGGTCGAGCAGCTGGCGCGGGACGAACGTGTCGATGTCGTCCGCCGCCGTGGCGCGCGGGGCCTTCAGCTTGACGACGACCTTCTCGCCCACCTCGAGCGGGCCGTCGGCCAGGATGACCTTCGTGGTCGTCTTGAGGACGAACGTCAGCGAGTCGCCCTTGAGCTCGGCCCGCTTGCGATTCGCGCCGGTCACGGTGATCGTCAGCGAGCCGTCGGTAGCCGTGCCGACGGCCGTGTATTCCGTCACGGTGCCCCTGAGGATCCAGGAGACGGGTGGGCGCTTCGGCGGCTGGTGATCGCCGTGCCCGTGGGCGGCGGCGGCTGCCGGCAGGGCCAGCGCAGCAGCCAGGGCGCAGGCGGTGAGGTGTCGTCGGGTCATGGGGCCTCCCCTGTTGTTCCGGGACGGATGTCCTGATCCGACGATGCCAGCGCGCCGGCGCGGGCGGTGGGGTGCCTAACAGAATCCATACGAGACCCACACCGCAGACTCAACTACGTGCTCGGGCGGTCACCCGATCGGGGCACGGGGGCGTCGAGGCGAGGCCGGGGGCCGCCGGCCCGCCTCGACGCCGTCGACAGGCTGCCGCCTACTGCGGCTGCTTGACGATCCGGATGTACGGCTTGGGGGACTCCCAGCCGTCGGGCCAGATCTCCTTGGCCTGCTCGTCGTTGACGGAGCCGGCGATGATCACGTCGTCGCCCTGCTTCCAGTTCACCGGCGTCGCGACCTTGTGCTTCGCCGTGAGCTGCAGCGAGTCGATCACGCGCAGCACCTCGTCGAAGTTGCGGCCGGTGGTCATCGGATAGACCAGGATCAGCTTGACCTTCTTGTCGGGCCCGATGACGAACACGTTGCGGACGGTCTGGTTGTCCGCCGGCGTGCGGACGGTCGGGTCGCCGCTGATGCTGGCCGGCAGCATGCCGTACGCCTTGGAGACCGCGAAGTCGGTGTCGGCGATGATCGGGTAGTTCGGGCGGTGGCCCTGCGTCTCCTCGATGTCGTCGAGCCAGCCCGAGTGGCGGTCCATCGGGTCGACCGAGAGGCCGATCACCTTCACGCCCCGCTTGTCGAACTCCGGCTTGATCGCCGCCATGTAACCCAGCTCGGTCGTGCAGACTGGCGTGAAGTCCTTGGGGTGGGAGAACAGCACCGCCCACGAGTCGCCGATCCAGTCGTGGAAGCGGATGCGTCCCTCGGTGGTCTCGGCCTCGAAATCGGGTGCCGTCTCGTTCAGCTGTATGGCCATCTTGTGCTCCTCTCGAACGCTTGTGCCGCGCAAGCATGGCAGCACGTGGACCTAACGTTCGCATAAGGGGCTTTTATGCCGCGCCGATGCCCGGGCCCGCTTCCAGCAGCCGCCGCGGGCGGGCAGAGGCAGAGGGCGTCGCGGCCGTCAGGGTCACCGCCCGGGCCGCGGCGGTGCCGAGCTGCCGGCGACGATGAGCTGCGGCTCGACGCCGAGCAGCACGTCGCGCCCGGGCCCGCCCAGCACCTGCGCGATCGCCTCGTCGACGCCCACGGCGCCGAGCTCCGCCAGCGGCACGCGGACCCGGGTCAGCGCGGGGCGGAGGTAGTCGGCGAGCGGCAGGTCGTCGTAGCAGACGATCGAGACGTCGCCGGGGACCTCGAGCCCGGCGTCCCACAGGGCGGACAGGACGCCGATGGCCTGGCTGAGGAGGTTGACGGCGACCGCGGTCACCGGCGGCCCGCCGTCGAGCAGCGCGCGCATCGCCTCCGCGCCGCCCTGCTCGGACAGCTCGGCGGGCACGATCGGCGCGGCGTCAAGGCCGAGCAGCGCGGCGCGCGCGGCGAACGAGGCGGCGCGCGCCTCGATGGTGGAGAGGCCGGGCGGCCCGCTGACGAGGCCGACGACGCGGTGGCCCAGGCCGTGCAGGTGGTCGAGCGCGAGCTCGCTCGTGGCGGCGTCGTGCGCGACGACGTTGCGGCCGCTGCCGGCGACGGCGCGGTTGAGGAAGACGTGCGCCACGAGCAGGTCGGGCAGCGCGGCGACGAGCGGGTGGCCGGGGGTCGCCGACGCCATCACCAGTGCGTCGATGCGTCCGGCCCGGACGAGGTCGTCGACCATCGCCTGCGTCGCCGCGGGCTCGACGTCCTCGATCAGGAGCACGCTGAAGTCCCGGTCGCGGGCCTGGTTCACGGCGCCGCGGACGATGCGGGCCCAGACGGGGTTCGTGAGGTCGGGGACGACGAGGCCGAGCGCGCCGGTGTCGGCCCGCTTGAGCGCGCGGGCGCCGGCGTGGGGGCGGTAGGCGAGCTCCTCGACCGCCTTGCGCACCCGGGCGCGCGTCTCCTCGCGGAGCGGGGCCAGGGGGTCGTTGAGCGCGCGCGAGGCCGTGGACTTCGAGACGCCCGCCGCACGGGCGACGTCCTCGAGGCGGACGCGGGGCATGCGCGGAGCATCGCACGCGCGGTTGACCGGATGCAACCGGTTTCCTACGATCGCGGCGTGACCGCGACGTGATCGTCCTGCGCGACGAGCGGGTGCTCGTCCGCCTCGACCCGCGGCACGGCGGCGAGGTGCTCGACCTCGTCGACCTGCGCACGGGCCGCCAGCTCCTGGGGCGCCCGCCGTTCGCCTCGCAGGAGCCGTCCGTGGGGCCGCTGGAGGAGCCCGCGTGGACGGCCGGCTACCGCGGTGGCTGGCAGGTCCTGGTGCCGAACGCGGGCAACGTCTGCGAGGTCGACGGGGCGCGCCACAGCTACCACGGCTCGGGGTCGCACGAGCCGTGGACGGTGCTGGCGGCGACGGCGATAGAGGCGCGACTGCGCTGGACGGGCTTCGGCCTGGCCGCCGAGCGCCGGCTGGCGGTCGAGGACGGCGCGCTGGTGGCGGAGACCGAGGTGCGCGCCCTGGACGGGCCGGCGCCGCTGGTCGCGGTCGAGCACCTGTCGCTGGGGCTCGAGCTGATCGACCCCGAGGTGACGATCGAGCTGCCCGGCGGGCGCGCCTACGAGCTCCACGAGCAGGAGGGGCCCGCGCAACCGCCCGCCGACGCGTCCGAGTGGCCCGTGGTGACCCTGCTCGACGGCGGCACCGAGCGCGCCGACGGCTGGCCGCTCGGCGAGCCGCGCAGCCGCTACCTCGTGGTCACCGACCTGCCGGCGGGCCGGGCGGCCGTGCGGAACGCGGGCACCGGTCAGGGCGTCGAGGTGGAGTGGGATGCCGACGTGCTGCCGCACTGCTGGATCTGGCACGAGGTGCGGACCTACGGCGGCGCCTGGCGCGAGGCGGCCGAGATCCTCGCCGTCGAGCCCGCCTCGGTCCCGCACGGCCTCGGGCTGGCGACCGCCATCCGCGAGGGCCAGGCGCTGGTCGCCACGCCGCACGCACCCGTGCGCTGGCGGATCGCGGTGCGGCCGCTGCAGTAGGGCGGTTGGGCCAAGTGGCCGGCGCGGTGACGGCCAAGTGGCCAACGTCGTGATGGCCAAGTGGCCGGCGCGGTGACGGCCAAGTGGCCAACGCCGCCGGCTACCCCGGCAGCCGCGTCCAGGCCCCGACCAGCGACGGCAGGAAGACCGTCGCGTCGGCCGCGAGGGCGTCGGCGTGGAGGCGTGCGGCAAGGGTGTCGATCTGCACCTCGTGGGGTGAGGCGACGTTGAGGCGCTCCGCCAGCGGGAGCACGCCGCGCAGCATCCGGGCGGCCTCGGCGTGGACGGCGGGGTCGGCGGCGTGGGCGACCGGCGCGGCCAGGTGCAACGAGGGCGCGGGCAGGCCGGCGTCGCGGAAGACGCCGTGCAGCTGGCGGCCGAGGTCGGGGTCGAGGCCCGCCGCGCTGAGGGTCGCCTGCAGCAGGTGGTTGACGCGGGCGTAGAGCGGGACGCCGGGCGACGTGGTGGCGCTCGAGACGACGAGCTCCTGGAAGGCGACGATGCCGCCGGGGTCCGCCGCCGCGGCGATCCGGGCGAGCGCCGCCGCCGGCCGGCGCAGGTGCGCGAGCACGCCCCGGCCGATGACGGCGTCGAAGCCGCCCTCGATGGCGACGGCCTCGAGGTCGGCGACCGCGAAGCGCACGTGGTCGAGGCCCGCACCGGCGGCGCGGGCGCCTGCGCGGGCGACCGCCGCGTGGCTGCGGTCGACGCCGAGCACCTCGCCGTCGCGGCCGACGACCGCCGCCGCCGCGAACGTGGAGTCGCCCGGGCCGCAGCCCGCGTCGAGCACGCGCATCCCCGGCTCGACGCCGGCGCGGCCCAGCAGCTCGACCGTCAGCGCGGTGTACGCGCTCGACTCCGCCAGCAGCCGCGGCAGGGCAAGCCCTGCGGGGCCGGGGCGGGTGGGCGCCTGGGCGGTCTGCGTCATGGCTGGGCGACCTCCTCACGTCGTCCTCCGTGACTGCCAACTGCGACCTCATACGGCCGCGGGCCGGAATCGGTTTGCGCGGCGGCCGCCGAGGCTGCCGGATACTGCGCGCATGTCCCTACGCGACCGCCTCGCCCGCGGCGACGTGCTCGTCGTCCCCGGCGCCTTCGACGCGCTCACGGCACGGCTGCTGGAGCGGGCCGGCTTCGAGGCCATCTACCGCGGCGGCTACGCGGCCGCCGCTGCCGCCCACGGCCTGCCCGACCTCGGCATCACGACCCTGACCGAGAACGCCGACCACCTGCGGCGCGTCGCGGCGGCCGTCTCCATCCCCGTCATCGCGGACGCGGACACCGGCTACGGCGACGTCGCGCAGCTCGTGCGCACGGTGCGGGAGTACGAGCACGCGGGCGCGGCCGGCATCCAGTTCGAGGACCAGGTCTTCCCCAAGCGCTGCGGCCACATGGAGGGCAAGCAGGTCATCCCGGCCGGGGAGATGGAGGTCAAGCTGCGCGCCGCGCTCGACGCACGCAGCAACCCCGAGACGATCATCGTCGCCCGCACCGACGCGCTCGCGGTCACCGGCCTCGACGACGCCATCGAGCGCGCGCGGCGGTACGCGGCGCTCGGCGCCGACCTGATCTTCGTCGACGCGCCGCGCGACGAGGCCGACCTGGAGGCGATCGCCGGCGCGGGCATCGGCGCGCCGCTCCTGGTCAACGTCTCGGAGCACGGCAAGACGCCCGACCTCGGCGTGCGCCGCTTCGCGGAGCTCGGCTTCAGCGTCGTGCTGTACCCGTCGTCGACGCTGTTCGCCGCCGCCGGGTCGACCGCCGACCTGGCGCGCCGGCTGCGCGAGGAGGGCACGACGGCGGGCGTCCTCGAGCGCATGATGCCGTTCGAGGAGCTGAACGCCGTGCTCGGCAAGGACGAGTGGGACGCCCGCGAGGACGCCCTGCGGGCGGTGCGAGAGGGGTGAGGTCGTGAGCGCACCGGCAGCGACGTGGAGACCGTCTGCCAGCTGCTCATGCCGCCGGTCGTGCTCGGCGCCGGGGCCGCGCGCGAGACCGGCCACCACCTGACGCGGCTCGGCGTGCGGCGCGCGCTGGTCGTCACCGACGAGGTGCTGGCGCGGCTCGGCCTCCCCGACCCCGTGGTCGCCGCGATCCGTGACGCCGGCGTGGAGGTCGAGGTCTACGCCGCGCCCGCCGGCGAGCCGTCCGTGGCGTCGATGCAGGCGGCCGCCGAGCACGCGCAGGCCGGCGGCTACGACGGCTTCGTCGGCCTCGGCGGGGGCTCCGCGCTCGACACCGTGAAGGCGGCGGCGCTGCTGGCGACCCACGGCGGCGAGATCCTCGACTGGGTCAACCCACCCATCGGCGGCGGGCGCGTGGTGCCCGGGCCGCTGCTCCCCGTCGTCGCCCTGCCGACGACCGCCGGCACGGGCTCCGAGGTGACCGCCGTCGCGGTGCTCGACGTGCCCGAGCACCGGGTCAAGACCGGCATCTCGCACCAGCACCTGCGCCCGCGCCTCGCGATCTGCGACCCCGAGCTGACCGTCGGCTGCCCGCCCGCCGTCACCGCGGCCGTCGGGCTCGACGCGCTCATGCACGCCATCGAGGCCTACGTCTCGCTGCCCTACGACGCGCGCCCGCGGCCCGCCGACCCGGGCGCGCGGCCGCCGTACCAGGGCGCCAACCCGCTCGCCGACGTGTGGGTCGAGCGCGCGATCGAGCTCGGCGGCCGCTACCTGCGCCGCGCCGTCGCGGACGGCAGCGACCTCGAGGCGCGCCACGGGATGCTGCAGTGCGCGACGTTCGCCGGCATCGGCTTCGGCAACGCCGGCGTGCACGTCCCGCACGCCTGCTCGTACCCCATCGCCGGCCTGCGCCACGACTGGGCGCCGCCCGGCTTCCCCGGCCCGGGCCGCGGCGTGCCGCACGGCATCGCGGTCATCGTCACGGCGGTGGCCGGCCTGCGGCTGACGGCGCCGGTGCTGCCGGAGCGCCACGCGCGCGCCGCCGAGCTGCTGACGGGCGAGCCGGTCGACGCGGGCGACCTCGACGCGCTGCCGCGGGCCATCGCGCGGCTGATCGCGGACGTCGGCGCCCCCGCCCGCCTGTCGGACCTCGGCTTCGCGGAGGCGGACGTGCCCGACCTCGTGGCCGGCGCGCTCAAGCAGGAGCGGCTGCTGAAGATCGCCCCGCTGCCCGTCGGCGCGGCGGAGCTGGAGACCGTCTTCCGCGCGTCGCTCTAGGGCTTGCGCACGGTCAGCCGCGCGGCCATGCCCTGCGCGGCGTGGTCCGAGATCGTGCAGACCAGGCTGTAGCGGCCGATCGGCAGCGTGAAGGTCCGCTTCGCCTGCGTGCCCGCGGCGACGCGCGGCAGCGAGAGCGGCGCGCCGACCGGGCTGCCCGCGGCGTTGAGGCGCCGCAGCACGAGGTCGTGCTTCTTCGGTGCCGTGGTTGACGAGCACGATGGAGCGCGCGCCGGGGGCGACGACCGTCTTGCCGAGGGCGAAGCGGTACTCCGTGGCGACGACGCGCAGCGTGGGCGTGGGCTTCCGGATGGCAGCGGTCGCCGGGGACGCGAGCGCGCCGAGCGCCGCGACGGCCAGGACCGCAACGAGGGGGCGTTGCACGGTCACACGATACGCGCCCGCGCTCACTCCACGCCCGCCTCGGCCAGCCGCTCGCGCGCCGTTCCGAGGGCGGCGGCGTCGAGCGGGACGTCCGCCGCGACCCAGCCGTCGTAGCCCGCCGCCGCGAGCGGCGCGAGCACCGCGAGGTCGTCGCCGACCCGCAGGTGGCCGGTGATCTCGGCGAACTCGGCGACGAACGCGAGCGGCTCGCCGCCCGCCCGCCGCAGCCCCTCGACGTCGAGGGCCAGCCGCACGAGGTCGAGGTCGACGGCGTTGGCGAGCGCGTCGATCTCCCGCGGCGACTCGATCGCGCTGCCCGGCCGCGGCAGGAACGCCGGCACCAGGCCGCGCTCCTGGCAGCGCTCGGCCGCCCGGTGCGCGGCGTCGAGCACCGCGCCGAGCGCCGCGCCGCGCGTCCACAGGTGGCGGTGCTGCTCGACCTCGCCGGCCGCGGCGGCCCGCTCGGCGTCGTCGGACTCGGCGACCAGCAGCGGCACGAGCGCACGGTCGCCGCCGACGAGCTCCTCGACGGCGTCGAGCGCCGTCTCCAGCTCGGCGAGCGCGGCAGCCGCCTGCTGCCACGGCCGCAGCAGCAGCACCACGGCGGCGGTCGCGAGCCCCTCCGTGCCCAGCAGCTCGGCGGCGCCGGCGTCGGCATCCGGCGGCGCGCTCAGCTCGACGGCCGCGAAGCCGGCCTCCGTCACGAGCCCCGCGTCGCGCAGGCGCCCGACGTCGAGCGCGGCCGCCGCCCGCATCGTCCGCTCAGCGCGCCATCGCGTGGTACTCGGCGTTCGGCGCCATGCCGGTCGCGAGCGCCAGGCGGTTCGTGAAGTTGAAGAGCGCCGCGACCTCGGCGACGTCCCACAGGTCGCGCTCCGAGAGGCCGTGGCCGCGCAGCTCGTCGAGGTCGGCCTCCGAGCAGTCGAGCGGGGTGCGCGTCACCTTCTCGACGTAGCGCAGGATCGCGTGCTGGCGCTCGGTCACCGGCGCGCGCCGGTGGTCGAAGGTCACGAGGTCGCCGAGCACGGGGTCCTTCGTCGCCCTGCGCACCGCGTAGCCGTGCGAGACGAGGCAGTACGCGCAGCCGTTCAGCATCGAGACCGTGACGGCGATCATCTCGCGGTCGGCCGCCGTCAGCGTCTCGGTCGGCGCCATGACCGCGTCGTAGTGCGCGATGAACGCCTCGAGCCGCTCGGGCAGCCACTGGTAGGCGCGGAAGACGTTCGGCACGAAGCCGAGCCGCTCCCGGCACTTGGCGTAGAGGGCCCTGATGTCGGGCGCGAGCGGCTCCTCGTCGCCGAGGGGGAACCAGGAGACGGACGGGTCGGTCGCCATCGCGGGACTCTATGCTCTCCGCGATGCGGCGCAGCGCAGTGCCCGTCCCGGTCCTGCTGGGCGTGACCATGCTGTTCTGGGGCGCGGCCTTCAGCGTCACGGACGTCGCGCTCGACTACACGACGCCCGGCATCGTCGCCTGCCTGCGGGCGCTGCTCGGGGCCGCCGCCCTGCTCGTGCTGCTGCCGCGTGCTGGGCGGCCGGCTGCCGCGCTCGCGCTGGCTCTGGGGCTGGGCCGCCGTCGCGGGCGCCGGCGCGTCGCTCTCGCTGATGGGCCTCTCGGAGGGCACGTCGCGCGCCGGCCCGGCCGTCGCCGCCGTGCTGCTGAACTCGGCGCCGTTCTTCGTCGCCATCATCGGCCGGCTGGCGCTGCACGAGCGCATCACGGCGCTGCGGACCGCCGGCCTCGTCGTCGGCTTCGCGGGCGTCGCGCTGATCATCCTCTCGGACCCCGGTGACGTCGGCTCGGGCTCCGAGCTCGTCATCGGGAGCGTGCTGACCCTGATCGGCGCGCTCGGCTACGCGTGCAGCGGCCTCGCGATGCGCTACGTCTACCGGCAGCAGCCCGACGTCGACGTGTTCGGCTTCTCGGTCGCGCAGTTCGTGTGGTGCGGCGTGCTGCTGATCCCGTACGCGCTCTTCACGGGCGACCCCGGCGCGACGGACTGGGGCAGCCCCGACCTCTGGTGGTCGCTGCTCTTCCTGGCCCTCGGCGCGCAGGTCGCGGCGTTCATCTGCTTCATGCTCGCGCTCGGGCGCTGGTCCGGCTCGCGAGTCTACGCGTGGACCTTCCTGGCGCCCGGTCGTCGCCGTCGTCATCGAGGCGCTGCGCGGCAACCTGCCGGGCGCGCTGACGACGCTCGGCATCGTCGTCGTGATCGTGGGCGTCGCCATCGTCAACCTGCCGCGGGCGGAGGCGCCGGAGGCCGTGGAGGACCCGCTGCCCGAGCGGACCGTCGCGTGACGGCGGCGCCGGACGTCTGCATCACGGAGTACACCGACCCCGGCTGCCCCTGGGCGTGGTCGGCGGAGCCGTTCCGCCGGCGCGCTGAGCTGGCTCTACGGCGACCGTCTGGACTGGCGCGTGCGGCTCGTCGGCCTCGCGGAGCGCCCTGACGACTACCTGCGCCGCGTCTTCACGCCGAGCGCCAGGCCGCCGTGCCCGGCTTCCAGCCCTTCGGGGTCTACGACGTCGTGACGGCGAACCTCGTGCCCGGCCTCGATCGTCGCGACCGGCCGGCGACCGTCGAGGAGGTGCTGGCGTGGACCGGCACGCCGCTCGCGACGAAGGAGGTCGCGGTCGTGATGGACGTCCCGCTGCTGGAGGCGCGCGAGCGGCTCGGGCGCGTGACCGTCGAGGAGCACGTCGGCTTCGACGGCCTCTGGACGCTGCCGGGGTAGCGCCCTCCGGCGCGCCGGACGTTGGCCAAATGTCCGGCGCCGTGACGGCCAAGTGTCCAACCCGTCGTTGCGGCGAAGGGGACGTTGGCCAAGTGGCCGGCATGCGAACGGCCAAGTGTCCACTACCCCGCCAGGAACGCCGCGAGCGAGGCGGCGACCTCGTCCGGCGCCTCCTCCGCGACGAAGTGGCCGCCCGGCACCGGCCCGCCGCGGACGTCGGCGGCCCAGCGGCGCCAGACGTCGAGGGCGTCCGCGAGACCGGTCTCCTCGGCGCCCCAGTGCACGAGCACGGGGCACGCGATCGTGCGGCCGGCGGCGCGGTCGGCCGCGTCGAGCGGGCGGTCGAGGTGGAAGGCCGCCCGGTACTCCGCGCACCACGCGGCGATGGCGCCGGGCGTGAAGACCGCCGCGTAGTGGTCGAGCGCGGCCGGGTCGACGGCGCCGGGGCGGGCCAGCCACGACGTGATGGTGGCCCGCACGTACCAGTCCGCGCTCGGCGTGAGCAGCCGCTCGGCGAAGGGCGGCGGCTGCGCCAGCAGGATCCACGGGAGGTAGGCGACAGCGGTCTCCGGCGTCAGGCGCTCGAACTGCTCGACGGTCGGGACGATGTTGAGCACCGCCAGGTGCGTCACGACGTCCGGGCGGTCGAGCGCCATGCGGTAGGCGACGCGCGCGCCGCGGTCGTGGCCGGCGACGGCGAAGCGCGCGTGGCCGAGTTGCGCCATCAGCTCGACCAGCTCGGCGGCGAGCTCGCGCGCCGCGTAGCCCTCGCCGAGCGGCCCGCCCGCCGGCGCCCGGCTCCCGCCGCAGCCCTTGAGGTCGCAGGCGACGACGGCGTGGCGGGCGGCCAGCGCGGGGGCCACGTGGCGCCAGCACGTGCGGTCCTGCGGGAAGCCGTGCAGCAGCAGGACCGGCGGACCGCTGCCCGCACGTCCCACGGCGTAGGTCGTGTCGCCCACCCGCAGCGTCTGGTCGACCGGGGCGCCGTCCATGCCGACCTGGTACCCGGCTCGTACAGGGCCGACCCGCCGAACCGGAGGCCGGCCGGCGGCGGACGTCTTCGCCGCCGGCCGGCCCCGTCGTGCTAGCGCGACACCACCGACGCGATGCGGCGGAGCAGCCGGCGGCTGCGGGGCGTGGTGCGCTCCAGAGACACGAGCCAGTCGAACGGCTCGCGCTCCTGGCGCGCCTCGTCGCGGCGCTGGTCGTAGTCGACCAGCAGCGGGTTGTGGTCGTGGGTCATGCGGACTCCCGGTGTTCGTGTGGTCACGGACTCGGGGCCCCAGCCGTGCGCAGGTGGCCGGCGGCCCCGCGGAGTCGTCTCCGTGTGCGGCGTCTTCGCCGCGGACCGCCGGGGAAGCGCACCCCGGCTGTCACTCACTCTACCGAAGACGGTCCGCGGCGGATTCGGGTTTCACCAGGAAATAACCGCACGAGAACGCTTCCGGTACCTCGCGGTAGCTCCGTGTGAAAAGGCACGAGAGCGGGGTATGACCGTACGTCGTCTGGACTTCCGAGTTTGGGGGGAAGCGTGATGCGTCGAGTCGCCGTCCTGCTGTTCGCGCTCGTGGTGGCCCTGAGCGCGGCCGCGCCCGCGCTCGCCGGCGGGAGGAAGGGCGGGAGTGACGGCCGGCTCGCCGCGCACTCGCTGCGCTCGCCGGTCAGCGACCAGAGCTTCTACTTCGTCATGGCCGACCGCTTCGAGAACGGCGACCCCGCGAACGACCTCGGCGGCCTGCCCGCGGACCGGCTCGTGTCCGGCTTCGACCCCACCGCGACGGGCTTCTACCACGGCGGCGACCTGAAGGGCCTGCTGCAGCGCATCGACTACATCCGCGGTCTGGGCGCGACGTCGATCTGGCTCACGCCGACCTTCAAGAACAAGGCGGTGCAGCTGGAGGACGGTCCATCGGCCGGCTACCACGGCTACTGGATCACCGACTTCACGCAGATCGATCCCCACCTCGGGACCAACGAGGACCTGCGCGCGCTGGTCGAGGCGGCCCACACGCGGGGCATGAAGGTCTACTTCGACATCATCGCCAACCACACGGCCGACGTGATCGGCTACGAGGAGGGCGCCCGGCAGCCCTACGTCTCCAAGGACGACGAGCCCTACCGGACCGCCGACGGCGCGATCTTCGACGACCGCGACTACGCCGGGTCGCTGCTCTTCCCGGCGCTCGACCCGGACGTCTCCTTCCCCTACGTGCCGGTGCTCGACCCGGCCGAGGAGCACCTGAAGGTGCCTGACTGGCTCAACGACGTGACGCTGTACCACAACCGCGGCGACACGACCTTCGTGGGCGAGAACTCGCTGTACGGCGACTTCTTCGGGCTCGACGACCTCTTCACCGAGAACCCGCGCGTGGTGCAGGGGATGATCGACATCTACGAGACGTGGATCGCCGACTTCGGCGTCGACGGCTTCCGCATCGACACCATGAAGCACGTCGACGACGCCTTCTGGCAGCGGTTCGGGCCCGAGGTGCTGGCCTTCGCCCGCGCGCACGGCAAGCGCGAGTTCTTCATGTTCGGCGAGGTCTTCGACACCACGAAGAGCTTCACGTCGCACTTCACGACGACCGACCGGATGCAGGCCGTGCTGGACTTCCCGTTCCAGGCCGCGGCGCAGCGGTTCGCGGCGAGCTCGGCGCCGACCGACGACCTGCGCGCCTTCTTCGCCGGCGACGACTGGTACACGGACGCCGACTCGAACGTCTACCAGCTGCCGACGTTCCTCGGGAACCACGACATGGGGCGCATCGGGCTCTTCGTCCGGAACGCCAACGCGGGCGCGACCGACGCCGAGGTGCTCGCGCGCGACCGCCTGGCCCACGAGCTGATGTACCTCTCGCGCGGCAACCCGGTCGTCTACTACGGCGACGAGCAGGGCTTCGTCGGCGACGGCGGCGACCAGGCCGCGCGGCAGGACATGTTCCCGAGCCAGGTCGCGTCCTACAACGACGACGACCTGATCGGCACGGACGCCACGACGGCCGACTCCAACTTCGACCCGACGCACCCGCTGTACCGCGCCATCGCCCGGCTGTCGCACCTCACGCAGAAGCACGAGGCGCTGCGCGACGGCGCCCAGATCCACCGCCTCTCCTCGACCGCGGCGGGCATCTACGCCTTCTCGCGCATCGACCGCCGCGACCAGCGCGAGTACGTCGTGGTGCTCAACAACAGCGAGCAGCCGCAGACGGCGACGATCCCCACGTACTCCGCGAAGCGCGACTACCTGCGCATCTACGGCGACGGCCGCCGCTGGCTCGAGAGCAACCGCTCGGCCGGCCTGACGGTGACCGTGCAGCCGCTCTCGGCGGTGGTCTACAAGCTCTGGGGCGAGATCCCGCGCAGCAAGAAGGCGCCCCGCATCAGCCTGGCCGATCCCGCGGCGAGCGCGGAGTCGAACGCCCGCATCGAGGTCGGCGCGACCGTGGACGGCACGTCGTTCTACGAGGTCACGTTCCTGGCCAGGGTGGGGCGCGGCCCGTGGACGCGCCATCGGCACGGACGACAACCCGCCGTACCGCGTCTTCCACGACGTCACGAGCCTGCCGGCCGGCACGTCGGTGCGCTACAAGGCGATCGTCCTCGACAACGCGCACCACACGCGCACGTCGGACCAGAAGACGGCCGCCGTGCCCGCCCCGAAGGTGACGATCGAGGCGCCGGTCGAGGGCAGCAAGGTGCGCGACACCGTCGAGCTCAGCGCCGTCGCCGACCCGGAGCGCGGCACGCACGTCGTCCGCTTCGAGCGCATGCTGGACGGCGGCGAGTGGACGCTGGTCGGCACCGACGACTCGTCGCCCATCTACTCGGCGACCGACGACATCTCGGTGCTCGACCTCGACGCGGGCACCCCGATCCACTACCGCGCCGTGCTGACCGAGCCCGACGGCACGACGTCGACGAGCGCCGTGCGGACGGTGACCGCTGCCGGCCCGCCGCTGGAGACCGCCGTGGTGCACTACTTCCGGCCCGCCGGCGACTACACGGACTGGGGCCTGCACCTCTGGGGCGACGCGGTCGATCCGGCCGTGCTGGCCCAGGTCGCGTGGGACCATCCGTGGCCGCTGACCAGCCTCGAGGGCGCCTGGGCGCGCTACGAGATCCCGCTCGTGGACGACACCAAGGCGGTCAACTTCATCATGCACCTGCCGAGCGGCGACTCGGTGCCCGCCACGCGGGAGCCGGGCGGCGACCGCTCGTTCGTCCCGCTCGACCACCCGGAGATCTGGCTCAAGCAGGGCGACCCGACGGTGTACTTCGCGCAGCCGCCGGTGCCGTAGGGCCGCGGGAACGGGTGGAAGGACGGCGCGGCCGCCGTGGGGACGGCGGCCGCGCCGGGGTGGTGCGGGGCTCAGGCCGTCGCGCGCGGCCGCTCGACGGGGGTGCCGTCGGGCTCGTAGGCCTGCTTGAAGGTGAAGGCGTGCGGCGTCGGGCCGTGGGCGCGGACGTGGTCGACGCGCGCGAGGGCCTCGTCGACGGTCGGCAGCGTGCCGGCCTCGATCCACCACAGCGCCATGTGCATCTGCGACGTGGCGGTCGAACCACTCGCGCCGGCGCCGCAGCACCTCCAGGTGGGGCGAGCGGTACACGTAGTCCCACAGGGCCTCGCGCGACTCCCAGACGGAGAGGTTGATGGCGAGCTGCGGGTCGGGGTCGATGCGCACGCCGGTGGCGTCGCCGGCGTCCGTCTGCAGGCGCCAGACGAAGCCGGGCGAGGTGTCGGCGACGGCGTTGATCGGGGCGAGCAGCTCCATGAAGGGGCGGATCTGCTCGGAGTCGAGCGGCGCGCTGAGGCGGCCGACGTTGACCTGGGCGAGGTGATGGGCGGTCGTCACGACATCCATCCAAGCACGCCGGGCGCTTCTATGTCAAGAGTTGTTGTCGATAGAAATGACGACGCAGCAGTCGCGCTCGCGCGGGTCGAGGCGCGCCCGCACGCCGCGCAGCCCGGCGCCGCGCGCGACGCCCTCGCAGAAGGCGCGGTTCATGCCGCAGACGAGCACCGGGAAGTCGCCGGCCAGGGCGTGGAAGGCGCAGTTGCGCAGCCGCACCTCGCCCGCCTCGTCGCGGTAGGGCTCGAAGCCGCGCGCCGCGAGCGCCCGTTCGACCGCGCCGAGGTCGTGGGGGTCGGCGGCCGGGTGCTGGGCGCCCAGCTGCTCGCCGAGGGCGCGGGCCTGCGCCTCGACCGCCTCCTCGACCCCCGCCTCCTCGACGGCCCCGGCGAGCAGCGTCGCCGCGAGCTCGTAGTCGCGCGGCGGCAGGCTGACGGCGACCTCGCGCTCGGCCCGCCGGTAGAGCCGCGCCGGCCGGCCGGCGCCGGGGCCGCTGCGACCGGTCGTGCGCCGCGTCGTGACCTCCAGCAGCCCCTCCTGCGCCAGCCGGTCGAGGTGGAAGGCCGCCACCGTGCGGGCGACGCCGACCGCCGCGGCCGCTTCCGCCCGCGAGACCTCGCCGCCGGCGGCCGCGACGTGGTCGTACAGCGCGCGGCGGACGGGGTCGGCCAGGGCCGCGACGGCGTCGACGGGATCGCCCATGGCGCCGATGATGGCAGGCGCCGCGTGCGGGGCGC
The DNA here is from genome assembly GCA_963767885.1 of uncultured Actinomycetota bacterium. Lineage (GTDB taxonomy): Bacteria > Actinomycetota > Thermoleophilia > Gaiellales > F1-60-MAGs149 > CAVYFW01. The sequence goes on from CAVYFW010000005.1 coordinate 233,875, forward strand.
CGGCTAGACCGGGTTCCGGGCGAGCATGCCGCGGGCGATGATCAGCTGCTGGATCTCGCTCGTGCCCTCGCCGATCAGGAGCAGCGGCGTGTCGCGGTAGAGGCGCTCGATCTCGTACTCCTTGGAGTAGCCGTAGCCGCCGTGGATGCGCATCGCGTCCTCGACGGCGCGCTGCGCGACCTCGGTGGCGAACAGCTTCGCCATGCCGGCCTCGACGTCGGCGCGCCCGCCGGCCTGCTTCTTGCGCGCCGCGGCGACGATCAGGTGCTTGGAGGCCTCGACCCCCGTCGCCATGTTGGCGAGCTTCAGCTGGATCGCCTGGTGGTGGGCGATCGGCTTGCCGAAGGCGACGCGCTCCTGGGCGTACTGCAGCGACAGCTCGAGGGCGCGCATGGCGGCGCCGAGGCCGCGGGCCGCGACGTTGATGCGGCCGGTCTCGATGCCGGCCATCATCTGGTAGAAGCCCTGGTCGACGCCCGCCTCGCCGCCGAGCACCGCCCCGGCCGGCACGCGGTGGCCCTCGAAGACCAGCTCGGTCGACTCGACGCCCTTGTAGCCGAGCTTCTTCAGCGGCGGCGGGATGGTGAGGCCGCCCTGCTGGTCGACCAGCGGCTCCTTCTCGACCAGGAACGCCGTCATGCCCCGATGGGCCGGCGACGGCGTCGGGGTCGGTCTTGGCCAGCACGGCGATGAGCGACGAGCGCAGGCCGTTGGTGACCCACATCTTGGTGCCGTCGAGGACGAACTCGTCGCCCTCGCGGCGCGCGGTCATGCGGATGCCCTGCACGTCGGAGCCGGCCCCGGGCTCGGTCATCGAGAAGGCGGCGCGGTACTCGCCGGCGGCCATCCGCGGCAGGAACCGCTGCTTCTGCTCCTCGGTGCCGTGCGACGCGATCATGCCGCCGACGATGTACTGCCCGTTGACGATGCCGGAGATCGACGTCCAGCCGCGCGAGAGCTCCGCGATGGCCAGCGCGTAGGTCACCAGGTCGAGGCCCATGCCGCCGTACTCGGGCGGGATGCGCATGCCGAATGCGCCCATCTCGCGCAGGGGCTGCACCATCGGCTCGGGGAACACGTCCGGCTCCTCGTACTCGCGCACGTGCGGCAGCACGTCGCGGTCGACGTACTCGCGGATCGCCCGCAGCAGCTCGACCTGGTCGTCGTCGAGGTCGATGCCGTCGAAGGAGGTGACGTTGACGGGCACGGGCGCGCTCCAGAGGCGGTCGTGGGGACCGGGACGCGCTTAAGTCTGACATTAGCGCGCGCGGCGTGCCGGCAGGAGTGCCAGCAGCGCCAGCGCGACGAGCGCGAGGCCGCCCGCCAGGCCGCCGCGGCGCGGGCGGCGCGGACCGTCTGCGGCTGCAGCGTACCGCCGTGCTCCCGGCGGCGCGTCGGCGGACGGCGCGCCGGCGTCGCCCCGCTGCCGCGCCACCTGCCATGCCCTCCGGCTCGTGCGAGACGCCGCAGCGCCGCTCGTCGAGCACGGCGTTGATCTCGCCGCCCACCAGCAGGCAGAGGTTCGAGAGCCAGAGCCAGATCAGCAGGATCACCGCGGTCGCGAAGGCGCCGTACGTGCGGTTGTAGGAGCTGAAGTTCGAGACGTAGAGGAAGAACGCGCCGGAGGCGACGGCCCAGATCAGCACGCCGATGACGGCGCCCGGGCGTGAGGAAGCGGAAGCGGCGCTCGTCGGCGTCCGGGCGCGACGCGGTAGACGATCGCGTAGACGAGCATCATCACGAGGATCGCCAGCGGCCAGCGGAGCCAGGTCCAGATCGTCACGGCGGTGCCGCCGAGGCCGATCTGGTCGAAGGCCCACTCCGCGAGCGGCCCGCCGAGCAGGATGAGCCCGAGCGAGACCGTGACGAGGGCGATCAGGAGGAGCGTCCAGCCCATGTCGTGCAGCTTGCGGTGGATGCAGCGCAGCGGTCGTCCTCGACGCCGAGCACGACGTTCAGCGAGCGGCCCGCCGCGGCCAGCGCGCCGGACGCGCCGTTGAGGCCGATGACCAGCGAGATGACGAACGTGATGCCGGCGGCGTCGTTCGACGTCGCGCTGGCCAGGAAGTCCTCGAGCGGTTGCACGAGCTCCGCCGGGCGCGACGTCGCGCACCTTGTCGATCATGTCCTGGTAGAGCGAGCCCTGCCCGATCAGGCCGAGCACCGAGACCCCCAGCAGGAGGCCGGGGAACAGGGCCATGAGCGTGTAGTAGGTCATGGCGGCGGCGCGGTCCGTGAGCTGGTCGCGCTGCACCTTCTTGACGATCGCCTTCCCCGTGGCGACCAGCTCGCGCGTCTGCATGCGACGTGTGCACCGCCCCGGCGCAGGGAGAGCTAACGCGCGACGGGCGCGGGACGGCGGAGCGCGATCGTGCGCCCGAGGACGTGCTGCTCCAGGCGGCCGAGGTGCACGTCGAGCGCCGCGAGCACCGCCTCGGGGCGGCGCGACACGAGGGCCGCCAGCAGGCTGCGCTGCGCGGCGACGGCGCCGTCCATCTCGCCGTAGCGGACGGTCTGCCGGGTGCGGGCCACCTGCAGGTCGCGGAACACCTCGGCCAGCGCCCGCGTCAGCGGCCCGTTGCCGCTGGCCTGCGCCGCCCGCAGGTGGAAGCGGACGTCGAGCTCCACGAAGTCGTGCGGGTCGTCGCGGCTCGCGTCGAGCTGGTCGACGAGGTCGGCCAGCGCCGCGAGGTCCTCCGGCGTGGCGCGCTCGGCGCACAGCAGGCAGGTGGTGGTCTCCAGCGAGCGCCGCGCCTCGAGCAGCTGGCGCAGCTCCTCGCCCTCGAGCTCGTCGCGGTCGGTGAGCAGGGCGTGGGGGATGGCGATGACCCGCACGAAGGCGCCGCCGCCCGAGCCGCGCCGCACGTCGAGGATGCCGGCGCGGCGCAGCTGGTCGAGGGCGTCGCGCACCACCGGCCGCGAGACGCCGAAGCGCGCGGCGAGCTCGTGGTCGCGCGGCAGCCGTGAGCCCGGCGCGATCGAGCCGGCCCGGATCCCGTCGACGAGCGCGCGCACGACCCGGTCGGCCGCACGGCGCAGCTCGATCGGGGGAAAGTCGGCGGGCGCGACGTCTGGCATCGTTTCCTAGGAGCGCGCGGGAGGCGCTACGATCGCGCCGTCGGGTCGAACGTCAAAAGAGTAGATGAATGAGTCAACAGACGGTGACGAACGTGACGAGCCCCGGCGCACCGCCGCTGGAGACGCTCGAGGGGATCCAGCGTCGCGTGCTCTGGCTCGCGATGCGGATGATCGACTACGCCAACCGCGAGCGTCCCAACCCGGACGCGGTCAAGGTCGGCGGCCACCAGGCGTCGTCGGCCTCGGTCGTGTCGCTGATGACGGCCATGTACTTCCACTGGCTGGCGGCCGGCGACCGCGTCTCCGTGAAGCCCCACGCGTCACCCGTCCTGCACTCCATCAACTACCTGCTGGGGCGGCTCGATCGCGAGTACCTGACGACCCTGCGCGACTTCGGCGGACTCCAGTCGTACCCGTCGCGGACGAAGGATCCGGACCCGGTCGACTTCTCCACCGGCTCGGTCGGGCTCGGCGCGGCGGCGCCCCTCTTCGCCGGCGTCGTCGACCGCTACCTGGAGGCGCACTTCGGCCTCGGCAACCGGCGCCGCTTCGTCGCGCTGATCGGCGACGCGGAGCTCGACGAGGGCAACGTCTGGGAGGCGATCTCGGACATGGCCACGCGCGGGCTCGGGCGCGTGACCTGGATCATCGACTTCAACCGGCAGAGCCTCGACCGCGTGGTGCCGGGCATCCGCTCCTCGGAGCTCGCGTCGGTGTTCGCCGACCACGGCTGGCACGTCGTCACCCTCAAGTACGGCCCCCGCCTGCGCGCGGCGTTCGCGCTCGACGGCGGCGAGACGCTGCGCCGGCGCATCGACGAGATGCCGAACGGCGAGTACCAGAGCATGCTGCGGCGGCCGGGCGGCGAGATCCGCGACGGCCTCCTGGCGGGCGCGCGGCAGGCGCACCGCCCGAAGCTGGCGCGCGTGCTGGACGCGTATCCCGACGAGGACCTGGGCGCCCTGATCGGCGACCTCGCGGGCCACGACCTCGGCGACGTCATCGCCGGCCTGGAGGCGTGCGACGCCGAGGCCGAGCGGCCGAGCGTGATCTTCGCGTTCACCGTCAAGGGCTGGGGCCTGCCGATCGCCGGGCACCCCCTCAACCACTCGGCCGTGCTCAGCCCGCAGCAGATCGACGGCCTGCGCGAGGCGCTGGCCGACCCCGCGGACGAGTGGGCGGCCTTCGACCCGGAGTCCGCCGAGGCGGCGCTGTGCCGGCGGTCGCGGGAGCGGCTGACGGAGGACGCTGGGCGCCCGCGGATCGCGTTCGCGGCCTCCGACGTGCCGGCCGAGCTCGGTGAGACGCCCTCGCGCACGACCTCGTCGCAGGAGGCGTTCGCCCGCACCCTGCAGGACCTGGCGAAGGTCGAGCCGCTCGCCCGGCACATCGTCACCACGAGCCCCGACGTCTCGATCTCGACGGGCCTCGGCGGCTGGATCAACCGCCGCGGCGTGTTCGCGCCGACGGACGAGCCGATCTACGAGCACGAGCAGGGCACGCCGCTGCGCTGGGAGCCGTCGCCGCGCGGCCAGCACCTGGAGCTCGGCATCTCGGAGATGAACCTGTTCCTGCTGCTCGGGCAGCTCGGGCTGTCCTACGAGCTGCAGGACGTCCAGCTGCTGCCGGTCGGCACCGTCTACGACCCGTTCGTCTGCCGCGGGCTCGACGCCCTCATCTACGGCACCTACTCCGGCGCGCGCTTCGTCATCGCGGGCACGCCGTCGGGCGTCTCGCTGTCGCGCGAGGGCGGTGCGCACCAGAGCGCGATCACGGCCTCGATCGGCGCGGAGCTGCCCGGGCTCGCGTACTGGGAGCCGTGCTTCGCCCTCGAGGTCGAGTGGGTGCTGCTGGAGTCGATCCGCCGCATGGCCGACCACGAGGCCGGCGAGGCGTCCTACCTGCGGCTGTCGACGACGCCGATCGAGCAGGGGCCGTTCCTGGAGTGGGTCGCGCAGCTGGGGCGGGAGGAGGCGCGGGCGGCGGTGCTGTCCGGCGCCTACCGCCTGGCCGGCCCGCCGCCGGGGCTGGATCGCTGGCGCGTCGTCATCGCGACGTGCGGCGCGCTGGTGCCGCAGGCGCTGCAGGCGCGCGAGCTGCTCGCGGAGGAGGACGTCGGCGCGGCGATCGTCTGCGTGACGAGCCCGGACCTCGTCTTCCGCGCGGTCGGCGAGCGCGTGCGGGCGCGCAGCCGCGGGGCCGCGGCGCCGTCGACGGTGCTCGACCGGCTGACGCTCCCGGAGGAGCGCGCGGCGCCGCTGGTGACGGTCCAGGACGCGGCGCCGCACGCCCTCGCGTTCCTGTCCGGAGCGCTCGGCATGCCGCTCGTGCCGCTCGGCGTCGACCGCTTCGGCCAGGTGGGGTCGCAGGGCGCGATCTACGACTGGCTCGACATCTCCGCGGAGGCGATCTGCGAAGCGGCGCTCGGCGCGCTCCCCCAGGACGCCTGACCGTTGCAATCATTCGGGTCGTGAGTGACGCCCCGACCATCGCGGCGACCGCGTACGCCGAGGGCGTGTCGGTCGTCGAGGCGGCCCTGAGCGAGGCCGCGAAGTCCCAGTGGGACGGCCGTCGCGCGGACCTGCACCGCCCGCGCCGCCGCCTGATCGAGCTCCGCCGCGGCGTGCCGAACGACAAGGCCGACCCCGAGGCGCAGGCCGTCCGCGACCTGCTGACGCTGTACGCCACCGTCCTCGAAGAGACGTCGCAGCGCACGGAGTACCACCGCGGCCTCGAGCTCACGCAGGACACGCGCGCCGAGCTCGACCGCCTGCGCCGGCGCGCCAGCCACGTCGGCCTGGACGTGCTGGACGAGTCGTCGGGCGAGTTCCGCCGACCGCGCCGCGAGGAGCGCCCGCGCGTCGGCCGCCCCGAGGGCGCGCCGCGCGCCCCGAGGCCGGCGGGCCGCGACGCCCGCCCGGCCCAGCCCGCCGCCGACGGCGCCGCCGGAGCGGAGGACGGCGCTCCGAAGAAGCGCCGCCGCCGCCGCCGCTCGCGGGGGTCCGCCTCCCCCGCGGGGTAGCACGGCGAGCGCGACGGGAGCCCGTGCACCAGCTGAGGTGGGACGTCCGCGGTTGCCGGGCGGGCGTTTGGAGGCCAAGTGACCGGCATGCGCACGGAAAAACGCCGTGTCTCGAAGGCCGTTGCTCGCACGGCCCCGGCGCTTGTCGTTCCGCGCGTCGCGCGGCCGTTGATGGCCGGTTCTTCGGTTCGAATCTTCCTATCGAAGAGCCACGGCCTCGAGCGACGTAGGTGCCGGCCGTCGCCTGTCGGCATCGTCGGCCTGGCGGGCGCCCGCACGTGTTCGACGTCGATGGCCGAATGACCGGCACGCCGCCGGCACATCGCCGTCACACGCCGGCGTGAGAGTCGCGCGGGTCCGTGCCGTTCCGTGACGGTGCGTGCACTTCCGTGACGCTCTGCGCGCAAGCTGCGCGGATTCCGGCCGCCACGGATGGCGCGGCGTCGGCCACGCTGCGGGCATGGCTCGACGACGAGGAACGGACGGCTGGTATCCCAGCGTCTACAAGCATCCATCGCTGCCGCGCAAGCACGAGCTCTGCGCGATCTGCACCCTGAAGACCCGCGGCTCGACCGTCGAGGTGCACCTCAACCACGGCGTCTCCGTCTTCCTGTGCACCTCCACGCACGCGACGACGGAGTTCATGCACGCGAACGGCGGCCGCGACCTCGCCGACCTGCTCGCGCTCGTGTGGGGAGCCAACAACCAGCTCAACCGCAACCGCGAGCGCGCGCTCCAGGCGCACGTCGACGGCCTGGCCCGCTCGGCCAGCCGCGACGAGGCGAGCCTTCCCGGCTCGTACGGCCACAAGTCGCTTCGCAACGAGGCCGAGCACCGGTACGCCGACGGCGACGACCCGCGCGCCGTCAGCCAGGACCTGCGCGACCGGCATGGCCACGCCGTCGCCGACCCGCCCTCCGACCGCACGCTGCGCCGCTGGTTCGCCGACGGGCGCTGGCGGCGCGGCGTCCGCACGCCGCTCCGACCCGGCTTCGATCGTCGCGACCTCGCCGTCGCGGGACGCGCTCAGCGCCGGCCGACCGGGCCGCTCCGACGCCCAACGGGTCACGCCGTCTCGTGCGAGGCCGCACGTCGGAGCACGGCCGCGATCCGCCGCATTCGGCCGCGCGCACCGTAGGGAGGACTCCCGCCGCCCGTGGCGAATCGCGCGCAATGGCGAGCTCCTCCCGCTCGAAGCGCACCCCTGCCCGCAAGCCGGCTGCTCGCAAGCCGCCGGCCCGCAAGCCCGCGCCCAAGCGGCGCAGCGCGGCCGACGTCGCGCGGCAGAAGCGGCAGGAGCGCGACCTGCTCGGCCTGCTGGTCGGCGGGACGGCGGTCTACGCGCTGCTCGTGCTCTGGCTCGGCGTCGACGGCGCCATCGCCGGCGGCAGGCTGGCGGACGCCGCCCACGGGCTCGTCGGGGCCTTCGCCGTCGCGCTGCCGCTGGTGCTCGTCGCCGTCGCCGTCCTGCTCTTCGCCCGCACGGCGCCCGCGCGGCTGCGGGGCATCGGGGTGGGCGTCGCGCTCACGTCGATCGGCGTCCTGCTGCTGCTCTCCAACGACGAGACGTCGGGCGACGGGGCCCGCGACCACGGCGGCTGGCTCGGCGGGACGCTGCACGGCGCGCTGGGCGGGGTCATCGGCGACGCGGGCGTCACGCTGCTCGCGCTCGTGCTGACGGCCGGCGGGCTGCTGCTCGCGACGGGCGCCTCCGTGGCCGCCGTCGCCGCCCGCTCGCACCAGGAGCTCCGCCTCGCCGCCCGGACCGTCCGCGAGGCCTGGCCGCCGCCGCGCCTCGCCGAGGCCGAGCAGCCGGCGCGCGTGCCCGCGCCGCGCCAGCGCCGCGCGACGAAGCCGCCGCTCGACATCGAGGCCGACGAGGCAGCGTTGGCCGACGCCGCCGCCGCGACCGCCGCGCCGCCGCCGGCCGGCGAGCCCGGCCCGCCGGCCGTCGACGACGACCCGCCGCCGTGGGCCGAGCCCGACCTCGAGCCGGAGCCCGAGGTGGAGCCGACCGGCGAGCCCTCGCTCGACCTCGTCGCCACGCACGCCGATCTCGGGGCGCCCGCGCCGATGACCGACTACCGGCTGCCCGACCCGTCGGTGCTGACCAGGTCGCGGCCCGTGCAGACCAACGACGCCGGCCGCGAGCGCGTCGCCGCCGCCCTCACGGAGGCGCTGCAGCACTTCGGCGTCGAGGCCCGCATCGTCGGCACCGTGTCCGGCCCGCGCGTGACCCGCTACGAGCTCAAGCTCGCGCCGGGCACCAAGGTCGGCAAGGTGGCCGCGCTGCGCGACGACCTCGCGTACGCCCTCGCCACCACCGAGATCCGCATCCTCGCGCCGATCCCCGGCAAGCAGGCCGTCGGCGTCGAGGTGCCCAACCTGTCGCCCAACATGGTCACCCTCGGCGACATCCACGGCGGCTTCCCGGCCGGCTCGTCGCCGCTGACGGTCTGGCTCGGCAAGGACATCTCGGGCAACGACGTGCACGCCGACCTCGCGCGCATGCCGCACATCCTGATCGCCGGCACCACGGGCTCGGGCAAGTCGGGCTGCCTCAACGCGATGCTGGTCTCGATCCTGCTCAACGCCACGCCCGAGGAGGCGCGGCTGATCCTGATCGACCCCAAGCGCGTCGAGCTCAACCACTACGAGGCCATCCCGCACCTGCTGACGCCCGTCGTCACCAACATGAAGGGCGCCGCGGCCGTCCTCATGAACATCGTGGGGGAGATGGAGCGCCGCTACGAGCAGCTCGGCGCCGCCCGCGCGCGCAACCTGCCGGAGTTCAACCGCGCGCGCCGCGAGGCCGGCCGCGAGACGCTGCCCTACGTGCTCGTGGTCATCGACGAGCTCGCCGACCTGATGATGGTCGCGCCGGCCGAGGTCGAGGACTGCATCATCCGCCTGGCCCAGAAGTCGCGCGCCGTCGGCATCCACCTCGTGCTGGCGACGCAGCGCCCGTCGGTGGACGTCATCACGGGCATGATCAAGGCCAACGTCCCGAGCCGCATCGCGTTCGCCGTCTCGAGCATGACCGACTCGCGCGTCATCCTCGACGTGCCCGGCGCCGAGAGCCTGCTGGGCCAGGGCGACATGCTCTTCCGCCCGCTCGGCACCTCCCGCCTGCAGCGCATCCAGGGCGCGTACGTCAGCGAGGAGGAGATCGCCCTCGTCGTCGAGCAGTGCCGCGACCAGGGCGAGCCCGAGTTCGAGGAGGAGCTGCTCGAGCTGCCGGAGATCGTCGACAAGGGCGACGGCGGGGACGGCGACGACGGCGACCTCGACCCCGACGAGGACCCGCTGCTCGACGACGCCATCAAGCTCGTCGTGAACCACGAGACCGCGAGCGTGTCGCTGATCCAGCGCCGCCTGCGCGTCGGCTACACGCGTGCCGGCCGGCTGATCGACATGCTCGAGCGCCGCGGCGTCATCTCGGGCTACGAGGGCTCCAAGCCGCGGCAGGTGCTGATCACCGAGGCCGACCTGCCCCGGCTGCTCGGCGCCGGCGCGCGCGACGCGTAGCGGTCAGCATGGCCAATTGTCCGGCGCGGTGACGGCCAAGTGGCCAACTCCGCGGTACGTGGCCAAGTGGCCGGCGCGGTGACGGTCAAATGGCCAACTCCCGCACGGTGGCCGCCGACGCGGCATCGCGGGCCGCGATCGCGGACAATCCGGGCGTGCTCCGTCGGCTCCTGCAGCACCCGCAGGCGAGGGACTACGCGCTGGCGCTCATCGCCGGCACCGTCGCCGAGAGCCTGCTGTTCCTCTCCATCTACCTGCCCGACGGCGAGCCGGCGCGCTACCTGCCGCTGCTCTTCTTCGTCGAGGCCATCGTGCTCGGCGCCGTGTTCGGGCCCGGGCCGGGGATGGTCGGGGCGGTCGCGCCGCTGGTGGTCGCCTTCTTCGCGGAGTGGGCGCGCCGCGCGTTCGGCTGGGGCGGCTCGCCGGCCGGTCCCGAGGACACGCTCGGCATGGTCTTCGTGGTGCTGCTGTACCTCGGCATGGTCTTCGCGTTCCTGGCCGGGATGACCGGCGCGATCCGCAACCGCTACTTCCGCCACGAGGCCTAGCGCGCCGACCCCGCCGATGGGTGCGCGTCCCCGTCGCCGCCGTCGGCTGTAGCGCTATTCTCATCGCTTCCCGGGTCGCGGAACGCGGGTGCCGCCGGCCCATGGATGGAGGAAAAGGAGGAGACCATCAAGACCAAGCGACCGTTTCCGTTGCTCGTGGCGCTGCTCGCGATCGTGGCGATGCTCGCTGCGGCGTGCGGTGGCGACGACGACGGGGACAGCAGCAGCGCGGCGGCCACCACGGCTGCGGCCGAGGCCACCTCGGCGGCCGCGTCGGAGCCTGCGAGCTCCGAGGCCGCGTCCGAGCCGGCCGAGCCGCGCTCGGAGGAGGCCAGCACGGCCGCGTCCGAGGGTGAGAGCTCTGCGGCGGCCGAGACCGTCGACGGCTCGGGCCTCAAGGTCGGGCTCGTCACCGACATCGGCGGCCTGAACGACAAGGGCTTCAACCAGCTCGCCAACGAGGGTCTGGAGCGCGCCAAGGCCGAGCTCGGCATCACGGGTGAGGTCCGCGAGTCGAAGCAGCCGACCGACTACGTGCCGAACCTGTCGTACTTCGCCACCCAGGGCTACGACCTCGTGATCGCCCGGTCGGCTTCCTGATGGCCAAGGACCTCGGCACCGTCGCCAAGCAGTTCCCGGACATGAAGTTCGCCATCATCGACTCCTCCGCCACCGGTGAGGACATCGGCGGTGCGTCGAACGTGGAGGGCCTGCTGTTCCGGGAGCAGGAGGCCGGCTACCTCGTCGGCTACCTCGCCGCCACGCTGCATGAAGGCGGGCGGTTTCAAGAACATGAACGACAAGAACACGATCTCGTCGGTCGGCGGCATCAAGATCCCGCCGGTCGACCACTTCATCGCCGGCTACCAGGCCGGCGCGAAGGCGGTCATCCCCGACATCACGACCCTCAACGGCTACTCCAACGACTTCGTCGATCAGGCGAAGTGCAAGGAGCTCGCCGCGGATCAGATCGCCAAGGGGTCGTCGGTCGTGTTCCAGGTCGCCGGCGGCTGCGGCCTCGGCGCGCTCGAGGCTGCCGGCCGAGGGCAACGTCTGGGGCGTCGGCGTCGACAAGGACCAGTCGGCGGAGGGCCCGCAGGTCCTGACGTCCGCCATCAAGAAGGTCGATGAGGCCGTCTACGGGGCGATCAAGTCCGTCGCCGACGGCAGCTTCACCGGCGGCCAGGATGCCTCGTTCGGCGTTGCCGAGGGCGCTGTCGGTCTCGGCACCGTCTCTCCGGACGTGCCGCAGGAGGCCCTGGACGCGGTCGACGCACAGGCCGAGGCCATCAAGGCCGGGACCGTCGAGATCCCGACCGAGGTCCCGTAGCACTGGACGCGAACCCCCCAGCGGGTTCTGACCCCCGGAGCTCGAGCACCCCGGTGCTCGAGCTCCGGGGCGTCACCAAGGCCTTCCCGGGCATCGTCGCGAACGACGCGGTCGACCTCGACGTGCGCGCCGGCGAGATCCACGCCCTGCTGGGCGAGAACGGGGCCGGCAAGTCGACCCTGATGAACTGCCTGTACGGGCTGTACCGGCCCGACGCGGGCGAGATCGTGCTCGACGGCAAGCCCATGCACTTCAGCTCGCCGTCGGACGCCATCGACGCGCAGATCGGCATGGTGCACCAGCACTTCATGCTGATCCCGGTGATGACGGTGGCCGAGAACATCGTGCTCGCCGCCGAGCCGCGAAAGGGCGTCGCCATCGACATGGCGGCCGCCGAGGAGCGCGTGCGCGAGCTGTCGCGGCGCTACGGGCTCGCCGTCGCGCCGCAGGCCCGGGTCGAGAACCTGTCCGTCGGCCAGGAGCAGCGCGTCGAGATCCTGAAGGCGCTGTACCGCGACGCGAAGGTGCTGATCCTCGACGAGCCGACCGCGGTGCTGACGCCGCAGGAGGCGCAGGAGCTGTTCGGCGTGCTGCGCGAGCTCAAGGCCGCCGGCACCGCGATCATCGTCATCACCCACAAGCTCGACGAGGTGCTGGCTGTCGCCGACCGCGTGACGGTGCTGCGCCGCGGCAAGAAGGTGGCCACGGTGCCCATCGCGGGCGCCACCAAGCAGGGCCTGGCCGAGCTCATGGTCGGCCGCGAGGTGCTGCTGATGGTGGACAAGGAGCCCGCGGCGCCCGGCGAGTTCGCGCTGCAGGTGCAGGACCTGCACGTCGTGGACGACCGCGGCCTCGAGGCCGTGCGCGGGCTCTCGCTCGACGTGCGGGCGGGCGAGATCGTCGGCATCGCGGGCGTCGACGGCAACGGCCAGAAGGAGCTCGTCGAGGCCATCGCGGGGATGCGCCGCCCGAGCGCGGGCGCGATCCGCCTCGACGGGCCGCGACATCACGACGCGCCTCGCCGCGCGAGACGGCGGAGGCGGGCGTCGGGCACATCCCCGAGGACCGCCACCGCCACGGGCTGGTGCTCGACTTCTCGCTGGCCGAGAACGCCGTGCTCCACGACTACGAGCGGCCGCCGATCTCGCGCCTGGGCTGGCTCTCGCCGCGCGCCATGGTCGAGCGCGCGCGCCGCTACATCGAGCAGTTCGACGTGCGCGGCGGCGGCCCGGCCACGCCCGCGCGCTCGCTCTCGGGCGGCAACCAGCAGAAGCTCGTGCTCGCGCGCGAGATCCAGTCCGACCCGCGGCTGCTGCTCGCGTCGCAGCCGACGCGCGGCCTCGACGTCGGCGCCATCGAGTTCGTGCACCGCCGCCTCGTCGAGCAGCGCGACGCGGGCCGCGCGATCCTGCTCGTCTCGTTCGAGCTGGACGAGATCCTGGGCCTCGCCGACCGCGTCCTCGTCATGTACGAGGGCCGCGTCGTGCTGGAGCGCCCCGGGGAGGAGGCCGACGAGCAGGAGCTCGGTCTGGCCATGACGGGCGGCCAGGCGCCGTCGCTGAGCGAGGTCGGCGACGTGGAGACGCCGTCGCCGTGAGGCGCGTCCTCGTCCGGCATCGGGTTCCCGCTCGCGACGGTCGCGATCGCGTTCCTGATCGCCGGGCTCGTCGTGCTCGCCGACGGGCAGCAACCCGTTCACGATCTACAAGAGCCTGTGGGTCGGCGCCGGCCTCGACTGGCCGTTCCAGTTCATCCCGGGCAACCCGTTCGGCGTCAACGGGCAGCTCGCCGAGATCAACCTGATCGCGACGATCGTGCAGGCGACGCCGCTCATCCTGACCGGCCTCGCCGTCGCGTTCGCCTTCCGCGCCGGCCTCTTCAACATCGGCGGCCAGGGCCAGCTGACCGCCGGCATGATGGCGGCGTTCGTGACCGCGCTGTGGATCGGCGGCACGCTCGGCTGGGTGCTCGGCATCGCCGCCGGTGCGCTCGGCGGCTTCCTCTACGGCTGCATCCCCGGCGTGTTGAAGGCCTACCGCGGGGCGCACGAGGTGATCACGACGATCATGCTCAACTTCATCGCCATCTACGTCGGGCGGTGGCTGGTCGGCCTGGGCGGGCCGCTCCAGGACAAGGCGGGCGGCCAGCCCTACACCGAGACGCTGCGCGGGAGCTCCGTCTTCCCCACCGTCTGGGGCCAGATCCAGGGCGTCCACATCGGCATCTTCGTCGCGCTGGCGGCGGCGGCCGTGTACTGGGCGGTGATCGCGCGGACGACGCTCGGCTACGAGATCCGGGCCGTCGGCTTCAACTCCGAGGCGGCCCGCTACGGCGGCGTCTCGGTGCGGCGGTCGATGGTGCTGGCGCTCGGCATCAGCGGCGCCTTCGCCGGCCTGGCCGGCTCGGGCGAGGTGCTCGGCGTCCAGCACCGGGTCACGGACATCGACCTGACCGTCTCGACGCTCGGCTTCACCGGCATCGCCGTCGCGCTGCTCGGGCCGCAACCATCCCGTGGGCATCGTGCTGGCGGCCTTCCTGTTCGCCGGCCTCGACTCGGGGGCGCGCTTCCTGTCGGGCGACTTCTCCGCCGAGCTGGCCGGCTCGCTGGCGACGATCATCCAGGGCCTGATCATCCTGCTGGTGGGCGGCGAGGCGATCCTGCGCTGGGTCGTCGCCCAGCGCGCTGCGCGGCGATCGCGCCGCGCCGGCCGACGTCCCGCCTGGCCCGGCCGCCGGCCCGACCATCACCGCAGGCGGGGGGCTCGGCGGATGACGGTCACCGCGCCGCCCCCACCGCCGCCGGCGCCCGTGGCGCCGCAGGCCCGCGCCGCCCTCACGCCCACGCAGATGCAGTGGGTCGGCGTGGCGCTGGCGCTGGTGGCCGTGCTGGTCACGATCCCGCCGATCTCCGTCGAGACGCCGGTCGTGCCCGCGTTCCTCGCGCTCCTGGCACTGCTCTGCGTCGGCTGGCTGCTGAACCGCGGGGCCCGCAAGCAGGCCGCCTACGCGGCCGTCGCCGTGACCTTCTGCCTCGTCGCTCGCCTACACCATCCAGACCGCGGAGAAGGTCACGATCGAGGGGATCGTGACCGCGGGCCTCTTCGCGGCCACGCTGCGCTTCGCGACGCCGCTCCTGTTCGCCTCGCTGGGCGGCCTCTTCTCCGAGCGCTCGGGCGTCGTCAACGTCGGCCTCGAGGGCATGATGCTGACCGGCGCCTTCTTCGGCGTGCTGATCAGCGACAAGACGTCGTCCTGGGTCATCGGCGTGCTCGGCGCCGCGGTGGCGGCCGCCATCCTGGCGCTGATCCACGCCTTCTTCTCGATCCACCTGCGCGCCGACCAGATCGTCTCGGGCTTCGGCATCAACATCCTGGCGCTCGGCGGCACCTCGTACCTGTTCCGCTCGATCTACGGCACCGAGGGCACGCCGGAGATCGACCGCATCCCCACGATCCGCCTGCCGCTGATCGAGGACATCCCGTTCGTCGGGGACGTCATCGGCAACATGAACCTGATGATCTGGCTGGGGCTGGCCCTCGTCGCCCTGACCTGGTTCTTCGTCTTCCGCACGCCGTGGGGCCTGCGCATGCGGGCGGTCGGCGAGCATCCGCGCGCCGCGGACACCGTCGGCATCGACGTCTACCGCGTGCGCTACCTCGCGGTCGTCACCTCCGGCGCGCTGGCCGGCCTGGGCGGCGCCTACCTGTCCTTCGGCCTGCTCGGCCTGTTCAACGAGAACATGACCGCGGGCCGCGGGTTCATCGCCCTGGCGGCCCTCATCTTCGGCAAGTGGCACCCCGTCGGCGCGCTCGGCGCCTGCCTGCTGTTCGGCTTCTCGCAGGCCCTCGGCAACAGCCTGCAGACGAGCGCCGGCGTCTCCGCCAACGTCGTCTCGATCCTGCCCTACGCGCTCACGCTGATCGCCCTCGTGGGCCTGGTCGGCCGCTCGGTCGCGCCGGCGTCGGTCGGCCGGCCGTACCAGAAGCAGTAGGCCACGGCCCAGCGCGGCCGAACCGCCGCGGCCGAGCATGCGTAGGAGCAGGCACGAACCGTGGTTCGCGGACGGACCTCGGGTTACCATTCGGACTACCGCCTCCGAGGGGAAGGTATGGCGACAGCGGAAGGTGAAGCCGGGATCGCGCCGCCCATGCACGGCGGCAGCGAGGCGCAGCGCACGCTCATCGAGAGCTGGCGCCGACTCGGGCGCGCGGCGACGGTCGTCGCCCTGCTGACGAGTCCCTCGGTCTTCATCTGGGCGACCGCGATCCAGGGCTGGTCCTGGTACTGGGCGCTGCTGGCGACGGTGGTGGCGGTGGGCGCGTTCCGCGGTGCCGTGGAGCTCCTGTTCCGCCGCGCCATGCCGTGGCCGAGCCTGTTCGGCAACGAGTCGGTGCGGGCGCGCGAGGAGGACATCGTCAACCGCCGGCGCGTCTCGTTCTGGACGCACAAGCTGCGGCTGCTCGTCTACTTCCTGGTCATCTGCCTGATCGTCTACCTGCTCGCGCAGTGGCTCTCCGACGATCCGCCGACGTTCCTCGGCACGCCGGAGTGGCTGATCTCGGGCGCCTGGGGCTACATGAGCCAGATGGGGGCCTACGCGATCACGCTGCCGTTCCTGTTCCTCTTCAACTTCCTGATCCTCATGGGCCCGCTGCTGGCGATGGGGATCATGCAGATCCGCGGCTTCGAGCCCGGCGACGCGGACTGGGGCGTCAAGCTCGACGACGTCCGCGGCCAGGCCGAGGCCAAGGAGGAGGTGCGCCGCGTCGTCACCCTGTGGCAGTCCGGCGAGGCCTTCGAGGAGGCGGGCGGCAAGCGCGAGCGCGGCCTGCTGTTCCTCGGGGCGCCGGGCACGGGCAAGACGATGCTGGCCAAGGCGATCGCGACGGGCTTCAACTCGCCGATCGTCACGATCCCGGGGTCGGGCTTCGCGTCGACCTTCATCGGCATCGACGCCGTGCTGGTCCGCTACCTCGCCCACAAGGCGCGCAAGCTCGCGCGGCGCTGGGGCGGGCAGTGCATCGTCTTCATCGACGAGATCGACGCCATCGGCCTGCGCCGGCAGAGCCTCGGCGGCGTGCAGGGGCGCTACCAGCCCGTCGACGGCGAGCGCTTCGACGAGGGGCAGTTCTACGGGCCGATGGGCGCGATCAACCCCTCGGGCGACCTGATCCTGGAGACGCGCGCCTGGCGCGACCGGCTGTTCGAGCTGCGCGCGGACGGCCCGGCGGTGCGGCCGCCCGGCGTGGTCGAGCACGTCAACCGCTTCATGGTGCCGCCGGGCATGGGCGGCGGCGGCTCGCTGGCCCTCAACCAGCTGCTGGTGGTCATGGACGGCATCTCGAACCCGCCGTTCAAGAAGCGCCTCCTGACGAACAAGATCAACCTCTACATGGACGCGCTGTTCATCTTCCCGCGCCGCGTCCGCGGGCGCAGCCTGCGCGTGCGGCCGCCCAAGCCGTCCAACGAGCAGATCTACTTCGTCGGCGCCTGCAACGTGCCGATCGAGGTGCTCGATCCGGCCCTGACGCGCCCGGGCCGCCTCGGCCGCCACGTCTGGTTCCGCACGCCGACCAAGCAGGACCGGCTGGACATCTTCAACCTGTACATCGACCGGGTCTCGCACGAGCCGGATCTCGACTCGCAGCAGCGGCGCGACGAGATCGCCCGCATCACGAACGGCTACTCGCCGGCGATGATCGAGCAGGTCTGCTCGATGGCGCTGACCATCGCGCACCACGACGGGCGCGCGCGCTTCGGCTGGACGGACCTCGTCGACGCGCTGACCACCGTCGAGGCGGGCACCGCGGTCGGGGTCGAGTACGTCCCGGACGAGACCCGCGCCGTCGCCGTCCACGAGGCGGGCCACGCCGTCGCCGCGCACGTCTACATGAAGGGCGCGGAGTCGACGCGCCTCTCGATCCGCGCCCGCGGCGGCTCGCTGGGCCACCACCAGGCGCTGGAGAAGGAGGAGCGGTTCTCGTCCTGGCGCCACGAGGAGATGGGCCGCCTGACCTGGACGCTCGGCGCGATGGCCGCGGAGCGCGTGTTCTACGGCGAGAACTCGCGCGGCGTCGGCGGCGACGTCGCCAGCGCCACCTGGCGCGTGTCGTGGATGGTCGGCAACGCCGCCATGGCGCCGGAGCGCCTCGACTTCAACGGCAAGTTCGTGCTCAAGCGGGACGAGGACGAGGCGCGCGAGCGCATCCAGAAGCGCTACGAGGAGATCGGCCTGCAGATCATGCGCCGGGCGGGCGGCGGCAACCCGTACGCCCCGACCCCGTCGGCGCGGCGCTGTCCGACCCGTACAAGCGCTCGGCCGCGGCGCAGCTGCTGGGCAAGGCCTACGTCGACGCGCACCTGCTGATCGAGGCCAACCGCGGGGCCGTCGAGCACATCGCCGACGTCCTCGTCGAGCGCAAGGAGCTGCACGGCGACGAGGTGCTCGAGCTGCTCGACGAGTCGAACCTGGTGTTGCCGGAGGTCGACCTGACGGAGGAGCGGGCGTGGCCGAAGCTGTGACGCCCGTCGACGGGCCGGCCGAGACGCCGGAGCCGGAGCCGGTCGACGCACCCGCGGGCGTCGACGCCCCGATCGAGGCCGAGGCGCGGGTGGTGGAGACCGAGCCGATCGTCGTGCCGCCGCGACGGGCCAGCGAGCGCGACTGGAGCCGGCGCTTCACCCTCGGCTACGTCGTGCTCGGCGTCCTCGCCGTCGGCGCGTTCGCCCTGCTCGGCGCCATGATCGTGCGCGCGAACGAGGACGGCGGCCCGCCGTGGTCGCCGAACTTCGAGCCGGCGGGCAGCGGGCTCGACCGAGCCGCCTCGATCGCCGGCTACGTCGCGGCGCGCTACCGCCTGGCGGACGGCAACCAGCTCGTGGCGGCGCATCCGGGGATCCCGAGCTACGTGGTCGGCAACGAGGACGTGCCGGCGGCGGGCTTCGCGATCAAGCGCCCGGCGATGACCGGCGGCGACCAGTACCAGGTCATGGAGGCGGACAAGACCGTCCAGTACGTGCTCTGCGGGCTCGGCGAGGGCTGCGCGATCGCGACGGGGGACCCGACGCCCGAGCGCGAGCGGCTCGTGCGGCGCGAGGCGCTGGAGCTCGCCCTCTACACGTTCAAGTACGTCGACGGCGTCGATCGCGTCGCGACGTTCCTGCCGCCGCGCGCCGGCTCGCCGCCGACCTGGATGCTCCTGTTCCAGCGCGACGACTTCGGCGACGAGCTGCACCAGCCGGTGGCGCAGACGCTGCCGGATGCGGTGCCGCCCGCGGAGGCGATCCCGGCCGACCAGATCGCGACGATCGACGGCCTGACCAACCCGCAGCGGTACCGCTTCGAGGTGCAGAACCTGCAGAACGGCCAGCCGATCTTCGTCCTCGAGCCTGCGGCGGCCTGACGCCGCGCCCCGCTTGACGGACGAGCAGCAGGCGGTGGCGCTCGCGCGGGCCAAGGCGCGGCTCGACACGCTGCACCTGTACCCGCGGCCCGTGCGCATCGAGCGCGTGCGCATCCGCGTCGCGCCGTGGTTCTTCCGCGCACCGGGGATGCGGCGCTTCCACGGCTACACGCTGCACGGGAACATCATGGTCAAGCGCGACCCGCCGTCCGACGACCTCGTCACGCACGAGCTGTGCCACATCTGGCAGCTGCAGCATCATCCGGTGCGCATGCCGCTCTCCTTCCTCAAGACCCCGTACAAGAAGAACGGCTACGAGCGCGAGGCGCGCTGGGCCGTCGACCAGACGCGAGGGAACCCGTGAGCGTCGCCCCGGCCCCGGCGGCGCTGGCCGGCGAGCTCGGCCGCATCGTCGGCACCGAGCACGCGACCGCGACGGTGCCGGCCGAGTACCTCGTCGACGCCAGCGTGACGCGCGGCGTGCGGGGCCACGCCGACGTGCTGGTGCGGCCGGGGTCGCCGCAGGAGGTCGCCGACGTGCTCGCGTGGTGCTACGACCACGACGTGGCGGTCGTCCCGCGCGGCGGCGGCACCGGCTACGCCGCGGGCGCGGTGCCGGAGGGCGGCGTCGTGCTCGCCCTCGAGCGCCTGCAGGCGGTGCGCTCGATCGACCCCGAGTGGTGGCGGATGGTCGCCGAGACCGGCGTCACCACCGGCCGCGTGCGGCACGCCGCGCGCGAGTACGGCCTCTACTACCCGCCCAACCCGGGAGCGCTCGAGCAGTCGCACATCGGCGGCAACGTCGCCACCAACGCCGGCGGGCCGCACTGCTTCAAGCACGGCGTGACGCGGGCGTGGGTGCAGGGCCTGGAGGTCGTGGTCGCGCCCGGCGAGGTGGTGCAGCTCGGCGGGCACACGCGCAAGGACGTCGCCGGCTACGACCTCGTGCGCCTGCTGGTCGGCTCCGAGGGCACGCTCGGCATCATCACGGCCGTCTGGCTGCGGCTGATCCCGGCGCCCGAGGCCCGCTACCCGATCCTCGCCGTGCAGCGCGACCTGCGGGAGGGGATCGAGGCGATCGCGCGCGTCTACGCGTCCGGCGCGGTGCCGGCGGCCATCGAGTACCTCGACGGCCCGACCCTGGCCGCCGCCGGCTCGACCATGCCCATGCCGCTCCCCGAGGCACCCGGGTTCGCGGTGCTCGTGGAGGCGGACGGCCTGCGCGAGGAGGCGGAGGCGGCGCGCGCCCGCATCCTGGACGCGCTCTCCGAGGACGCCGTCGCGGTCCACGCGCCGCTCGACGCGAGCGCGGCCGACGCGATCTGGCGCTGGCGCGAGGGCATCGCGCACGCGATCTACGCCGTGCGCGGCGGCAAGCTCTCCGAGGACATCGCCGTGCCGCTCGACCGGCTGGAGGAGGCGATCGCCGAGAGCCTCGAGGTGGCATCCCGCCACGGCCTCGACGCGGTCAGCTTCGGGCACGCCGGCGACGGCAACATCCACACGAACTTCCTGGTCGACCTCACGAGCCCGGACGAGGTCGCACGGGCCGAGGAGGCGGGCGAGGACCTGTTCGAGATCGCGCTGCGGCTGGGCGGCACGATCTCCGGCGAGCACGGCGTGGGGCGGCTCAAGGCGGGGCACCTGCACGAGCAGTGGCCCGCCCGCGCGGTCGAGCTGCACGGGGCGGTGAAGGCCGCCTTCGACCCCAAGGGCCTGCTCAACCCCGGCGCGAAGCGGCCGTAGCGGCGGCTAGGAGATCGCGCCGGTCGCGGTCAGCGTGAGCACGAGCACGCCGACCGTGACGCGGTAGGCCACGAAGATGCCCGTCGTGTGCGTGGCGAGGTAGCGCAGCAGGAACGCGATCGCGGCGTAGCCGGCGATGAACGCGCAGACGGTCGCGACGGCGGTCGGGGCGAAGCCGACCGAGCCCTCGCCGCCGATGTCCTTCAGCTCGTAGAGGCCGCTGAGCACGACGGCGGGCACCGAGAGCAGGAACGAGTAGCGCGCCGCGGCGTAGCGCGTGAGGCCGAGGAAGAGGCCGGCGGTCAGCGTCGCGCCGGAGCGGGAGACGCCCGGGATCAGCGCGCAGGCCTGGGCGACGCCGATGACCGCGGCGTCCTTCTTGTTCAGGTCGTCGACGTCGCGCGCCTGGCGCGAGCTGCGGTCGGCCAGCAGGAGCAGCACGCCCATCACGATCATCGTGGTGCCGATGAGGTACAGGCTGCGCGCGTTGTTCTCGATCTGGTCGGAGAACACGATGCCGGCGAGCCCGATGGGGATCGTGCCGAGCAGGATGTACCAGCCCAGCCGCGCGTCGACGGTGCGGCGCACCTCCGCGTCGCGCAGGCTCCGCAGCCACGCCACCAGGATGCGCGCGATGTCGTGGCGGAAGTAGATCAGCACCGCGGCCAGCGTCCCCAGCTGTGTGACGGCAGTGAAGGCCGCGCCCGGGTCGTCCCAGCCGAGGAACGCGGGGACGATGCGCAGGTGCGCCGTGCTGGAGATCGGCAGGAACTCCGTGATCCCTTGCACGATGCCGAGGACGATCGCCTGGAGAATGCTCACCGTGCATGACGATAGCCGTGCCCCCGGCCCTTCCGGTGCAGCCCCCCGGTCGCCCGGACGGGGCGACGTGCGGGCGACCGTCCGGCGGCCGGCATGTGGGCGCGCCGCACCGTCGCTCCGCTACGCTGGGGCGGAGGGTCCGTAGCTCAGGGGACAGAGCACGAGGCTTCGAACCTCGCGGTCGCACGTTCGAATCGTGCCGGGCCCATGCGCGGCGTGTACGCCGCGCTTGCTATCGCGGAGGTGCCGGGCCCGCGTCCGACGCGGGCCCGCCCACGCAGGCCGGCCGGACCGTCCGGCCCCGCAGCTAGCCTGGGCGCATGGCCGCCGTGCCGCTGGTGATCGCTCAGCCCGTCTCGAGCATGGCCCAGGCGGCCGCGACCCTCGACGAGCACACGGGGCCCGTCGTCATCGCTGCGCTGTACGCCGGCCTCGTCGGGCACCTGTTCATCCTGCCGCTCGCCCGGCGAACGGTCGGGCCGGAGCAGGAGCGGCAGTTGACCAGCGACCTCCGAGTGCCCGGACCGCTCGGAGTCGTCGAGCGGATCCTCTACCTCTTCGCCCTCCTGGCCGACGCGGGCCTGTTCATCCCGCTGTGGATCGCGATCAAGGTCGTCGGCAGCCAAGCCGGGCCCAGTGGACGTCAGGGCGTCCAGCGGACGATGCTGCTGAACGCCGTCTCGGTCCTGTTCGCCGGCTCGGGCTGGGTGATCGCCACGCGCGGCGGTGATGGCTGGAGCTGGGCGCTCGCCCTCGCCGTCGTCGGCCCTCCGGCGCTGGCGATCGCGCTGGCGCTCTGGATCGACGTCCGCCGCTGGAACGAGGGCCGCGGCGCCGTCCGCTACGGCGATACGCGCGACTACGTCTCGGCCTGGCTGGAGAGCCCGCTCGGGTCGCGGCGCCGCGCGTGGCTGCACCGCCCGGCCGAGTGGCTGGGCTGGGCGCGCCGGCGGGACGTCGCAGAGCCGCCGCCGGACGCGCCCGGGGCGACGGACGGGACCTAGATGGTTGATTCCGCGATCTCGCCGGGCGCAAGCCGGCATCTGCGCGCCTCGGACGCCGCTCGTCCCCTGCCAGCCGCAGGGAGTTTCGATGCAAGTGCGTCGGCGCGCGAGCGGCTGGCCGGGGCCGGGCCGCTCCGGCGCGGCCGGACTACCGAGGGCGCTCCGAGCCCGCGGTACGTCCGGCCGTACCGCTCGAGACACGCACCTACCGCCTTCCGCGATCACCGATCCACGGAATCAACCATCTAGCGCGGCACGCTCGCCTACGCCAGGTCGTCGGGCGTCGCGCCCGGCCCCCAGCGGACGAGCACGATGCCGAGCACCGCGACCACGGCGTAGATCGCGCCCAGCACGGGCAGGTCCGCGGCGACCAGCGCGAGCGCCGCGAGGCCGAACAGCACCACCTCGGCCACCAGGCGCGCGGGATCGCGGAGGCGGCGCGGTGCTCGCGGCGCGAGGAAGGCGCCCCAGACGACGACGAACAGCGTCGGCGCGGCGATCGCCAGCACCCAGCCGAGGGCGCCGCCGACGCCGTGGACGCCCCACGTGACCAGCGCCGCGAGGGACGCCAGCTCGGCCGCGAAGCGCACGGCGCCGGCCGCGAGCTGCGCCCCCGACAGCTCGCGACCGACACGGCGGGCGTCGTCCGGTCCGGCCGTCTCGGGCATGGGAGGAACGTACCGCCCGCGGCCCGGTACGGCGTGGAGTGCGATGCGCGGCACACCCCCGTTTCGAGCGCTTGCGAAACCCGCGAAATCTGCCGACAGATAGGTGATGCGGCGACTGCGTGAGTTGCCATGGCTCCGCGTGCTCCTGTTCGGGGGCGGCTACCTGCTGCTCGCGATCGTGGGCGGGTCGCTGTCCATGCGCTACGACGCGCCCGTCTACTGGCCCGCAGCCGGCCTCTCGCTCGGCGTCCTGCTGCGCTCGCCGCGCGAGCACTGGCCGGGCTACCTCGGCTGCATCGTCGTCGTCGACCTCGTGCTGTACCTGTCCGCCGGCACCAATCCGGCGCTCGCCGGCGTGTTGACGGCCTCCGACGTGCTGGAGCCCGCGGTCGCCGCCTTCGTCCTCGTCCGCATGGCCGGCGCCGCCGCGTCCCGCATCGACGCGCCCTCGTCGGCCCTCCTCTTCCTCATCGTGGCGCCCGGCGCCGCCGCGCTCGGCGCCTCGCTGCTCGGCGGCACCGCGATCACGCTCGACCAGGGCGGGTCGCTGCGCGAGCACTGGGCCGAGTACTGGGCCTGCGACGGCCTCGGCATGCTGACGGTCGCGCCGCTCGTGCTCATCGCGTGGAGCGACACCCTCAGCGGCCGCACCTGGCGCTCCCGCCTGGAGCTCGCCTTCGCCCTCGTGCTCGCCGGAAAGGTCGCCTACACGATCTTCTCGCCGGAGCACCACCGGCCCTACACGTACCTGCTGTTCGTCGTGCCGATCCTGATCGCGCTGCGCAACGGCATCCTCGGCGCCGCGGCGGCCGCCACCGTCATGACGCCGCTCGTCCTCGTGCTGACCGGCGAGGGCGGCGGGCCGTACGGGCTCCTGCCGCTGGAGTCGGCGTTGCACCAGGTGCAGTTCTTCGCCGCGGTGCTGGCGGCGGTGCTGCTGCTGGCGGGCGCCACCGCCGACGCGCTGCGGCGCACCGGCCTGGATGCGGCGCTGCGGCTGCGGGAGGCGGTCGACGTGCGGCGGCGCTTCGAGCGCATCGCGACCTCCATCGACGAGGGCGTCTTCACGTACCGCCGGCTGCCGACCCAGTGGGTGCTCGACTACGCGAGCCCGGCGTGGGGCGAGATCTTCGGACTGGAGATCACGCCCACGGCCGGCGACCTGCTGGAGGAGTACATCCACCCGGACGACATCGAGGGCGCGCGGGCCGGCTGGGACCGCGTCGACGCGGGGGAGTGGGTCGAGCAGGAGTACCGCGTCACCACGCCGGCCGGCCAGCTGCGCTGGGTCAGCGAGCGGCTGCGGCTGCGCGTCGACGAGGGCGGCGAGTGGATCGACGGCATCGTCTCCGACATCACCGTGCGCCGCAGCGAGGAGCAGCGCCGCGAGAAGATCGCCGCCCGCCTACGCGTCATGTCGCGCACCGACGGGCTGACCGGCCTCGCCAACCGGCGCCACCTCAGCGCCGAGCTGGAGCGCTGCCTGGGGGCCTGCCGCGACGACGGGCCGGGGCTCGGGCTGCTGCTCCTCGACCTCGACCGCTTCAAGGTCGTGAACGACTCCTTCGGCCACGAGGCGGGCGACGCCGTGCTGCGCCAGACCGCCGAGCGGATCGCGGAGGCGACGTCCGACGCCGCGGCCGTGGCGGGCCGCTGGGGCGGCGAGGAGTTCTGCGTGCTCGTGCCGGGCCTCGACGCCGAGGACGGGCTGCGGATGGTGGCGGAGACCCTGCGCGTGGCGATCTCGGCCAGGCCGATGCGGCTCGACGACGGCTCCGAGCTGACCGTGACCGCCACCATCGGCGGCACCGTGCAGGCGCGCGGCAGCAGCGCCCGCGCCCCCGACGTGGTGGGCCGCGCCGACCGCGCGCTCTACGCCGGCAAGCGCCGCGGCCGCGACCGCGTGCTGCTCGCCAGCGAGCTGCGCGCCGGCGACGCCACGAGCGCGGACTCCGATCTGCTGCACACCGCGCAGGCGCTCGCGCTGGCCGTCTCGATCCGCGAGGGCGTGCCCGCGCTCCACTGCCAGCAGGTGGCCGACCTCTCCGCCCGCACCGCCGAGCACCTCGGCCTGCCGGCGGCCGCCGTGCTGCGCGCGCGCCTCGGCGGCTGGCTGCACGACGTCGGCAAGATCGCGATCCCGGACGGCATCCTCGGCAAGCCGGGGGAGCTCGACGAGGCGGAGTGGGAGGTCATGCGCGCCCATCCGGTCGTCGGCGCCGAGGTCGTGCGCCGGGTGCCGGGCCTCGAGCTGGCGGCCGCCGCCGTCGAGCAGCACCACGAGCGCTGGGACGGCACCGGATACCCGGGCGGCCGGGGCGGCGAGGACATCGCCCTGGAGGCCCGCATCGTCGCGTGCGCCGACGCGTACTCGGCCATCACGTCGGACCGCGTGTACCGGCCGGAGCGCACCCGCGGCGAGGGCATCGACGAGCTGCGGCGCAGCGCCGGCTCGCACCTCGACCCCCGCTGCGTGGCGGCGCTGGTCGCCGTGCTGGAGTCCGACGAGGCGGACTTCGCCGCGCGCCTCGGCATCGCCAGCTGAGCGCCCCGCGGCCGCAGCCCGGACGCGTGGCTATGCTCAGGCGGCCGCGGGCGTGGCGGAATCGGTAGACGCGCCGGACTTAGGATCCGGTGGGGCGACCCGTGGGAGTTCGAGTCTCCCCGCCCGCACTGTGCACGAAAGCCCCGCTAGGAGAGGCTTTCGAGGTCGAGCGGTGGAGTGGAAGGTGTTCCGCGACTCGCGCGCATCCTGAGCGAGTCGATCGCTGCTCAGGGCTCCGGTCGCCGGAGACCCTGCAGGACGCCGGCAGCTCTGCGGTTGCCGTGCGTGGCGCGTGGCGTCTGCGGGACGATGCCCGGATCTGCCCCGCTCTGCGCGGTGCTCGAGGACTGAGGCGCTGGCGGCCGTCGGGCCCTTCGCGTCTGCGGACCCTGGTCCCAGTCGACCAGGCCCGGCGGCCAGTACCGCCAACCGTACCGATCGACCGCTGGTACGCGCGCATCAACTGGGCAATGCGTTCGTGCCCAACTTCCGCTCGGCGTCGTGCTGGGCGCTACGGCCCGCTGGCAGAAGCTCAACCTATCGGCGCGAGTCAGGTCGCTCTAGGTCACGCGCTGCCGACCGGGTCGGATGCTTGCGACGTAGAGGTCGCTGGGCCTTCGAGGATGAAGACTTCGACGCCGTAGTCCGGATCGGCGTGGTTGGTGCTCATGAAGGCAACGACGTTGCGGCCCGTGAGCCGCTCGACGACCGCGGTCGCCTCGGGTCCCATGGCCCGCTGATACGACCCGCGCATCCGAAGCACCGCTTCCTCCTGACCGTTGGCGACGAGCTTGCGCTCGCCCTTGGTCAGGGTGTCTTCGACCACGCAGACGACGAGGTTGCCGTTGATGGTGGTGCGGGCCCTGGTCGGCCCGCGACCCGTGTACTCGGCGAGCAGGTGGATGATGGCGCGGGAGATCTGCGCGTGAGTCGAGCGCCCGCCGCCGTCACCATCGCTGTCCGTATCGGAGGTAGCGCGGGTGGGATCGTGCTGGGCCATCGTGGCCGCCTTCCGAGTCGCGGGTCGTGCCACCCGTGAATGGGAATGCGGCGATCCGCGAGTGGGAGCCGGCACCTGAGCACGCGAGCGTTCGCGGCCTAACCGGCAAGGTCGACCGTAGCACTCGGTCGAACGGCCAGCAGCGCCTGCCCGGCCCACCTCACCAGCGGTTTTCAACGGCCGCGATGACGGGTAGAATCGGCTCGCGCGTCAGACCTGGTTCCCGGGTGGGGCGTGGAGTTGCGGAGCAGCCGCGACGTCGGTAACGAGCCGGTGTCGAGACCTCCGGGATAGGGCGTCGATCCCGAGGAGGTTCAGTGGCCGCAACCAGCACGACGATGACCATCGACTTCGCGGCGAGCGCCGAAGCGATCCTCATCACGGTTCAACTCGACCACAAGCTCGCGGAACGGGTGTTCGCCGACGCCGCGCTTCGCGATGTCCGCCCCTGCGACCTCGTCGCGCACGCCCTACGCGAGCACTACAAGCGAATCGACCTGCACCGATAGGTTCACTCCGGATGCGCCGACCGACCTGACCTGCGCCAACGGTGTCGGGCCGGTCGGCGTAGCTGCGTGACGGTGCGAGACGCGAATCGCAGCCGGCGGCATCGCTGTCGCACGTGATGCCCTCGCGGACGATCTCGGCCAGGCCGGCGCCGAGCGTCTCCCAAACGCCGCCCGGGCACTTCAGCAGTACGGTGTCGGTGCCGAGCGTGGTCTCGAGCGCATCGAGGACGGTGTCGTCGGAGCCCGAACGCTCGCCATAGGCCCACGCCCCGACCTCGTTGCCGTCGGCGTACCGCGCTTCCTTGGCCAGGTGTCCCTAGACGCGGTCGTGGACGTCGACCTGCCACCGGGTTTCCGGAGCGGCGACGTAGGATCCGGTGGGCGACCCGTGGGAGTTCGAGTCTCCCCGCCCGCATGACCGCCGCGTCGGTGGCGCAGGCGCTCGAGCTCGCGCCGCTCGCGCTCGCCGCAGTTGGCCACTTGTCCGTTACCGCGCCGGACATTTGAGCGTCCGTGCGCCGGCCACTTGGCGCGCCGCCCGCGCCGTCGATCGAAACGCGCCCGCAGTTGGCCACTTGTCCGTCACCGCGCCGGCCAGTTGGCCAACGCCCCGCGCCGACGGCTCTCAGTCCGCCGGCGCGTCCGCCGGGCGCGCGTCCGCCGGGCGGCGCGGGCGCACGGGGCGGCGCAGGCGCGGGAGGCGGTCCAGCCACGGGAGGCGGACGCCCATGCCGGCCACGATCACCATCGTCGCGCCGGCGGCCAGCAGCACGTCGCCGACCGAGTAGACGTTCGCCCACGGCAGCCACTCGGGCGCGCCCCAGCGGTCGACGAGCCACGGCAGGTTCGGGGTCGGGTCGCCGATGCTGTTCAGGTGGACGCCGTCGTACGCGACGCCCGCGTCGATCATCGCGCTCGGCAGCGCCGGCATGTGGCCGCCGTTGGCGACGACCGCGGTCAGGTTCGCGAGCATCCCGACCGCCAGCAGGCCGAAGCCGCGCACGTGGCGGTTGCGGATCGCGACGAGCGCGAGCAGGGCGTAGGTGCCCAGCCAGAGCGCCGTCGCCGCGTCCTCGGCCGTGCTCCAGGGCAGGAACGACCACGGGAAGGCGATCACCTGGAGCGCCGAAGGCGACGGCCAGCAGCCACAGGCTGCGCAGCTTCAGCTCCGCCAGCCGGCCCGGGCGGCCGCCCAGCGCCAGGCCGAGCACGAGGCCGATCGCGACCGGCAGCAGGAGCACCATCAGGCGACCTCCTGGCGTCCGGCCTCGAGCTGCTCGATGTAGGCCTCGAGCGCGCTGACGACGCGGGCGTCGAACTGCGTCCACGCGCAGCGGCGGAGCTCGGCGATGGCGTCGGACGCGGAGCTGCCGTCGCGGTAGGCGCGGTCCGACGTCATCGCGTCGTACGCGTCGGCGACGAGGATGATGCGCGAGCCGAGCGGGATCTCCTCGCCGGCCAGGCCGTCCGGGTAGCCGCTGCCGTCCCACGACTCGTGGTGGTGGCGGATCCAGAGGTCGACGGGGGAGATGCCGGCGCCCTCCACGAGCCGGAAGCCGATCTCGGGGTGCTCGCGCAGCGCGGCCCGCTCCGCCTCGTCGAGCTCGCCCGGCTTCTGCAGGATGCGGTCCGGGATCGCGATCTTGCCCAGGTCGTGCAGGAGCCCGGCCAGCCGCAGCTGCTCGACCTGCTCCGCTGGTAGGTCCATCTCGCGGGCGATGCCCTCCACGACGCGGCTGACGGACAGCGAGTGCTGGCCGGTGTAGGTGTCCTTGGCGTCGACGACGCGGATCAGGCTCTCGGCGGCGCGCAGGCGGGCCAGGCGCTCGGCCTCCTGGGCGATCTCCTGGCGCGAGCGCGCGTGGACGATCGACGGCTCGTACAGGCACGTGCGCGCGCGCCCGTGGTTCTTCGACCAGTACAGGGCGCCGTCGGCCGCGCGCAGCAGCTCCTCGCGGTCGGTCGTGGTGTCCGGGTGGACCGCGATCCCGACGCTGATCGTGACCGGCTGGCCGTGCGGCGTCTCTGCCTCCTCGAGCGCACCGTGCAGGCGGTCGACGAGCGCGTACGCCGCCTCGCCGTCGCCGTCCAGCAGCGCGGCGAACTCCTCGCCGCCGACGCGGTAGCAGCGCTCGGCGTCCAGGACCTCGCCGAGGGTGCGGGCGAGCAGCTGCAGCACCTCGTCGCCGACGGGGTGCCCGAAGCGGTCGTTGACGCCCTTGAAGTCGTCGATGTCGAGCACCACCAGCGCCAGCGGGCCCTCGGGCTCCGCCGAGGGCCTCGCGCAGGTCGGCGTGGAAGGCGCGGTGGTTGCGCAGGCCGGTCAGCGCGTCGGTCTCGGCGTCGCGCTTCGCGAGCACCGACCGGTAGGCGTAGCGCTGGTACAGGCCGAGCGCGATGACCGGGCCCGCCAGCAGCAGCTCGAGCGGCGCCGAGATGCGCCACAGCGAGGCCGCCAGCGCCGCGATGAAGGCCATGATCGCGAACGCCGGCCCGGCGTGGCGGACGTAGTCCTCGAGCAGCGGGCGCACGCGGCTGCCCGTCGCGAGCGAGACCGCGTTCGCGATCAGGATGACGTTGACGGCCAGGAAGACGACGCCGCCCGCGAACACCAGCACCGTCACGTGGCCGTGGTCGGTCGGGGACAGCTCCTGCGGGTCCCAGCCGAGGAAGAAGCCCGGGAACGCGGAGAGGAAGGCCGAGAGCGCGTAGACGCTGATGTTGAACGACGCTCCGCCGCCACTCGACCCGCTCGTAGGCCTGGCTGACGGCCATCGCCACGATCGCCGCCAGCACGGCGTAGCCCCAGCCGAACAGCACCTGCGCCGCCAGCAGGAACACGAACGCCAGCGAGACCGAGCGCGTCGCCTGCTCGTCGAGCGGCACCGGCTTCAGCTCCGCGACGATCGACGCGAGCGTGAACAGGCCGATGCCGATCAGGGTGTCGCGCGTCGGCGTGGACGTGGCGACGGAGACGACCGCCCCGGCGACCACGGGCACGGAGATCGCGACGACCGCGATCAGGTACCGGATCAGCCGGGGCGGATACGACCGATGTTGGACGTCGGAAGACATTCCGTCTCCGGACGTCATCGGCTGCTAGCGCAAATTGCTCAACGCCGAGGGCGCCGAGCTACCACCAGCGGGTGCCGGCGCCAGAGGCGATGGCGAACGAGGCGATCGCCGCGCACGCCATGGCGACGCGGGCGACGCGATGGCTCTTGGTCCACTTGATCATTCCGACGCTCCCGGTCGAGGCCCGCCGCGACGGGGGTTCGCGGCTCGTCGGAGGCTACGTCAGGTTCTCGCGCTCAACATCGCTCGAACGGGGGGTTCGCGGAGCGGCGGCGCGGCCAGACTGGGTACCGTTCCGCCACGTCCCCTCGTGCGCGTGCGTGAATCCGCGGGGAGGGGACACCTGCCGTTCGTCTAATCTACGCGGGGCGCGGCGCGCGGGGCGCGGGCGTTTCGAGAGGGCCGATGCAGACCGACGTTGAGACGCTTCCCGAGGACCGCGTGCGCCTGACCGTCGAGGTCCCGGCACACGACGTCGACCATGCCTTCGAGCATGCGCTGCGCGACCTCGCCAAGGACGTGCGCATCCCCGGCTTCCGCAAGGGGAAGGTGCCGGCCAAGATCGTGCTCGCGCGCCTCGGACCGGAGGCCGTGACCGAGGAGGCGCTGCGCACCCACCTGGGCAGCTGGTACGCCCGGGCGGTCACGCAGGCCCGCATCGAGCCGGTCGACCAGCCGGACATCGACTGGAGCGACCCGCCGCACGAGGGCGCGCCCTTCGCCTTCACCGCGACCGTCCAGGTCGCGCCCGGCGCCACGCTGCCGGAGGACCTGGAGCTCGAGGCGGCGCGCGAGGAGGTCGAGATCCCGGAGGGCGCGGTCGACGGCGAGCTCGAGCGCCTGCGCGTGGCCGCGGCCGAGCTCGCGCCGCTGCCGGCCGACACGCCCGCGGGGCCGGGCCACTTCGCGCTCATCGACTTCACGGGCACGCTCGACGACAAGGTGCTGAAGGACGCGAGCGTCACGGACTACAGCGTCGAGGTCGGCGCGGGCCGCCTGGTCGGCGAGCTCGAGCTGGCGCTCCCCGGCATGAAGGTCGGGGAGACGAAGCAGGTCGACGTCACCTTCCCGGCCGACTACGAGCCGCGCAAGGTCGCCGGCCGCACCGCCAACTTCGACCTCCACCTCAAGGAGCTCAAGGAGCGCGTGCTGCCCGAGCTCGACGACGCGTTCGCCGCGCAGGTCTCCGAGCACGAGACGCTCGACGCGCTGCGGGCCGCCATCGAGGCCGAGGTCGAGAAGGCGCTGGAGCAGGTCCGCGAGGGGCGCTTCCGCGGCGCGGTGATGGCGGCGCTGGGCGAGGCCGCGATCGTCGACGTGCCGCAGTCGATGGTCGACCGGCGGGTGCGCGACCGCCTCGAGGACCTCCAGCGGCAGCTGCAGCGCCGCGGCGTCTCGCTCGACGCGTACCTGCGCGCGAGCGGCCGCACGCCGCAGCAGGCCGTCGACGAGCTGCGGCCGGAGGCGGAGCGCGAGGTGCGCGAGGAGCTCGCCCTGCGCGCCTACGCCGACCGCTACGACATCCGGGTGAGCGACGAGGAGCTCGAGGCGTTCATCCGCGACGAGGCCACGCAGACCAAGGAGGACGCCGACCGCGCGGTCGAGCGCCTCATCGGCAACCCGGCGGGCGACGAGCTCCGCGAGGACCTGCGGCTGCGCGCGGCGCTCGACCATGCCGTCGCACATGCGAAGGCCATCACACCGGATCAGGCCGCCGCGCGCGAGAAACTATGGACCCCGGGTCAGGATGCCGAAAAGGCGGAGGGTGGAC
This sequence comes from uncultured Actinomycetota bacterium, assembly GCA_963767885.1. Classification (GTDB taxonomy): domain Bacteria; phylum Actinomycetota; class Thermoleophilia; order Gaiellales; family F1-60-MAGs149; genus CAVYFW01. Next base: position 265,924 of record CAVYFW010000005.1, read on the forward strand.
GCTCCGCTCTCTGGCTCCCGCCCACGGCCCAGTAGCGATATGCGCAAGCGAACCCTCTCCGAGCCGGTCTCCGGCCGCCTGCATCACACCGAGAAAGTAGGGACGCCATGAGTCCTCTCGTTCCCATGGTCGTCGAGCAGACGTCGCGCGGCGAACGCGCCTTCGACATCTACTCGCGCCTCCTGAACGAGCGGATCATCTTCCTGGGAACGCCCGTCGACGACCAGATCGCGAACCTGATCGTCGCCCAGCTGATCCACCTCGAGAGCGAGGATCCCGACAAGGACATCTCGCTCTACGTCAACTCGCCCGGCGGCTCCGTGTACGCCGGCATGGCCATCTACGACACGATGCAGTTCATCAAGCCCGACGTGCAGACGATCTGCTGCGGGATCGCGATGAGCATGGGCGCCCTGCTGCTGGCGGGTGGCGCGAAGGGCAAGCGGATGGCGCTGCCGAACTCGAAGATCCTGATCCATCAGGTCTCGGCGGGATTCCAGGGCCAGGCCACCGACATCGAGATCCACGCGCGTGAGATCATCGACATGCGCCGCCGCCTCGACGAGGTGATCGCCAACCACACGGGCCAGCCCCTCGAGCGGGTCCGCCAGGACACCGAGCGCGACTACTTCATGAGCGCCGAGCAGGCGAAGGAGTACGGGATCATCGACCAGGTCATCGAGCATCGGTAGGATGAGTTGATGGCCCGTTCGACCGACACCAACGAGCAGCTCCTCTGCTCCTTCTGCGGCAAGTCGCAGCGGCAGGTGAAGAAGCTCATCGCCGGTCCCGGCGTCTACATCTGCGACGAGTGCATCGATCTCTGCAACGAGATCATCGACGAGGAGCTCCAGAGCCCCGCGCAGCTCGATCTGCAGAACCTGCCCCGCCCGAAGGAGATCTACGGGATCCTGAACGACTACGTCGTCGGGCAGGAGGAGGCCAAGCGCACGCTCTCGGTGGCCGTCTACAACCACTACAAGCGCGTGCAGATGGTCTCCTCGGGCGAGAGCGACGTCGAGCTCTCCAAGTCGAACATCCTGCTGCTCGGCCCCACGGGCTGCGGCAAGACGCTCCTGGCGCAGACGCTCGCCCGCATCCTCAACGTCCCCTTCGCCATCGCCGACGCCACGGCGCTGACCGAGGCCGGCTACGTCGGCGAGGACGTCGAGAACATCCTGCTGAAGCTGATCCAGGCCGCCGACTTCGACGTGAAGAAGGCCGAGACCGGGATCATCTACATCGACGAGGTCGACAAGATCGCGCGCAAGGCGGACAACCCGTCGATCACGCGCGACGTGTCGGGCGAGGGCGTGCAGCAGGCGCTGCTCAAGATCCTCGAGGGCACGGTGGCCAGCGTGCCGCCGCAGGGCGGGCGCAAGCACCCGCACCAGGAGTTCCTGTCGATCGACACGACGAACATCCTGTTCATCTGCGGTGGCGCCTTCGCCGACCTCGACAAGGTCATCTCGCGGCGCGTCGGCAAGAACGCGATCGGCTTCGGCGCCGACGTGCGCTCGAAGTCGCGGCGCGACACGGCCGACCTCCTGCAGCAGGTCATGCCCGAGGACCTCGTGCAGTTCGGGCTGATCCCCGAGTTCATCGGCCGCCTGCCGGTCATCTCGGCGGTGCACCAGCTGCAGCGCGAGGACCTGGTCAAGATCCTGCTCGAGCCGAAGAACGCCCTGGTCAAGCAGTACCAGCGCTTCTTCTCCTACGACGGCGCCGAGCTGGTCTTCACCGAGGACTCGCTGTGGGCGATCGCCGACAAGGCGCTCGAGCGCGAGACCGGCGCCCGCGGCCTGCGCTCGATCATCGAGGCCTCGCTGCTGGACGTGATGTTCGAGCTGCCCTCGCGGTCGGACATCGCGAAGTGCGTGCTCAACCGCGAGACGATCGAGCGCGGCATCCGGCCGACGCTCGTGACCCAGAGCGGCAACGCCGTCATCGAACCGCCCGTCGGCGAGTCGGCGTAGCGCCCGCTGGCCGGCCGGCCGGTCCGCCTGAACCGCTACCTGGCCGCGGCCGGGCTCGGCACGCGCCGGTCCGTCGAGGGCCTCGTGCGCCAGGGCCGCGTGGCCGTCGACGGCGCGCCGGTCGACGACCCGGCGACCCGGGTGGCGCCGGGCGCGTCGGTCACCCTCGACGGCGAGGAGCTGTTCGCCGCGGCGGGCGGCGGCGTGCTGCTGCACCGCCCGGCGGGCGAGCCGATCGAGCTGGCCCACCCGCCTGGGCTCGTGCCGGCGCTGCCCCTGGCCCGGGAGCAGGGCGGCGCCGAGCTGCTCCTGGCCGACCCGCGGCTGGCCGAGCGCCTCGCCGACCCGCGCTTCCCCCAGCCGCAGGCCCTGGACGGCGCCGGCCGGCGCACGCGCGTCGCCGGCCTCGACCTCGGCGACCTGGAGCCCGGCGCCTGGCGGCCGCTCAGCCCCGCGGAGCTGCGGGCGCTCCGGCTCGGCGTCCGGCTGCCGCCCCGCTAGCGACGCTGGCCGGCGACCGGGTCCGCGCCGCCAGCCCGGCGGCCAGGACGTCGGCGAAGCGCGCGACCAGCGTGCCGTCCTCGTCCAGGTCGGGATCGAGGATCGTCACCTGCATCCCGACCACGAGGCCCGAGCCGAGCAGGCCGGCCAGCAGCGACTCGAGGTCCTCGAAGCCGATGCCGTCCGTCTCGGGGGAGTCGACCGCCGGCATGAGCGCGCAGTCGATGACGTCGGCGTCCACGTGCAGCCAGACGCCGTCGAGCCCGCGCTCGGCCAGCGCGGCGACCGCGTCGGCGGCGATCGCCGCGCCGCCGCGCTCGTTCACGTCGCGGCTGGTGTGGACGATGACCGCCTCGCGCAGCTCCGGGATCTCGTCGAAGACCTCGCGGGCGCCCATGTGCACGACGTCGGCGTCGTCGACGAGCGGGCGGCGGCCCTCGAGGTCGGCCAGCAGGCCGCCGCGCCCGGTGACGAGCGCCACGTCCTGGCCGGCGGTCGAGAGGGCGTCGTCGTCGGCGTTGCCCGGGTGCGTGAAGTCGTCGTGGCCGTCGACGTAGAACAGGCCGTAGCGGCCGCGGCGGGCCAGCGCGAGCGCGGGGCCGAGCAGGATGCTGCAGTCGCCGCCGAGCACGAGCGGGAAGGCGCCCGCGTCGAGCAGCGCGCCCACGCGATCTGCGAGCCGCAGCGCGTAGCGGGCCTGCGCGGCCTCGTTGCGCAGCGTCTCGTCCGGGAGCGGCGCCGGGAGGTAGCGCGGCGGCGTGACGACGCCGGCGTCGACCGCGTCGAGGCGCCGCAGCAGGCCCGTGTCGCGCAGCGCGCCGGCGAGCTTGTAGACGCCGGGCGCGACGCCCTCCGCGGGCGGGCGCAGGCCGAGGTTCGAGGGCGCGTCGAGCGCGGCGACGCGCTGCGCGAGGTCGGAGGTCTCGTACGTGGTGGAAACCATGAGAACGCTTACGGTAGTCGTGCTACCGTACGTAGTCAAGAAGCTATGAACACGTACGCAAACCAGACAGGAGCGCCCGTTCCGGGAGACCGGCGTGCTGGCGCTCGACCTCGTCAACACCCGCGATCCCTACGCCGCCGACCCCGAGCGCCTGGCGCGCGTCGCCGACCTCGAGCGCTTCCTGGCGGAGCACGACCTCGACGGCCCCGCCACCGCGCGCGACCTGGAGGCGTGTCGCGCGCTGCGGCGCGAGCTGCGGGGCGCCGTCGCGGCGGGCGAGGCGGCGGAGCTCGCGCGGCGCCTCGACGCCATCGCGGGCGGCCTGGCCGTCGCGCCGACCGTGGAGCTGGACGGGAGCGACGGGCTGCGGCTCGGCGTGCGGGCGCGGGACGGGGCACCGGTGGTCGAGCGCATGGCGGTGGCCGCCGTCGCGAGCCTGGCCGCGGCCGTCGCGGAGCATGGCGCGAGCCGCGTGCGCACGTGCGGCGCCGACCCGTGCGAGGACGCGTTCGTCGACACCTCGCGCAACGGCACGCGCCGCTACTGCTCGCCGCGCTGCGCCAACCGGCGCAACGCGGCGCTGCACCGCGCCCGTCAGCGCGGCTGACGCGTCGCGTGCATCTCCTGCTGCAGGCGCCAGGTGGCGCCGCCGTCCTCCGAGCAGCGGCCCTGCCAGCGGAAGCTCGCCGGCTCGATGCGGTCGAAGCTCCAGCGCTCGCGGGTGCGCCCGTCCGTCGTCGCGCCCTCGATCAGGATGCCGTCGCCGTCGCGGCGCGCCAGCAGGTGCACGAACTGCGCGCGCGCCGGGCAGTACCAGCTGACGTGCCACGTGCCGTCCCGCTCGTCGTAGGCCCGCAGCGTCGTGCCGCGCTGGTCGGGCGCGGCGTCGCGGCCGAAGAGGACGTCCTGCACCGCGCGCCCGCCGAGCGCCCACGCGAAGTGCCACTCGCCGTCCTGCTGGCGCGCGCCGCCGTCGGCATCCCACCACGTGCTCGCGACGTCCCAGGCGCCCACGAAGCGGCCGAACAGCATGAGCTCGTCTGCGAGCGGCGCGTACGGGCCGCCGGCGGCGATGAGGTCGAAGGCCATGCGCCGACGCTACGGCGCCGCGGCCGCCCCGGCTGTCAGGATCGTGCGCACCTCGCGCGGCGGCAGGCCCGCGAGCTCGCCGAAGCGGGCGCTGAAGTGGCTGTGGTGGCTGAAGCCGAGCTCGGCCCCGAGGCGCGCGAGGTCGCCCTCGCCCTCCGCCAGCCGATCGAGTGCCAGCGCCACGCGCAGCCGCAGCAGGTGGCGGCCGATGCTCTCGCCGCTCGCGGCCCGGAACTGGCGTGCGAGGTGGAAGGGCGAGCACGCGACGGCGCGCGCGACGTCGTCGAGGCCCCAGCGTGCGCCGGGATCGCTCGCCAGGAGCGCGCGCACCGCCTCGACACGCCGCCGCGCCGTGCGGCCGGCGTCGACGGCCCGCGCGGTGCCGAGGTCGCGGGCGATCGCCGCGAGCACCCGGAGCGCCGCCTCCTCGGCCGCGAGGCCGCGCGCGCCGGCGCCGGCGGCCGCGGCCAGGCGGTGCAGCGCGAGCTGCGTCCCGGTGCGCAGGGCGCCGCGGCGGCCGGCGAGCGTGCCGAGCGCCTCCTCCAGCGTCGCCGGCGGCGCCGCCAGCACGGTGCAGCGGTCGCCGCCGTCGGCCGGATGGCTGATGCGGTGCTCCTCGCCGCGCCCGAAGACGACGGCGCTCGCGGCGTCGGCGACCAGAGGCCCCGACGGCCCGTGGACGACGAAGGCGCCGCGGCGCGGGACGACGACCTGCGCCTCCGCGCACCACTCGGCCGGCCCGCACCCGGAGCGCGGCGCCGTGCAGCGCACGTCGGCCAGTGCGACCGCGGGCGTCTCGAGGAGCGCGGTGGCGTGCAGGTGGGTCACGCGGGCATTGTCCCTCCGCGCCGGGCCCGCCACACGTCAGCCGTCGATCGGCACCCGGCCGCCGGGCTTCACGGCCTTCATCGTGAACTGCGAGTTGAGGCGCGTGATCGCCGGCAGCTCGGCGAGCTGGTTCATGTAGAACCCCTCGTAGGCGACCGGATCTGCGACGGCCACCCGCAGCAGGTAGTCGGGGACGCCGAACATGCGCCGGCACTCGATGACCGAGTCGAAGCCGAGCACCCGCTCCTCGAAGGCCTCCACGGTCGCGCGGTCCTTGACGCCGAGCTCCACGTGCACCACGAGCTCGAACCCGCGACCCACGGCGGCCGGGTCGATGTCGGCGTGGTAGCCGCGGATGGCGCCCGACCGCTCGAGCGCCCGCACGCGCCGCAGGCACGGGGAGGGCGAGAGGTGGACGCGCTCGGCCAGCTCGACGTTGCTGAGGCGCCCGTCATCCTGCAGGTGGCGCAAGATTGCGCGATCTACGGCATCCATTGGCACATCATGCCCCTCGACGGCCGCTGAGGCGAGAAAGACGCAACTTCTCACCGGCCATCCTGGACTACGCTTGCGCGGGTGATCGCGACGCCCCGGATCGACCGGCTGACGCGCGACGCGATCGCCATCGGCCTCGCGACCGGCGCCTACGCCGTCTCCTACGGCGTGCTGGCCGTCGCGGCCGGCCTGAGCGTGGCCCAGACCTGTGCGATGTCGGCGCTCGTGTTCACGGGCGCGTCGCAGTTCGCCGTCGTCAGCGTCGTCGGCGCCGGGGGCAGCATGGCCGCGGCGCTCGCGCCGGCGATCGGGCTGGCCGGCCCGCAACGGCGTCTACGGCCTCTCGATGGTGCCGTTCCTGTCGCGCTCCCGCTGGCGGCGCGCGGCCGAGGCGCAGCTGGTGATCGACGAGTCGACGGCCATGGCGCGAGCCCAGGACACGCCGGAGCGCGCCCACCGCGCGTTCCTCGCCACCGGCCTCAGCATCTTCGTCTGCTGGAACCTCGGCACGCTCGCCGGCGCGCTGCTCGGCACCGGCCTCGGCGATCCGGCCGACCTCGGCCTCGACGCGATGTTCCCGGCGGCGTTCCTGGCGCTGCTCGCGCCGCAGCTGCGCCGGCCCGGCGCGCCGGTCGCGGCCATCGTCGGCGCGATCGTCGGCCTCGCCATGCTGCCCGTCCTGCCGACGGGCCTGCCGATCCTGGTCGCCGTCGTCGGCGTCGTCCCGGCCGTGGCGGTCGCGCGCCGGGCAGCGGAGCGGAGCGCCGCGTGAGCTGGTCCGCGCTCCTGCTGCTGGCGGCGCTCACCTACGCCATGAAGGCAGCCGGGCCGCTCCTGTCCAGCGGCGGCGAGGTGCGGCCGTCGGTGGCGCAGGTGCTCGACCTGATCGCCATCCCGCTGCTCGCGGCGCTCATCGCCATCCAGACCCTCGACGGCGGCGACGGCGAGATCGTCTTCGACGCCCGCGTGCCGGCGCTCGGCGTGGCGGCGATCCTCGTCTGGCGGAAGGCGCCGTTCCTCGTCGTCGTGCTGGCCGCCGCGGCGACGGCGGCCATCCTGCGGGCCCTCTAGGACGTCGCGCCGGCGGGCGCCGCCACGTGCGGCGCCCGCCGGCGTAGCGGCTAGCAGCTAGGCACTGGCCGCGACCGGGTCGGGCCGCACGATGACGGTGTCGGCCACCAGGACGACCTCGTCGGCCGGCATGCCGGCCCGCTCCGCCTGCTCGCGGACCTTCTCCGCGCTCGAGCCCTCGTAGATGCAGACGGTGCCGAGCTGGCCGGACTCCTCGTGCACGACGTAGCTGCGGATCCAGCGGATGTCGTCCGACATCTCGTCGCCGACCTCGGCGGAGCGCGCGGCCGACTGCTGCAGGGCCTCCACGTTGGGCCAGAAGTCGCGGCGGCGAATGGCGTAGAGGTTCATGGGGTCTCCTGTTCGGATGGGCGCCGCGATCGGCGCTCTTGACGAGGCTCACCGTACGTCCGCCGGCGGCGCGGCACAGCGGCGGAACCACCGCACTTCCGCCGTACGGCTACCGGGTTTTCGCAGGGCGCCGCCGTACGTTCCGTACACTCGTCGCCGTGGATGGCGGAGCGCTCATCGGCCGGCGCACGCAGCGGGCCTGGCTCGAGGACGCCGTGGCCGAGGCGGTCGCCGGCCGCGGCGCGCTCGTCCTGCTGGCGGGCGACGCGGGCATCGGCAAGACGCGCCTGGCCGAGGAGGTCTGCGGGCGGGCGCCGGGCGCGACCTTCCTGCGCGGCGCCGCGCTCCCCGCCGGCGCGCCGTACACCCCGATCGTCGCGGCGCTGCGCCGCTACCTGCAGCGCACGCCGGGCGGCCTCGCGAGCTGCGGGCCGCTGCGCCGGCACCTGGCCCTGCTGCTGCCGGAGCTCGGCGAGGCCGTCGACGCGACCGACCGTGCGACGCTGCTGGAGGCCATCCGCTGCGGGCTCGCCACGATCGCCGCGCAGCGGCCGGCCGTCGTCCTGCTCGACGACCTGCAGTGGTCGGACGACGCGACGCTCGAGCTGCTCGGGTCGCTGGCGGCGGCGCTGCGCGACCTGCCGGTGCTGGTGGTCGCCGCCTACCGCTCCGACGAGGTGCCGCGCCCGCACCCGCTGCGCCGGCTGCGCACCGACCTGCGCCGCGACCGCCTGCTGCGCGAGCTGACGCTGGAGCCGCTGTCACCGTCGGAGACGGCCGAGCTCGTGGAGCGCGTCCTCGGGCAGCCCGTCGCGCCCGCGCTCGCCGACCGCCTGTACCGGCGCACCCAGGGCGTGCCGTTCTTCGTCGAGGAGGTCGCGTCCGTCCTGCTCGCGCAGGGGCACCTGCAGCCGGGCCCGGGCGGCGCCGACATCGCGGGCGACGACGACGTGCCGCTGCCCGAGACGATCCGCGATGCCGTGCTGCTGCGGGTCGCGCCGCTCGCCCCCGACGCGCGGGCGGCCGCGGAGGCGGCCGCCGTGGCCGGCGCGGCGTTCGACCTGGAGACCGTCGCGGCCCTCGGCAGCGCCGACGGCCTCGACGCGCTGCTGGCCAGCGGCCTGCTGGTGGAGCGCGGGGAGGGGCGCGCGTCGTTCCGTCACCCGCTGGTGCGCGAGGCCGTCTACGACGACGTCCCGTGGCACCGGCGCCGGACGCTGCACCGGGAGCTGGCCGAGCTGCTCGAGGGGCGGGGCGAGCCGCGCAGCGAGGTCGCCGCGCACTGGCTCGCCGCGCGCGAGCCGGAGCGCGCGCTCGACGCGCTGGTCGAGGCCGTCGGCGAGCTCGAGGCCGTGCACGCCTACCGCGACGCCGCGCGCGTCTCGCGCCAGGCGCTGGAGCTGTGGCCCGACGGCGAGCGCAGCGGGGAGCGGCTGGCGCTGCTCGACCGCCACGCCCGCTCCGCGGAGCTCGCGGGCGACGCCGCCGACGCGGCGCGCGCGCTGCGGGAGCTCGTCGCGGCCCGCGAGACGGCCGCCGGTCGGGCGCTCGCCGAGACGCAGCGGCGGCTGGCGGCGGTCTACGAGCTGCAGGGCGACCGCGAGCACGCGCTGGTGGCGCGCCGGCACGCCGCCGAGGCCTTCGCCGAGGACGGGCTCCCCGCCGAGGCCGCGGCCGAGCGGCTCGTCGCCGCCGCGTACCTGCAGGCGGCGGCCAAGCACGGCGCCGCGATCGAGCTGGCGGTGCTCGCGGGCGAGGAGGCGGAGCGCTCGGGCCGCGTCGACCTGCGCGCACGGGCCCTCGGGCTGGCCGGCGTGGCGCGCGCCAAGCGCGGCGAGTTCGACGAGGGCGTGGCGACCGTCCGCGCCGGCCTGGCGCTGGCGCTCGAGCACGGGCTGACGTCCGAGGCGGCCGAGGTGTACCAGCGGCTCGGCACCACCCTGGAGGTGGCGGCCGACTACGTCGGAGCCGAGGCGGCGCTCGAGACGGCGGTCGGCCTCTGCCGCACGGACGGCGCGGCCTCCCTCGAGCACACCTGCCTCGGCTGCGTCGCGTACGTCGTGCGCGAGCTCGGCGACTGGCAGCGCGCCGAGGAGGTGTGCCGCGACCTGCTGCGCCAGGGCGGCGGCGCCGGGCGCACGCTCGTGGCCGACGGCGTGCTCGGCGGCATCCTCGTCTTCCGCGGCGAGCTCGGCGCGGCGCGGCCGCTGCTCGTGCGCTGCCAGCAGACCGCGGTGCGGCTCGACGTCGTGTCGATGCAGGTGGACACGGCGGCCTGCATGGCGATGGCCGACGCCAGCGAGGGCGCGCACGAGTCGGCGGCGGAGCGCTGCCGCTTCCTGCTGGCTCGCTGGGAAGGGTCCGAGGATCACCACTACGCCGTCTGGGGCCTGCGCTGGGCCGCGAGCTACCTGGCCCGGCAGGGCGCCGTCAGGGAGGCCCGCGCCTGTGCGGACGCGCTCGCGACCCTGGCGGCGTCGTGCGGCTACCACGACGCGCTGGCCGCGCTCGCCCATGCGCTGGCCGAGCTCGCGCTCGCACGAGGGCGACGCAGCCGCCGCCGCGAACCAGCTGGGTCGGGCGCTCGACCTGCACGCGACGCTCGACATCCCGTTCGAGCGGGCCCAGATCCTCGTCCGCGCGGCCGTCGCCGACGCGGCGCTCGGGCAGCGCGAGCGGGCGCTGGAGCGGCTGGTGGAGGCCCATCGCGTCGCGCGGCGGCTCGGCGCTCGCCCGCTCGCGGCGGAGGCGGCCGCCGAGGTCGCGGGCCTCGGCGAGCCCGTCGAGCGCTGGCTCGGACGCCGCGCCTCGGCCGAGGTGGAGAGCGCCGGGCTCTCGCGCCGCGAGCTCGAGGTGGTGCGGCTGATCGCGAGCGGCCGGCGCAACCGCGAGATCGCGAGCGAGCTCTACCTCAGCCCGCGCACCGTCGACATGCACGTGCGCAACATCCTCGGCAAGCTCGGCTGCCGCTCCCGCACGGCGGCGGCGGCGCGGGCGCGCGAGCTCGGGCTGCTCGACGCCGGGCCCGTCTAGGACGGCTCGGACGGCGTCCGCTTCGCGGGCAGCTGCGCCGGCTCGATGTCCTCGAAGCGGTCCACGCGCCGCAGCGCCGGGAAGCGCCACGCCCAGACGACCGCCACGACGATCGAGCCGATGCCGCCGATGACGACGGTGGGCACGGCGCCGATGAGCGAGGCGAGCACGCCGGACTCGAACGCGCCGAGCTCGTTGGAGGCGCCGATGAAGGCGCGCTCCACGGCGCCGACGCGGCCGCGCAGGGCGGGCGGCGTGAAGCAGCGGGCCGAGGGTTGCGCGGATGTAGACGCTGACCATGTCCGACGCCGCGAGCAGCGCGAGGGCCACCAGCGACAGCCCGAACGAGGTCGAGAGGCCGAAGACGATCGTCAGCACGCCGTAGACGGCGACCGCCGCGAAGAGGGTGGGGCCGACGCGCCGCCGCACCGGCCGGATCGTCAGGAGCACGCCCATCAGCAGCGCGCCGGCCCCCGGAGCCGCGCGCAGCAACCCGTTGCCGACCGCGCCGACGTGCAGGACGTCGGTCGCGAAGACCGGCACCAGCGCCGCCACGCCGCCGAACAGGACCGCGACCAGATCGAGCGAGATCGCGCCGAGCAGCGCGGGGGAGAGGCGGATCAGGTGGATGCCGTCGAGCGCATCGCGCAGCGTCGGCGTCACGCCGTCGCGCTGGTGGTCGGTGCCGACCGAGCGCGGCACCAGCAGCACGAGCAGCGCCGCCCCGGCAGCGGCCGCGGCGCACAGCAGGTAGGGCGCCGGGTCGCCGATCAGCTGCAGCCCGCCGGCGAGCGCCGGGCCGGCGATGCTCGCGGTCTGCCACGTGGTCGAGCTGACGGCGACCGCGGGCGCGAGGGCCGCCGGCGGCACCGCGGCCGCGATCAGCGGCGTGTACGCCGGCGCGGAGAACGACGTCGCGACGCCGAGCGCGGCGGCGAGGACGTAGAGCGGCCACACCTCGGTGCTGCTCGACGGCAGCGTCCAGCGCGAGCAGCAGCGCGACCACCGCCGTCCCGGCCTGGGCCAGCGCGACGACGCGGCGGCGGTCGTGGCGATCCGCGAGGTGCCCGGCCGGCAGCGCCAGGATCACGGCCGGCAGGAACTCCGCCAGTCCCAGCAGGCCCAGCGTCAGCGGGTCGCCCGGTGCGGGCGTAGGCCTGCCAGCCGAGCGTCGTCGTGAGCGCCATCGAGGAGAGGCTCGACAGCCACTCCCCGCCCAGGATCAGGCGCACGGGCCGCCAGCTCAGCACCTCGCGCGTGGAGACCCCGTCGCTCACCCTCGGATGCTGCCACCACGGGCCGCGCGCCGCGCCGCCGGGGCCGGCGCTCGCCGGCGGAGGGCTCGGAGCCGGCCTTCCGATAGCCTTCGTCGGCGATGGGCGCGGGCTTCGTCGGCATCCTCACGTTCGACATCCACCTGCCGGAGGCGGGCTCGCTCAAGGGCAAGCGCTCCGACCTGCGCTCGCTCAAGGCGAACCTCCAGCACCGCTTCGGCGCCGCCGTGGCGGAGGTCGACCACCACGACCTGTGGCAGCGGATGCTGGTGACGACGTCGCTCGTCGACCGCCGCGCCTCCGACCTGGAGCACCGCCTGGCCGACGTCGAGCGCTACGTCGTCGCCCACTTCGACACCTCGCGGGTGGCCCACTACGCCATCGTCGCGCCGGAGGACCTGGACTGATGACGCGCCGGACGCCGGGCAAGGTACGCGGGGCGCGGGTCGACGAGCTCGTGCGCCAGGTCATCTCGGAGGCGCTCGTCGGCATGGCCGATCCGCGCCTGCGCCTCGTCACCGTCACGGGCACCAAGACCACGAAGGACAGCGCCTACGCCGACGTGTGGGTGCAGGTGCACGGCAACGACAAGCGCGCGGAGCGGGCGCTGGAGGGCCTCGAGGCGGCCCGCGGCCTGCTGCAGCAGCGCGTCAACGCCGAGCTCCACCTGCGGCGCACGCCCGTGCTCCGCTTCCACATCGACCCGAGCCTGGAGGAGGGCGAGCGGATCGAGAAGCTCATCCGCGAGGTGGAGCAGGAGTGACGACCCGGTGACGCAGCGACCGACCTCGAAGGCGCGTACGCCGCGGCCGTCTCCCTCGTGCGGGACGCGCCCCGGCTCCTCGTCACGACGCACGAGAACCCGGACGGCGACGCGATCGGCTCGCTGGTCGCCGCGGCGCGCTCGCTGCGGCTCGGCGGGTGGGACGCCGTCGCGTTCCTCGCGGGCACCACGCAGCTGCCGCAGGAGTACCACTTCCTGGACCAGGAGATCGAGCTCGTGCGCGAGCTGCCGGCGGACTGGCGCGAGCGCCTGCTGCTGGCCCTGGACTGCGGCTCCGCACCGCGCACCGGCCTCAGCGACGAGGAGCTCGCCGCCTTCGCCGGCGATCGTCAACATCGACCACCACCACGACAACCCGCGCTACGGCACGGTGGCGGTCGTCGATCCCGCGGCGCCGTGCTGCACGGTGATGGTGCGCCGGCTGCTGGACGGCCTCGACGCGCCGCTGGACGACGTCGTGCGCCAGGCCCTGTACGTCGGGCTGGTCACCGACACCGGCCGCTTCTCCTACTCCAACGTCACCGGCGACGCGCTGCGCGAGGCGGCGCGGCTGGTCGACGAGGGGGTGCGCCCGCACGAGATCTTCGGCCGGGTCTACGAGGACGTGCCGGTCGCCAAGGCGCGCCTGCTGGGAATCGCGCTCTCGCGGCTCGAGCTGCGGCTGGACGGGCGGCTCGCGCTGACGCACCTGCTGCGCGCGGACTTCGAGGCCGCCGGCGCGGCGGAGCCGTTCTCCGAGGGGATCATCGAGCACGTGCGCGCGCTGCGCGGCGTCGAGGTCGCGGTGCTGGTGCGCGAGCCGCGCGACCCGGACGGCCCGCGCTTCAAGGCCAGCATGCGCTCGCGCCGGCCGGAGGTCGACGTCTCGCGCGTGGCGCGCCTCGGCGGCGGCGGCGGGCACGTGCAGGCCGCCGGCTTCTCGTCCGACCTCGAGCTCCCCGAGCTCCTGGCCTTCATCGAGCGGGAGCTCGCCGCGGATGGCGCGCTCTAGGCCCGCCGGTCGGGCCGGCGTGCTGCTGCTCGACAAGCCGGCCGGCGTGAGCTCGTTCGGCGCCATCGCCTCGCTGCGGCCGGTGCTCGGCCGGCGCGTCGGCCACGCCGGCACGCTCGACCCGTTCGCGACCGGCCTGCTGCTGGTGCTCGCCGGGCGGGCGACCCGCCTCGCGCAGTTCCTCTCGGGGCTCGACAAGCGCTACCGGGCGACGGTGCAGCTCGGCGTCCGCTCGACGACCGACGATCCCGAGGGCGACCTGGAGCCCAGCGGCGCCACCACGGACCGCGCCGCGGTCGAGGGCGCACTGGCGGCCCTGCGCGGGACGATCGTGCAGGTCCCGCCGGCGGCCAGCGCCGTGCACGTCGACGGCGAGCGCGCGTACCGGCGCTTCCGCCGGGGCGAGGACGTCGCCATGCCGTCGCGCACGGTGACCGTCTACGGCCTGGAGCTCGCGGCCTTCGACGCGGAGCGCCAGGAGGCGGTGCTCGACGTCCACTGCTCGACGGGCACGTACGTGCGCGCGCTCGCCCGCGACCTCGGCGAGGCGGTCGGCGCCGGCGCCCACTGCGCGGCGCTGCGGCGCACCACGGTCGGGCCCTTCGACGTCGCGGATGCCGCCGGGCCCGACGAGGCGCGCGCCGATCCCTACGCGGCGCCGCACTGGCGCGAGCCGGCCGGGGCGCTGCCGCACCTGCCGGCGGTGCGGCTCGACGCCGCGAGCGGCGGGGACGTGCTGCACGGCCGCGCCGTCGAGGTCGAGGCCGGCGACGGCGCCGTCGTCCTGCTCGACGCGTCCGGCGCCCTGCTCGCCGTCGCCACGTGCGAGGGCGGGGTGGCGCGGCCCGACGCCGTGCTGGCCGGGAACGCATAGCAGTGGCCCTGCGCCTGTACCAGACGCTCGCCGACGTGCCCGCGGGCCGCCGCGCGATCGCCCTCGGCACCTTCGACGGCGTGCACCTCGGCCACCGCCAGGTGATGGAGACGGCGATCGGCGAGGCGCGCGCGCTCGGCGTGCCGGCCATGGTCGCGACCTTCCACCCGCACCCGATGACCGTCACGGCGCCGGAGCGGGCGCCCCTCGCGCTCAGCTCGCTGGCGCGCCGCATCGCGCTCATCGGCGAGGTGGGGGCCGATGAGGTCGTCGTCATCCGCTTCGACCGGGCGCTGGCCTCGCGCGAGGCCGAGGACTTCGCGGAGCACGTCCTGGTCGACGCCCTCGGCGCCCGCGCCGTGGTCGCCGGCGCCGACTTCCGCTTCGGCCACGACCGGCGCGGGGATCCGGTGCTGCTGCAGGCGAGCGGCGCGCGCAACGGCTACGCCGTCACGTCGGTGCCGCTGCTCGAGCTCGACGGCGAGCGCGTCAGCTCCACGCGCATCCGCGAGCGCATCCGCGTGGGCGACGTGGAGGGCGCCGCGCAAGCTGCTCGGCCGCCCGCCCGAGGTCGAGGGCGCCGTCATCCGCGGCGACGCCCGCGGCCGCGAGCTGGGCGTGCCGACCGCCAACCTCGCCGTCCCGCCGGGCTACGTGCTGCCGGCCGAGGGCGTGTACAGCGGCATCGCGGTGCTGCCGCGCGGGCTGGGCGCCCGGCGCGCCGCGATCTCGATCGGCACCAACCCGACCTTCGCCGGCTCGCGCGACGTGCGCATCGAGGCCCACCTGCTCGACTTCGACGCCGATCTCTACGGCAGCCC
Source organism: uncultured Actinomycetota bacterium (assembly GCA_963767885.1). Taxonomy (GTDB): domain Bacteria; phylum Actinomycetota; class Thermoleophilia; order Gaiellales; family F1-60-MAGs149; genus CAVYFW01. The sequence continues at coordinate 280,955 of CAVYFW010000005.1, forward strand.
GCTGCGCCTCGAGCTCCGCCGCTACCTCCGTGCGCAGCAGGCGTTCGCCGACCTCGACGACCTCGTGCGGCAGATGGACGACGATATCGCCCAGGCGCGCGCGGAACCCCTGCCAGATTCGCGTAGGATCGGCGCGGGCGAGCGCTGACGCTGCCGATACCGACCCTAATGTTGAGTCGGTGGGCAATCAGGGGTCGATGGACGTGGCCGTGGAGCTGATGGACCGGCTCCGCGCGGCAACCGGTGGCTACGTGCTGACCTGCGAGCCAGGTGAGGACGGCGAGCTGCGGGTGATCGTGGCCGTGCCGGGGGCCCGGCGGCACGAGGTCGCGCGCGCCACGCTGCGCGACGTGGTCGAGACCGTCCGCGACGAGGGCCACGAGAACGTCGACCTGACGCTGCTCGACCCGGACGACGCGACGATCGAGCTCCGGCACCGCCTGGCGCTCGACGCCCTGCGCACCTAGCGCGGGCTAGACGACCTCGGCCTCGGTGCTGGTGCGGCGCGCGACGCCGGACTCGACGGCCGCACGCGCGACCGCCTCCGCCACCGCCTCGCCGACCCGCCGGTTGAAGACGCTCGGGACGATGTACTCCGGCGATCAGCTCCTCCGGCGCGATGACCTCGGCGATGGCCTGCGCGGCGGCGAGCTTCATCTCCTCGTCGATCGTCGTCGCGCGCACGTCGAGCGCGCCGCGGAAGACGCCGGGGAAGGCGAGCACGTTGTTGATCTGGTTCGGGTAGTCGCTGCGGCCGGTCGCGATGACGGCGACGTTCTCCGGCACCTCCTCCGGCGGCACCTCGGGCGTCGGGTTGGCCATGGCGAAGACGATCGCGTCGTCGTTCATCGCGCGCACGGCGTCGAGGCTCACGGCGCCCGGGCCGGCCAGGCCGACGAAGACGTCCGCGCCCGCCAGCGCCTCGTCGGCCGTGCCGGTCAGCCCGCGCGGGTTCGTGCGCTCGGCGTAGGCGCGCTTGACCGGCGTCAGGTCGTCGCGGCCGACGTGCACGACGCCCGCGGCGGTCGCAGCCGACGATGTCGCGGACGCCGCGGGCCAGCATGATGTCGGTGCAGGCCACGCCCGCCGCGCCGGCGCCGACGACGACCACGCGGACGTCCTCGGCGTCCTTGCCGACGACCTTCAGCGCGTTCTCCAGCGCCGCCAGGACGACGATCGCGGTGCCGTGCTGGTCGTCGTGGAAGACCGGGATGTCGAGCTCCTCCCGCAGCCGCCGCTCGATCTCGAAGCAGCGCGGGGCGGAGATGTCCTCGAGGTTGACGCCGCCGAAGCCGGGCGCGATGGCGCGCACGACGGCCACGATCTCGTCGACGTCCTTGGTGGCGAGGCAGATCGGCCACGCGTCGACGTCGCCGAACTCCTTGAACAGCATCGCCTTGCCCTCCATCACGGGCATGGCGGCCTCGGGCCCGATGTCGCCCAGGCCGAGCACGGCGGTGCCGTCGGAGACGACCGCGACGGTGTTGCGCTTGATGGTCAGCGCCCACGCCTTGGCCGGGTCCTCGTGGATGGCGATGCAGATGCGCGCGACGCCCGGCGTGTAGGCCATGGACAGGTCGTCGCGCGTCTTCAGCGGGGTCTTCGGCCGCACCTCGATCTTGCCGCCCTTGTGCAGCAGGAACGTGCGGTCGGAGACGCTGACGACGGTGATGCCGTCGACGGCCTCGACCGCGGTGACGATGCGCGCGCCCTGCTCGGCGTCGGTGCAGGCGACGGTGACGTCGCGGACCACGGAGTGCTCCTCGACCCGCACGAGGTCGATGGCGCCGAGGATGCCGCCGGCGTTGCCGATCGCCGTCGCGACGCGGGCGAACGACCCCGGCTGCTGCGGGATGACCAGGCGGATGGTCTGGCTGTAGGAGGCGGACGGGATCGGCGGCATGACCCTGCAGGGTACGCCACGGCGGGCGGGCGCCGGTCAGGCCGCGGGGGCGTGGCGCCAGCCGTGAGGGCACCGCGAGGCGCTCCCGCGACCGGATAGGCTGCCCCCGTGCCGGTCAAGCCCTCCGAGATGGACCTCAACGACGCTCCGGCCAAGGGCTCGGAGCTCTTCCTCGTCGACGGCAACGGGCTCGTCTACCGGGCGTTCTTCGCGCTGCCGGAGGAGCTCGTCACCACCTACGGCTTCCCGACCAACGCGCTGCTCGGCTTCACCAACATGCTGATGAAGCTGCTGGCCGACTACGCGCCGCGCAGCGTCATCGTGGCCTGGGACGAGCGGCCGGAGGTGCGGCTCGAGCTCGACCCCGAGTACAAGGCCAACCGGCGGCCGATGCCCGACCTCCTGCGCGAGCAGCAGCCGCACTTCAAGCCGCTGGTGGAGGCGTTCGGGTACCGCAACTTCTCGGTGCCCAAGCGCGAGGCGGACGACGTCATCGGCACGCTCTCGCGCATCGCCGACGAGGCGGGCATCCAGACCACGATCGTGTCCACCGACCGCGACGCGTTCCAGCTCGTCTCGGACCACGTGAGCCTGATGATGACCCCGCGCGGGGTCGCCGACGTCCACGTGTACACGCCGGAGCGAGTGGAGACGCGGCTGGGCGTGCCGCGCGAGCTCGTGCCCGACCTGATCGGCCTCAAGGGCGACCCCGGCGACAACATCCAGGGCGTCCCCGGCATCGGCGACAAGACGGCCGCCGACCTGCTGCGCGAGTTCGGCTCGCTGGAGGGCGTGTACGAGAACCTGGACCGGGTCTCCGGCGCCAAGCGCAAGGAGACGCTGGCGGCCAACCGCGAGGCGGCGTTCAAGGGCAAGGAGCTCGGCACGATCGTGCGCGACCTGGAGGAGCTCCAGGGCCTCGACCTGACGGAGATCGTCAACGAGCCGCCCGACCGCTCGAAGCTCGCCGACACGTTCCGCGCGCTCGAGTTCCGCGACCTGCTGCGCCGCCTGGACGAGCTCGGCGACCGCACGCCGCTCCCGCGCCCGGAGGCCGGGCCGGCGACGCCCGCGCGGCTCGTGACCCTGCCAGAGGTCGCCGAGCGGGCCGGCCGCGCGGTCGCCGCAGGGCTCGCGGCGGCGGACGGGCGCCTGGCCGTGGCGCTCGACGACGAGGTGCTGGTGGTGGAGGCCGACGCCGCGGCCGCCGCGAGCGCGCTCGACGGGCCGGGCCTCGTCGCGCACGACTTCAAGTCGCTGCCGCACGCCCTGCTGGCGGCCGGTCTGGCGCCCGCGTTCGACTCGTTCCTCGCGGCCTACCTGATCGACCCCGGCCGCCCGACGTACGCCCTCGACGACCTGCTGGCCGAGGCGGGCATCGGCATCGAGATCGACGGGCCCGAGGAGCTGGCGGACCTCGGCCGCGCCGCCCTGGCCCCGGTGCGCCTGCGCGAGCGCATGGCCGCCCGCCTCGAGGAGCGCCACCAGACGCGCCTGCTCGCCGACATCGAGCAGCCGCTCGTCGGCGTGCTGGCCGCCATGGAGGACGTCGGCGTGCGCGTCGATCCGGACGTGCTCGACGCCATCCGCGTGCGGGTCGAGGCCGAGATCGAGGAGCTCGAGGACGTCGCCTACACGGCGGCCGGAGGCCAGTTCGCGATCGGCTCCCCGAAGCAGCTCGGCGAGGTGCTGTTCGAGAAGCTCGGCCTGCCCGCCGACCGCAAGGGCAAGACGGGCTACTCGACCGACCAGCGCGTGCTGGCGAAGATCCGCGACCTGCATCCCATCGTCGCGGTGGTGGAGCGCTGGCGCGAGCTGACGAAGCTGCACTCGACGTACCTCGTCGCGCTGCCGCTCGCCATCGCCGCCGACGGGCGCATCCACACCACCTTCGGGCAGGCGACCGCCAGCACGGGCCGCCTCTCGAGCACGAACCCGAACCTGCAGAACATCCCGGTGCGCACGGAGCTGGGGAAGGAGATCCGCCGCGCCTTCGTCCCGGCCGACGGGATGCGGCTGCTGTCGGCGGACTACTCGCAGGTCGAGCTGCGCATCCTCGCCCACCTGTCGGGCGAGCCGGTGCTGGCCGAGACCTTCCGGCGCGGGGAGGACGTGCACCGCGCGACCGCAGCCGAGGTGCTGGGCCGGCCGGCCGCGGAGCTGACCCGCACCGAGCGCGACCGGGCGAAGGCCGTCAACTTCGGGATCATCTACGGCATCTCCGCCTTCGGGCTGTCCGAGCAGCTGGGCATCCCGCGCGAGGAGGCGCAGACCTACATCACGACCTACCTCGACCGCTACCCGGCCGTGAAGGCGTTCATCGAGCGCACCATCGCCGAGGCCGAGGAGCGCGGCTACGCGGTGACGCTGTTCGGCCGCCGCCGGCCCGTGCCCGAGCTCCGCGCGCGCAACCGCCAGGTGCGGTCGCTCGGCGAGCGGCTGGCCGTCAACTCGACCATCCAGGGCTCCGCGGCCGACATCATCAAGGTCGCGATGATCGCCAGCCACCGCCGCCTGCGCGAGGCGGGCATGCGCGCCCGGCTGATCATGCAGATCCACGACGAGCTCCTGTTCGAGGTCCCGGACACCGAGACGACGGCCGTCACGCAGCTCGTGCGCGAGGAGATGTGCGGCGCCTACGCCCTCGACCCGCCGCTGGAGGTCGACGTCGGGGTGGGCGAGACCTGGCTCGCGGCGAAGTCGTAGCTCCACCCCCGCCCGGCGCGTTTCCGCTGTGGTGGTGCGGGCTCCAGGGGCCCGCACGCCCGTTCGACCCGGGCTGGTAGGCTTCCCTTCCCCCGTACAACGTTTCTGACCGCACGAACTCAGCCCGGACGAGGACCCTACCTAACCCATGAGCGTTTCCGAGAGCCTTACCGACCAGGACCTGATCGCCGCCGACCCGACCGTCTGGGTCGAGGTGGACGGGCAGATGGTGCCCGACTACGGGTCGACCATGTCCGACTTCTCGGAGGGCGACGTCGTCACCGGGCTGGTCGTCCGCATCGACAAGGACGAGATCCTCGTCGACATCGGCTACAAGTCGGAAGGGGTCATCCCCGTCTCCGAGCTCAGCATCCGCCGCTCCGTGAACCCGGAGGACGAGGTGCAGCTGGGCGAGGAGGTCGACGCCCTCGTCATGCAGAAGGAGGACGCCGACGGGCGCCTCATCCTGTCGAAGAAGCGGGCGCGCTTCGAGAAGGCGTGGAAGCGCATCGAGGCGGCCGCGGAGAGCGGCGAGCCCGTCGACGGCCACGTCATCGAGGTGGTCAAGGGCGGCCTCATCATCGACCTCGGCGTGCGCGGCTTCCTGCCCGCGTCGCTGGTCGACATCCGGCGCGTGCACGACCTCGAGGAGTTCCGCGGCCAGGAGCTGCGCTGCAAGGTCATCGAGCTGAACCGCTCGCGCAACAACGTCGTCCTCTCGCGCCGCGCGGTGCTGGAAGAGGAGCGGCGCGAGGTGCGCCAGCGGATCCTCGACGACCTCGAGCCGGGCAAGGTCGTGGAGGGCGTGATCTCCAACATCGTCGACTTCGGCGCCTTCGTCGACCTCGACGGCATCGACGGCCTGATCCACATCTCCGAGCTGTCGTGGAGCCACGTCAACCACCCGTCGGAGATCCTCGAGATCGGCCAGCGGGTGCGCGTCAAGGTGCTCGACATCGACCGCGAGCGGCAGCGCATCTCGCTCGGCCTCAAGCAGACGCAGGCCGACCCGTGGCAGCGCGTGCTCGAGAGCTACGGCCAGGACGACGTCGTCTGGGGCCGCGTCACGAAGGTCGTCACGTTCGGCGCCTTCGTCGAGATCCTGCAGGGCGTCGAGGGCCTCGTGCACATCTCGGAGCTGGCCGCGCACCACGTCGAGAACCCGCGCGAGGTCGTGAGCCAGGGCGACATCGTCAAGGCCAAGATCATCGACATCGACGCCGAGCGCCGCCGCCTCTCGCTGTCCATGAAGCGCGTGCTGGACGACGAGGACGCACAGCCGCCGATCGCGCTGGTGCCCGGCGAGGCGCCCTTCCTGACGCCGCCCAGCGGCGACGAGCCCGGCCGCGCGGAGCCGTACACCGGCAGCACGCGAGCTGACCGAGGACGAGCAGGCCGCCCACGAGCACGAGCTCGGCCTCTCCGCCGACGTGTTCTCCGACGAGCCGCAGGGTGACCAGGACGTGGAGCTCGACCTGCCGGAGCCGGCCCTGGTCGCCTCCCAGGAAGACGACGTGCTGAAGCTCGCGACCGCGCTGAACAACGACCTGGAGGGCGTGGAGACGGTCGCGATCGCCGAGGCGGTCGAGGTCGAGCCCGAGCCCGAGGTCGCCGTCGAGGACGAGCCCGAGGCCGAGGTCGTCGTCGAGGACGAGCCCGAGGCCGCGGCCGTCGAGGTCGAGCCCGAGGCCGAGGTCGCGCTCGAGGACGACCCCGTCGTCATCGAGGCCGAGGACGCGGCGGACGCCGAGGACGAGGCCCAGGTCGAGACCGAGGCCGAGGCCCACGCCGACGTCGACGACGCCGAGCGCGGGTAGGACGTCCCGCCGGCCGCTCCTGATCGGCCTCACCGGGGCCATCGGCGCCGGCAAGTCCTCGGCCCTCGCGGCGTTCGCGCGTCACGGCGCGGCCGTGCTCAGCTCCGACCAGGTGGTGCACGACCTCTACCGCACGCCGACGGTCCGCGAGGCAGTCGTCGCGCGGCTCGGGCCCGAGGTGCTGGGGCCGGACGGCGAGGTCGACCGCGCGGCGGTGGGCGCGCGGGTGTTCGGCGACGCCGAGCTGATCGCGTGGCTGGAGGGGCTCCTGCACCCGCTGGTGGGCGAGGAGCTCGCGCGCTGGCGGGCCGCCGCGGAGGCGTCCGACCCCCCGCCGCGCCTGCTGGTGCACGAGGTGCCGCTGCTCTTCGAGGCCGGCCTCGAGGAGCGCTACGACCGCACGCTGGTGGTCACGGCACCGGACGACGTCCGCCGCGGGCGCGTCGAGGCGCGGGGCGGCCTGACCCGGCTCGCGGAGCGTGAATCTCGCCTGCTCGGGCAGGACGAGAAGCGTCGGCGGGCGAATGACGAGCTGGTCAACGATGGCGATCTCCCGGACCTCGACCAGGCCGTTCGCGCCTATGTCGACCGTCACGCGGCGCCGTAGGCGGTTCCTCGCGGCGCTCGGCGTGCTGGCGGTCGTGGTCGCGGCCGTGGCCGTCTACGCCCTGCGCGAGGAGCCGGGCTGGTACGTGCGGATGCGCTATCCGCTGGCCTACGAGTCCATCGTGCGCGGGCACGCGGCGAACTACGACCTCGACCCGGCGCTGCTCGCCGGCGTGATCTACGCGGAGTCGAAGTTCGACCCGGACGTCGTGTCGTCGGCCGGCGCCGTCGGGCTCATGCAGCTCCTGCCGGAGACGGCCCAGGGCATCGCCGACCGCACGGGCGGCGGCGCGTACCGCGAGGAGGACCTGCTCGACCCCGAGATCAACGTCCGCTACGGGGCCTGGTACCTCGACCACCTGCGCGACAAGTACGCCGACCACCCGCACGCCGACGAGCTGGCCCTGGCCGCCTACAACGCGGGCCAGGGCCAGGTCGACGAGTGGGTCGCCGCGACGCCGCCCGGCGAGCCCGTGGAGATCCCCTTCCCGGAGACGCGGGCCTACGTGCACCGGGTGCTGGACCTCGCCGAGCTCTACCGGCGCGGCTACGACCTCTAGGCGCGTCGACACGGGCGAGCCCTCGCGGCTGGCCGCCTCGACCAGCAGGTTCGCGGCCACCGCCGCGCCGTCGGTCCGGATCCTGCCGCCCAGGGCGAGCGCCCGCGCGCGGGTCGCGGGGGTCAGTGCCGCCCGCAGGGCCGCCTCCAGGGACTCGACGGTCGGCGTCGGACCGTGGTGGGCCACGCCGATGCCCAGCTCGGCCACCCTGCCGGCCCAGTAGGGCTGATCCGCCGCCTGCGGGACGACCACCTGCGGCGTGCCGGCCGCGGCGGCCCGCGTCGTGGTGCCCGCGCCGCCGTGGTGCACGACGGCGGCCACCCGGCGGAACAGCGCATGGGTTGCCTCCTTTCCGAGCTCGCGGGCGATCGCCGACCCGCCGCCTCCACCACCTGTGGCTACCCTGCCGGCGTGGCGCAAGCCGACGTGCATCGGGAGGCCGCCTTCCCGCTCGGCGCGGCGGCGACGCTGGAGGAGCTCGAGGCCGACCCGCACCCGCGGCAGGCCCTCCTGCGGGAGCGCGAGCCGGTGTCGTGGGTGCCGGCCCTCGGCGCCTGGCTGGTGACGCGGCGCGACCTCGTGCTGCACGTGATGCGCGACGCGGAGACGTACACCGTCGACCATCCCGGCTTCTCGACCGCGCAGGTCGTCGGGCCGAGCATGCTCTCGCTCGACGGCGCCGAGCACGCGCGCCATCGCGACCCCTTCGCGCGCCCGTTCCGGCTCGACGCGGTGCGCGAGCGCTTCGCCGCCTTCGTCGAGGACGAGACCGCGCGGCTGCTCGGGGCGGTCGCGCCGGCCGGGGAGGCGGAGGTGCGCCGGGCGCTGGCCGGGCCCCTCGCCGTCGCCTCCATGGCGCGGGCGCTGGGCCTGGGCTCGGCCGACGCGGCGACCGCGCTCGGCTGGTACGAGCGCATCGTCGGCGCCGTCGACGCGGTCTCCTCCGGCCAGCCGGTGACGCCGGCCGGGCGCGAGGCGTTCGCCGACCTCGACCGCACCGTGCGCGGCAGCCTGCACGACGCGGCGGCGGGCGACTCGATGCTCGCCGCGGCCCACGCGGACGGGCTGGACGACGCCGGCGTGGTCTCGAACGCCGCCGTCCTGCTGTTCGGCGGCATCGAGACGACGGAGGGCATGATCGCCAACCTCGTCTGGCACGTGCTCGGCGACGCCGACGCGCTCGCCGCGGTGCGTGCGGAGCCCGCGCTGCTGGCGAACGCCGTCGAGGAGTCGCTGCGCCTGGAGCCCGCCGCCACCCGCGTCGATCGCTTCGCGACCCGCGACGTGGAGCTCGCCGGGGCGCCGATGCGGGCGGGCGACCTGGTCGTCGTCTCGCTGGGGGCCGCCAACCGCGACCCGGCCTTCTTCCCCGACCCGGATCGCTTCGACGTCCGGCGCGAGAACGCGCGCCACCACGCTGCCTTCGCCCACGGCCCGCACGTCTGCCTCGGGATGCACCTGGCGCGCATCGAGGCCCAGGTCGCCCTGCGGCAGCTGCTGGAGCTGCCGGACGTGCGGCTCGACCCCGGGCGCCCGACGGCGCCGCGCGGCCTCGTCTTCCGCAAGCCGCCCGCCGTCCACGTGCGCTGGACGGCGGGCTGAGCCTCAGCGGCCGGCCGCGCTAGGCGCCGTCGCCGTCCCGTCGCCGCACGACCGCCAGGCCGACGACTCCAGCCCCAACGGCGACGAGCAGAACGGGGGCGATCCAGCCGGCGGCGCCGTCCCCCTCGGCCTGCACCAGCGCCCCGAGGCCGAAGGCGAGGAAGACCAGTCCGATGGCGAGCGGGAAGGCGCGGGCGGGGTGGCTACGCATGGCTGACCTCGATCTTCCCGACGCCGACGTCGGCGTCGATGACGAGCGTGGCGTTCGAGCCCGGCACCACGTAGTGCAGCGACTGGCTGCCGTCGTGGTCGTCGTTCAGCAGCTCGGTGTCGCCGACGTCGGTGTGGGCGCTGACGTCGAGGTTCACGTCCCGCGGGGACGAGGACGAGGGCCGAGCCGACGCCGAGGTCGAGCTCGACGTGCGTCGTCCCGGGCTGCACGGGCAGGCGGGTGAGGTCGACGATGAGCTCGCCGACGCCGAGGCGGTACGACGGCTCGAGCTCGCTCGCGGCGACCGGTGCGTAGCGGCGCTGGCCGATGCCGTCGTCCCACCAGGAGGGCAGCCACAGCGAGACGGCCAGCACCGCGGCGAACAGGAGGCCGATGGGGATCAGCCCGTAGGCGCGGTCGACGAACGCCGAGGCGACGAGCCCGAGGCCGCACAGGATGAGGCCGGCCATGGCGTAGTCGGTCGGGCCGGGGTCGGCGACGTCGGCCAGGTCGAGCGCGAGCATGATCCCGGCGACGACCGTGATCGCGCCGAGCGTGAGCGGCGTGATCCAGGAGGGGCGCGGGATGAGGTCGCGCGTCGAGCCGGACGGGGACGGGGCGGAGGGCTCCACGACGATGGGCTCGACGACGGTCGGCGGCGCGCCGGTCGCCGCACGACCGGGCGCACCCGCGAAGGCGGGCCCGCCGGGCGCGGTCTCCGGGGTGCGCGTCAGCAGGTACGCGCCGACGCCGACCAGCGCGAAGGCGAAGAGCAGGCCGACGCCGCGGTCGAGGCCGAACACGTGGCCGTTGCCGACGTCGGTCAGGAGGACGACGGCGACGGTCGCGAGGATGGCGCCGCCGATCAGCCGCGGGCCCCGCTCGAGCCGGATGACGTCGGGCGTCGGGTCGTCGTAGCGCGGGATCAGGAGCCAGGCGGCGAGGTACGCGACCACGCCGACGCCGGCCAGCACGGAGGCGATGACGAAGCCGACGCGGATGACGTTGGGGTCGAGGTTCAGGTAGCGCCCGAGGCCGGCGGCGACGCCGCCGACGTGGCCGCCGGGGCCGCGGCGCAGGCGGCGGATGCCGTCGGGCGGCGGGGTCGCCGCCGTGGTGGTGTTGGGGTCGTCGTGCATGGCCCACATCGTGCGTCGCCACCCCGTCCGGCCGCCATCCGGGATGACCCTCGAGAAGACCCCGAGGTCCCCGGGGGAGGTCGGGGGTGCGTCCCGGAGGTGGCCCGCGCCCGCGCCTGGGACAATCGGGAGCGGTGCAGGGATCCCCCTCCGTCCGCTCCGGCCCGCCGCGCTGGCAGGTGCCGCGCCTCGCGAAGGACGACCGCGTCCTCGCGGGCGTGGCCGGCGGCGTCGCGCGCGAGCTCGGCGTCGACCCGGTCGTCGTGCGCGTCGGCTTCGTCGTGCTGGTGGCGGCCGGCGGACTCGGCATCGCCCTCTACGCGGGCCTCTGGCTGGTGATGCACCAGCACGCGGAGCGCCACCCGGACGACGCGTACGCGCCGCAGCCCAAGGGCGCCAGCGAGGGCGGGCGCATCGCCGGGGTCGCGTGCGTCGTCGTCGGCCTGGTGCTGGCGTCGCAGAGCCTCGGGCTCGGGCTCGGCATCGCGGACTCGCTGCTCTGGCCGGTGGCGCTGGTGGGCGCGGGCCTGGTCGTGGCGCTGCGGCGCAGCGAGCGCGGCCCGCAGGCCTGGGCCGGCGACGCGGCGCGCGCCGTCACGACCGATCGCCTGGGCCTCGCCCGCGTGCTCGGCGGCCTGGTGCTGGTCGGCGGCGGGATCGCGACGCTGCTCGCCACCCGCGTCGACCCCGGCGAGCTGTGGACGGTGGCGCTCGCCGTCTTCGTCACCGTGGCCGGCGTCGGCCTCGTGGTCGCGCCGTGGGCCTGGCGGATCGGCGGCGAGCTGACCGAGGAGCGCCGCCGCCGCATCCGCTCCGACGAGCGCGCCGCGATGGCGGCCCACCTGCACGACTCCGTGCTGCAGACGCTCGCCCTGATCCAGCGGAACGCCGCCGACCCGGCGCTCACGGCGCAGCTGGCCCGCCGCCAGGAGCGCGAGCTGCGCACGTGGCTGTACGAGAGCGAGCGGCGGCCGGAGCGCTCCTACCGCACCGCGTTCGAGGAGCTCGCGCTCGACGTCGAGGAGCTGCACCGCGTGCCGGTCGAGGTCGTGGTGGTGGGCGAGGCGCAGGTGGGGGAGCGCGACGAGGCGCTGGTCGCGGCGGCCCGCGAGGCGGTCGTGAACGCGGCGCAGCACGCCGGCGCCGAGCGCGTCGACGTCTACGTCGAGCTCGGCGACGAGCTGCGCGAGGCCTTCGTGCGCGACACGGGCGCCGGCTTCGACCGCGCGCAGGTGCCGCCGGGCCGCCGCGGCATCGCCGACTCCATCGTCGGGCGCATGGAGCGGGCGGGCGGCACGGCGGAGATCGACTCGACGCCGGGCGCGGGCACCGAGGTGCACCTCAGGCTGCCGGTGGAGGTGCGACCATGAAGCCCCGCATCGTGCTCGTCGACGACCACGCGATCGTGCGCGCCGGCATCCGCTCGGAGCTCGGCGACCGCGTCGACGTCGTGGGGGAGGCGGGCGACGTCGACGAGGCCGTCCGCGTCATCGCGTGCCACCCGGCCCGACGTCGTGCTGCTCGACGTGCACCTGCCGGGTGGCAGCGGCGCGGCGGTCATCGAGGCGGCGCGGCGGGTCGGGCGCCGAGCCGCGCTACCTCGCGCTCTCGGTGTCCGACGCGGCGGAGGACGTCATCGCCGTGATCCGCGCCGGCGCGCGCGGCTACGTCACCAAGGCGATCGGGACCGACGCGCTGCGCCGACGCCATCGTGCGCGTCGCGGGCGGCGAGGCGGTGCTGTCGCCGCGGCTCGCCGGCTTCGTGCTGGACGCGTTCGCCGGCGCGCCCGCCCTCGACGACGCCGACCTCGACGCCCTCACGCCCCGCGAGCGCGACGTGCTGCGGCTGCTGGCGCGCGGCTACGCCTACAAGGAGATCGCGCGGCGGCTCTCGATCTCGGTCAAGACGGTCGAGTCGCACGCGTCGGCGGTGCTGCGCAAGCTCCAGCTCACGAGCCGCCACGAGCTGACCCGCTGGGCGGCCGACCGGCGGGTGTAGGCCCTACGCGGGTGCGGGCCGACGGCGGGCGTGGCCTCGTCGAGCCCGAAGCGCCGCCGCGTCGCCGGCCGCGTCAGCCAGATCAGGCCGGCGATCGGCAGCACGAGCGGCATGAAGCCGTAGCCGATGCCGTAGTCCGACCACACGGTGGCGCGGGGGAACCAGTCGGGCTCCACGAGGCTGAGCGTGCCGACGATGAGGACGCCGGCGAGCTCGAACGAGCAGACCGCCATCGTGATGCGCCAGGCGCGCGGCGTCGACTTGCCGATCTGCGAGCAGGCGACGAGGTACACGCCCGCGGCGACGAGCGACAGCAGGATCGGCAGCGGCGCCTCGTCGAAGTCGGTCGCCAGCTGGTAGAGGGAGCGCGCGCCGGCGGCGAAGGCGAAGAAGCCGTAGACGAGGACGAGCAGCGCCCCGAAGTCGCTCCGCCTGGCCCGAGCCGACGACACGGCGGCACGGTACCGGCTCCGGCCCGCGCGCCCCTACACTCACCGCGGTGCCCGTCGAGCGCCACTTCACCGGGACGCGCTTCGAGCCGGCGGTCGGCTACTGCCGCGCCCTGCGCGTGGGCGAGCGCATCCTCGTGGCCGGCACGCTGGGCCTGAACGCGGACGACGAGCCCGCGGGCGACGCGTACGCCCAGGCGCAGGCGGCGATCGCCCGCATCGTCGGCGCCATCGAGGCGCTGGGCGGCACGGCGGCCGACGTCGTGCGCACCCGCATGTTCGCCACCCACCCGCAGCGCGACTGGGACGACTTCGCCCGCGCGCACCGCGAGGCCTTCGGCGAGCACCCGCCGGTGACCGCGATGATCGGCACCCCGGAGCTGGCCGTCCCCGGCTGCGTGATCGAGATCGAGGCCGAGGCGGACGTGCGGGCGAGCGCGCCCTAGGCTCAGCCCGGCGGCGGCTTGCCGACCGTGATCGCGTCCGCGGCCAGCCCGCGCTCCGCGGCCGCGCGCAGGTCGACGACGTCGCGGCCGAACGGCACGAGCGCCGCGCCGGCCATCTTGAAGGCGCCGAGGCCGAGCGGGATGCCGATGATCGTCAGGCAGAGCAGGACGCCCGTGATCAGGTGGCCGAGCGCGAGCCACCAGCCGGCCAGCACGAACCAGAGGACGTTGGCGATCGCGTGCACGCCCTTGTGCCGATCGGGCCGTCGCACCAGCGCGCGGCCGAACGGCCACAGGGCGAACCCGGCGAGCTTGAAGGCCTGGAGCCCGAACGGGATGCCGATGAGCGTGATGCACATGAGCACGCCGGCGAGCAGGTACGCGATCGCCATCCAGATGCCCGACAGCACGAGCCAGATGAGGTTGAGCAGCAGCCGCACCGCTCGAGCCTAGCCCTCGGCGCCCCAGGGCGCGATCGGGTTCGCGGCGGCGGCGCGGAGGTCGTCGCTCGACGCGCTCACGAGAACCAGGGCGCCGGCTCGTACACCCCGCCCGGCACGCCGCCGACCACGAGCATGACGATCCCGTCCGGCCCCGCCTCGATCGTGCGGGTCGAGCCCGGCGGCACGCGCACGTAGCGGCCGGGCGCGAGCGGGACGCGCTCGCCGTCCACGATCAGGTGGCCGCTGCCGCTGCGGGCCGTGTAGACCTCCTCCTGGCCGCTGCGGGTCTCGTCGTGCTCCTTGCCCGACTGGCCGGCCTCGAGGTGGATCTCGTGGATGCCGAAGGCCGTCACGCCGAGCGCCTTGCGGAGCTTGCGCAGGGCGCCGCCGCCGGCGGTCTCCAGGGTGGGATCGTCGCCCTCGATGACGGTGTAGGCCACGTGCCGCTCCTCGCTCGGGTGTCGCGCGAGCGTACCCCTCGGAGGGGGTCACGTGGCATCGGTCTCAACCTATTCGGCCGGGCTGCCGATATGCCGGCGGTGTCCGACGACGGACGACACGCGCCACCCGTTCGGGGCATCCACCCCTTACAGAACGCTCATCTTCTGAACCCGCCGTTCACCATTGGCGAGATTCGGACCGGAGGCCCCGTCGATTCCGGTAGATCTGGGCCCCTATCGCTCCGCCGCGTCTCGGCAGATCACGAGAATCCGCCGAGAGGGTGATCGAGACGGCCGCCCCCGCGCCGATCACCGCACCGGAGCCATCGTCCCGGGGAGGGAACGAGATCCAGTGAATCAGCAGACGACGGATGGCGCCCGCGCGCGACAACGCGCGGCCGGTAGGCATTTCCTGCTCACCCTCGCGGGTGCGCTGGGCCTGCTGGCGTGCGCCGCAGCACCGGCCTCGGCGGCCAACCTCATCCTCGACACCGGTGCCGAGGTGACGCTGTCGGGCGAGCACGTCTACGACATCGTCAACGTCGACAACAACGCGCGCATCGAGCTCGCGGCCGACGCGGTGATCCGGGCCAAGCAGGTCTACATCGGCCCCACGGCCGTGCTCGCGACCTGCTGGGTCCCGGGAGGCAACGGCAACCAGGACAACGGCTGCGTCAACGGCCGGAGCCTGGCCATCGTGTCCGAGGGCCCGCTGGTCGTGGCCCGCGGCATCAGCCTCCAGGGCGGCACGGGCGCCGCGCGCAACGGCGGCTCGCTGACGCTCTACGGCTCGAGCGTCGTGGTCGGCGGCCCCATCACGACGGTCGGCATCGCGACGGCCCCGAACATCGCGTCCTCCGGCAACGTCGAGATCCGCTCGGCGGGCTCCGTCGTCACCGAGGCCATCAACGCGGCCGGCGCGTCCGTCACCATCGCGGGCGGCTCCATCCTGGTCGGCGGCGGCATCGACGTCGACCCGGACACCAACGGCGTCAACCCGATCAGCCCGCCCGGCGCGTACGGCTCGTCGAACGCGCGCGGCGGTGCCGTGGCGGTCGACTCCACCGGCGACGTGACGGTCAGCGGCGCGATCCTCGCGTCGGGCCTCAACGGCGTCGCCGGGTACCCGTTCGGCGGCCCCGCGGGCTCCGTCTCGATCAAGGGCTCCGACGTCACGATCGGCAACGTCACCGTGCGGCCGGGCACCGGCGCCGGCCTGCCCGCCGGCCCGCCCGGGGCGTTCGTGGCGCGGGCGACCGGCTCGCTCGTGACCGGCAACATCGACGTCTCCGGTGCCGCCGGCGTCGGCTCCGCCCCCGGCGGCAGCGTCGACCTCTCCGCCACCGGCGCGACCACCACCGGCACGATCACCGCCAACGGCGCGGTCGCGGCGGGCAGCGGCGTGGGCTCGGCCGGCGGCAACATCGTCGCGCTGACCGGCTCCGGCTCGTTCGGCGCGCTCACCGCCAACGGCTCGAACGCCAACGGCGCCGGCAACCCCGGCGGCGCGGGCGGCCGCATCTCCATCACCGGCACGGGCGCCATGGTCACCGGCGCCGCGTCGGCGGCCGGCGGCAACTCCAGCGCGGGCGCCGACGGCGCGGCCGGCGGCAGCGTCGACATCCGCGGCAACAACGTCTCCACCGGCGCCGTCAACGCCAACGCCGGCACCACCGGGCGCGCGGGCGCCAAGGGCGGCACCATCGTCCTCTGGGCCAACGGCAACCTGTCGGTGGGCTCGGCGACCGGCAACGGCGCGAGCGCGACCGCGAACGGCTCGAGCAACGCCGCGACGGCGACCCTGCCGGGCGGCGCAGGCGGCCGCATCATCCTGCGCGCCGCGGCCGGCACGTTCGCGTCGAGCGGCGTCATCCGCGCCAACGGCTTCAACGGCGGCGCGGCGTCGGGCGCCACGCGCGCCGGCGCCGGCGGCCCGGGCGGCGACATCGACATCGTCGCCACGCACATCGGCGCGGTCGGCTCCGTGCTGGCCATCGGCGGCAACTCCGGCTCCGGCACCACGACCGGCCCGACGTCCGCCGGCGGCGGCGCGGGCGGCACGGTGCGCGTGTGGTCGGACGAGGACCCCGGCGACGGCCGCACCACCATCCTGACCACCGGCGGCACCGGCGTGCCGCTCGGCCCGGACGGCGCGCGCATCGTCGAGATGTCGCCGAGCGGTCTCACCGTGGACACGGAGGGCTCGCTCGCCTTCACCTCGCGCAGCCCCGACGCCGACGGCTACCGCGTCTTCCGCTCGGTCAACGGCGCGCCGGTCGAGGCGGTCGTCGACGCCACGGGGACCTCGGGCGTCGCCCCGCCGCCCCCGCCGTCGTGCGTGCCCGTCACCTACACGGTGCAGGCGTTCGAGACGGCCCTGGGCTGGCTCTCGCTGCCGATCGGCCCCGTCGCCTTCACGAAGCAGCCGTCGGCGACGCAGCTCTGCACCGACGCGCCGAAGATCAAGGTCGGCAAGGCGCTGAAGGTGAAGCTGAAGGCACTCAAGAAGAGCAAGTGGAAGGTCAACGTGACCGTCCAGCCGCAGGGCGCGGGAACGCTCCTGGCCAAGCTGTTCCCGAAGAAGATCACGAAGAAGACCAAGCCCTTCGTGACCGTCACCCGCCCGGTGCTCGCGCCCACGAAGGTGAAGATCGCCCTCATCCTGCCCAAGGGCGCGCGCAAGGCCGGCACGTACACGATCCGATTCGAGACCAAGGCGCCCGTCGGGAAGGCCAGCAGGAGCGCCACCGTCAAGCTGGAGGTGCTCAAGTGAGGGTAGGCCGCGTGCTAGGCGTGCTCGCCGTCGGCGGCGCGATCCTGGCTCCCGCCGCGTCCGGCGCTCAATGCGTGCGCGTGGGCGTCTATCAGGACAACCCGCTCAGGACGTTCGGTGCCCTGCAGAAGGTGAACCCGGGCGTCAAGACGATCGCCACGTACGTCACGGGCGGGACGCTGATCAACCCGAAGATCATCCAGATGGCGAACCGGCGCAACCTGACGCTGGTCGTCACCTGGGCGCCGGACGGCGGCGTCGACAAGCCCGTCCAGCCGAAGTTCCGGCTGACGAAGATCACGACCGGCAAGTACGACCGGAGCCTGCGCGCCCTCGGCACCCAGCTGAAGGCGCTCAAGAAGCCGGCGATCTTCCGGCCGATGCCCGAGCCCAACACGCCGTGGCACGCCTGGTCGGGCCTCGTCAACGGCAACAAGCCGGGCCAGTACGTCGCCGCGTTCCGCCGCGTCCGCTCGGCGGTCAAGGCCACCGGCAAGGCCAAGGTGCTGGTCCTGTGGGCGCCCTACGCCCGCAGCGTGCCGGAGTCGACGGCGAACCAGATCGCGTCGTACTTCCCCGGCAAGAAGTACGTCGACCTGACCGGCGCGAGCTCGTACAACTTCGGCGCCGTCCGCGGCCTGACCTGGCTCGAGCCGGCCGCCCTCTTCCAGGGCGTGTACGGCACGGCGCAGGCCCTGGCGCCGGGCAAGAAGTTCTGGATCGCCGAGACCGCGTCGACGGCGGCCGGCGGCAACAAGGCCGCCTGGATCGCCGCCCTCGGGACGCTCAACCTGCAGCTCCCGAACCTCGCCGGGATCGTCTGGTACGACGTCAAGGAGCCCACGGGCGACTTCCGCGTCGGACAGAGCGCGGCCACCCGGACCGCGTTCAAGAACCTCGCCACGAAGCTGAGCAAGGGGTGCCGCTGATGGCCAAGGCAAGGGTGAAGAAGCCCGCCCAACCGACGCTGCGGGTCGGGAAGCCCCGCCGCCATCGCCTGCAGGTCCCGCCGCCCGTCGAGACGGCGGGTCAGGTGCCCGAGCGCCTGACGCCGAACATGACCGACCGCCTGTTCTGGCGCGCCGGCTTCGGCCCGAGCGCCGCGGACCGCGCGAACTGGACCGGCAAGCTGGTCACGGAGGCCGTCGACGCGCTGCTCGCGACGCCCGAGGGGGCGCTGGTCGGCCCCGAGCCGACGCGTGACGGCAAGCCGCTCGATCCCTTCGGCGATCAGGGCGGCGACACCGACCTCGTGCTGCAGTGGGTCGACCGCATGGTGCGGACGCCGACGCCGTTCATCGAGCGCCTGACGTTCTTCTGGCACCGGCTGTGGGCGAACTCCCGCATGGAGGTCAGCCCGCCCCAGCTGCTGGTGGAGCAGAACGGCCTGTTCCGCAGCTACGCCGACTTCGGCACGCACCCGGACGCCGACTACGGCGCGATGGCGCAGGCCCTGACGATCAACCCGTCGATGCTGCGCTACCTCAACGGCGAGTCGAACGTCCGCGGCGGCCCGAACGAGAACTACGCCCGCGAGGTCATGGAGCTCTTCTGCCTGGGCGTCGTCGACTCCGCGGGCAAGCCGAACTACACCGAGGACGACGTCAAGAACCTCGCCAAGGCGCTGTCCGGCTACCGCCTCGACGACACCGACCCGAACAAGGTCACGGCGTCGTTCGACTCGTCCCGCTGGTTCCAGGGCTTCAAGATCCTGAGCTGGGGCCCGCGCGGCAACATGAACACCGCCGATGCCGTCAACAACGTGCTCGCCCACCCGGCGCACGCGAACTACATCGTCAACCGGCTGTGGTCGGAGTTCATCGTCGGCCCGCCCGACGCCGCGACGCTGGCCGACCTGACGAAGACGTACCTCGACGGCGGCAAGAAGCTGAAGCCGGTGCTGCGCAAGATCCTCACGCACCCGCAGCTCTACTCGTCCGTCGACGAGCCGAACATGATCAAGGCGCCGGTGGTCTACGTCGTCGGCATCATGCGCGCGCTCGGGCAGTTCGTGAAGGACGACCGCCCGCTGCAGGGCCTCGAGGCGATGGGCCAGGTGCCGTACTTCCCGCCCACCGTCGCCGGCTGGGAGTACGGGGCCGCGTGGCTCAACACGAACACGGCGCTGGCGCGCTTCGACTTCGCGGGCCGCATGGTGATCGCGGCCGACCCGAAGCCGGCCGACGTGCTCGGCGAGCGGCCCGAGGAGGCCTTCGCCCGGGCGCACGCCGCCTGCGGCTCGCCGTGGCTCTCGCAGGCCACGCGCGCCGCGCTGATCGACTACGCGACCAAGGCCCGGCAGTCGACCGTCGACAACCGCGCCAAGCGCCAGCACGTGCTCCGCACGCTGATCCTCGCCGGCCCCGACGCCCAGGTGATGTAGCCAATGACCCTGACCGATGGAATCCAGGCGCTGAAGTGCGCCGACTGCGCACGATCCGACAGCGCCGTCACCGACGTCCGGCCTGACGGCCACCTGGCAATCCCCGCGGAGGCCATGTTCGGCTTCCCGGAGACCGACGTGTCGCGGGGCGGCTTGACCCGTCGCCGGATGCTGCGCAACGGCGTGGCTGGCGTCGCGGCCGTCTACGGGGCGAGCGCCCTCAACTGGGAGGGCATCTGGAACTCGGTGGCCGCCCAGGCCGCCGAGCCGATGAAGAAGTCGCTGGTGATCATCTACCTCAACGGCGGCAACGACGTCCTCAACACGATCGTGCCGACGGAGGCGACCCAGTACGGCAAGTACAAGTCGTTCCGCCCGACGATCGCCCGCGGCCTGCCCACGGACACCACGGGCATCGGCACGACGCTGTTCGACCCGGCCATCAACGGCGGCGCGAACCCCGATGGCCTGGCCTTCGCCAACCCGCTCGTCTCCGGCACGGGCCTCGGCAAGAACGGGGACACCAAGGGCCTCGACACCATGTACACGGCGGGTGACCTGGCCGTCTTCCCGGCGGCCGACTTCAGCCCGTCGAACCAGTCGCACTTCGAGGCGCGCGACTACTGGTTCGCCGGCGCGCTCAGCGCCCTGCCCACGGGCTGGGTCGGGCGCTGGCTGGACACCTACGGCTCGCCGGACAACCCGCTGCAGGCCATCTCGCTCGACACCAACCTGTCGAAGCAGATCCGCTCCTCGAAGGCGCCCGTGTGCGCGCTCGACAACCTCGACGGCGTGCGCTTCGAGGTGCCGAACGTCGGCATGGACGTCGCCGACCCGACGGCCGAGGTGCGCAAGCTCGTCGCGGCCCCGGCGGCCACCGGCAACGACGGGCTGCAGCGCGCCAAGAACATCTGGGGCCTGACCTGCGACGTGTCGGCGCGCCTCGGCACGCTGGCCAACAACCCCGGCCGCCGGCTACCCGCCGAACTCGGGCCTCTCGCAGCGGCTGCAGCTCGCGGCCACGCTGCTCGGCGCCGGGCTCGGCACCCAGTTCATCACCATCGACTGGGGCAGCTTCGACACGCACGGCACGCAGGTGCAGGCGCAGGACCCGCAGCTCAACGTCCTCGGTCGGGCGCTCGCCGCCTTCCAGCAGGACCTGGCGGCCCGCGGCATCGAGCAGAACGTGACCACGATGGTGTTCTCGGAGTTCGGCCGGCGCGTCGGCGAGAACGACTCGCAGGGCACCGACCACGGCGCCGGCGGACTGATGATGCTGTCCGGCACGGCGGTGCGCGGCGGCGTCTGCGGCGAGCTCTACGACCTGCCGGCCATCGGCGTCGAGGCCACCAACGAGAACGTGAGCGTCGCCACCGACTTCCGCAACGTCTACTCGTCCATCATCACGGAATGGCTCGGAGGCGATCCCGGCGTGGTGCTGCCGACCATCCCGGCGGGCGGCGTCGCACGGGCGGACGGCACGGCCACGCTGTTCGGTTGATCCGGCTGCGCCGGATCGCGGTGCTGTCGGCCGCGCTCGCCTTCCTGGGGGCGAGCGCGGCCGACGCGCGTCCGCGCGTCCATCGCCTGCGCGTCCCGCCGCCGCCGGCCGAGGTGCTGCCCTCGAGCCTGCTCGTCGACATGTCGGAGTGGTACATCCGGCCGTCGCGCATCCGCGTCAAGGCCGGCGAGGTGGCGATCGGCGCCTACAACCGCGGCATGGACGACCACGACCTCACGATGGTCGACGGGGCCGGCGCGCTGCAGACCGTGCCGCTGATGGCCAACGGCGGCCAGGGGCGGCTCGTCGTCAACCTCGCGCCGGGCCGCTACAAGCTCTACTGCTCGCTGTTCGCCGGCACGCCGTCGTCCCACGAGGTCTTCGGCATGGTCACCTACATCACGGCGAGGTAGCCGCCGCGGCACGCGCGAGCGTCAATCGCTGCTGCCGCTGCCGCCCCCGCCGCTGTCGCCCCCGCCGCCCGAGTCGCCGGAGGACGAGCCGGAGTCGTACGAGCCGGTGTCCGCCCAGGTATCGCCGGCGGGGCGGTCGTCGCCCCACGTCTCCTCGCTGCGCCACGTCGAGGTGGGCGCCGTGCTGGTGTCGATCGGCGTCGTCGCCGAGGCCTCGGTCGCCGGCGTCGGGCGTCGGCGGCGCAGGCGCGGCGGGCCGGGCGGCTCGACGCGCGGCGGCCGCCCGTAGGTGGACTGGATGGTCGGCTGCGCCCGGCGCCGGTCGAGGCCCGAGATGCCGCCGTCGGGCGGCAGCTGCGGGCGCGTCGGGCCGCGGCGGGCGGCCCGCAGCAGGAGCACGATCGCCAGCACCACGCCGGCCACGATCATCGTGTTGCCGACGGTCAGGATCGTGTCTGCGACGACCACCATGACCGAACGATAGCCCGGGGCCTCCCGTGTAGAATGCCCGAACACCTGTTCGTCACCGGGCTCCGCGTCCGGCTCGCTACCCTCTCTCGCAGATGCCTCCGTTCCGCTTCTCCGGCGCCTTCAGCCCGACGGGCGACCAGCCGCACGCCATCGCCGAGATCGTCGACGGCGTGTCGGGCGGCGAGCGCTTCGTGACGCTGCTCGGCGCGACGGGCACGGGCAAGACGGCGACGATGGCCTTCGCGGTCGAGAAGCTGCAGCGGCCGACGCTGGTGATCGCCCACAACAAGACGCTCGCGGCGCAGCTCTGCAACGAGTTCCGCGAGTTCTTCCCGGACAACGCCGTCGAGTACTTCGTCTCGTACTACGACTACTACCAGCCCGAGGCGTACCTCCCGCAGTCCGACACGTACATCGAGAAGGACGCGGTGGTCAACGACGACATCGACCGCCTGCGCCACGCGGCGACGTCGAGCCTGCTGACGCGCAAGGACGTCCTCATCGTCGCGTCGGTCTCCTGCATCTACGGCCTCGGCTCGCCGGACGAGTACCAGGAGCAGCTGGCGATCCTGCGCGTGGGGGAGGAGACCGGCCGCGAGTTCCTGCTGCGCAAGCTCGTCGACATCCAGTACCGCCGCAACGACGTCGTGCTGGGCCGTGGCACGTTCCGCGCCCGCGGCGACGTCATCGAGCTCCAGCCGGCCTACATGGAGACGGCGTTCCGCGTCTCGCTGTTCGGCGACGAGGTCGAGGCCATCACGCACTTCGACCCCATCACGGGCGAGATCCTGGCGCGGCAGGACGAGCTCATCGTCTATCCGGCGACGCACTACCTCACGTCGCCGCCGACGCTGGAGCGCGCGCTCGAGGAGATCCGGGCCGAGCTGGAGGAGCAGGTCGTGGCGTTCGAGGAGGCCGGCAAGCCCCTCGAGGCGCACCGCATCCGCCAGCGCACGGAGTACGACATGGAGATGCTGCGCGAGCTCGGCTACTGCAACGGCATCGAGAACTACTCGCGCATCTTCGACGGACGGCCGCCGGGCTCGTCGCCGTTCACGCTGCTCGACTACTTCCCCGGCGACTTCCTCGTCTTCATCGACGAGTCGCACAACACCGTGCCGCAGATCGGCGGCATGTACGAGGGCGATCGCAGCCGCAAGGAGCAGCTCGTCGGGCACGGCTTCCGGCTGCCGTCGGCGCTCGACAACCGGCCGCTGCGCTTCGACGAGTTCATGCACCGGGTGCCGCAGATCGTGCTGGTGTCGGCCACGCCGGGGACGTTCGAGCTGCAGAACTCCACGCGGGTGGTCGAGCAGATCATCCGCCCCACCGGCCTGATCGACCCCGAGGTCGAGGTGCGGGGCACGCGCGGGCAGATCGACGACCTGCTCGACGAGATCCGCGGCCGCGAGGCGGTCGGGGAGCGCGTGCTGGTCACGACGCTGACCAAGAAGATGGCCGAGGACCTCACGGACTACCTGATCGAGGCGGGCGTGCGGACGCGCTACCTGCACTCGGAGGTCGACACCCTGGAGCGCATCCAGATCGTGCGCGACCTGCGCCTCGGCGAGTACGACGTGCTGGTCGGCGTCAACCTGCTGCGGGAGGGCCTCGACCTGCCCGAGGTGTCGCTGGTGGCGATCCTCGACGCGGACAAGGAGGGCTTCCTCCGCGGGCAGACGGCGCTGATCCAGACCATCGGCCGGGCGGCGCGCAACGTCAACGGCCGCGTGGTCATGTACGCGGACAAGGAGACGCAGGCGATCCGGGCGGCCATCGCGGAGACGAACCGCCGCCGCGCGATCCAGGTCGCGTACAACGAGGAGCACGGGATCACGCCGCAGACGATCCAGAAGGGCGTCTCGGACATCGCCGAGTTCCTGTCGCTCGACACCACCAACGTGCCGCGCTCGCGGCGGCGGGGCGCGAACCGCGCGCAGGGCATGACGATGAGCGACCTCGAGAAGCTCTCCATCGAGCTCGAGGAGGAGATGTTCGCGGCGGCGCAGGAGCTGCGCTTCGAGTACGCCGCGCGGCTGCGGGACGAGATCAAGGAGCTGCGGCGCGAGATCGCCGCCGCCTCCGCAGCAGGCGTGGAGTAGGCTGCGACGATGCCCCTGGTACCCATGGTCGTCGAGCAGACGTCGCGCGGCGAGCGCTCCTTCGACATCTTCTCGCGCCTGCTGTCCGAGCGGATCGTCTTCCTCGGGACGCCGGTCTACCCCGAGATCGCCAACCTGATCGTCGCGCAGCTGATCCACCTCGAGAGCGACGACCCGGACAAGGACGTGTCGCTGTACATCAACTCGCCGGGCGGCGACGTCTACGCGGGCATGGCGATCTACGACACGATGCAGTTCATCAAGCCGGACGTGCAGACCATCTGCTTCGGCATGGCGATGAGCATGGGCGCGATCCTGCTGGCCGGCGGCGCGAAGGGCAAGCGCATGGCCCTGCCCAACACCAAGGTGATGATCCACCAGGGGTCGGCGGGCTTCCGCGGCCAGGCCACGGACATCGAGATCCACGCGCGCGAGATCCTCGACGTGCGCCGCCGCATGGACGAGGTGCTCGCCCACCACACGGGCAAGTCGGTGGAGCAGATCCACCACGACACGGAGCGCGACTACTTCCTGAGCGCCGGCGAGGCCAGGGACTACGGCATCATCGACCTGGTGGTCGACAAGCGCTAGCCGGGTCCTGCTGGTCGTCGGCGGCGGGCGCGCCGGCCACCGGGGCGGCGTCGACGGCCTGCGCGTCGCGGTGGCCCGGCTTCACGGGCGGGGGCGCGGTCGGCGGATTCCGGTACTCGCGGAAGAACATGCCGAGGATCGCCCGCTTGCCCTTCTCGCGCAGCGGGGTCGGGTCGGGCGGCGGCGGCGGCTCGCTCCAGGCCCGGGCGACCTCGGCGCCGAACAGCAGCGCGCAGGCGTAGAGGTAGACCGTGTACAGGAAGATGAACACGGTGGCCAGGGAGCCGTAGATCGCGGAGGCCTCCAGCGCCTGGTTGATGACGAGGCTCGAGGCCAGCGACAGGCCGAGCAGCAGCACGCCGGTGACCAGGGCGCCGGCGAGCGCGTCGCGGAACGCCAAGCGCCGGGCCGGCACGAAGCGGTACAGCAGCATGACCACGATGGTCATGGCCAGGACCGGCACGCCGAAGCCGAGGGTCGTCGTCGCGAGGCTCCCGTCTAGCTCGAGCCACTGCAGGACCGCCCGGACACCGGCGCGCAGGAAGTCGAGCAGGGCCGTTATGGCGACCAGCCCGAGCACCAGGACGCCGGCGCCCATCACCAGCAGCAGGTCGACGAGCTTGCTGCGGGCGGCCGGCCGGCGCTCGACGTTCATGGCGTTCTCGAGCCCGGCGCGGACGGAGGCCATCATCCCGGACGCCGTCCACGCGAAGACGACGAGGCCCACGAGCCCCAGGAACGAGGTCGGCGAGGCGACGGCGGTGACGGCGTCCTCGACCTGCTGCCGGCCGTCGGCGGAGACGGGGAGGAGGTCGACGATCGCGTCGACGACGTTCGCCCGCACCTCGTCGTCCTGCAGCACCAGGCCGACGATCGAGACCAGCACGATCGCGAGCGGCGCGAGCGAGAAGAGGACGCGGTAGCCGATGGCCGCGGCGTGCTGCGTGCAGCGGTCGTAGAAGAAGCGGCCGCCGGCGACCGACAGCACGCCGAACACGCGCATGACCCACGCGAGCGGACGCCGCAGGTGCCGGCGCAGGCCGGTGCTGGCGGGGCGTGGCGTCCTCCACGGTCGGAGTGTGGACGGTCGGCCGGCGGCGTGCATGGGTGGCAGGACTCGGGCACCCGTCGCCGAACCGCCCGGCATGGACGCGGTACGCCCCCTGCTGGCCCCGAACGAGCACGTCCTCGTGCGCACGCGGGCCCACGGCGCCATGCTCGCCGGCGCCCTCCTCCGCGCGGGCGCGGCTCTGGCCGGGCTCGCGGTCGTCGTCTGGATCGTCGGCCGGGACGGGATCGCCGGCGAGGGGGAATGGCTCGCCCTCGCCGCGGCCGGCGTCGTCGCGGCGGCCGCCCTGGCGCGCCTGCTGCGGCGGCTGTGGGAGTGGGGGCGCACGGAGCTCGCCGTCACCGAGGCGCAGCTGGTCGTCGTCCGCGGCACGCTCTACCGCTCGCTGGAGACCGTGCCGCTCGCGGCGGTGGACGGCCTGCAGGTGCGCCAGACACGGCCGGGCCGGCTGCTCGGCTACGGCACGATCCAGCTCTCGTGCGGGCGCCGCCGCAACGGCCTCGCGTTCGTGCCGCGGCCGGAGCGCATCCGCGCGCTCATCGCGAGCCAGGTCGAGGCGCGGCACGCCGACGCCGTCCACACGACGGCGAGCGTCGTGCACCGCCGGGCCGCCGCGTAGCGCGCTCCTAGGCGGGGCGCACGGGCGGGCCGCTGCGGCCGTAGCGCGCGCCCTCGGCGGGCGGCAGCAGGTCGAGCCGGGCCAGCGTGGCGTCGTCGAGCACGAGGTCGGCCGCCGCCAGGTTCTCGTCCAGGTGCGCGGGGTTGCGGGTGCCGGGGATGGGCACCACGTGCGGCCCCTGCGCCAGCGTCCAGGCCAGCGCGACCTGCGCCGGCGTGGCCTCGACGGCGGCGGCGATGGCGCGCACCAGGTCGACGATGCGGACGTTGACGGCCTGGGCCTCGGGCGTGAAGCGGGCGTGGCGCGAGCGCATGTCGTCGACGTCGAAGGTGCCGCCGACGGTGCCGGTGAGATAGCCGCGGCCGAGCGGGCAGAAGGGGACGAACGCGGCGCCGTGGGCGGCGCACCAGTCGAGGGTGCCCTCGAGGATCGGGTCGCGCGTCCACAGCGAGAGCTCGGACTGGAGCGCGGCGACCGGGTGGATCGCGTGCGCGCGCTCGAGCTCGTCGACGGAGACCTCGGAGAGCCCGATGGCCCGCGCCTTGCCGCTCCGCACCGCCTCCGCCAGCACGCCCCACGACTCCTCGAGCGGCACGTCCGGGTCGACCCGGTGCAGGTACCAGAGGTCGACGTGGTCGACGCCGAGGCGCTGCAGCGAGGCGTCGAGCGCGGCGCGCAGGTGCTCCGGGCGGCCGTCGCGGTCGATCACCTCCGCCCGCTCGTCGCGCACGACGAGGCCGGCCTTGGTGGCCAGCACCGCGTCGTCGCGGCGGTCGCGGATTGCCCGGCCGACGAGCTCCTCGTTGGCGAACGGGCCGTAGACGTCGGCGGTGTCGACGAGCTGCGGCCCGGCGTCGAGGGCCCGCCGGAGGACGGCGATGGACGCGTCGTCGTCGCGGGTCGACGGCGTGTAGGCGAAGCTCATGCCCATGCAGCCGAGGCCGACGGGCCCGACCGCGCGGCCGGCGACGTGGCGGGTCGGCGACGTCGGCTGGCACGCCCGTGAACATATCAACGCCGCTACGGCCGCATTCGTGCCGTGTGCCGCGTCGCCGGCGTGCGCACGGAGCGTGTTCCGAACTGGTGTTCGTCCGACGCCGTTGGTAGCCTGCTTCGACGTTGTCCAGCAGCTGGATCACCATCCGCGGGGCCCGGGAGCACAACCTCAAGGACGTCACGGTCCGCATGCCGCGGGACAAGCTCGTGACGATCACGGGGCTGTCGGGGTCGGGCAAGTCGAGCCTGGCGTTCGACACGCTCTACGCCGAGGGCCAGCGCCGCTACGTCGAGTCGCTCTCGGCCTACGCGCGGCAGTTCCTCGGGCAGATGGAGAAGCCCGACGTCGACGGCATCGAGGGCCTGTCGCCGGCCATCTCCATCGACCAGAAGACGACCTCCCGCAACCCGCGCTCGACCGTCGGCACCGTCACCGAGGTGTACGACTACCTGCGCCTGCTCTTCGCGCGCATCGGGCACCCGCACTGCCCGATCTGCGGCCGGCCGATCGCGGGCCAGTCGGCCGAGCAGATCGTCGAGCAGGTCATGCAGCTGCCGGAGGGGACGCGCTTCACGGTCGACGCGCCGGTCGCGCGCGGCAAGAAGGGCGAGTTCAAGGACGTGCTCGAGACGCTGCGCGGCGAGGGCTTCACGCGGGCGCGCATCGACGGCGAGATGCGGCTGCTCGAGGAGCCCATCGCGCTGGACAAGAAGTTCAAGCACGACATCGCGGTGGTCGTCGATCGCCTGGTGATGAAGGACGACCTGCGCCGGCGGCTGACGGACTCGGTCGAGACCGCGCTCACGGTGGCGGACGGCCTCGTCGAGATCCAGGTCGTGCCCCGCGAGGGCGAGGCCGAGCAGGCGCCGCTGGTCTTCTCCGAGCGCTTCGCGTGCCCGGAGCACGGCGTGTCGCTGGCCGAGCTCGCGCCGCGCGTCTTCTCCTTCAACTCGCCGCACGGCGCGTGCCCGCGCTGCCACGGCCTCGGCTCGATGCCCGAGCTCGATCCCGACCTCATCGCGCCCGACCCGTCGGTGTCGCTGGCCGGGGGCGCGCTGCATGGCCTGGAACGTCGGCGGCTCGAGCTTCTACGAGCAGGTGCTGCAGGCCGTCGCCGAGCGCTACGAGATCGACCTCGAGACGCCGTGGGGCGAGCTGAGCGAGGAGCAGCGGCGCCTGTTCCTGGAGGGCACCGGCGACGAGAAGGTCTACGTCACCTACCGCAACCGCTTCGGCCGCAAGCGCTCCTACATGGTGGCGTGGGAGGGGATCATCCCGAGCCTCGACCGCCGCTACCGCGAGACGGAGTCGCAGCTGCAGAAGGAGCGGATCGAGGAGTGGATGACGCCGCGGCCGTGCCCTGCCTGCAAGGGCGCGCGGCTGAAGCCCGAGGCGCTGGCGGTGACGGTGAGCGGCTCGTCGATCAACCAGGTCACGGCGCTGTCGGTGCGCGGCGCGTCCGACTGGGTCGACAACCTCGAGCTGTCGGAGACCGAGCGGCTGATCGCCGTCCGCGTGCTGCGCGAGATCCGCGAGCGGCTGTCGTTCCTCGACGACGTCGGCGTCGGGTACCTGTCGCTCGACCGCGCGGCGGCGACGCTCTCGGGCGGCGAGGCGCAGCGGATCCGGCTCGCGACGCAGATCGGGTCGAGCCTGGTCGGCGTGCTCTACATCCTCGACGAGCCCTCGATCGGCCTCCACC
The DNA here is from genome assembly GCA_963767885.1 of uncultured Actinomycetota bacterium. Classification (GTDB taxonomy): domain Bacteria; phylum Actinomycetota; class Thermoleophilia; order Gaiellales; family F1-60-MAGs149; genus CAVYFW01. The sequence continues at coordinate 309,897 of CAVYFW010000005.1, forward strand.
AGCGCGACAACCGGCGGCTCATCGAGACGCTCACGCGGCTGCGCGACCTCGGCAACACGGTGGTCATCGTCGAGCACGACGAGGACACCATGCGGGCGTCGGACTGGCTCATCGACATGGGCCTCGGCGCCGGCGAGCACGGCGGTCGGGTGATCGCGGAGGGCACGCCCGAGGAGGTCGAGCGCAACCGGGAGTCGGTGACGGCGGCGTTCCTGTCGGGCCGGCGGCGCATCGCCATCCCGACGCGGCGGCCGCCGGCCGACCAGTGGCTGCGGGTGCGCGGCGCGTGCCAGCACAACCTGCGGGACATCGACGTCGAGGTCCCGGTGGGCCGGTTCGTGGCGGTCACGGGCGTCTCCGGCTCGGGCAAGTCGACGCTGGTCAACGAGGTGATCCTGCGGGCGCTCCAGAACCGCCTGCACCGGGCGCGGGTGCGGCCCGGCGCGCACGGCGGGGTGGAGGGCATCGACGCCTTCGACAAGGTGATCGACATCGACCAGTCGCCGATCGGGCGCACGCCGCGCTCCAACCCGGCGACGTACACCGGGCTGTTCGACCACATCCGCGACCTCTACGCGTCGACGCCCGACGCCAAGATCCGCGGCTACCGGCCCGGGCGGTTCTCGTTCAACGTCAAGGGCGGCCGCTGCGAGACCTGCAAGGGCGACGGCACGATCAAGATCGAGATGCACTTCCTGCCGGACGTCTACGTCCCGTGCGAGGTGTGCAAGGGCCGGCGCTACAACCGCGAGACGCTCGACGTGCGGTTCAAGGGCAAGTCGATCGCCGACGTGCTCGAGATGTCGGTGGAGGAGGCGCTGACCTTCTTCGCCAAGATCCCGAAGCTGCGGCGCCGGCTGCAGACGCTGCACGACGTGGGGCTCGACTACGTGCGCCTGGGCCAGCCGGCGACCACGCTCTCGGGCGGCGAGGCGCAGCGCGTGAAGCTCGCGACGGAGCTGCAGAAGGTGGCGACGGGGCGGACGCTCTACGTGCTGGACGAGCCGACGACGGGCCTGCACCTGGCCGACGTCGAGAAGCTCCTGCAGGTGCTGCAGCGGCTCGTCGACAGCGGCAACACGGTGCTGGTCATCGAGCACAACCTCGACGTGATCAAGCAGGCCGACTGGGTCGTCGACCTCGGGCCGGAGGGCGGCGACGCGGGCGGCGAGATCATCGCGGCCGGCACGCCCGAGGAGGTCGCGGAGGTCGAGGAATCGCACACGGGTCGCTTCCTGCGGCGCGTGCTCGCGGTCAGCGAGGTCGAGCCGTCGGCGACGCTGGTCTGAGGCGCCCGACGCACCCGCCCGGCTGGCCCGGGGCCGCGGGCGGTCGGCTACCCTCGCACGCGATGTCGAGCGACCTGACCCGCAGCCCGACCCTGCCGGAGACGGGCCAGCCGATCTGGACCGAGGAGGACATCGCCGAGCACGAGGGCGATGACATCTCCGACGGCGAGTGGTACGCCATCAGCACCGACCCCTGGCCCTGCCCGGCCTGCGGCGAGGTGTTCGAGTGGGTGACGGGCGCGCACTTCGTGATCGTGGCGGACCAGAAGGACGACCTGCTGATGATCGCGGCGAAGTGCAAGGAGATCGGGCGCAACCCGAAGATCGTGCGCTACGACGACAACCTGCCGGTGCTGACGATCTGGAACTGGCGGGCGCTCGGCATGCCGGTGCACGGCATGAAGAAGTCCTAGCGGCGCCCGTCGCGCCGGTCGCTCGGCGGCGCTAAGGCCTTTCGGCCTCCCAGCCGATGAGGGACATCATGGCCGCTGCACCCGCGGTCCGGGCGCCCATACCCGGTCACGAGAACAAGATCGCGATCCAGCTCGGTGACGACCGCCTGGTCGCCGTCGGCCTGCAGCGGATCGACGAGGAGGGCGCGCTCGTGCTCTCCATCCCGCATCCCGACGTGCTCGCGGCGGGGCGGCCGGTGCTGTGCTTCTGGCAGCGCGAGGATCGCTGGACGCCGCTGCCGACCCGCGTGGTCGCGCCGCGCTTCAAGCCGCACCCCGACGCGGGTCGACTGCGGCTGCTGCCCGAGGCGCGCCCGGTCGATCGCACGAGCGTCGCCGGCGGCGGGAAGGGCGACGCGGCGACGCTGTCCGACGCTGCGGAGGCTGCCGTCGCCGCTGCGGCCGCTGGCACCGCCGCCGCGCAGAAGCCGGCGCCCGCAGCCGCCGAGCCGGCCGCCGACAAGCAGAAGGACGCGAAGCAGCCGGCCGCGGACGAGGCCAAGGCCGCGCCCGGGATCGCCGCGTGGCATGGCCGCCATCCCACCACCAACGTCGCCCTCCGCCTCGGCTCCGGCCGCGTGCGGACGATCGAGGTGCGCCGGCTCGACGAGGACGGGGCGCTCGTCCTCTCGCTGCCGCGCCCGTCGATGCTGGGAGACGGCGCCGGCATCGAGATCGCCTGGTCGGAGCGCCGCGACTGGTTCACGGCCGACGTCCACGTCGCCCCGTCCCGTCCCGACGGCCACGCCGACGCGGGCCTGCTCCGCCTGCTGCCCGGCGCCGCCCCGGTCGAGCACCGCGAGCGGCGCGCCTCGCTGCGCTTCCCGATCAAGGTGGGCGTGCGCGGCCGCGTCGAGAAGGGCGCGATCCGCAAGGGGACGACCTTCTCCTCCGAGTCGCTCGATCTCAGCGAGGGCGGCGTCGCCTTCCCGTGCGAGCTCGAGCTCGCCAAGGGCGACGTCGTGATGGGACGCCTGCTCGGCCCGACCGGCCAGCTCGGCGACGAGGTCACGCTGCTGATCCGCCGCGTCACGCCGATCCCCGGCCAGCCGGGCTACCGCGTCGCGTGCTCCTTCGAGAAGCCCTCGAAGTCGTTCGAGCGCGCGATCAAGCAGCACATCCTCACGTACTGCTAGCACGCCGGCGCGACGCCGCGACGGGCATGAATGCATGTCGGCTGACGTTGTCGCGCTCGTGGAGCCAGAGCTCGAGCCCGCCCTGCGAGTCTTCGTCGACGCCTCGAACGGCCGCGATACCGATGCGTACGTCGCGTGCTTCACGCCGGACGCCGTCGTCCGTGACGAGGGCGGCGAGCACCGCGGCCCCGACGCCATCCGCGCGTGGCGCGAGGACACGGTCGCGCGCTACGACTACACCGTCACGCCGCTCGCGGTGGAGGCCGGCGAGGGCGCGACCGTCCTGGTGGCGCGCATCGCCGGCACGTTCGACGGCAGCCCGATCACCCTGCGCCACGAGATGACGCTGGACGGCGACCGCATCGCCGCCCTGCGCATCTCGGCCTGAGCGGCGCTTCCGCCCAGGCCCGAGGCGCGGTACCCTCGCGGGCATGGCCAGGTACCTGCACACCATGTACCGGATCACCGATCCGGAGCGATCGCGGAAGTTCTACGAGACGCTCGGCATGACGTTCCGCCGCGAGCTGCCGATCAACCGCGACGGGCAGCACGAGGCCACGAACTACTTCTTCGGCTTCGACGACCAGCCCGAGGAGCTCGAGCTCACGCTCAACACCGACGGCCGGACGTACGACAACGGCACCGGGTACGGGCACATCGCGATCGGCGTCGACGACCTCGACGCGACGCTCGCGGGGCTCAAGGAGCAGGGCATCGAGCCCGAGCGGCCGCCGTACACGGTCAGCGCCGGCGGCTCGCGCCTGTGCTTCGTGCGCGATCCGGACGACTACCGCATCGAGCTGATCGAGCGCTCGAACTACTAGCGATAGCCAACGAGCGCTACAGCGCTCGCCCTACTCGATGACCGGGTTCGCCGGGGCGAGCGCGTCCTCGAACGCGTCGAGCTCCTCCTCGGCGATGGCGTACGTGTGCTCGGCGGCCGGGAAGGCGCCGCTGCGCACCTCGTTCGCGTAGGCCGTGACGGCGGCGACCGCCGCGTCGTGCAGGTGCGCGTACTGCTTGACGAAGCGGGGCGGGCGGCCCGTGCCGAGGCCCAGCAGGTCGTGGTAGACGAGCACCTGGCCGTCGCAGCCGGCGCCCGCGCCGATGCCGATGACGGGGATCGTCAGGCGGTCGGTGATGGCCGCCGCGACCGGCTCGGGGACGCACTCCAGGACCAGCGAGAAGGCGCCCGCCGCCTCGATGGCCCGCGCGTCGCGCAGCAGCTCGAGCGCCGTGCTCGTCGTCCGGCCCTGGGCCTTGAAGCCGCCCAGCGACGTGGCCGTCTGCGGCGTGAGGCCGAGGTGGCCCATCACCGGCATGCCGGCGCCCGTGACGGCGCGGATGCGCTCCAGGTTGGCGCCCGCGCCCTCCAGCTTGACGGCGTCCGCGCCCGCCTCCTTGACGAAGCGGCCGGCGTTGACCATCGCGTCGCGGTCGGACAGCTGGTACGAGAGGAACGGCAGGTCGGCGACGACCAGCGGGTACGTCGCGCCGCGCGTCGTCGCCCGCGCGAGCATGAGCATCTCCTCCATCGTCGCGGGGACGGTGGAGTCGTGGCCGAGCACGGTCATGGCGGCGGAGTCGCCGACCAGCACCATCTCGACCCCCGCGCTGTTGGCGACGACGCCGGACGGGTAGTCGTACGCCGTCACCATCACGATGCGCTGCCCGCGGCGCTTCATCTCGCGCAGGTCGGGCAGCGTGACCTTGCCCGGGCCCGGCGTGGCCGGGGCGGGTCCGGACGGGCGCGTGCTCATGGCGTGACCTTCCCTGGGATGAGGTTCTGGCCCCGGAGGCCCGGGACGCGTGGGGGTGTGAGGAGCATGTTGTCGATCAGGCGGGTGCCGCCGAGGTGGACCGCGGCCGCGAGCACCGCGCCGCGGTCGGGCGTGTACTCGCCGAGGGTCTCCGCGTCGCGGAGCTCGAGGTACTCGATCTCCATGCCGGCCTCCTCGAGCCGGCGCTGGGCGAGCTCGAGCAGCCGGTCGGCACGCCGCTCGCCCGACGCGAAGCCCGACGCGGTGGCCTGCAACGCGTGGAACAGGGCGGGGGCGACCGCCCGGTCCTCGTCGGAGAGGTAGACGTTGCGCGAGCTCATGGCCAGGCCGTCCGGCTCGCGCACCGTCGGGATCGCGCGGATCTCGACCGGCAGCGCGAGGTCGCTGACGACGCGGCGGATGACGGCGACCTGCTGGTAGTCCTTGAGCCCGAAGTAGGCCGCGTGCGGCGCGACGATGCCGAACAGGCGGGTGACGACCGTCGCCACGCCCGTGAAGTGGCCGACGCGGTTGCGCCCGCAGAGGCCCGTCGCGACCGGCCCCGGATCGACCGTGGTGCCGAAGCCCGCCGGGTACATCTCCTCCTCGGACGGGCGCGAAGATGAGGTCGACGCCCGTGGCCAGCGACTTGTCCAGGTCGCCGGCCTCGTCGCGCGGGTAGCGGGCCAGGTCCTCCTCGGGCCCGAACTGCGTCGGGTTCACGAAGATCGAGACCACGACGAGCTCGCACTCCGCCCGTGCGTTGCGGATCAGGGCCAGGTGGCCGTCGTGGAAGGCGCCCATCGTGGGCACGAGCCCGATGCGCTGCCCGGCGTCGCGCGGCTCGTGCAGCGCCGCGCGCACCTCGCGGATCGTGCGCAGCGTCCTCACGCCGCCGCCTCCTCGAGCAGCCCGGCCACGCGCGCCGCGGCCGGGGGATCGACCAGCGGCAGCGTCGCCGCGCCGAGCGTGCGGTACAGCCGTTCCTCCGCCGGCGCGCGCTCGTGCAGCACGGCCAGGTGCCGGGCGACGGTGCCGGCGTCGCCGCGGGCGATCGGGCCGGTCGGCGTCGCGCCCGGGCCGGCGGCGAGGGCGTTCTCGAGGGCCCGGCGGGCGAGCGGCGCCACGAGGTCGGTCGGCAGGCCGGCCAGCGCCAGCACCCGGGCGGCGGCCGCGAGCGGCGCGGCCAGGTAGTTCGACGCGAAGACGGCCGCGACGTGCGGGAGCGGGCGCAGCTCCTCGGCGATCGGCAGCGGGTGCAGCCCGAGCTCGCGGGCGAGGCGCGTGGCGAACGCCAGGGCGGCGTCATCCGAGCCGGTGACGCAGGCCGGCGCGCCGTCGAGCTGCTGCGGGCCGCCCTCGCGCGTGATGGTCTGCACCGGGTGCAGCACGAAGGCGCGCCCGCGCCCGGCGCCCAGCGCGTCGAGCGGCGTGGCCCCCGACAGCATCCCCAGCCAGGGGCCGTCGCCGACCTCGCGCGCACACGCGGCGATCGCGTCGTCCGGGACCGCCAGCAGCACGCAGCCGGCGCCCGCGCCGTCGGCGGCGCGGCGGGTCAGCACGACCTCGGTACCCCGCTCGGTGAGACGTGCTGCGAGCGTCGTCCCGACACGGCCGGGACCGACGATGACGATGTCCATTGCTTCCGGTACCCCTCACGGTGGATGGAGTCCTGCCTGCACTCTAGCGCCTTCGCGGGCCGCCGGACGGCGACGCCGGCGGCAGCCTTGGGGGTCGACGCGCGCGGTTGAACGGCGGTCGACGACCCGCCGGCAGGACCTCTATCATTGGGCCCATGCCCGTCTACGAGTACCAGTGCACGAGCTGCGATCACGAGTTCGAGGAGCTCGTCTCGATGAGCGGCGGCACCATGGTGGCCTGCCCGCAGTGCTCCTCGACGACCGTCACGAAGCTGTTCTCCAGGATCCAGCGCACGCGCGTGGGCGGCGACATGCCCTCGTTCGCCGCGGCCGGCCCCGCGCCACGATCCGGCGGCTGCTGCGGCGGCGGCTGCGGCTGCCACTAGCCGCGCAGCCATGTCGACCGCGCTCGCCGATCTCCACGCCGAGATCGCGGGGTGCGTCCGCTGTCCGCTCGCGGCGACGCGGACGACGGTGGTCGTCGGCTCCGGCCCGCACGACGCGCGGCTGATGCTGGTCGGGGAGGCGCCGGGCTTCCACGAGGACCAGCAGGGCATCCCGTTCGTGGGTGCCGCGGGGCAGCTGCTCGACCGCCTGCTGGGGGAGATCGGCCTGTCGCGCGCCGAGGTGTTCGTCGCCAACGTGCTGAAGTGCCGGCCGCCCGGCAACCGCGACCCCGAGCCGGCGGAGATCGACGCCTGCCGCGGCTACCTGGAGCGCCAGGTCGAGCTCGTCGCGCCGCTCGTCATCGGCTCCCTCGGGAACTTCGCCACGCGCCTCCTGTCCGGCCGCCAGGTCGGCATCACGCGCGTGCACGGCAGCCCGCTGCGCATCTCGGTGGGCACGCACCGCACGGTGCTGTACCCGCTCTACCACCCGGCCGCGGCGCTGCGCACGCCCGCGATGATGGCCGCGCTGCGCGACGACCTCGCGCGCCTGCCGGAGCTGTTCGAGCGCGCCGCCCGCGTCGCCGCCCGCCCGGACCCCGAGCCGGCGCCGGCCTCGGCGGCCGAGCGCGAGCCGGTGCTCGCAGGCGCCGCCCCCGAGCCCGCCCAGCTCGGCCTGTTCTGAGGCGTGGGCGAGGTCGTCGACGAGGCGGGCCTGGCCGCTCGCGCGGCCGCGCTCGCGGCCCAGCTGCAGCCGGGCGACGTCGTACACCTGCGCGGCGAGCTCGGCAGCGGCAAGACGACCTTCGTCCGCCATGCCGCCGCCGCCCTCGGCGTGGGGGAGGCGGTGACCAGCCCGACCTTCGCCATCGCGCACCGCTACGGCGGTGGCCGCGCACCGGTCTCGCACCTCGACCTGTACCGCGCGCAGCGCATGACGGCCGAGGAGCTGGCCGATCTCGACCCCTACCTGGACGAGGCCGCCATCGTCTTCGTCGAGTGGCCGGACGCGGGCGAGGGGGCGCTGCCGGCGGCGACCGTGGTGATCGAGCTCGCGCACGCCGGCGAGGGGCGGCGCCGGGTTCACGTGAGGCGCGTCGGCTGACGCCTGCCCCTCGGTACCATGTGCCTGATGCTGCTCGCCTTCGACACGGCGACCGACGCAGTCTGCACCGCGCTCGTCGCCGACGACGGCCGCGCGCTCGCCGAGGCGGTGTCGCACGTGCCGGGCGGCGCGGCACGGCGCGTGCTCGCCGACGTCGACCACGTGCTGGCCGCGGCAGGCGTCGGGCTCGGCGACCTGCGCGGCATCGTCGTCGGCCGGGGCCCCGGCTCGTTCACCGGCGTGCGCATCGGTCTCGCTACGGCCGCGGCGCTCGCCGACGGGGCCGGCCTGCCGCTCGCGGGCGTGTCGACCCTCGAGGCGCTGCGGCACCTCAACGCCCCCGGCGCGGTGGCGGTCATCGACGCCCGCCGGCGCGAGGTCTTCGCCAGCGGCCCGGGCGTGCCGGCGGCCGCCTACGCGCCGGCCGACCTGGCCGCGCGCCTCGCCGAGGGGACGGTCTGCGTCGGCGACGGCGCGCTGCGCTACCGCGCCGTGTTCGAGGGCGTCGGCGCCGACGTGCCGCCGGACGGCAGCCCGCTGCACCTCCCGTTGGCGCGCGCCCACGCGGCGCTGGCGATCTTCGACGGCGCGCGCCCGGAGCCGCTCTACCTGCGCGAGCCGGACGCCGTCCCGCGCGCGGAGGCGGTCGCGTGCTGACGGCGATCGACATCCGGCGCCTGCGCCTGGCCGACCTCGCGGCCATCGAGCGGGTCGAGCGGCGCGCCTACCCGACGCCGTGGTCGCGCACGATGTTCGCCGGCGAGATCGCCAAGCCGACGTCGCTCTGCTTCGGCGGCTTCGCGGGCGACTCGCTGGCCGGCTACATCATCGTCTCGCGCCACGTCGACGCCTGGCACGTGATGAACGTCGCGGTCGACGAGCCGTTCCGCCGCCAGGGCCTGGCGCAGCGCATGCTGGAGACGGTCTTCGCCGAGACGGCCGACGACGGGACGCGCGGCTACACGCTGGAGGTGCGGGTCTCGAACCACGGCGCGATCCGCCTCTACGAGCGCCTGCGCTTCGAGCCCACGGGCATCCGGCGCGGCTACTACACGGACAACCGCGAGGACGCCCTGATCATGTGGCGCGACGCGGCGGCGGGCGACGTCGCCGGCGACGACGACGCGTGATCCTCGGCCTCGAGACCTCCTGCGACGAGACCTGCGCGGCGCTCGTCGACGAGGACGGCACGGTGGTGGCCAACGTCGTCGCGTCGCAGTCGTCGTTCCACGAGCGCTACGGCGGCGTGGTGCCGGAGATCGCGTCGCGCCGCCACCTGGAGCTCGTCGGCCCGGTGGTGCGCACCGCGCTCGCCGACGGCGGGCTGGAGCTGCGCGAGGTCGACCGCATCGCCGTCACCGCCGGGCCGGGCCTGGTCGGCGCCCTGCTGGTCGGCGTCTCGGCGGCCAAGGCCTACGCGTACGCGAGCGGGCGCCCGCTCGTGCCGGTCGACCACCTGCACGGCCACGTCGCGTCGCTGTTCCTGGCGCCGGACGCGGTCGAGCCGCCGCTCATGGTGCTGCTGGCGTCCGGCGGCCACACGCTCCTGCTGCGGGTGGAGGCCCACGACCGCTTCACGGTGCTCGGCCGCTCGCTGGACGACGCGGCGGGCGAGGCGCTCGACAAGGGCGCGCGCCTGCTCGGCCTCGGCTACCCGGGAGGCCCGGCGATCGAGCGACTGGCGCGCGACGGCGACCCCGACCGCATCGCGCTGCCGACGCCGATGGCCGGGCGCGCCGGCCTCGACCTCAGCTTCTCGGGCCTCAAGACCGCCCTGCTGCATCGCGTGCAGGAGCGCGAGGCGACGCTCGCCGAGGACCGCGCCGACCTCGCCGCGGCCTACCAGCGCGCCGTCGTGCGCGCGCTCGTCGAGCGGGCGGTCGCGGCGGCCGTCGCCCACGACCTGCCGGCGATCGGCGTCGTCGGCGGCGTCGCGGCCAACGGCGAGCTACGGACGACGCTGGCCGACGCCGCGGCCGCGCACGGCCTCGTCGTGCACGCCGCCCCGCTGGCCTACTGCGGCGACAACGCGGCGATGATCGCCTCCGCCGCCCGCTACCGCCCGGCGCTCGCCTACCCGGCCCTGCTCGACGTCGACGCGTACGCCCGCGCGGCGCTCGACGCGGCGTAGCGGCGTCTTCCGCACCGCCGAACGGGCGGCGCAGGCCCGCGCCGGGCCGCGCGAGGTCGGCATTTGCAGGCGCTTCGTAGTGCCAATTGGGCCTCGCGTTCGGCCCATTTGGCACGAACCGCGCGACTGCCGTGCGGTCCGTGCACGTTCCGTGCGTCGAGAGCCGCCAGGAGCGGCCGCGCCGGCGGAGTGGGGCGCCGGGCGGGCGTACGACAGACAATTGGGCGCCACGGCCGGCCGATTTGGCACGGACCGCATGACTGCCGTGCGATCCGTGCGCGTTCCGTGCGTCGAGAGCCGCCAGGAGTGACCGCGCCCCCGGCTTGGGGCGCCGGATGGGCGTGTGGGGACGATTGGGGCGGGCCCGGCGTCCCCCAGGGGCCCGTGCTCGGCGCGGGTCAGGATGGCCAGGGAGTGCAGCGAGGGGGAAGCACTTCTGGACGGGCCATTCGTCGTTCTGCTCCACGGGAGGCGGGTGGCTAGCCGTGAGGGCCCTGATAGGCGTCGGAGACGACCAGCTGCACGCCCGCCAGCTCGCGCGAGGTGAGTTCGCGCCGGAACCTGCGCAATTCGGTCTCGGACTCGACGTCGCCGACCTGCAGGCCGATCACCTCGCGGCGACCGTCCCGTGCACGCCGTGGGCCACCGGCAGCGCCTTCCTACCACCATGCCTGCGTCCTACCGCCTCGCTCGACCCGGCGTCCAGCCACAGGTACCGGCGAGCGCCCTCCAGCGGCCGGTTGGGGAACGCTCGCTTACCAGTGGCCGGAGCGCCGCGTGATCTGGCCGAGCTTCGTCAGGAACCAGCCGAGGCCGCCCTGCCGCTCGGCTTCTGGGGACTGCGGCTCGTGGCGCTCGGCCGGTAGCGCGCCGGGGATCTTCTCGCGCTTCTTCGGTGGCGGCGTGTCGCGGTGGTCGCTCATAGGGCGTCCTTCATGCGGTGTTCGCCGACTATAGGCTTCGCGGCCGCCACGCTCGGCCGATTTGGCACGGACCGCGCGACTGCCGCGCGGTCCGTGCGCCTTCCGTGCGACGTTGGCCGCCAGGCGCGGCCACGCCGGCGGCTCGGGGCGGCGGACGGGCGTCCGACGGACAATCAGGCGCCACGGCCGGCCGATTTGGCACGGACCGCGCGACTGCCGTGCGGTCCGCGCGCCTTCCGTGCGACGTCCGCCGCGAGGAGCGACCACGCCGACCTCCGGGGCGGTCGGGCCGGCAGCTGGACGGGCGTCCGACGGACAATCAGGCGCCACGCCCGGCCCATTTGGCACGGACCGCGCGGCCGCCGTGCGGTCCGCGCGCCTTCCATGCGTCGATGCTCGTCGGCGAACCCGCTCGTAGCGCGCCTTCACCACCCGTTGACCCGGCCCGCGCCGGCGCGCGCGAGTACACTCGGTGCGATGCGGCGACGTCCCGGGAGGATCGGGCCCCTGGTCTCCGTGATCGGGCTCGTCGCCGTGGCCGCGCCGCCTGCCGTGGCGGCCCCGGTCGACCGGGACGGCGTGCGCCAGTGGCTCGACGTCGCCGGCACCGCCCGCGCGCCCGTGCCCGCCCGGCGCGAGGTGGTGGTCGTCCTGCGCGTGGAGCCCGCCGCCGTGCGCAAGGGCGCCCGCGGGTCGAACCGCGCGTACCGGGCCGCCCTGCGCGCACAGGAGCGTGCGATCGCCGAGCTGCGCGAGCGCGGCCTCGATCTGCACGTCCGTGCGCGCTACGCCCGCGTCCTCAACGCCATCGTCGTCGACGCCCTGCCGGACGGCGTCGCGCGCCTGGCCGCCGATCCCGCCGTCGAGGCCGTGTTCCCGGTCCGCTCGTATGCGCCGGCCGGGATCGTCGCGGACGCCCTGCCCGGTCTCGCCGCCGACCTGCGGCCGCGCAGCGCGGGCGCCGGCGCCGGCAAGGGCGTGACCGTCGCACTGCTGGACGGGCCGATCGACCGCCAGCATCCGCTGCTCAAGGGGCGCGTCGTCAGGAAGGGGCCGGGCCTCGCGCCCGCCCGCCGGGACGCCGCCGCCGCGCACGCCACCGCCATGGCCGCGATCGTCGCCGGGCGCGGCGGGCCGGACGGGCTGACCGGCGTGGCTCCGGCCGCCCGCATCCTGGCTCTCGACGTGCTGCGCCCCGACGCCGACGGCAGCCTCTCCGCCACCACCCGCAGCGTGCTCAACGGGCTCGAGCGCGCGGCCGATCCGAACAACGACGGCGACCTCGCCGATCGGGCGCGCGTCGTCCTCGCGCCGCTGTCGGCGCGCTTCGCGAGCTTCCAGGACGGCGCCGAGGAGCACGCCGCACGGGGCCTCGCCGCCCTCGGCGCGGTGGTCGTCGCGCCGGCCGGCAACGACGGCCCGAGCGGCCTCTCGCGCGGCACCACGGGCCTGCCGGCCGCCGCGCCGAGCGTGCTGGCGGTGGGCGCCGTGGACGGGCGCGCGGTGCTGCCGCGGATCCAGCTGACGCTCGGCGGCGAGGCCCTGGAGGGCACGCTGGCCGGGCCGGTCGCGCCGGCGTCCGGGCTCGTGCTGCCCGTGCACGTGCCCGGCGCGGACGGCAGCGGCGCTGCGGGTGCGGCGGCGCTGGTGGAGCGCGACGGCGGCGACGTGCGGGCGCAGGTGCTGGCCGCCGCGCAGGCCGGCGCGTCCGCGATCCTGCTCTGGGGCCGCGCGGACCTCGCGCCCGGCGGGCTCGGCGTGGACGACCGCCTGGCCCTGCCCATCGTCTCCCTGGCTCACGACGCCGGCGCCCGCATCTCCACGCTCCTCGCCGCCGGCGGGTCGGTCGACGTCGCGTTCGGCACCGCGGACGGCGCCGCGAACCCCGAGGCCGGGCGCGTCGCGGGCTTCTCCTCCACGGGGCTCGGCGGCGACGGACGGGTCAAGCCCGACGTCGTGATGCCGGGCGTCGCGGTCGTCACGGCGCTCGCAGGGGGCGGCCTCACGTCCGTCACCGGCACCTCGGCCGCCGCCGCGCAGGCCGCCGGCACCGTCGCGGCGCTGGCGGCGTCGCGCCCGCGCTGGGCTGCCGACGTGCTGCGCGGCGCCGTCGTCAGCACCGCGAAGCCCGTTGCCGACGCGGTCGCGGCGCAGGGGGCCGGCCTGCCCGACCTCGCCATCGCGCGGGGCATCCCGCTGCTGGTGGGGCCCTCGGCGGTGGCCTTCGGCGTCATCGACAGGGCGACCGGCACCGCGCAGGCGACCGTCGCCATCCGCAACGTCTCGGCGGACGCCCAGACGGTGCACGTCGGCTTCGAGCCCGACGCGGCGGGCGGGGCGTCCGTCACCGCGACGCCCTCGGCCTTCGCGATCACACCCGGCGCCGGCGGCCGTCTGGAGCTGACCCTGCGCCTGGAGGCCGGCCCGCTCGGCGGCGACGTCGTCGGCGGGTGGCTGACGCTCACGACCGACGCGGGGCTGGTGCTGCGGGTGCCGGTGGCGGCGATCGTGGCCAGCGGGGCGCCGAAGCTGGTGCGCGGCCTGAAGGTCGAGCGGCCGGCGTCCGACCCGGCCGGCGCCATCGTCGGCGCGACCGTCGGCGCCGTGCGGGCGGGCAAGGCCGGCGCCGTCCGCATCGCCGCCGTCGAGCGCCTGATCGTCGACGTCGAGCAGGGCCACCGCCGCCTGGGCCGCCTGTACGAGGCCCGGCAGCTCCTGCCCGGCCGCTATCGCTTCCGCCTGCCGCGGGCCCTGATCGACGGCCAGCCGCTCGAGCCGGGCCGCTACCGCCTGCGCGTCACGGCGACCGGCTCCGACGGCGCGCGCACGATCGCGAACCTCAAGCTCGTCGTGCCCGCGAGCGGATGACGGCCGGACGCGTCGTCGTCTACGGCGCTCCCGACTGCTCCCTCTGCGGGCCGGCCAAGGAGATCGTGCGCGACGTCGCGGGCCGCCTCGGGGTGCCCGTGGAGGAGGTCGACATCAGCGGCGACGAGGTGCTGGAGCGGCGCTACCGGCCGCGTCTCCCGGTCGTCGAGATCGACGGTCGCACGGCGTTCGTCTATGCGGTCGACGCGGGCGAGCTCGAGGACGCACTGCGCGCCGGCCGGGACGCACAAGGAGACGCCCGACACCGCCCTTCGTGACGTTCGCGACCCGCACGAGACCGGTGCGTTTACACTCGTTTGTGCACATCACGAACTCCGCCCCAGCGGCGACGAAGGGAGACTCCCCTGTTGGCCACCGAACGCCTCACCGTCGGCGTTGCGGCGCGACTCTCGCGCTACCTGCAGGTCCTCACGCAGGCGAAGAAGATGGGCCGTGACGCGATCTCCTCGCAGGAGATCTCCGAGTACACGCACATCAACGCGACGCAGATCCGCCGCGACCTATCGGGCTTCGGCAAGTTCGGCAAGCGCGGGGTGGGCTACAACGTCGACGCGCTGATCGCGGAGATCCGCAAGATCCTGCGGACGTCCGGCCAGCACAACATCGCGCTCGTCGGCGCCGGGCGCCTGGGCCAGGCCATCGCCGGCTCCGACGTCTTCGCCGACCACGGCTTCAACATCGCCGCGGTCTTCGACGCCGACGCGGCGAAGATCGGCGACCGCTGCGGCGACGTGGACGTCGCGGACATCGACGACCTCGACCGGGTCGTGCGCGACAAGAACATCATCGTCGGCGTCATCGCCGTCCCCGCCCCGGCCGCGCAGGAGGTCTGCGACCGCCTGGTCGCGAGCGGCATCAAGATCGTCTTCAACTACTCGGGCGCCCTGCTGAGCGCGCCGCCGGACGTCACCGTGCACAGCACGAGCCCGGCCGTCGAGCTCCTGTACGCCCTGTACTTCTACCTCGCGTAGGACGCGGGGCGCGGGCTCAGCCGCCGTACGGCTCGACCGTCGGGCCGTCGAAGCCGCCCACGTCCACCGTCTCGACCGGACCGTCCTCGGGGTTCGCCGCGTGGTGGGTGAGCGCCGAGACGGCCGAGGCGACGTTCGGCGTGCCCACCTGGACGATCCAGTGGTCGGGCGCGTCCGCGTCGTGAATCACGCGGTGCGGGATGTCGGCGAGCAGCGTGTCGAGCGTCCCCACGGTGTCGTCCGTCGCCGGCAGGTGCACGCGGGTGCCCGGCTGCTGCGGCCGCGCATCCTCGCTGCCGAGGCGGAACGTCGCCAGCACGGACGCCGCAGCGCCGACCAGCACGACCGCCGGCAGGATGCGGATCAGCCGGCCGCCGCGGCGCTGGCGGTGGCGGCGTGATTCGGCGATCGCGTCGTGCGGGATCGGCACCGTCGGCAGGCGATCGAGCTCGTCGACCGTCAGCGACAGCTCGGCGATCGTCCGGCGGCACGCGCGGCAGGAGGACACATGGCGCCGGATCTGGTCGGAGACGTCCGGCGGCAGGTGCCCGACGAGGTAGTCGAGCAGCGTCAGTTCGGCCGGGTGCTCGGGCAGGATGTCGCGGCTCATGGCGCTCGTGGAGCATAGCCCGCGATGGCCGGTCCCGAAAGCGGTTGCGAGGCCCGCGGCACCGCCGCAGGGGCGCCGGCGCGGCCGCTGCTATCGTCCCCCGCGATCCGCATGGGCGCTTCCGTTCCCGACTCCATCGTGGCCCTCGACGAGGCCCGCCGCCTGTTCGCCGAGTCGACCGATTTCACGATCGGGATCGAGGAGGAGTTCCAGATCCTCGACGCGGAGACGCTCGGCATGGTCAACCGCTTCGAGGAGCTGAAGGCATTGGCCGACGCGACGCCGCTCGGCCCCAACACCGCGGGCGAGCTCATCGCGTCGGAGATCGAGATCAAGACCGGCCGCTGCGAGACCTTCGCCGAGGCCGCCGCGCTCCTCCGCGACCGTCGGCGCGACGTGTTCGCGCTCGCCGACCGCCTAGGCGTGACGCTCTGCGCGACGGGCACGCACGCGTTCTCGCCGTGGACCGAGCAGCGCATCATCGACACGCCGCACTACCGCCTCGTCGAGGGCACGCTCCGCTACATCGCCTGGCGCAACAACACCTTCGGCATCCACGTGCACGTCGGCATCCGCGACGCCGACCGCGCGATCGCGGTGATGAACGCGCTGCGGACGGTGATCCCCGAGCTGCTGGCGGTCTCGGCGAGCTCGCCGTGGCTCGAGGGCCGGATCACGCACCTGCGCTCCACGCGGACCCAGATCTTCACCCGCATGTTCCCGCGCTGCGGCATCCCCGACGCCTTCGACGGCTGGGACGCCTACGACGAGTACGTGCGCTTCCTGCTGCACACGGGCTCGATCCGCGAGCACACCGAGATCTGGTGGACGGTGCGGCCGCACCTGTCGTTCGGCACGGTCGAGATGCGGGCCTGCGACGGGCTGCCGGACCTCGACCAGTCGATCGCGGTCTGCGCGCTCCAGGTGGCGCTGATGGCGATGTTCGCGCGCCGCTACGACGAGGGCGCGCCGCTCCCGAACCCGCCGCACCGGGAGCTCGAGGAGAACTTCTGGCGTGCGCTGCGCTGGGGCACGTCGCGCGAGCTGATCGACCTCGAGCGCCGCGCGGTGCTGCCGGTCCGCGAGCGCGTGCGCGCGCTGCTCGCGGAGGCGGAGCCCGAGGTGCAGGCGCTCGGCCTGGCACCGTTCCTCGCGCCGCTCGACGCGCTGCTGGACGAGGACAACGCCACCCGCCTGATCCGGCTCGTCGAGGAGGGCGCCGACATGGGCGAGCTCTTCGCCGAGGAGGTGCGCCGGACGCGCGACTCGATCGGGAGCAGGGTGGGGTGAGCGCGCCCCAGGAGCCGCCCGACGACGGCCCGGTCGACGAGGCCGAGCTCTTCGCGCAGCTCGCCAACGTCCGCGTGGAGCAGCTCGTCGCCGAGGCCGCGAGCTCGCTGGTGACGGTCGGCTTCGTGCGCACCGGACTCGTGCCCGAGGCGCCGGACGCCCTCGACCTGGCGCAGGCGCGGGTCGCGATCGACGCGCGTCTCCGGGCTGCGTGCGCTCGCTCGAGGGCACGGTCGCACCGGCGGCGCTGCACGAGCTGAAGGGCGCGCTGGCGCAGCTGCAGCTCGCGTACGCACGACAGGTCGAGCAGCACGGAGCGCCCCCCGGGCCGCCGCCCGGTGCGCCGCCGCCGGGGAGCGCGCCGCCGCCCCCGCCGGGCGCCCGCCGCCCGCTGCCACCGCGGCCCAAGATCTGGACGCCGCGCGGCGAGATCTGAGATGGCCGCGCGAGCCGACGTCGGCGTCTTCGGCGGCTCGGGGTTCTACGCGTTCCTCGACGACGTCGAGGAGGTCGCGGTCGACACGCCGTACGGCTCGCCGTCCGACCGCATCGTCATCGGCGAGGTGGCCGGCGTCCGCGTCGCGTTCCTGCCGCGGCACGGCCGCCGGCACGAGCTGCCCCCGCACCGCATCCCGTACCGCGCCAACGTGTGGGCGCTGCGCGAGCTCGGCGTGCGCCGCATCCTCGGCCCCTGCGCCGCGGGCTCGCTGCGCGCCGACGTGCCGCCGGGCGCGTTCGTCGTCTGCGACCAGTTCGTCGACCGCACCCACGGGCGGGGCGACACGTTCTACGACGGCCCCGAGACGATGCACGTCTCGGCCGCCGACCCGTACTGCCCGTCGCTGCGCCGCGCCGCTCGTCGAGACGGGGCGCGAGCAGGGTCTCGACGTGCGCGACGGCGGCGCCGTCGTCGTCATCCAGGGGCCGCGCTTCTCGACCCGTGCGGAGTCTGCGTGGTACGCGTCGCTCGGCGCGAGCGTCATCAACATGACCGCGTACCCCGAGGGCTGGCTCGCCCGCGAGCTCGGCCTCTGCTACGCCAACCTGTCGCTGATCACGGACTACGACGTCGGCGTCCCCGGCGACGACCGGGCGGTGACCAGCGCGACGGTGCTGGAGGTCTTCCAGCGCAACAACGACCGCCTGCGCGAGCTGCTCTTCGCCGTCCTCCCGCGCCTCGGCCCGCCGCCCGCCGACGACCCCTGCGTGCGGGCGCTGGAGGGCGCGCGGGTCTAGTCGACGAGCTTGCGCTGCATCGCGGCGATCGAGACGCGCCACGTCAGGACGCCGAAGCCGATGATCGCCGCCGCGTGGGCGATGTCGGCCGGATCGAAGCCGAAGGCCGCGCCGCGCACGAGCTGCACGCAGTGGTAGAGCGGGTTCAGCTGGGCCAGCACCTGCGCCCACTCCGGCAGGCCGTCGATGGGGAAGAAGGTGCCGGCCAGCAGGAACAGCGGCGTCAGCACCGCGCTGATGACGTAGCTGAAGTTCTCGATCGAGGACGAGAAGCCGGCGATCGCGATGCCGAAGCCCGCCCAGCCGAAGCCCGCCGTGAAGGCGATGAACGGCACCGTCAGCATGCCCCAGGACGGGTCGAGGCCGAACAGCATGGCCACGATCATCGGCACGCAGCCGTACACGCCCGCCCGCGCTGCGATCCAGGTCGTCTCCGCCGTGATCAGCTCCTCGGTGTCGACCGGGGCCGCCAGGATCGCGTCGTAGGTGTGCTGGAACTTGTACTTGATGAACGTCCCGAACATGCCGGGGAACGCGCTCGAGAAGAGCACCGCCGTGGCGACGGTTCCCGTGCCGACGTACTCGACGTAGTCGTAGCCGCCGACGGTCGAGACCAGCGAGCCGAAGCCGAAGCCGAAGGCCAGCAGGTAGATCGTCGGCTCGACGGTCGAGGAGAACGTGCTCGAGCGCCAGTACGACGAGTAGTTGATGATCTCGCGCACCAGGACGCCGGTCAGCGCCGGCCGCTCCAGTCGGCCCAGCGAGTGGCGCTGGTGATCCCGCACCGCTGCCATCAGTCGATCGCCTCCCCGGTCAAGAGCACGAAGACGTCCTCCAGGTTCGTCGGGCGCCGCTCCCCCTCGGGCGCCCGGCCGTCGGCGCCGTCGACGCCCAGCACGGAGACGCTCGTGCCCGTGCGGCGGGTCGAGAAGCCGGCGGCCGTGGCCTCGGCCTCCACCTCCGCGAGGCGACCGGGCGGCCCGTAGACCTCGACCGCCTGCCGGCCGGCGTGGCGCGCGATCAGCTCCTGCGGCGGCCCCGTCGCGACGGCCGCGCCGTGCGACATGATCGTCACGGTGTCGGCGAGGCGCTCCGCCTCCTCGATGTAGTGGGTCGACATCAGGATGGTCGTGCCCTCGACCCGCAGGGCGTCGACCAGCGCCCACAGCTCCTGGCGCACCTGGGGATCGAGGCCGACCGTCGGCTCGTCGAGCAGCAGCAGCCGCGGCCGGTGCACGAGCGCGCGGGCGATCAGCAGGCGCCGCCGCATCCCGCCGCTCAGCTTGTCGACCTTCGCGTCCCGGCGGTCGCCCAGGTTCGCGATCGTGAGGGCCCGCTCGATGGCCTCGCGCTGCCGCCCGCGCTCGACGCGGTAGAGGTGGGCGAACACGCGCAGGTTCTGCTCGACCGTCAGCATCGTGTCGAGGTTGTCGAGCTGCGGGACGACGCCGCACTGCGCCCGGGCGATCTTCGACTGCTCGGGCAGCCGCAGGCCCAGCACCTCGAGCTCGCCCTCGTCGGCGATCGCCTGCGCCGTGAGCAGCCGCATCGTCGTCGACTTGCCCGCCCCGTTCGGCCCGAGCAGGCCGACGCACGTGCCCTCCGGCACCTCCAGATCGAGGTGGTCGACGGCGGTGATGGCGCCGTAGCGCTTGACGACGCCGTGCAGGCGAATGGCGAGGGGGCCGGTCCCCACCCGGAGCAGCATGCCAGGGATATGCGGCTCCGAAACGCGCCCCGACCGTTACAAGCGACCGTGCGAGTGCCGAGTGCGTGCCGGACTGCTTGTTACGATCGCGCGGTCTTTCGCCTGACCTAAGGAGCGTTCCGGCACCCGATGGAAACGTTGTTCACCGAACACGCCGTGCTCATCGCCCTCGTCTGCGGCCTGGCCACGGTCGCCTACGGGCTCATCCTGATACGGCTCGTGCTCGCTCAGCCAGCGGGCAACGACGCCATGCGGGAGATCGCACGGGCGATCCAGGAGGGTGCAGCGGCGTACCTCAGCCGCCAGTACCGGACGATCGCGATCGTGGCCGTGGTGCTCGCCGTGATCCTCCTGATCCCCGATCTCGGGGGCTGGAAGGTCACCATCGGGTTCCTCATCGGCGCCATCCTCTCCGCGTCCGCCGGCTTCATCGGCATGAACGTCGCCGTCCGCGCCAACGTCCGCACCGCCGAGGCGGCCCGCCACGGGCTGAGCCCGGCGATGAACGTCGCCTTCAAGGGCGGCACGGTCACGGGCATCCTCGTGGTCGGCCTGGGCCTGCTGGGCATCGCCGGCTACTACGGGATCCTGCGCGCGGCCGGCGTCGACCAGAACGAGGCCGTGCGCGCGCTCATCGGCCTCGGCTTCGGCGGCTCGCTGATCTCGGTCTTCGCCCGCGTCGGCGGCGGCATCTTCACCAAGGGTGCGGACGTCGGCGCCGACCTCGTGGGCAAGATCGAGGCCGGCATCCCCGAGGACGACCCGCGCAACCCGGCGGTCATCGCCGACAACGTGGGCGACAACGTCGGCGACGACGCCGGCATGGCGGCCGACCTCTTCGAGACCTACGCGGTCACGATCGTCGCCTCGATGCTGCTGCTCGACCAGTACACCGGCAACGAGGCCCTGGTCGGCCTGCCGCTGATCCTCGGCGGCCTCTCCGGCCTCGCGTCGATCGTCGGCACGCTGATCGTGCGCGTCTCGGAGGGCGGCTCGATCATCAACGCCCTCTACCGCGGCGTGATCGTCTCGGCCGTCATCTCGGCCATCCTGTTCATCCCGGCGATCTACGCCTTCTCCGACACGCTCGACGGGATCACCGGCCTGGGCGGCGCGTCAGCGACCGACCTCTACATCTGCGGCCTGGTCGGCCTCGTCGTCACGGCGCTGATGATGGGGATCACCGAGTACTACACCGGCACGCGCTGGAAGCCCGTCAAGGACGTCGCCGAGGCCTCGACCACCGGCCACGCGACCAACATCATCTCGGGCCTCGCCTACTCCATGCAGGCGACGGCGGCCCCCGTGATCGTCATCGGCGCGGGCATCATCGTCTCGTACGAGGTCGCCGACCTGCCGGGCATCGCCATCGCGGTCGTCGCGATGCTCTCGATGGCCGGCGTGATCATCGCCCTCGACGCCTTCGGCCCCGTCACGGACAACGCCGGCGGCATCGCGGAGATGGCCGGGCTGCCCGAGGAGGTGCGGTCGAAGGTCACGGATCCGCTCGACGCCGTCGGCAACACGACCAAGGCGGTCACCAAGGGCTACGCGATCGCGTCGGCCGGCCTCGCGGCCATCGTGCTGTTCGCGTCCTACCGCGACGAGCTGTTCCTGCAGCTGCGCGAGGAGGGCAAGGACGTCGCGATCTCGTTCGACCTCGGCGACCCGTACGTCGTCGTCGGCCTGCTGATCGGCGGCGCCATGCCGTTCCTGTTCGCGTCGCTGTGCATGGCGGCGGTCGGCCAGGCCGGCAAGGCGGTCGTCGAGGAGGTGCGGCGCCAGTTCCGCGAGAAGCCCGGGATCATGGACCGCACCGAGCGGCCGGACTACGCGAACTGCGTCGACATCGTCACGCGCACGGCGCTCCGCCAGATGCTGCTCCCGGCGGCCATCCCGGTGGCGGTTCCGGTGATCGTCGGCATCTGGTCGCCCGAGGCGCTCGGCGGCCTCCTGGTCGGCACCATCGTGACGGGCCTCTTCCTGGCCATCGCGATGACGTCGGGCGGCGGCGCGTGGGACAACGCCAAGAAGCTCATCGAGGACGGCGCGTACGGCGGCAAGGGCTCCATCGCCCACCAGGCCGCCGTCACGGGCGACACGGTCGGCGATCCCTACAAGGACACCGCCGGCCCGGCCATCAACCCCATGATCAAGATCGCCAACATCGTCGCGATCCTGATCATCCCGCTGATCGTCAACTTCGTCTGAGCTAGGCATCGGTGCCGCGCGGCCCGCGACGCGTGTCGCGGGCCGCGCGCGCCATCGCCCCGTTCGCCAGCACGAGCGCCCCGCCGCCCGCGGCCAGGGGCCACGCGAAGGCGAGCGGGGCCTGCGCGTCCGGCGGCGTCGACGTGACGATGAGGGTGGTGCCGGCGACCAGCGCCAGGTACGTGAGCGCGATGGCGGCCGGCAGCCAGTCGACCGTCGTGTCGCTGCGCAGGTCGGGCGCCCGGGCGAGCGCCGAGGCGAGCAGCAGCGGCGACGCCAGCAGGCCGGCGCCGACGACGGTCAGCGCGACCGTGGCCACCATCCAGCCGCCCTCGTGGGCCTCGAGGCCGGCCGCGACGAGGACGAGCAGCCCCGCGCTCCCGGCCGCGGCCACGACATCGCAGGCCACGACGGACGCACGCGCGCGCACGGGTCCAGGATAGGACGGCGGACGTACCTTTGGGAGTGCGCCGGCGCGCGGCGTTGCACGTGCCGCGGGCGCGTGCCATCCTCGGAGCCTTCCGGCGCGTCCGGCACGGCGAGCTGCCCCGGCTCCCCGCACGGGCGCAGGAGAGGAGGCACCGTGGAGCGACACGGGTCCGAGTCCTACTACGTCCTCGGCGAGGGCCTGCTCGGGGAGAGCGAGGGCGGCCGCACGCTGCTGGCCGCGACGACCGCGCCGCCGTTCCGCTTCACGCGTCTCGGGCCGATCGGCGTCAACCGCCAGCTCGGCAAGCCCAACCTCACCAAGATCGGCAACGCCATGGCGGTCGGAGGCGGCGGGCAGTCCGTGATCCCGGCCGGCTTCACCTACCTCGGCCAGTTCGTCGACCACGACCTGACCTTCGACAAGACGAACGTCATGCTCGGGACGAACGTCACGCCGGCGCAGCTCCTGCAGGCGCGCTCGCCGAGCCTCGACCTCGACTCGCTGTACGGCGCCGGGCCGACCGAGCCGGCGTCGGCGAAGTTCTACAAGGCCGACGGCGTGCACCTGAAGATGGGCACGACGGCCGCCGAGGCGGGCATCCCGGCCAAGGCGGGCTTCGACCTGCCGCGCGGCGCCGGGCAGCACCGTGGCCCAGAAGCGCAAGGCGGTCATCCCGGACCCGCGCAACGACGAGAACCTGGCCGTCGCGCAGACGCACCTGGCGATGATCCGCTTCCACAACCGGGTGGTCGACACGCTGCCGGGCTCCGTGCCGCCGGCCCTGCGCTTCGCCACGGCGCGGGAGCTCGTGACGAAGCACTACCAGTGGATGCTGCGGACCGACTTCCTGCCGCGCATCTGCGCCGCCGTCGATCGTCGACGACGTCTTCACCAACGGGCGCAAGGCGTTCGAGGTCGGCGTGATCGCCGACGGACGTGCCGACGATGCCGATCGAGTTCTCCGTCGCGGCGTACCGGCTCGGGCACTCGATGGTGCGCGCCGCGTACAACTGGAACAAGATCTTCGACGACGGCGGCGGCACGCTCGAGCTGCTGTTCGAGTTCTCCGGCCGCAGCGGCACCTTCTTCGGCGGGCCCAAGCTGCCGAGCACCTGGATCGCCGACTTCCGGCGGCTCTACGACTTCAACGAGGCCGGCCGCGCGGACCTCGTCGTGCCGGCCGACAAGTTCAACCGGGCGATGCGCATCGACACGCGGATCGTCCAACCCGCCTGGCGCACCTGCCCGGCGAGCCGCTGGCGCAGGACAACCTCGCGTTCCGCAACCTCATGCGGGCCAAGATGGTGAAGCTCGCGACGGGCCAGCAGATGGTCACGTTCCTGAAGTCGAAGGGCCTGAGCCCGACGAAGCTGACGAACGGCCAGATCCGCAACGGCGACAACGGCGCCAAGCTCGACAAGCTGACCAAGCCGCAGCGCGACGCGCTGCTGGCCAACACGCCGCTCTGGTTCTACATCCTGCGCGAGGCGGAGCTCAACGGCGGCAAGCTGCGCGGCGTCGGCGCCCGCATCGTCTGCGAGACGTTCCACCGGGCGATGGAGGGCAGCCAGTTCTCGATCGTGCGCGACCCGACGTGGACGCCGACGCTCGGCCCGAACGCCTCGACGTTCCGCATGGTCGACCTGCTGCTGTTCGCCTTCGAGAACCAGGCCGCGAAGCTGAACCCGCTCGGCAACTAGGCGAGCACGCGGAACAGCCGCGGCGGCCCCGCGCAGACGCCCGCCGCCTCGATGCGGCGGATCGCCTCCTGCGCCCGACCCTCGGGCGCGGGGTGCGTGAGGATCACGAGATCGGCGCGCCCGTCCGTCGCCTTCTGGATCACGGAGTCGATGGAGACGTCCTGCTCGGCCAGGAAGCCCGCGATCTGGGCCAGCACGCCCGGCCGGTCGTGGACGTCCATGCGCACGAAGAGGGCCGACTCGACCTCCGCCGGCGGCACCAGCGGCAGCCGGCGGTAGTAGCCGTCGTGCTGGAAGAAGCCCGTGCCGGACGTGCCGAGGATGCCCATCAGGTCGCCGACCACCGCCGACGCCGTCTCCGCGCCGCCCGCGCCGGGGCCGACCAGCGTGATCTCGCGGATGGCCCGGCCGCGCAGCATCACGGCGTTGAACGCGCCGTCGACGCCGGCCAGGGGATGCGAGCGGTGGACGAGCGTGGGGTGGACGCGGGCCACGACGCCCTTGTCGGTGCGCCGCGCCTCGGCGATCAGCTTGATGCGGTAGCCGAGCTCGGCGGCGTTCGTGACGTCGAGCGGCTCGAGCGCGTCGATGCCGGAGTGCGGCACGTCGTCGATGGTCACGCGCGTGTGGAAGGCGATCGACGCGAGGATGGCGATCTTGGCCGCCGCGTCGGCGCCGTTCACGTCCTCGGTGGGGTCGGCCTCGGCGTAGCCCAGCTCCTGCGCCTTCGCCAGCGCCGAGGCGTAGTCCTGGCCCTGGTCCATGGCCGTGAGGATGTAGTTCGTCGTCCCGTTGACGATGCCCAGCACGCCGTCGACGTCGCTCGCGATCATCGATTCGCGCAGCACCTTGACCACGGGGATCGCGGCGCACACGGAGGCCTCGAAGCGCAGCTGCACGCCGTGGCGCTCGGCCGCCGCGAAGAGCTCCTCGCCGTGGCGGGCCAGCAGCTGCTTGTTGGCGGAGGCCACGGACTTGCCGGCCTCGAACAGCTGCAGCAGGTACGCGCGGGTGGGCTCGACGCCGCCCATGACCTCGGCCACGACGCGCACGTCCGGGTCGTCGCGGATGGCGGCGATGTCGTCCGTGAGCACGCCCGGGGCCGCGCCGCGCTCGCGCGCGAGGTCGCGGACCAGCGCGCGCCGCACCTCGACGGGCTGGCCGGCGACCCGGGCGATGTCGTCCGTCCGCTCGCGCAGCAGGCGGTCGACGGCGGACCCGACGGTGCCGTAGCCGAGCAGCGCGATGGGGATCGAGGGGGTCATGGGGCGGCGGGAGCGTAGCGGTTCGGTACCGTTCGCAGCAGGATGGGAGTCGACGTCGGTCCCACGCCCGCAGCCGGGCTCATCGAGCGCTATCGCGACCGCCTGCCGGTCGGCCCGCAGACGCCCGTGGTGTCGCTCGGCGAGGGCTCCACGCCGCTCGTCCGCGCGCCCCGGCTCGGCGCCGTGCTGGGCGTCGACCTGTGGCTCAAGCTGGAGGGCCTGAACCCGACCGGCTCCTTCAAGGACCGCGGCATGACGCTGGCCCTCTCGAAGGCCGCGGAGGACGGCGCGACGGCGGTCGTCTGCGCGTCGACCGGCAACACCTCGGCGTCGGCCGCCGCCTACGCCGCGCGCGCCGGCATCCGCTGCATCGTGGTCGTGCCGTCGGGCAACATCGCGCTCGGCAAGCTCGCGCAGGCGCTGGTGCACGGCGCCCGCGTGGCGTCGATCGAGGGGTCCTTCGACGACGCGCTGCGGCTGGTGCGCGACCTCGCGGAGCGCCATCCGATCACGCTCGTCAACAACCTCAACCCGTACCGCCTGGAGGGCCAGAAGACCGCGGCCTGGGAGGTCGTCGAGGAGCTCGGCGGCGCCCCCGAGTGGCTCGCGCTGCCCGTCGGCAACGGCGGCAACATCACCGCCTGGTGGCGCGGCTTCCGCGAGCTCGCGGCGGCCGGCGACGGCTCCGGGCTGCCGCGCATGCTGGGCGCGCAGGCGGCGGGGTCGGCGGCGATGGTCGAGGGCCGCGACGTGGAGCGGCCGGACACCGTGGCGACCGCGATCCGCATCGGCGCCCCCGTGCGCCGCGCGGAGGCGGCGGCCGCGGCGCGCGAGTCGGGCGGCGGCTTCGTGGCCGTGCCCGACGAGGAGATCCTGGACTGGTTCCGCCGCCTGGCGCGCGAGGAGGGCATCTTCTGCGAGCCGTCGAGCGCCACGAGCGTCGCCGGCCTCGCCCGCGCCCGCGCCGCCGGCCAGGTGCCCGAGGGGGCGCGGGTGGTCTGCGTGCTGACCGGCAACGGGCTCAAGGATCCCGACACCGCCCTGCGCGACCTCGATCTCCCGCCGCCCGTGCCCGCCGCGCGCGAGGCCATCGAGCGCATCGCGCTCGCGTGATCGCGTGATCGCCGTCCTCGGCGGCCTCGGGGCCGCGACCGCGTGGATGCTCACGACGCTCTGCGCGCGGCGCTCGACGCGCCTCGTCGGCCCGTACGCCGGCGTCGCCTGGGTGATGCTGATCGGCTTCGCGATCATGGCGCCGCTCGCGCTGGCGTCGGGCGTGCCGGAGCAGCTGGACGCCGCCAACGGCGCGTGGGCGGTCGCGGGCGGACTGGGCGCCGTGTGCGGGCTCGTGTCGGTCTACGCGGGCCTGCGCGTGGGGCAGGTCGGCATCGTCGCGCCGATCGCCGCCACGGAGGGGGCGATCGCCGCGGTGATCGCCATCGCCTTCGGCGAGGAGGTCGGGCTCGCGGCCGGGGTGCTGCTCGCGCTGACGGTGGCCGGCATCGTGCTGGCCAGCGCCGCGCCCGCGCACGACGGCGGCCGTGGCGTGGCGGCCGGCGCCTGGTGGGGCGGCGCGGCGGCCGTCTGCTTCGGCGTCAGCCTGTACTCGATCGGCCGCGTCGGCGACGAGCTCGGCGCGACGTGGACGCTCTTCGCCGTGCGGCTGGTGGCGCTGCTGGTGCTCGTGCTGCCGCTCGTGGTGCTGCGCCGGATGCCGCTGGTGCGGGCCGCGGTGCCGTTCGTCGCCATCGCCGGCGTGCTGGAGCTGGTCGGCGGCGTCTCCTTCATCTGGGGCGCCGGCGACAGCGTGGCCGTCGCCGCGGTCGTGGCCTCCCAGTACGCCGCCATGCTGGTCGCCATCGGCTACCTGGCGCTCGACGAGCGGCTCGGCCGCTGGCAGGCCGTGGGCGTCGGCGTCGTGCTGGCCGGGGTCGCAGCGCTCGCGGCCGTGCAGGCGTGACGGCCGTCGTCGTGGGACTGGTGTCCGCCCTGCTGTGGGGGGCGGCGGGGCTGGTCAACGGCCGCGTGGCGCGGGCCGAGAGCGCGCCGCTCGCGGTCGCGTGGGCGCTGCTGACGGGGTTCGTCGTCGCCGCGACGCTGGCGCTCACCACCTCGGGTCTGCCGGGCGAGGCCACGGGCGCGGACTGGGCCTGGGCGCTGACCGCGAGCGTCGCGACCCTCGGCGGCCTCCTGCTGTCGTACGAGTCCTACCGCCGCGGCAAGCTCGGCGTGGTCGCGCCCATCGTGGCGACCCAGGGCGCGATCGCGGCCGTGATCGCGGTGCTCGCCGGAGACCCGCTCGCGCTGGGCGCGGGACTCATGCTCGTCGTCATCGTCGTCGGCGTCGTGCTGGCCTCGAAGCCGGAGGCCTTGCCCGAGGACGTCCCGCCGGTGCCACGGCGAACGTCGCTGGTGGCCCCCGCCGTGGCGCTCGCCGGAGCGCTGTCGTTCGGCGTGGGCCTGTTCTCGGCCTCGCGTGTGAGCGACGACCTGAGCGCCTTCTGGCTCGCGTTGATGCCGCGCGCCACCGGGCTCGTCCTGCTGGTGATCCCGCTGCTGCTGCTGCGGGGCATGCGCGTGCCGCGTCCGCTCTGGCCGCTGGTGGCCGTCGGCGGCACGCTCGAGGTCTCGGGGCTCATCGCCTTCGTCGTCGCCGCGCGCGACAGCGCCGCCATCGCCGCGGTGATGAGCTCCCAGTTCGCCATCGTGACCGCCATCGGCGGCGTCGTGCTGTGGCGCGAGCACCTGACGCGGGCGCAGATCGCCGGCATCGCCGTCGTGGCCCTGGGCGTCGCCGGCCTGGCGATCGTGCAGAGCTAGACGGTCGCCAGGGCGCGGCATCCAGCGCCGCGCGGTCGGCGACCACCGGCGCGTCGGGCGCCTCCAGCGCGGCGCGGGCGGCCGCCACGGGGTCGCCGTCCTCCTCCGTGCACAGCACCGCCGCCGCGCGGCCGGCGCCGACGTGCGCGAGCGCGAGCTCGGCCGCGGCGCGGGGGAGGGGCGACGCGATCGCCAGCACCAGGCCCGCGCGGCGCGCCCGGCGCAGCGCGGCGTTGAGCTCCGGGTCGGGCGCGAGCGCGACGGGCGCGTGGGCCTCGAAGTAGCGCACGAGCTCGCGTGCGCCAGTTGTCCGCGTCGTCGCCCGCCCACACGTCGAGCGCGGCGATCGCGGCGGCGCGGTCGGCGGGCAGCGAGGCGGGGTCGAGCGGGCGCACGGCGCTGAGGCGGCGTGCGAGGTAGCGCAGCGCGTCCTGCCACACGGCGTCGGCCGGCAGCAGGGCGCTGTCGAGCGCGACGAGCTTCACCGCGGCGCCAGCCGGGCGAGGCGCGGCGGCAGGAGCCGCTGCCAGGGCACGAGCGTCCAGACCGCCAGGCCGGCGGCCGCGCCGATCGCGTCGATGACGACGTCCCGCGGCGCGCCGTGGCGCGTCGGCACGGTGGCCTGGTGCAGCTCGTCGGTCACGGCGTAGGCGACCGCGAGCAGCCACGCGCCGACCAGGGCGCGACGCCCGTCGACCCCGTGCGCCAGCAGGCCGCGGCGGATCGCGATCGCGAGGCAGGCGTAGACCGTGAGGTGGGCGCCCTTGCGCAGCACGAGCTCGACCGTGCCCGTGGTGACCGAGAGGTTCGGGGTCGCCGAGAGCCAGAAGATGAGCGCGGCGATGGCCGCCGCGGGGCCCCAGGCGAGGACGAGCCGCATCGCCGCAGCGTACGCGAGGGTGTCCTTGCCGCCCGCCGCCGCCGGGGCGCCGGAGGGCCGTTGCTACCCTGCCTCGACGGCATGGCCGACCCGCTGATCGACGACCTGAATCCCGAGCAGCGGCGCGCCGTCCTGACCGTCGACGGCCCGCTGCTGGTGATCGCGGGGGCAGGCTCCGGCAAGACGCGCGTCCTGACCCATCGCATCGCGCACCTCGTGCGCGATCACGACGTGCGCTCGAGCGAGATCATCGCGATCACGTTCACCAACAAGGCTGCGGGCGAGATGGCGGACCGCGTCGGGCGCCTGCTCGGCGGCCGGGCGCGCGGCATGTGGGTGCTGACGTTCCACGCCGCCTGCGCGCGGCTGCTGCGGCGCGAGGCCGAGCGCATCGGCTACCGGCCGGGCTTCTCCATCTACGACTCGGCCGACCAGGTGCGGGTGGTGAAGGAGGTGCTGGAGACGGACCTCGACAAGGACCCGAAGCGCTACCCGCCGCGCGGCCTGCACGCCCGCATCTCGGACGCCAAGAACCGCCTGGTGGGGCCGCAGGAGTTCCGCGCGCAGGTCAACGGCTTCTTCGACCAGACCGTCGCCGACGTCTACGACCGCTACCAGGCGCGGCTGCAGCAGGCCGGCGCGATGGACTTCGACGACCTGCTGGTCAACACGGTCCGCCTGCTGGAGGACGTGCCCGACGTCCGCGAGCACTGGACGCGCGCGTTCCGCTACGTGCTGGTGGACGAGTACCAGGACACGAACCACGCGCAGTACCGCATCGTCCGGGCGCTCTCCTCGCGCTGGGGCAACGTCTGCGTCGTCGGCGACTCCGACCAGTCGATCTACTCCTGGCGCGGCGCGGACATCCGCAACATGCTCGACTTCGAGCGCGACTTCCCGAATGCGGTGACCGTGCGCCTCGAGCGCAACTACCGCTCGACGCAGAAGATCCTCGACGCCGCGAACGCCGTCATCGAGCAGAACCGCGACCGCCAGCCGAAGCGCCTGTGGAGCGACCTCGGGGCCGGCGAGCCGGTGCGGCTGGTGGAGGCGGACGACGAGCGCGCGGAGGCCCGCTACGTCGTCGGCAGCATCGCGAACGCCCTCGACACGGGGCACTCGGCCGAGGAGATCGCCGTCTTCTACCGCACCAACGCGCAGTCGCGCGTGCTGGAGGACGCGCTGCTCAGCGCCGACGTGCCGTACCGCGTCATCGGCGGGACGAAGTTCTACGAACGTGCCGAGATCAAGGACGCGATGGCCTACCTGCGGGTCATCGCGAACCCGGCCGACGCGATCTCGCTCCGGCGCGTCGTCAACAGCCCACGTCGCGGCATCGGGGACACGACGGTCTCGCGGCTGATCCAGCACGCCGAGGCGATGGGCCTGACGCTGCGCGACGCGCTGCGCGACGCGGCGTCGGTGCTGCCGGGCGCTGCCGCCAAGCGCAACGTCGAGGACTTCTCCACCCTGCTCGACGAGATGAGCGAGGGCTGGCAGGACGTCACGGTCGCCGAGCTCCTGGAGCGGGTGCTCGACCGGAGCGGCTACCGCGACGCGCAGCGGGCGGAGCGCACCGTCGAGGCGCGCGGACGGCTGGAGAACCTCGACGAGCTCGTCGGGGTGGCGCGCGAGTACGACCTGCGCTCCGCGGCGGGCGAGCTGCCGGGCGCGGAGGGGCTGGAGGGCTTCCTGCAGGAGCTGTCGCTGGTCGCCGACGCCGACGGCGGGCCGGAGGGCGGCGACCGCTCGCTGATCACCCTCATGACGATCCACAACGCGAAGGGCCTGGAGTACCCCGTCGTGTTCATGGTCGGCATGGAGGAGATGGTCTTCCCGCACGCGCGGGCGATCGAGGACAACACCATCGAGGAGGAGCGGCGGCTCTGCTACGTCGGCATGACGCGTGCGCAGGCGTCGCTGACGATGACGTTCTGCCGCACGCGCACCCTGTTCGGCCGCAGCGAGTCGAACGCCCCGTCGCGCTTCCTGGCGGAGGTCGACGAGCACGCCGTCGTCCACGAGCGCCTGCGCTCGGCGTTCGGCGGCCGGCCCGGCGACCGGCGGCCGGGCGGCAGCGGGCCCGATCGCGGCGGCCGCCAGCCGAGCCGCCTGCGCGACCCGTGGGCCCCGGCGCCGGCCAAGCCGCTGGGCGTCGAGCCGAAGGAGGATCTGCCGCTGCTCGCGACGGGCGACACCGTGCGCCACCGGGCCTGGGGCGAGGGCGTCGTGATCCAGGTGGCGACGGCCGAGGAGGTCGTCGTGCGCTTCCCCGAGCAGGGCGAGAAGCGCCTGCACGTGGCGTACGCTCCGATCGAGAAGGTGTGATCCGGCGGGTAAAGCACTGGTGTGCCGAAGCAGCAAATCAGTGAAGTGATGATGTAGGATTCGATGCGCGCTGACGCGGCGTCCCGCGACGCCCCGCGCACGTTCGAATCCCCGCAACGTCACGTCCCGCCGCCCCTCCGCCTGGCGGCAAGGAGCACCTCCGTGTCCGACCCGAATCCGCTCACGCGGCTGTTCGCCGTGGCCAACGACTACGAGCTGGAGACCCTCAACCACGTGCGCCTCAAGGCCGGCCTGATCTGGGCCTGCACCGCGCGCGCCGGCGAGCTCGACGAGTGCGGCGCGTGGAACGAGGAGGTGCTCGAGCGCTGCGAGGAGTGCGGCGCGCCCAGGCCGAGCGCCGGCCCGTCGCCCGAGGAGCTCGCGTGCCGCATGGCGGGTCTGCTCGGCCGCTTCCCGGGCCTCGTGGACGGCGAGCCCGTGCCGGCGGACGAGGTCGTCCAGGCGCTCCGCGAGGACGTCGCGCCGCTCTACGCCGCCGCGCCCGACGCGGATCGCACCTGCGCCGCCTGACGACCGGGGAGCGGCGCGGAAGCGCGCCGACCGTGCGCTAGAATCGCGCTCCCCGGGGCGGTTAGCTCAGTTGGTAGAGCACTAGCTCGACAAGCTAGGGGTCACTGGTTCGAGCCCAGTACCGCCCACCTCTCGAAGGCCCCGCGGCGCGGGGCCTTCGCGCGTCGACGGCGCGGCGGCCGCCAGGGCGGCTGGTCGCAGCGCAGCCCCCGACGCTCACCCGCGCGGGTACCTCCGGCGCCAACGGAGGCGCGACAGCGGGCCGGCAGCGGCGCGCCAGCGGGTCGACAGCGGCGCGCGCGAGCCTGGGTCACGACAAGCCGGCGATCCCGATCCGGCGGCACCGACCCAGGAGGCCACCATGTCCCGCTTCATCCCCATCGCCCGCCGCGCAGCCGTCGCCGCGGTCGTGCTGGCCGCGTTCGTGCCGACCGCGCACGCCGCCGACGCCACCACGGCCGACCGCATGGTGTTCGACGCGATCCCGACGACCGCGCACGCCGCCGACGCCACCACGGCCGACCGCATGGCGTTCCACGCGATCCCGACGACCACGCACGCCGTCGACCGCCCACGGCCGCGCGTCTCCCGCGCGGTGCGCCGCCGACGCCGGGGACCGCATGGTGTTCCACGCGATCCCGACGAACGTGCACGCGGCCGAGCCCGCGGACGACGGCGGGCTGTCCCTGCCGACCGTCCTCGTCGTCGGCCTGCTGCGCCGCCGCCGCCTCGCTGGGGATCGCGATGCTGCTCCGCCGCGTGGCTCCCCGGCACGCGCACCGCGAGGCCCTCGGGCCGCTAACGGCCGACGCTGACCTCGTCACACGAGACACCGCGGATGCGGCCTCGCGTCGAACGGCCGTTGACGTCCGTCAGCTACGGGTCACTGGTGCGCCCGGCGCCGGCCCTTCGAAGGCCGCCGCGTGGCGTCAGCGCTCGTCGACCGTGCTCATCGCCGACGTGCGACGCCCTGGTGCTCGGCGTCGCCATCGGCCGCGCACGCTGGCCGGCGCCGGCCGCGGCGCCGGCCGTCGCTGAGGTCATCGCGCCGCGGCCGGCGGGCGGCGACGCGCCGGCCGGCCTCAACCTCCGCGCGGGCGCGTCATCGACCGGCGGCCACGGCTCCGCCCGACACCTGGGCGAGCCGGCTCCGCGATGAGTTCCGGCCGGACCGCAGTCTCAAGGGCATGGAACGCGCCCCGGCATCGCCTAGGGTCGGATGCGGTGGTTTCACCGATGCGACCGGGGTGGCCGGAGACGTAGCTTGCGGATGCGCCCCGAGAGGCGCACCACACGTGAAGGAGACCACCATGGCCAGCAGCACCAGCACCAGCACCGACCGCCGCGAGCTCGCCTATCGCTCGCACGACGGCATCCACGTCTCGCTGTTCTGGAATCCGGCGGACGACACGGTCAGCGTCGAGGTGCTCGACCTCCGCGCCGAGGACTTCTTCACGGTCACGGTGCATCCGCGCCGCGCGCTCGACGCGTTCAACCACCCCTACGCGTACCGGGATCCCGACGAGGCGCGCGAGGAGCCGGAGTACCGGCTCGCGGCCTAGCCGGCCCACGCCGTCGAGGCTGGCGCAGCCGGGCCGCGCTGCCGCTGCGCCGCGCGGCGTGGAATGCCCGCGGGCCCGCGCGCGTATGATCAGTCGTGAGCATGGAACGCGCCGACCTCGCCCGCTCGCGCTCGACCATCGAGCCGCTCGACGACTGGCTGCTGCTGCAGCCCGCGCTCGAGGAGGAGATGCGCGGACGGCTGCTCCTGCCGAGCACCGTCGCGCAGAGCCGCCTGGAGCGCTCGATCGTGCTCGCCGTCGGCCCCGCGGTCACCGACCTCGGCCCCGCCGACGTGGTGCTGAGCATCGCCGCCCAGGCCGTGGAGCTGCGCGACGGGACGAAGCTCGTGCAGCGCCAGCACGTCGTGGCCCGGGTCGTCGACTGACGCCTGCGGCGGAGCCGACCGAGCTCGCCACCCTGTGCGAGCGGGTGGCGCGCGACGCCGGCGCGCTGCTGCTGGAGCACGCCTCGCGCGCGCCGGTCGGCGTCGCCACCAAGTCGTCGCTGACCGACATGGTCTCGGAGGCCGACGTCGCCGCGCAGGCGCTGATCGTCGACGCCCTCGCCGCCGCCCGCCCCGCCGACGCCATCCTGGGCGAGGAGGGGGCCGACCGGCGCGGCACGAGCGGCCTGCGCTGGGTCGTCGACCCGCTCGACGGCACCACCAACTTCCTCTACCGCTACCCGCAGTGGGCGGTCTCGATCGCCGTCGAGGACGACGAGGGGCCGATCGCCGGCTGCGTCTTCGACCCCTCGCGGCAGGAGTCGTTCGTGGCGGCGCGCGGCCACGGCGCGACCGTCGACGGCCGGCCGATCGACGGCCTCGCCGCTCGACGACCTCGACCGCGCCCTCGTCGGCACCGGCTTCGGCTACGACGCGGAGCGGCGCCGGCGCCAGGCCGAGCAGCTCGCCGCGCGTGCTGCCGCACGTGCGCGACATCCGCCGCGGCGGCTCGGCCGCGCTCGACCTCGCCTGGACCGCGTGCGGACGGCTCGACGCGTACTTCGAGAGCGGCCTGCAGCACTGGGACTGGGCCGCCGGCCTGCTGGTGGTGCGCGAGGCCGGCGGGCGCTGCGACGTCGGCCCCGGCCCGCTCGACACCGAGCAGATCGTGGCCGCCGGCGCCGCGCTCTATCCGCGGCTCGCGGCTCTGCTCGGCTGATCCGGTCGCGCCGGCGCGCCGGCCAGCGCGTCGACCAGGACGCGCTCGACCGCCGTCCGCCACTCGGGCTCCATCAGGCGGCGCCGCGGCAGGCCCAGCGGCCCCCGCGTGCGTTCCTGGAAGCGGCGGCGGCCCAGCCGGTCGAACGCGGCGATGGCCCGCACGACGAGGCGGTAGTCGGCGCCGCCGACGAAGCGCTCGATGCGCTCGTTGGCCAGCCCGCCCGGCTGGAAGACGCCCTCGCCGACGCCCTGCCAGTACGCGTGCTGGAAGAGGCAGCCGGACACGCCGCGGCGGTTCCAGCAGCCGGCCGTCAGGCCGCGGGACTCGTCCTGCAGGCCGCGGAGCGACGAGCTGGAGGAGCGCCCGGCCGCGCGGGTGGGCTGCAAGCTCGCTGAGCTCGGCACGGAGCGCGGTTTCCTCGGGGGTCATGGCTCCCTCCGGTCGGTTCCCGCTCTCATGGTACGGCCACGGGGCCCACGGCGCCACCCGGCTTGCCCATCGGCGGGAGTCCAGGGGCATCTTGGCTATCCTGCAAGAACTTGACTCCACAATTCAACGACTTCGAGCTGTCCGAGCCGCTGCTCCGCGCGCTGGACGAGCTGGGGTGGGAGACGCCCACCCCCATCCAGGCGGGGACGATCGAACACCTCCTCGCCGACCGCGACGTGATCGGCCAGGCCCAGACGGGCAGCGGTAAGACCGCGGCCTTCATGCTGCCCGATCCTGGAGCGGATCGACGCCACGTCGGGCGACCTGCAGGCGATCGTGCTGTGCCCGACGCGCGAGCTGGCGCTGCAGGTGGCGGACGCCGCCCGCACGCTCGCCGCCCACCAGGAGGGCGTGCACGTCGTGCCCGTCTACGGCGGCGCCCCGATCCGCGAGCAGATCGACCGCCTGGCGCGCGGCGCGCAGGTCGTCGTGGGCACGCCCGGTCGCGTGCTCGACCTGCTGCAGCGCGGCAAGATGGTGCTGGCCGACTGCCGCATGGTGGTGCTGGACGAGGCCGACGAGATGCTCTCGATGGGCTTCATCGACGACATCCGCGCGATCCTCCGCCGCACGCCGTGGGGCCGCCAGACGGCGCTCTTCTCGGCCACCATGCCGACGCCGATCCGCCGCCTGGCCGAGGAGGAGCTGCACAGCCCGCAGCTCGTCTCCGTGACGCCCGAGGAGATCACGGTCGACACCATCGACCAGCGGGTGGTCGAGGCCGAGCCGCGCGAGAAGCTGGAGAAGCTCGAGGAGGTGCTGGCGGCCGAGCAGCCCGAGTGCGCCATCGTCTTCGGGCGCACCAAGCTCGGCACCGCGCGCCTCGCCGACGAGCTCTTCCGCCGCGGGCACAAGGTGCGCGCGCTGCACGGCGACATGACCCAGTCGGCGCGCGACTCCGTGATGCTGGCCTTCCGCGCGCGGCGCGTGCGGCTGCTGGTGGCGACCGACGTCGCCGCCCGCGGGCTCGA
This sequence comes from uncultured Actinomycetota bacterium, assembly GCA_963767885.1. Lineage (GTDB taxonomy): Bacteria > Actinomycetota > Thermoleophilia > Gaiellales > F1-60-MAGs149 > CAVYFW01. The sequence goes on from CAVYFW010000005.1 coordinate 345,777, forward strand.
CGTCTCGCACGTCAGCCACGTGATCAACTACGAGCTGCCCGACGAGCCCGAGGTGTACATCCACCGCATCGGGCGCACGGGCCGGGTGGGTCGCGACGGCGCCGCCATCTCGATCGTCTCCAAGCGGGAGAAGCGCAAGCTGCAGGCCATCGAGGCGCTGCTGCGGCGGCCGATCGCCCGCTGGCAGCCGCCGAGCGAGCGCACGGTGGCCGACCCCGACAGCGACGAGCCCGTCGAGTCGATCGCCGCGGGCGACCCGGAGACCAACGGCAAGCCGGCGGCCGACGAGCGACGCCCAACCGCCGCCGCCGCCGCGGCCGCCGCGGCGGGCAGCGCAGCCGCCCGCGCACGCCGGCCCAGCACTAGCGTCGGACTACGCCCGCGGGCGGACGTGGTTCGGCGGGATGCCGTCCCGCGGGTCGCTCGAGGGCTCGTCCTCCTCGTCGTCGCCCAGCGGGATGATCGGCTTCGGGCCCTTCTCGCCGAACCAGCGGCGGGCGAGCAGCGGCGCCCGGAAGCCGAGCAGGCCGAGCGCCCCGATGGCGAACAGCGTGGCCAGCAGCGACAGCAGCACCTCGACCGGGCCGGGCACCGACGAGCTCGAAGAACTCGCGCGTGCTCGGCAGCGAGAAGCACGCGATGAAGCCGGCCAGCAGCGAGACCATCAACACGGCGACGCCCATCGCCCGCTGGCTCGACTGCTCGATGGCCTCGTCCTCCAGCAGCAGGATGAGGTACAGGCCCGTCAGCACCAGCACCATCACGGCGACGGTGCGCGCGTCCTCCAGCGTCCGGTCCGGCAGGCTCTTCGTCGCGCCGAAGGCCGCCAGCACCGCCAGCGCCGACACGACGCCGCCGGGCACGGAGAAGCGCAGCAGGTCCTTCACGAAGTCGCTGCTCGGCGGGCGGCCGCGGGTGGGCGCGAGCGCCAGGGCGAACGACGGGATGCCGACCGTGAAGAGCGCCGCCAGCGACAGGTGCCGCGGCAGCAGCGGGTAGGCCGAGCCGGCGAGCCCGACGGTCAGGATCAGGGTCGCCGCGAACGCCGACTTGACGACGAACAGCTTCGCCACGCGGCGGATGTTGGAGAGGATGCGCCGGCCCTCGGCGATGCCGTTCGGGATGGAGCGGTAGTCGCCCGACACCAGCACGATGTCGGACACGCCCTTCGCGATCTGCGAGCCGCTGCCGAGCGCGATCGAGATGCGCGCGGCCTTCATCGCCGGGACGTCGTTGACGCCGTCGCCGACCATCGCGACGTAGCGCCCGCTGTCGGCCAGGGCCTTGACCAGCGCCTGCTTCTGCTCCGGCGTGACGCGCGCGAAGACGGACGTGCGCTCGGCGGCCGCGGCGAGCTCCTCGGGATCGGTCGGCACGTCCGGCCCGGCCATCGTGGTCGTGTCCGGGAAGCCGACGGCGCGCGCCACGGCCTCCACCGTCGCCGGCGCGTCGCCGCTCATGACCTTGAGGTCGACGCCCTCGTCGCGCAGGAACTGCACCACCTCGATCGGCGTCCGCGCGCAGCCGCTCGCGCAGCACCACGATGCCGAGGGGCACGAAGCCCGGCGGCGGCGGGGGCACGCCGCCGTCCGGCACCTCGGGCAGCGCGTCGGCACGGCCGAACACGAGCACGCGCTCGCGGTCGGACTGGCGCCTGCGCACCTCGTCGGCCGAGGCCGCCGGCGCCGAGCACCTCGGGCGCGCCGAGCACGAGGACGTCGTCCAGCCCCTCGACGCCCGACCACTTCCAGCGCGAGGAGAACGGCAGCTCGCGGCGGGCGGCCGGCACGTCGGAGACGTCGAGCGCCTCGGCGATCGCCTCGCTGGTGGTCGACCGGGTCTGCGAGGAGCCGACGAGCCGCGTCAGGGCCGAGCGGGCCTCGGCGGGCGAGCCGCCGGGCATCGGCAGCGACCTCCACGAGCTCCAGGCTGCCGTCGGTCAGGGTGCCGGTCTTGTCCAGGCAGACGGTGTCGACGCCCGCCAGGGACTCCACGGCGTTGAGCTGCTGCACGATCGCGCCGGTCTTGGAGATGCGGACGGCGGCGACCGCGAGGGTGACCGAGGCCAGCAGCACGAGCCCCTCCGGCACGATCGAGATCAGGCCGGCGGTCGCGGTCTGCGCGCCCTCCTGGAACTCGACGTCGTGCAGCCAGAGGGCCGCGACGAGCGCGGCGGCGAGGGGCACCATCGCCACCAGGAGCCGCCGCAGCAGGGAGTTGATCTGCAGCTGCAGCGGCGAGAGCACGCGCTTGGTGGACCGCGCCTGGCTGGTCAGCTTGGCCGCGAAGGCGTCGTCGCCGACCGCCTTGACCTCGTACAGCCCGCTGCCCGCGGCGACGAAGGCACCGGACAGCACCTCGTCGCCGGGCTGCTTGCCGATGTTGTCGGACTCGCCCGTGAGGATCGACTCGTCGAGGGCCAGCGCGCGCGCCTCCAGGACGGTGCCGTCGGCCAGGATCTGGTCGCCGGCGCCGACCTCGACGACGTCGCCCGGCACCATGTCCTCCGGCGTGACCTCCTGGGAGCGGCCGTCCCGCCGCACGCGGGCCCGCGGCGCGACCAGCAGCGCCAGCTTGTCCAGCTTGCGCTTGGCCAGCACCTCCTGGGTGATCCCGATGGCGGTGTTGATGACGATGATGACCGCGAAGATCGCGTCCGCCCACGCGCCGGCGACGATGATCAGGATCAGGAACCCGAGCGCGATCCCGTTCACCAGCGTGAACACGTTCGAGCGCACGATCGACGTGAGCGTCCGGCTGGAGCGCTCGGGCGCGCGCTCGCCGAGGGCGGCGCGGGCCCGCGCGACCTCCTCGCTCGTCAGGCCCGGATGCTCGGCGCTGGCGGCGGCCACGGCAACGGATCGTACGGCAACGGGTCGGCGCGGCCGTCTCTCCTACACTCGCGGGTCATGACGACCGCCCGAGGACTGCCCCGTTGACGTTGCTGCGCAGCATGGTGGACCTCGACGCCGCGGGCCCGGCATGAGCGGGCTGCCGGAGCGGCCGCTCGCGCAGCGACGGCCCGACCTCCTGGTGGCGCCGGCCGACCTGCGCTTCACCTGCGAGCGCCGACTGCTTCGACTTCGCGACCACCGCGGAGGTCGTCGCGCCGGAGGGGACCGTCGGCCAGGAGCGGGCGGCCGCCGCGCTCGACCTGGGCCTCGCGGTGCGCTCGGGCGGCCACCACGTCTTCGTCACCGGCCCCGTCGGCACCGGCCGCTCGACCGCCGTGCGCGCGATGCTGGCCCGCCTCGCGCCGACGCTGCCCGTCCCGCCCGACCGCGCCTACGCGCAGCGCTTCGACCAGCCCGACCGCCCGCGCCTGCTGACGCTGGAGCCGGGGACGGCGCCGCGCCTCGCCGCCGAGCTCGACGAGCTGCGCGACGCGCTCGCGCGCCGCATCCCGACGCTGCTCGAGGACCGCGAGCCTGGAGCGGCAGCGCGAGGAGGTGGGCCGCCGCTACGCCGCCGAGGACAGCGCGGCGCTCGCGGCGCTGCGCAAGACCATCGAGGGCGACGGCCTGGCGCTCGTCAGCGTCGAGGCCGGCGGCGGCGTGCACCCGGAGGTCGCCGCGCTCAAGGACGGCAAGCCGGTGCCCTACGACGAGGCGGTGCAGGGCCTCGACGAGGCCGCGGCGACGGCGCTTCAGGGGCGGCTGGAGGCGCGCTCCGCCGACGTGCGCGAGTACCTGCGCGCGAACCGCGACCGGCAGCGCGCCTTCGCCCGCGAGGTGCGCGAGCTCGTCGTGGCGGCGGGCGGCACGGTCGTCGACGAGGAGCTCGCCGAGGCGCGCAGCCTGTTCTCGCAGCCCGACGTCGCGGCGTTCCTGGACGACGTGCGGGCGGACGCGGTGGCGGGCATCGTCGACGTCCTCGACAACGGCCAGCAGGCGCTGGAGCGGATGCCGGCGCGGCTCGCCCGCTACCGCGTGAACGTGCTCGCCGATCGCACCGGCGAGCAGGGAGCGCCGGTGGTCGAGGAGCGCTTCCCGTCGCGCCAGAACCTCGCCGGCTCCGTGGAGCGCGTGCAGGAGGGGCCGTTCGCCTACCGCGCCGACGCGTCCACGATCCGAGGCGGCAGCCTGCTGCGCGCCGACGGCGGCTTCCTGGTGGTGCAGGCGCAGGACCTGCTGCCGGAGCCCGGGGCCTGGGACGTCGTCAAGCGCACGATCAAGCACGGCGTGCTGGAGATCGGCGGCGCGGCGCCGGGCGCCTTCGGCCTGCCGCGCGCGCTGGAGCCCGATCCGGTGCCCGTCGACCTCAAGGTCGTGCTGATCGGGGAGCGCTGGGCGCACGACGCGCTCTACAAGGGCGATCCCGACTTCCGCAAGCTGTTCGGCGTGCGCGCCGAGTTCGCGGGCGACCTGCCGCGGACGCCGGCCGCCCAGCGCCGCTACGCCGAGGTCGTCGCGGGGATCGTCGCGCGCGAGGGCCTCCCGCCGGTCACCGCGGACGCGCTGGGCGCGGTCGTCGAGGAGGGTGCGGCGCTCGCGGACCGCCGCGACCGCCTGACGGCGCGGTTCTCCGACATCGCCAACGTCGTCCGCGAGGCGGCGTACCTGGCGCGTCGGCGCGGGGCGGAGGCGATCGAGCGCGAGGACGTCGACCATGCCCGCCGGGCCCGCGAGCACCGCGACGGCGGCACCGAGGAGCGGCTGCAGGCGATGCTCGAGGAGGGCACGCTGCTCGTGGCGACGTCCGGCCGCGCGGTCGGCCAGGTCAACGGCCTCTCGGTCTACGACCTCGGCTACCACGCCTTCGGCAAGCCCACCCGCATCACGGCGTCCGCCGCACCGGGCCGCGCCGGCATCATCAACGTCGAGCGCGAGGCGCAGCTCTCCGGCGGCATCTACGACAAGGGCGTGCTCATCATCAGCGGCCACCTGCGCCGCCGCTACGCCGACCTGGGGTCGCTGTCGCTGACCGCGAGCCTCGCGTTCGAGCAGTCGTACGCCGGCGTCGACGGCGACTCCGCCTCGATCGCCGAGGTCGTCGCGCTGCTCTCGGAGATCGCCGGGCTGCCCGTCGACCAGGCGCTCGCCATCACGGGGTCGATCAACCAGCACGGCGACGTCCAGCCGGTCGGCGGCGTCACGCACAAGCTGCGCGGCTTCCACGCCCTCTGCCGGGCGCGCGGGCTCGACGGCTCGCACGGCGTGATCCTGCCGGTGCAGAACGTGCGCGACCTGATGCTGCCGCGCGAGATGGTCGAGGACGCGCGGGCCGGCCGCTTCAGCGTCTTCGCCGTGGGGAGCGTCGAGGACGCGCTGGAGATCGCGCTCGACGCGCCGATGAGCGAGATCGACCGCCGCGTCCGCGAGCGGCTCGGCACCTTCGCCAGCGAGCTCGCCGAGGCGCCCGGCGGCGGCGATCTCGCGCCGACCTCGGCCGCCGTCGCCCCGCCGTCGACGCCGCTGCCCGAGCCGCCGGCGGGGTAGGCGGTGCCCGCGACGAGCCTGCGCGCGGCCGTCGAGGAGGTCGCGGCGCGCGATCCCGTGCTCGCCGACCTGGTGGCCCGCGCCGGCCCGCTCACGCACCGCCCGCGCGATCCCGACGGGCCGTTCGGCGCGCTGGTCCGTGCGATCGTCTTCCAGCAGCTCGCGGGGCGGGCGGCGCAGGCGATCTACGGCCGCGTGCGCGTCGCGGTCGGCGGGTCGTTCACGCCCGAGGCGTTCGGCGCCGTGTCCGACGAGGACCTGCGCGGGGCGGGCCTGTCGGGCAACAAGCTCGCGTCGCTGCGCGACCTGTCGGCGAAGGTCCTGGACGGCACGGTCGTCCTCACGCGCACGTCGCGCCGCAGCGACGACGAGCTGATCGCCGACCTCACGCAGGTGCGCGGCATCGGCCGCTGGACGGCCGAGATGTACCTCATGTTCCAGCTGCGCCGGCTCGACGTGTGGCCCGTCGACGACCTCGGGGTGCGGCAGGGCTACGGCCTGGCCTGGGGGCTCGATCCGGCGCCGACGGCGCGCGAGCTGCAGCCGCTGGGCGAGCGCTTCCGGCCGTACCGCTCGATCGTGGCGCGCTACTGCTGGGCGGCGGTCCCGCTGCTGAAGGCGGGCGGCACGGAGACGGCGCTGCGCTGAGCGGCGGCCGGCGTCACGGGCGCGGTGGGCGCCGGCGGTCGAGCCGTCCCGCCGCGCGCCGCGCCTCGATTACCCTCCGGCCCCATGCAGGTGCATCTCCCCGACGGCTCGGCGCTCGAGCTCCCCGACGGCGCCACCGGACTCGACGTCGCGCAGGCCATCGGCCCCCGGCTGGCGAAGGCGACGGCGGCGGTCGAGGTCGACGGCGAGCTGCGCGACCTGCGGCTGCCCGTGCCGGACGGCGCGCACGTGAAGATCCTGCGCGTCGGCGACCCCGAGGCCCTGCCCGTGCTCCGCCACTCGACGGCGCACGTGCTGGCCGAGGCGGCGCGGCACGTCTACCCGGGCGTCAAGGTCACCATCGGGCCGGCCATCGACGGCGGCTTCTACTACGACTTCCTGTTCCCGGAGCCCGTCGGCGAGGAGGCCCTGGAGCGCATCGAGAACGAGATGCGCCGCATCCTCAAGACGGAGCACGCCTTCACCCGCGAGGTCGTCGACCGCGACGCCGCGCGCGCCCGCTTCGAGGGCGAGGGGGAGCGCTTCAAGGTCGAGCTCATCGACGACCTGCCGCCGGGCGAGACGATCACCCTCTACACGCAGGACGACTTCGTCGACCTCTGCCGCGGCCCGCACCTGCAGACCACGGCGCCCATCAAGGCCTTCAAGCTGACCTCGCTGGCCGGCGCCTACTGGCGCGGCGACGCGAAGCGCGACCAGCTCACGCGCGTCTACGGCACCGCCTTCTTCACGCAGGCCGAGATGGAGGAGCACCTCCACCGCCTGGAGGAGGCGCGCCGCCGCGACCATCGCCGCATCGGCCGGGAGCTCGACCTCTTCTCGTTCCAGGAGGAGTCGCCGGGATCGCCGTTCTGGCACCCGGACGGGCTGGTCGTGTGGAACAGCCTCGTCGACCACTGGCGCGCCGAGAACCGCCGCCGCGGCTACCGCGAGGTCAAGACGCCGATCCTCTACTCGGCCGACCTGTGGAAGACGTCCGGCCACTGGGACAAGTTCGCCGGCAGCATGTACACGCTCGAGATCGAGGAGCGGGACTTCGGCCTCAAGCCGATGAACTGCCCGGCGCACTGCCTGATCTACAAGAACGACCGCCGCTCGTACCGCGACCTGCCGCTGCGCATGAACGAGGTCGGGCTGTGCCACCGCAACGAGCCGAGCGGCACCCTGCACGGCCTCATGCGCGTCCGCCACATCACGCAGGACGACGCCCACATCTTCTGCACCATGGAGCAGGTGGAGGAGGAGGTCTCGAGCGCCCTCGACTTCGCCATGTCGCTGTACGCGCTGTTCGGCATGGAGTACCGGCTCGAGCTGTCGACCCGGCCGGAGAACCGGGTGGGCTCGGACGAGGTGTGGGACCGTGCCGAGGCGACGCTCGCGGCCGTGCTCGACCATCGCGGGCTGACGTACGCCATCAACGAGGGCGACGGCGCCTTCTACGGGCCGAAGATCGACGTGCACCTGACGGACTCGATCGGCCGCTCCTGGCAGTGCGGCACGTTCCAGCTCGACTTCAACCTGCCCGAGCGGTTCGAGCTCACCTACACCGGGGCGGACGACCACGAGCACCGGCCCGTGATGATCCATCGCGCGATGCTGGGCTCGTTCGAGCGCTTCATCGGCATCCTCATCGAGCACTACGCCGGCGAGCTCCCGCTCTGGCTCGCGCCGACGCAGGCCGTCGTGCTGCCGATCGCCGACCGCCACCACCCGTTCGCGGAGCAGGTGGTGGAGCGGCTCGAGGAGGCCGGCCTGCGGGCGCGGGCGGACCTGCGCGCGGAGTCGATCGGGCGCAAGATCGCCGAGGCGGAGACCCACAAGGTCTCCGTGATGCTCGTCGTCGGCGACCGCGAGGCGGACTCGGGGACCGTGAACGTGCGCCGCCGCGGCCACGGCGAGGTCGGCTCCCACGACCTCGGGCTCGTCGCCGACGCGCTCCGCCGCGAGGCCGACCTGCGGGCGGAGCGTGCGCCGGAGCAGGGCCTGCTCCTGCCCTCGTCGTAGGCTGAAGCGGGCTCGCAGCGCCGCTTGCTATCCTGGCGGGGCAAGAAGGAACGGCCGCCCGTTCCTCACCTGCCGCCCTCGCGGTTGCAGGTTAAACGCAGGTTGTCCTCGTCGAGGCCCTGATGGGCCTCGCGTCGTTGCGTCGGGCGGCTATCCTATGCGCGCCATCGCACTAGCATCGACTCGGAGGACCTGCCACTTGTACATGGAGCCCACGCCTTGAGGCCGCGACGCGGATTCGATCGGCCCCCCGAGGAGCCGAGGACCCGCATCAACGAAGCGATCAGGGTGCCGCAGGTGCGGCTCATCGACGACGACGGCGCGCAGATCGGGATCAAGGGCCGCGACGAGGCGCTCGAGTACGCCTGGGCCAAGAACCTCGATCTCGTCGAGGTCGCGCCCGACGCCCGTCCGCCCGTCTGTCGCGTGATGGACTACTCCAAGTACAAGTACGAGCAGGAGCAGAAGGCGAAGCTGGCGCGCAAGCACCAGAGCACGATCACGATCAAGGAGATCAAGCTCCGCCCGAAGGTCGGCGACCACGACTACCAGACCAAGAAGGGCCATGTCGTCCGGTTCCTGAACAACCGCGACAAGGTCAAGGTCACGATCATGTTCCGCGGTCGCGAGATGACCCATCCCGAGCGCGGGCGGGCGCTGTTGATGCGCCTGGCGACGGACGTCAAGGATCTGGCCGTGATCGAGTCCGAGCCGCTGCAGGACGGGCGCAACATGGTGATGATGCTGGCGCCGATCAAGCCGCGCGAGCCGCAGGCGCCGCCGCCGACCGGCAAGAGCCGCGAGGACGGCGAGGCGCCGGCGGAGGCGTCCGTCGAGGCGCCGGCCGCCGAGGCTCCGGACGAGACGCCGGTTGCCGAGGCTCCGGACGAGGCGCCGGTTGCCGAGGCGCCGGTTGCCGAGGCTCCGGACGAGGCGCCGGCGGCCGAGGAGCCCGCCGAGGCCCCGGTCGACCAGCCCGCCGCCGCGAACGACTAGCACCGAACGATCAGAGCGTAGAGAGCCCGGCGCGCGACGCGTGCGGGAGGAGGACGGCCCCGTGCCAAAGATGAAGCCGAACTCGTCGGCGAAGAAGCGATTCAAGGTCAGCGCCACCGGCAAGCTGAAGCGCCGCCAGGCCATGGAGGCGCACAATCGCGGCAAGATGTCCGCGAAGCGCCGGCGCAAGCTCACGCAGGATCAGCCCATGGCCGATGCCGACCGCCGGGAGGCGCAGCGCCTCCTCGGTCTCAAGTGAGGTAGGAGCAGCGATGCCGCGCGTCAAGCGAAGCCTCCACGCCAAGAAGAAGCGCCGGAACGTCCTCGAGCAGGCGTCCGGGTACTGGGGCCTCAAGTCGAAGGTCTACAAGCGGGCCAAGGAGCAGGTCCTCAAGTCCGGCAACTACGCCTACCGCGACCGCCGGGCCCGCAAGCGCGACTTCCGCCGCCTGTGGATCACCCGCATCAACGCGGGTGCCCGCCAGCACGACCTCAGCTACAGCCAGTTCATGCACGGCCTCAACAAGGCCGGCATCGAGGTCGACCGCAAGATCCTGGCCGACCTGGCCGCCACCGACCCCGTCGCGTTCGGCCACATCGCCGACCGCGCGAAGGCCGCGCTGGCCGCCAGCTAGCGCGACCGGGACCTCGAGGGGCGGGGCAGGGACGGCGTGGAGCCGATCTCGAGCCGCCGCAACCAGCGCCTGGCGCGTGTGCGCCGCCTGCTCTCCGAGCGGCGGGCGCGCACGCGCGAGGGGCTGCTCGCGGTGGAGGGCGAGGACCTCGTGGCGGCTGCGCTGGCCGCGGGGATCGAGCCGGTCGACGTGCTCGCCGCGGCCGGGGCGCCGCTCGACGGCGCGCTGATCGCCGCGGTCGAGCCCGTCCTCGCGCTGGTCGAGCCGGACCTGCTGGCCGACGCCGGCACCCTCGGCCACGCCGCCCGCATCATCGCCGTGGTGCGCCAGTCCGACCTGCCCCCGGTGCCGGCGGGGCCGCCGGACGTCGCGCTGGCGCTCATCGGCGTCGGCGATCCGGGCAACGTCGGCACCCTGCTGCGGGGCATGGCCCTGCTCGGGCCCGGGCGTCGTCGCGGTCGGGCCGGGCTCCGCCGATCCCTTCAACCCGCGCTCGCGTGCGCGCCAGCATGGGCGCGATCTTCCACGTGCCGCTGCTGCGCACCGCCGAGCCCGACCGCGCCTTCCCGGGCACGCGCTCCGTGGCGCTCGACGCATCGGCCGACGCGCGGCTGGACGGCATCGACCTGACGGGGCCGGTGACGTTCCTCGTCGGCGCGGAACGGCGCGGCCTGCCGGACGGGATGGCGGCCGCGGCGGACGTGCGCGCGCACATCCCGATCGCGCCGCGCGCGGGCATCGACTCCCTCAACGCCGGCATGGCGGGCACGATCGCCCTGTACGAGCGGCGGCGCCAGCTCGTGTCCCGCGTGGGCTGACGGCCGGGCCGGCCGACCTTCCGTTCCGGGACCGCCCCTGCTAGCATCCGAACGTATGTTCGGTCACTGGATTCCCTCGGACGTCGATCGGCGCGCGTGGCGCGCCGCACCTCCCGACGGCGGGCCCGGCGTGCTGGTCCTCCACGCGTGGTGGGGGCTGAACGACGTCGTCCGCGAGCAGTGCGAGCGGCTCGCGGTGCTCGGCTACGTCGCCCTCGCGCCCGACCTCTTCGGCACGGGGGAGGTGGCGACGACGGTCGAGCAGGCGCAGCAGCGCGTCGAGACGTTCGACGAGGTGGGCATCGGCGGCCCGCTCGCGGGCGAGGCGCTCGAGCGGCTGCTGGCCGACGAGGCGCGGACGGGCGACGCGATCGGCGCGATCGGCTTCTCGATGGGCGCGGCGTGGGCGCTCGAGCTGGCGCGGCGCACGCCGGCGTTCGGCGCGGTCGCGATCTACTACGGCACCTGGCCGCAGGACTACGCCGGCCTGCGGGCCGACGTGCTCGGCCACTTCGCGGTCGGCGACCCGTGGGAGCCGGAGTCGCGCGTCCGCGAGCAGGAGCAGGCGCTGCGGCAGGCGGGCGTCGACGTGGAGTTCCACCGCTACGCCGAGGCGAAGCACTGGTTCGCGGAGCGCGACCGGCCGGAGTACCACGCCTCGTCGGCCGACGAGGCGTGGGAGCGGACGTCGCGCTTCCTGGCGGCGCGTCTCGGCCCGGGAGCGGGAGGGGCCTAGCGAGCGGCCGGGTCGACATCGCGATCAGGGCGGCGCTCGACCTGAGGACGGCGCGCGGCCGTTCTACGATGGAAGCGCGATGCGACGGCGAGTCGATGGTGCGCTGGGCGGACGGGAGGTACGCCGTCTGCGTCGAGCCCGGAGACGCAGGGCCGCGTGGCCGACCTGCACTACGAGCTCTCCGCGCGCGGCGGCTCGGGGGCGGCCGGGTGCGTCATGGGGCAGCCCGACGGCGATCGGGTGCTCGGGCTCGCGTGCGGGCCGACTGCCGTCTACGTCGGGCGGGCGCCTGGGATCGAGCCGAGCGCGCTCGCACGAATCGGCGGGGGCGGACGCGTTCGTCGACGTGGCGGATCCGTACTGGCTCGTCGCGCTGCCCGTCGGGCGGGGCGGCGTGGTCGCCTGTCGGCCACCGTCGCGGTCGACCTGGGCGCCGTGCGGCTCCGGCGGCTCCCGGACCTCGCCGGAGCCGGGCGAGGACGACCCGGACGGCTGGAGCCTGGCGGGCCGCGACGCCTCACGGCACCTCGGCGATCCAGGCCGAGTCGCCGGGGCGGCCCAGGTAGGGCTCGCCCTCGAAGCCCGCGTAGGCCTCGACGAGCTCGAGGCCCGCCTCGTCCAGCAGGTCGGCCCAGCCGCCCGGGACCCAGTGCAGGCGCATCGTCGTCGAGCGGCCGCGGTAGCGGATGTCGAGGTCGAGCAGCGCGTCCTCGCGGACCCAGCTCGCGCGCTCGCGGACGCCCGAGTCGCGCTCCAGCCAGCGGTCCTGCGTGGCGCGGACGTCGGCGGCCGTCGGCTCGAAGACGTCGAAGACGAAGCGGCCGCCCGGCACCAGCGCCCGCCGCACCCGCTGCAGCAGGGCCAGCCGCCGCTCGCTGGTCGGCAGGTGCAGGAGGGTGCGGAACGGGGCGATGACACGGTCGGTCGGCGGCAGGTCGACGTCCTCGATGTCGGCGTTGACCAGCTGGATCGCGTCGCGCACGCCCGCGGCGGTCGCGAGCGCCTCCAGCCGCGCCAGCATCGCGGGCGAGCGGTCGACCGCCACGACGTGGTGCCCGTCCAGCGCCACCGGCACCGAGATGCGCCCGCTGCCGGCGCCGAGCTCCACCACCGGCCCCTCGGCGCCCGTGCAGGCGGCCCGGTAGAAGGCGACGTCCTCGGTGACCTCGGCGCACCACACGTCGTAGACGTCCGCGATCGTCTCGTACGGCCCCGGATCCACAGCGGCACGGTAGCGACGCGGCCGCTCCTACGATGCGCTCATGCCGCCGCGGATCTCCGTCGTCGTCCCCTGCTACGACGACGGCGCGACGGTCGGCGACGCCGTCGCCTCGATCCGCGAGGCGGAGCCCGTCGAGATCGTGCTCGTCGACGACGGCTCGCGCGACCCGGCCACCATCGCGGTGCTCGACGAGCTCGCCGCCGCCGGCACCGTGCGGCTCCTGCGCCAGGCCAACGCCGGCGTGGGCGCCGCCCTGCGCGCGGGGACGGCCGCGGCGACGGCGCCGTACGTGTTCGTGCTCAACAGCGACGACCTGGTCGAAGGAGGCTCCCTGGCCGCCCTCGCGGACGCGCTCGACCGCGACGCCGCCGCCGCCTTCGCGTTCGGCTGGGTCCGCCTCTTCGGCGAGCTCGACGGCCTCGTCCGCCAGCCGCCCTGGAACCCCTGGATCCTGCTGCACGCCAACCGCTGGACGATCTCGTCGCTGTACCGGCGCGAGGCGCTCGACCGCGTCGGCGGGTTCGTCGACAGCGAGGGCTACGAGGACTGGGACCTGCTGCTGGCGCTCGCGGCGCACGATCTCGGCGGCGTGCTCGTGCCGCGCCTCGTCCTGCACTACCGCCAGCACGGCGCCGAGCGGCGCAACCGCGGTGCGATGACGAGCCTGCGGACGCACTACGCCGCGCTGCGCCGCCGCCACGCCGCGCTCTTCGCCCGCGAGCCGGAGCTGCGCCACCGCTATCCGCTGCCGCTCCGTACGCGGCTCGCGTACCGGGCGCAGCTACGGGTGGGGCTCGCTCCTGCCCGGCGGGCTCGTCCCGCGCCTGCTCGACGCTCAAGTGGCGGCTGCGCTCCCGGATCGCCGGCTGAGCCGCCGCCGGGGCGGCCGCGGCGCGCCATGCGCGCGTCGAGGATGCGGGACGCCCCGCCGGGCGCGACCCGGTCGACCGCGGCGTACGCCCAGCGCGGCGGGCCGCACCACCAGCGTGCTGTAGGCCGTCGCGGCGAGCTGCGCGCGCCGCAACGCGCCGTTGCCGACGCCGACCACCAGGGGCCGCTCCTCGTCGAGCACCCGCTCGATGCGCGCGGCGAGCGCCGCGTAGCCGTAGCGCCCGCTGAGCACGAGGTCGCGGTAGGCGCGCTCGGCGAGCTCCTGCGACCAGCGCGGCGGTCGCCGAGGCGCTCGACCACCGCGTCGACGTCGGCGAAGTCCGGCCGCACCGGCAGGTAGTGGACGCCGGCCTCCAGCACGCCGTCGTAGTCGCCCTGCCACGAGCACCTGCGCCGTCTTCGCGACCGCGGCCTCCAGGTGGCGCGGGCCGATCGCCCCGAGCGGCGCTGCCGTCCCAGCCCGGCGGGCTGCGCGGCGTCGAACTCCGCGAAGGAGAGGGACGGCCGCTCGGCCAGCAGCGCCTGCTCGCGCGCGACGAGCTCTCCGCGGCGGTCGATCGCGCTGGCGCCGCTCTCGCTGCCCAGCACGGCGCGGGCCGACGCGACGAAGGGGAACCAGCGGTCGCCGAGGATCGCGTCGCGGCCGTCGACCGACACGTCGACGCGCAGGCCCGCCGCACGCGCGCGCCGGCGCCAGCTCCTCGGCCACGCGCACCTTGAGCTGGCCCAGGCGGCCGAAGCGCGGCGGCAGGGCATCGGCCCGGTACGCGAGGTCCAGCGGCCGGCGGTCGTGCGGCAGCACGCACGCGGCCTGCCGGGTGGCGTCCTCCTCGTCGACGTAGCCCGTGAACGCGCGCTCGAAGCGGGCGCGGGACGCGAGGCGCGGGTACAGCAGATCGCGGTGCTCGGGCCCGTAGATGGAGAAGACGACCTCGACGCCGAGCTCGTCCAGCCACTCGTCGAGCACGTGCGCGTGGTTGTACTCGTCCTGCGGGAAGGCGATCCGCAGCGCCGGCGACTCGGCCACCCAGGCGAACGACGCGCGGCGCGCCGGGGAAGCCCGGTGCCCAGCGGGCGACGAGCAGCGTGTTGTCGAGCACGATGCGCGTCGACGGCGAGCTCGCGGATCGGCCGCGGCACCGGGTAGGCGGCGTTCCAGTAGACGACGCGATGGCCGGCCGCGCTCGCGTCGAGCACGTGCAGCTTCTGGCGCAGCGAGGCGCGCATCGGCCCGGGCGTCGTGTGCTGGTAGAGGACGAGCACGGACCGCGGCCGCCCGCCGCACGCCAGCGACCGCGGGCTGCCGGCCCGCCACAGCGCGCGCGCTCACGGCCCGCGGTACCAGCTCTGGTCGCGCAGCCAGCCGCGGGTGCGCAGCATCGGGTCGACGAGCCACGGCGCGTGGTTCACGGCGAGCAGGTGCGCCTGGCGCGGGGCGCGGATGACGAGGGCGCTGTAGCCGTCCGAGGCGGCGTTGGCCGCCCGCCAGGCCAGCCGCCCGCGCGAGCCGCGCCGCGCGCGGTCGCCGGCGACCTCCTCGACCACGGTCTCGACGTGCGCGGCGAAGGCGCCGTACGAGTAGCGGCCGCTGAGGATCAGGTCCTCCCAGGCGCGCTCGGCAACGGCCTCGGTCTCGGCCGGGTCGGCGATGCGCTCCAGCACCTCGTCGACGTTCGAGAGGTCGGCGCGCAGCGGGACGTAGTGCTGCTCCGGCGCCAGGATGCCGTCGTACGCGCCCTCGACCAGCAGCTGGCAGGTCATCGTCTGGGCGGCCTCGAACAGCCGCGGGCTGATCGCCGTGAAGTCGTGGTCGTCCCAGCCCGGCTCCTGCAGGGCCGCGAACTCCTCGAAGGTCGCGTCAGGGTGCTCGGCGCGCCACGCGGCCTCGAAGCGCCGGATCTCGCCGCGGGGATCGAGCGCGCTGGAGCCGCTCTCGGTGCCGATCACGCAGCGCCCGCTGGCCAGGAAGTCGAACCAGGCGTCGCCGTACTTGGTGGCCGCGAAGTCGGTCGAGATGTCGGTGCGCAGCCCGCGCGCCCGCGCCGCCGGGTCGACGACGTCGGCGATGCCGGCCTTGAGCTGCCCGTGGTGCCCGATGTGGAACGGGAGGTTGCGCGCGCGGTAGACGATGTCCAGCGGCCGCTCGGCGTGCGGCCGCGGCAGCCGCGCCACGGCGCCCGCGCCACGGTCGTCGACGAAGCCCGTGTACGAGCGCTCCATCCGCGTCGACGCGCCGGTGCGCGGATAGAGCGTCGGCCAGTGCCGCGCGTCGAGCACCGAGAAGACGCAGTCGAGCTCGAGGCTCTCCAGCCACTCGTCCAGGATGCTCGGCGCAGACGTACTCGTCCTGCGGCATCGCGAGCCGGACGGCGTCGCTGTCGCGGATCCAGTCCAGCGTCGACCGCCAGCGCTCGAACGGCGCCTCCCAGCGCATGCAGAGCACCGAGTAGTGCAGCAGGACGACGTCGAACGGGTACTCGCGCACCCAGCGCGGCACGCCGTACGCGGCGTTCCAGAACATCACGTCGTGCGGCGTCAGCGAGTGCTCGAGGAAGCGCAGGTGCTGCACCGTCGTCGGCCGCATCGGCGCCGCCTCGGCGTGCAGGTAGAGGACGAGCCAGGCACGCGGCGTGGCGTCGACCGCCGACCGCGTCCACGGTGCACCGCCGCGCCAGACGCGCGTCGTGGTCGGCGCCTCCACGGCCATCAGGCCGTCGCGAGCCGGGCCGCGTGGCGGTCGACGCAGGCGTCGATGCGATCGAGGTTCGCGCGCGTCCACTCGACCGTGCGGCGCAGCCCCTCCTCGAGCGGCACGCCGGCCTCGAAGCCGATCTCCGCGCGGGCCTTGACGGTGCTGCCGAAGCGCCGCCCGGCGTGGTCCCACGCGCGGCGCGGCGCGAGCTCCAGCTCGGACTCCGAGTCCGTCAGCCGCAGGATCGCCTCGGCCAGCTCGCGGATCGTCGTCTCGACGCCGGCCGCCAGGTTGTAGACGTCGCCGGGCGCGCCCAGCGAGCCGCAGCGCAGCAGCCCCTCGACGATGTCGTCGACGAAGATGAAGTCGCGGCTGGCCTGGCCGCGCGTTGTCGAGCCGCAGCGGCATGCCCTTGAGCGCGCGGTAGACGAAGGTCGGCACGACGTTGCGCCAGACCGTCGCGGAGGTGCCCCGCCAGACGCCCGCGCCGAGCGTCTCGCCCGGCCCGTAGACGTTCTGGAAGCGCGCACGCACCGTCGGCAGCCCGAAGTGGCCGTGGTACCAGACGCAGTAGAACTCGCCCACGACCTTGGAGATCTGGTACGGGCTGTCGTGGTCGAGCGGGACCGGGCCATCCTCGGTGACGGCGGTCGGATCCTCGTCCGTCTTCTCCGCCAGCGAGCAGCCCGAGGCGCTGTAGACGACGCGGCCGTCGACCGTCAGCTCGCGCAGCCGGTCGAACAGCTTGATCGTCGTCAGCAGGTTGTTCTCGTGGTCGAGCAGCGGCTCGGCGATCGAGTTCTGGTTCCCGTGGAAGGTGGCCAGGTGGTAGACCTGGTCGTAGCCCGGCCCGAGCCCGGCGAGCACCGCGTCGTCGGCGATGGAGCCCTCGACGAAGGTCACCCGGGCGTCGTCGGGCACCGCCCAGCGCTCGGCCGAGAGCAGGTTGTCGACGACCGTGACGTCGCGGGCGCCGCCGTCCAGCGCGCGCCGCACGAGGTTCGAGCCGACGAAGCCGGCGCCCCCGACGACCAGGAACGAGCGGCCGTCGAGGTCGGGCCCGCCCTGCGTCACGCGCGCACCTCGGGCAGCTTGAGGTGGGTGAAGGTCTGCTCGACGCCGCGCTCGCGGTACCAGGCGATCGCGCGCGCGACGCCCTCCGTCAGCGGCGTGGAGGTCCGCCAGTCGAACGTCTCGATGGTGCGCGCGGGGTCGAGCAGGATGCTGAACGCGTCGTCCTCGCCGCGCTCGCGCACCTCGACCTCGTGCGGCGGCAGCTCGAGCGCCGCGATGGTGGCGTCGTAGAGCTCCTGGATCGAGAAGTCGGTGCCGGAGGAGGCGTGGTACGCGCCCGGCTCGCCCGTGCCGCGCACCGCGCGCACCAGCAGGTCGACGAGGTCGTCGACGTAGACGAAGTCGCGCCGCGTGTCCATCACGAAGCACGGCTTGTCGTTGGTCAGCCGGTGGAAGAACGTCGGCAGCGGCCCCGACAGGTTGCGCGGCCCGTAGACGTTGGCCAGGCGGAAGGAGACCGCCGGCACGTCGCCGAGGAACACGTAGTGCTCGCCGGCGGTCTTCGAGATCGCGTAGCTCGAGTCGACCGGCCGCAGCGGGTGGTCCAGGGTGATGGGCTGCTCGAGCGGCTTGATGCCGTAGCAGAGCGCCGTCTGCAGGTAGACGAGGCGGCCGACGCCCGCCTCGCCGGCGGCCTGCACGACGTTGGCGGAGCCCACGACGTTCGTGCGGCTGTCCTCGGCCCAGGCGTGCGGGATCCTTGTACGACGCGGCTGCGTGCACGACGGCCTCCGGGCCGAAGTCCGCGAACGCGCCCTGCACGAGCGTCGGGGTCGGCGATCGTGCCCTCGACGATCGTCAGCCGCTCGTGCGGCGTGAGGCTGTCGCGTCGCGCCGTCGAGAAGTTGTCGATGACCAGCACCTCGTCACCGTCGGCCAGCAGGCGGTCGGTGAGGTGCGAGCCGATGAAGCCGGCGCCGCCGGTGATCAGGATCTTGCTCATGGGCTGCTCTCGCGTTCCTCGTGAAGGGTGGCAGGGCCGCGCAACGGCGCGCGCCGACGGGCCCCGGCCGCGCGCCAATGCTAGACGAAGCGCCCGACGGGCCGCCCCGGACCGGATAGCCTGCGCGGGTGGCGGCCCAGTCCGACATCGACGCCGCGAACGCCGGGTTCTGGGACGAGCTGTGCGGCACGAACCTGGCCCGCGAGGTCGGCATCGTGGACGCCTCGCCGGCCTCGCTGGAGCGTTTCGACCGCGCGTACCTCGACCTCTACCCGTACCTCGAGGGGTACGTCCGCGCACCGGACTGGGCGGGGCGCAGGGTGCTCGAGGTCGGGCTCGGCTACGGCACGGTGTCCGAGCTCCTGGCCCGCGGCGGCGCCGACTACCACGGCGTGGACATCGCGCCCGGCCCGGTGGGCATGGTGCGCGCGCGGCTCGAGCGGATCGCGGGCGCGCGGCCCGAGCAGGTGCAGCAGGCGTCGGTGCACGACCTCCCGTTCCCGGACGCCTCGTTCGACCGCGTGGTGTCGATCGGCTGCCTGCACCACACCGGCGACCTCAGCCGCGGCATCGCCGAGGTGCGTCGCGTCCTGCGGCCGGGCGGCGAGCTGCTGCTGATGGTCTACAACCGCCGCTCCGCGCGCCGCGTCCTGCTCCGGCCGCTGCTGGCCGCGCGCCACCGGCTGGTGGCCGGCGCGCCCACGGCGGAGGAGTGGCTGCGCCACGCCAACGACGGCGACAGCGCCGGCGACGCGGCGCCGCACACGGACTTCGTGACGGTCGCCGAGCTGCGCGGCCTGCTGCACGGCATGCGCGACGTCCGCATCGACCGCCGCAGCGTCGACCGCGTGCCGCTCGGGCCGCTCGAGCTCTCGCGCGCGCGGCTGATGCGGCTCGGCGTCGACCGCCTGGTCGGGCTCGATCTGTACGCCACGGTGCGCGCGCCGGCCTAGCGATGCGCGTCTGCCCCGACTGCGGCAACCCGATAGAGGGCGACACGTGCAGCTGCGGCTGGACGGTCGGCTCCCGCGGCGGCATCGCCGAGTGGCTGTCCACCCACGATCGCGCCTCGCCGCTCTTCGCGACCTACGTCGACACCTACGACGCGATCGCCGACGACGACCTACGCGACAGCATCCAGTCGCGCGAGCACCTGCGCATCAAGACGGAGACCGTCGTCGGCCTGCTGGGGCCGTTGCCGCCGGGCACCCGGGTGCTCGACGTCGGGGTGGGGCAGGGGCACCTGCTGGAAGCGCTGCGCACGCTGCCGGGCCTCGAGCTGACGGGGGTCGACGTCGCCGCGCCCTACCTACGCCGGCTGGCGGCCGAGGACGAGCGAACGCAGGTGCTGGTGACCAACGCCGAGAACCTGCCGTTCCGCGACGCGTTCGACGCCATCGTCTCGACCGACGTCATCGAGCACGTGCTGAACGTCGGCGACTACCTGCTGAGCCTGCGCCGCGCCCTGGCGCCGGGCGGCCGCGTGCTGATCCGCGCGCCGCACCGGGAGGACCTGCTGCAGTACGCGCGCCTCGGCGGCTGCCCGTACGAGATGGTGCACCTCCGGACGTTCGACCGGCGTCTCCTGGTGGAGCAGCTGCGCGCCGCCGGCCTCGTGCCCGAGAGCGTCACCTTCGACGGCTGGTTCCCCGGCCGCACGCGCCCGCTGCTGGGCCATGGCCGCCTCGCCTCGCGGGCCGCGGGCCTCGCCGAGCGGACGGTCATCGGGCCGCGCTATGGCCTCTCGCGGGCGGCCGCCATCGCCGCGCGCACGCTCGTCGTGCCGATCGAGATCACGGTCGTCGCACGGCTCGGCGAGATCCCCAGCCGATAGCGCCGGCGGCCGGCGTCTGCAGCTAGGCTAGCCGCGTGACCGCCACGGACGTCTCCGAGCGCAACGCCGCCTTCTGGGACGAGCTCTGCGGGTCGCAGCTCGCCCGCCAGCTCGGCGTCGCCGACGCCTCGCCCGAGGAGCTCGCACGCTTCGACCGCGCCTACCTCGACCTCTACCCGTACCTGCTCGACTACGTGCCGCGCGAGGAGGTCGAGGGCCGCAAGCTGCTCGAGATCGGGCTCGGCTACGGGACGCTGTCCGAGGCCCTGGCGCGCATGGGCGCCGACTACCACGGGCTCGACATCGCGGCCTCGCCGGTCGGCATCGTGCAGGCGCGGCTCTCCCGCATCGAGGGCCAGCGGCCGGAGCAGGTGCAGCAGGGGTCGGTGCTCGCACTGCCCTTCCCGGACGAGACCTTCGACGGCGTAGTCTCCATCGGCTGCCTGCACCACACGGGCGACCTGTTCGGCGCCGTTCGCGAGGTGCGCCGCGTGCTGCGGCCCGGGGGGCGTCTGGTGCTGATGGTCTACAACCGGCGGTCGTTCCGGCGTCTGCTCGCCGCGCCCGCCACCGCACTCCGCGAGCGGCGGGACCGCGAGGGGTCGGACGAGGCGATGCGCGCGCGCTACGACGCCAACGAGTCGGGCGACGCCGCGCCGCACACGGACTTCGTCAGCGTCGGCGAGCTGCGGGGCCTGCTGCACGGCATGTACGACGTGCGCATCGATCGGCGCAACGTCGGCGCGCTGCCCGTGCCGCGGCTCCACCAGCACTCGCGCCAGGCCATGCTGCGCTCGGGCGTGGACCGCCTCGGCGGGCTCGACCTGTACGCCGTCGCCCGCCGCTCGCCCTAGCGCATCGAGCCGGCGCGGCGGACGATGCGGGCACGGGCCCGGGCCGCCAGCTGCAGCGCGCGCGGCGCCCGCCGCTCGGCCTGCAGGTAGCTCCAGTAGTACGCCCGTGGCCAGGCGCGGATGGCCTGATCCTGCACGCGGGTCACGGCCCGCAGCGCGGGGCGGCCGCGGACGCGCCCGGCGCGTGCCGGCAGGAGCGGCGCGATGGCTTGCTCGAAGCGGCGCGCGAACGCCGGGTAGTCGTGCAGGCCGCTCTCCACGAGGTCCGTGCGGGCGCGGGCCGCCAGCGCCTCGGTCAGTCGACCGTCGCGAACGCGCTCGCATGCCTCGTCGGCGTTCGCGAGGTCGGGCCGCACGGGGATGTAGTGGACGTCGGGCTCGAGCAGGCCGTCGTAGGTGCCCTCGACGAGCACCTGACAGCTGCCCACGAGCGCCGCCTCGAAGTGCCGCGGGCTGATGGCGCCGAAGGCGTGCCCGTCCCAGCCCTCCGGCATGCGAGCGGCGAAGCCCTCGAACGTCAGCGCGGGCTCCGCCGCCCGCAGCCGCGCCTCGAGCGCGCGCACCTCGCCGCGCGGGTCCATCGCGCTCGCGCCGCTCTCGCAGCCCGCCACGCACCGCGACGAGGCGAGGAAGCGGAACCAGTCGTCGCCGAACAGCACCGCCCGCTCCGCCGTCGACAGATCGGCGCGCAGGCCGCTCGCGGCCGCCGTCTCCTCCAGCGCGCCGGCCAGGCGGTGCTTGACCTGGCCCCGCCAGCCGAGGCGGTACGGCAGCTGCCCGGCGCGGTAGGCCAGGTCGAGTGGCCGCTCGGCGTGGGGAACCTGCGCCCACGCCGCCGTCCGGCGCACGTCGGCCGGGTCGACGTAGCCCGTGAGGCAGCGCTCGAACCGCGCCGTGCTGCGGGCCCGCGGGTACAGGGCATCGCGCTCGGCGCCGCCGAAGATCGAGTAGACGAGGCCGGCGCGGAGCTCCACCAGCCAGTCGTCGAGCACGTGCGCGTCGTCGTACTCGTCCTGGGGCATCGCGACGACGAGGGCGTCATCGGCCGAGAGCCACTCCAGGCTCCCGCGGACGCGGGCGAAGCGGGGCGTCCAGCGCGCCGCGAGGACGCTGTAGTGCAGCAGGACGAGGTCGAAGCGCTGCTGGCGCACGACGCGCGGGACGCGGCCGGCGACGTTGCAGTAGACGATGCGGTGCCGCTCGCTGCCCTGCTCCAGGAAGCGCAGGTGCGACGCCATTGTCGGCCGCATGGGGAGGGCCGTGAGGTGCATGTACAGGACGAGCACCTCGAGTGGCCGCGCTGGCATGGGCGCGGAGGGTACCGGGTCGCGTCCGTCAAGCGCCGGCCTATGCTGGGCCGCGGTGCGCCTCCATCTGCGGACACTCGTCGGGCAGACGGCGATCTACGGGCTCGGCGGCGGGGTGGCCCAGGCCGTCGGCCTCATCACCCTGCCCGTCTTCGCCCGCGCCCTGACGCCCGCGGAGTACGGCGCGCTCGAGATCTACGTGGTCGGCATCGCGGTCGCCGTCGTGCTCGCCGACGCGGGCCTGTCGGCGGCGGCGCAGCGCTCGTTCTACGACTTCCGCGACGACGAGCCCGTGCCGCGTCGCGCCGTCCTGGTGACGGCCTTCGCGACGTCGACGGCCCTCAGCGCCCTGACCGGCGCGGCCGTGTACGTGGCGCGGGACGACCTCGCGGCGTGGATGTTCGAGGGCCGGCCCGACCCGGAGGTCGTGGCCCTGGCGGCGCTGAGCCTGCCGCTGCTGTCGGTGGCCAACATGACCCGCGAGATCATGCGGCTGACGTTGCAGCCGTGGCGCTACATGGCGTCCAGCCTGCTCGCCGCCGTCGGCGGAGCGCTGCTCGCGGTCCTCGCGGTGACCGCGCTCGATGCGGGCGTGAAGGGCGTGATCGGCGCGATGCTCGTCGGCACGGCGCTGTCGGCCGTCTACGGGATCTGGGTCTCGCGTACCTACCTGCACGGGCGCTACGACGTGGCTGCCCTGCGCGGCATGCTGCGCTTCGGCCTGCCGCTGATCCCGGGCCTGATCGGCCTCTGGGCCACGGCCTACGCCGACCGGCTGCTGCTGGCCAACATCGAGGATCTCGACGCCGTCGGCCTGTACGCCATCGCGGCCCGCTTCGCCGCGCCCGTCACGCTGCTGCTGACGGCCTTCGTGACCGCTTACCACCCGTTCCTGTTGGCCCTGCGGATGGAGGACGACGCAGCGGAGCGTGACCTGCGTGGCCGCGTGGCGACCCTCGTGGCGGTCGCGCTGCTGGTCCCTGGCGTGGCGATCGCCATCTTCGGGCCGCAGCTCATCGACATCGTCACGCCCGGCTTCGACGACGCGGCAGAGGCCATCGCCCCGCTGGTGCTCGGCGCCGCGGCCTACGGCGTCTCCTCCGTGTTCCTGGCGCCGATCCTCATCTCGCGCCGCACCGACGTCTCGGCGCTCTTCGTGCTGGTCATGGCCGTGGTCAACGTCGTGCTCTGCCTGCTCCTCATCCCGGCCTTCGGCATCCTCGGCGCGGGCGCTCGCGTCCTTCGGCGGCTACGCGCTGCTGGGCGGGCTCTACTGGTGGTGGGGCCGCCGGGTGGACGACGCGCCGTACGAGCCCGTGCGGCTGCTGACGGCGTTCGGGTTGGCCGCGGCCGCCGGCGAGGCCTGGCGGATCGACGTCGACCCCCTCGTGCTGACGCTCCTGCTGAAGCTCGGCGTGCTCGGCGCGTTCCTGGTGGCGCTGCGGCTGACGCACGTCGTGCGGGCCCAGGACCTCGGCGCCCTGCGCTCCATGGTCGAGGCGCGCCTGCGGCCCGCGCCCGGCACCTGACGGAGGCCGCGGCCGGACGAGTCGGTATCCTGCGGCGCTCCATGTGCGGAATCGCCGCAGCCATCGACGTCGGCCTGGCGCCGCGGCAGCTCCTCCCGTCGGTGGAGCTGATGAACGACCTCATCGCACATCGCGGGCCCGACGGCAGCGGCCTCTGGGAGCGGGAGCGGGGCGGCGTCGCGCTCGGCCACCGGCGCCTCGCGATCATCGACCTGTCGCCGACGGGCGCCCAGCCGATGACGGACGGCGACGGCGCGTGGATCACGTACAACGGCGAGATCTACAACTACGTCGAGGTGCGCGAGGTGCTCGGCGAGGGGGCCTTCAACGGCTCGTCCGACACCGAGGTCGTGCTGCGGGCCTACCGCCGCTGGGGCGTCGAGTGCCTGGAGCAGCTGCGCGGCATGTTCTCGTTCGTGCTCTGGGACGAGCGCGAGCAGACGCTGTTCTGCGCGCGCGACCGCTTCGGCATCAAGCCCCTCTACTACGCGCAGGTCGACGGCGTCCTCTACCTGGCCTCCGAGGCCAAGGCGCTCCTGCCGTTCCTGCCCGACGTGGAGACGGACCCCGAGGGGCTGCAGGACTACCTCACGTTCCAGTTCGTCCTCCACGGCCGCACCCTGTTCCGCGGGGTCGAGGAGCTCCTGCCCGGCCACTACCTGCTGGTGCGCGACGGCGAGCTCGTCGTCCGGCGCTACTGGGAGGTCGAGTACGAGCCGGACTTCGACCACACCGAGCGCTACTTCTCGGAGCGCCTCGAGGAGCTCGTGCGCGACTCCGTGCGGCTGCACCTGCGCTCGGACGTGCCGGTCGGCGCGTACGTGTCGGGCGGCGTCGACTCCGGCATCGTCGGCGGGCTCGCCGCGAGCGTCGTGCCGTACCCGTTCCAGGGCTTCACGGGGCGCTTCGACGTCGGCCCGGCCTTCGACGAGAGCCGCTACGCCCGCGACCTCGCGGGCGCGCACGCCTTCCAGCTGCACGAGGTGGCGATCGCCCCCGAGGACGTCCAGCGCATCCTCGGCGACGTCATCTACCACCTCGACTTCCCGGTCGCCGGCCCTGGCTCGATCCCGCAGTACCTCGTGTCCGAGCTCGCGGCGAAGCACGTGAAGGTGGTGCTCGGCGGGCAGGGCGGCGACGAGATCTTCGGCGGCTACGCGCGCTACCTCATCGCCTACTTCGAGCAGTGCATCAAGGCGGCGATCGAGGGCACGGCCGACTCGGGCAACTTCGTCGTCACCTACGAGTCGATCATCCCGAGCCTGGCGACGCTGCGCGAGTACAAGCCGCTGCTGTCGGAGTTCTGGCGCGACGGGCTGTTCGAGGACCTCGACCGGCGCTACTACCGGCTCGTCGACCGCGCCCCGCAGCTGGCAGGCGCCATCGACCCGGACGTGTTCGGCGCCGAGTCGCCCTACGAGCGCTTCCACCGCATCTTCCGGGCCGAGAACGTGCGCAAGGAGTCGTACTTCGACTCGATGACGCACTTCGACTTCAAGACGCTCCTGCCGGCGCTGCTGCAGATCGAGGACCGCGTCAGCATGGCCCACGGCCTGGAGTCGCGGGTGCCGTTCGTCGACCACGCGGTCGTCGACTTCGCGGCCACCATGCCGTCCAACGTGAAGTTCAAGAACGGGCAGCTCAAGCACGTGCTGCGCCAGTCCCTCGGCGACGTGCTGCCGCGCTCCATCCGCGAGCGGCAGGACAAGATGGGCTTCCCGGTGCCGCTGCGCCAGTGGGTGGGCCGCGGCGGGCCGCTGCACGAGTTCGCGTCCGACCTGCTGTCGTCGCAGGCCGCCCGCTCGCGCCCGTACCTGCGCGCCGGCTTCGACCCGGTGACGCTGCTCGACTCCGACACGGCCTACGGCCGCAGCCTGTGGGGCGTGCTGAGCCTGGAGCTGTGGCAGCGCGCGTTCCACGACCGCGCCGCCGAGTGGCGGAAGCGGGCGCCGGTGGCCGCCGCGCACTGAGGCCGCGCCGGCCCACACGGCGCGTGACACGGCACGGCGAGCCGCCCCTCTAGACTCCGCGCCGGTGCAGACGCCGGTCGACATCGACGCCCTCGCGCGGGACGGGCGCGCGGCCCTGGACAGCGCCTCGACGCCCGACGAGCTCGAGGCCGCCCGCGTCGCCGTGGTCGGCCGCTCGGCGCCGCTCGTGCTGGCGCTGCGCTCGGTCGGCTCGCTGCCGCCGGAGGAGCGCGGGCCGACCGGCCAGCGGCTCAACGCCGCGCGGCGCGAGCTCGAGGCGCTGGCCGACGAGCGCCGCGAGGCCCTGGAGCGCGCGGCCCTGGAGGCCCGCCTGGCCGACGACCGCGTCGACGTCACGCTGCCGCCGCCGGTCGTCCCGCACGGCGGGCTCCACGTGCTGACGCAGACCCGCCGCGAGATCGAGAACGTCTTCCTCGGCCTCGGCTACCGCATCGCGGAGGGGCCCGAGGTCGAGACCGAGTGGCACAACTTCACGGCGCTCAACTTCGCCGAGGACCATCCGGCCAAGGCGGAGACGGACACGCTCTGGATCCAGCCGGGCGTGCTCTGCGGACGCACACCTCGCCGGTGCAGGTGCGCGAGATGGCCGCCAACCCGCCGCCGGTCTACGTGATCGTCCCCGGCCGCGTGTACCGGCGCGACACGCAGGACGCGACGCACTCGGCGATCTTCCACCAGGTCGAGGGCCTCGCCGTCGACCGGGGGCTGACGCTCGCCGACCTCAAGGGCACCCTCCGCCACCTGGCGCGGGCCCTGTTCGGCGAGCGGCTCGAGATCCGGCTGCGCTCCGGCTTCTTCCCGTTCACCGAGCCCAGCGTCGAGGTCGACGTCGAGTGCCCGTTCTGCACCGCCGGCTGCGGGGTCTGCAAGGGCACCCGCTGGATCGAGATCCTCGGCTCCGGCATGGTCGATCCCAACGTCTACGGCTACGTCGAGGGCTACGACCCGGACGAGGTCTCCGGCTTCGCGTTCGGCCTCGGCATCGAGCGGATCGCGATGCTGCGCCACGACGTCGACGACATCCGCGCGTTCTACGACAACGACCTGCGGCTGCTGGAGCAGTACCCCTCGTGAAGGTCCCCGTCTCGTGGCTGCGGGAGCTGGTCGACGTGCGCGCGTCGCCGGAGGAGATCGCCGAGCGGCTCGGCGTCTCCGGGCTCGAGCTGGAGGGCCTCGAGCGGCGCGGCGCGCCCGACGAGGGCGACAACCTCGGCAGCTTCCGCTTCGGGCGCGTGGTGGAGTGGGGCAAGCACCCCAACGCCGACCGCCTGCGCCTGTGCCGCGTCGACGTGGGGGAGGCCGAGCCGCGCCAGATCGTCTGCGGGGCCGCGAACTTCGACACCGGCGACGTGGTCGTCGTCGCGCTGCCCGGCGCGCGCCTGCCCGGCGCCGCGGAGCCGCTGCGGCGCGCCAAGCTGCGGGGCGAGACCTCCGACGGGATGATGCTGTCCGAGCGCGAGCTCCAGCTCTCCGACGAGCACGAGGGCATCATCGTGCTGCCCGAGGGGCCGGAGATCGGCGCCTACGTGCGCGACAGCGTCGCCCTCCACGAGGTGGTGCTCGACCTCAAGGTGGAGACGAACCGCGGCGACTGCCTCTCGGTCTACGGCGTCGCGCGCGAGGTGGCGACCCTGTTCCGCGCCGACCTCGCGCCGCTGCCCGGCCAGGAGGAGCCCGCGGCGACCGGCCCCGGCCGCGTCGAGGACTACGTCCGTGTCGGGATCGACGACCCCGACCGCTGCTTCCGCTTCACCGCCCGCGCCTTCACCGACCTGCGCATCGGCGCGTCGCCGCTGTGGCTGCGGCAGCGGCTGGCGGCGGCCGGCGTGCGGCCCATCTCCAACGTCGTCGACGTCACGAACTACGTCACGCTCGGCATCGGCCAGCCGCTGCACGCCTACGACGCCGCGCGCATCCCCGGCAACGTCCTGACGGCCCGCCGGGCGCGCCCCGGCGAGCGCGTCGTCACCCTGGACGGCCGCGAGCGCGTGCTCGACCCGGACGTCCTCGTGATCGCCGACGGCGCCGGCGTGTCGGGCATCGCGGGCGTGATGGGCGGCGGCGACTCCGAGATCGGGCCGGAGACCACGACCGTGGTGCTGGAGGCTGCCAACTTCGAGCGCAGCGGCGTGCAGCGCGCCACGCGGGCGCTCAACCTGTTCACGGACGCCTCGCACCGCTTCGGCCGCGGCGTCGACGTCGAGCTCGCCCCGGCCGGCTCGCGCTACGCGGCGAACCTGCTCGTCGACCTCGCGGACGCACGCCCCGTCGCCGGGCTGCTGGACGTCGTCGCCCACGTGCCGGAGCGCGAGCGCATCGTGCTGCGCGACGCCCGCGTCGAGCAGATGCTGGGGCTCGCCGTCCCGCCGTCGGAGACGCATGACATCCTCGACCGCCTGGGCTTCGAGCCGCAGGCGGTCGACGGCGGGCACGCGACGACGGTGCCGTCCTGGCGCGCGCTCGACGTGACCCGCGAGATCGACCTCGTGGAGGAGGTCGGGCGCATCCACGGGCTCGACCGCATCCCGGCGACCCTGCCGCGGCCCGCCACGAGCGGCGGCCTGACGCGCGAGCAGGCGCTCCGCCGGCGGGTCGAGGACGCGCTGGCCGGCGCCGGCCTGCAGGAGGCGATCACCGTCACCCTCGTGCCGGCGGACGACGTGGATCGGCTCGGCCTCGCGCCGGACGACCCGCGGCGCCGGGTGGTGGCGCTGGAGGACCCCCTGACGGCCGACCACGCCGTCGTCCGCTCGACGATCGTGCCCAGCCTGCTGCGCGCCGTGCGCCGCAACCGGCACGTCGGCCGCGAGGACGTCGCGCTCTTCGAGGTCGCGCACCTCGTCCGCGCCCGCGACGACCGGGACCTGCCCGACGAGCCGTGGGGCGTCGCGCTCGTGCTCGCCGGCCGACTCGGCGGCGCGTCCTGGCGGGGCAGCGGGCACGAGGCGGACGTGCTCGTGGCGAAGGGCGTGCTGGGCGCCGCGCTCGACCGCCTCGGCGTGGAGTGGCGGGTGGAGGCGCTGACGGCGCCGCACCTGCACGCCGGGTCGGGCCGCGAGCGTGCTGGTCGGCGACCGCGTCGTCGGCGAGCTCGGCGAGCTCCACCCGAGCGTGGCCGCGCGCTTCGACCTGGAGGGGCCGGTCGCCGTCGCCGAGGTCGACCTCGACGCCATCGCTGGAGGCGGTGCCGGAGCGCGTCGTGCAGCGTCCCGTCTCGGCCTTCCCGCCCGTCCTGCAGGACGTCGCGGTCGTCGTCGCGCGCGACGTGCCGGCGGCCGAGCTCGTCGCCACCGCGCGCGAGACCGGCGCGCCGCTGCTGCGCCGGGTCGACGTGTTCGACGTCTTCCGCGACGCGCGCTTCGGCGACGACGCCGTGTCCATCGGCTTGCGCCTCGCGTTCGGCGCCGACGACCGCACCCTGACCGAGGCCGAGGCGAGCGAGGTGCGCGGCGCCATCGTGGCGGCGCTCGCGGACCGGCACGGCGCGCGGCTGCGTGCCTGACGGCAGCCCCAGGCGGTAGGCGTGGCGCTCGACGTGCTGGTCGCCCTGCTGGTGGTGGGCGGCCCGTCCCTGGCGATCGGCGTGCTGGTCGGTCCGCTGTGCGGCCGCGGGCGCATCGCCTGGACGCTCGGACCCGTCGTCGGGCTGGCGGCGATGGTGCTGCTGCTGCGGCTGCTCTCGCGGCTGCACGTCGACGGCGGCGTGAAGACCGGGATCGTGCTCGTGCTCGGCCTGGTCGCGGCCGCGCTCGCGGCCCTGCAGCGCCGCCCGCTCCTGCCGTTCCTGCCGCCGCTGGCCGCCCTGTTCGTGGTCGTCGCGCTGCTGGCCTGGCCGCTCGCGGGCCGCGACGGCGGCACGATCCTCGGCTACAACATCATCAACGACTCGGGGTACCACGCCTCCGTCTCGCAGTGGATCGCCGACGGCCAGCCCGCCGTGCCGCCCGGCAGCACCACGGCGGTGACGGTCTCGAGCTACGACAACGGCTATCCCGCCGGCTCGCACGAGCTCGTGGCGCTGGCCATCCCGCTGTCGCCCGACGGCATCTGGGGCGCGTACCAGGCCGTGCTCGCGGTCGTGCTGGGCCTGGGCACGTTCCCCGCCTACTGGGCGCTGCGGCGCGTCGGGGTGCACCCGGGGCTGGCGGCCCTCGGCGGCGTGCTGGCGGCGGCCGGCTACCTGCAGTACGCGTTCTACTCCGAGGCCCTGCTGCCGCAGATGAGCGCGACGCCGCTCGTCTTCGGGGCGATCGGCCTGGCCTGCGAGGGCGTGCTGGTGCGGCGGCTGACGCCGTTCGCGCTCGGGGCCATGGCCGCCCTCGCGGCGATGCTGACGTACTCGCTCGGGCTCGCCGTCTACCTCGCGCCGGTGTTCGGCCTCGCGCTCGTGGTGCTCGTGCTGCGCAGCCCGTGGCGCCGCCGCATGCTGATGTCGTTCGGCATCGCCGTCGCCGTGCTGGCGGTGGCGTCGCTGACCGTGTTCCGCCCGCTCGCCGACCAGAGCGTCTCCTTCATCGACGAGGCGCGCGCCACCCTCCACGACCCGAACCCCGCGCACCTGCCCGGGCCGGCCGACCGACGCCTGGTCTGGGGCGCCTGGGTCGGCACGGACTTCCGCTACCCGTACGAGCGCTGGCGCGTGACGGAGACCGGCATCGACATCGCGGTCCTGCTGGCCTGCCTGGGCGTCCTCTGGTGCCTGCTGCGCCGCCGCCTGGCGCTGCTCGCGCTGCTCGGCGCCGCGCTCGGCGGCTACCTGGTGATCCGCGACGAGGCCTCGATCTACTGGATCGCCAAGAGCTACCAGGTCGTCGCCTACCCGCTGGCCCTGTGCATCACGGCCGGCGCGGCGGCGCTCGTGGCGCTGCGCATCCCCCGCGCCCGCTACCTCGGCGCCGTCGTGGCGGCGGTCCTGCTGGCCGGCTACGGCTTCGCGGCGTGGCGCTCGCTGGAGTACGCGCGGGCCGGCACCGCGTACTCGAACCCCGAGATCACGCAGCTCGCCGCCTTCCACGACGCCGGCTCGCAGGGGCTCGGCGTCGGCCTCGTCTTCGACGACCTCGCCAAGACGCAGCTGCGGACGCTCTACAACGTCTACGAGCTGACGTTCCTGCCCCTCGACCGCGGCTACGCCGTCGGGCGCACGCCCCCGACCCGGGTGCCCGACGTCGACAGCTTCCGGCCGGGCTTCCTCGACCTCTACGACTACGTCGTCGAGCGCCGCGTCGGCGGCCTGTCGCAGCCCCCGCCGCCGTTCGAGCTCGCCGCGCAGACCGACGACTTCCGGCTCTGGCGCCGCCCGGCCGCCGGCCCGCTGCCGCCCCGCCGCCCCGCCGAGCTGCCGGGGCAGCAGGGCGGCGTGGTCGTCGCGCCGGGCGCCAGCCTCGGGCTCGCCGACGCCGGCTGGGAGCACGTGCGCGTCGGCGTGCGGCCGCTCGACGGGTGGTACCTGCCGATGAGCCGCTTCACGACCGCCGGCAGCATGTGGCTGCCGTGGGAGGGCTCGGGCGGCGTCCACTACGTCAGCAACGGCGTCGGCACGGCGCCCGCCACCTACGACCTCGACGTCCCGATCGGCGGGCGCTACCGCGTCAGCGTGATGGGCTCGATGACGCCGTCGTTCCGCCTCGTGATCGACGGGCAGACGTTGACGCCGCCGGTCACGACGGGGATGGAGGCCCGCGACGGCGGGCAGTACCTCGGCACGGTCGAGCTGGCGCCCGGGCCCCACCGCATCGAGGTGTGGAGCCCGGACGGCCTGACCCGGCCGCGCAACATCTCCTTCGTGCAGGCCGTGTCGCTCGAGCTCGAGACCCCGCCCGAGCCGAGCCCGGTGTGCATCAACGGGCGCCGCTACGAGGCGGCCTCGGACCGTCCCGTGGAGACGGACGCCGACGCCGGCTCCGTGGCCATCGAGAACTGCGGCGACGTCCCGCTGTTCGTCGACTGGGTTCAGTCGCTCCCGTCGTAGCGCCCGACGGTGCGCAGGCGCTGGACCTGCGGCGGCTCCTCGCAGCGCTCCCGGATGCCGGCCTGGAAGCGCTCGAAGGCCGGCAGCTGCGAGCAGCGGGTTCACGCCGTCGGGCGTGTCGACGATGGCCTGGTGCACGAACGTGACGCCGTCCTCGAGCACGTGGGTGCTGTAGCGCAGCCCGGGCGGGCGCAGGCGGGCCAGCTCCTCGTAGACGGCGCGGACGAGCGCCTCGTTCTCGGCGGCGCGGTCCGGCGCGACGCGGTAGCGGACGAGGGTGTGGGTCATCGGGCTCCTCCGGGGACGGGGGTGGGACGGGCCGCGCCCGCGGACGCCTCATCGGACGTCGCCGCGGGGACGGGCCGCGCGGTGGCGATCGCCGCGGCGACGGCGGCGCCGACCGAGAGCACGGCGGCCACGCCGAGCGCGGGGCCGAAGCCGTCGACGAACGCCTGCGGTGCGGCGACGCTGCCGGCGGCGGAGAAGACCGCCACCGCGACGGCGACGCCGAGCACGCCGCCGAGCTGGCGCACCATCGAGAACGCGCCCGACGCGGTGCCGAGCTGGCTGGGCGGCGCGGCCCGCAGCACCGCGCTCTGGTTGGCGGGCATGGCCATCGAGACGCCGCAGCCGGCCAGCACCAGCGCGGGCACGAGCTCGACGTAGGCGACGTCGGGGGCGGCGACGACGGCGAGCCACGCCATGCCGATCGCCTGCAGGAGCAGGCCGCCGACGACGAACGGCCGCTCGCCGACGCGGTCCACGAGGGCTCCGGCGACCGGTGCGACCAGGAACAGCGTCGCCGTCCACGGCAGCATCCGCAGCCCGGCCTCCAGCGGGCCGTAGCCCTGTGCGACCTGCAGGAACTGGGCCATGAAGAACACGGCGCCGAACAGCGACGCGAAGAGCAGCAGGTTGGCGGCGTTGCCGGCCGCGAAGGCGCGCGAGCGGAAGAGCCCCAGCGGCAGCATCGGTGCGCGGCGGCGTCGCTCGTGCCGCACGAAGGCCACCAGCAGCAGCGCGCCGGCGGCGAGCGAGCCCAGCACCTCGGCGCTGCCCCAGCCGGCCTCGTTGCCCCGCACCAGGGCCCAGACGACGCCGAGCGCGGCCGCGCCGAGCAGCAGCATCCCGGCCGGGTCGAAGGGCCGCGGCGGGCCGTAGCTCTCGTCGATGCGCCGCCGCACGAGCGGGATCGCGAGCAGGCCGACCGGGACGTTGAGCCAGAAGATCCACTCCCACGCGAGCCCCTCGGCGATGGCGCCGCCGACGACCGGGCCGCCCAGCACCGCCAGGCCGGTGATGCCGCTGAACAGGCCGAGGGCACGGCCGCGCCGCTCGGGCGGGAACGCCTCCGCGAGCAGGGCCAGCGCCAGCGGCATGATGAGCGCCGCGCCGACGCCCTGCACGGCGCGCGCCGCCACCAGCCAGCCGATGCCCGGCGCGAAGGCGCAGGCCACGGAGGCCGCGGTGAAGACGGCCAGGCCGGTGGTGAAGACGCGCCGGCGGCCGAGGCGATCGCCGAGCACGGCGCCGGTCATCAGGAGCACGGCGAAGGAGAGGTTGTAGGCGTTGACGGTCCACTCGAGCTCCTCGATCGAGGCGTCGAGGTCGGTGCGGATGGCGTCGAGCGCCGTCGTCACGACCAGCACGTCGAGCGCGACCATCAACGAGGCGACGGCGGTGAGGGCCAGGACCCAGCCGGGGGACGATCTCGTGGCGGACATGCCCTATGGACGGCAGACGCCCGCCGAGGTCATCGATGAATTTCTCGGCGGTGCGGTGTCAAAGGGAGTGACATGTCCATCTCCGCCGCTACGCCCCTCGCCGGCGACGAGCGCGCGTTCCACGACGTCGTGGAGCCGTTCCGCCGCGCCCTGCTGCTCCACTGCTATCGCATGCTCGGCTCGCCCGCCGACGCCGAGGACGCCGTCCAGGAGACGTTCCTGCGCGCCTGGCGCGGCCGCGAGCGCTTCCAGGGCCGCTCGTCCGTCCAGACGTGGCTCTTCCGCATCGCCACCAACGCCTGCCTCGACGAGCTCGACCGCGCGCGCGGGCCGCGGGCCGTCCTGCCGATGCCGGACGAGCAGGCCGAGCCGTCCGCGCCGCCGACGTCCGACCCGGCGGCCCGCTACGCGCTGCACGAGGGCATGGAGCTCGCGTTCCTGACGGCGATCCAGCAGCTGCCCGGCCGCCAGCGTGCCGTGCTCATCCTGCGCGACGTGCTCGGCTGGTCGCCCATCGAGGCCGCCGAGCTGCTGGGGACGTCCGTCGCCGGCGCCAACAGCGCGTTGCAGCGGGCGCGGGCAACGCTGGAGCAGGAGGGGGTCGCGGCCCATTCCCCGGCGCCGCACGCTCCGACGCAGCGCGAGCTGCTGCGCCGCTACGTCGACGCCTGGGATCGGGCCGACGTGGGGGCGCTCGTGGCCCTGCTGCGCGAGGACGCCGAGCTGCGCATGCCGCCGCAGGCGTCGGTGGTCGGGGGTGCCGAGGTCGCGCGCTTCCTGGGCGACCGCAACAACGGCTGCACCGCGCAGCTCGTCCTGCGGCCGGCGTGGGCCAACGGGCAGCCGGCGGTCGTCATGTACCGGCAGGACGCCGGCGGCCGCGTGCCGCACGGCGTCCTGCTGCTCCAGGTCGACGGCGAGCGCATCGCCGCGATCGACACCTACTTCGATCAGGAGGTGCTGGCCGCCTTCACCCGCGCCGCCTGACGCCGGCCCGCGCGGCCGACCTGCAGGCCGATCCCGATCAGGGCGGCGGCTGCGAGCGCGCCGGCGCCGCGCACGTGGTTCCAGCCGGCCCAGCCGTCGAGGTAGTCGCGCCACTCGGCCGACGCGTCCGGGCCGTGCGGGTCGACGGTCGCCAGGTGGTCGTTGAGCGGGACGTGGTGGATCGCGGTCAGGCCGATCGGGAGGACGAGGTAGACGATGCAGCCGGCCAGGATCCAGCGCGCCGCCGGCTGGCCGAGGCCCAGCGCGGCCCAGGCGCCGAGCGCGAGGCAGGCCAGGCTCGTGAGCATGAAGGCGCTCAGGAAGACCGGCGTCTCGGCCTTCTCGTTGATCGACTGCATGGCGGCGATGCCCTCGGCGTCGGGGAGCTGCTCCAGCGCCGGCATCACGAACGACGAGAAGGCGAAGAACACGCCGCCCAGGAGGGCGCAGCCGAGGCTGGTGGCGAGCGCGAACCAGGCGAGCGGGCCGTCGAGCGTGAGCCGGCGCATCACGCGGCCCACACGCCGGTCGCCGCGGTCCGCCGGGCGTAGTCGGCGAAGTCGCGCGGGTCGCGGCCGAGGGCCTCGCGCACGCCGCCGGTCAGCGACTCGTTGCGGCCGTCGAGCACCTCGCCGAACAGGTACGAGACGAGCCCGATCACGTCCTCCGGCACGCCCTGCTCGCGCATCGCGGCGGCGTAGGCCTCGGGCGGCACGCGCTCGACCGCGACGTCGCGGCCGGCTGCCCGGCCGATCTCCGCCGCGGCCTCGGGGAAGGAGAGCAGGCGCGGGCCGGTGAGCTCGTAGATCCGCCCCTCGTGCCCGTCCTCGGTCAGGGCGGCGACGGCGACGTCGGCGATGTCCTCGACGTCGACGAAGGGCTCCCGCACGTCGCCGAACGGCAGCGCCAGCGTCCCCTCCCGGAGGCCCTCCAGGAAGAAGCTCTCGCTGAAGTTCTGGGCGAACCAGCTGCAGCGGAGGACGGTCGCCGCCGGGTCGAGCGCCTGCACGAGCTGCTCCGCGTGCTGCGCCTCCGGCTCGCCGCGGCCCGACAGCAGGACGAGGCGCCGCACGCCCTGCGCCAGCGCGGTCTCGGCGAAGGCGGCGACCGTCTGCGCGGCGCCGGGCACGGCGATGTCGGGGTAGTAGGAGAGGTACGCGGCCGTCGTCCCGCTGGCGGCCTCGGCCCACGTCGAGCGGTCGTCCCAGTCGAACCGCGGCGTGCCGGAGCGGGAGCCGAGCCGCACCGTGCGGCCGCGCTGGCGCAGGCGGTCGGCGATGCGGCTGCCGGTCTTGCCGGTGGCGCCGAGGATCAGGGCGGTGTCGTGCGCGGTGGTCGTCATGTCCGGCAGTCAATCGCGGCTCGGCGAGACTGTCCATGGTCGTCAGACGCGAATCCATACGCGATCGTCTACACTCGCGGCGTGGACGCCATCGCCGGCCTGCTCGACGGCCCCCGGGCGCGGGGTGCGTTCCTGCTCCGCTCGAGCCTCGACCCGCCGTGGTCGCTGCGCGTCCAGGACGAGGCGCCGCTGACCCTGGTCGCCGTGGTCCGCGGCAGCGCGTGGATCGCGCACGACGGCCGGCCCCCGCTGCGCCTCGACCGCGGCGACGCGGCGATCGTGCTCGGCCCCGAGCCGTACACCGTCGCCGACGACCCCGCCACGGCCCCGCAGGCGATCATCCACCCGGGCCAGCGCTGCACCACGCCGTCGGGCCAGGAGCTGCGCATGCGCGAGCAGGGCGTGCGCACGTGGGGCACCAGCCCCGACGGCGAGACCGTGCTGCTGACGGGCACCTACAACCTCGAGGGCGAGGTCAGCCGGCGTCTGCTGCGCGCGCTGCCGCAGCTCGTGGTGCTGCGCGAGGACGAGTGGGACTGCCCCGTCGTCGGCCTGCTGGCGGACGAGATCGTGAAGGACGAGCCGGGACAGGAGGCCGTGCTCGACCGCCTGCTCGACCTGCTCCTGATCGCCGTGCTGCGCGCCTGGTTCGCGCGGCCCGAGGCGCACGCGCCGGGCTGGTACCGGGCGCATGCCGACCCGATCGTGGGCCGCGCGCTGCGGCTGCTGCACGACGACCCGGCGCACCCGTGGACGGTCGCGGAGCTCGCACACGCAGCGGGCGTCTCGCGCGCCGCGTTCGCCCGGCGCTTCGCCGAGCTGGTGGGCGAGCCGCCGATGACCTTCCTGACGGGCTGGCGCATCGCGCTCGCGGCGGACCTGCTGCACGAGCCGGGCGCCACGGTCGGCTCCGTCGCCCACCAGGTCGGCTACGGCAGCCCGTTCGCCCTGAGCACCGCCTTCAAGCGGCTGCGCGGCATCAGCCCGCAGCAGCACCGGCTGCGGGTGGCGACCGCCGGCTAGGAGGACGTGCCGCGGCTGCTGATCACCGGGGGAACCGGCGTGCTCGGCCGCGCTCTGCGGCCCCACGCGGAGGCGGCGGGCCACGAGTGCGCGACGCCCGGGCACGACGAGCTCGACCTGTTCGACCCCTCCGCGGTCGCCGACGCGGTGCGCGGCGTCGATGGCGTCGTGCACCTGGCGACGCGGATCCGCTCGATCGAGCAGCTCTCGGATCCGGACGCGTGGCGCGAGAACGATCGGCTTCGCGCGGAGGCTTCGAGGATCCTCGTCGACGCGGCGATCGCGGCCGGGGCGGCGGTCTACGTCCAGCCCACCGTGACGTTCGTCTACCCGCGGGACGGCCCGGTGTCCGAGGACACGCCGGTCGGCGAGGTCCTGCCGATCCTGCGCTCGGCGCTCGTCGCCGAGCAGCAGGCCGAGCGTTTCGCGCGCGCCGGCGGACGCGGCGTCGTCCTGCGACTGGGGCTGCTCGACGGCCCCGGCACCTGGGTTCGACCAGCCGATGGGCGACTTCGGCGCCACGCTGCACGTCGCCGATGCCGGACGCGCGCTCCTCTGCGGCGCTCTCGCTGCCCAGCGGCATCTACAACGTCTGCCGTGACGGGGAGCGTGTCTCGACCGAGCGCTTCACGCGGGCCGCCGGATGGCACCCGCAGACGAGCGCAGCGTCCCAGGCGTCGGACATGACCGCCCGCACACCACGACCTCCAGAGCCGCTGCGACCTGCTGCGGTCGCTGCACCGCCCGGGCGCCCCGCTCCTGCTGCCGAACGCCTGGGACGTGGCCACGGCGAGAGCCGTGGTCGCGGCCGGGTTTCCCGTGGTCGCGACCACGCAGCGGCGGCGTGGCCGCCACGCTCGGCTACGAGGACCACGAGGGTGCGCCGGCCGACGAGATGCTCGCCGCGGCGCGCGGATCGCACGGGGCGTCGACGTGCCGGTGACGGTCGACGCCGAGGCCGGCTACGGCATGGAGCCGGCCGAGCTGGTGGCGGCGCTGCGGAGGGCCGGGGCCGCCGGCTGCAACCTCGAGGACACCGACCACGCCGCCGGCAGCCTCCGCGATCCCGACCGGCACGCGGAGTGGCTCGCGGCGGTCCGCCAGGCCGCGTCGGAGGACGGCTACCGGCTCGTGATCAACGCCCGCGTCGACGTCTTCCTCGGTCCGTTCTTCGCCGGCGCCGGCCCCGGGACCCAGGAGGAGCTCGTCCCGAAGCGCTGCGGCGCGCGAACGCCTACCTCGAGGCCGGCGCCGACTGCGTCTACCCGATCGCCCTCTGGGAGCGGACGCGCTGCGCCGCTTCGTCTCGGAGGCCCGCGGCCCGGTGAACGTCATCCGCCTGCCGCAGACGCCGTCGCTCGCCGAGCTGGCCGCGCTCGGCGTGGCCCGGGTGAGCTGGGCGACGCTCCTGCACCGCGACGCGATGGCGCGCTTCGAGGAGCAGCTCGCCTCGCTGCGGGACGAGCGCGGCTACGCAGAGCTCGGCAGGCCGCGAGCTGGCTGGGCGGAAGGCGGCCGCAGCTGGTTGCGCGAGGTGATGTCGAGCTTCTGGAAGACCTTGCGCAGGTGGTACTGCACGGTTCGCGGGCTGATGAACAGCTGCGCGCCGATCTCGGGGTTGGAGAGGCCGTCGCGGGCCAGACGGGCGATCTGGGACTCCTGCGGCGTGAGCACGCCGCGCGTCTCGTCCGTGCGGCTGCGCGCGGTCTCGCCCGTGGCCAGGAGCTCGCGACGGGCGCGCTCGGCAAACGCCTCGGCGCCGAACCGGCTGAACATCTCGTGCGCGGCTCGAAGCTGCTCGCGGGCGTCGACGCGCCGGTTCTCGCGGCGCAGCCACTCCCCGTAGACCAGGTGCGCGCGGGCGAGATGGACGGCGATGCGGCGTGCGCTCGAGCCGTTCGATCGCCTCGCGGTACAGGGCGTCGGCAGTCTGGCCGTCGCTCAGCAGCGCGCGTGACCAGGCCTGGACGCCGAGCGCCCAGTCCGTGCCGACCGCGTCGGTTCGCTGCTCGAGCCGCTCGCAGGGCGGCAGCGGCCTCCTCGTGGGCGCCGCTCCGGACGCCCGCCTCGACCAGCTCGACGAGGGCGAACCCGAAGACGCCCAGGTCGTCGTACTCGCAGGCCCGCTCGGGCGCTCGCCAGCGCGTCCTCGTAGCGGCCGAGACCGTTGTACAGCACCGCGGTCGCGTAGCCGACGCCGCCGATCGCCCTCGTCCCTCGCCTCGCGCGGTCGCGTTCTCGAGGCTCCGGCCGAAGTAGCTCGCAGCGCTCCGGCCTCGGCGCCGCGCCACGCGGCGAGCAGCAGCGACGGCGTACTTCACGGGGGCGTTGCCGGTCGCCTCGGTGATCGCATCGGCCTCCTCGGTCAGCGCCGACGCCGCCGCGAACTCTCCGGCGTGCAGGTGCACGACGGCGCGGTATCCCAGCGCCAGGGGCAGCACGATGAGCGCGCCGGACTCGCGACAGAGCCGGACCGCCCGCGTGGCCAGCTCGTGCCACGAGCTCGTCGTCCCACAGGTCGCCGGCGACGAGCCATGGCAGCCAGAACCACCGCATGACGTCGTCCTCGTCGCCTCCGGCGTCCTGCCGAACGCGTCGAGCGCGCGCCGCAGCGGCGCAACGCCGGCGACGTAGCCCTCCGTGAACCGCGTCGCCAGACCGTCGAGGAGGAGGTCGGTCGGTCGTGGCGGCTGTCGTCCGGCGGGGCGCCCGAGCGGCCGCGGCCACCTCACGCGGGCCGACGCGGCCGTTGAGGCGGCCGGCGAAGATCGCGGCTCCGAGC
The DNA here is from genome assembly GCA_963767885.1 of uncultured Actinomycetota bacterium. Classification (GTDB taxonomy): domain Bacteria; phylum Actinomycetota; class Thermoleophilia; order Gaiellales; family F1-60-MAGs149; genus CAVYFW01. The sequence goes on from CAVYFW010000005.1 coordinate 385,239, forward strand.
GCTTCCAGGTACGCCTCGCGCGCCGCTCCACCGTCGAGCGGCGCGAGCCGTCCGGCCGCATCGAGCAGCAACGGCGGAGCGTCGCTGCCGCGACTGAGCGCGAACACGATCCGGGCGCGCAGCCGGCGAGCCGGGCGCGCTGGAGGTCGTCCAGCGGGCACGCCTCGGCGACCGCCAGCAGCTCGTGCGCGGCCTCCGGCGCCCCCGACTCGAACTTGGCCTGGGCCGCGGCGAGCGCCCGCCGACCACGACGCGGCCGGATCCGGGGTCAGCTCGGCCGCTCGCTCGAGGAACGCGGCCGCCGCAGCGATGCCGCCGCGCGCCTGCGCGCGCCCGGCCGAGCGCTCGAGCTCGTCGGCGACGGCCTCGTCGAGGCCCGGACGTCGCGTGCGCGCGGTGCCAGGCGCGCCGATCGGGATCGACGTCGGGATCGGTCGCCTCGGCCAGCGCCCGATGCACCTGCTGGCGGTCGGACACGGGCGCCGCCTGGTAGACCGCGGAGCGCACCAGCGGGTGACGGAACCGCACGCGGGCGCGGAGATCGATCAGTCCCGCCGACTGCGCCGGCGCCGCCGCGTCGGCGCCGAGCCCGAGCCGGCCGGCCGCCCGCCACAGCAGCGCCACGTCTCCGACCGGCTCGGCCGCGGCGGTCACCAGCAGCCGTCGGGTCGTCGTCCGGGAGCGAGTCGAGCTGCCGCAGGAAGCTCTGCTCGATCCGGTTCGCCAGCGGCGCCGCGTCGAGCAGCTCCGAACCCGCCGGCCAGCTCGGCCGGCGTCAGCCCTCGCGGCAGCTCGAGCAGCGCGAGCGGGTTCCCGCGTGACTCGGCGACGATCCGGTCGCGGACCTGCTCGTCGAGGCGTCCGGGCAGCGCCGAGTCGAGCAGCGCCGGGCGTCGTCGTCACCGAGCCCTCCGAGCACGAGCTCCGGCAGGCCGGCCAGCTCCGGCACGTCGCTCGGCTCACGCACCGCGAACACCAGCCCGACCGACTCCGCGAGCAGGCGGCGTGCGACGAACGCGAGCGTCAGCGACGACGCCGTGTCCAGCCACTGGGCGTCGTCGATCACCCAGAGGAGCGGCTGCTCCTCGGCGACCTCGGAGAGCAGGCCGAGCACGCGCCAGGCCCGACGACGAAGCGATCCGGCGGCGGCGTCGCGCTCAGGCCGAACGCCGTCGCGAGCGCGTCACGCTGCGGGTCGGGCAGCCGCTCGTGCAGGTCGAGCAGCGGGGCGCAGAGCTGATGCAGGCCCGCGTAGGCGAGCTCCATCTCGTACTCGTGGCCCGCCGCTCGGGCGATGCGGCACCCGGACGCGCGTCGCACCAGGTAGTCCAGCAACGCCGACTTGCCGACCCCGGCCTCGCCGCGCACGACCAGCACCTGGCTCTGACCTGCCCGCACGCTCGTCAGCAGCCGATCCAGGGCGTCGCACTCGTTGTGTCGGCCACGGAGCGCAGGGCCAGGATCGCGGCTCGACATCGGTCGCGGACCGTACACGGGCTGCCCAGCCGCGCCAAGCCGCCCGACTCCCGTCGGCCTCCGCGTGACCTGGCGATCCAGACTGGCGTGTCGGCGGATCCGAGGGCGCTCCGGCAGCGCCATCCTGTCGGCGACCGCGTGACCGCACGACCACGACGGAGGAGCGATATATGAGAGTCGCGTGTCGGCTAGCGTTGCCCGCGACGTGATCGCGAACCCTGCGACCGGATTTCTCGACCGGACCAATGAGCGCGAGATGCTGGACCGGCTCCTGGCGAACGTGCGCGAGGGGCAGAGCGCCGTCCTCGTCATCCGCGGTGAGGCGGGCATCGGCAAGACGGCGCTCCTTCGCTACACCGCCGATCAGGCCGCGGGATTCCGCGTGGTGCAGGTCGCGGGCGCGGAGGCCGAGATGGAGCTGCCGTTCGCCGGGACCCACCAGCTCTGCGCGCCGGTGCTCGACCATCTCGACGCACTGCCGCAGCCGCAGCGGGACGCGCTGAACGTCGCCCTGGGCCTCGCCTCCGGTGACGTCCCGGAACGGTTCCTCGTCGGGCTCGCCGTGCTCGGCCTGCTGTCCGCCGCGGCCGAGGAGCGGCCGCTGCTGTGTGTCGTCGAGGACGCACAATGGCTCGACGCGGCCACGGGGATGATCCTCGGCTTCGTCGCGCGCAGGCTGCTGGCGGAATCGGTGGCGATGGTGGTCGCCGTCCGTGAGCCGAATGCCGGCCACGACTTCGACGGCCTGCCCGAGCTGCTGCTGCGGGGTCTTCCCGAGGAGTACGCGCGCACCCTACTCCTGCGAGCCGTCCCGGGTCGGCTCGACGACCGCGTCCGCGACCGCATCGTCGGGGAGACCCGCGGCAACCCGCTCGCGCTGCTCGATCTGCCGCGGAGCATGAACGCGGCGCAGCTCGCAGGCGGCTTCGGGCTCCTTCCCGCGACGGACCTGCCGCGCCACCTGGAGGATCACTATCTCCGGCGCGCCGGCGAGCTGCCCGAGGCGACACAGCGGCTGCTGCTGCTGGCCGCGGCCGAGCCGATGGGTGACGGGACGCTCGTCTGGCGCGCAGCGGGCAGGCTCGGCGTCGAACAGAGCTCGCTCGCCCCGGCGGAGGACGCGCAGCTCGTCGAGATCGGAACCCGTGCCCGCTTCCGGCATCCACTGGTGCGATCCGCCGTGTACCGGGCGGCGGCCCCCTCCGAGCGGCGAGCCGCGCATCGGGCGTTGGCCGAGGCGACCGATCCGGAGACCGACCCCGATCGTCGGGCCTGGCATCGGGCGCAGGCGGCGGTGGGCGTGGACGAGGGCGTGGCAGCCGAGCTGGAGCGTTCCGCCGACCGGGCGCGGGCCCGGGGCGGCGCGGCGGCGGCGGCGGCGTTCCTGGCGCGCGCGGCGGAGCTGACCCCGGATCCGGCGGAGCGAGGCAGGCGGGCCTGGCTGCCGCGCAGGCGACGTTCGACGCCGGGGCATCGGACGCGGCGCTCGAGCTGCTGGCGACCGCCGAGCTCGCCGGGCTCGACGAGCTCCAGCGCGCCCGGCTGGAGCGGTTGCGCGCGGAGATCGCGTTCGCACGCACGCGCGGCAGCGACGCTCCGGCGCTGTTGCTCGACGCCGCACGGCGCCTCGAGCCGCTCGACGTTGCGATGGCTCGCGAGACCCATCTCGAGGCGATCTCGGCGGCGATGTTCGCCGGTCGCCTCGGCGGCGCGCCGGACGTCCGCGCGGCCGCCGAGGCCGCCCGGGCTGCGCCGGCGGCACGGCAGCCGCCACGCGCGATCGACCTGCTCCTCGACGGGCTAGCGACGAGATACACCGAGGGCTATGCAGCCGGTCTGCCGCTGTTGCGCAAGGCGCTCGACGCGTTCCGCGACGTGGAGGGATTGACCGCGCCGGAGGTGCGTTGGCTGTGGCTCGCGTGTCGCCTGGCCCAGGATCTCTGGGACGACGAGCTCTGGCACGTGCTCGCGACCAGCGGGGTGCGCGTCGCACGCGATACCGGCGCGCTCGCCCTGCTCCCGGGCATGGCCAACTTCCTGGCCGCGCTGAACGTGCATTCCGGGGACTTCGCCAGCGCCGCCTCGCTGACCGACGAGGTCGATGCGATCACGCCGGCGATCGGCATCCCGCCGCTCAAGTACGCGGCGTTGATGCTGGCCGCGTCGCGGGGCGATCGCGCGCAGGTGCAGGCCATCTCCGACGACGTGATACCCGGCGTGACGGCACGCGGCGAGGGTTCGGCGCTCGGCCTGCTCTGGTGGATGACCGCGCTGCTGCACAACGGCCACGGCCACTACGACGAGGCGCTCGGGGCCGCGGAAGAGGCATGCGAACACGACGACGTCATCGCGTACGGCTGGGCCCTCGTCGAGCTGATCGAGGCTGCGGCTCGCGTCGGCCGGCACGACGAGGCCGCCGCCGCGCTCGACCGCCTGAGCGAACGTACGCGGGCCAGCGGCACCGAGTGGGCGCTCGGCATCGAGGCAGGCTCACGCGCGCTCCTGACGCGAGGGCCAGGATGCGGAGCGCCCTCTACCGCGAGGCGATCGAGCGGCTCGCGCGCAGCCGGGGCGTGGTCCACCTCGCCCGCGCCCGCCTGCGCTACGGCGAATGGCTCCGTCGCGAGCACCGGCGCGTCGACGCGCGCGAGCAGCTCCGAGCCGCCCACGAGGTGTTCAGCGGCATCGGGGCCGAGGGGTTTGCCGAGCGCGCCCGTCACGAGCTCCTGGCGACCGGTGAGACCGTGCGCGAAGCGGACCGACGACGCGCGCGGGGTCCTCACACCCCAGGAGGCGCAGATCGCCCGGCTGGCGACGGAAGGCCTCACCAACGTCGAGATCGGCGCACAGCTGTTCATCAGCCCTCGCACCGTCGAGTACCACATGCACAAGGTCTTCGTGAAGCTCGACATCACCTCGCGCAGGCAGCTTCGCCGCGTTCCGGCCAGCCACTTCAACACCGCCTGAGGTCCGACTGGCCACGGCGCTAGCGGGTCGGCGGATGCGAGCGCGATCCGGCCGCGCGATCGTCCCTCCCTGACACGCCCGCAGCGGACCGAGGAGGACGAGATGAGCACGACCGCTATCCCGACGCCGATCACCGACCACGAGCTCGCGCAGGTCGAGCGGGCGAATGCGCTCACGGCGACGCCGGTGGTCTTCGTCCACGGGCTGTGGCTGCTGCCGTCGAGCTGGGAGCGCTGGGCCGCGCTGTTCGAGGAGGCCGGGTACGTCGCGCTGATGCCGGGCTGGCCCGACGACCCGGAGACCGTCGCCGAGGCACAGGCGCACCCCGAGGTGTTCGCGGGCAAGGGCATCGCCGAGATCGCCGACGACGAGGAGGGGATCATCCGCCGGCTCGAGCGCAAGCCGGTCATCATCGGCCACTCGACGGGCGGGCTCCTGACGGAGATCCTCGCCGGGCGCGGCCTCGCGGCCGCCTCGGTCGCGATCAGCCCGGCGCCCTTCCGCGGGGTGCTGCCGCTTCCGTTCTCGTCGCTGCGCGCGGCGAGCGTGGCCTTGCGCAACCCCGCGAACTGGAACCGCGCGGTCCCGCTGAGCTACGAGCAGTTCCGCTACGGCTTCGCGAACGTCGTCGGCGAGGACGAGGCGAAGGAGCTCTACCTCGGGTACTCGGTCCCGGCGTCGGGCGAGGCGCTGTTCCAGGCGGCGGCCGCGAACCTGAACCCGTGGTCGGAGGCGAAGGTCGACACGAAGAACCCCGAGCGCGGGCCGATGCTGATCATCTCGGCCGACTCCGATCACACCGTGCCGTGGGCGATCGCGAACGCGTCCTACAAGCGGGAGAAGCGCAACCCCGGCGTGACGGAGATCGTGAAGATGGAGCACCGCGGCCACGCGCTCACGATCGACAACGGCTGGCGCGAGGTCGCCGAGACCGCGCTCGCGTTCGTCCAGCGGTTCACCTAGCGCGCGCCGCTCGGCCGCGCGCGGCCGCGGCACGCGAACGCGCGCGCCGTCAGAGTCAGCGTGCCGTCCGCCGCGACCGGCAGGCGCTCCGCCAGCAGCGCGCGCAGCGCCTCCCGCCGCTCGGGGTCGAGCGAGGCGCAGTAGCCCGGGGCGGGCCCGACGCCGCTGAGGAACGGGCGCCAGTAGTCGTCGAAGCCGGCGAAGCGGGCCTCGGCGTCGAGCGTCGCCGTCTCGACGCCCTGCAGCCCGGCTGCGCTGAACGCCGCGCGCAGCGCGTCCGGCGCGCACAGCGGGAAGCGCACGGCCTCGTCGAGCGCCCCCGCCGCCGGATCGAGCGCCGCCGCTGCGTCCCAGAAGGCGCGGATGGGCTGCATGCCGTCGGCGTAGTCCCACACGTAGGCGGCGACGGTGCCGCCGGGCCGCGTCGCGCGCCGGCACTCCGCGAGCCCGGCGCCGACGTCCGGCACGAAGTTGAGGACGAGGCCCGACACGACGGCGTCGACGGCGCCGTCCGCCGCCGGCAGCGCGCCGGCGTCGCCCGTCGCGAAGCGGGCGCGCCCGTCCCCGACCGTCGCCGCGGCATGGCCGACGAAGTCGGGCGAGGGGTCGATGCCCAGGACGGAGGCCGGCTCCGAGCGCGCGAGGATCGTCGCCGTCAGCGCGCCCGTGCCGCACCCGAGGTCGAGCCAGTCGAGGCCGGCCGGGAGCGCCAGCCAGTCGACGAAGTCGACCGCGACGCGCCGGCTCCAGCGCCCTACGTAGGCCTCGTAGTCGTCGCCGCCGGACCAGCGATCGGGTGCCATCGGCGGATGATGCGCCGCGCGCCCGCGGCCGGCAACCCCCGGCCGCCGCATCGACCGCCGGAGCCCCGGTCCCGCGCCTTTGGGTAGGCTAGCCGCCGATGGAGGGGCTGCACGACGCCGTCGACGCCCACGTGCCGAGCGGCGCGCGCGTGCTCACGATCGGCCTCGACGGGGCCGCCAGGAGGCGGCGCAACGGGACGACGGCCCTCGCGCTCGCGGACGCCGAGGGGGGCCTGCCCGAGGGCCCGTTCGACGTCGTCGTGCTCGCGGACGTGCTCGGCCTGGCCGACGACCCGGAGGCGATCCTCGGCGGCGCTCGGCGAGCGGCTGGGCGAGGGCGGTGCCGTCCTCGTGGCCGAGCCGGACGCCGAGGTGCTGTCGCGCGACCCGCAGGCCCTGGCCGCCGAGCGGCGGCGCCGCTTCACGCGCGCGACGCTGGACGAGGCGCTGACCCGCGCGGGCCTCGCCGTCACGGGCTGGCCGTCCTCGCCGGAGGGCCTGCTGATGGCCCGCGCCGTGTCGGGCGACGATGCGGCGGTCCTCGCCGACCTGCGCCGCGAGCTCGACGGAGCAGCGCGAGCGCGCCGCCCGTGCCACGGCCCTGCAGGAGGAGCGCGACGCGCTGCAGGCCCGCGTGGTGGCGCTCGAGGCGCGGGAGCGCGAGCTGCGGGAGCGCCTGCTGGACGCGCACGAGCTGCTCGGCTCGCGGGACGCCGAGGTCGCGGGGCTGCTGGAGCGGGACCGCGAGTTCCAGGGCATCAAGGGCACCGTCGTCTTCCGCGCCGGCTGGCGCTACTGGCGCCTGAAGGGCATCGGGCGCCGCGCGGCGGCCCGGGCGGGCCGGGAACTCCGCCGCTGATGAGCGCGCCCGCGCGCTGCGCCATCGTCATCCCGGTGCACGGCCGCGCGGCGCTGACCCGCCAGTGCGTCGACGCCCTGCTGCGCGAGCCGCGCACGACGGCGGCCGAGCTGGTCGTGGTCGACGACGCCTCGCCGGACGGCGGCGCCACCGACGAGCTCCTGCGCGGCTACGGCGACGCCATCCGCCACGTGCGCCACGCGCAGTCGCAGGGCTTCGCGGCCTCCTGCAACGACGGCGCCCGCGCCACCGAGGCCGAGCTGCTCTGCTTCCTCAACAACGACGTCGTGCCCTGCGCGGCGTGGCTCGACGAGCTGGTGGCCGAGCTGGACGCGCACCCCGACGCCGCGGTGGCCGGCTCGAAGCTGCTCTACCCCGACGGCACCGTCCAGCACGCGGGCGTCGTCATCTGCCTCGACCGCATCCCGCGCCACGTGTACCGCGGCTTCCCCGGCGACCACCCGGCGGTCGACCGCTCCCGCGCCTTCCAGGCCGTGACCGGCGCCTGCCTGCTCGTCCGGCGCGCGGACTTCGACGGCCTGGGCGGCTTCGACGAGCGCTTCCGCAACGGCTACGAGGACATCGACCTCTGCCTGCGGCTCGGCGCGGCCGGACGCGGCGTCCGCTACTGCGCCGCGAGCGTCCTCTACCACCTGGAGTCGGTCTCCCGCGGGAGCCGCTTCGACGAGCACAACCAGGCGCTGTGGGACGCCTCCTGGCGCCAGACGGTGCGCTGCGACGAGTTCGACCACTACGTCGCGGACGGGCTGCTCGAGGTCGGCTACGCGCCGTACTACCCGCTCGCGCTGCGGGTGGCGCCCGAGGTCGCGCTCGTCGACCCCGACGAGAACGCGGTCGAGCTGGAGCGGCTGCTGGCCGAGCGCGCGCGCCAGGTCTGGGGCGCGCTGCGCGACAACGTCGCCCTCACCGTCGAGCTGAACGAGCACCGCGGCGGCGCCGTCCCGGCCCTGCCGGCCAGCCCGCGCCTGGAGCAGCGCAAGGCCGCGGCGGAGCCGGAGCCGGTCGCAGCGGGGCGCGCGCACGTGCTCGGCGCCGGCGGCCCGCTCGTCTCGATCTGCCTGCCGGTCAAGAACGGCGGGGCGCGGCTCGAGGCGCTGCTCGACGCCATCCTGGCCCAGGAGGCGGACTGCCGCGTCGAGCTCGTGGCCGTCGACTCCGGCTCGACGGACGGCAGCGTCGACGCGCTCGTGGCCCGCGGCGCCCGCGTCGTCCGCATCCCGCCGCAGGACTTCAACCACGGGCGCACGCGCAACCTGCTGGCGACGCTCGCCGACGGCGACCCGCTGGTCTACCTGTCGCAGCGGGCGACGCCCGACGGGAAGGGCTGGCTGGCGGCGCTGCTCCGGGCGCTCGCACAGGATCCGAGGCTGGCCGGCGCGTCCAGCCGCATGCTGCCGCCGAGCGGCTTCTCGCTGCTGGCCCAGCGTGACGTCCTGCGCGACCTCAACGGCTCTCCGACGCCGTCGACGCGCACCCTCACGCCCGGCGAGGTGGACACCCTCAGCGCGCACGACCTGCGCGTCCGCATCAACTTCCACACCGTCAGCGCTGCGCTGCGCCGCGAGGCCCTGGAGCGCGTGCCGTTCCGCGAGATGCGGACGATCGGCGAGGACGTGCAGTGGGCCCGGGACGTCATGGAGCTCGGCTGGGCCATCCGCCACGAGCCGGCCTCCCTGCGTCCGCCACGGCGACGACGCGCCGCTCTTCAGCGTGCTGGGCCGCAACGTCGACGACGGCGTGGCCAACCACGACGTCGTGGGGCGGACCTGGCCCCGGCGGGTGGACGTCCTGCCGGCGATCGAGGGGCTCGTGCGCGACGACTGGGCGTTCCTCGCCGAGCTCGGGCTGGAGGGCGAGGAGCTCGAGCGCGAGCAGATCGCGTCCGTCCTGCGGCGGGCGGCACAGGTGGCGGGGCAGTACGTCGGGGCGAACGCCGACGAGCTGGGCGAGGGCCTCGTCGCCGGCCTCTCCGAGGTGCGGCGGCGCGTGGGCGGCGCGCGCGAGCTGCCCTGAATGAAGGTCCTGCTCGTCGCGCATCGCTTCCCGCCGGACGACCTCGGCGGGGTGGAACGCCACGTGGAGACGGTCGCCCGCGGCCTGCGCGAGGCCGGTCACGACGTGCGCGTGCTCGCGCAGCGCGAGGGCGCGCGCGGCCTCGACGCGACGCTGCGGGCCGAGGAGCACGTCGACGGCACGCCCGTGACCCGGCTCGTGACCGGGCCGCGGAGCCACGACCGGCACCTGCACGGCGTCGCGGAGTCGCGCCTGCTGCTGGAGCGGGTGCTGGTGGAGGAGCGCCCGGACGTCGTCCACGTGCACCAGGTGCTGTTCCTCGACCCCCGGCTGCCCGACACGGCGCGCCGGCTCGGGGCGGCCGCCGTGGTCACGCTGCACGACTACTACTTCGCCTGCCCGCTGCTGCACCTCCGCCAGGCCGACGGCCGCGACTGCGACGGGCCGCGCGGCGGCCTGGAGTGCGCCGACGCCTGCTTCGCGCCCGAGGGCCCGGGCGCGGTGCCGCGCTGGACGCTGCGCGCCTCGTACTACCGGCGCCTGCTGGAGACCGCAGACGTCGTGCTGGCGCCCTCGCGCTACGTGGCCGACCGCATGGAGGAGCTCATGGCGCTGCCGGTCGCGGCGCTCTCGCACGGCCTGGCGCGGCCGACCGACCCCCGCGAGCGGTACGCGACCCCGGACGAGCGCGGCCGGCTCGTGCTCGCGGTCTGCGGGACGATCGTGCCGCACAAGGGCATCGACGTGCTGGTCGGCGCGCTGATCGAGCTCGGGCCCGCCTTCGGGCCGGTCGAGCTGCGCATCGCGGGCGCGGTCGGGAGCCACGCGTACGCCGATCACCTGCGCGACGCGCTCGGCGGCATGGACTGGGTCGACGCGCGCTTCCTCGGCCCGTACGCGCCGGACGACCTGGACTGGATCCTGGAGGACGTCGACGCCCTGGTGGTGCCGTCCGTGTGGGCCGAGACGTTCTCGCTGGTGGCCCGCGAGGCACTGCTGCGCGGCGTGCCGGCGATCGTGTCCGACCGCGGCGCGCCCTCGGAGGCGATCGTGGACGGCGAGAACGGCCTGGTCGTGTCGACCGATGGCATCGCGGGCGTGGTCGACGCGCTGCGCCGCCTGCGCCGCGAGCCCGACCTGCTGCCGCGGCTGCGCGCCGGCGCCCGCGCCACGGAGGTGCCGACCGTCGAGGAGCACGTCGCCGGCCTCACGGCCCACTACGTCGAGGCGCTGCGGCGGCGCGCGGCGGCGCCCGTGCCGAGCAGCGCCCAGGCGGACGAGCTCGACGCGCTGGAGGCGGCGCAGATCGCGCTGGGCTTCGCCGCGTCGTAACCGGCCGGTGTAGCCTGGCGCCATGAGCGAGGCGCCCCGCACGCCCGACGAAGAGACGCGCGCCCTGCGCGTGGCGCTGGCCGAGTCCGAGCGCGCGCGGGTCGCGGCCGAGACGACGCTGCAGCGCATGGAGGGCTCGCTCAGCTGGCGCATCACGGCGCCGCTGCGCACGGCGGCCGCGCGGGCGCGGCGCGTACGCGGACGGCCCGGCGCGTCCTAACACTCTCCGAACGCGCTGCGCATCGTCGTCGCCGGCCCCCCTGCTAGGCTGGCCCGGCCGTTCCCGACGGCCGCGTAGCCATGCCCGACTCCCGCACCCCCATCGCCCGGCACGGCGACTGTCTGGCCATCGTCCCGGCGCTCGACGAGCAGGACTCCGTGTCGGAGGTCGTCCGCGAGGTCGGCTCGCTCCCGGGCATCGACGTCCTGGTGATCGACGACGGCTCCACCGACGAGACCGCAGCGGTGGCCCGCGCGGCCGGCGCGCAGGTCGTGTCGATGCCGTTCAACGTCGGCATCGGCGGCGCCGTGCAGACGGGCTACATGTGGGCGCTCGAGCACGGGTACTCCGTCGCGATCCAGGTCGACGGCGACGGCCAGCACCCCGCGGTCGAGGTGCAGCGCCTCGTCGACGCCGTGCGCAACGGCGACGCGGACCTCGTCATCGGCTCCCGCTTCCTCGGCGAGGGCTCCTACCGCGCCCCGTTCGCGCGGCGCGTCGGCATCCGGCTGTTCGCCTCCGTGCTCTCGGCGATCCTGCGCGTGCGGGTCACCGACACGACGTCGGGCTTCCGCGCGGGGGGCCGCGAGGCCATCGCCCTCTTTGCCCGCGCCTACCCGCACGACTACCCCGAGGTCGAGACCGTCCTCGTGGCGCACCGGGCGGGGCTGCGGGTGACGGAGCTGCCGGTCCAGATGCGCATCCGCCAGGGCGGCGTCTCCTCCATCACGCCGTTCCGGGCCGGCTACTACATGGTCAAGGTGCTGCTCGCCGTCCTGGTCGAGACGCTGCGGCGTCCCCAGGCCTCCATCGCGGAGCCATGACCCGCGTCACGTTCGTCTCGCTCTGTGCGGCGATCTGGCTCCTGCTGGTGGTCGTGGAGCTGGTGCGGCGCAGGCGGCTCGGCGAGCGCTACGCACTGCTGTGGCTGCTGACCGGCGGCGTCGTGCTGCTGCTGGCCGCGTGGCCGGCGGCCCTGGAGCGCTTCTCGGACGCCGTCGGCATCGCGTACCCGCCGACGGCCCTCTTCGTCGTCGCCGGCGGCTTCGTGCTGCTGGTGCTGCTCCACTACGCGACCGTGATCTCGGGCCTGACCGAGCGCAACGTGCGCCTCGCCCAGCGCGTGGCGATCCTCGAGGAGCGGCTGCGACGCCTGGAGCGCGCCGCCGAGCCCCCACCGCAGGACGCACCGGCCGCGCTGCCGCACGCCCCGCCCGTCGAGGCGCCCGACGACGCCCGCGCCGGGCAGCACGTCGACGTCGCATGAACCTGCGGGCAACGGGGGTGCACCGGCGCCGCGCGCTGGTGACGGGCTACCGCGTCGCGCGCGCGGCCGCGGCCCGGGTCGGCGTGCAGTTCGTGGTCAAGAGCTACTACAGCCCGATCCCCGACCTGCGCGCGCTGCCGGCGGACGTCTGGGACCGCCGCAGCGAGCTGCGCGGGGTGGACCTCGATCTCGACGCGGCGTTCACGCGCGCGGAGGCGATGCTCGGCCGCTGGGCCGGTGAGCTGCGCGACGGCGACCCCGTGGCGCTGCCGAACGAGTCCTACAGCTGGGGCGACGCCCACCTGCTGCACGCGATGGTGCGCGAGCTGCGGCCCGGCCGCGTCTTCGAGCTCGGCTCCGGCCAGTCCACGCTCGTGCTGGCGGGCGCCTGCCGACGGAACGCCGCCGAGGGCGATCCGGTGCACTACGAGGTCGTCGACCCCTACCCGACCGTCGCGCCGCCGGGCACGCCCGGCATCGCCGCGTTCCGCCAGGATCGCGCGGAGACGCTGACCGGCGCCTGGTTCGAGCAGCTGGGCGAGGGCGACATGCTCTTCGTCGACACGACCCACACGGTCAAGCTGGGCAGCGACGTCAACCGCATCGTCCTCGACGTGCTGCCGGTGCTGCGGCCGGGCGTGATCGTGCACTTCCACGACGTCTTCCTGCCGTACGAGTACCCGCGCGCCTGGCTCGAGGACTACGGGCTGTACTGGAGCGAGCAGTACCTCCTGCAGGCCTTCCTCAGCGGCAATCCGGCGTGGGAGGTCGTCGTGCCGCTGCACGCGCTGGCGCGGCAGGACGAGGCGCGGCTGCGGGCCGTGCTACCGGGCGCGCCGGCGGGCCTCGGCCCAGGCGCGTTCTGGATCCGGCGCCGGCCGGCGTAGCAGCGTCGCCCGCGCGAGCCTCAGGTAGGCGGCCAGCAGCGGGTTCGCGAGGCGCACGGCGGGGCCGTCCAGGAGCGGGCTCGACACGCGCGGCGCGATCAGGTCGAGCACGGCGTCGTCGCCTCGCATCCGCAGCCGCTGCACCTCCGCCCTGCGGCCGGCGAGCCAGCTCCGGGCGGCCCAGAGCTCCCGGTACGCGGCGAGCTTGTCCAGCCACCAGCCGTTGCGCGCGGCGGATGCGGCGATGCCGATCTCGGTCGCCGCGAGCAGCGGGGCCAGCGCCAGCAGCGTGCGCCGCTCGTAGGCCGACAGGACCAGCCAGGCGCGGTTGCGCTCCAGGTGGCGCCACTTGGCGGCCTTGCCGTCGAACGCGTAGGCGTGGCGGACGCGGGCCCGCGGGCAGAAGCGCACGTCCCAGCCGGCGAGGCGGACGCGCCAGCAGAGCTCGACGTCCTCGTGGTACGTGAAGTACCGCGCGCAGAAGCCGCCCACGGCGTCGAACACGCCGCGGCGCACGAGCAGCGCGGCGCCCGAGACGGCCAGGGTCGGCCGGTCCGGCCCGTCCTCCGCCGGCTCGTAGAGGCCGCCGGCCCAGGCGAGACCGGACGGGTGGACGGGGTTGTCACCCGCGTTGGCGCGGCCGTCGGGCAGCAGCAGCTGCGCGCCGACCGCGCCGGTCTCCGGGCGTCTCGCAGCGACCGCGAGCAGCTCGCCGAGCGCGTCGGGCTCGAGCGTCGCGTCGGGATTCAGGAACAGGAGCCACCCGGCGTCCGGACGCGCCGCCGCCGCGCCGGCGTTGCAGCCCCCGGCGAACCCCGTGTTCGCCACGTGCCCGACCACGAGCGCGGCGGGATCCGCCGCGGCGGCGACGGGCTGTGCGCGGCCGTCCGGGTGGTTGGCCACGACGATGGTCTGCAGGGGCCGGACGCGGCTCTGCCGCAGGCTGCGCAGGGTGTCGCCGAGCGTTGCCTCGTGGCCGTAGTCGACGATGATCGCGGCGACGCCGGCCGCCTCGTTGCTCGCCGGCATCCCGGCATCGTAGGGTCCCGCGTGGCGCTGCCCGGCCGGCGACGACGCTCGCCGGGCCGCCATGGCACTACCCTGCGGCCTGCACGCGGACGGCGCAGGGAGGGCACGACGCATGAGCACCAGCGAGGTACGGGAGACGCCCGAGCGCGCGACGCCGGGCATGGGTGACGCCGTGACCATGGGCCACCACGTGATCCGCTACGGCTGGGCGCTCTCGCGGGTCTCTGGCCTGCACGTCCTCGACCTCGGCTGCGGCGCCGGCTACGGCACCGAGATCCTCTCCTGGGCGGCCCGCAGCGCCCGCGGCTTCGACCTCTGGCGCCCCGAGCCGGGCCAGGAGCCGTCGTGGCCCGGCCCGGCGTCGCTGACGTGGGGCCACGACCTGTGCGCCGACGAGCTGCCGCGCGCCAATGCCGGCGTGATGTTCGAGGTGCTGGAGCACCTGCCGGCGCCCGAGGCGGCCCTCGACCGTGTCTTCGCCGCCGTGGACACCCTCGTCGTCTCGTTCCCGAACCCGGCGCTGCACGGCTCCCACGCCAACCCGCACCACGTCAACGACTGGGCGCTGCACCAGCTGCAGGGGGCGCTGCGGGCCGCCGCCGACCGCCACCACGAGCTGGTGCAGATCGACGCGTTCGCGCAGCGCGCCGCGACCGGCGCGATCCTGCCCGGCGCGGGGGACGGCGACGACTTCTGGATCTTCGTGGTCACCACCGACGGCCGCCGCGGGAGCATGCCGTGAGTGCGACGCTCGACGAGGCCGCCGCGCTCGCCGCGGCGAGCCTGCCGGCCGACGGTGCGATCGTCGCCCTCGGCGGGACGGCCGACGCGGAGCTGCTCGCGCGCCTGCAGGACGGTGGCCGCGAGCTCGCGGCGCGCGCCACGGCGGACGGCGTCGCCGCCGGCGCCACCGTGCTGCTCGGCGCCGCGCTCGCGTCGCCCGACCACGCCGCGACGCTCCAGGCGCTGCGCGCGGCGCTCGGCGACGATGGCCGCGTGGTCGCCGTCGTGGCCAACGCCGGCCACGCGGACCGGCGCGTCGCCGCGCTGGCCGGGGAGCCCGACGCCGCACCGGCGTTGACGCTGGCCGCGCTACGCGACCGCCTGGAGGCGGCAGGGTTCGCGGTGGAGCACGTGCACCGGGTGCGCCGCGCCGGCGCGCACCCGGGCGCGGTGCTGGGGGCCTCGGCCGGCATCCTCGCGCGCTTCCTGGCCGAGGACCCGGACGCCACGGTCGACTGGTACGTCGTCGAGGCGGGCGCGTCGGCCGCCGCGGCGGAGCTCGCGGCCGTGCGCGACCGGGTGCGCGAGCTGGAGGCCGGGCAGGCCGACGTGCTGGCCCGGGCGCGCGAGCTGGCCGACGCCGAGGCGACGGCCGAGATCGAGCGGCTGCGCCACGCGCTCGCCGAGCAGGAGCGCCACACCGCCGCGAGCGCCCGGCAGGCCGCGCACGAGCGCGAGACGCTGCACGCGCAGCTCGACGCGGCGCGCACCCGCGTCCAGGAGCTCGAGGCCACGGTCGCCGAGCTGCAGCCGCTGGCCTCCGCGAGCCGCGACGCCGCCGCCCGGGCGGCGCGGGCCGAGGACGACCTGCTCGCCATCACGGGCACGACGGCGTACCGCACGATGGAGCGCTACTGGCGGCTCAAGGGCCGCGTCGTCGGCTCCTGAGCGGGGTGCGTCAGGCCCGCGTCGAGGAGAGCGCGCCGGAGAACGTGTGGCCCTCGGGGCAGGTGGCCGTGTAGCCGACCACGTCGTCGTCCGCGGACACGTGCACGCGGCTCGGGTCGTAGGCGACGCCGCAGGTCGGGCAGTTGCGCGGCTCCTCGACCTTGCCGTCGCACTCCGGGCAGAGGACGGGCGTCACCCGCGTCTGGACGCGGTAGCCGCCGACGAACTCGTCGCGGGTCTCGGCGAAGTCGTCCAGCGGCCGGCCGCAGCCCAGGCAGTGGTTGCGCCGCGCCGCGGGCTCGACCACGCAGCGGACGTCGCTCTCCAGCGCCGCCCGCACGCGCGACTCGGGATCGGGGGCCTCGGCCTCGGCGTCCAGCGACAGCACGGCCCGGTCGGGACGCACGCGGCCGAAGCGGATCGTGCCGCTGACGATGAAGCGCCCGTCGACGGCGGCGTCCGGCCCGGGATTGACGAGCGGCACGGCCTGGTTCGAGAGGTCGTCGACGCGCTCGCCGGGCGCCCACGCCGCGAGGTACATGAGGCTGCGCGCGCCCTGCGCCTGGACGTGGAAGACGATGCCGGGGCGCCCGCCGCTCATCGCGGGGTACCAGACCAGGCGGCCCGAGACCAGCTCGTGCTCGTCGCCGTCGATGCGCAGGTAGCCGGACACGCCTGGCCGCTCCTAGGACGGGCCCTGGGTGCCCACCGGCAGGACGGCGTCGAGCGACCCGAGCACCCGCAGCCGACCGCCGAGCCCCTCGCCGTCGAGGCGGCGCAGCATGGCGGCGGCCAGCTCCGGGCTGGCGCCGTAGCCGAACGTGTGCGCGACCCGGAAGCGGAGCCGGCCGCTGCGCCACGTCGGGCCGTGCCACGGGTTGAGGGGGCACGCCAGGAGGGCGGCCACCTCCAGGCGCTCGGGATCGTCCAGCGCGAGCTCCAGCGACAGGTGCGACCAGTCTTCCGGCTCGTCGGCCAGGATCTCGTCCCACTGCTCGGTGAGGGCAGGCATCCCGCCGATTGTATCTGCCTCGTTGCCCGGGGCGGCCCGGCGCCACGCCGCGAACAAGGGCGGGGTACTCTCCGCCTGTGCCTCGATCCACCACCTGGCGTGTGCGTGGGCACGTCCCCGGACGTCACGGCCGCTCCGCGTCCACGCTCCGGCACCGACGATACTGCCAGTCGATGCCTGCACGCGGCCGCTGCGCTTCGAGCCCTGGCCGCTTGAACGGGCAACCAGCCCGACCTGCGCGGCCAGGCCTCACCCGAGACGCCCGGGGACGCACCCCCGCGCTCACGCCAGTCGGCGGGTCGAGGCTTCCATGACCGCCCGTCGCGACGCGACCGCCGAGGCGCCCGAGTCCGGCGCCAACGGCGCCGAGGCCTCCGAGGACGCTCGCCGGCTCCTGCGCATGATGCTGCTCGTGCGGCGCTTCGAGGAGCGTACCGAGGAGCAGTACACCCGCGCCCGCATCGGCGGGTACTGCCACCTGGCGATCGGCGAGGAGGCCGCCAACGTCGGCGCCATCGACGCCCTGGTGGAGGGCGACTACCTCTTCGCCAGCTACCGCGACCACGCAGCCGCCCTGGCCATCGGCTCCGATCCCGCCGCCATCATGGCCGAGCTGTTCGGCAAGCGCACCGGCGTCGCGGGCGGCTACGGCGGCTCCATGCACCTGGTCGACGTCGAGCGCCACTTCCTCGGCGGCTGGGGCATCGTCGGCGGGCACCTGCCGATCGCGGTCGGCGCGGCGCTCGCGCTCGACTACACGGACGCGCCGAACGCCGTCCTGTGCCAGTTCGGCGACGGCGCCACCAACACCGGCGCGTTCCACGAGGCCCTCAACCTGGCCGTCATCTGGGACCTGCCGATCGTCTTCCAGGTCATCAACAACCTCTACGGCATGGGCACGAGCGTCGAGGGCGCCTCCGCCGAGCCCGAGCTGTACAAGCGCGCCGAGGCGTACCGGATGCTCGGCGAGCGGGTCGACGGCAACGACCTCCTGGCCGTCCGCGAGGCCGCGGGCCGCCTGCTGCAGCGGGCGCGCGAGGAGCGCAAGCCGGCGCTGCTGGAGACGCTGAGCTACCGCTACCGCGGGCACTCGGTGGCCGACGCGGGCAAGGTCTACCGCTCCCGGGAGGAGGTCGAGTCGTGGCGCGAGCGCGACCCGATCGCCCGCTTCGCGTCCCGCCTCGAGGAGCAGGGCATCCTCGCGCCGGGCGACCTGGACGCCATGCGCAAGGAGGTCTCCACCCAGGTCGCCTCCGCGATCCGCGAGGCCGCCACGGCCCAGGCGCCCGACGTCGCCGCGCTGGCCGAGAACGTCTACGCCGACGCCGAGACCGACAGCAGTCGCCGAGCAGTTCGGCGAGCGGGAGGGACGAGTCGTGGCGGACCACGTATCGCGAGGCTTTCTGCGGCGCCCTCGACCGAGAACTGGACGGCGAGCGGGAGGGGACCGAGTCGTGGCGGACCTGACGTACCGCGAGGCGCTCCGCCGCGCCCTGGACGAGGAGCTGATGCGCGACGACCGCGTCTTCCTGATGGGCGAGGAGATCGGGCGCTTCGAGGGCTCCTACAAGGTCACCGCCGGCCTGTGGGCCAAGTACGGGCCGAAGCGGGTGCGCGAGACGCCGATCTCGGAGGAGGGCTTCGTCGGCGCGGGGATCGGCGCGGCGATGCTCGGGCTGCGGCCCGTCGTCGAGATCATGACCGTCAACTTCATCCTCGTGGCCATGGACATGGTCGTGAACCACGCGGCCAAGGTCTCGACGATGTTCGGCGGCAAGGTGCAGGTGCCGATGGTCATCCGCACCCCGGGCGGGGCCGGAGCGCAGCTGACGGCGCAGCACTCGCAGAGCCTCGAGGTCTGGTTCGCCCACACGCCCGGCCTGAAGGTCGTGGCGCCGTCGAGCCCGCTCGATGCCTACGGCCTGCTGAAGACCGCCATCCGCGACGACGACCCGGTCCTGTTCCACGAGAACCTCGTGCTCTACAACGTCACGGGGTCGCTGCCGGAGCCCGACGAGGACTTCACGGTGCCGATCGGGGTCGCCAACGTCGTGCGCGAGGGGTCCGACCTGACCGTGATCGCCCACTCGTACACCGTGCGGCGCGCCCTCGCGGTCGCCGACCGGCTGCAGCAGGACGGGATCTCGGTCGAGGTCGTCGACCTCCGCTCGCTGCGGCCCCTGGACATGGAGACGGTCGCCGCGAGCGTCGCGAAGACGAACCGCGCCCTCGTGGCCGAGGAGGGCTGGGCGACCTACGGCATCGGCGCGGAGGTCGCGGCCCGCATCTCGCGCGCCTGCTTCGACGACCTGGACGCGCCGGTCGAGCGCGTCGGGGGCGCGGAGGTGCCGATGCCGTACGCCAAGCCGCTGGAGCTCGCCGCGCTGGCCGGCGAGGAGAAGATCGAGGCCGCGGCTCGCCGCCTGCTGGGCGAGTCCGGGCTGCTTCCCGCACGCTGAGGCTGAAGAGGGGACTGATGGCCGAAGAGCTCGTCATGCCGCGCCTGAGCGACACCATGGAGCGCGGCACGATCGCGCGCTGGCTCAAGCAGGAGGGCGACACGGTCACGAACGGCGACGTGCTCGCCGAGATCGAGACCGACAAGGCCCTGATGGAGCTCCAGGCCTACGAGGACGGGGTGCTCCTGAAGATCCTGGTCGGCGAGGGCGAGAGCGCCGAGCTCGGCGCCCCCATCGCCATCGTCGGCGAGCAGGGCGAGGAAGCGGACGGCGCGGCCGGCGGCGACGACGCTGCCGCGGAGGCCGAGCCGGCCGCCGAGGACGAGCGGGCGGCGGAAGACGAGACGGCGGCCGAGCCAGAGGCCGGCGCCGACGACGACGGCGAGGAGGCCGCGCAGCCTGCGCAGCCCGCCCGGCGCGAGGCCGCGCCGGCCGCCGCGCAGCAGGCAGGCAACGGCGGCGGCGGCACCCTGCGGGCGAGCCCCGTCGCACGGCGGCTCGCCGACGAGGCGGGCATCGACCTGCGCGTGCTCGCCGGCAAGGGCTCCGGGCCCGAGGGCCGCATCGTCCGCGTCGACGTCGAGCGGCTGATGAACAAGGTCGGGCCCGCCCCGGCCGGCCCGCCGCCGGCCGCGCCCGCCGCGCAGGCGCCGCGCGCCGCGCCGCCGCCGCAGGACGCGGAGGTGCGCGAGCCGAGCACGATGCTCAAGGTCATCGCCCGGCGCATGGCCGAGGCGAAGGCGCCCGTCCCGCACTTCTATCTCGAGAGCGAGGCGGAGATGACCCGCCTGCTCAGCTTCCGCAAGGAGCTCAACGCCGCGCTCGAGAGCGAGGGCGTGAAGGTCTCCGTGACCGACCTCATCGTCCGGGCCTGCGCGCTGGCGCTGAAGGCGAACCCGCAGGTGCACCGCTCCTGGGTCGACGGCAAGCTCCACTACCACCGGCAGGCGAACGTCGGCGTCGCCGTCGCCCTCGACGACGGCCTGATCGTGCCGGTCATCCACGGCGCGGACGCCATGGGCCCGCGGGAGATCGCCCGCGCCAGCGGCGACCTCGTGGAGCGCGCCCGGGGTGGGCGGCTGAAGGCCGAGGAGATCTCGGGCGGCACGTTCACCGTCTCGAACCTCGGCATGTTCCGCATCACGCGGTTCGCGGCCATCATCAACCCGCCCGAGCCCGCCATCCTCGCCGTCGGCGCGACGCAGGAGCGGGCGGTCGTACGCGACGGGCAGGTGGTCGCCCGCCCGATGATGAACCTCGTGCTCTCCTGCGACCACCGGGCCACCTCGGGTGCCGACGGCGCGCGCCTCCTGGACGCGATCCGCCAGCACCTCGAGGAGCCGCTGCGGCTCGTGCTCTAGCTAGCGCAGCACGGCGAACGTCCAGGCGCGCGCCACGCCGTCGACGGCGCCCGCGCCCTCGTTGCAGACGCCGAAGGTCGTCGTGCCGTCGGAGGCGACCAGGCGCGCCGCGGAGGCGTACAGGCCGGCCTCGATGTCGGCCGGCGGCGCCAGCAGGACGAGGTCGCCCGCGGCGGCGCCAGTGATGGTCGCGGTCTGGAGCGCGCAGGTGCCGGTGGCGAGGTTCGGCGGGTCGACGCTGACCGTGCCGCGGACCGCCGCGATGTCGGCGAGGCGCAGGCTGCCGTCGGCGACCTGGCCGGTGCCGACCGCGCCGGCGGCGATCTTCTCGGTGGTCACGGCGTTGGCCGCGATCTCGGCTGCGCCGACGGCGTTGGCGGCGATCTCGGAGGATCCGACCGCGTCCGCGGCGATCTCGGCGGAGCCGACGCCGTTCGACGCGATCTCGGAGGAGCCCACGCCGTTCGTGGCGATCTCGGCGGCGCCGACGACGCTGCCGCGGATCTGCGGGTTCGGGTAGCTGCCGGAGAGGTCGCCGCCGGCGGTGCCCGCGAGCGCGCCGGCCGGGCCCTGCGGGCCGCGCGGGCCGACCGGGCCGCGGGGGCCGCGCGGGAGCTGGCCGAAGGCGAAGTCCTTGGCCTTGAGCGAGCGGTCCTTCACCTTGCCGCTGGTCACCGCGCCGGGGGCCAGCTTCGGGTTGGTGACGGCCCCGTTGCGGAGCTGCGCCGTGCCGATCTTCGTGGCCGCGTAGGTGGTGCCGGTCAGGGCCAGGAACACCGCGATCGTGGCCATGACGTTGGCGTAGCTCAGTCGCGCGCGCATCGTTCCTCCTCGTCTCGCTCTCGCCGCACGGTAGGGCGGCCGCCGGCCGGGCAGGGTGGATCCGAACCGATTCCTTACAGCGCCTGTGGCCGTACCTCACATTCCGCCGAGGGTCGGACGACCGGTAGGCTTCGGGCGTGGACCTGTCCGAGATCATGGCGACGAACTTCGCCTCGGTGACGCCCGAGACGACCGTCGGGGACGCAGCGCGGCGCATGCTGGAGATCGACACCGGCGCCGCGGTCGTGCTCGAGGGCGAGGAGCTCGCAGGCGTGATCTCGGAGCGCGACCTGCTGCGCGGCATCCGCGACGGTGCCTCGGCGGACGAGACCGTCGCCGACCGCATGACGCGCCACGTCATGACCGCCACGCCGTCGACCGGCCTCCCGGAGGCCATGGCGCTGATGGTGGACGGGCACTTCCGCCACCTGCCGATCGTCGACCGCGGCCGCGTCATCGGCATGATCTCGATGCGCGATCTCATGGCCTGGGCGTCGCTGCGCCTGCGCCACGGCGCGTTCGAGGCCGACGACGACGTGGACACCGGCGAGCTCATCGCGACGATCCACCGCATGCGTACCGGCGCCGCGTAGGCGAAGCCGCCATGGGCGCGACCCTCGCGGACGACGCCCGCGGCGCGCGCGGCGGGCATCCGCGCGGGCCCGGGCCGACGGGTCTCGTCGCCTCGCTGAGCGAGGCGGGCCGCGGGGTGCCCGCACCGCTCCTGCTGGTGGCCGCCATCGTCTGCATCCAGACCGGCGCGGCGGCGACCACGGCGCTGTTCGACGAGGTCGGCGTGCACGGCTCGACGTTCGCCCGCACCTTTGCCGCCGGCGCGGTGCTGCTGCTGGTCGCGCGGCCACGGGTGCGCGGGCGCGAGCGCGCCGACTGGCTGGCGGTCGGCGTCTTCGCGCCGTTGCTCGCGGTGATGATGACCCTCTTCCTGCTGGCCATCGACCGGCTGCCGCTGGCGGTGGTGGTGACGCTGGAGTTCCTGGGGCCGCTCGGCGTCGCCCTGCTCGGCTCGCGGCGGCTCGTCGACCTGCTCTGGGTCGGCCTCGCGGCGGGCGGGGTGCTGCTGTTCGCGGGCGACCCGACGTCGGCCGGCGGTGACTGGCTCGGCGTCGCGATGGCGCTCGGCGCCGGCCTCGGCTGGGCCGCCTACATCCTGGTGGCGCAGCGCGTCGGCAGCCGCTGGGAGGGCAGCCAGGGCCTCGCGCTCTCGTTCGCCGGCGCGGCCGTGCTGCTCGCGCCACTCGGCGTGCACGAGGCCGGTACCGACCTGCTGCGCCCGGACGTCGTGGTGATCGCCCTGCTGGTCGGCACGATCGCGGGGGCGCTGCCGTTCGCGCTGGAGTTCGCGGCGCTGCGGCGTCTGCCGGCGCGCACCTACGGCGTCCTGGTCAGCCTCGAGCCGGCCGTCGCGGCGGTCGTCGGCGTGATCGCGCTGGCGCAGACGCCGCGGGTCACCGAGGTCGTGGCGGTGCTGCTGGTGGTGGCGGCGTCGATCGGCGCCACGCGCGCGGCGCGGCCGCCGGATCCGCTGTAGGGGCCGGGCCGCGCGAGCGCGACGGGGCGTGCGCGGCGCTCGGATCGGCGACGCGCCGCCGACGCGCGTGACGGGGCGCCGCACGTAGACTGCGGATCCGCCCTGTTCCCAGCCAAGGAGATGGAATGGACGTCGACGTTGCCGTGCTCGGAGCTGGCCCCGGGGGCTATCCCGCGGCGATCCGCGCTGCGCAGCTCGGCCTCACCGTCGCCGTGATCGAGCAGGGAGCGATCGGCGGCACCTGCCTCAACGTCGGCTGCATCCCGACGAAGGCCTGGGTGCAGAGCGCCCACTCCCTCAAGGACGCCCACGAGACGTTCGCCGCGCTCGGCGTGAAGGTCTCCGGCGCGGAGCTCGACTTCGCGCAGGTGCAGACCAACAAGGAGGGCATCGTCGCCACCATGGTGCGCGGCGTCGAGGGGCTGCTGAAGGCGAACGGCGTGACCGTGGTGCAGGGCCGCGCCCGCTTCGAGGGCCCGAACTCGTTCGCCGTCGAGGGCGCCGAGAAGGTCAGTTTCAAGCACGCGGTCATCGCGACGGGCTCCGCGCCGGCGCGCCCGCCGGTCGACGGCATCGACCACCCGCGCTGCGTCGACTCCACTGGCATGCTCGCCGTCACCGAGGTGCCGAAGCGCCTGGTGGTGCTGGGCGGCGGGGTCATCGGCTGCGAGTTCGCGTCGATCTTCAGCCACTTCGGCGTCGAGGTCACGATCGTCGAGTTCCTCGACCACATCATCCCGATGGAGGACGCCGACGCGATCAGCGCGCTCGAGCGGGCCTTCAAGAAGCGCGGCATCGCCGTCCACACCGGCGCCAAGGCCACGCGCGTCGAGGAGACGGGCGACGGCATGGTGCTGCACTACGAGGGCAAGGACGGGGGCGGCTCGGTGACGGGCGACCTGATCCTGGTCTCCACGGGCCGCAGCGCGAACGTCGAGGATCTCGGCCTGCAGGACGTCGGCATCGCCTACGACAAGAAGGGCATCAAGACCGACGGCACGCGCCGCACCTCGCTCGACCACGTGTATGCCGTGGGCGACGTCGCCGGCTACTGGCAGCTCGCGCACTCCGCCTTCCGCGAGGGCGAGATCGCGGCCGAGAACGCCGCGGGCCACCACATCGAGATGTCCGGCGCCGTCCCGCGCTGCATCTACACCGACCCCGAGGTCGCCGCCGTCGGCCTGACCGAGGCGCAGGCGCGCGAGCAGTACGGCGACGCCAACGTCGTCACCGGCCAGTTCCCGTTCCAGGCCCTGGCCCGCGCCGCGATGTTCGCCGACCGCACCGGCTTCGTGAAGACGATCCACGAGACGCGCTACGGCGAGCTCCTGGGCGTGGTGGCCGTCGGCCTCAGCGCGACGGAGATCATCAACGCCGGCGTGATCGCCCTCGACGCGGAGTCGACCATCGAGACGGTCGGCGACTCGATCGCGGCGCACCCGACGCTCGCGGAGGCGTTCAAGGAGGCGGCCCTGGTGGCGCTCGGACGGCCGATCCACATGCCGCCCGCCAAGAAGCGCGCCCCCGCCAAGGCGTAGCGCCCGCATGCGCGCCACCGGGCTGCTCATCCCGACGCTGCGGGATCCGCCGGCCGACGCCGCCGCGATCTCGCACCAGCTGCTCGTCCGGGCCGGCTTCACGCGCCAGATCGGCGCCGGCCTGTGGTCGTTCATGCCGCTCGGGTTCAAGTCCCTGCGGCGGATGATGCAGATCATCCGCGAGGAGATGGACGCGATCGGCGGGCAGGAGTTCCTGCTGCCGGTGCTGCACCCCGCAGAGATCTGGCGGCGCAGCGGCCGCTACGACATCGACGCCGTCTTCAAGCTCCAGGATCGCTCCGGCCGCGACCTGGTGCTCGCGATCACCCACGAGGAGATCGTCGCGTTCCACGCGGCGACGGAGATCCGCAGCTACCGCGACCTGCCGCAGATCTGGTACCACCAGCAGACCAAGGAGCGCGACGAGCCCCGTCCCCAGGGCGGCCTGCTGCGCACCCGCGAGTTCATCATGAAGGACTCGTACACCCTCGACCGCGACCGGGCGGGGCTCGACGAGGGGTACGCCAAGCACGAGATCGCCTACGCGCGCATCTTCGACCGGGCCGGGCTGGACTGGTACAAGGTCGAGTCGGACGTCGGCATGATGGGCGGCTTCGGGGCGCACGAGTACATGGCGCCGTCGCCGGTCGGCGAGGACCGCATCGCGCTGGCGGAGGACGGCAGCTACGGCGCCAACCTCGAGGTCGCCGTCTCGGTCGCGCACCCGCCGGCGTTCCCGCCGCAGGCGCCGGCCGAGGAGGTCGAGACGCCGGGCGTCGCCACCATCGCCGAGCTCGCGCAGTACCTCGGCATCGACGAGCGGCTGACGGTGAAGGCGGTCATGGTCGTGCCGGAGGACGAGCGCGGCGGCGTGGTGCTCGCGCTCGTGCGCGGCGACCACCGCGTGCACGACCTCAAGCTCGCGAAGGCGCTCGGCACGCCGTTCCGCGCGGCCACGCCCGAGGAGATCCGCGAGGCGTTCGGCGCCGACCCCGGCTCGATCGGCGCCGTCGGCGTGCGGGAGGGCGCGCTGCGCGAGATCGTGGCCGACGAGGTGCTGCGCGAGGGCGCCTACGTCGCGGGCGCCAACCGCGACGGCTGGCACCTGCGCAACGTCGAGCTCGGCCGCGACTACCAGGCCCGCGTCGCCGACATCCGCTTCGTCGAGGACGGCGAGCTCGCGGTCGGCACGGGCAGCCCGCTGCGCATCGTGACGGCGATCGAGGTCGGCAACATCTTCAAGCTCGGCACCCGCTACAGCGAGAAGTTCGGCGCCACGTACCTGGACGAGAACGGCGTCGAGCAGCCCATCTGGATGGGCTCGTACGGGATCGGGCCGGCCCGCACGGTCGCCGCCGTGGTCGAGCAGCACAACGACGAGCACGGCATCGTGTGGCCGCGCGAGGTCGCGCCGTTCGACGTGTGGATCACGGCCATCGGCGACGAGGCGCTCGCCGCGGCGGACGAGCTCGACCGCGAGCTCGCGGCCCAGGGCCTGACGGTGCTGGTCGACGACCGGCCGCTGTCGCCCGGCGTGCGCTTCGCGGACGCGGATCTCGTCGGCGTCCCGGTGCGGGTGACGATCGGCAAGCGACTGCAGACCGAGGGCACGGTGGAGGTGCGGCTGCGCTCCAGCGCCGACCGCGAGCCGGTCGCGCTGGCCGACGCCCTGCCGCGCATCGTCGAGCTCGCCGCCGGCGCGTAGCCGCCCGCAGGCTCGCGGCTCAGGGAGCCGGCTGGCCGCTCGGGTTCTTGGTGAAGAACTCGAACTGCTTCGGCCGCAGCACCTTCATCGTCTCGGGCTCGGTGAGGAACATCGAGTACGCGTCCGCGTACGCCTCCTCGGGGTCCTTCTTGCCGTAGTCGGTGAGCGCCCTGCCGCCGTCCGCCGTCACCGCGGCCTTCCACGCCGCGCCGGCCGCGACGGTCCCGCCCTTCTTCTCCGTCTGCGGCTTCGCCGAGAGCGCATGCCCGAGCTCGTGCGCGATCAGGGCGACGAGCCCCTCGTCCGAGCCCTTGAACGCGCCGTCGTAGAGGGTGAGCGTGCGGGAGCCCTGCGAGTCCCACGCGAAGTAGCCCGCCTCGCCCGTGGGGCCCTTGTCGCCGTGCCCGCGCACCCAGCGGATGTTGGGAACCGCGGCGAGCGCGGGATCGGGGATCCGCTCGAGCGCCTGGAGCACCTGCGCCCACTGCTCCTGGAGCCACGTCTCGACCGGAGCGTCGTCGCCGAGCCGCGGCTCGGCCTTGACGAAGTTGAGCGTCGAGAAGCGGTTCTCCAGCCCGTTGCGACGCTCGCGGTCGAGCGCGGACCAGGGCTTGAACGCGACCTGATCGCCGTGCAGCAGCTCGATGATCACGTCGACCTGGGCGTCCTTGCCGCCTGCCGCCGGCTTGGCCGTCACGCACGTGAAGCGGTAGTGCCCGTCCGTCCCGCCGAAGGACGAGAAGTCCAGGTCGAGCAGCTTCACCTGGTCGACCAGCGCAGCCCGCTTGATCCCCTTGCGCAGGTTGAAGAACGCCATCGCCATCGCCGTGAGCGCCTTCCGCACCTGGGGCTGGCTCGCCATCGGGTCGGCGATGCGGATGTCGACCGAGTACCCCGGGCGATCCTCGCCCCGGGCGGCCGCCACCCACTCCTTGACCGCGCCGACCTTCATCTCGGTCGTGTCGATGATCATCTCCGGCGCCGCCGAGGCGACGTCCTCGAGCTGGTCGGCGTCCTCGGGGATCGCACGCTTGCGGGCCAGGTAGGCGGTCACGGCCGCGTTGCCCGCGGTGCGCTGGAGCGCGAGCAGCGCCGCCGCGGGCGCCGCCGTGGCCACGCCCGGCCGCTCGGGCGCTCGCGTCGCCTCGCGGTCCAGCCCAGGTCGCGTCCGTCGAGCCACGACGCGACCCTCTCACAGCCATGCGCGGCGGCGCAACGCGACTGACGACCGCAGCCGCTTGCGCGCTCCGCGCCGGCTGCCGATAGAAGGGAGCGTGCGTCACCGTGCGCTCCCTCTGGCCGCCCTGATAGCCGGCATCGCCGCGCTCGTCGGCGGCGTCGCGCTTGCCGTCACCGCACACTCGCGCGAGGGCAGCCGCGTGGATCTCGCGCTCCAGCGCAGCGTCGACACGTCGAGCCAGGCCCTGGGCAAGCAGTTCGAGAGCGCGGGCGTCGTCGCCCTCTTCCTCGCGACCAACTCCGGCTTCGACGAGTGGTACAGCGCGCCGCGGACGACGGAGGGGCGCAAGCGCCTCGACGCCACGCTGCTGCGCATCGGGAAGGTCGGTCAGGGCTTCGCGGGCGTCGTCGCGTTCGTCGACCAGAGCGGCCTCGAGCTCGCGCGGGTCGTCGACGGGACGCCCTCGCCGCAGTGGCAGCTCTCCGCCGGCGAGGCCGACGAGCCGTACTTCGCGCCGGCGCTCGCCGCGCCGGCCGGGACGGTCGTCTTCACCCGGCCCTACCGCTCGCCGCGCACCGGTCGCTGGGTCGTGTCGGCCGCGACGCCCGTCACCGCGGAGACGCGGCGCGGGATGCTGCACGCCGAGGTCGCCGTCGACGCCTTCGGCACGGCGCTGCGACCGGCCGACGACGACGTGACGCTGACGGTCGTCGACCCCGCCAGCAAGCGCGTGATCTTCGACGCCGGGCTCGCCGCGCACGGCCCGCGCGACCTCCGGGAGGCCGACCCGTACATCGTCCGCGCCGTCGGGACGGCCTCGCTGCCGCGGGCGGAGAAGGTCGACGGCGTGCGCACGCTCTCCGAGCACCTGCCGCCGGTCACGGGCAACGCGAACGCCTGGGTGGTCGTGGCCGGTGCCCCGCCGGTCGGCGCGTTCGGCCTCGGGTCCTTCGAGCCCCCGGCCATCGCGCTCATCGCCCTGGGCCTCCTCCTGGTGGTGCTCATGCTGGTGATCGTGCGCCGCACCCGGCACGACGCCGCAGCGCAGATGGCCGACGCGGAGCAGCGGCGGCGCGTCGCCGAGCGCCAGTCGCGCACGGACCTGCTGACGGGCCTGCTCAACCGGCGCGGCTTCGGCGAGCGCCTGCACGCCGAGCTCGCGCGGGCCAGCCGGGAGGGCAACGCCCCGGGCCTGCTGCTCGCCGACGTCGACCGCTTCAAGACCGTCAACGACACGTACGGCCACCCCGTCGGCGACCAGGTGCTGGTGGAGGTCGCGCGGCGCCTCGCGCGGGCCGGGCGCCAGTACGACGCCGTCGGCCGCTGGGGCGGCGAGGAGTTCGTGGTGCTGGTGGCGAGCGCCGGCGACGACGCGTCGCTGCGGGCGAGCGCCGAGCGCCTGCGGGCCGCGATCGCCGACGAGCCCGTGCGCACCGCCGAGGGCCTCGAGCTGCACGTCAGCGTCTCGATCGGCGGCGCCGTGGGCGGCACCGGCCTGTGGACGGTCGAGGCGCTGGCCGACGCCGCCGACCGCGCGATGTACGCGGCCAAGCGCCGCGGCCGCGACTGCGTCCGGCTGCACAGCGACCTCGACGCCGAGGACGACCAGCCGCACGAGCCCGAGTCGATCCGCGTCGCCCAGGCCCTGGCCCTGGCCGCGAGCGTCCGCGAGGGCATGCCGGAGCTGCACTGCCAGCAGGTCGCCGACCTCTCGGCGGCCATCGCCGAGTCGCTGGGCCTGACCGAGCACGGGATCCTCACCTGCCGCCTGGGCGGCTGGCTGCACGACGTCGGCAAGGTCGCGATCCCCGACGAGGTGCTGTCCAAGCGCGGGCCGCTGGACGACGACGAGTGGGCGCTCATGCGCCGCCACGCCACCATCGGCGAGACGATCGTCGCCCGCGTGCCGGCCCTGTCCGACGCGGCGCGCGCGGTGCGCCACCACCACGAGCGCTGGGACGGCCGCGGCTACCCCGACGGCCTGGCCGCGGAGCAGATCCCGCTCGAGGCGCGCATCGTGGCCGCGGCCGACGCCTACTCCGCCATCGCGTCGGACCGCCCGTACCGTGCGGAGCGCGGCCGCGACGAGGCGATCGCCGAGCTGCGGGCGTCGGCGGGCACGCACCTCGACCCGCAGGTGGTCGACGCGCTGCTGGCGGCGCTGCAGCAGGCCGACGAGGCCTTCGCGGCCTCCCTCGACGCGCAGCACTAGCGCTCACGGACCCGCGGCGCCATGCCGATAGCGGGGGAGATGCTCCTCCGAGCGATCGCCCTGGCCCTGGCGAGCCTGGCGACGGCGGCCGGGGCCGCCTCCGCCGCGACCGTCACCCTGGCCGCGTCCGGGAGCTGGCACGCGCCGTCGAGCTGGGACACCGGCGTCGTCCCCACCGCGGACGACGACGTCGTCGTGCCCTCCGGCCGCGACCTGACCCTGGCCGAGGACGCCGTCGCGCACAGCCTGACGATCGCGGCGGTGGGCACCAGCGTCGACCTCGGCAGCCACGCGCTGTCGGTGGGGGAGGGCAGCTCGCGGTTCGCGGCGCTCGACCTGCGCGGCGGCGGGCGCCTGGACGTCGGCGGTCCGCTGGCGATCACGGGCTCGCTCTCGGTCGCGTCGGCGACGACCCTCGGCACGGCGGGCGCGACGACGTGGAGCGCCGGCAGCGTGACGCTCGGCGGCACCTGGGAGAACACCGGCGCGCTGGCCATCACGGGCGGCACGCTCTCGACCGCGGTGCAGCCGGGCGGCGGCCTCGCGAACCTCGCGGGCGGCACCATCGAGCGGCACACCGGCACCGGCGTCGTCTCGATCACCGTCCCCTTCACCGACCTCGCGACCGCGAGCCCGTCGATCACCGTGCGCTCCGGGACGCTCGCGCTGACGGGCGGCACGCCGGGCGGCCTCGCGAGCCACGTGCGCCTGGAGGCCGGCGGCACGCTGCGGGTCACGGGCAGCCAGGCGCCGACCCTGCTCGGCGGCGCCGCGATCGACGGCCCGGGCACGCTCGAGCTGGCCGGCGGCGCCACGCTGGCCGTCCCCGTCGGGGCGACCCTCGACGTGGGCGCCATCTCCTTCGCGGGCGGCACCCTCGACCTCGCCGCGAGCGCCGCGGCCAACCGCATCACGAGCACCACGGGCACCCGCCGCGGGGCCGGCGCGCTGGTCGTGGGCACCGGCACGTCCGACGCGACCAACCTGACCCTGGCGGCCGGCAGCACCACGGTGCGCGGCCCGCTCGCCCTCGACGGCGCGCTGACCCTCGCTGCCGCGGCCACGCTGCGGCTGGAGGGCGCGACGACGTGGAGCGCCGGCAACCTCGCGCTGGCCGGCGGCGTGCAGAACGCGGGCGCGCTCGCCGTCACGTGCGGCACGTGCGTCGTCCCGGCGGGCGGCGGCTCGCTCGCGATCCTGGCCGGCGGCTCGCTGGAGCGGCACGGCAGCGGCTCGGCCACCATCGGCGTGCCGATCGCCAACGCGGGCACGCTCAGCGTCAGCACCGGCACCCTCGCGGCGCCGGCGGGCATCGACCAGAGCGCCGGCGCGACGTCCGTCGCCACCGCCGCGACCCTGCAGGCGGGCGTCGCGCTCGGCGGCGGCACCCTCGGCGGCGGCGGGACGGTGGTCGGCGCGGTGACGAACGGCGGCGGCAGCGTCGATCCCGGCGGCACGCTGCGGGTCACGACGTACGCCCAGGGGCCGGGCGGCAGGCTGCACGTCGACGTGGCCTGGCCGGCGTCCGACCGTCTCGCGGTCACCGGCGCGGCGTCCCTCGGCGGCACGCTCGAACTGGACACGACGGCGGCCCCGCCGGCGGGCACGAAGTTCGCGATCCTCACGGCCGGCAGCACGAGCGGCGCCTTCGAGGCCTTCGACGGCCTCGCGCTGCCGGACGGCTCGACCTACGCGCCGTCCACGACCGCGACGGCGGTCAACGTCACGGCGGTCGCGGCGCCGCCCCCGCCGCCACCACCGCCGGGCGACCCGAGCGATCCGGGCGCGGGCGGGGAGGACCCGACGGTGCCGGGCGACGGCGGCGGCGACCCGGGCGCCGACCCGTCGGCGGGCGGTGCGGCGGACGGCGACCCACGACCGACGCCGGCGGCAGCGGATCGGCCGCGGCGGGCGGTGGGACGACGACGGGCCGCACGGCATCGCAGCCAGCGCCGCGCACGGGCAAGGCGCGGCTGATCGGCGTGCGCCGCAAGGGCCGCACGGTGGCGATCATCCTGGCGTGCCCGCGCACCACGGCGGGGTGCCGCGGCAGCGTGACGCTGCGGGCGGTGGGTCGAAGCTGCGCGTCAGGCGGGCGTTCACCCTCGAGGCGGGCAGGCGCGTCACCCTGAAGGTGCGGCTGAAGCAGGTGCCGCAGGGCGCGCTGCGGGCGACGATCGCGCGGGCGCGGTAACGCTCCGGCGTCCGACGCTCGCCGCACTAGGATCGGCCGATGGAGACAATCAACGGGTGCGCCGTGATCCACGGCTCCGACGCGTCGGAGCCGATCACCTTCGGCCCCGACGCGACCGGCAGGCGTACTCGGTGCTGCTCGGCGTCGTCCCGGCCGGGCATCCGGCGCCGCCCCTGCATACGCACCCACACACCGACGAGGCCTTCTACGTCGCGGACGGCGAGCTCACCGTGCGGCTGGTCGACCGTGACGTCGCGGTGCGGCCGGGCGGTTTCGTGTACATCCCGCGCGGGACGGCGCACACGGCATGGAACTCGGCCGACGGCCCCATGCGCGGCCTCATCGTGCTGTCGCCGGATCGGCCGAGCACGTGTTCGTGCCCGTCGACCCCGACGTGCCGGCCGAGTAGGCGCTACCCGTAGCCGAGCTCGCGCAGGCGCTCCTCGGAGATGCCGAAGTGGTGCGCGATCTCGTGCAGCACCGTGACGCGGATCTCCTCGCGGATCGCGTCCTCGCCCTCGGCGGCCCGCAGGATCGGCACCCGGTAGATCGTGATGCGGTCGGGCTCGATCGGGTCGCCGCCCGCGCGGTCGGGCCGCGGCGTGCCCTGGTACAGCCCGAGCAGCCCCGAGCCGGCCGGCGGCCAGTCCTCGACCCGGATCGCGACGTTGCCGATGCGCTCCTTCGCCCAGGCGGGCAGCGAGGCGACGGCCTCGTCGACCACCCGCTCGAACTCGGCGCGACGCATCGGGCCGCCAGGGTAGCTGGTATCCTCCGCATCTCTCGGGGCGTGGCGCAGCCTGGTAGCGCACCCGGCTGGGGGCCGGGCGGTCGAGTGTTCAAATCACTCCGCCCCGACTTCGCCCGTCACGCGTGCCGGCCTGGGGGCCGGCGCGCTTTGCCGGGCTCGTTCGCGGGGGAACCCCATGGTTCCCCCACGGGCCCCCTCCTGCACTGGTCCGGCCACGTCGCCACGGCGCTCCAACGCCTGCTTCGCATCGCTGCGGACGCGGCTGTACCGGGCGCTCGGCCGACGACGGCTCGTCCTGACGTTCGAGCAGGCCGCTCCTCTTCCACTCCTGCGCGCGGGGACGGCCGGGAGCATTGCACCCCGGCCGTCCCGCGTACCTGCTGGCGCGTCTCGCGGCCTACGGCGCCGCAGTCGCGAACACGAAGGTTGCCTCCACGTCGTAGAAGGCGCTGTCGACGGCGGATGCGGCCGGCACCCAGATCTCCGTCACGACCTGGGCAGGCGGCTGGGTGCTGCCACAATCGAGCGAGCTTCCCGACCCCCATGTTGAGCGGCGTCTGGGCTGCGGTCAGGGCGTTCTGGGCCGTCGCCACCTTCGGTACCGTGGCCAACCCTCCGGCGTTGTTGGCGCCGTCCGCGTACTCGCAGAAGGTGATGGGAGCAGCCTGCAGATCAGCCTGCTTGTGGATCAACAGCCTCGGGTAGACCACCGCGTTGCCCGACTGGGTCGAGATCACCGCAGCCCCCCAGGAGATCTTGCACCCCTGCTGGCCGGCCTGGGCGGGCGTGCAGGTGAACCGGAAGGTATCCACCGGTGGTCGTTCCGAGCGGGGAGCCGAGCGTCGCGGAGTACGTCGCAAAGCGCGACGGGCCGTTGCCTCGATCCACGAACACGCTCACCGCGCCGTACTCCGGCGCCGCGGCGGGGCCGCCAGCCGCAGCGGCCGCGCCAGGCTCACCCTGCGGGCCGGCGGGACCTGCTGGCCCTCGTTCGCCCTGCGGGCCAGCCGGCCCTTGGGCACCGTTCTTACCTGCCGGCCCCCTCGGCCCCTTCGGCCCCTTGATGTTCCACGAGATCCGCTTCGCGCCCTTCAGGCAGACCAGGAAGTTCAGGTCGCCGGAGGTGTACCGATTGCCCTTCGTGAGTGGCTCGACGCACGCCGTGATGACGCCGTTGCGGACGCCTGGCTTTGCGTTGTTGGCAGCTCCAGCGACCCCAGCGACTACCGCGAACACGACTACGGCAGCGGCCACGAGCAGCTTCGTCGATGGTGGCTTCATTGACCCACGCCCCCTCGCTACTTGCTCCAAGGGCGGGTGGTCCGCTCCTCGGATCGGCTTCAGCGAAGCTCGTCAGGAGGTCGCGCAGGTCGGACGCTTACCACGATCAACCGCTACTTGCGACGCACAGGCACGCATCTCGGCCAGCCCCCTCCCGGGGCGGCCTCGCTCTCTCTCGATGCGAGTATCGCACGATACAAACGTCACAAAGCCGCCGCCACCCGTCGTCGTCGAGCGCCGACGGACGGCTCGCGTTGCGCTGACGGTCGAGACGGTGCCGCGGAGCTAGTCGACCACGATCACGGGGCACTTCACGCCGCGCTCGACCTCGGCCGCCACGTCCGTGCCGAACAACCGCCCCAGGAAGCTGTGATGGTGGTGGCCGACGACGACCGCGTCCGCGTGCCGGTCGTTGGCCTGGCCCACGATCGCCTCGGCGGGGTCGCCGGCGGCCCACAGGTAGTCGCTGCGCGCGCCCGCTGCGTCGAGCCGCTCGCGGGCGGTGGCGAGCACCGGCTCGAGCTCCGGCGGCACGATCAGCGGGATCATCCGCGCGTTGTCGTCGAGCGAGCCGAAGTTCTGCGGCCCCTCGGGATTCAGCGGCATCTCGAGCACCGCGACGACGACCACGAGACCACCGTCCCGCTGCGCCTCGGCGATGGCGCGGTCGAGGATCCGGTCGGACCCGTCCGCGCCGTCGTAGCCGACGACGATGGTGCTCACCCGCAGCCGCTTTGCATGGCGACGATTCTAGCCCGGTGTGGCCAGGCGCCGATGGGACGTTCGAACCGCCAGCAAGCGGTGCGACTGGTGGGCTGAGCCCTAGCTCGTCCTCGCTGCGAGGCTGCGGAGGCGTGCCCCCGCTGCGGCTCCCGCCGGGTGGGCCGAGTCGCGCAGCTCCGTGATCCGGCCGTCGCGCAGCCGCAGGACGTGCGCCCAGTGGTGGCGATCGTCGTCTCGATCGAGCCACGAGAAGCGGACGACGACACGGTCGCCGTAGCGTTCGGCGCCGTCGACGCGACCGCTCTTCGTGCCGGCGACGACGTGCTTCGCGACGAGACCCTGGAGCGCCGCACGGGCCTCCTGACGGCCCCGTCAACCCGGGCGGTTGCGCCAGGGCCGCAGCCAGCGTCGTCGTCCGCGCCAGTCCAGCCGGTCGTCCAGCAGGCCGACCAGCGGGTCGATGTCCCCCGCCATGAGGGCGTCGTATGCGCGGCGGATCGGCGACGCGACCACGAGACGATTCTAGGCCGGCCGCCGCGTCGTCACAACGCCGCGCGCGTCAGCTGCCCTCTCGCGTGAAGATCTTCCCGAGGCGCCACATGACGAGCACTGCCAGCGCCGTCTGCCACAGGACCCGGCGGGGTCGGGCTGCCTGCGCCGCCGTCGGCTGCTGGTCCGTTGTCATGGGGGCGATCCTACGCCTCCGGGCGCGGGCGCGTGGCCTCGACCGCTCGCTCCGCGTCCTCCAGGATGCGGCGGACGATCGGGCGGTCGACCAGCACGCGCCACTCCGCGAACGGCACCCAGCGGAGCTCCAGGCTCTCGTGCTCGTCCGGCGCGAGCGCGCCGCCGACGACGCGGGCCAGGTACGACGTCCGCACGTACGAGGTGCGGTCGCCGTTGCGGTAGACGACCGTCGAGTCCGGGCCGCCGTAGACGCCGATCAGCCGCTCGACGGCGATCTCCAGGCCCGTCTCCTCGCGCACCTCGCGGACGATCGCGTCCACCGGGTCCTCCTCCGGCTCGACCGCGCCGCCCGGCAGGCCCCACGCCTCCGTCTCGGCGTGCAGCTGCAGCAGCAGGCGGCCGGCGTCGTCGCGCACCACGGCGCTGACCGACGGCATCACGACCAGCGCGGTGCCGACCCGCGCGCGCAACCAGGCCGTGTACTCGCCGAGCGCCACGCCGTGCAGGGTACGCGGGGCGCCGCGGCTCAGCGCAGCAGCTCGCGCACCGCCTCCTCCGCCGCTACCGCCGGGATCGAGCCGGCGACCGTGTAGCGCACGCCCTCCTTCTCGACGCGGACGACGCTGCCGAGCGCCGTCGCGAGCTCCCAGCCGGCCGCGCCGTCGATGGTGACCGGCGGCAGGAGCGTCGGTGTCGCCCGCCAGCGAGTCCGGGGCCGAGGCCGGCTCCTGCCACACCACCACCTGGCCCAGCCCGCGTCCGTACAGCGTCAGCGCCGACGCGCCCCGTCCGTTGCCGAGCAGGCGCACCGTGCCGCGCGGCAGGCCGACCAGCGCGTCCGGCGCCCGCAGCCGGAAGGGGACGGCGGCGCGCACGGCCTCCAGGCCCTCCACGGCCGGGCCGCCGACGTGCTCGTCGGCCGTCGCGCTCCACGTCTCCAGCTCGTCGGCGAGGTCGACCGCGCGTGCGCCCGGCGGCACGGCGACCGCGACCGCCTCGGGCGCGACCGGCGCGTAGTCGATCGACGTGACGGCGAGGTCTGCGACCGGCTCGTCCTTGCCCTCGGCGAACAGCGCCACCCGCAGCGGCACGCCGCGCTCCGCGTCCCAGGCCAGCTCCAGCGCGCCCAGGAGGCCCGCGTCGCGCCGCGGGGACACGCGCAGGCGGTACGCCGGCCGACCGGCGACGTTGTCCGGCTCCGGCCCGGTCAGCTGCGCCTGCGTGGCCAGCGCCGCCACCCCGAGCGCGATCGCCGCCGGCGCCGGCAGTCCCCCGCCCCCGGCGTCCGCGTCGTCGTGCTCGAGCGCGTCGCCGGCGCCCTGCCGCTGCAGCCAGGCCGGGGCGTCGAGGCGGTAGACCGTGTTGGTCGGCACGTCGTAGACCGTCAGGCGCCCCGCGTCGTAGCCGATGTGCGTCTCGCCGCGGGCGGTGTCGACGTCCAGGCGCGCCCGGCCGTCGCCGTCGATCGCGATCCGCCCCGTCGCGCCGGCCAGGATGCCGCTGCCGTCCGCGAGCCCGCCGGTGTCGACGAGCCGCGACGTGAGCGTGAGGTCCGCCGTCAGCCCGGCCGGGCGCTCGGCGTCGAGGATGCCCTGCACCGCGCCGATCAGCGACGTCTCCGGCGGCCGCCGCGGGCCCTCGTCGAGGACGGCCGCGCCCGCCACGGCCCCGCCGGCGACGACCACCGCCACGGCGGCGGCGATGACCAGGCGGGGGGTCGACGGCCTGCGCATCAGCCCGTGGTTGTACCGGGCGGCGTTGAGAGCGGCGTGAGAGCGGGCAGGTCGACCACGACGCGCCCGTCCTCGACGCGCGCCGTGCCGCCGTGGCGCTCCGCCGTGGCCAGCACCAGCGCCAGCCCGAGGCCCGAGCCCTCCACGTCCGCGCTCGCCGCGCCGCGCCAGAAGCGCTCGAAGGCCTGGCGCGCCTCGTCGGCCGTCAGGCCCGGCCCGGCGTCCTCGACCCACGCCCGCACGCGCCCGTCGTCCGCCCGCACGCGCAGGGCGATGGGAGCGTCCGGCGGCCCGTAGCGCTCGGCGTTGACGACGAGGTTCTCCAGCGCCCGGCGCAGCGCCTCGGCGTCGCCGGCCACGGCGGCCGGCCCGGGCGCGTCCGCCGCGGTCAGGGCGTGCCCGGCCGCGACGTCGCGGGCCAGCGCTGCCAGGTCGACGGACGCTCGCGGGTCGCGCCCCGGCGTCCTCCCGGGCGATCGCCAGCAGGTCGTCCAGGAGCCGCGCGAGGCGGGCGGCGTCCCGCTCCAGGTCGGCCAGCGCGTCCGGGTCGGCACCGTGGCGGGCGACGTAGCCGGCGTTGCCGCGCAGGGCGGTGAGCGGGGTCCGCAGCTCGTGCGAGGCGTCGGCGACGAAGCGGCGCTCGCGCTCGCGGGCGCGCTCCAGGGCCGCGAGCATCGCCGTTGAGGGTGTCGGTGAGCGTCGCGAGCTCGTCGCGGGTCGCGGGGTGGGGGAGGCGGCGCGACGGGTCGCCCGTCGACTCGATGTCGCGGGCGGCCGAGGACAGGCGGGCGAGCGGGCGCAGGGCGCGGCGGGTCAGCACCAACGCGCCGGCCGCCGCCAGCACGGCCGCGGCCACGGCGGCGACCAGCAGCGCGAGCCGCAGCCGGTCGAGCGTGCGCTCGTCCTCGTCGGTGCGGGTCGCGACGACGACCGCGCCGCCCGCCGCCGGGCCCGCCCCCGCCGTGGCCAGCGGCGCCACCAGCACCCGCAGCCGCTCGTCGCCGAGCCGCGCGTCGAGGCGCGTGGTGGTGTCGCGCCGGACGGCCTCGCCGATCGGGCCCTCGAGCGGCAGGAAGCGGGCGCCGAGCGAGCTGGAGCGCCCCACGATGCGGCCGTCGGGATCGACCACCTGGACGTAGAGCGTCCGCCCTCCGGGCCGCGCATCGAGCGCCGCGGGCGTCGCGACGAGTGCCGGCGCCGTCGCGTTGAGGCGCGCCACGGCGACGGCGCCGTCGCGCAGCGCGTCGTCGCGCTGGCCGGCGAGCTCGCGGTCGGCGAGCACCAGCACCGCCGCGCCCAGCACCGCCACGGCCAGCACGATCGCCGCAGCCGCCGCGGCGGCCACGCGGCCGCGGAGGGTGCGGGGCGCGATCCTCACCGCTGCAGCACGAACCCGACGCCGCGCACGGTCGCGATCAGCGGCGGGTCGCCGAGCTTCCGCCGCAGGTATGCGACGTAGCGGTCGACGACGTTCGGCGTGGCCGCCGCCGTGTCACCCCAGATCCGCGCCAGCGCCACCTCGCGGCTGACCACCGTGCGCGGGTTGCGCAGCAGCAGCTCCAGCAGGTCGGCCTCGCGCGGCGTGAGCCCGAGGTCGCGGCCGGCGCGGCGGCCCGTGCGGGCGCGGGCGTCGAGCACCAGGTCGTCGAAGGCCAGCAGGTCGCCCGGCTCGCGTCCGCGGCGCAGCAGGGCGCGCAGCCGTGCGAGCAGCTCCTCGGGCGCGAACGGCTTGACGAGGTAGTCGTCGGCGCCGGCGTCCAGCCCGCGCACGCGCTCCTCCAGGGCGTCGCGCGCCGTCAGCATGAGGATCGGCACGGCGACGCCGCGCGCCCGCAGCCGCCGGCTGACCGCGAGCCCGTCCACGCCGGGCATGGTCACGTCGAGCACCACGAGGTCCGGCATCCGCCGCTCCAGCGACGCCAGCGCCGCTCCGCCGTCGGCCGCCTCCGTGACCTCGTAGCCCTCGGCGAGCAGCGACCGGCGCAGCATGCGACGCACCGGGGCGTCGTCGTCCACCACCAGGATCATGGCGTCCGGCATCGCAGTGGAGGCTAGCCGGGTCTCGACAATGTGCGCTGCGTCCCGCGCGGTCATACTCCGCACGATGTCCAGCACGACCGAGGGCCCACCCCGAGGCCTCGTCCGGCACCTGCCGAACGCCCTCACGTGCCTGCGGCTCGCCGCGATCCCCGTCTTCGTCTGGCTGCTCGCGTCCTCCGACGACGGGCAGTCGGTCGCCGCGGCGATCGTGTTCGGGCTCGCAGCGGTGACGGACTGGCTCGACGGCCGGCTGGCCCGGCGCTACGGCGTGCAGAGCCGCTTCGGCCGCCTCGTCGACCCGCTCGCCGACCGCATCATGATCGGCTCCGCGCTGGTGCTGCTCTGGTACCACGACCGCGTGCCGCTGTGGGCCGTTGCGCTCATCTTCGCCCGCGACGTCGTGCTCATCTCGGGGCTTGCCGCGGCGGCAGACCGGGGATACGAGCTCTCGGTCATCTACCTCGGCAAGGCCGCGACCTTCGTGCTGATGTCGGCGCTCTGGCTGATCATGGTCACCCCGCCGAGCGCGGACTGGCCACTCGTCCTGCTCTACGTCGGCATCGGCCTGAGCCTGGCCGCCGGCATCGTCTATCTGATCACCGTGCCCCGCGCCGTCCGCGCGGCACGAGGAGGTGAAGGTCCATCAAGGGCGTCGTGATGGCAGGGGGCGAGGGGACGCGACTGCGGCCCCTCACGTCGAACCAGCCGAAGCCGATGGTGCCGATCGCGGGCAAGCCGTGCATCGAGCACATCATCGAGCTGCTGCGTCAGCACGGGATCGAGGACATCGTCGTGACGATGGCCTACCTCCCGCAGGCCATCCGCTCCTACCTCGGCGACGGCTCGGAGCTGGGCGTGCGGCTCGAGTACTCGGTCGAGGACACCCCTCTCGGCACCGCGGGCTCGGTCAAGAAGGCCGAGGACTTCCTGGACGAGACGTTCCTCGTGATCAGCGGCGACGCCCTCACGGACATCGACCTCACCGCGCTGATCGCCTTCCACCGCGAGCGCCAGGCCGTCGCGACCCTGGCCGTCAAGAGCGTCGAGAACCCCCTGGAGTTCGGCGTCGTGATCGCCGACGAGGAGGGCCGCGTCGAGCGCTTCCTGGAGAAGCCCGGCTGGGGCCAGGTCTTCAGCGACACCATCAACACCGGCATCTACGTGCTGGAGCCGGACTGCCTGCGCCAGGTGCCGGACTCCGAGCCGTACGACTTCTCGAAGCAGCTCTTCCCGCGGCTGCTCAAGGCGGGGCGGCGGATCTTCGCCTACCGCGTGCCCGAGGACGAGTACTGGCAGGACATCGGGAACCTCGACCAGTTCCGCGAGGCCAACCGCGACGCCCTCGACGGGCTCGTGCAGCTCAACATCCCGGGCGTCCGCCTGAAGGAGAACATCTGGCTGGGCGAGGGCGTGGCGATCGGCGACATCGACCAGATCGTCGGCCCCGCCGCCATCGGGCGCTTCTGCACCATCGAGCCGGGCGCGCGCATCGGGCCCTACTCCTCGCTCGGCCCCAACGTCGTCGTCAAGGACGGCGCGGAGATCAACCGCAGCGTCATCGAGCAGGGCTCCTACGTCGGCGGCGGCGCCCGCATCACCGGCAGCATCGTGGGCCGCCTGTGCGACGTGCACGCGAACGCCGTGCTCGGCGAGGGCGTGGCCATCGGCGACGAGTCGTCGATCGGCGCGGACGTGGTCATCACGCCCGGCGTGCGGATCTACCCGTACAAGACCGTGGAGCCGGGCGCGACCATCCGGCAGAACCTGATCTGGGAGTCGCGGGGCGTCTCGCGGCTGGTCGGCGAGTCAGGGCGCGATCGGCGTCGTCAACGTCGACATCACGCCCGAGGTCGCGATGCGCCTGGCCATGGCCTACGGCACCGTGCTACGGCGCGGGGACCGCATCGTCGCCTCGCGCGACGCGCACCCGGCCTCGCGCATGCTCTGTCGCGCCATGATGAGCGGCGTGCAGGCGGCCGGCGTGACGGTCGAGGACCTGCGGAACGCCACCACGGCCCTGACCCGCCACGAGATCCGCTCCTCGCGCCTCGCCGGCGGCTTCCACGTGCGGATGGCGGACTACGACCCGGAGATGGTCGAGATCGTCTTCTTCGACCCGCCCGGCGTGCTCGCGTCGCAGGCCACGCGCTCCGGCGTGGAGCGCCTGTACGGCCGCCAGGAGTTCCGGCGCGTGACGCACGAGGGCGTCGGCACGATCGTCGAGGTGCCGCGCGCGGTCGAGACGTACGTCCACGACCTCGTCTCGCTCGTGGACACGGACTCCATCGTCACCCGCGGCTTCCGGCTGGTCGTCGACTACGCGAACTCGCCCGCCGCGACCCTCGCCAACGCCGTCTTCTCGAGCCTCGGCGTCGAGGTCATCGGCATCAACGCGGGCGGCGACCGCACGCTGCGGC
Source organism: uncultured Actinomycetota bacterium (assembly GCA_963767885.1). Taxonomy (GTDB): domain Bacteria; phylum Actinomycetota; class Thermoleophilia; order Gaiellales; family F1-60-MAGs149; genus CAVYFW01. The sequence continues at coordinate 426,411 of CAVYFW010000005.1, forward strand.
GGCGCATCGAGGACGCGGCCGAGTCGATCGGCCGGCTGGTGTCGGCGGCCGGTGCGGACGCCGGCGTGCTGCTCGACGCGGCCGCCGAGGGCGTGCACCTGATCGACGACCGGGCCCGCCTGGTCAGCGAGGACCGCTTCCTGCTGCTGCTGCTGCGGCTGCTCCTGCACGACGGGCGCAGCGGCGTGGCCGCGCTCCCGGTGACGGTCTCGCAGCGGGCCGAGCAGCTCGTGGAGGGCTCCGGGATCGCGATCCGCCGCACGCCGGCCGCACCGGCGGCGGTGATGGCGGCCGCGACCGCCGACGACGTCATCCTCGCGGGCCTGCCGGCGGGCTCGGTGGCCTTCCCGGCCTTCCTGCCGGCGCCGGATGCGCTCGCGACGACGGTCCTGCTGCTGGAGCTCCTGGCCCGCGTCGCGCGCCCGCTCTCGGCGCTCGTGGACGACCTGCCGGAGACGATGCTGGCGACGGCCGACGTGCCGTGCCCGTGGCGCGTCAAGGGCACCGTCATGCGGCTGCTCATCGAGCAGGTCAAGGACCTGGAGACCTCGAGCCTCGACGGCCTGCGCATCCAGCACCCCGAGGGCTGGGTGCAGGTGCTGCCCGACGCCGACCTGCCGGTGGTGCACCTGCTGGCGGAGGGCGCCGACCGCGAGGCGTCGGAGGCGCTGCTCGATCGCTACCGCGAGCAGGTCGAGACGATCGTCCGCGAGCACGCCGAGCTCGAGGAGCCGGTGGCGGTGAAACCCTCAAGCTCCGATTGAAGGCTATCCGCCGGGGGCGCTATGCTGACGCCGTGCCCCCGGTAGAGGATCTCACCGCACTGAGCGACGATGAGCTGCGCGAGCGGCTGCGTTCCGTGCGGCGCGAGGAGGCCCAGGTCTCCTACGAGCGCCGCCTGCTCCACGGCAAGATCGACGTGCTGCGCGCCGAGGTGCGCGCGCGGCTGGAGCAGGGCGGCGAGACACCCGGCGGCGAGGCCCTCGAAGGCCTGCTGGGCCGGCTGACCGACGTGCTGGTGCACAAGGGCCCGCCGCCGATCGAGCAGGAGCTCGCCGGGCTCGAGCTCGACGACGACGAGCCCGTCGCGATGACCGTCCCGGCCGACGACGAGCTGCCGGCCTTCGACGCGCTCAGCGACGACGAGCTGGCCGGCCTGGTGCGCGCGCTGGTGCAGCGGGAGCGCGAGGTCTCGGCGCGCCGCCGGGAGCTCCACGGCGTCCTCGACGGGCTGCGCAGCGAGCATGTCGCGCGCCTGCAGCGACGCTATGCGGGCAGCGCCGAGGCGGAGTAGGGCGGCCGCGCGCACGTGTACTGCGTCGAGTGCGGCTTCCTCAACTCGGACGCTGCGCGCTTCTGCGCGAAGTGCGGGACGCTGCTCGCCTCGGACGAGCCGGGCGCGCAGACGACCATGAGCTTCGAGCAGCAGGACGAGGAGGGCGACGCAGGCGCCGCCGGTGAGGCCGCCGCCGGCGGGCCGGCGCTGGTGATCCGCGCCGGTGGCGGACGTGCGGGCGAGCACATCGCGCTCGCGAGCGACCGTCAGGAGATCGGCCGCTCGCCGGACAGCGCCGTGCTCCTCGACGACGTGACCGTCTCGCGTCATCACGCGACGGTCGAGCGCGAGTCCGACGGGCTCTACATCGTCGACCTGGAGTCGCTCAACGGGACGTACGTGAACCGCCGTCGCGTCGAGCGCCACCGGCTGCGCGACGGGGACGAGCTGCAGATCGGCAAGTTCAAGCTGACCTTCAGGGAACGATGAGCGACACAGGCACCCCGACGTCGACGCCCACCGAGAAGCCGCTGACGATCGGCGCCGTGTGCCGCGAGCTCCGCGAGGAGTTCGCGGACATCTCCATCTCCAAGATCCGCTACCTCGAGGACCAGCGGCTGCTCGAGCCGCGGCGGACGCAGGGCGGCTACCGCCTCTACACGCGGGCGGACGTCGAGCGGCTGCGGCGCATCCTGCGAGCTGCAGCGCGACGAGTTCCTGCCGCTGCGGGTGATCCGCGAGGAGCTCGACGGCCTCGGCGCGCGCCCCGCCGCCGGGCCGGGGCGGCGCCGGCGCGCGACGGCGGGCGGGGTCGACGAGGGCGGCCGCGTGACCCGCGCCGAGCTGCTGGAGCAGACGGGCGCGACGTCCGACTACCTGCGGGAGCTGGAGGACTTCGGGCTCGTCAGCGGCGTCCGCCGACGGCACGTACGCCGCCGACGAGACGGACATCGTGCGCATCTGCCTGCGCATGACGGAGTACGGCCTCGGCGCGCGCCACCTGCGCCAGTTCCACTCCGGCATCCAGCGCATCGCGGGGCTGGTCGAGCAGATCCTCGCTCCGCAGCTGCGGGCGCGGAACCCCGATCGCCGCGAGGCCGGCCTGGACGAGCTGCGCGAGCTCGCGGGCCTCGCCGCCGACCTGTCGGAGCACATCCTCGTGCGCGACGTCGGCGGGACGCAATAGCCCCGCCCGCGAGCGGCAGGGCGCGGGGAGGGCCGCCGCTACACTGGCGCCCGATGATCGACCTCCGCCAGCGCGTCCGCGACGTCCGCGACTTCCCGAAGCCGGGCATCGTCTTCAAGGACATCATGCCCCTCGTCGCGGACGCCGAGGCGCTGCGCCAGGTGGTCCAGAACCTCGCCGAGTTCGCGCGGCCGCTCGAGCCCGACCTGGTGCTCGGCGCCGAGGCCCGCGGCTTCATCTTCGGCCCGGCGCTGGCGATGGAGCTCGGCGTGGGCTTCGCCGCGGCGCGCAAGCCGGGCAAGCTGCCGTACCAGACGGTGCGCGCGACGTACGCGCTGGAGTACGGCACGGATGCGCTGGAGATCCACGTCGACGCGGTCAAGCCCGGCAGGCGGGTGCTGATCCACGACGACCTCCTGGCGACGGGCGGCACCGCCCGCGCGAAGGTCGACCTCGTGAACCAGCTCGGCGGCGAGGTGGTGGGCGCGGCGTTCGTCATCGAGCTCGCGTTCCTGCCCGGCCGTGAGGCGCTCGCGCCGATCCCGGTGCACAGCCTGATCAGCTACGACAGCGAGTGATCCGGCCGGCGAGCCCGGCCGACCAGGCCGCCATCAGGACGCTCGCGGCGTCGTACCGCGAGGAGCTCGAGCGCGCGGGCGCCCCCTACCACGGCGGCGGCAACGGCGCCTGGCAGGCGTGGTTCGAGCGGCGCATGAACGCGGGCGACGTCCGCGTGGCCCTCAGCGAGGGGCGCGCGGTCGGCTACGCGGTCTGGGAGGTGCGCCGCGACCCGGCCCGCGAGGGCCGCGAGCTGCGCATCACGGACCTCTTCGTCGCGCCCGGCGACCGCGGCCACCGGCTGGGGGGCGGCCTGCTGGCGCGCGCGCTCGACCGCGCCCGCGGCGACGGCCTCGCCCGCATCGTGATCGACCGCGGCCTCGACGAGCGCGCGGAGACGCTGCTCGACGCGTTCGGCTTCGCCCCGGCGGGCGACGGCTTCGAGCGCGTGCTCCAGGTGCGGTAGGCCGTTCAGCCTGGCGGGATCACCGTCACGTTGAAGAGCCCGGTCACGCGCCACGTGCTGGCCGGCTGGGCGAGTCCCGGGATGGTGATCGGGCCGCCGTCGGTCAGGTCCTGCGTCCCGCCCTGCAGCGGCAGCTTGTACCAGCGCTCGCGCCCCATCGTGCTCTGGTCGCTGCGGTTCTGGCGGAACTTGCCGTCGTCGCCGCGCTGCGCGTGGAGGAACTGGAAGACGGTGTAGGACAAGTCGAACGTCTCCGTGTCGAAGATGGGGCAGTACGTGTACTGGTCGAGCGTCCCCTGCTCGGCGTAGCGGACCTGCAGCTTGCCGCTCTCGTCGAGCCGCTGGGCCTGCTCGTCGAACGTCTCCAGCACCGGCACGATCTCGACCTTGAGGGTGCCCTGCGGGTTCTTGTAGCGGTAGCCGCGCGCGTCGCCGATCTCGTAGCAGGTGTTCGGGTTGCGCTCCCGGTGCGGGCGGTCGAGCGGCTTGACGTCGTCGACCTGCAGCGCACCCTCGCCGATCCAGTGCAGGAGCAGTCCCTGCTGCCAGCCGTAGATGAGCGCGGTCGCCGGGCTGCCCTGGGTCTGGCTGTAGCCGTCGAGGTGGGCCTCGATCTCGCCCGTGCCGTCGTGCCAGCCCACGTCGATGACGCTGTACTGCGGGTCGTCCTCGCCGCCGAGCCGCCACTCGTTCACGGTCGACACGTCGAGGCGGAAGCGCAGCCGCAGGCAGACCGCGGCGCGCTGGGGCCAGTCCTCGCCGAGCACGGCGCTGAGCGACCGGGCGAAGGGCGGGACGCCGATGCTCGGGTCGAGGCCGCTGCCGCCGCGGTACATGAAGGCGATCATCCCCACGGCGGCCCGCACCTCGCCGGTCTTGCAGCGGCGCACGCGCTCGTCGAACGTCTTGCGCACGATCCGCTGCATGAGGTCGCTCGCCTCCGACGCGTAGGCGTCCGGGAGCGGGTCCTCGATGCCCAGCAGCGCGAGCTGGGACAGGAGGTTCGCGACCCGCCGGACGGCCGCGATGGCGCGCTCCGGGTCGAGGCGCGAGCTCGACGCCAGCGCGAGGAGCTCGGGCCGGACGACGTCGACGTAGTACGCGGCCGCCAGCAGCCGAGCCTCCGGCACCGAGACGACCGCGGCGTCGTCGGCCAGCACCCGCGTGCGCGCGGCGCGGGCCGCGCGGCCGACCTGGAGCCGCGCGATGGCGTGGATCACGCGCTGGGCCGGGTTCGCGGGCAGCGGGACGAGCCCGGCGGTCCGCGCGGGGTCGCGCGTGGCGAGGGCCGCGTAGCCGGCGAAGCGGTCGACGAGCACCGCGAACACGGGACGCCGCAGCGCCGGGACGAGGTGGGCGCCCGTCCCCACGCCGTCGAACGACGCCGCGAGGGCCGGCGCGGCGGCCGCGGGGCCGGGGACGATTTCGAGCCGCGCGGGATCCGCGAGCAGGATGCCGGCCGGCTCGATCACGGCGCCCGCCACGAGCGTCGCGCCCGGCGCGGGGCCCGTGAGGCCGGCGAGCGGCACCAGCCGGATCTCGAGCGGCCCCGTCAGCGCGCCCTTCGGCACCACGAGCCGCATCACGGTGCCGTCGGCGGCCGTGGTCTCGATCGTGCCGCCGCCCGCATCGATCGACGCCGTGACTGCGCGGTCCTCGGCGCGCTGGGCCACCGTCAGGGCCGGCAGCGTGGGGCGGACGATGACGGCGCCGGTCAGGCGGCAGTTGTTGACGGCCGGGCGCTCCTTCGCCGGCGGGCGCACGGCGACGCAGGCGTACAGCCGGTAGGCGCCCGCTCGCGCCGTCGGCGGGACGATCGCGAGGCGGGTGGTCGCGGGCCGGCGCTTGCCGGCGGCGAGGGCGGCGACGCGGTCGACCACGCTGAGGCGCAGGTCGGCGGCCTTCGGCTTCAGGCCGCGCGCGAGCACGTACCGCACGTCGGCGGTGCCCGACCGCCTGCCTCCGACGTTCGCGACGGCCGCGGACACCGTCATGCGTCCGGCCGGGTCGACGACGGGGGGCGTCGCGCGCGCGGCGACGACGGTGAGGTCGGCCGGGCGCGGCGACGCGGCGGCGGCCGCGGGTGCCGTCGCACCGAGCAGCAGCGCGGCGACCGTCGCCGCGCGCATGCGCCGGCGGGGGCGCAAGGGCCGCGAGGCGCTACGCCGCGAAGCGGTTGCGCTCCTCGTCGAAGCGGGCCGACCAGAGCTCCTCGCGGTAGCGCGCGACGTCCTCCAGCCGACCGTCGTAGGTGGTGTCGACGTAGCGCAGCACGCGGTCGTGGAAGAAGGGCTGGTCGAGGTGCCGCTCGCTCACGAGGTTGAGCGAGATGCGGTTGCAGGTCGCGCAGCGGACGGCGATGCCGACGAGGGCCCGGTCGTCGCTCGGCTGGATCAGGCGCAGCCGCGACGGGTAGCCCGGCCGCACGCCGCGCTCGGCCGCGCAGTAGAAGCTCCACGGCCACACGCCGCGGCGCAGGTTGCGGGCGGCGAGGTCCTGCAGCTCGACGGCCAGCGGCTCCGTGCGGCCCGTCTGCAGGTTGACGAAGGTGGCGTCGGCGGGCGGGTCGAGGGGCCGCAGGTCGAGCTCGGTCTCGGGCAGCAGGGCGGGATGCTCGCCGCCGCAGACGCCGCACGCGAACTCGACGCGGTGCACCGGCGGATGGCCGGGCCCCGGCAGGCGCTCCACCGTCCGGAAGCGCGAGATGGGCACGTCGACAGGCCGTTCCTGCACGGGGCAGGTGAGGCGGAAGCGGTTCGTGATCGGGTCGTACATCCGCACCCCCTTGGCGGTTGTTCGAGCGATCTGTTACGACCAACTATCGGCGTCCAGTGGCGGCGAGTTTACGGCAGCCGCCGGCGGTCCTCCATCGGGTTTCCCCGAGAGATGCCCTGCAACGGGACGAAGGCGCGCTACGCGGAGCGCTGGACCGGGGCGGGGGCGGCCCACGTGCTGGGCGCCGCCGCCACGCGGTTGCGGCCGCCGTGCTTCGCCGCGTACAGCGCGGAGTCGGCCGCGGCGAACAGGTCGTCGGCCGCGCGCGTGCCGGGACCCGTCTCGGCGACGCCGACCGAGACCGTCGTGCCGACCAGGCGCCCGCCGGCCTCGACGTTCAGCTCGGCGATCGCCACCCGCGCGCGCTCCGCGAGCACCAGCGCGTCGCGGCCGGGGCCGGGCACGAGCACGGCGAGCTCCTCGCCGCCGAAGCGCGCGACGATGTCCGAGTCGCGGCAGACGCGCTGCAGCTCGCGCCCAACCGCCGCCAGCAGGTCGTTGCCCACCGCGTGCCCGTGGCGGTCGTTGAACTGCTTGAAGCGGTCGAGGTCGAGCAGGAGCAGCGAGAGCGAGCCGCCGTAGCGCCGGGCGCGCCGCACCTCGAGCTCCAGCGCCTGCTCGAAGTAGGCGTACGTGTAGAGACCGGTCAGCGCGTCGACCATCGACGCCTCCGAGATGCGCTCCGCCTCCTCCCGGGTGCGCGTCACGCGCTCGAAGATGACCACGGACGCGACGGCGAACGCGACCCGCTCCGGCGTGTCGAGGGGCGCGAGCGCCGGCGCCGAAGGCCGCGAGCAGGAGGCCCGGCACGCCGCCGCCGGCCGCGGCGAGCGCGCAGCCCGCGGCGACCATGACCGGGACCGCGCTCGGGTAGCGGTCGGCCACCAGGTGCGCGCCGACGAGCAGCGCCGCGGCGAGCGCGAGCGGGACCACGTTGATGCGCAGCAATGCGCGAACCGGCACGGTCCGGAGTAGTACCAGTGCGATCGGACGGCATCTCCGCCGCCCGCGACGGCGGTCCTAGGACGCCGGGCTCGCGCGGTAGGCCAGCATGGTCAGCGCGGCCCGGAAGCCGATGCGCTCGTAGACGCGCCGCGAGGCGTCGCCGGCCGGTGTGAGGAACACGAGCCGCCCGCCGGCCTCGATGGCCCGGTCGGTGGCCAGGGCCGTGGCCAGCGCGCCGAGCCCCTGGCGCCGGTGCGGCGCCGCGGTCGCCGACGCCGCGAGCTCCACGAACCCGTCGCACGGCGGCAGCCAGGTTCCGGCCGCGACGGCCTCGTCGCCGCGGCGCAGGACCACGGCGCCGCCGCCGTCCAGCGCCGGGTCACGGATGGCGTCGCGCGGCGTCTCGACCTCGAATGCCGCGTCCATCAGCTCGTGCAGGTCGCGGAGCGTCGTGAGCGGCGCCTCCTCGTCGACCAGCTCGACCGCGATACCCGCCGGGACGCGGTGGCCGCACGAGCCGCTCGTTGGTGCAGGTCATGAGCGGCTGGCGCAGCTCCAGCGCGAAGCCCGCCCGTTCGAGCTCGCCGGCCAGCGCCGGCGCGAACTCCTCCAGGAACTCCAGCCGCGGCACCCGTGCGACGCGTGCGAAGACGTCGCGCAGCGCCGCCAGCTCGGCCGTCAGGTCGCCGCCGACCGGCTCACGGGGCAGCGCGTAGTTGAAGTGGACGAGCGGGTCGTCGCGGTCGACGAGCACCGTGAACGGCCCGCACTCGTGCACCTCGTTGCCGAGCGCGCCGACGGTCCGCAGCACGGCCTGCAGCCGCCGGGCGAGTTCGTCCGCCACGCCTACGCCCGCCGGTCGACCCCGCCGGACGGCGGGTCCCCGTCGCCAACGAGCCGCAGCGCGATGCGGGCGTCGCCGACCTGGTCCACGCGCAGCCGCACCGTCGCGCCGGGGACGAGCCGCGCCTCGGCTGCGACGTCGATCTCGACCCCCGCGAGCGACAGCGTGGCGCGCCCGGCGCCCGTCCGCACGACCCGCGCGACGACCTCCCGTCCGGGCCACAACCGGAGCGGCGGACCGTCCTCGCGATCGAGGTACCCGACGAAGTCGCTCAAATCTCCTCGGAACGTGTCGATATCACTTTCAAGTGACATAGGGCTCGCCCGTGCGGCGGACCCTACGGACTGGAGGCACCTCGTGGAACGAGGGCTCTACATCGCCGCCTCAGGGATGCTCGCGGCGCAGGTCCGACAGGATGTCATCGCAAACAATCTGGCGAACGCGTCGACTCCCGGCTTCAAGGGCGACATCGCGGTGGGCGAGGCCTTCCGCGACATGCTCCTGGTCGATAGCCAGACGCGCGAGCAGCTCGGCCCCCTCAGCACCGGCACCCGGATCGCGGAGGTCGCGGTCAACCTGCGCAACGGCACCGTCCGCCACAGCGGCGGCGATCTCGACATCGCCGTGAACGGGCCCGGCTGGCTGTCGGCGCAGACCGACGGCGGCGTCCGCTACACGCGCAACGGCACGCTCACCACCAACGTGCAGGGCCAGATCACGACCTCCGAGGGCGATCCGATCCTCGGCGTCAACGGCCAGCCGATCGTCATCGACCAGACGAAGGGGAAGGTCAGCATCAGCCCCTCGGGCGTGGTCACGGTCGACGGCCAGGCCGCCGGGCAGATCGCGCTGACGACCCTGCAGGACGACACGATCGAGAAGCTCGGCGCCAGCTACGTCACGGGGACGCCGGCCGCCGGCGTGCCGGGCGGGCAGATCGCGCAGGGCTACCTCGAGAACGCCAACGTGAACTCCGTCGAGGAGATGGTCGACCTGATCGTGAACATGCGGACGTACGAGGCCGGCCAGAAGGTCATCCGGGCCATCGACGACACGCTCGACAAGGCCGTCAACCAGGTCGGAAGGGTGGCGTAGGTGCTTGACGCCCTGTACACCGCCGCGTCCGGAATGCTCGCGCAGCAGACCAACGATGGACGTCATCGGGAACAACCTCGCGAACGCGAACACGGATGGCTTCAAGGCGCCACCGCACCGCGTTCTCGGACCTGCTGTACACGGAGATCGGCTCGCGGCAGGCGACCGCGCAGGGCCAGGTGCAGGGCACCGGCGCTCGCGTCTCCGCCGTCCAGACCTCCATGGCGCAGGGCACCATGGTCGACGCCACGAACCTCGACGTCGCGATCGTCGGCAACGGCTACCTGCCCGTGCAGCGCCCGGACGGGACGACCGCCTACACGCGGGCCGGCGCCCTCTCGCTCGACGCGGCCGGCAACCTGCTGACCGCCGGCGGCGAGTTCGTGCTGCCGAAGATGCGCGTGCCGCCGAACGCCGACATGCAGACGTTCACGATCGAGAAGAACGGCCGCGTCTCGGTCAAGGTCAACGACCAGGTGCAGCGTGCTCGGCCAGCTGCAGCTCGCCACGTTCCAGAACCCGTACGGGCTGGAGAACGTCGGCGGCAACATGTGGCGCGAGACCGCCAACTCCGGCGCCGCGATGCTCGCCCGCCCGGGCACCCCCGGCACCGGCGACATCCAGCAGGGCTTCCTGGAGAAGTCGAACGTCAACGCCGTCGACGAGATGGTCGGGATGATCACGACGCAGCGCGGCTACGAGGCCATCGCCAAGATCGTGACCGCCTCCGACGAGATGCTCGGCATCGCGAACTCGCTGCGCCGCTGATGGATCCCGTCTCCGCCATGTCGCGCGTCGTCGGCCCGCTGCCGGCCGGCATGCCCGCCCCGAAGACCGAGGGCGAGCGCGCCCTGTACGAGCAGGCCAAGCAGTTCGAGGCCGTGTTCGTGCGGCAGCTCGTCTCGCAGATGCTCGAGGCGTCGCGCGGCGAGTCGGAGACCGCCGGGCTCGCAGGTCTACCAGGGCATGGCGGACGAGCAGATGACCGGGAGCCTCGTCGACAGCGGCTCGTTCGGGCTCGCCGGCGCGGTCTACGGCTTCCTCCGCACGCAGGCGAGCTCCGTCGATCCGGCGACGATGGGCACGGCCGCCGCGCCGACGCCGCCGACCCGGCCGACGAGGCCGAGGCGTCGTGAACCGGGAAGCCGCTCCGCGACCTGGTGACGACCCTGCGCGAGCAGGCCGGCCGCCTGGAGACGATCCTCGAGCTGACCGAGGCCCAGACCGCCGCCATCGCCGCGCGCGACGTCGACCGCGTCGCGCCGCCTGACGGCGCACGATCGAGCGCGAGATGCTCGACGGGCGCGGTCGTCGAGGAGCGCCGGGCCGGCTTCGCCGCCGAGCTCGCCGACGCGCTCGGCCGCACTCGACGGCGACGTCACCGTCGGCGACCTCGCCGACGCGCTGCCCGGCCCCGACGGGCCGCGTCCTGCGCGCCGCGGCCGACGCGGTGCGTGCGCTGCGTCGAGCGCCTGGGCCGCCAGTCGGCGGCCAACCGCTCGCTGCTCGAGCACGAGCTGCACGGTGATCGACCAGGTCATGCGCATCGCACACCGCGGCGAGCGCACGACGTACTCCGGCGCGCGGCGCGTACGACCGCGAGACCGTGGCGCTCCTGGACGCCAAGGCCTGACGTGTCGATCTCGACCTTCAACGGCCTCAACATCGCGCTGCGCGGCCTGCTCACGCAGCAGCGCGCCCTCGACGTCACGTCCCACAACATCGCGAACGCCAACACCGAGGGCTACACGCGCCAGGAGGCCGTCCTCAACGCCGAGGAGCCGCTGGCGAACGTCGGCATCTGGGGCATGATGCTTCCCCGGCCAGATCGGCGCAGGGCGTGACGGTCGACCGTACCGCCGCATCCGCGACGTCGTTCAACGACAACGAGCTGCGCGCCCAGCTGGCGCAGCAGGCCGGGGCGGACGTGCGCTACCGCGAGCTGCAGCGGCATCGAGTCGGCGATCCCGGAGCCCGGCGACAACGGCATCCAGGCGCTGATGACGAAGTTCTTCGCGCAACTGGCAGGACGTCGCCAACAACCCCGAGAACCTCGCCGCCCGCCAGGCGCTGGCCCAGCAGGCGCAGTCGCTGGCGGCGGCCTTCAACGCGGCGCGCCGACCGGCGCTCGTCCAACCAGCGCGCAGCGGACGACGCCGAGATCGGCGGCACCTCGAGCCGGCGCGGTCGGCGAGCTGAACCAGATCACGACCGAGATCGCGGCGCTCAACGACCAGATCGGCAAGCTGGTGCTGGCGGGCGCAGTCATCGACCCCGTGACGCAGGCCGTGATCAAGCCCGGCCAGGCGCCGAACGACCTGCTCGACCGCCGCGACCTGCTGCTCGACAAGCCTGTCGAAGCTCGGCAACATCACGAGCGTCACGTACGACGACCGCAACCGCGCCACCGTCGTCGTCGCGGGCATCACGGCGGTCGACGCCGGGCGGCGGCCAGGTGCCGATCACCCGCGCGGACATCGACACGGCCGTTCACCAACGGCGACCTCGCGGCGGGCCGCCTGCAGGCGCTCGAGGACGCGTACGTGAACATGCTCGACGAGAGCGGTCGCCGACGTCCTACCCGGGCCGCCTCAACACGCTCGCGCAGGCGCTGCACGACGACGATCAACACGGCGCACGCGCACGGCATCGACCTCGACGGGCGCCGCCGGCGGCGACGTTCTTCGACCTGCCCGGCGCGCGCCGCCCGGCGCCGCGGCCCGCCTCCGCGTCGCACCCGGCATCCTGACCGACGCGCGCACGATCGCCGGCGGGCACGGCCTCGCAGGGCCCGGGCTCGAACGGCAACGCGCTCGCGCATCCTGGGCTGCGGCAGACGCCGTCGACGACCGGCGGCACGACCTTCGAGGACTACTACTCGGGCGATCGTCACCGGCGTCGGCGCGGCCGCCGCAGGACGCCGAGCGCACCGTCGACGCCACCGGGATCGTGGTGAGCACGCTCGAGCCGCGCCGCTCCGAGCGTCTCCGGCGTCTCGCTCGACGAGGAGATGACGAACATGCTGCGCTTCCAGCACGCCTACTCGGCGGCCGGCGCGCGTGCTGACGGCGATGGACGAGAACTGCTCGTCTCATCAACCAGATCGGCAGGGTCGGGATGTAGCGATGGCCGCGTCACCAACGCCGACGCAGGTCGCGCCGCACGCTCGCCGACCTGCAGCGCGTCGCACGACCGCCTGGCCCAGCTCGCAGAACGAGCTGTCGAGCGGCAAGCGCATCCAGCGCGCCGAGGACGACCCGTTCGGCACCGGCCGCGCGCTGTTCCTGCGCAACCAGGTCGGCGACCTCAGCAGTACCAGCGCAACGTCGACGAGGCGCAGGGCTGGCTCGAGGCGAACGACATCGCGATGGGCAACGTCACCACGCTGATGCAGCGCGCGCGCGAGCTGACCGTGCAGGCCGCCAACGGCTCGCTCGACCAGACCGGCCTGAACGGCATCGCCGCCGAGATCGGCCAGATCCGCGACGTCGGTGCGCGAGCAGATGAACGCGAAGTTCGCCGGCCGCTCGATCTTCTCCGGCACGCAGACGCTGACCGACCCGTACCCGCCCGGCCCGCCCTACACCTACGCCGGCAACGACAACATCATCCAGCGCGCCGATCGGCGACGGCCAGACGATCGACGTCAACGTCCGCGGCTGGGAGGCGTTCAGCGTCCCGGGCACGAACGCGGGCACCAACGTCCTCGACCATGCTCGACCACGCTCGAGACCGACCTCGCGGCCGGCAACAAGGTCGCCATCGGCAACGCCGACCTGAGCGCGCTCGACGCGGCACCTCGACCAGCTGAACGACGCCCGCGCCAAGGTCGGCGCGCGCTCGAACCGGCTGGAGACCCAGTCCTCCCAGCTCCAGGACATGGAGCTCAACGTCAAGGACATCCTGTCCAAGACCGAGGATGTCGACATGGCCAAGGCCATGGTCGACTTCTCCATGCATCAGTCCGTCTACGAGTCCGCCCTGCGGCCGGCCGCGAAGGTCCTGCAGCCGTCGCTGCTCGACTTCCTCGGGTAGCCTCCAGGAGTCCACGTGCTAGCCATCGAGTCCACACGCTTCGGCAAGATCGAGATCGACGAGTCGCATCGTGCTCGAGTTCGACGCCGGGATGATCGGGTTTCCCGAGCATCGCCGCTACGCGATCCTCAAGCAGCGGGACGACTCGGTCTTCATGTGGCTGCACTCGATCGACGACGGCGGCCTGGCCTTCCCGATCGTGCTCCCGTGGGTCTTCCACTGGGACTACGAGGTCAAGCTGTCGGACGACGACATGGCGCGCCATCGGCGTCGAGCGCGCCGACCAGATCTCGATCTACTGCGTCGTGTCGGTGGGCGCCGACGTGCGCAAGGCGACGATCAACCTCTTCTCGCCGATCGTCGTCAACAACGAGGACCGGCGCGCCCGCCAGGTGATCAACACCGCGGACGGGCTACGCCACGCGCGACGCGCTCTTCCCCGACGCGGCCAACCTGACGCCCGTCGCGATGCACGAGTCCGACGCGCCGAACGTGACCGTCCTCGGCGGTCGCTGAGACGTCCGCTCCCCCGGGAGCCGGTACGCTTCCGGCACCAGGGGACGCCAAGCCAGGGAGGGCAGACGTGCTCGTGCTCACGCGCAAGATCGGGGAGACCTTCCTCGTCGGGGACGACGTGACGGTGACGGTGGTCGGCATCGTCGGCGGCAACAAGGTGCGGCTGGGCATCAACGCGCCCGCCGAGGTGCCGGTGTACCGCGAGGAGGTCTACGAGCAGATCCGCGCGGCGAACGCCGCCGCGGCCGACGTGCCCGCGGACGCCCTCAGCGCGCTCGAGCCGGGCCCGCCGCCGCCGCAGCGGCCGTAGGCAGCGCGGCGGGGCTCAGGTGTTGCGGCCGCGCGCCCGCAGCGCCAGCAGCCCGCCGATGGCGGCGAGGAGCGCAACGACCTGGATCGAGGCGCCCGCGTCGCCACCGACGATCCAGCCGGCCGCCGCGCCCGCCGCGATCACCGCGAAGGCGATGAGGCGCAGGTGGAGGTCGACCTTCCATCGCGGCCCTGCGGACGTGGCCGGGGGCTCCTCCACGTGCCGAGCGTAGCGTGTCGGCGGCGCGGGCAATCGCCGCACAGCGGGACGGCGGGCGCTCAGGGTCGGACGGGTTCGAGGCGCAGTCCCGAGACGGCCGCGATCGCGTCGAAGTCGCGGTCGGCTGCGAGCAGCGGCAGGTCGTGGCGAATGGCGACGGCGGCGATGAGGCAGTCGAGCAGCGAGCGCGGCGTGCGCCCCAGCGACCTCGCCGACCGGTAGAGCGCCGCCGCCGTCGTGTAGTCGCCGCTCTCGACACGAGCCGTCGGGAACGTCCCGAGCAGGCGCCGGAACCTGACCTCACTCGGGATGCGACCGGCCAGCAACTCCATCTGGACGGGTTCCGTCACCACCACGGTTCGCGACCGCGTCAGCTCGGTCATGCGCGCGTCGAGATCCGTCCCCGTTCGCCGCAGGAACTCCACCCACGCGCTGGTGTCCGCCAGGATCACAGGTCCGGCGGGCGCATTCCCGCCCGCAGCTTCGTCGAGATCGCCGTCCCAGCCGATCCCGTGCATCTCCTCGATCTCGTCGTCGGTCATCGGCGTGAGGTCGAGACGGCGCAACGCGCTATCGACGGCCTCGCGCTTCGTGGCGGAACACCCAGCGCTCCATGACTCGACGCATCAGCTCGTCGTCGATCTCGATGTTCGTGCGCGACATGTGTTAGGATACACCTCGCGTACACACGCTTCCGCGTCGCCTCACTCAAGGACCGCCCTCGTACGGTCGATAACGGCCCTGCATACGCGTTGAAACGCGTACGCGTACGACCGTCGGAACGGACTCCGATCGGACGCCGCCCGCCACTCCGGCAGGCGTGCCACCACCGGACGGGAGCTCGTTCCGCATGTCCCTGCGCATCAACACCAACATCGAGGCGTTCAACGCGCACCGCCAGCTCGGGCGGACGCAGACGGACCTCGCGAAGTCGATCGAGAAGCTCTCCAGCGGCCTGCGCATCAACCGCGCGGCCGACGACGCGGCGGGCCTCGCGATCTCCGAGAAGCTGCGCGCCCAGGTGCGCGGCCTCGCGCAGGCGCAGCGCAACGCCTCCGACGGCGTGTCGCTGGTGCAGACGGCGGAAGGCGCCCTCAACGAGGTGCACTCGATCATCCAGCGCGTCCGCGAGCTCGCGGTGCAGTTCTCCAACGGCACCATGTCCACCGCGGACAAGCAGGCCATCATCGCCGAGGTCACGCAGCTGTCCGAGGAGGTCGGGCGCATCGCGCGCACCACCGCGGTTCAACGGCATCGCCCTGCTCAGCTCGTCCGCCGTCATCACCTTCCAGGTCGGGGCGAACGCGGGGGAGACGATCACGATGAGCGCGGTGCCGCTGGTCGGCGCCGGCGCGGTCATCGAGCCGTCGATCTTCGCGTTCTCCGTGACGGCCGGCATCGACATCGACGCCGTCGGCCTGGCGCTCTCCAGCGTCGCCGACACGCGCGCCCAGCTCGGCGCGGTGCAGAACCGGCTCGAGCACACGATCGCGAACCTGGCCGTCTACCAGGAGAACCTGCAGGCGTCCGAGTCGCGCATCCGCGACGTCGACATGGCGGCCGAGATGGCGAACCTGACGCGCCTGCAGATCCTCTCGCAGTCCGGCACGGCGATGCTCGCGCAGGCGAACCAGACGCCGCAGTCCGTGCTGCAGCTGCTGCAGAACTAACGCCGTTTCCCTGACCCACGCGGTCGTAGGCCTACTTCGGACGGCAGGGAAACGGCGTCGGCTATCGCGGAAGAACGCCGCACTTCGACGAACGCCGACCGTCGTTGAGGACTTGCGGAGGATGAATTCACGCAGCCGACGGTCGTCCACAACGACCCTGGCTCGTGAGCTCGCCTGGGTCGCTGACGACGGTCGTTGAGACGAGCGGGAGGCGCCCGTCACGAACTCCGCCAGACATCGCCAACATCGACCGAACACCGGCGAACGTCGCCAACATCGGCGCCAGTTATTAGCGGTGTGAGCGAGCCCTGCCCCGCAGCGACGAAGGAGCGGAGGGGCTTGTCGATGGAGCGAAGCGACTGCTGGCGGCGAGCGAGAGCCGGAGCAGCACGGCAGTATCGTGCTGTCGGAGGCGGTTTCCTTGTCCGGAGGAGGGGTCGCGGTTGAGCGAGCGCAGTGAGCGCGTTGGCCGCCGTCGCGAGCGCCGCCTGACGCGGCCCTCGCTGCAGTCATTCTCGCGAGCGACCACAACCACCCCTCCGTAGGACCCGCCGCCCACGTTCGACCAGCAGCGGAGCACTGCCCATCCGCCCATCACCGATCCGCCCTCCGCCGATCCGCCCACGACCGATCCGGCGACGTCCAGGCTCGCCGATAACGTTCTTCGTGCGCGGAAGCACCCGTCGCGTCCCCGCCGGCGGCACCTGACCTCGCCGGCTGCCGCTGGAGCCATCGGAGGTCCTCGGGTGGTGCGGTCGATCCGTCGGCGACGCCGGTGCCGACCGAGGTTGCGCGCTCGCGACCTCGTGGCGCTCGGCTACCGCTGCGCAGTCCGTCGGCGCCGGCGGCGCTCCTCCGGAGGGGTGGTTGCGGCTCGCTCCGCGGCGACGCCGGTCGCTCGGGCAGAACCGCGATCTGGTCGCGCCGCGCGAGCCTCGCTCGGTCGACGATGGCGCTCACTGCGCTCGCTCGGGGCTGGTCGACCCTGCGCTCCAGGGATCGAGTCGGGCCGGCCCGGTCGCGCACGTCGCGCGTGACCTGGGAGATCCAGCCGGAGACGCTGCGCAAGTACGTGCGGCAGGTGGAGGCCGAACGAGGGGTTGCGGCCGGATCTGCCGACGGCGGCCGAGCGGGAGGAGATCAAGCAGCTGCGGCGAGAGACTACGAGCTGCGCCGGGCCAACGAGATCCTCAAGGCCGCGAGCGTGTTTTTCGCGACCGAGCTCGACGCAGACCGGCCGAAGTGAGCGCGTTCATCGACCAGCATCGCGACCGCTTCGGCGTCGAGCCGATCTGCCGGACGCTTGGGAGTCTCCGAGAGCGCCTACTGGGCGCGAGCGCGGCGGCTGGCGCTCGCGGCGCGCCATCGAGGACGAGCAGCTCGTCGAGGCGATCCGCGAGCTGCACGAGCGCAACTGGTACGCCTACGGCTACCGCCGCGTCTGGCTGGCGCTGCGCCGTGACGGCCACCAGGTCGGCCGCGACCGGGTGCGCGGCTGATGCGCCAGCACGGCATCGAAGGCGCCAAGCGGCGCTCCAGGCGCTGGTGCACGACCCGGCGCCGACGTGGCCGCGACGCCGGCCGCGCGATCTCGTCGGAGCGCGACTTCAGCGCGCGACCGGCCGGACGCGTTGTGGGTCGCCGATCTGACCTACCTGCGCTCGCTGGCAGGGCGTCTGCCTATCTGGCCTTCGTGCTCGACGCCTACAGCCGCCGCATCGTCGGCTGGCAGCTGGCCGCGAACATGCGCACCAGCCTGGTGCTCGACGCGCTGCGGATGGCCCTCAGCCGCCGCCAGCCGGCGCCGACGTCGAGCTGGTGCATCACTCGGACGCCGGCTCGCAGTACACGCTCGCGCGAGTTCCAGCAGGTGCTCGACGACCACCAGGTGCTGGCCTCGCATCGGCTGCGTCGGCGAGCGCCTACGACAACGCCATGGCCGAGAGCTTCGTCGACACCCTCAAGACCGACCTGTCGCCGACCGCGTCTTCGCCAGCCGCCGAGCGCTCGAGCTCGCCGTCGTCGCCAGGATCGGCTGGTACAACGACGACCGGCCTGCACAGCTGCCATCGGCGACCGCAGCCCGGCCGAGCACGAAGGCGCCCCTCCTGCGGACCCGGTCCGCTGCCGCCGAAAAGAGTCCTGGCGCCCGCCTCGCTCGCCAGCAGCAGTCGCTTCGCTCCTGGTGGACAAGCACCTCACTGCGTTCGGCGCAGGGCTCGCTCACGCCTCAATGACTGGTTCGCCAGTCCTCAAGGACGGACGGCGACTCAGGGCTGGTTCTCGTCGCACGGTCGGCGGCGGGACTCGGCCATTCCGCTTTCCTCGAGAACCGACGACGGTTCGTCAGGGGCTCGCCACCTGGGCTATCAAGACAGCGCCCCTTGCGGCCGATTCTGGTCCTGTGACTCCCACGCGGATCTGCCGCGAATGCCAGGCGCGCTTCGTCCCTGCCCTCCAGGAGCAGTCGCGGTGCTCTGCCTGCATCCGCCTCTCGCGCGACCTGGAGATCGTCGACCACTACATGCGGCGGGCGCCCGGCGAGTCCATCGCGCGCATCGCGATCGCCACCGGTGTCGCCGAGGACGCGATCCGCGCCTTCGCCGACGACGGCAAGCTCGCCCAGGTGCCCGTCGACGCGAGCGCTCCGACGTCCTGCACGCTGCCCGCCCGGCGAGACCGGGCGCTGCCCGGCCTGCCGCACGCGGCTCGCCCGCCAGTTCGGCGAGGCGCGCTGGGCGGCGGTCTCCGGCAAGTCCAAGGTCGTGGACTCCAGCGGTGCGCGCCCCGGCGGCTCGCAGTCGGGCATGCATGCCCGCCCGAAGTCCAGCCGGTAGCGCCTGCGTCACCCCTCTGTCGCGGGGGCCTGCCATCCCCCTAAAGCGGGATGCCCGGCGCGCCGATGAACCGGGTGCCCAACCGTAGGAGGAACCGTGCAGCAGCTCGTCGTGTTCTCGCTCGGCTCGGAGGAGTACGGCCTGCCGATCACGGCCGGTCCAGGAGATCATCCGCTACACGCGAGCCCCGCACCATCCCGTCGTCGTCCGCCTCGGTCCGCGGCGTCATCAACCTGCGCGGCAAGATCATCCCGGTCTGCGACCTCAAGCAGCGCCTCGGCGCTGCGACGCCGAGGAGGGCGAGGAGGGCAAGATCGTCATCGTCGAGGCCGGCGCCGGCACCGCCGGGCTGATCGTCGACGAGGTCGACGAGGTGCTGACCGTCGACGAGGAGCAGCTCGAGGAGCCGCCCGTCCGCAGAACGACGGCTACATCTCGCGCCGTGGCCAAGGTCGACGACCGCCTGCTGGTCCTGCTCGACCTGCACCGGCTGTTCGGGCGAGGGCATCGGCACGAGTCGATCGCCGCCTAGCCGGCGACGCGACGGAGCGACTGGCCGCTCGCATGACTCGGCACCTCGACCGCCCCCGCGACGCGCGTGCGCGCCGTCGTCTGCGACGACTCGCCGTTCATGCGCCGCTTCCTCACCGACGCGCTCGACGGCGGCGGCGTCGACGCGTCGTCGGCACGCGCCGCGACGGGCGCGCGAGGCGCTCGAGCCGTGCCGCGCGCGCCCGGCCCGACGTGATGACGCTCGACATGCAGATGCCGGGCCTGACCGGCATCGACGTGCTGCGCCAGCTGCCGCCCGGCGGCCCGCGGCGTGATCGTCGTCTCGGCGCACACCGGCGAGGGCTCGGCGCTCGCCCTCGACGCGCTCTCGATCGGCGCGGCCGAGGTCATCCGCAAGCCCGGCGCTCGGCGACGCTCGCTGACCGACTTCGCCGAGACCTCGGCGCCACCGTGCAGGCGCCGCCGCCGCGCGCCGCGCGCGACCGCCGCGCCGCCCGCGCCGCCGTCGCTCCGGCGCCGCGCCGCCCGGCGCGCGCCCGCGGCGCCGCGGCCGGCCGCGCGCCGGCCCGGGCCACGGCGCTCGAGCCCGCTCGTGCGTCATCGCGTCCTCGACCGGCGGCCCGCGCGCGCTGGCCGCGCTCGTCCCGCGCCTGCCGCTCGCCGTGCGGCGCCGGCGTGCGTGATCGTCCAGCACATGCCGCCCGGCTTCACCGCGACGCTCGCGCGCCCGGCTCGACGCCGCCTCGCGCGCTGCACGTGCGCGAGGCCAAGGACGGCGATCGCGATCGAGCCGCGGACGGCCCTGCTCGCGCCCGGCGACTACCACCTGCGCGTCGAGGGCGAGCCGCGTCCGCCTGACGCAGGAGGCCGCCGTCGGCGGCCTGCGCCCGCGCGCCGACATCACGCATCGAGGACGCCGCGCGCTACGGCAGGACCGCGTCGTGCTCGGTCGTCCTCACCGGCATGGGCAGCGACGGCCTGACGGGCGTCCGCGCGCTCAAGGCCGCCGGCGGCGTCGTGCTGCCGAGGCCGAGGAGACCTGCGTCGTCTACGGCATGCCGCGCGCGTCGAGGAGGCCGGCCTCTCCGACGTCGTCCAGCCCGCTCGGCGGCCTGCCGGCCGCCCTGGCAGCGGTGATGCGCTGATGGCGCGCCGACGAGTACGTCGACTTCTGCGACGGGCGTCCGGCGCCTCTCCGGCGTCGACCTCGCGAGCTACAAGCGCGCGCCAGATGGAGCGGCGCATCCGCTCGCTTCGCCGACCACCAGCCGGCTCACGTCCCTGCAGGCGCTACCTGAAGCTGCTGCGAGCGCGACCGCGACGCGCTCGACGGGTTCCTCGACCGCGTCACGATCAACGTCTCCGAGCTCTACCGCAACCCGGAGCAGTACGACGCGCTGCGCACGCAAGGTGCTGCCCGAGCTGCCGAGCGCCGGCACGGGCTCAAGATCTGGTCGGCCGGCTGCTCGTACGGCGCCGAGGCGTACACGCTCGCCTGCCTCGGCGTCGAGGCCTGCCCGGCCGCAGCGCTTCGAGATCGTCGGCACCGACATCGACCGCCGCATCGTGGAGCGCGCCCAGCGCGGCCGCTTCTCGCAGGCGGACATGCGCAGCGTGCCGCCGCCACGCTGCGCGCCGCTTCTTCCAGCCCGACGGCGACGGCTGGCTCCGCGCCGGCGACGAGCTGCGCGCGCATCTGCGCTTCCGCTCGAGCGACCTGCTGCGCGACCGCTACGAGCCGGGCCTCGACCTCGTCCTCTGCCGCAACGTCGTCATCTACTTCACCGAGGCGACCCGCAACCAGGTGCACCGCGGCATCGCGCAGGTCGCTGCGGCCCGGCGGCTACCTCATGGTCGGCGCCACCGAGCGTGTCGCCGACCCGGCCGGCGATCGGCCTCGAGCCCGCCTACCCCTTCATCTACCGAAAGGTCGCCTGATGGACGTCTCCGACTACCTGCCGATGTTCCTGGCGGAGGGCCGGGAGCACCTCCAGAACCTCAACCTCGCGCTCGTGCGGGTCGAGCAGGACCCGACGCGACGCGGAGACGATCAACGAGATCTTCCGCATCGCCCACTCCCTCAAGGGCATGACCGCGACGATGGGCTTCGCCCGCATGGCCGCCGCTGACGCACGAGATGGAGAACGTGCTGGAGGCTGAAGACGCGCGCCGACGGGCTCGCCGCGACGCGCTCGACACGCTGTTCGCCTGCCTCGACGCCTCGAGCGCGATGACGGACGAGATCGAGGCCGACGGCGCGGAGGCGACCGATCCCGGCGCCGCTCGTGGCGCGCCTGCCGCGGCGCTGCACCGGCGCCGCGACGCCGCGCGAGGAGGCGCCGCGCGCCGCTCGGGCCGGCCGCCGCCGAGGCCGTGCGCCCGCGCGGCGGCCTCCGGGCCTGCAGGTCGTGCGCGTCGAGCGTCGACGCTGGCCGCCGACGTCGACATGCCCGGCGTGCGCGCGTTCCTGGCGCTGCGCCGCGTCGAGGAGCTCGGCGAGTCGTGCACTGCCGACCCGCCGCCGACGCCATCGAGCGCGGCGAGATCGACGGCCACCGCGTCGCTCCTGTGGCGTCGCCACCGACGCCGAGACGCGACGCCATCGCCGAGGCCGTCGCTGCGCGGCCAGGAGGGCGTCGGCAGCGTGCGACCGCGGCGAAGACCGCCGACGCGCCGCGGCCGGCCGCGCAGGCCGGCCGCCGCGCCGCGCCGCGCGTCGCCGTCGAGAAGCCGGCCGACGAGCCCGCCGGCGAGCGCCGAGGCCGCCGCCGCAGGCCGCCCCGGCGCCGGCGCGCCGCACGAAGCAGCGCCGCCAGACGGTGCGCGTCGACGCCGACCGGCTCGACCTGCTCATGCACCTGATGGGCGAGATGGTCGTGCAGCGCACGCGCCTCGAGGCGATCGCCAGCGAGTCCGGCCTGGTCGACCTGCAGGCAGCGCCGTCGGCGACCTCTCGCGCGTGGCCCAGGCGCTGCAGCCGATGGTCATGCAGGTGCGCATGGTGCCCGTCGAGAGCGTCTTCATGCGCTTCCCGCGCATGGTGCGCGACATCGCCTCGAAGCTCGACAAGCAGGTCGAC
This sequence comes from uncultured Actinomycetota bacterium, assembly GCA_963767885.1. Classification (GTDB taxonomy): domain Bacteria; phylum Actinomycetota; class Thermoleophilia; order Gaiellales; family F1-60-MAGs149; genus CAVYFW01. The sequence goes on from CAVYFW010000005.1 coordinate 448,735, forward strand.
CTGCAGGTCGCGGGCGAGGACACCGAGCTCGACCGCACGGTCGTCGAGGCCCTCGGCGACCCGCTCGTGCACCTCGTCCGCAACGCCGTCGACCACGGCCTCGAGACGCCCGGCCGAGCGCACCGCGGCCGGCAAGCCGCGCGACCGGCGCGCTGCGAGATCTCCGCCGAGCACGCCGGCGGCGAGGTCGTCATCCGCGTCCGCGACGACGGCCGCGGCGTCGACGCCCGAGAAGGTCGGCGAGATCGCCGTCGAGCGCGGCCTGATCGAGCGCCGACGCAGGTCGGCGGACGCTGAGCGTCGAGGACGCCATCGAGCTGCTGTTCGCGCCGGGCTTCTCGACCGCCGAGGTGACCACCGACATCTCCGGCCGCGGCGTCGGCATGGACGCGGTGCGCACCATGGTGCGCAACCTCGGCGGCGACTGCCACGATGACGTCGGAGGTCGGCAAGGGCTCGCTGCGCCACGATCCGCCTGCCGCTGTCGCTGGCGATCCTGCCGGCGCTGCTGGTGGAGGTCGGACGGCGCGCCCTACGCGCTGCCGCTCGACCGGGTCGAGCAGACGATCCGCGATCGTCCGACTACAGCCTGCGCTCGGTCGCGCGGCAGCAAGGCGATCGTCGCTGCGCGACCGCGATCCTGCCGCTGCACGACCTCGGCGGCTGCTCGGGCGACGCGGCCGGTCGACCCGGCCACGCGCCGCGCCGTCGTCGTGCCACGGCCGGGACGAGCGGGTCGGCCTGGTCGTCGACCGGCTGATCGGCCAGCAGGAGCTCGTCACCCGGCCGCTCCCGGCGGTCATCGACGCCGCAGCGCGCGCTCGTCTCCGGCGGCGCCGTGCTCGGCGACGGCCAGATCGCCCTGATCGTCGACACCGATCGCATCGTCTCCCGCGCGAAGGCCGCCTGATACCCATGAGCACCGAGCCGTTGTACACCGACATGCAGCTGTCCGCGATCCAGGAGATCGCGAACATCGGCACCGGCAACGCCGCCACCGCCCTCGCCCAGATGATCGGCGGCGTCCGTCGACATCGACCCGCCGCAGGCGGAGTTCGTCACGCTCGAGCTCGCCTCCGAGCGCCTCGGCGCGCTGGAGACCCCCGTCGTCGCCGTCCTGACGCCCGTGGTCGGCGACGCGCCGGCCAGCATCCTGCTGGCGTTCCCGTTCGACGCCGCGGCCTCGCTCTGCGGCCTGCTCGGCACCGACGCGCTGTCCGACATGGGCCGCTCGGCGCTGCAGGAGATCGGCAACATCCTGACCGGCGTCCTACCTGACCGCGATCGTCGTCCTTCACGGGCCTCTCGGTCGAGCCCGCGCCGCCGCTGCTGGCCGTCGACATGCTCGGCGCGTCGTCGACGGCGTGCTGGCGATGGCCGTCGTCGACGCGGACTCGCGTGCTGTTCCTCAAGACCGCGATCCGCATCGAGGACGCGTACTGCGACTTCGGCTTCCTGTACGTCCCCGAGTCGCACTCGGTCGACCGCCTGCTGCGGCGCCTGGGCGCTGTGAGCGAAGGCACCCGCCACATGGTGCGCATGGCCGAGCAGGCGGTCTCCAGGAACCGGGCCGACGCGCTCGTCTCGCTCGGCCTGGGCTCCTGCATCGGCCTCGCGCTGGTCGACCAGGACGCCGGCGTGGCCGGGCTCGTCGCACATCGTGCTGCCCGGAGTCGCGCCGCGCGCGGCGGCGCGGCGCCCGGCGAAGTTCGCCGACACCGCCGTGCCGCACCTGATCGAGCCGTCGTGCAGCTGCGGCGCGCAACCGGGCGCGGCTCAAGGCCGTGCTCTGCGGCGGCGCGCACATGTTCGCGGCGCCGGCCGCGTCGAGCTCGCTGCTGCAGATCGGCGACCGCAACGACGACGCGCACGCTCGCGGCGCTGCAGGCGGCCCGCATCCCGGTGCGCGGCGCAGGACACGGGCGGCTCCAGCGGCCGCTCGGTCGAGGTGCGACGTCGCGACCGGCGAGGTGCTCGTGCGCAGCGTCGGCCAGGCCGCCGAGGAAGCTCTAGGAGCCGATCCGACGTGTGCCACGGCAGGACACCCTCTCGCCAGGCCGAGATCGACGCCCTGCTCGCGGCGGTCGCGCAGCGAGCCCGACGGCCGGCGACGAGCGACGCGACCGGCTCGCCGCAGAACGGATCCAGAACATGGACTTCCGCCGGCCGTCGAAGTTCAACAGGACCAGCTGCGGACGCTGGAGATGCTGCACGACACGTTCTCGCGCCTCGGCGGCACGTACCTCTCCGGCGCGCTGCGCTCGCGTCGCCGACATCTCGGTGCTCGGCGCCGAGCAGGTGACCTACGGCGAGTTCATCTCGTCGCTGCCCGTGCCGGCGCTGACCGGCATCCTCGAGCTCGAGCCGCTCGAGACGAACGCGATCCTGCGCCTTCGACCTGCCGCTCGTCTTCACGATGATCGACCGCCTGCTCGGCGGCGCCGGGCCACGGGCGCCGCCGCCTGCGCGAGCTGACGGACATCGAGCTGTCGCTCTCGCGCACGTTCATCGAGCGCCTGCTGGCGCGAGCTCTCCACGTCGTGGTCGGAGCTCGTCGGCGTCGACTTCTCGCTGCGCCACACGGAGATGAACCCGCAGTTCGCGCAGATCGCGCCGCCGACCGAGCTGTCGGTGCTGCTGTCGTTCCAGATCCGGGTGCACGAGTCGACCGGCGTCATGGCGCTGTGCCTGCCCTGGCGCTCGATCGAGACCGTCGCGCCGCAGCCTGACGACGCAGTCGTACTTCTCCGGGCCAGCGCAGCGCCGACCGCCGACGTTCGACGCTGCGCCAGCGGCCTCGAGGACGTCGACGATCGAGCGTGCGCGCCGAGGTCGGCGCCGTCGACCTGCGATCGACGACGTGCTCGCCCTGCGAGCCCGGCGACGTGATCCGCCTCGGCGTCCCCGCCGAGCACGGCGTCGCGCCTGCTGGCCGGGCCGACACGCCGACCTACCGCGTCTTCCCCGGCTCGCACCGCCGCCACCTGGCCGTGCAGGTGCACGAGCGCATCGCGCGGCCCGCAGCGAGCCGCGCGCCGAGCCGATCGCCGCGCCGACGCCCGACCTGCCGGCGAGGAGGGACGCCGATGACCGAGCCCGAGGCGGTCGAGCGCGCGTCGACCTGATCGCGCCGAGGCCGTCCGCCACGCGTCGCTCGGCACGCTCTCGGGCAGCCGGGGCGTTCGACGCCGTCGAGGTCGACGAGGAGCACGCCGACGCCGCTGGGGCGCCTCGAGTTCCCGGCTGCGTCGCCGTCGCAGGTCGCCGTTCACCGAGCGGCATCGACGGGCGAGAACCTGTTCGTGCTGCAGCCCGACCAGGCCGCGCACGCTGGCCGCCGGCCATGATGGGCCGCGCCGAGCCGACGAGACGGGCGAGCTCGACCGAGATCGAGCTCTCGGCGGTCGTCCGAGGCGATGAACCAGATGATGGGCGGCGTCTCCACGGCGATCGCCGAGGCGCTCGGCGATGCCGACCGACATCGCGCCGCCGAGCGTCCAGCTGCTCGACGGCCGCGAGCGACGCCGGCCGAGTTCGCCGAGGCGCGTCTACGTCGCGCGCTTCACGCTCGAGCGTCGGGCGACGCTCGAGGCCACCGTCGTGCAGCTCGTGCCGCCGCGACTTCGCCGGCGACGCTCGTCGAGCGTCGTTCGGCGCCGGCCGACGCATGCGCGAGCGTGCTCGGCGGACGCGCCAGCCCGTCGCCGCGGCGTCGCACGACGAGACGCTCGCCGCCGTCGAGCGCACCGCCCGCATCGCCGCCGAGACCGCCGCCGCAGGTGCTCTCGACGCTGATCGGCGAGCGAGGCGTCGGCCACGCTGCCGAGCGTCGAGGTCGACCCCGACGACCCGCTCGGCGAAGCTCAGCTACCCGCTGCGTCGCGGTCGAGGTCTCGTACGTCTCCGGCGTCAACGGCGCCAACCTCTTCGTGCTCACGCCCGAGCAGGCCGCGCCAGCTCGCGGCGATCATGATGGGCGCTCGACGGAGCCGATGGGCGACGGCGCTCTCGCGAGATCGAGCTCTCCGCCGTGTCCGAGGCGATGAACCAGATGATGGGCGCGGCCACGAACGTCATCGCCGACACCCTGACGATGGCCATCGAGGTCGCGCCGCCGATCTGCACGGTGCATCGACGTCGGCCGACGAGGCGCGCGCCGCGTTCGAGCGACTGCGCGTTCTGCGCGCGCTTCCGGCTGGTCTCCGACCGGCTCACGCGCCGACGTCGTGCAGCTCGTCTCGGCCGACTTCGCCGAGCACCTGCGGCGGCGCCTTCGACGGCCGCCGACCTGGGCCGCGCGGCGGTCGCGCGCCGAGCCCGCCGGCGCCGGCGCCGAGCGGCGCCGCGACGCAGCGCCGGCGGCTGGGCTCGACGCTCGGCCGCGCCGGCGGCGCTGCGACGACCGCCTGCGCGACGTCAAGGTGCGCGTCTCGGCCGAGCTCGGCCGCGCGCGCCTGCCGGTCGGGCGCGTCGTGAACCTGCCGCCCGGGGCGATCGTCAAGCTCGACCGGAGCCCTGCCGATGCTCATCGACGTGCTGGTCAACGGCGCGTCCGTTCGCCGCAGGCGCGGCTCGTCCTGGTGGACGGCGAGTACGCCGTCCAGATCGTGTCCCTGACGCCGCTCGAGGCCGCGGCATGACGTGAGCCGCGGCCCGTAGGAGGTGACACGGACATGGCACGCGTCCTCATCACCGACGACGCCGCGTTCATGCGGATGATGATCAAGAACATCCTCACGCAGAACGGGCACGAGGTGGTCGGCGAGGCCGCGAACGGCGCAGCAGGCCGTCGAGCAGTACACCGAGCTCAAGCCCGACGTCTGCACGATGGACATCACGATGCCCGAGAAGGACGGCATCGCGGCCCTCAAGGAGCATCCTCGCGGCCGACCCGACGCGCCCGCGTCGTCATGTGCTCGGCGCTCGGCCAGGAGGCCAAGGTCATCGAGTCGATCCGCTCCGGCGCGAAGGACTTCGTCGTGAAGCCCTTCCAGCAGGACCGCGTCCTCGCGGCCATCGAGAAGGCCCTGGCGTAGGACGTCCGCGGCGCCTGGCGTCGCAGGATCGCCGGGTTCGGGGAAGAATCCAGTCACGATGGACCTGCACGGGAAGACGGTGCTCATCACGGGCGCCACGGGGTCGTTCGGCCAGGCGTTCATCCGCGTGCTGCTCGACGAGTACGAGCCGCGCGCGATCCGTCTGTTCTCGCGCGACGAGTACAAGCAGGCGCAGGTGCAGGACGCCTTCGGGCACGACCCGCGCCTGCGCTTCCTGCTGGGCGACGTGCGCGACGCCGAGCGGCTGGTCCGGGCCACCCGCGGCGTCGACGTGATCGTCCACGCGGCCGCGCTGAAGCAGGTGCCGGCGTGCGAGTACAACCCGACCGAGGCCGTCCGCACCAACATCACCGGGGCGGAGAACGTCGTCTCGGCGGCGATCGCCAACGACGTGCCCGTGACCATGGCCCTGTCCACGGACAAGGCCGTCAACCCCGTCAACCTGTACGGGGCGACCAAGCTCGCCGCGGAGAAGCTGATCACGCAGGCGAACGCGTACTCGGGCGACTCCCCGGCACGCTTCGCCAACGTCCGCTACGGCAACGTGGTCGGCAGCCGCGGCTCGGTCGTGCCCCTGTTCCGGCGCCAGGCGCTGGAGGGGGTCGTGACCATCACCGACGAGCGCATGACCCGCTTCTGGATCACGCTCGAGCAGGCCGTCCGCTTCGTCATCCGCTCGATGGAGGTGATGACGGGCGGTGAGGTGTTCGTGCCCAAGATCCCGAGCACCCGCGTCACCGACATCGCCGACGTCCTCGCGCCGGGCGCCGAGCGGCGCATCATCGGCATCCGCCCGGGCGAGAAGCTGCACGAGGTCATGCTCACGGAGGACGAGTCCCGCCACGCGCACGACATCGGCTTCGCGTACGTCATCGCCCCGGAGATCGCCACGTGGACCGTCGGGCCGTCGTTCGCAGGCGGCACGCCCTGCGCTCCCGGCTTCCGCTACGCGAGCGACACCAACGACCACTGGCTCACGCAGGAGGAGCTCCGGGCGATGCTCGCCGATGGCGACCGCCGCCGATGGTGAGCGCCGTCATCGTGCAGGCGCGGGCGACGTCGACGCGTCTGCCGGGGAAGGTGCTGGCCGACCTGGCCGGCGCGCCCCTCCTGACGCGGGTGCTGGAGCGCCTGCGGCTCGTGCGCGGTGCGGACGTGGTCTGCGTCGCGACCACCGCCAACGCCGACGGACGACGCGGTCGCCGAGCTCGCCCGGGCGCACGGCGCGGAGGTGTTCCGCGGCAGCGAGGAGGACGTCCTCTCCCGCTACGTGGGCGCGGCGCGGGCGCTCGGCGCCGACCTCGTCTGCCGCGTCACCAGCGACTGCCCGCTCATCGACGCGCCCGCCGTCGACGCCGTGATCGACGGCCTGGCGGCGCGCCGGGCCACGCACGACTACGCGTCGAACCGCCTCGTGCGGCGGCTGCCCCGCGGGCTCGACGCCGAGGCGATCTGGACCGACGCGCTGCTCCGCACGGACCGCATGGCGACGTCGCGGCCGGCCCGCGAGCACGTCACCTGGCTCTGCTATCGCGAGCGCCCCGACCTCTTCGCGCTGCACGCCGTGGTGCCGGAGGGGGAGGACGCGAGCGACCTGCGCTGGACCGTCGACACGCCCGCCGACCTGGCGATGGTGCGCCGGGTCTACCACGACCTCGACCTGGCTGGTGCGCCGGAGCGGCCGTACCTGGAGCTCCTGCACCACGTCCGGCACCATCCGGAGATCGCTGCCATGAACGCCGACGTCGAGCAGAAGGACGCCTGACCGGTGGCCGGCACCCTGCTCATCCGCGCCGACGCGACGCCCGCGATGGGCACCGGCCACGTCATGCGCTCCCTGGCCCTCGCGACGGCCTGGCGCCGCGCGACCGCCGGGCGCGTGCTGCTGCTGACCGCGGCCGACGTCGGGCCGCTGGCGGGGCGCATCGCCGCCGCCGGGGTGGAGGTGCGGACGGTCGACGTGCCGTCCCTGACACCGGGCTTCGGCAGCGCCGAGGACGCCCACGCGACGGCCTCGGTGGCCCGCAGCGAGGCCGCGGCCTGGCTCGTGCTCGACGGCTACGACTTCGGACACGCGTACCAGCAGGCCGTCGCCGGCAGCGGCTCGCCCGTGCTGGTGCTCGACGACCACGGGCATGCCGAGCGCTACCACGCGACCCTCGTGCTGAACCAGAACTTCGGCGCCGACGCGCGCCCCTACGCGGCGTCGCTGCCGCCCGAGCGCCTGCTGCTCGGGCCGCGCTACGCGCTGGTGCGGGAGGAGTTCCTGCCTGCGCCGCCGCCGCGCCCCGCGACCCCCGTGGCCTTCCGCATCCTGGTGACGCTCGGCGGCTCGATCCCCACGACGCGACGACCACCGTCGTGCACGCCCTCGAGCAGGCGCGCATCCCGGGCCTCGAGGCGACGATCGTCGCCGGCCCCACCAACCAGCACGTCGAGCCGCTGCGCGAGGCCGTCGCGGCGCCTCGGCGACGGCTGCCGGCTGGTCGTCGACTCGCGCGACATGCCGGCGCTGATGGCCGCCGCCGACCTCGCGGTTGCCGCGGCGGGCGGCACCGCGCGCGAGCTCGCGCTGTGCGGCGTGCCGGCGCTCGTGCTGACGCTGGCGGAGAACCAGCGGCCCGCCGGCGATCGCGCTCGACCGGCTCGGCATCGGCGTCGACCTCGGCTGGAGCCGCGACGCCACCGCGAGCCGCATCGCGCGCGCCCTGCACGACCTCGCCAACGACCACCCGCGGCGCGAGCAGATGGCCTCGAGCGGTCGGTACGCCGTCGACGGCCTCGGCGCCGACCGCGTCGTCACGGCCATGCGGCGCGCCCGGGAGCTCGCCGCGTGAGCGACGGTCCTCGTCACCGGCGCGAGCGGCATGCTCGGCGCCAACGCCGTGCATCTGCTCGCGCGCGAGCACGAGGTCGTCGCCGTCTCGGCGGCACCAGCGCGGGCAGCGTCGGCGGGACACCGCCTGATCGCGGCCGACCTCGCGGCGCCGGGCGTCGCGGACGCCCTGCTCGCCGAGCACCGCCCGGACCTCGTGCTGCACTGCGCGGCGCTCACCGACGTCGACCGCTGCGAGGCCGATCCCGCGCTCGCCGACCGCGTCAACGCCGAGCTGCCGGGCCTCGTGGCCGCGGCCTGCCGCCGGCGCCGCGCGCGGCTGATCCACGTGTCCACCGACGCGGTCTACGACGGGCCGGGGCCGCACCGCGAGGACGCGATCCCGGCGCCGGTCAACGTCTACGCGGCGTCGAAGCTGCGCGGGGAGGACCGCGTGCGCGAGCAGCTGCCCGGCGCGCTGGTGCTGCGGACGACGCTGCACGGCTGGCGGCCCGGGCCCCGCACGAGCTTCAGCGAGGCGATCCTGCGCACCCTCGCTGCGCCGGCGAGCGGCCGCACGCTCTTCGCCGACGTGCGATTCTCGCCGCTCGTCGCCGGGGAGATCGTCGACCAGGCCATGCGACTGCACGCGCTCGCGGTGCGAGGGGACCTTCAACGTCGGCTCGTCCGACGCCGTCGACAAGGCGGAGTTCGGCCGCATCGTGGCGCGCGGCTTCGGCTTCGACCCGGACGCCGATCCAGCCGATCGCCCTCGCGGAGCGCCGCCTGACGGCCGCCCGCCCGCTCGACCCGCACCATGGACGTCGCCCGGCTGACCGCGGTCGCCGGCGCGCCGCCGACGGTCGCGGAGGGCGTCGCACGCCTGCGCCGTGAGCTCGAGGACGGCACCGCCGCCGCCCTCCGGGGCGGCAGCGGGCGCACCCTGGTGGAGCTGCTCGGCCGGGAGGCCGCATGACGACCCTCGCGATCGGCGAGCGGCCGGTCGGCCCGGACGCGCCGCCGTACCTCATCGCCGACATCGGCGCCAACCACGACGGCTCCCTCGAGCGCGCGCTCCACCTGTGCGAGCTGGCGGCCCACGCGGGCGCCCACGCGGCGAAGTTCCAGAACTTCCAGGCGCCGACCATCGTCTCGCGCCGGGGCTTCGACGAGCTGCCGAAGATGGCGCACCAGGCGGCCTGGACGACCTCCGTCTACGACGCGTACGCCGCCGCGAGCCTCTCGCTGGGCTGGACGGAGCCGCTCGCCGCGCGCTGCCGCGAGCTCGGCATCGAGTACCTGACGACGCCGTACGCGCTCGACCTGGCCGACGCCGTCGACCCGTACGTGCGCGCCTTCAAGATCGGCTCCGGCGACGTCACCTGGCCCGAGCTCCTGCGCCACGTGGCCGCCAAGGGCAAGCCGGTCCTGCTGGGGACGGGCGCCTCCACGCTGGAGGACGTCGAGCGCGCCCTCGACGCGCTCGCCGCCGCGCCGGGCGTCGTCCTCATGCAGTGCAACACGAACTACACGGGCGACGAGGCGAACCTCGGCTACGTCAACCTGCGCGTGCTCGGGCTCTACGCCGAGCGCTTCCCGCAGGCGGTGCTCGGCCTCTCCGACCACACGCCGGGCCACGTGACGGCGGTGGCGGCGGTCGCCCTCGGCGCGCGGGTGATCGAGAAGCACTTCACGGACGACACCACGCGCGAGGGGCCCGACCACGGCTTCGCGATGACGCCGGCGACGTGGCGCGACCTGGCGTCGCGCCGTCGAGGTCGCGTACGAGGCGCTCGGCGACGGGGTCAAGCGGGTGGAGGACAACGAGGTCGACTCGGCGGTCGTGCAGCGGCGTGCCCTCCGCTACGCGCGCGACCTGCCCGCCGGCCACCGCCTGACGGAGGCCGATCTCGCGGCCACGCGGCCGATCCCGGCCGACGGCCTCGAGCCGTACCGCGCGCCGGAGGTCGTCGGGCGCGCGCTGGGCCGCGCCGTCGCCGCCGACGAGCTGGTCCGGACGGCGGACGTGGAGGGCTGAGTGGGGCCGGCCGACGTCGTGCGCGCCTACTGGGACCGCATCGAGGGGCGGGACTGGGAGGCCGTGCGGGCGCTGCTCGCGGACGACGTCGTCGTCGAGTGGCCCGCGAGCAAGGAACGCATGGTGGGCGCCGCGAACGTGGTGGCCGTGAACGCCGAGTATCCCGAGGGCTGGTCGATCCGCGTGCTGCGGGTCGTGGCGGACGGCGCCGAGGTCGTGTCCGAGGTCGAGGTGCCGCAGGGCGCCGACGTGCACCGCGCCGCCTCGTTCTGGACCGTGGAGGGCGACCGCATCGTGCGCGGCCGCGAGTACTGGACCGCCGTCGGGGCCGATCCGTCCCCGGCCTGGAGGGCACCCTATGTCGAGCGGCTCTGAGCACCACCGCATCGTCTGCATCATCGAGGCGCGCATGCGCTCCACGCCGGCTGCCGGGCAAGGTCCTGCTGGAGGCCGTGGGCGAGCCGCTGCTGGCGCTCATGGTCGAGCGGCTGCGTCGCTCCCAGCGCCTCGACGGGATCGTCATCGCGACCACCGAGGACCCGTCGTGCGATCCGCATCGAGGCGCTCGCCCACGACCTCGGGGTCGGCGGTCTTCCGCGGCAGCGAGGACGACGTGCTCGCGCGCGTGCTCGGCGCGGCGCAGGCGTCGGGCGCCGACGTCATCGTCGAGACGACCGGCGACTGCCCGCTGATCGACCCGCACTGGCTCGACCTCGTCGTCGACGCCTACCTGCGCGACGGCGGCTGCGACTTCTGCTCCAACACCCTCACCGAGACCTTCCCGCGCGGCATCGACGTGCGCGTCTTCTCGACCGCGGCGCTGGCGGAGGTGGCGGCGACGACGAACGACCCGGCCGACCGCGAGCACGTCTCGCTCTACTTCTGGACGCATCCGGAGCGCTACCACCTGCGCGAGGTGAAGAGCCCGGAGCCGTCGCTCGGCGATCTGCGGCTGACGGTCGACACGCCGGAGGACCTCGGCGCTCGTGCGGGCCATCTTCGAGCGCCTGTACCCGCAGCGACCACGGCTTCGGCCTCGGCGAGATCGCCGCGCTGCTGCGCGAGCACCCCGAGATCCGGGCGCTCAACGCGAACATCCAGCAGAAGGCCGTCTAGGCCGTCGGATGCGGGCGGCGGTCATCGGCTGCGGGCGCATCGGCTCGGAGCTGGCCGAGACCGCGCACGCGCTCGGCGTGCAGAGCCACGCGGGCGCCTTCGCCGCCTCGGCGCACACCGAGCTGGTGGCGGTCTGCGACGCCGACCCCGCCCGGGCCACGCGCGCGGGCGAGCTGTGGGGCGTGCCGGCCTTCGTGGACGTCGGCGACCTGCTGCGCAGCGCCCGCCCGGAGGTCGTGGCGGTCGCCACGCCCGACGCGACGCACGCGGCGGTGGCGCGGGCGGTGCTCGGCCGCGCCCGGGGTGCGCGGCGCGCTGGTCGAGAAGCCGCTCGCGCTCGACGCGGCCGAGGCGCAGGCGCTGGTGGCGCTGGCGCTCCGCGAGGGCGTCGCGCTCGCGGTGCACTACCCGCGCCGCACGGCGCCGCCGTACCTCGAGCTGGCCCGGCGCATCGAGTCGGGCGCGCTGGGGAACCTGCAGCACGTGCAGGGCCTCTACACCGCCGGCGTCGCCCACAACGGCACGCACTGGTTCGACCTCGTGCGCATGCTGGCGGGCGAGATCGCGTGGGTCGAGGCGGCCGACGGGCTGGGGGAGGGTGGCGACGACCCGACCCTCGACGTGGCGCTCGGCCTCGCCGGCGGCGCGCGCGGCGGCCTGGCCGGCCTGCCGCGGACGGCGCACGCGACGTTCGAGCTCGACCTCGTGGGCACGGCCGGCCGGGCGCGGTTGACCGAGATCGGCTGGCACCTGGCGCTGGAGGAGGCCGGGCCGAGCCCGCGCTTCCCGGGCTACCGTGAGCTGGCGCCGGCCTGGGAGGCGGTGGACGCGCTGCACGACGCGGTGCTGCACGCCGTCGAGGACCTCGTGTCCTCGATCGAGGAGGGCCGCGCGCCGCGCGCGACGGGCACCGACGCGGTCGCCGCGCTGGCGGTGGCCGACGCGGCGCGCGCGAGCGCAGCGGCGGGCGGGCGCGCGCGTGGAGGTCGGCGCGTCGTGATCCGCGTGCTGGCCTGCGCGGGCGATGCCGGGGGCGCCGAGGCCGTGGCGCCGGTCGTCGCGCGCCTCTGGTCGACGCCGGACGTCGTGGTCGAGACGTGGGCGTACGGCCCGGCGGCCGGCGTCTTCGGGCGGGCGAGCCTGGCTGCCGGCGAGCCGCGCGACCCGCGGGCGGCCGTCGCCACGGCGGACGTCGTGCTGCTGGGCACGAGCGTGGGCGGGCCCGAGCACGAGAAGGAGCTGGCGGCCGCGCGCGCACGAGGCCGGCGTGCCGTCGCTGGCGGTGCTCGACTACTGGTCGTCGTACGACCGCCGCTTCGGCGCGGTGGCGCCGGACGTCGTCGCGGTCGTCGACGAGCGCATGGGGGCCGAGCTCGTGGCCAGCGGCTTCCACCCCGGGCGGGTGGTCGTCACCGGCGCGCCGCAGCACGAGCGCCTGCTGCTGCTGGAGCCGCTGGACGAGGCCCGCCGGCGAGGAGCTGCGGGCGCGCGCCGGCGCGGGGCCGGACGACCGCCTGGTGCTGTTCGCCTCCCAGCCCGTGCGCGAGGTGTACGGCGACGGCCTCGGCTACGACGAGCGGAACGTCCTCGCCGCGCTCGGCATCGCGCTCGCGCACGCGCCCGTGCCGACGCGGCTGGTGGTGCGGCCGCACCCGCGGGAGGCCGACCCGGCGCTGCTGCCGCCCGGCGCCGTGACGGTGCGCGACGACGACGCCCACGACTGGGTGCGCGCCGCCGACCTGGTCTGCGGCATGACCACCGCGCTGCTGCTCGAGGCGGCCATGCTCGGCTGCGTGACGCTGTCGCTCCAGCCGGGGCTGGCGGGCGCCGATACCCTGCGGGTGGGAACGCCCGTGACCGATCCGGAGGAGGTCGAGCCGACCGTGCACCGCGCACTGCTCGACGACGACTACCGCGCCGCGGTGCGCCGCGGCGCCCCACGTGCCGTCCCCGGCGCCGGCGCCCGCGTGGCGGGCCTGGCGCTCGAGCTCGCGGGGAGCGCGGCGTGAGCGTTCACGCCACGCGCCACCTCGCCGTGCTGGGCGGCGATCCCGTCCGCACCGCACCCTTCCCGGACGCGCCGCCCGTCGGCCGCGAGGAGGCCGAGGCCGTCCAGCGCGTGCTGGAATCGGGCGTGCTCAGCCGCTTCCTCGCCGCCTGGGGCCCCGACTTCCTGGGCGGCCCCGAGGTGCAGGCGCTGGAGCAGGCCTGGGCGGAGCGCTTCGGCGTCGCCCTACGCGGTCAGCGTGAACTCGGCCACGTCCGCGCTCTACGCCGCGATCCAGGCGGCCGGCTGCGGCCCCGGCGACGAGGTCATCGTCTCGCCGTACACCATGGCGGCCTCGGCCACCTGCGCGCTGGTGAGCGGCGCCGTGCCGGTCTTCGCCGACATCGATCCCGCCACCCTGTGCCTCGACCCCGACTCCGTCCGCGCGCGCCTGACGCCGCGCACGAAGGCCATCGTCGTCGTGCACCTGCTGGGCTGCCCGGCCGACATGGACGCGATCATGGCGATCGCCGGCGAGCACGGCGCTGGTGGTCATCGAGGACGCGGCGCAGGCGCCCGGCGGGACGCTCGGCGGGCGCACGATCGGCACCATCGGCGACATCGGCGTCTTCAGCCTCAACTACCACAAGACCATCCACTCCGGCGAGGGCGGCGTGGCCGTCACGCGCGACGCGCGGCTCGCCGAGCGGCTGCGGCTCGTGCGCAACCACGGCGAGGTCGTGACGGGTCGCGCGGGCGGGCCGGACCAGCCCGACATCCTCGGCTTCAACTACCGCATGACCGAGGTCGAGGCGGCCATCGCCCACGTGCAGCTGGGCCGGCTCGACGCGCTGACGGAGCCGCGCATCGCGCACGCGCACCGCCTGAACGCGCGCCTCGCCGGCCTGCCCGGCCTGACGGTGCCGCGCGAGCCGGCGGGCGCCCGCCACGTCTACTACCTCTACGGCCTGCGCTACGACGCGGCGGCCGCCGGCGTGCCGCGCGAGCGCGTGGTCGAGGCGGTGCGCGCCGAGGGCATCCCGCTGGCGCAGGGCTACGTGAAGCCGCTGTACCTCGAGCCGCTACTACCAGGAGCGGCGGGGCTCGTGCGCGTTCAACTGCCCCCGCTACGAGGGCGACGTGAGCTACGGCCGGGGCCTCTGCCCGGTCGCGGAGCGCCTGCACGAGCACGAGCTGATCACGCACCAACCTCTGCCACGCCGGCCTCGCGCGAGGCGGACGTCGACGACGTCGCGGCGGCGTTCGAGAAGGTGTTCGAGCACCTCGACGCGCTGCGGGGCTGACCGGTCCGGCGGTCATGATGACCGCGTCGAGAATCGCGAGATCCACGAGGCAGAGGTCGAGACGCGGTGGGAGGCGGCGCCGGCCGTCGTCCTGGTCATCGCGCTGCAGGTCACGCTCGCCGTGACCAGCCGGCAGCAGGGCTGGCACCTGTGGGAGCTGCCGTGGTGGACCTGGCTCGTGCTCGTGGTGCCGGAGGTGCTGCTGCTGGTCGCACTGAGCTGGTCGCGGCCGCGACGGGCGCTGGAGGAGATGGGCGTGCGGCGCGAGGTCACGATGGCCCTCTTCGCCATCATCGGCATCGGCAACCTGCTGGCCGTGCTCGCGCTGCTCGCCGGCATCCTGGACGGGCGGGAGCACGATGGCGGGGAGCTCCTGGTCAAGGGCGGCGTGCTGTGGGTCAGCAACGTCATCGCCTTCGGCCTGTGGTTCTGGGTCTACGACCGCGGTGGTCCGGTGCGCCGGCGCGAGGCCGATCCGCCGCCGCCGGACTTCCAGTTCCCGCAGATGGACAACCCGACGTTCGCCGAGCCCGGCTGGGAACCGCGGCTGTTCGACTACCTCTACGTCGCGTTCACCAACTCCATCGCGTTCAGCCCCACGGACACGATGCCCCTGACGCGGCGGGCCAAGGGCCTGATGCTCCTGGAGAGCGCGGCGTCGGCGCTCACGATCCTGCTGGTGGCGGCGCGCGCCGTGAACATCCTGGGCTAGGCCGGCGGACGCCGGGGTCGCCACCGGGGGGACGCCGGGCGCGGCGAGCGGGCGGCGCGCGGCACGCTCGGACGGCACCCGGAGGACCCAAGGAGGCCGCCGTGACCCTCGCCCGTACCGATTCCCTGATGGCCGTCCATGCGGCCGAACGCGCTCGCCGCCGCGCGACGACCGCCGTCGTCGTGGCGGGGGCGCTCGCCCTGGCGCCCCTGCCGTTGGTGGTGTCGACGTCCGCGGCGCTGGCCGTCTCGGCCGTGCTCGCGGTCGGCGCGCTGGCCACGCTCGCCTGGCTCGCCCTGGCCCACGGCACCGAGCGCCTGGCGGTGCTCGACGCGATCGCCGCCGGTGCGGACGACCCGGCGCTGCCGGCCGTCGCCCGCGCCCGCGAGCGGCTCGTCGCCCCGCGCCACCGCGCGCACCTGGCCGACGGGCTGCGCGCCCACGCCGACGCCGGGCGCCGCGGCGCGCTGCCGCCGGGGTCGCGCCGCGTCGTGCAGCCGCGCACCGCCGCCGGCGTCGCGGACGAGCTCGAGCACCTCGCGGCGCTGGTGCTCGCGGAGCCGCCCGCCCGCGTGCGCGGCCTCGCGGCGTGCGAGCTGCTGCTGGTCGACGGCGTCCGCTCGCCCCTGTACGCGACCGACGGGACGCCGGTGCGGCACGAGCTGGCCCGCATCGCCGAGCTCCTCGGGCCCGCGGCGGACGCGTGAGGTGCCCGTACGATGCCGCGCGTGACCGACTGGCCCTGGCCGTTCGACGACCCGCCCGAGTCCGAGGTCTACGTCTCGCCCGACGTGGCCTCCGGCGCAGCGCGCGTCGCGTTCGTCGGCCACTACGACGACGGCGACTGGGTCTTCCTCTCCGAGGGCGGCCGCCGCTCCGACACCCTGCAGGCGATGTCGTTCGGCGACCTGCGCCGCGTCGTGCCCGACCTCGCGGCCTTCTCGGACCTCGGCTACGGCCGCGCCCGCCAGCGCGACGGCGCCGACGGCCCGTGGCTGGAGGTCGAGCTGCCGCCGGACGAGTAGGGCGCAAGCGCGCGGGGCTCCGCGGCGTGCCCTGCCGAGCTTCGGTGATCGGCCCGGGCGTGCGCGACGTATATGCCGGTCGTCCACGTTCGATCGACCGAGCCGGAGGCCCTCATGCACCCCGCCCGTACGCTCGCCGCCATCATCGGCGTCGCCGCCCTGTCGTTCTCCGCCGTCGCCTGCGGCGGCGACGACGACACCCCGACGCAGCCGGCCGCAACCGCTGCGGCCTCGACCGCCGCTGCCACGGCCGCCGAGAGCGCGATGTCCACCGACACCACGATGGCGATCGACACCGCGATGGCCGACAGCGCAGCGAGCGGAACGATCGTCGACGTCGCGGCCGCGACGCCCGATCTCTCGATCCTGGTCGAGGCGGTCCAGGCGGCCGGCCTCGCGGAGACGCTGAGCGGCGACGGGCCCTTCACCGTCCTGGCCCCGACCAACGAGGCGTTCGAGGCCGCGCTCACCGCGCTCGGGCTGACCAAGGAGCAGCTGCTCGCCGACGAGAACCTCGCCGACATCCTCACCTACCACGTGCTGGCGGGCGCCGTCGGCTCCTCGGACATCGCGTCGGAGCCGAGCCGCGTGACGGTGCAGGGCGAGCCCGTGGAGATCACGGCCGACGGCGGCACGGTGACGATCAACGGCAGCGCGACCGTCGCGATGCCCGACGTCGCGGCGTCCAACGGCGTCGTGCACGTCATCGACGCGGTCCTGCTCCCGCCGACGGTCGCCGCGGCGCTCGGCGCGGGTGGCGCCACGAGCAGCGCGGGGACGGGAGCGACCTCGACCGGCGGCTGAGCGACGGCCGACGCGAGCTACGCCCCGACGCGCTCCAGCCGCCGGCCGAGCTCCAGCAGCCGGTAGTCGTCGAAGCGCCGCGCCACGACCTGGAGGCCGAAGGGCAGACCGGCCGGGCCGCGGAAGCGGGGGAGGGACAGCACCGGGCGCCGCACAGCGTCCAGACCAGGCAGTGGTCGGGGCGGTCGACCGCGTCGAGGCCGACCAGCGCCTCGCCGCCCGTCGAGAGGTCGAGCAGGGCGTCGTAGCGGGCGAGCGTGCGCTCCAGCTCGCCGGCCAGCGCGGTCTGGTCGTGCAGGGCCGCCTTGTACCGCTCCAGCGACGTCGCACGGCCGCGCTCCAGCATGCCCTCGAAGCTCGCGCTCATCGGCGTGCCGAGCGCCGTCTCGTCCTTGAAGTAGTACGCCAGCGAGCGCTCGTAGATGACGTCGTGGATCGCGTGGGCGCGGTCGAACGGCTCGGGCAGCACGAGCTCGTGCACCTCGAGGTCGGTCTCGGCGTCGAGCCGCGCCGCGAGCGCCGCCAGGGCCGCGCGCGCGTAGGGCTCGGCGTCGCCCGAGCGCGGGCCGGTCACGACCGCGAGCCGCCAGGTGGCCCGGCGGGGGCCGGCGGCGCGCTCGGCGTACGCGGCCTCCAGCAGCGGGTAGTCGACGCCGTGCACGCGGATCGCGTCGAAGGCCAGCGCGGCGTCGCCGACGGTGCGCGTCAGCACGCCGATCGTGTCCAGGGTGTCCGTCGTCTTGAGCACGCCCGTGCGCGGCACCGCGCCGAAGGAGGGCTTGAAGCCGACCACGCCGCAGTAGCTCGCCGGCCGCACGATCGAGCCCGCGGTCTGCGTGCCGAGCGCCACCGGCACCATGCCCGCCGCGACGGCCGCCGCCGAGCCGCTCGACGACGTGCCCGGCATGCGGGTCGGATCGTGCGGGTTCGTGGTCGGGCCGGGCGTGTGCACCGCGAACTCGGCCGTGACGGTCTTGCCCGCGATGACCGCGTCGCGCCGGCGCAGGCCGAACACGGAGCGCGCGTCGTTGCCGGGCGTGAAGCCCCGCCACAGCGGGCTGCCCATCTCGGTCGGCAGGTCGAGCGTGTTGAAGACGTCCTTCACGCCCACCGGGACGCCGGCCAGGGTGCCGAGCGGCCTCGCCGCGGCGCGCGCCCCGGTCGAGGGCGCGCGGCGGCGGCGAGGGCGACCTCGGGATCGAGGTGGGCCCAGGCGCGGACGACCGGCTCGCGCTCCTCGACGCACCCGCAGGCACGCCTGCAGCACCTCGACGGCGCTCGCCCGGCCGGAGCGCACCTGCGCGGCGATCTCCGCCGCGCTCGCGCCGGCCAGCTCAGGCCGCGGCGTCGAGACCGCCACGGGCGGCACGGCGCTCCTCCAGGGCGCGGGCGAAGGCCTCGTCGGACAGCGCGTCGACGCCGAGCCCGTTGCGGTGCTCGCGCATGATCGCGTTGAACTCGTCCTCGCTGTAGCCCGTGATCTCGAGGTAGTAGTCGAGGGCGTCGGGCCGCTCGGAGTCGTGGTGCTTGGCGAGCTCGAACGCCTCTTCGCGCGTCATCAGGCCGGCGCGCACGTCGGCGCTCGCGTGGTCCGTGCCGCGGCCGAAGCCCCGCTTGAGGAACTTCGTGTAGTCGTGCACGCCGGCCATGCGGCACTCGACGCTCTTGTAGCCCTTGTACGTGCCCTCGACGCGGCCCTCGCGCCACCCGTAGGTGTCGCGCACGAACTCCATCTGGCGCTCGTCGTCCCAGAACAGGTAGTCGCCGAGGTGGATGCCGACGACGCCGACCTCCTCCAGCTCCTCCCACGACGGCAGGCGGAACCCGGCGAGGTCCCGCTCCTCGATGCCGTCGCCGACCATCGCCTCGGGGTAGACCTTGGCCGAGACGCTCGTGAAGTAGTCGCGGTCGAACTTCAGCACGGGCTCGCGGTGCGTGGCCCGGCCGCTGGCCTCGGCGATCGACTCGCCCCAGATCAGCAGCGGGATGCGCCAGCGCACGGCGACCTGCAGCGGGAACGCGCCGACCCCCGCGTGGCAGTGCCAGCACGAGTCGCCGATCTTGACCAGCGACTTGCGGGCCAGGTGGTTCACCAGCGAGCGCGACGGCGTGAACATCACGTGGTCGACGTCGAACCGCTCGATCGCGTTCTCGAGGTTGTAGCGGCCGACCTCGGAGAACCAGTTGTGGCTGAAGGTGACCGCGAGCGGCCGCAGCCCGTAGACCTGCGTCAGCACGTGCAGCTGGAAGGTCGAGTCCTTGCCGCCGGAGATCGGGATGATGCAGTCGTAGTCGCCGTCGCGGATTGCGGTAGCGGTCGAGGATGCCGCGCAGGTCGCGCTCGCGCGCCGCCCAGTCGATGCGCATCTTGTGCTCGGCCGACTGGCACGCCTGGCAGACGCCCAGCTCGTCGAACGCGATGCCCTCCGTCGACTGCGGCATGCAGCAGCGGGTGCAGTACGTCAGCTCCTCGAACATCGGCTCGCCCCAGGGCATCAGGCCGCCTCCCGGCTCTCGGCGGCGACGCGCGCCGACTCGTACTCGGCCCGCAGCACGCCGTACTCCACGACGTCCACGTAGGCCCCGTCCTTGAACGCCGCCTGCCGGCGCACGCCCTCCTCGCGCATCCCCAGCCGCTCCGCCACCCGCCGCATGCGCGCCGTTGGCCGCGAACGTGCCGCACGCGATGCGGTTGAGGTTCAGGGCGCGGAAGCCGTGGTCGCAGAGGAGGCGCGCGGCCTCGCTGGCGTAGCCCTGCCCCCACGCGTCGCGCTCGCCGAGCATGATCGAGAGCTCGGCGGTGCGGTAGACGGGGTTGATGGCCTGCAGCGCGATGTTGCCGATGTGCCGGCCGTCCTCGCGCCGCACGATGGCCAGCACGAGCTGGTCGGGCGCGGCTGCGACGCGGGCGATGTAGGCGCGGGCATCCGCGCCGGAGTACGGGCGGACGTGATGCGAGTTGCCGCGGCAGGTCTCGGCGTCGTTGAACCACGACACGTAGGGCCCGTCGGCATCGGCGTCCACCAGGGGCCGCAGGTCGATCCGCTCGCCACGGAGGAAGCTCGGCGTCATACAGGCGTCCTATCGGCACCCCCTTCCGAGGGATTGAGCGGCTTCAAGGTCCCTGCTACGCGTGCCGATGAGGGGCCGGATGGCCGACAGCCGCCGCATCCTCCTCGCGTCCGCGGGCGACGGCGCGCAGGCGCTCGCCGCGGAGCTCGCGCGCCGGGGCTGGGACGTCGACACGTTCACGCCCGCCGCGCCCGCGCCCGCGACGCCGCGCGAGCACGTCGACGCGCCCGCCGTCACGGCCGAGCTCGCCGCCGCGCTCGACGCGCACGCGGCCGGCGATCCTGCACGTGCTCGACCTCGCGCGTCTCGGCGCCGGCGTGCTCGACGTCGCCGCCGCCCGCGGGGTGCGCACGATCGTCGAGGCCCACGACCTGTGGCTGCTCTGCTCCCGCGGCACGCTCGTGCGCGGGGACGGCAGCCCGTGCGACGGCCCGAGCCGCGACGGCGCCGCCTGCGCCGCCTGCCTGGGCTCGCGCGACCTCGCCGCCTTCGCCTTCCGCCGGGCCGAGCTGCTGGCCCGCCTGGCGGCCCGCGTCGACCGCTGCCTCGTGCCGACCGCCGAGCGCGCCGCGACCCTCGCCGACGCCGGCCTGCCGGCCGACCTCCTGGCCGTCGTGCCGCCGACCGCGGACGGGCGCGGGGTGGACGCGCTCGCCGACGACCTGGAGCGCGTGTACGCGGGCGAGCCCGCCGCGCACCAGCGGGCCGGTCGACGTCGTCCTGCGCTGGACGGGCGATCACGAGACGGCCACCAGCCTCGCCACCATCAACCGCGCGGTCACGGCCCGGCTGGAGGGCCGCCCGGGCCTGGTCGTGCAGCGCCAGTCGCACGGTGCGCGCGACGTCCGCGAGCCCGCGACCGGGCGCCCGCCGACCGTCGAGGTGCGCCACCAGTGGCCGCCGGCCTTCGACGCGCCGCCCGGCGGCCGCCTCGTGCTGATCCAGCCCTGGGAGTTCGGGTCGATCCCGATCGCCTGGCAGGCGCCCATGCGCGACGCGATCGACGAGCTCTGGGTGCCGAGCGAGTACGTCCGGCGCATGTACCTCGACGGCGGCGTCGACCCGGCGCGCGTGCACGTCGTGCCGAACGGCGCCGACCTGGACGTCTTCCGCCCCGACGGCCCGCGCTTCGCGCTCGACGCGCCCGAGGGCACGCGCTTCCTGTTCGTGGGCGGCACCATCAACCGCAAGGGCGTCGACGTGCTCATGCAGGCGTACGCGACGGCCTTCAGCGGCCGCGACGACGTCACGCTGGTGATCAAGGACGTGGCCCCGACCGGCGCCTACAAGGGCCGCAACGTCGGCACGCACCTGCGCGACTTCGCCGACGACCCCGAGATGCCGCGCCTGGTCTACCTCGACGTCGACCTCGAGACCGAGGAGCTCGCCGCGCTCTACCGCTCCTGCGACGTGCTCGTCCACCCGTACCGCGGCGAGGGCTTCGCGATGCCGGTGCTCGAGGCCATGGCCTGCGGGCTGCCGGTCGTCGTCACGGCCGGCGGGCCGACGGACGAGTTCGTGCCCGACGACGCCGGCTGGCGCATCGCGTCGACGCGCTCCTACCCGCCGGCCCGGCTCGTGGCCGACTGGCCGACGATCGAGCCCATCTGGATGCTCGAGCCCGACGTCGACCACCTGGTCCGCATCCTGCGCGAGGTCGACGCGGACGCCGGCGAGCGCGCCCGCCGCGCCGCCGCCGCCCAGCGCGCCGCGCAGGCCTACGGCTGGGACGCGATCGCCGACGCCTACGCCGCCCGGGTCGCCGCCGTGTGCGCTCGGCCGCCGCGCGCCGCGACCGAGCCCGTCGCACCGCTGGAGCTGCCCGACGCCCGCGGCCTCAACCTGCTGGCCACGCCGGCCTGGGGCGGGGAGGACCGCCTGGCCGAGCTCCTCGCCGGCTACGCCGCCGCGTACGGCCCCGGCGACGACGTCGCCCTGTACCTGCTCGCCGACCCCGACCTGGACGGCGATCCCGAGCGCTGGGAGGCCCACGTGCTCGAGGCCGCTCGACGTGGCCGGCGTCGACCTGGAGGCGCTCGCGGACGTCTCGATCCTCGACCACGCCGGCGCCGCCGAGCTCCGCCGGGTGCACGCGGCGATCGACGCCTACGTGCCGCTGCACCCCGGCTGCGGCGGCCAGGTCCGGCTCGCGCGCGCGGCGGGTGTGGCCGTGCTGGAGCCGGCCGGCGACGCCCTGCGCGGGCTCCGGCCCGCGGTGCGGCGTGCCGCATAGCTAGCGCACCCGCTCAAGCCCTGCCATCCCCCTTCCGATGGATTTGCAGATGACGACGCGCCGGGAGACGACGTGGCTCTGAAGATCGTTCGCGCCGCCGGCGAGCAGGCCGCGGTCACCCCTCTCCGCCACTGGTACGCGGGCCGGCGCGAGGATGCCCTCGCCGCCCTCGCCGCGCCCGACGGCGGGGAACAGGCCGCCGAGGCTGCGACGCTCGTCGAGCTCGCGCTCGTCGACGACCCCGCCCACGCCGCCGCCATCGGCCGCGCGCTCGCGGTCTGGGACGACGACGTCGCGGCGTACCGGCTGCTGCGCGCCTCCTGCGAGCGCCTGCTCGACCAGGCCAGCCCGCAGGGTGCCGCCCGCTGGGCGCCGCTCGGCGTCGCGATCGCCGAGCTCGTGCTGCCGTACCTCGAGGCGAAGCCGTGGGAGCCCGTGCTCCTCAACTACCTCGGCGTGGCGCTCTACGGCACCAACGTGCCGAAGCTCGCGGTCGAGGTCCTGCGCGCCGCGGAGCGCCTCGACCCGGCCGTCGAGAACCTCCAGGGCAACCTCGGCGCCGCCCGCAGCCGCGCCGCCCGACCGATCAACCTGCCGCTGCCGCCCGGCGCGCGCGCCCGGCTCAAGGCCGTCGAGGGCCGCGTGCGCGTCGTCGCGAAGCGCACCGCGACGCTCCCCGCCCCCGGCCGCATCTCGTTCTGCATGATCGTGCGCGACGAGGAGGAGATGCTGCCGGACTGCCTCGCCAGCGTCCGCGACGGCGTCGACGAGCTCATCGTCGTCGACACCGGCTCCACCGACCGCACCGTGGAGATCGCCGAGTCGTTCGGCGCCACCGTCCTGCACGTGCCGTGGACCGGCGACTTCTCCGGGCCGCGCAACGCCGGGTTCGACGCCGCCACCGGCGACTGGATCCTGTGGCTCGACGCGGACGAGCGGCTCGAGGGGGGCGACGCCGAGCGCCTGCACGAGCTGACGCGCAAGGCCTGGCGCGAGGCGTTCTGGCTGACGGAGACCAACTTCACCGGCCAGGACGAGGTCGGCACCGCCGCCACGCACCTCGCCCTGCGCCTGCTGCGCAACCGGGCGGCCTACCGCTTCACGGGCACGATCCACGAGCAGCTGCGCTCGCAGATGCCGATCGACCTGCCGGAGCGCTTCACGTTCTGCGACCTGCGCATCCGGCACTACGGCTACCTCAAGGCCCGCATCGAGGAGCGCGACAAGAACCGCCGCAACCTCGCGCTCCTGGAGCGCGAGCTCGCCGGCGACCCGCGCAACCCCTTCACCCTCTTCAACATCGGCACGGAGTTCGTGTCGCTGGGCGACCACGGCCGCGCGCGCGACCACCTCGAGCGCTCCTACGCCGAGCTCTCGCAGAAGCCGGCCTGGTGGGAGTTCGCCTTCGCCCCGCTGCTCGCCATCCGCCTCGTCGGCGTCCGCCGCGCGACGGGCGACCTGGCGCGCGCCGCGTCGCTGGCGAAGGAGCTCGAGCAGGTCTTCCCGGGCTTCACCGACCTGACGTACGAGCGCGGCCTCGCGGCCCGCGACGGCAACCGCGTCGCCGAGGCGCGCGAGCTCTTCGAGCGCTGCCTGGAGCAGGGCGACGCCCCGGCGCGCTACGCGGGCACCGTGGGCCACGGCTCGTTCCTGGCCCTCGCGGCCCTCGCCGACCTCGCCGCGAACGACGACGTCGAGGCCGCCGCGGCCTACCTGCAGCGCTCGCTCGAGGAGCACCCCGACTACCTGCCGGCCGGCCTCTACCTGGCCACGACCCTGCTGGCGCAGCCGGACGCCGACCCGCACGAGGTGCTCGCCCGCCTGGAGCGCCACGGCGTCGACAAGCTGACCTGGTGGCTGTTCCTCGGCACCGCGTTCTACGAGCGCGGGCACGCCGAGATCGCCGAGGGCCTGTTCCGCCGCGCCCTGGAGCGGGGCGAGCAGCACGGCGCCGCGCGCGTCGGCCTCGTCGAGGCGCTGCTCTCCCAGCGGCGCTACGCCGAGGTCGAGGGCGCCGCGGGCGACCTACCGGTCGGCACCCTGCCGTTCGCCGCGGTGCAGCGCTCCCGGGTGCTCGCCGGCGCGCTCGTGGGCAACCGGGAGGCCACCGAGGAGGCCGTCCTGCGCCTGTCCAGCGACCACGCCGAGACCGGCTTCCTGCGCGCCTTCGGCGCCGCGGTCGCCGGCGACGACGAGGTGCTCCCGCTGCTCCCCGGCGCCGCGCCGCACGTCGTGCGCATGCTCGACGCCCTGGCCCGCCTGGAGGAGTTCGAGGCCTTCGAGCGCGTCGTACCGCTGCTCGAGCGGTCCATGGGCCACCAGCATGAGGCGACGCTGGTGCTCGGCGAGCTCTACCTGCAGCGCGGCTTCTACCGGCTCGCCGGCGACGCCGCCCTGCGCGCGGTCGACCTCGCCGGCCCGGACGCGCGCTCGCTGGCGCTGCTGGGCAAGGCGGCCGTCGCCGAGGGCATGTTCGACGACGCGCTGCCGATCCTCGAGGAGGCGCTGGCGCTCGACCCGACCCAGTCGTCGGTGCGCTATCTCATCGAGAGCGTCCGCACGCGCGCGGCGGCCTGAGTCACGCCCAGCGCGGCGCGTTGCCGCACGACGCGAGCGGTTGCCGCTACCCGTATGGGGGATTCGGCGTGCAACTTGCGGGATCGTCAGTATGCTCAGGACAGAGCTGTGCCGCGGCATGAGGCTGCGGAACGTAGTACCGCCAGGAGGTCGCGGTGCATCCACAGCATGTCGACAACATCGCGCCCGTCGCCACGCCGCATCCCGGCCTGGACCGCCTGCCGCCGCTGGAGCGGCTGCGAGCGCCCGCGCTCGAGCCGCAACCGGCCGAACGCCCGGGCGGCGAGGACGATCCGCTGGACGCGAGCCCCTTCGACGTCCCGGTGCTGGACGGCGGCCCGTCCGCCGTCATCACGGTGCGCTACGCGCTCGACGAGGTGGCCCGCACGTGGGTTGCCCACGTCTTCGACGCGCAGACCGGCGATCTCCTCAAGGAGGTCCCGTCGACCGAGTACCACCACCAGGTGGCGAAGCTGGCGGCCCTCCGCCACCGCCGCTCGGTGGACGCGCTGGCCTGAACGACGCCCCCTCTCGGCGTTTACCACTGCGCCGCCCCGGGTAGATGGTGACGTTCGTCACGAACGTCTTCGGAACGGAGGGGCCCGTGTCCACCACCGACGAGCGCGGCATCCGCGCCCTGAACCGACGCCGGCTGCTCGGCACCACCGCCGCCGCAGCCCTCGGGGCCACGGCCCTCGGCAACCTCGCCACGGCCTCGGCGCACGGCTCGCACGGGCACGGCCACGACGACGACCACGGCCGGGATCGCGACGGCAAGATCCCGCCCTCGCGGCGCGGCTGCATGCTCTACAGCGTCCGCGATCTGGTCGCCAACGACCCCGCCCTCTATCCGACGCTGCCCGCCGGGTACCGGCAGGTCTTCGCCGCGCTCGCCGAGCTCGGCTTCAGCGGTGTCGAGTTCTTCAGCTTCAGCGGTGCGCCGAGCTTCGCCCAGCACGCCGACGCGGAGGGCGGCGCCGACGTCCCGGCGACGCAGATCCGCGCCTGGCTGGACGAGTCCGGGCTGCGCGCCATCGGCCACTACAACGGCTCCTTCGTCCCGCCGTCGACCGTCGAGGGGCTCTCGCCGGCGACGATCGACGCCGCGCTGGATACCGCGGCGATCCTGGGCCAGCCGCACACCGGCTCGCACGACGCGACCGGCGCGCTGGTTCAGAAGGCCGCGGTCGACACGGCCATCGAGACCTGGAACGCCATGGCCGAGAAGGCGAAGGCGGCCGGCCTGCCGATCTACTCCCACACGCACGCCGACCCCTGGAACTTCCTGCTGGACACGGGGCCGCAGGACGCCTCGGGCAACTACACGCGCTCGTCGGGCATCCGCGTCATGGAGTACTTCCTCGACCACACCGATCCGCACTGGGTCAAGCTCGAGATGGACATCTTCTGGGCCCACGTCGCGCAGTTCCGCTTCAGCACCTACACCGCGGCCGACGGCAGCACGGTGACGAGCGAGTTCGACCCGGCCGCGACGGCGGGCCGCTACAAGCGCCGCTGCCCCATCTTCCACGCGAAGGACGGGATCCGGGTGCCGGCGGATCCGAACGGCTGGATCTTCTGCCCGTTCGGCTACGGCGACATCGACCTGGAGGACTTCTTCGACCGCGCCCGCGCGCGCAAGACCCGCCCGTTCTGGAGCTACGAGCAGGACAACGCGCCGGGCGGCGCCGCCGACCCGCAGAAGTCCCTGCGGGACTCGGCGAACAGCTACACCGGCCTGGCCACGCTCGGCACGCGGCGCGGCGTGGGGGCGCCGTTCGCGGGGGTGTAGCTCTAGCCGCCGCTCCAGCTCGTCAGGCGCCCCGCGAGATCTCCCAGCGCGCGCGGCGCGCCGGTCCCGGCGTGCAGCACGGTCAGCCCGCCGGGGCCGTTCCAGGCCAGGACGCCCGCCGGCGACCACAGGGGGTCGGCGCCCTCGCCGTCCGAGACCTGGGCGCGCCCAGAGCCGTCCGGCGCCACCGTCTCCACGGTCCACGCCTCGCCGTGCGCGGCCTGGAACGCGATCCGCGTGCCGTCCGGGGACCAGGCCGGCGAGAACTCGGTCTCCGGCGTGTCCGTGAGCTGCCGCATGGCCCCCGACGCCGCGTCGACGATCCACAGGTCGTAGTCGCCGCCGGCGGTGCCCGGCCCCGCGCAGACGAGCTGCGTGCCGTCCGGCGACCAGTCGGCGTACTCGCAGTGCTCCTCCGTCACGCGCCGGAGCCCGGAGCCGTCCGGCCGCATCGTCCAGAGCGCCAGGACGCCGTCCTCGCGGGCCGACGTGAACGCCAGCAGCGCCCCGTCGGGCGACCACGCGGGCGCCCAGTTGTCACCGCTCGGGTCGCGGGTGAGGTTGCGAGGCGCCGACCCGTCGACGCCGACGACCCAGATGTCGGCCGCGTCGGACGCCGGGTCCGGGTTGCTGCGATACGCGACCAGCCGCCCGTCCGGCGACAGGTCGGGATCGAACTCGCGCGCCGGACCCGACGTGAGGCGGCGCTCCTCCCCGCTGGCGAGGTCGCGCAGGAAGACGTCCTCGCCGTCGGCCGTGTCGCGCGAGTAGGCGAGCAGGCCGCCAGCTGCCGTTGCGGTCGTCGTCGGCGCGGGCTCCGTCGCCGGCGTCGTCGGGGCGGCAATGCCCACCGGATCCTCCTCACCGCGGGCCAGGCCCAGCAGCTGTGCGCCGGCGATCACGACCAGGATGGCGGTGATGGAGCCGACGATCACTGCGCGCTCGGACGTCATCCGACCCACGAGCCCAGCCGCCCCACGAGGTCGCCGGGCACCAGGGGCGGGCCGTCGAACGGCGGGGGCAGCAGCGAGAGGCCGAACGGACCCGCCCAGGCGAGCGTGCCGTCGGGCGCCCAGACCGGGTTCGTGCCCGGGCCGATCGCCCGGCGGCCCGTGCTGTCCGGCGCCACGACCGTGACCATCCAGCTGCCGTTCACGTGCTTCTGGAACGCGATCAGGCTGCCGTCCGGCGACCACGTGGGCCGCGTCTCGGGCTCCACCGTGGTCGTCAGGGGCCGCATCTCGCCGTCGTCCGCCGAGACGAGCCAGAGGTCCTTGCCCCCGAAGCCCACGGCGTCGCCGACGCAGACGAGCAGCCTGCCGTCCGGCGACCAGTCGGCGTCCTCGCAGCGGCTGCGCGTCAGCACGCGCACGTCGCTGCCGTCGACGGCCATCGTCCACAGCGCCAGGGTGCCTCCGCCGCGGCGCGAGCTGAAGGCGATGCGCT
Source organism: uncultured Actinomycetota bacterium (assembly GCA_963767885.1). Classification (GTDB taxonomy): domain Bacteria; phylum Actinomycetota; class Thermoleophilia; order Gaiellales; family F1-60-MAGs149; genus CAVYFW01. The sequence continues at coordinate 476,713 of CAVYFW010000005.1, forward strand.
GGCCGTCCGGCGAGAACGCCGGCGCGCGGTTGTCGAGGTCCGGTGCCCGGGTCAGGTTGCTGCGACCCTCGCCGTCGGTGCCGACGACGTAGATGTCGGACTCGACGCTCTTCGGCTGGAGGTGCCCCTGGTACGCCACGAGCGTGCCGTCGGGCGACAGGTCCGGCTCGAGGTCGGCGCCGGGCGACGTCGTCACGCGCCGCTCCTCGGGCGCGTCCAGCCGGCGCACGAAGACGTCGCTGGCGATGCCGGTGTCGAGGGTGTAGGCGATGAGGCCGGCGGGCAGGCCGGCGGGCGGCCCGGTCGTCGTGGCGGCAGCGGCCTCGGTCTCCGGCGGTGGGAACGGCCCCGTGTCGGGCACGACGGCTGCCGCCTCGACCAGGCCGCCGTCCGGCGGCGCGGGCGGCGGCTCGCCGCGCGGCACGGAGGCGCCGCCGTCCGGGCGCCTCGGCCGCCGCGGCCAGGGTCGCCGCCACGGTCGGCGCGGCCGCGGACGCGACGACCGCCCCGGCCATGGCCGCGAACACGGCGGCGGCCGCGAGGCCACCAGCGACGACGGAGCGCATGCGCGTAGTAGACCGCAACGGGGCGCGGCGTTCCGCGATCGCCCGCACGACGATGACCGTACAGGCGGGCGCCCTCCCGGCCGATACATCCCCTAGCCAAGCGATCTTGCCCGCCCGCGCCCGCGGTCGGGGCGGAGGGAGACCGTTGACGACCGGGTACCAGGCCTACCAGACGAACAGCGTGCAGACGGCGTCGCCGGAGCAGCTCGTCGTGATGCTCTACGACGGCTGCCTGCGCTTCCTGCGGCGCGCGCAGGCCGCGGCGGAGAACGGCGCGCGGCCCCAGTGCACGCAGGCCGTGTCGCGCGCGACGGCGATCGTCATGGAGCTGAACGCCACCCTGGACATGGAGCGCGGCGGCGAGATCGCGTCCAACCTGCGCTCGATCTACCTGTTCCTCAACCGGCACCTCATGGAGGCGGCGCGGGAGACCTCGGCCGACAAGATCGCCCAGGCGATCCCGATGGTCACCGACCTCCGCGACGCGTTCTCGCAGGTCGCCCGCCAGCAGGCGGCCTAGCCCGCGTGCTCCCGCTCGACGCCGTCCGCCGGCTCGTGGAGCTGACCGAGCGCGAGACCGTGCTGCTCGAGCAGCTCGACGTCGACGCCCTCGGCGCGCTGCACGACGAGCGCGACGGCCTGCTGCGGCTGCTCGCGGCGCAGCGCCCCGGCCCCGAGGCGGACGGCCTGATCGACCGCCTGCGCGAGGTCGCGGCGGCGAACGAGCGCGTCGCGCGGCGCCAGGGCGACGCCATCCGCCAGCGCCTGGGCCACATCGGCTCCGGCCGGCGCGCCATCAACGCCTACGCGCCCGGCGGCGCCGTCGCCGACACCCGCGCCCTCGCGTGGCTGGACCGGGCGGGCTGACGTGGCGAACTCGATCTCCTTCTCCGGCCTCGGCTCCGGCGTCGACACGAACTCGATCGTCGACGAGCTGATCCGCCTCGAGCGGGTCCCGATCGCGAACGTCCAGACGCGCCAGGACCGCGAGAAGGTCAAGCAGCAGGCGCTCAACGACATCGGGTCGCGCATCTCCAGCCTGCGCACGGCCGCCGAGGCGCTGACGAGCGTCGCCTTCTGGAACGGCGTCCCGCACGGCACCAGCGGCGACGAGGACTCCTACACCGTCACGGCCAACGCCGCCGCGGCCAAGGCGAGCTACTCCATCAAGGTGCTCAGCCTGGCCAAGGCCGACGTGCACGTGCAGACCGCGACGGCCGGCATCCGCCAGTTCGGCGCGCTCAACTTCGGCGTCGGCACCTTCGCGGCCAAGTCGACGCCGCTGACGGCCATGACGACCTCGGGCGGGACGAACCTGGGGCTGACGGCCGGGCAGACGATCACGCTCAACGGCACCAAGGGCGGCTCCCCGCTGACGGGCAGCCTCACCATCACCGAGGCCACGACGCTCGACAACCTGCGGGCGTTCGTCGAGACCAGCATCCCCGGCGCGTCGGTCAAGCTCGACACCGGCGGCCGCATCACCGTCACGAGCCCCAGCGGCACCGACCAGGAGGTCACCGGCCTCTCGCTCAGCACCGGCGGCGCCGCGCCCCTCTTCGACACGCAGTTCGCGTCCTCGACGCAGACGCGCGCCGCTGCGGGCATCGGCACGATCCAGGCCAACGACACGCTCACGCTGACGGCCGGCACGCTGACGTTCGACGTCGCGGTCACCGCCGGCATGACCATGCAGCAGGTCGCCCAGGCCATCAACGCGGCGAACGGCGGCGTCTCCGCCGCGGTCAGCGACGGGCGGCTCCGCATCGCAGGCACCGGCACCGGCACCGCCGCGCAGGTCTCGATCGCGTCGGCCGGCGCCACGGCGGGCCAGCTCGGCCTCGTCAACAGCGTCGACGCCGCGGACGCCCAGGTCGAGGTCGACGGCGTCGTCTACACGAGCGACAGCAACGACGCGACCACCATCATCCCCGGCGCGACGCTGACGCTGAAGCGGGCGTCGACCGAGGCCACGAGCGCGACCACCGACCCGACCTGGGTCGACAAGGACGACGCCGTCGCGCGGGTCAAGGGGCTCGTCGACCAGTACAACTCGGTCGTCGACCTGATCCAGACCAAGACGTCGGAGAAGCGCGTCCCGGACGCGACGACGACGGCCGACCAGCTCAAGGGCAGCCTCTTCGCCAACACGACCCTGGCGACGATCCGCACGTCGCTGCAGAGCGCGTTCATCAACCCGATCGCGGGCCTGTCCGCCGGCAGCAACCTCGGCTCCGTGATCGGCATCTCGGGCGGCGCGTTCGGCACCGGCAACTCGGCCGACACCATGGCCGGCAAGATCCAGTTCGACGCCTCCAAGTTCGAGGCCCTGTTCACGCAGGACCGCGAGGCGGCGCGGCGGCTGCTCGACGCCGACGGGCCGACGAGCGGCGAGGACGGCATCGCCACCCGCATCGCCAGCCTCGCCAAGTCGTTCACGCAGACGGGCGGCCTGCTACAGGCCAGCATCGACGGCTCCGGCGAGCAGGTGAAGCGCCTGCAGGAGCAGATCGACCGCATGAACGACCGGGTCACGCGCGAGGAGGAGCGGCTCAAGAACCAGTTCCTGGCGATGGAGCGCGCGATCTCCCAGCTGCAGTCGGCGCAGTCCGGCCTCGCGGGCCTCAGCTCCCTCAGCAGCTCCCAGCAGTCGGGCTAGGGCGCGACCCGCCCGGGCGGGCGGCTCCGTAGACTGGCGCCGTGGACCCGATCGAGACGCTGCGGGCCGCCCTCACGGCACGCGGGGAAGCCCTGGTGCCCGCCGACCTCGCCGCGGTGGAGACGACGGAGCGGCGCCTGGCGCGCACGCTGCCGACGGCTCTGCGGCGGCTGTACCTCGAGCTTGCCGACGGCACGGCCGGCACGGGCGGCGGACAGGCGCTGCTCGCGCTCGACGAGCTCGGGCTCCCGGCCGGTCTGGACCCGGCCCTCGAGGTCGTGGCCCTGGAGGGCGCCCGGCGGCTGCGGGCGCGCACGCTGGTCGCGGTGACCGAGGAGGACGCGGACGGCGGCCAGTGGTGCCTCCTGCCCGACGACCGGGTCGCCTACTTCCTGCCGCTCGCGGCGGAGCCGGCGCTGCACCTGCCGCTGCCGGACGCGGCCGAGTTCCTGCGCATCCTCGCCGCGACGGGCGGCGGCGAGGTCGTGGTGGCGATGGGCGGGGTGGAGCGGCTGGGCCTGTCGCCGCGCGAGACGCGGGCGCCCGGCCGGTGACGCTCTCACGCAGGAGCGTGCCCACCGTTTCCATTCGGTGACCTGCCCGGACGGGCGGCGACGAAACGGCCGAGCGTCCGTATGGTGAGACCGTGGACGGACGTTCGACGTTGCGGCGCGTGCGGCGCGCGGCGCTGGCCTCGCTCGCGCTCGTGACGCTGCTCGCGCTCGCCGCGGGCTGCGGCGGCGAGGACGCTGCCGGCGGCGCCGCGGCACCGAGCTCGGCGGACAGCGGGGCGGTCGAGCCCGTGCGGCCGGCGACGACGGCCGCTCCGGACATCGAGCCGACCGGCGCCATCTGGGAGGCGCTCCCGGGCACCTGCCGCGAGGACCTGGACGGGTTCGACGCGACGTGGGTCAAGCAGGCCGGCGCTCTCGCGGCCGCGAAGCAGGCCGGCAAGCCGGCGGCGCAGCGCAACAAGCTCGAGCGCAAGCTCGCCGCGCTCGAGATGCAGTACATCACGCACTCGAACGTCTGCATCAACGACATCAGCGACTGGTCGAAGGCGGCGCACCCGCTGGAGGAGCTGCTGGGCGAGGCCGCGTCGACGGCGGCCGACATCGATGTCCAGGTGATGTGCGAGCAGCCGCTGCAGTGGAAGCTCTCCACGCTCGACTCGCTGCTCGCGGGCTGGGAGGAGCTCGGCTTCGTGATGTCCGGCGAGACCATCGTGCACCTCAGCCCGCGCACCTGCCTGATGCTGGACTCGCTGCTCGCCGCGGACGACCCGGCCATCCCGTGCCTGCAGCAGGAGATGGCGAAGAAGCCGGAGCGCGCCTGCCCGCCGGGCGTCGCCGAGCAGGTGTTCGCGGTCGTCACCCTCACGCACGAGGCGCAGCACGCCGCCGGCTCCCTCAACGAGGCCAAGACGCAGTGCTACGCCCTGCAGCGCGCCGACATCGCAGCCGAGGCGCTGGGCGTGGCGAAGGCCGACGCCGCGCTGATCGGCGGCTTCGAGCTGCGCGAGATCGAGCTTCCGCCGGAGTACGTCGACAAGCAGTGCAAGCGCGGCGGCAAGCTCGACATCGAGCCGGAGACGAAGGCATTCCCGTAGCCGGCGCCGCGGAGCCCGCGCAAGCCGAGGCGCCGCCGCGGATCGGCAGCGACGCCGACGCGCTTGCGCGCTGGTGCCTGCGGGTCGCGCGGACCTCGGAGTCGGTGCGCCTGGGCGGGGTGGAGCGGCTCGGCGTGGTCGGGGACCTCGCGCAGCGGATCGGCGCCGCCGACGCCCCGCGGGCCTAGACGGGCAGGTCCTCCTCCCACCACTCGGCCGCGTTGCGCGGCGCCCCGGCCGGGCGGGCCTCCTCGGCCGCGCGCAGCTCGACGCGGCGGATCTTGCCGCTGATGGTCTTGGGCAGGTCGGCGAACTCGATGCGGCGGATGCGCTTGTAGGGCGCGAGGCGGCCCCGGCAGTGCTCGAGGATCGAGCGCGCCAGCGCCTCGTCGGGCTCGCGGCCGCCCGCCAGCAGCACGAAGGCCTTCGGGACGGCGCCGCGCACCGGGTCCGGGCTCGCCACGACGGCGGCCTCGGCGACCGCCTCGTGCTCGATCAGCACGCTCTCGAGCTCGAACGGCGAGATGCGGTAGTCCGCCGCCTTGAAGACGTCGTCCGTGCGCCCGACGTAGGTCAGGTAGCCGTCCGCGTCCCGCCGGGCGACGTCGCCCGTGTGGTAGTAGCCGTCGCGCATCACGTCGGCCGTGCGCTCGGGGTCGTCGCGGTAGCCCGTCATCAGCCCGAGCGGCCGCTCGCGCAGGTCGAGGCAGACCTCGCCCTCGTCGGCGGCTTGCCCGTCGACGTCGAGCAGCGCCACGGCGTAGCCCGGGGCGGGGCGGCCCATCGCGCCGACGCGCACCTCCTCACCGGGGAAGTTGCCGACCTGCAGCGTCGTCTCGGTCTGCCCGTAGCCGTCGCGGATGGTCAGGCCCCAGGCTGCGCGCACCTGCTCGATGACCTCGGGGTTGAGCGGCTCGCCGGCGCCGACCACCTCGCGGAGCCCGACGCCGTACGCCGTCAGGTCCTCCTGCACGAGCATCCGCCACACCGTCGGCGGCGCGCAGAGCGTCGTCACGCCGTGGCCCACGACGGCGTCCAGCAGGCCGGGGGCGTGGAACCGCGGCTGGTCGAGCAGGAACACCGTCGCCTCGGCGTTCCAGGGCGCGAAGACGCACGACCACGCGTGCTTGGCCCAGCCCGGGGAGGAGACGTTGAGGTGCACGTCGCCGGGCTGCAGGCCGATCCAGTACATCGTCGTCAGGTGGCCGATGGGGTAGCTCGCGTGCGTGTGCTCGACGAGCTTCGGCTGACGCGTCGTGCCGCTCGTGAAGTACAGGAGCAGCGGGTCGGACGCCCGCGTCGGGCCGTCCGGGGCGAGCTCGGCCGGCGCCGCGTCGGCGTCGGCGAGCGCGTGCCAGCCGTCGACGGCGCCGCCCACCGCGACGCGCAGGACCGACGCCGGCACGCCTGCGAAGCGGTCGGCGAGATCGGCCAGCGCGACCACCGCCCGCACCTCGCCGCGGGCGACCCGGTCCTCGACGTCCTCGGCGGGGAGCAGGGTGGAGGCGGGGATCACGACGGCGCCGAGCTTCATCGCCGCGACCATGACCTCCCACAGCGGCACGACGTTCGGCAGCATCACGAGCACGCGGTCCCCGCGGCCGACGCCGAGGTCGCGCAGCCAGCTCGCGATGCGGTTCGAGCGCGCGCGGAGCTCGCCGAAGGTGCGCGTGTCGGTGCTGCCGTCGGGGCCCGCGATGACCAGCGCGAGGCGCTCCGCGGGCGGCACGACGTCGAGGAAGTCGAGCGCCCAGTTGAAGGTGTCGAGCTCGGGCCAGCGGAACGCCTCGTGCGCGCGCCGGTAGTCGCCGCGCGCGCCCAGCAGGAGGTCGCGCGCCTCGAGGAACGTCGTCATCGGCCGCCCTTCCGTCGAGCCACGCGCCGAACCGTACCGCCGCCCTCCGGGCTACGCCACGTGCTCGTCCAGGACGCGTCCGGTCTCGTCCACGAAGCGGTACGCGATCGCGCCGTCGGGCCGCAGGTCGACGCGCAGGTGGCCGTAGTCGAGCAGCGACACGAGGGCGTCGGGGCTGCGCGGCGTGGCCTCCAGCGAGCCCGGCCCCTTGCCGCTCGAGCCCACCGTGAACTGCAGCATCCCGTCCACCACGCGCCGCTCGTAGCGGTGCAGGTGCCCGACGAAGACGGCGTTCGCCCCGCCCTCCCGCGCGACCGCGGCCAGCGGGTGGCCCGGCTGCAGGGGCCGGTGCTGGACGACGAAGCGCACCGTGGGGCCGGGCTCGGCCAGCGCGTCGCGCACGAAGGCGAGCCCCGCGTCGTCCGTCACCCGGTCGCCGCAGATCACGAGCTGCACGGGCCCGTAGCGCACGACCTGCCGCCGCTCCTGCCCGAAGGCCCCGAGCAGCGCGGCGGGCCCGGGCCAGAACTCGTCGTGGTCGCCCATGCAGAGCACGAGCGGCGTCCGGCGCAGGAGCTCGCCGAAGGGCTGGAAGATGTTGCGGTCGAGCAGGGAGGCCGCCGCGACCAGGTAGCTGTTGTCGCCGGCGGTGACGACGAACCGCGGGTCCTGCTCGACGATCCGCTGGCCGACGGCGCGCTGGTGCGGCCCACCGTCGCCGTAGTCGCCGATGACCGCGAACGAGAAGCCGCCGTCGAGGGCGTCGGGTGCGGTCGTGAAGCTGCCCGCCGCCGCGTCCTCGCCGTCGACCGCCGCGCGCCACGTGTAGCGGGCGCCCGGCGCGAGGCCCTGCAGCCGGCCGCCGTCGGCGACGACGTCGCTCCCGTCGGCGCCCGTCGCCACCAGCTCGACGACGCGCTCGGGCTGCGTGACCCAGCGCAGGTCGGCGCTGCTGCCGTCGACCCGCGTCAGGTACGGGCCGCGGGCGAACGGCGCGGCGGGATCGGCGTCGCCCCCGGAGCCCAGCAGCCGCTCCACGTGCGACCACGCGACCGCACCGGCCAGCAGGGAGCCGCCGACCACCGCGCCGGCGACGCCCAGGAAGGCGCGGCGGGTGCGCAGGCGGGCGGTCATCTTCACATTCTCGCGGGACGCCCTGAGACGCCTCTGAGATGGGGTTCGCGCCTCACTCCTCGGTGACGCGGCCCGCCTCGACGCGCAGGCGCCGCGTCACGTGCACCGCGTCGAGCATCCGCCGGTCGTGGGTCACCAGCAGCAGCGTGCCGTCGTAGGCGGCGAGCGCGGACTCGAGCTGCTCGATGGCCGGCAGGTCGAGGTGGTTGGTCGGCTCGTCGAGCACCAGCAGGTTGACGCCGCGCGCCTGCAGCAGCGCCAGCGCCGCCCGCGTCCGCTCGCCCGGGCGAGAGCGTGGCCGCGCGGCGCAGCACGTGGTCGGCGACGAGGCCGAACTTCGCGAGCAGCGTGCGCACGTCCGCCGGCAGCAGGTCGGGCACGGCGGCGCGGAACGCGTCGAGCAGCGTCTCGTCGCCGAGGAACGCGCCGCGCGCCTGGTCGATCTCGCCGACCACCACCGACGGCCCGAGCCCGCCCTCGCCCGCGTCGAGCGGCACCCGGCCGAGCAGGGCCGCGAGCAGCGTCGACTTGCCCGACCCGTTGGCGCCGGTGATGGCGACCCGGTCGGCCCAGTCGACCTGCAGGTCACGGGCCCGAGCGTGAACGCGCCGCGACGCGACGACCGCGTCCGCGCAGCGTCGCGACGACCGCGCCCGAGCGCGGCGCGGCCGCGATCTCCATGCGCAGCTCCCACTCGCGCCGCGGGGCCTCGACGACCTCCAGGCGCTCGATGCTGCCGCTCGGTCTGCCGCGCCTTCGACGCCTGCTTCTCGGTCGACTCGGCGCGGAAGTGCGCGCACGATCTTGTCGTTGTCGGTCGCCTTGCGGCGCGCGTTCTTGACGCCCTTCTCCATCCAGGCCCGCTGCATGCGCGCCCGCGCCTGCAGCGCGCCGCGGGTGTCGGCGTACTCCTCGTACTCCTCGCGGGCGTGCCGGCGGGCGATCTCGCGCTCGCTCGAGGTAGGCCTCGTAGCCGCCGCCGTAAGTGGTTGACCTGCTGCTGCGCGAGGTCGAGCTCGACGCACGCGGTCGACGGTGCGGGCCAGGAACTCGCGGTCGTGGCTGACCAGCACGGTGCCGGCGCGCAGCTCCCGCGACGAAGCGCTCCAGCCGCTCGAGGCCGTCGAGGTCGAGGTCGTTGGTCGGCTCGTCGAGCAGGAAGAGGTCGTAGCGGCTGAGCAGCAGCGAGGCGAGGCCGGCCCGCGCGGCCTGGCCGCCGGAGAGCGCGGTCATCGGCCGCGTCCAGCTCGACGTCCAGGCCGAGGTCGGCCGGCGACCGCCTCGGCGCGCTCGTCCAGGTCGGCGCCGCCCAGCGCGAGCCAGCGCTCGAGCGCCTGCGCGTAGGCGTCGTCGGCGCCGGCGCGGCCGGCGGCCAGGTCCTGCGGTCGCTGCGTCCAGCTCCGCGCTGCGCCACGGCGACGCCGGTCCGGCGCGCCAGGAAGGCCGCGACCGTCTCGTCCGGCCGGCGCTCGGGCTCCTGCGGCAGGTAGCCCGACCGTCGCCGTCGGCGGGCTGAGCGCCGCACGCGTGCCCGTCTCGCGGCGCGCGCAGGCCGGCCAGGATCGCGAGCAGGGTGGACTTGCCGGCGCCGTTCGCGCCGACCAGGCCGACCACGTCGCCGGGCGCGACGACCAGGTCCAGCCCGGAGAACAGCATGCGGTCGCCGTGGCCGGCCGCCAGGTCCTTGGCGACGAGGGTCGCGGCCACCCCGGTAGGGTGCCCGACCCGCGCACGGCGCCGTGCAGGCCATCATGTCCGGCGATGAGCGCCGACGCCGCGGGCTTCTACGACGACCTCGCCGACGACTACCACCTGATCTTCGTCGACTGGGACCGCACGATCGCCTACCAGGCCGGCGTGCTCGTGCCGCTGCTGCGCCGCCTCGGGGTGCCGGACGGCGGTCGGGTGCTCGACGCGAGCTGCGGCATCGGCACGCAGGCGATCGGCCTCGCCGCGGCCGGGTACGCCGTCACGGGCACCGATCTCAGCCCCGGCGCGATCGAGCGCGCCCGCGCCGAGGCGGCGGCCCGCGGGCTCGACGCGGCCTTCGCGGTCGCCGACCTGCGGCGGCTCGCCGACGACGTCGACGGCGTCTTCGACTGCGTGCTCTCCTGCGACAACTCGCTGGCGCACATGCTGGAGGACGCGGAGCTCGCCGCGGCGGCGGCCGGCCTCGCAGCCTGCACGGCGCCGGGCGGGGTCGCCTTCGCCAGCATCCGGCCCTACGACGAGCTCGCGGCGGAGCGCCCGGCGACGACGCTGCCGCGGGTCGGCGGCACCGACGACGCGCGCACGGCGTCGTTCCAGATCTGGGACTGGGACGCGGACGCGCGCACCTACGGCATGGAGCAGCTCGTGCTGCGCGAGGGGCCCCGCGGGACCTGGACGGCGCGCACCCACGTGACGCGGCTGCGGGCGCTGCGCCGGGCCGAGCTGCTCGCGGCGTTCACCGCTGCGGGCCTCGCGGACGTGCAGTGGCTGCCGGCCGAGGAATCGGGCTACTACCAGCCGATCGTGGCCGGTCGCAGGCCCTGATTCGCTCGATGTAAGCCGGCACACTAAAGTCCGGGCGCTGCTGCCGATATGGGAGGGCACATCGGCGTCGTCCCTCGATCGGGGGGGACCGCCGGGGGTCATCCCGAGACCCACGATCGCCTCACTTGCCCCCTCGGAGGCCCGTGTGTCGCCTGCTGCCGTCATGTCCCGCGTCCGCCTGCTCGCGCTCGCCGTCATGGCGGGCCTCGCCCTCGCGGCACCGGCCGCAGCGGACGCGTGCACCGCGGAGACGAGCAACCCCTTCGCGCCCTGGGGCGACCTCGCCGACTACGCGGCGGCGCCGGACGGCGGCTTCGAGCAGGGCGCGACCGGCTGGAGCCTGGAGGACGGCGCGGCGGTCGTCGACGGCAACGAGCCCTGGCAGGTCGGCGGGGCGGACGACGCCCACGCCCTGCGGCTGCCGCCCGGGAGCACGGCGCTCAGCCCGCGCGTCTGCATCACGGAGGCGCATCCGACCATCCGCTTCTTCGCCGACGGCTCCGGACCGCTCTCGGCGCTCGTGCTCAGCGTCGTCCTGGGCGACGAGGACGGCCGCATCATGGAGCTCCCGGTCGGCGTCGTCGTCGCGGGCTCGCAGTGGCAGCCGACGGCGCCGACGCCGATCCTGGTGAACCTGCTCGCGCCCCTGGCCCCCGACGGCCAGCTCTGGGCGCGGTTCCGCCTGTCGCCGCTGCTCGGCGCGCTGACGGTGGACGATCTCTACGTCGATCCCTGGAAGACGACGTAGCCGATGGAGGCGACCGTGGCCAGCCTGGACGAGCGTCGCGTCGCCGAGACGCGCGCGCGCGCACCGCGCCCCCCTGCCGGGCGGGAGCGGACGGCGAACGTCGTCAACGGTGCGCTCGTGCTCGCGGCGGCGCTCGGGTTGGCACTGTTCGGACCAGCGGAGGGCGGGCCGGCCCTCGCCACGGTCGCCTTCGTGGTCGCCTACGCGTGCGCCGCGCGCGTGGAGTTCGAGGTCAACGCGGGTGCGGCCGTGCCGACGCAGCTCGTGTTCGTGCCGATGCTGCTGGTGCTGCCGCCGGCCTTCGTGCCGCTGGCCGTCGCCGCGGGCCTCGTCCTCTCCAACGCGCCGGCGTACGTCGGCGGCCGCATGCACCCGGAGCGCGCGCTCGCCGTGGTCACGTCCTCGGCCTACGCGTTCGGGCCGGCCCTCGTGCTGCTGGCGTACGGCTCGCAGCCCGATCGGCTGGGAGCACTGGCCCCTCTACGTCGCGCTCGTCGCCGCGCAGGGCGCCGCGGACTTCCTGCACACGACCGTGCGGGAGCGCATCGTGCTCGGCATCGGGCCGCGCGAGCTGCTGCGCCCGCTGGCGTGGGTCTACGCCATCGACCTGCTGCTGACGCCGTCCGCGCTGCTGTTCGCCTTCGCGATCGCCGACGCCCCCGCCTCCGTGCTCGCGGTGCTGCCGCTGGTGGCGCTGCTGGGGCTCTTCGGGCGCGAGCGCAGCAGCCGCATCGACCACGCCCTCGAGCTCGACGGCGCGCTGCGCGCCAACGAGCGCCTCGACCACCTGGTGCGCTCCGACCCGCTGACCGGTCTCGCCAACCGCCGGGCCTGGGAGGACGACCTGCCCGCGCTGCTCGAGAACGCGCGCGCCGCGGGCCGGCCGCTGTTCGTGGCGATGCTCGACCTCGACCACTTCAAGCGCTTCAACGACGCCCACGGCCACCCGGCGGGCGACGCGCTGCTCGTGGCCACCGCGGCCGCGTGGCGCGAGGCGCTGCGTCCCGGCGACCTGCTGGCGCGCATCGGCGGCGAGGAGTTCGCGCGTCGCGCTGCCGGGCTGCGGGCTCGCGGAGGCCGAGCGGCTGGCCGATCGCCTGCGCGGCGTGATGCCGTACGGCCAGACCTGCTCGATCGGCATCGCGGCGTGGAGCGACCCGGAGACCGCGCGCCAGCTCGTGGCCCGCGCCGACGAGGCGCTCTACCGGGCCAAGGCCGACGGCCGGGACCGCGCCGTCATCGTGCGCACCGACGGCGTCGAGCGCTTCCCGCGCCGCCGCGCCCAGGACCTCTCGGCGCCCGGCACCGCGTCGGCCTGACGCCGCGACCTAGTCGTCGCTGCCGCCGCCCTGGCCGCTGTTGTCGTCGTCGCCGCCGCCGGGGCCGCTGTTGTCGTCGTCGCCGCCGTGGTCGTCGGTGGCGTCGTCCGAGGACGTCGCCTGGGCGCCGGTCGTCGCCGCCGGATCGGAGCCGGTCGCGCCGCCCGTTGCCTGCGCCACGTAGGCGGCGACGTCCTGGATCTGCTGCTCGGACAGCTGGCCGGCGAACGACGGCATGCCGCCGCCGCCCTCGGCGACCTTGGTGGCCACGCCTCGCGGCGTCGGGCTTCAGGTCGTCGAGGTTCGGGCCGACGTTGCCGGTCGCGCCGGCGTCGGCCAGCGTGTGGCAGCCGACGCAGCCGGCGCTGAGGAAGACGTCCTTGCCGGCCGCCGCGTCGCCCGTGGCGCCGCCGGTCGTCTCGCCACCCGTGGTCTCGCCGCCGGTCGTCTCGGCCTCCGTCGTCTCGCCGGTGGTGGCCTCGCCGGTCGTGGTGCCCTCGGCGGCGGTCTGCTCGCCACCCGTCGTCGCCTCGGAGCCCTGCGTCCCGGCCTCGCTGCTGCCGGAGGCCTGCGAGCTGTCGGCGGTGGGCCCGGTGCCGGGATTGAGGTCGTCCCGGGGCGCTGACTGCCCGCTCCCGCAGGCCGCGAGGGCGAGAACGGTGGCCAGGACGGCGCATGCGAGCAGCGCGGAGCGAAGTCGGCGAGTCTCCATGCCCCCTGTGATGCCCGGACGCCGGAAAACGTGCGCAGAAATGGTGAGCCGCGCCGGCGACGGGCATCCGCCGCCGGCGCGGCCGCCGGCGTCATGAGGTTCCTGTCACGACGCGCCCGGGAGGATCGGGACGGCGCGTCGGGCGGCGTCAGGCGAGCCAGCCGTCGGCGGCGGCCGCGCGCCGCTCCACCACGAACTCGACGGCGATCAGCCCCACCATCACGACCGCGGTGCCGAGCACCGGCTCGGGCAGCCAGCTGCAGGCGAGCAGGAGCACCGCGGCGACGGGGCACGCGAAGGTGCGCATCGGGCCGGGCCGCTTGCCGCGCACGTGCACGAGCCAGACGGCGAGCAGGTAGCAGGTGACGGGCGCCGTCACCGCGAGCCCGGCCTGCGCGTGCGAGAGCGCGGTGTGGCCGGTCGCCTGGTCGACCTGCACGGCGATGCCCGCGCCGGTCGCCGCGGCGGCCGCGAAGACGAAGTAGTGCCCGTAGCCCCACTGGAACGCGCCGCCGTCGTTGGAGGTCATGGTCTCGCGGGCCCGGTCGACGACGTGCTCGGACGGCATGTCGAAGTAGATCCACCACATCGCGTAGACCGTCAGCAGGCCGCCGACGGCGATCGCGCCGAGCTCGGCGAGCGTGCTGTCGGCGTCGAGCGCGGCCTGCACGGCGATGGTCGCGGCGAGCACGGACTCGCCCAGCACGATGATGGTGAAGAGGCCGTAGCGCTCGGCGATGTGCCGCGGGTGCCACGTCGTCACGCCCGCGCGCTCGGCCCACCACGGGACGCAGAGCTCGGCGGCCGCGAGCACGACGAAGCCGGGCGCGAACAGCGCCTCGGGCACCGCGAGCAGCCCGATCCAGCAGAGCTGGCAGACGAAGATGCCGGTGGCGTAGCGCAGGCAGCACGCCCCGGCGCTCGGGGTCCGAGCGGGCGGCGCGCAGCCACTGGGCGATCAGGCCGATCCGCATGATCACGTAGCCCAGGACGCCGACGGTGAAGTCCTGGTGCTCCATCGCGCGCGGCACGCCGGCGGCGTACACGAGCACGCCGGAGATCTGCACGAGCACGGCGAGCCGGTAGAGGACGTCGTCGGTGTCGTAGGCGGAGGCGAACCAGGTGAAGTTCATCCACGCCCACCAGATGCCGAAGAAGACCAGCGGGTAGCCGACCAGCACGTTCTGCGCATGCCCCTCCACGAGCCCGTGGTGCAGGCTGTTCGCCGCCTGCGCGATGGCCACGACGAAGGTCAGGTCGAAGAAGAGCTCGAGCGGGGTGGAGGCGCGATGGGCCTCCTCGGGATCGCGCGAGCTCATCGTCGTGCGGAGACGCAGGAGCCGCATGTGCGGCCCGACGGTATCCGACCGTGACGCGAAACGACGCCTGGCCCGTGCATGCAGCGCGCTCCGCCACGTAGACTGCCGCGTCGTGGCCATCGACCTCGCCGTTGCCACCCCGACCTTCCTCGACCTCACGTGCGTGAGCCTCGAAGCGCTGCCCGCGCTCGGCGAGGAGCGGTTCGCGGGCGACCTGCTGCGCTCGCCCGGCGGCGGCGCGATCGCGGCGGTCGGCGCGGCGCGGCTCGGGCTGTCGGCGGCGGTCGCCTCGCCCCTCGGCGACGACCCCGCCGGCGCGTTCCTGCGCGACGAGCTCGCGAAGGAGGGCGTCCAGGTCCTCGAGCGGCGCGCCCGCTCGACGCCGACGACGGTCGTCATGCCGGTGGCCGACGAGCGCGCGATGATCACCGTCGACCACGGCTACCGCTGCACGCCGGCGGAGATCGCGGCGCTCGACGCGAAGGCGGTCGCCGCCAGCCTCGACCAGCTCGACTGCGTGCCGAACGACGTGCCCGCGTACGTCACGGTCGGCGACGACGACGCCCGCGCCTTCGCCGGCCGCCCGCCGGCCGACCTCTCGCGGGTGCGCGCGCTGATCCTCAGCCGCCGCGAGGCGTCCGCGCTGACCGGCCTGGAGAGCCCGGGCGCAGCCCTGGAGCGGCTGGCCGAGCTGGTGGCGACGGTCGTCGTGACGTGCGGCTCCGACGGTGCGCTGGCGGTCGTCGACGGGCAGCGCTTCACGGTGCCCGCCATCGATCCCGGCGGCCGCGTGGTCGACGCGACGGGCGCGCGCGACCTGATCGTGTCGGCCTTCGTGTGGGCGGAGCAGAAGGGGCTCGGCCCGCTGGAGCGGCTGCAGTGGTCGCAGGTCTACGCGGGCCTCTCGATCACCACGCCGACGGCCGTCGGCGGCGCCGTCAGCGAGGCGCGCCTGATCGACGAGGGCACCCGCCGCGGCCTGACCGCGCCGGCGTAGGCGACCTCAGGCCGCGACGCAGCGGCCGTTGCGCACGCGGTTGCCGGCCGCGCAGCAGCCACCGCCGACTCGCCGGGCCGGCGGGCAGCAGATCCGCGGCGCGCCGGCGGCCGGGGTGCGCTGGCCGCGGCGCACGAGCGGGCGGCAGCTCTGGCCGGCCGGGCAGCAGCGGGCGCCGCAGCCCTGGCGGGTGCCCGGGCAGTCCTCGCAGAACCCGAGGTGGCAGCGCGCACCCGGCTTGCAGCAGGCGGTGCGGCAGCGCGTCTCGTTGGGCTTGCACTTCGGGATGCAGACGCCGCCGCGGCACTCCTCGGTGCGGTTGTCGCAGCACTCGAACTTGCCGCAGCGCGAGGTGCCGGCCGTTGCACGGGGCGATGCAGCGGCCGTCGACGCACTCGCCGCCGGGCTGGCAGCACGTGTGGAGGTCGCCGCAGCGAACGGCGCCCGGCTGGCACGGCTCCAGGCAGAGCTCGCCCTGCACGCACTCCATGCCGGCGGCGCAGCAGTTGCCGGCGCAGTTGGTGGCGCCGACGGGGCAGCAGATGCCGACGACGCACTGCATCTGGCTCGGCGGCGCGCAGCACGCCCCGCCGCAGACGAACTCGGGCTTGCAGACGCAGTTCTCGCTCACGGTGCACGGCTGGAAGCAGTCCATCCACGGCGGGCAGCACTTCCCGCGCCCGCAGCACGTGTACTCGACGAGGCACGAGCCGGGCGTCGCGC
The DNA here is from genome assembly GCA_963767885.1 of uncultured Actinomycetota bacterium. Taxonomy (GTDB): domain Bacteria; phylum Actinomycetota; class Thermoleophilia; order Gaiellales; family F1-60-MAGs149; genus CAVYFW01. Next base: position 492,889 of record CAVYFW010000005.1, read on the forward strand.
TGCACGGCGTCGGGCACAGCTGGTACGCCTGGCGCGGCGTGCGGCGGGCCTCCGCGGCGCGCGGCACGCCGAGGATCGCGGCGGCGAGCCCGAGGCCGAGCAGCCGCAGCGATCGCCGGCGCGAGATGGGCGCGGCCATGGACCGGGCGATCTGGTCGAGCCCGTCGCTCACGCCCCGCCGCACCCCATGTGCGCCACGATACAACGCTGAGGCCGCGATGAGTGCGGCCAGCGGCGCCGGTCTGCATGGGGGAGGGCCCGCTGCGGGCATCTCTCCACCGACGAGCCGAGGAGCGCGCCATGTCTGCCACGACCGATCCCGTCACGACGCTGGTGCAGGAGTTCAGCGCCCCGAACGCGCGGCCGACGCCGTGGGACGAGGGCCGCGACCGGCTGGAGGCGGCGGAGCTCTACTGGATCACGACGGTGCGGGCCGACGGCCGTCCGCACGTGACGCCGCTGATCGCGGTGTGGTGGGACGGCGCGCTGCACTTCTGCACCGGCGGGCACGAGCAGAAGGCGCGCAACATCGAGGGCAACCCGCGGGTGATCCTGACGACGGGGACGAACGAGTGGAACCGCGGCCTCGACGTCGTCCTCGAGGGCGAGGCGCGGCGCCTGCAGGACGAGGACGCGCTGCGCCACCTGGCCGATGCCTACGTCGCGAAGTACGGCGAGGACTGGCGCTTCGACGTTCGCGACGGGGCCTTCGTGCACAGCGAGGACAGCGTGGCCCTGGTGTTCCGGGTGGAGCCCGAGAAGGTGCTCGGATTCCGCAAGGGCGACTTCGCGCAGACGCGCTGGCGGTTCGGCGCGGCGCGCGTCTGAGTCACCCGGGTGAAGAGCACGGGACCGGACGCTGTCCTGCAGGTAACCTATGCCACTTTGACGCGAGATCCGAGTCTCGACCAGCTCCGCAAGAGCCTCTACGACCGGGCGCTGCTCGACATCCGCAGCGCCGTGGACTCCGGGCAGGATCGGCTGGCGCGCCTGGCCTTCGTGGGCATGGTGGCCTGGCTCGACACCGTCTCGCGGCTCGCCGCGCCGCGCACGAACGAGAGCGGGGCCGACGCCATCCGCCGCTTCGTCAGCGCCTACATGCCCGAGTGGCGCGGCCGCGATCGCGTCCTCTATCGCGCCTTCCGCTGCGCGCTGCTGCACGAGTACGGGCCGGGCGGTGTCGAGCTGACGCGCGAGCGACCCGACGCGCACGGGCGCTCGGACCGCGTCTCGGGGTCTGTCGTGATCGACATCGAGGCGCTCGCCGGCGAGCTCGAGGCCGCGTGGTGGCGGTTCTACGACGCGTGCCGCACGGATCCGGCGCTCCTGCGCGAGGTCGGCCGCCGCAGCCGCGGCCTGCTGACGGCGACGCCCCTCCCGTTCGCCCACCTGGGGATGCCGCCGGAAGGCCGGGAGGCGCCGGCCACCCGGACCTACGCCGGCACGGTCTCGGCGAGCGTGGCGGGCTGGCTCCTGCAGGCGAGCCCGACGGGCGCCGAGGACCCGTCGCACGGCGGCAGGGCCCCGCCGAACATCATCGACTGACGGCAGAAGGCGCGTCGCCGGCTAGAGACACGATTGGGTCAGTTCCGCCGGCTCGCCGGTGGTGTGCTCCGCGTCGCAAGGGTGAGCCGGCCGCTCCAGGACTGCCTCGACCCGGCCGATGGGGACGACGTCCACGAGGTGCCGGCCGCCCCCGGTCGGCGCACGCTCGCGTGGACGCCCTCGTGCTGTCCGCGCCCTCGGTCGCGGTCGGCCGGTCGCGGCCTCGACCGCGGCGCGGTGCGGGCAGCGCGAGGTCAACCGGCCAGCAGCCGCAGGTGCGCGGCGCCGTCGCGCCCGGGCGTCGCCGGCGGGGCTTCCCCGCCTAGGCTACGTGTCGATGGCTACGAGGTTGTCCTTGCGCGGCCCGGTGCGCTCGTTCCTCCACTGGATGGACGAGAGCGCGAGCCCGGCGGCGTCGCTCGCGGTGGCCGCCGCGTTCTGGCTCGCGGTGATCGCCGCCGGCGTTGGCGCCGCGGTGCTCGCCGCCCGCGTCGGCGGACCGCCCCCGACGGTGCCGCAACGCGTCAGCGACTGCCTGCGGAGCGCGGGCCTCGACGTCCCGCCCAGCCGCGGCACCGACCTGGCGGTCGACGGCCTGCGCGTCGCGTGGCCGTCGGGGGCCACGGCGAGCGTGCGCTTCGTCGACCCGGGCTACGCCGAGCAGCGGGCCGCCGAGGCACACGACGTCGGAGCGGCGGCGATCGCCACGCGCGGCGTGCTCGTCCTCGCGTCGCCCGAGGCGACCGCAGCGGAGCTGAGAACGGCCACCGTCTGCGCCACGCTCGGCAGCCAGGGCCTGCCGCCGCCCTCGTAGGGCATCCAGGGCTAGCGGCAGCCCGTGGCGGCCGGGGCTACAGTCCCGACGTCGAGTAGCTCGAGGCCCGGGGAGCACATGCGCGAGATCGTCGTCTTCAGCGGCACCGGCCACCGGGCGTTCGCCCAGGCCGTCTGCGACGCCCTCGGTGCAGGGCTGAGCTCGGTGGAGATCACGCGGTTCAGCAACGACTGCCTCCAGGCCCAGCTCCAGGCCAACTGCCGGCAGCGCGACGTCTACATCGTCCAGCCGCTGGCGCCGCCGACCCAGGAGCACCTGATGGAGCTGCTGCTGATGCTCGACGCCGCCCGCGGCGCCTCGGCCGCCCAGATCACGGCCGTCATCCCCTACTTCGCCTACGCACGGTCGGACAAGAAGGACGCCTCGCGCCTGTCCATCGGTGCCCGCCTGGTCGCCGACATGCTGGTCGCCGCCGGCGCCCAGCGGGTGCTGACGATGGAGCTGCACGCGCCCCAGGTGCACGGGTTCTTCTCGGTCCCGGTCGACCACCTGACCGCGCTCGGCGTCCTCGCCGACCACTTCACCGGCCAGGACCTCTCCGACGCGGTCGTGGTCTCGCCTGACTTCGGCAACGCCAAGACCGCGACCCAGTTCTCCCGGCTGCTGGGGGTGCCGGTGGCTGCCGGGTCGAAGAAGCGGCTCGCCGACGACCGCGTCGTCATCGACATGATCGTCGGCGACGTGGAGGGCAAGCGCGCGATCATCCTCGACGACGAGATCGCGACCGGCGGCTCGATCGTCGAGCTGCTGGACCGGCTGGCCGAGCAGGGCTGCACGTCGGCCGCCGTGGCCTGCACCCACGGGTTGTTCGTCGGCAAGGCGGTCGAGTGGCTGCGCGACCACCCGATGATCACCGAGGTGGTGACCACCGACACCGTCCCGCCGCCGGCGGGCTGGCCGGGGCTCCAGGTCCTCTCGGTAGCCGGGCTGTTCGCCGTCGCCATCGAGCGGATCCACGCCGGTGAGTCGATCAGCAGCCTGTTCGACGGGGTGGACCCTGCGCTCGGGCCGCCGCAGCCGCGGCTGTTCCACTGATCGGCACGTCGAGGCGACCGCAGCGGAGCTGACGCGACATCGTCGCCGCACGACTCGGTCACACGGGCTTGTGACGAATCGCTCGCAATGCGGTCGGCAGCGGACTAGGCTGGCCTTGCCCCCGCAGGAAGCTAGGCGACGGTGCGACGGAAGCAGGATGGCCGCTGGGCTGCGCCCATAGCGGCTGGCGTGATGGGGTGCGCGTTCGCGTTCGGCGGCGTGTACCTGAATGCCGTGACGGGCTCGAGGGTCGAGGCGAAGCCGGCGACGGCCGAGCCGGAGGATCCGGTGCTGCTGCTCCAGCGGGCGCTGCTGAACGATCCCGCGTCGATGGCCGAGGCGCGGGAGCAGCTGCGGCGGCTGCTGGACGAGGCTGCGCCGGCGCCGACGCAGGCCGACGCGTTCGACCGCCACGTGAACGCCGGGGCGCTGCGAACGCACCAAGGCACGTACAGGGATCAGCGCAACGTGCGGCGGTTGACGCCGCCGAGGCCTGGTGCGCCTGGGCGGTGAGTGCTGGTCTAGGACGCCACCTTCGGCCGCGCCGGCTGGGCGGTCGGCCGGGTCGGCTCGTGGCGGCCGCGACCGCGTCGGCACGTGGCGGCCGTCGGGACCATTCCGAGTGGCGAGGATTCGGCTCTAGAAACGGCCTGAGGCCGCACGGTGAAGCCGAAGCGGGCGAGCGGAATCGAACCGCCATCAGAGGCTTGGAAGGCCGCTGCTCTACCGTTGAGCTACGCCCGCGAGGCGCGAGCCAGCGTATCGACTCAAGGGCGGGGCCCGCGCCGCCGATGGGAGGCCAGTGATCGACGCATCGGACGACCTCAGGCTCGCCCTCGCCTCCGCGCTGCACCCCGGCGACGCCCTCGAACTCGTCGCGGCCGGCGGCGCCCAGGTGGACGTCGAGATCCAGCGCATCGACGGCGTCGACTTCCGCGTCCGCATCGACTCGGCCGTGCCGCTGCCGGTCGGCTCGCTGCTGGCGGGGCGCGTGCACGACGGGGCGGAGGCGTGGTTCTGCACCTTCATCGCCCTCGACGCGGAGGCGGACCCCGACGGCGGCCAGGTCGTGGCCGTGCGGCTCGGCGACGCCGACCGCATCGCGACCGAGCGCTGGAGCGAGCGGCGCGCCCTGGGCTGCCCGGCGCTCATGCGGCGCGAGGGGTCGAACGACGTCCTGCGCGGCGTCACCGTCGACGCGAGCGCCGTCGGCGTCGCCGTCCAGCTCCGCGGGGGCGACGCGACGGTCGGCACCATGCTCGGCGTCACGCTGGCCGGGCTCGGCAGCGGCAGCGTCGCCTTCCGCGGCCTCGTCCGCCGGCGCTCGTGGACGAGCGAGGGCCGCCTGCTGGGCGTCGAGATCGCCGACATCTCGCCCGAGGACCGGGCGCGGCTCGTGCGGGCGCTCGGCCCGGCCGACGCGTAGCCCGGACGGCACCTCACCCGACACGACGTCCGCCCGGGCAGCCGCGACTACCTGCCATGCGGCACGTGGTTGTCCCTATTTCGCTTCGGCTCGTCCCGTGTATCGCGCGCCCACGCCGTGCTCGTGGCGCTTGGCACCGCCGAACGATCACGTAGCTACCCCTATGTCCGCTGCCCCGCGCTCGGCGTAGGTTGGCCGCTCGAGCGCCCGTTCGGGGGCTAGTCGAGCGCATTGGAGGCGTGGTCGAATGACTGAGCGGAACAGACGATCGAACGGGATGCGGAGACGTGGGATGCGCCTCGTCATCGCACTGTCGCTGGCCCTGGGCGCGATCTGTCTCGGCGCTCCGGCCGCGAGCGCCATCTGCGCGAGCGCGGACCACACGGTCTCGATGACCGCCAACGTCGGGGGGGATATCGGCCAGACCCAGACGTGGCCGGGCGGCAGCGTGACGGTCGGGGATCCCGGATGCCAGATCACGATCAACCGGCCGTCCGGGAACATCAGCCTCGTCGGCGTGCTCGGCGACTCGTGGAGCGCGTCGATCCCCGCGGGGAGCGGGATCGCCTCCGTCTCGGTCGTGTCGATCGGCGCGGTGAACTGCACCTCGCCCAGCGATCGGCGCCTACACGAAGACGAACGGCGACTTCGGCCGTCCCTCGTGCAGCTCGGCGATCTTCTCCGGGACCGGCTCGACACACAGCATGACCTTCCGCGCGAACCCGAACCCGGTGCTCGCCGTCGGGGTCGTCGGCTCAGGCACCGTCACCAGTAGCCCCGCGGGGATCAGCTGTCCGTTGACGTGCCAGGCGCAGTTCTCTCCGGGAACCGTCACGCTGACGGCATCGGCCAGCGCGGGAAGCCACTTCACCGGCTGGACGGGCGGCGGATGTGCCCCCGCCCCGAACACGTGCGCGCTGTCGCTCAGCGGCCCGACGACCGTCACCGCCAACTTCGCTGTGGGGTCGACCCCGGTCTGCACGCAGCAGGACTACACGGTCCTGATGACGGCGAATGTCGGGATCCCAGCCCGATCTTCGAGCAGACGTGGCCCGGAGGCAGCGTGAGCGTCGGTCCGGCGGGCTGCACGGTGACGGTCACCCGGCCGTCGGGGAGCATCATCGTCGTCGGTGCGATCGGTGACTCGTGGGGCGCGACGGTCCCGGCCGGTAGCGGCGTCGGCTCCGTGACGCTGCTCTCCTCGGGACCGAACAGTCCGGGACAGTGGGGCGTCCCGAACTGCACCGGGATCCTCGCGATCGCCACCTACACGGTGACCAACGCGACGCAGGGCTGGGGCCGTCCCTCGTGCTCGACGAACATCTTCGTCAACAGCGCTTCCACGGCCAACATCATCATCCGCGCGAACCCGAAGCCGGTGCTCACGGTCTCGAAGACCGGCACCGGCACCGGCATAGTGACCAGCAGCCCGGCCGGCATCGACTGCGGCGCGACGTGCGCCGGCCAGTTCAACTCCGGGACGACGGTCACGCTGACCGCCGCCCCGTCGGCCGGCAACACCTTCGACGGCTGGTCGGGAGCCGGCTGCTCCGGCACGGGCACCTGCCAGGTGACCCTCAACGCGGCCGCGGGCGTGACCGCGACGTTCACGGCCCCGGTCGGCAACCCGAACCAGACCCTGACGGTCGCCAAGACCGGCACCGGCACGGGCACCGTGACCAGCAACCCGGCCGGGATCGACTGCGGCGCGACGTGCTCCGCGCAGTTCGCCGGCGGCACGAGCGTCACCCTGACGGCCACCCCGGCGGCGGGCTCGACCTTCAGCGGGTGGTCCGGCGGCGGCTGCTCGGGCACGGGCACCTGCCAGGTCTCGCTGTCCGCAGCCACGACCGTGACGGCGACGTTCGCGCTCGGCAACACGGGCCAGGGCGGCGGCGGTGGCGGTGGCGGCGGCGGTGGCGGCGCACCCGCCGGCAGCCCGACGCTCACGGTCGCCAAGGCCGGCACCGGTACGGGCAGCGTCACCAGCAGCCCTGCCGGGATCGACTGCGGCGCGACCTGCGCGGCGCAGATCGCCTCCGGCACGAACGTCACGCTCACGGCCGCGCCGGCCCCGGGCTCGGCGTTCGCCGGGTGGTCGGGTGGCGGCTGCTCCGGGACGGGCGTCTGCCAGGTCCTCCTGACCGCCAACACCACGGTGACGGCCACGTTCGCGCAGGGCGCAGCCGCGTTCCAGCCGGACGGCCTGATCGCACTCGGCCTGAAGTCGTTCGCCGGCAACAACATCTACAACACGACCGGCAAGCGGCAGACGAAGGCCGCGACGCGGAAGGCCTTCACGTCCGGGAAGGTCGTCTCGTCCGCGACGTACCGTTGGACCGTCCAGAACGACGGCACGGTCAGGGACACGTTCGTGCTCAAGGCGACCGCCAACCAGGTCGCCGGGATCACCGTCAAGTACGTCATCGGCACGAGGAACGTGACCAGGGCGGTGAAGGCCGGCACGCAGACGATCGCGCTCAACGCGGGTAAGTCGACCACGATCAGGGTCACGGTCAAGGTGCTGCCAAAGGCGACCATCGGCAAGGTCAGCCAGCTCCTGCTGAAGGCCACGTCCAAGACCGACACGACCAAGTCCGACACCGTCCGCGCGAACACGACGGTGCGGTAGCCGCCAGTCCCTCGGCCCGGCTGCCGAGGATGGTCGCCCTCCCCGGGCCTGGCCCTGGGGAGGGCGACGCTATCCATCCAGGGTCATCTCGCGAGCGGCGTCGCACGAGCGGCGCCGCTCGCATGTCCGCCCCCATCTGCCGCCCACCGCTGCGCGTCGCGATCGTCGAGGTGGCCGACGCGGTGGCCGGCCTGTCGCCGGGTGCGGGCGTCGGAGGCCGACGCCCTGCGGTGGAGCAGCCGACCGACCGGGCGCGCGCGGCGGCGACGCTCAGCCGATCCGCACGCTGACCCGGCGCATCTGGACGTTGCCGACGAAGAGCATGGCCGTGTAGCGGCCGTCCGGCAGGCCGGTGCTCGGCCCCGTCAGGCCGGTCGTGACGATCGCGCGCCGCGGCTTGCCGACTCGCTGGCCCAGCGGCGGCACGCGCCGGTGGCCCGGGTAGGTCCAGGCGACGGTGATCCGCCCACGCGTCGGCAGGGCCGAGAAGACGAACGTGGCCCACACCTCCGTGCGCCGCCCCGGCAGGCGGGTCGCGGCCGCGCCGGCCTTGGTCGACGAGGCGTAGGCGTCCTTGACGATGCCCTCGGGCGGCCCCTTGAGCTTCAGGTCGCGGCTCACCCGCGGGACGGTGCCGCCCGGGCTCGAGCCGGTCACATCGAGCCGGAAGGTGCCGGGCAGCAGCGTCTTCGGCAGCGCCAGCGCCCTGGCGAACGGGCCGGCGCCGGGCTGCTGGAACGACCAGCCCTTGACCGGCTTGGTGCCCGAGGCGGTGACCCGGCGCAGCGTGAAGGTCAGCGACGCGGCGCCGTCGGTGGTGCCGGCGACCTGGATCGAGCCGGAGGGAACCCCCTTCCGCCACGTCACCTGGAAGGCCGCGCGGTCGAGGGCCACGGTCGACGGCGGAGGGGGCGCGTCCGTCGCGGTACCGGCCAGTTCGACCGTCTGGTCACCGGTCGCGGCGTCGCTCGAGACGACGAGGCTTGCGGCCAGGGCCCCGGCAACGCTCGGCGCGAACCGCACGGAGATGACACACGCCTGGCGCGGCGCCACGCGGCTGCCGGTGCAGCCGTCGGCGGCGACGGCGAACTGGTCCGGGTTTCGACCCGTCAGCCGGACGGCGCCGACGTTGAGCGGGGTGTCGCCCGTGCTGGTCACCGTGACGTTCGACACGGCGGCGTCGGCGCCGAGCACGACGGCGGGGAACGCCAGGGCGCTCGGAGCGACGGCGACGCCCGGGAAGGAGACGAGCTCGGCCGACGCGAGCCGGTTGGCACCCGGCCCGATGCCACCGACCACCAGGACCTTGCCCGACGCCAGCAGCGTCGCCGTGTGTTCCTCGCGCGTCGTCGCCATCGACCCGACGAGCGACGAGACGCCCGTGGTGGGGTCGTAGAGCTCCATCGAGGCCTCTTGCGCAGCGGCGTAGCCGCCCGTGACGAGGACCTTGCCCGACCCCAGCGTCGTCGCGGTGTGCGAGTAGCGCGGCGTGACGAGACCTCCCGTGGGGCTCCAGGTGCGGCTCACGGGGTCGTACTGCTCGGCCGAGCCGAGCAGCCCGCCCCCCGACTGGCCGCCGATCACGAGCGCCTTGCCGTTCGCCAGGAGCGTCGCGGCGTGGTCGTAGCGACCGTTCGTGAGGATGCCCGCAGCGGGCCAGACGCCGTTGACCGGGGGGTAGGAGTTGGCCTCGAAGACGGGGTTGCCGGAGCTCACGCCGCCGAAGACCAGCACCTCGCCGGTCGCGAGGGCGAGGGCCGAGTGCCAGAACCGATCGACCGGCAGCGACGCCGTGGACCGCCACGCATTCGCCCCCGGGTCGTAGATCTCCGCGGATGCGAGTGTCGACGACGTGCCGACGCCGCCGGCGACGAGGACCTCGCCAGAGGGCAGCAGGGTCGCCGTGTGCCCGGAGCGGGCGGCAGCGAGGTCGTCGACGGCCTGCGACCAGCTGTTCGTGGCGGGGTTGTAGATCTCGGCGCTGGCCAGTGCGGCGCTGGCCATGCCGCCGCTGCCGCCGACGACGAGCACGCGTCCGGACGGCAACAGGGTCGCGCTGTGACCCGACCGTGCGGTGGCCATCGAGCCCGCAGAGTCCCACCTGTTGGTGGCCGGGTCGTAGAGCTCGGCCGACGCCAGGCGACCGGATGCCCCGGACCCGCCGACCACCAGCACCTTGCCCGACGGGAGCAGCGTCGCAGTGTGGCCGGAACGAGCCTGGTCCAGCGAGCCCGCGGGCGCGACCTGCGCGCTCGCCGGCCCTGCCGTCAACCCCACGCAGGTGATCGCCAGGACCGCCGCCCACCCGCGCCAGCCGCGCTCGAACCCCATGACCGCCGCCTTCCGTCGTGCCCGACCGCACGACCGTAACCCGTGCGCGGCTGGCCTGCAAGACGTGGCGAGTCCCGCCGGCGCCCGCCGCGGCTGCTCGCTACGAGGGCCGGTCGTCGTCGGCACTCGCGGTGGCCGACGGCGGCGGATCGGTGAACTCGTCGTGACGGCGGAACCAGAACGACCACGGCGCTTGCGGCCAGCCCTCCGGCGCGTCCTCGTCCTCGGACTGCCCGCCGTAGGGCGTGAGGGACGACAGGCTCCAGATGGTGCCGATGCTCTGGACCACGCGCCCGTGCTGGAGGAAGTAGGTCCGGTACACGTCGTCGCCGTCGCGTAGGAAGACGTTGAAGCCGAACCACTCGTCGACCCCGAAGTCAGCCGAGAAGCGCTCGGTGCAGATCGTGTACCAGGGCAGGTCCGTCCAACCCATGCGCTCGGCGTAGCGGCGCAGGTTCGCCTGCGGTGCCGGCGACACCATGGCGAAGGTGATGTCGCGGGCGTGCACGGAGCCGAGATCGGCGATGCCGTCGGCGACGGACGAGCAGCCAGGGCACCCGGCGTCTGGCCAGCCGTCGACGCCCTCCTCGAAGAAGAACCGGTAGAGGATGAGCTGGCGGCGCCCGTCGAACAGCTCCGGCAGCGACCGGCGTCCGTCGGGACCTTCGAAGCGGTAGTCGCGCTCGACCCGCACCATCGGCATGCGCTTCCGAGCGGCGGCGAGCTCGTGCAGCGCAGCGCCGACGGCCTGCTCGCGTTCGGCCAGCGCCGCCAGGGCCACGTCCCATTCGCTCTGGCTGACCACCGGAGGGCGAGCGAGGGCCATCGGCTGCATGCCAGTGGACCCGGCCCGGAAGTCGGCGCTGCTGAAGCGTCGACGACCTGGAGGCCACGATGCACGCCGACCTCGACCTGCTCTGCATCAGTGTCTACTGCACGGCGGATGACCTGCTGCCGGAGCCGTCGCCGAACGCGCGGCGGAAGCTGACGCGACGCCGAGATCGTCACGCTCTGCGTGGCGCAGGTGCTGATGGGGATCCCGAGCGACCGCCGCTTTCTGCGAGCGGCGCGGCGCCAGCTCGGCCATCTGTTTCCGCTGCCTGCCGACCCAGGACGCGCTGCACAAGCGGCGCGCGCGGCTCGGCGAGACGATCGAGTGGCTCTGCGGCGTGTTCGCAGCACGCAGCCCCGGCGCACGACGACGACCTCGTGCTGCTCGACTCGACGCCGGTCGAGTGCGGCCGCTCGCTCGACACCGCCCGCCGCTCGCAGCTCGCCGAGCATGCTGCGGCTACGGCTACTCGCGCAGCCACTCGCGCTGGTTCTGGGGCATGCGGCTGCACCTGGCCTGCGCACCCGACGGCACGCCGCGAGCAGCGACGCTCGTCGCCGCCGACCGTCCCGAACGCGAGGTCGCGCTGCCGCTGCTGCCCGCAGCCTGCACGGCGGCGAGACGATCGTCTGCGACAAGGGCTACGCCGGCCGCGAGTTCGCCGCCGCCGTCGCCGCAGCTCGGCGCCACCATCGCCCGCCCCGCCCGCCGCGACGAACCCGACCACCGCACCGCACCTCGCGCCGATCCGGCAGCGGATCGAATCGGTCTTCTGGACCTGCAAAGACCTGCTCAGCCTCGAACGCCACGGCGCCCGCACACCGCGCAACCTCTGCGCCCGCATCGCGACCCGGCTGCTCGCCCTGGCCGCCTCTAGCCGGGATCGTTCAGCGAGTGGGCGGGTCGGGCCGCTCGCGGCCGTAGCGCTCGTAGATCACGCGCGAGCCGAACGTCCTGGTCTCGATCAGGTCCAGCGCGAGATCCTCGGCGACCGGCGGCAGGTACGGCGTCCCGCCACCGAGTTCCCGGCCTACCAGCCGGCTGCCCGGATCGACGTGGACGCCCAGGCCCAGCTCCACCAGGACGTTGACCACGCCGCCGAGATGGCTGCTGCCGAGGCCCGTACCCGCAAGTCCCGCAAGTCCACCCCGTCCGTGAAGGAGTCCACCGTGACCACCGATCCCGTCATCGAGGCCCTGCCCTCCGTCGCGTCCCCGGCCGTCCTGTCCGTGGGGCAGTCGGCAGCAGCGGCCTCGCGGGCTCGGCACGCCTCGCACCTTCGTCGATCAGTCTTGCGCTGCCGACTCGAACACCCGATGCTCCGCTCCTGGGAGTCCCCGAGTTCCAGGTCGTGCAGGGCTCGAGATGGAAGGCGCGGTCAATGCGCAGAGCGGTCGTGCTGGTGTCGGTCATGGCGCTCGGCGTCGGGGCGTGCGGCGGCGGTGAGGACGGCGAGGACGGCGCGGCGGGGGCGGGGGCGGTCTCGACCACCGAGCCACGCGGCGAGCCGATCGTGATTCGGACGAGCGTGGTGATCGCCGCGGTGGAACGCGCGGAGATCCCCGCCACCGGCGACGTCCTCGACGGATCCACTCTGGGGGACGAGCCCTTCTGCGTCGGCGGCACCATCGAGGATCGGCACGCAAGCACTGACCCCGCCGAGGAGCCGTTCGGCTTGTTGGATCGGACGATCACCTGCCCCGACGGGACCGTGAGGATGGGTTTCACGCCCGAGGCGACGGAACAGGGTCAGGCACAGGGTCAGACGCAGATGGGCTCGTGGACCATTGTCAGCGGCACCGGCACCTTCGAGGGCCTGCGCGGGAGCGGGGAGATGGAAGTCACCTACGATCCCCGCGACGACTCCCTGACACGCGAGACGCTCACCGGAACCGTCACGCGCTAGGCGTCGCTTGCGCTCCTCGGACCTGAGCAGGACACCGCGGAGCTGGCGCGGGCCAGGAAGGTCGAGTCCGAGGCCCGGGCGCGCTGGGTGCGCTCGATCGAGAACTGCCGGCGCCGCGGCCACTCGGAGCGCGCCATCGGCCAGGCCGCCGGCGTCAGCGGGCCGCGCGTCCACGCCATCCGTGCGTCGCGGCGGGAGCGGCGCCGCTACGTTGAGCTGCGGCTTCGCGCCAGGCTGCTCCCCGTTGCCATGCGCCGCCTGCGCCCGCCGCCCCGCGGTGCGTGGCGGCGGCGGGCGGCGCCGGCCGGCGGCCAGCCCGGGTCGGAGCCTCTCAGGCCGGACGCTCCGAGCCGAGCCTCGGCGGGGACGGCATACGGGCCGGCGGGCGGATCGCGCTAGGGCCGCGTGCAGCGTCGTACGGCGCCCGGTAGGGCCTGAGGGCTAGAGCCCCGGCCGGAGCGGCTACCGGCCCGGCACGACGCCTGCAGGGGTCGCCACGACGACGCCGGCAGGGCTCGGCCAAGTGGCCCTCGGCCCGTCGCATCGGCCGGCCGACGGCTCAATTCCAGGGGGCACCCAGGGGGGCACGGGGTGCCCCAATCCGGGATCCGTGGGACGCATGAATGGCTTGGTTGAGCCAAGTCCGTGCAGCCATGCGGTGCGATATGCCCCCGGCAGGAGTCGAACCTGCGACCTGGCGCTTAGAAGGCGCTCGCTCTATCCACTGAGCTACGGGGGCCGTCGCGCGCCAACGATAGTCGCCTCTCGCCCGCCCAGCCGCGGGCCGCCGTCCCCTGGGTGCGGGGCGGATTGATCCAGACGATCGGCGGGTACGTAACCACGACTAAGTAATGCTAAAATCGGCAACCGTCCGCCGAGCAGGGAGCAGGCCCTGGTGACCGCCCTCGATCGAACCCCCGATGCACTCCTCGTCCGCCGCGTCGCCGAGGGCGATGACGGCGCGTTCGCCGTGCTCTACGGCCGGCACGCCTCGTCGGTCCGCGCCTACGTGCGCCGACGCATCTCCGACCCCCAGCGTGTCGAGGAGCTCGCGCAGGAGGTCTTCCTCGACGCCTGGCGCGGGGCACACCGCTACGACGCCACGGTCGCGCCCGTCGGCGCCTGGCTGCGCACCATCGCGACGCGGCGCTCGGTCGACTGGCTGCGCCGCGCCGCCGTGCGCCCGCCGCTCGCGGAGCACGTCGGGCGCGAGCCGGCCGAGATGGATCGCGTCGCGAGCGTCGAATCCCGGCTCGACATGTTCGCCGACCTCCGCGCGCTGCCGCCGCCGCAGCGCGAGACCCTCGCCCTCGCGTTCTACGGCGACCTCACGTACCCGGAGATCGCCGAGCGCACCGGCACGCCGCTCGGCACCGTGAAGAGCCGCGCCCTGCTGGGGATGCGGCGCCTCGGCACCCTGCAGCCGGCGGTCGCGCGCACCGCGTGAGCTTCGGGTGAGCGAGCTGCTGACGCTCCAGGAGGCCGCCGACGCCCTCGGCTGCCATTACATGACGCTCTACCGGCGCGTGCGCGGCGGCGAGGTCGAGGCGCTGCTCGCCGGCGGGCGCTACCGCATCCGCCGCGAGGCGCTCGACCAGTGGCTCGAGGACCGCCCGGCCCGGGCGGGCGCGCGCGGCCGTGACGTCCGGCCGCGCGACTGGAGCGCCCACGAGGCGACCGTGCTCGGCCTCCTGCTCGCGGGCGAGGCGTCCGGGACGCGCACCGCCGTCGAGCGCCTCGTGGCCAATGGCGCCGACCCGGTCGACGTCTGCGAGCGGGTGCTCGCGCCTGCACTGACCGAGGTCGGCGAGCGCTGGCACGCCGGGACGGTCAGCGTCGCCGAGGAGCACCGCGCGAGCGCCATCGCGCTCGACGTCCTCGCGTCGATCGGCCCCGCGTTCGCCACTCCCGGCCGGCGCCGCGGCGTCGCGGTGGTCGCGACGCCGCCCGGGAACCTGCACGGCCTGGCGCCCGCGATGGTCGCCGCCGCGCTGCGCGCCGACCGCTTCACCGTCCACCACGTCGGCGCCGACGTGCCGGTCGACGACCTCGTGGCGCTCGCGGTCTCCGCCCGCGCCGACGTCGCGGTCCTCTCCGTCGCGCTCCGCACCCCGCGCCAGGACGCGCTCCGGGCGGCCGTCACCGCCCTCGCGCGGCTCGGCATCCCGACCTTCGTCGGCGGGCGGGGCATCGACGCCGCGGGCGCGGCCGCCGCCGGCGCGAACGGCCACGGCGACAGCCTGCGCGACGCCCAGCGCCTGGCGCGCGAGGCGCTGCAGGCGGCCTGACGCGGCCCCGCGTCAGCTCGCGAGCTCGGCCTCGATGCGGTCGCGCCAGCGGTCGTGCAGCAGGGTGTCCCAGCGGTCGATGAACTGCCGGTAGAGCAGCGAGCGCCGCGCCTCGACGTACGCTGCGAGCACCTTCAGCCCGCGGTAGCGCGTGCGGTTGGGCGCGCTGGGGAGGCTCGACAGCAGCGCCTCGAGGTCCTCGGGACCGAGCGCCCGCGACTCCAGCCAGGCGGCGTCCTGGTCGCGCAGGCGGGCGAGGTGGTCCTCGACCAGCGGCAGCAGCACGTCGCAGTCGTGCACCTCGCCCAGCACGTCCTGGAGCCACTTCGCCTCGCGCTCGGCCTGCCGCATCTCCGGGCCGAACGCGAAGCCGCAGATCTCGAGCACGTAGCGCAGCCGCTTCGCCGCGATGCGCATGTCGTGCAGCTCGCTCGACGTTGGCCGGGTCGCGGATCGCGGGGTCGAACGAGCAGACCTCGTCCAGCCGCACCGCGATGATGCGCGCCGCGTTCGTGCGCAGCGACTCCTTGGCGTCGAGCTGCGGGACGGGGCGGGCCTTCACGCCTCGTCCCGCAGCTCGCGGCCGATCAGGCGCTCGACGAGCGCGGGGAAGTCCTCCGTCCTCCAGTCGCCGCAGCGCCGGGACGAGGTGCTCGTCGGCTGCCTTCCGCTCGTCGTGCAGGCGGTCGATCAGGCTCTGGACGCCGGGCCGGTCGGCGACGGGCACCGACGCCATGTAGGTCTGCAGGAAGTCGATGTGCACGTCGAGGTCGCGCGCCTCGCTGGCCGCGTCCGCCGTGTCCTTGACGATGTCCAGCACCTCGCGGTGGCGCTTGCGCTTGAAGCAGGGCGCGTAGACCTCGAGCGCGGCCCGCAGCCGGCGGCAGGAGACGCGCAGCGAGTGCAGCTCCTCGATGTCCTCGCCGAGGATCGTGCCGTCGACGAACGAGAGCATCTCCGGCGCGCGCACCGCGATCGTCTCGCGGGCCGCCTCCTCGAACGGCATGTCGGCCTGCACGTCGACCGGACGCGCCTTCGCCACGCGATCACCACCTCGTATCCGGGTCGTCCCGGAGGTGCGCGAGGATCACACCCTCGCGAATCCCCCCGGCTCCCGGCTGGACCCTGGCGCCGAGCCGCGCCGCGACGTCGCGCAGGATAACGAGGCCGGCGGGGAGCAGTCGCGCCCGCTCGGGATCGAGCTCGTAGGCCCGCGCCACCTCGGCGCTCGGCGCCGCTTGCAGGATGCCGACCGCGCGGGCCAGCGCGTCGTCGTGCAGGCTGCCGGCGAGCCGTGCCAGCGACGTGGCGGTGCCGCCGACGGCGAAGGCCTCCGGCACGTGCGGCAGGTCGTCGGGAAGCGCCTGCGCCACGGCGCGCGAGGCGCGGGCCAGGTCGTCGTCCGTGGGCGGGTCGGACGCGCCGAGGGCCTGGGTCAGCCGGCCCGAGCCGAGCCGGAACGAGCGCGCGTAGTCCAGCGCGCCGCCGACGGTGCCCACCACGACCTCGGTCGAGCCGCCGCCGATGTCGACCACGGCCGACTGGGCGCCGGCCTCGACGCCGCCCGCGCGCGTCGCCCCGGCGAACGTCAGGCGCGCCTCCTCGTCGCCGTCGATGATGCGCAGCGCCACGCCCGACGCCGCCTCCACGGCGGCCGCCAGCTGCGTCGCCGTTCGGAGCCTCCCGGGCCGCCGCGGTGGCCGTCGCGACGATGTCGTCCGCGCCGCGCTCGCGGGCCTCGGCGGCGAAGCGCGCGACCGTCTGGCGCGACCTCCGCCGTCTTCGCCTCGGAGATGCGGCCCTCGCCGTCGACGCCGGCTCCGAGACGCGTCATCGCCGTCTCGGTCCACAAGCGCTCGAGCGCGCCGTCCGCGCCCACCCGCGCGAGCAGCACGCGCGTGGTGTTGGTGCCGACGTCGATGGCGCCGACGAGTCGCCCGGCGGCGCCGTCGGTCACGAGCCGGGTGCCGTCGGGCGGCGCACCACGCGCCGGGCGGCGGCCTCGCGGCGGGCGTCGCGCGGCTCGGGCTCCTCGGCCCGGAGCGCGCGCTCCATCAGCGCCGCCTGGCTGGAGAACGGCGGCTCGCCGTCCGCCGGGCGCCGGCGCGTCCACGTCGTGTCCTGCAGCGTCCACGCGCCGGCCGTGTCGCGCAGCGTGAGGTCGAGCATCTCGTCGATCTCCGCGCGCAGCGCCGGCTCGTCGACCGGCGTGACGACCTCGATGCGGTGGTCGAGGTTGCGGGGCATCATGTCGGCGGACCCGATGTACGTCGTCGACGCGCGCGACGTGCGGAACACGAAGACGCGCTCGTGCTCCAGGAAGCGGCCGAGCACCGAGACGACGCGGATGCGCTCCGAGAGGCCCGGCACGCCCGCGCGCAGGCAGCAGATGCCGCGCACGACGAGGTCGACCTCGACGCCGGCCTGGGACGCGCGGTAGAGCTCCGCGATGACCGCCCGGTCGACGAGCGAGTTCATCTTCATCACGATCCGCGACGGGTGCTCCGGGTCGTGCTCCTCGATGCAGCGGCGGATCTCGGCCAGCACCGGCTCGCGCAGGTCGACGGGGGCGACCCAGAGCCGCCGGTAGCGCTGCGGCCGGGCGAAGCCGGTCAGCTGGTTGAAGAGGTCGGAGACGTCGGCCGTGACGTCCTCGCGGCAGGTGAAGAGGCCGAGGTCGGTGTAGAGCCGCGCGGTCGCCGGGTGGTAGTTGCCGGTGCCGATGTGCGCGTAGCGGCGGGTGACGGTCCCCTCGCGGCGCACCACCAGCGCGAGCTTGCAGTGCGTCTTGACGCCCACCAGCCCGTGCACGACGTGCACGCCCGCGCGCTCCAGCGCGCGCGCCCAGCGGATGTTCTTCTCCTCGTCGAAGCGCGCCTTCAGCTCGACCAGCACCACCGCCTGCTTGCCCTGCTCGGCCGCGCGCATGAGCGCCGGGACGATCGGCGAGTCGCCGCTCGTGCGGTAGATCGTGTGCTTGATCGCGAGGACGTCGGGGTCGTCGACGGCCTGCTCGATGAAGCGCTCGACCGAGGTGGAGAACGCGTGGTAGGGGTGGTGCACGAGCACGTCGGCCTCGCGGATGGCGGCGAAGACGTCGACCGGCTCGTCGGGGTCCTCCGGTGCGAGGCGCGCGGGCGTCTGGGGCGTCCACGGGGGGAAGCGCAGCTCGGGGCGGTCGAGCGAGGCGAGCGGGAAGAGGTCGGCGAGGTCGAGCGGCTTGCGGCCGGGGTAGACCTGCTCGTGCTGCACCTCGAGGGCCGTCACGAGGATGTCGCGCATCTCGTAGGACATGCCGTCCTCGACCTCGACGCGCACGACGTCGCCGAAGCGCCGCCGGTTCAGCTCGCGCTCGACGGCCTCCAGCAGGTCGTCGTCCCCCTCCGCGATCTCGAAGTCCGCGTCACGCGTGACCCGGAACGTCGCCGACTCGACGATCTCCATGCCCGGGAACAGGCTGCCGAGGTTGTCCGCGATGACGTCCTCGAGCGCGACGTAGCGCTCGCCGCGCACCAGCGGCAGGAAGCGCGGCAGGACCTCCGGCACCTTGACGCGCGCGAAGCGGCGCTCGCCCGTCTGCGGATCCGCGACGACGACGCCGATCGAGAGCGACAGGTTGGAGATGTACGGGAACGGCCGCCCGGGGCCGACGGCGAGCGGCGTCAGCACCGGGAAGATCTGCGACGAGAAGGTCGTCGAGAGGCTCTCGCGCTCGGACGGCGTGCAGCTCGTTCAGCGGCACGATGCGGATGCCCGCCGCCGCCAGCGCGGGGAAGAGCTCGCCGTGCAGGATGCGCTCGAGGTCGGCCTCCATCGCGCGCACGCGCTCCGAGATGGCGGTGAGCGTCCCGCTCGGCGGGCCGGCCGTCGGACGGGATGGTCCCGTTCTCGGCGTGGTCCAGCAGCCCGGCGACCCGCACCATGAAGAACTCGTCGAGGTTGTTGGCGAAGATCGCGCAGAACTTCAGCCGCTCGAGCAGGGGCACCTCGGCGTCCCCGGCCAGCTCCAGCACGCGCTCGTTGAAGTCCAGCCAGCTGAGCTCGCGGTTGCTGAAGAGCTCGGGCTCCTCGACGTCGATCTGGGGCTGCTCGCGCCGCATGCGGGTGCGCGAGGTCGCCATCAGGCCGTTACCCGTGTCGTCGCGATCAGCCGTACCTGCTTCGGCCGCAGCAGCCAGCGCAGCTCGCTGACCCCCGGGCGCAGCGTCGTGACGTCGATGCGCGCGATCGCGCCCTTGGGCAGAGCCACGTGCGCCCCGTGAGGTAGCCGACCAGGTCCGAGAGATCGGGCTCGTGCCCGACCAGCGCCAGATCGTCGTTGCCGTGCCGGTCGATCACCGCGGCGAACGCGGCCTCGTCGAACCCGGGCCGCAGCAGCCGGTCCTGCTCCAGCGGGACGTCCGAGCATGGCGGCGATCGGGCGCGCCGTCTCGACCGCGCGCCGCAGCGGCGACGTCACCACGCGCGCCGGCCGCGCCTCCATGCGGGCCATGGCCTGCGCGGCCAGCCTGCTCTCGGTACGGCCCTGCTCGATCAGCCGCCGGTCCGCGTCGTCGAGGTCCGGCGTCTCGCGGGACTCGGCGGTGGCGTGACGGACGATGTAGAGCCGCACGAACGCCAGTGTAGACGCGAGCCGGAGCACGTCTCGCGACCCGGCCGACGTCCTCTATCCACTTCTTTACCAGCCGCTAACCGCGGCACGACCCGACGGCGCTCCACGGGGACCGCGAGGATGGCGCCCGCCTGCGACCAGGGCGTGGGCACCTGACTGAATACTTCCATGGAGGGGACCCGTATGTTCAAGCGGATCACCGCGCGACGGATCGCTCTGCTGCTGGCGGCTGCCGCGCTGGCCATGACCGCGGCCGCCTGCGGCGGTGACGACGACGATTCGTCGTCCAGCGCCGAGTCCGCGGCGGCCGACGTCTCGTCGGCGGTCGACAGCGTCGCCGCCGAGGCGTCGAGCGATGTCGCGTCGGCCGCGTCCGAGGCCACCGGCGAGTCGTCGGCGGCCAGCTCCGGCGGCGCCGGCATCACCGGCGCCGGCGCGACGTTCCCCGAGCCCATCTACTCGAAGTGGGCCGGCGACTTCGCGGCCTCGGGCGGCTTCCCCGTCAACTACCAGGGCGTCGGCTCGGGCGCCGGCATCGAGCAGTTCACGGCCAAGACCGTCGACTTCGGCGCGACCGACGCGCCGATGAACGACGACGAGATCGCGGCCGCCACGGAGGCGGGCGGCGAGGTCCTGCACATCCCGACCGTGCTCGGCTCCGTCGCGGTGACCTACAACCTGCCCGGCGTCGACGGCCTCAAGCTCGACGGCGAGACGCTCGCCAACATCTACCTGGGCAACATCACCGCCTGGAACGACGACGCGATCGCCGCCCTGAACGAGGGCGTCGAGCTGCCCGACACGCCGATCACGGTCGTCCACCGCTCCGACGGCTCGGGCACGAGCTACGTGTTCACCGGCTACCTGTCGAAGGCCTCGAGCGACTGGGCCGACCAGGTCGGCCAGGACAAGGAGCCGGACTGGCCGACGGGTGAGGGCGCCGAGAAGAACGACGGCGTCGCCGCCCAGGTGATGGGCACCGAGGGAGCGATCGGCTACAACGAGCTCGCCTACGCCATCGAGAACAACATCCCGGTGGCGCAGCTGAAGAACCAGGCCGGCGAGTTCGTGGAGCCGACGCTCGACTCCACGACGAAGGCCGGCGAGGGCGTCGAGTATCCGGCCGACCTGCGCTTCGACCTGCTCGACTCCGCGACCTCGGGCGCCTACCCGATCGTCACGGCGACGTGGCTGCTGGTCTGGAAGGACCCGTCGGCCGCCGGCCAGGACGCGCAGAAGGCGAAGGACGTCCAGGCCTGGCTGAAGTACGCGCTCGGGGACGGGCAGAAGAGCGCCCCCGACCTGAACTACGCGCCGCTGCCGGCCGACCTGCTCGCGGCCGCCACGGCCGCCGTCGACTCCATGGCCGTCTCCTAGCGGGCCAGAGCGGTGGCACAGGCCGGCGCCCCAATCCAACGCAGTCCCCTGGCGAGCCGCGCGCACCGCGCGCGGCTCGCCGACCCCATCTTCCGGGGGATCGTCCTCGGGGCCGCGCTGCTCGTGCTCGTCGCGCTCGGCCTGATCATCCTCGCCACGACGACCGACGCGTGGCCGTTCCTCCGCTCCAACGCCTTCGACTTCGCCACGGGCACGCGCTGGGCGCCGTCGAAGGACATCTTCGGCGCCCTGCCGTTCGTCGTCGGCACCCTGCTGACGTCGTTCATCGCCCTGCTCTTCGCGGTGCCGGTCGGCGTCTCCATCGCGGTCTACCTCAACGAGGTCGCGCCGACCCGCATCCGCAAGCCGCTCATCTACGTCGTCGAGCTGCTGGCCTCGGTGCCCAGCGTCGTCTACGGCCTCTGGGCCATCTACGTCCTGGTGCCGTTCCTGCGCGACAACATCTGGCCGACGGTGATCGACACGGTCGGCTGGGTGCCGTTCCTCGGCGGGCCGGTCGGCACCGGCCGGTCCGTGCTCGTCGCCGGCCTCGTCCTCGCCCTCATGGTCGTCCCGATCATCACGGCGATCTCGCGCGAGGCGATCTCGCTCGTGCCCGGCGGCCAGCGTGAAGCCGCCGCGGGGCTCGGCGCGACGCGCTGGGAGACGATCCGCTACGCCGTCCTGCCCTACGCGAAGACGGGCATCATCGGCGCCGTCGTGCTCGGGCTCGGCCGCGCGATGGGCGAGACGATCGCGGTGCTGCTGGTGATCGGCTCGGCGCCGACGCTGCCCCACTCGCTGTTCGACACGGGCAACTCCATGGCGGGCGTGATCGCCCAGCAGTTCGCCGAGGCCTCGGGCGACAAGACGCAGGCGCTGATCTCCATCGGCGTGCTGCTGTTCCTGATCACGATCGTGGTCAACATCGTCGCCCAGACCCTGGTGCGCCGAGCGGAGAGGCAGCACGCATGAGCGCGGCCGAGACGACGCCCCGCGGGCTCACCACCATCGCCGAGCGGTCTCCGCGCCGCCGGCGCCTCGCCAACCGGATCGCCACGATCTGGATGATCGTCGCGCTGCTCATGGCGGTCGTGCCGCTGCTGATCATCCTCACCTACGTGCTGCTGCGGGGCCTCAGCGCGCTCAACCTCGACTTCATCACCCAGGCGCCGCCGTTCGACGCCTCCGAGACCGGCGGCGGCTACCTCAACGGCATCCGCGGGACGCTCAAGCTGATCCTGCTGAGCTCCCTCATCGCGATCCCGGTGGGGATCGGTGCGGCCGTCTACCTCAACGAGTACGGACGCGGCTCCAAGCTCGCGCCGATCGTCCGCTTCGTCGCCGACCTGATGACCGGCGTCCCCTCGATCTTCATCGGCATCTTCGTCTTCTCCCTCGTGGTCGAGGGACGGGGCTACGCGGCGTGGAAGGGCGCGCTGGCGCTGTCGCTGCTGATGGTGCCGATCGTGACGCGCGGCGCCGAGGAGGTGCTGCGGCTCGTCCCGCGCGACCTGCGCGAGGCGTCGCTCGCGCTCGGGGTGCCCCGCTGGCGCACGGTGGTGAACGTGGTGCTGCCCGCGTCGGCCTCCGGCCTCACCACGATCTCCATGCTGGCCGTCGCGCGCGCGGCGGGCGAGACCGCACCGCTGCTCTTCACGTCGTTCGGCAACAGGTTCGTGACCGGGTGGGGCGACTTCACGAGCGCAGACTCGGCGCTGCCGCTGCTGATCTTCCGCGACGCCGGATCGGCCTATGCTCCGGCGCGCGACCGGGCGTGGGCCGGCGCGCTGGTCCTGATCACGATCTGCCTGTTGCTGACCATCGCCGCGCGCATCGTGGCGACCCGTGGCCCGAGCCTCTCGGATCAGCGATGATTCCCTCGCGTACCCGCCGTCAGGAGCCCAATCGATGACCGAGCAGAGCGGCGTCGCCACCCGCGGCGTGCAGATCGAGCTCGCACAGCGTGACGAGGCCGTCGACGCGCGGCCCCAGGAGACGGTGTTCGACGTCGAGGGGCTGTCGGTGCTGTACGGCTCGCACCGGGCCTTGAACCCCGTGAACATGAGCATCCTGAAGAACCACGTGACCGCCTTCATCGGTCCGTCGGGCTGCGGGAAGAGCACCTTCATCCGCTGCTTCAACCGGCTCAACGACCTGATCCCGTCGGCGCGCGTCGAGGGCAAGGTCCTGTACCACGGCGTCGACCTCTACGGCCCGGGGATCGACCCGGTCGACGTGCGCACGCCGCATCGGCATGGTGTTCCAGAAGCCGAACCCGTTCCCGAAGTCGATCTACGACAACGTCGCGTTCGGGCCGCGGCTGCTCGGGCTGAAGGACAACCTGAAGGAGCGGGTCCAGCGCGCGCTCGAGGCGTCGGCGCTCTGGGACGAGGTGAAGGATCGCTTGAAGGACAGCGCCTACGGCCTCTCGGGCGGCCAGCAGCAGCGCCTGTGCATCGCGCGCGCGCTCGCCGTGGAGCCGGAGGTGCTGCTGATGGACGAGCCGTGCGTCGGCGCTCGACCCCATCGCGACGGCGCGCATCGAGGAGCTCATGAAGGAGCTCAAGGAGCGCTACACCGTCGTCGTCGTCACGCACAACATGCAGCAGGCGGCACGCGTCGCCGACTACACGGCGTTCTTCAGTGTCGAGGTCGGCGACGAGGGGCGTCGCTCGGGCATCCTCGTGGAGTTCGACCGCACGGAGACGCTCTTCACGAAGCCCAGCGACCAGCGCACCGAGGATTACATCACCGGCCGCTTCGGTTGATGTTGCGCGAGGAGTTTCGGATCGACCTGGAGCGCCTCGACGCCGAGGTCGTGGTCGGCGGGCGCGACGCCCAGCGGGCCGTGCACGCCGCGCGTGCCCTGCTGGAGGAGTACACGCCCGAGGATCACGAGCTGGTCGTGGCGCTCGACGCCGTGGTGCGCGCCCGCTACGCCGCGGTGGAGCGTGAGATCGAGGTGCTGCTCGCGCGCCAGGCGCCCGTGGCGATCGACCTGCGACGCGTCCTCGGGGCGCTCGCGGTCATGCGGGCCTTCGAGCGCATCGGCCGCAACGCGCGCCGCGTCGCCGACCTCGCCTCGCCGCTCCCCGGTCTCGAGGGCGAGGCCGACGTCGTCGGCGCACCTGCAGCGCATGGGCGCCACCGCGGAGCAGCTCGTCGCGGAGGCCGTCGACGTCTTCCAGGCCAACGACACGATCCGCGCCGAGGGGCTGGCGCGCCGCCAGGACACGTTCGACGACGAGGGCGCGCAGCTGCTCGATACCGTGATCGCGACCTCGGCCGACAGCGAGCTGCGGCCCTGGTGCATGCGCATGCTCATCGCCGCCCGCTGGTTCGAGCGGATCGTCGACCACGCCGCCAACGTCGGCGAGCGCACGGTCTACCGCCTGACCGGCGAGCGCCGGCAGATCGACACCCCGTAGCGCCGCTCGCCGCGCCGCCTACGCGGCGGGCTCGTCCTCGGCGTCGCCCTTGGGCTCCGCGGCGAAGCGGTACCCGACGCCGTAGTGCGTGTGCAGGTACGCGTACGACGCGCTCCTGCGGTCGAGCTTCTCGCGCACCTTGCGGACGCAGACGTCGACGGTGCGGTCGCGGTGGCGGTACGGCATGCCCCAGACGCGCTGCTGCAGCTCGTCCCGGGTCATCGCGCGGCCCTCCTGGCGGGCGAGGGTCAGCAGCAGGCGGAACTCCGTCGGCGTGAGGCCGGCGTCGGGCCACTGCTCCTCGTCCTGCTCGGGCTCGACGGCGAGGAAGGCGCGGCGCAGGTCGGGGTCGATGCGCAGGCCCTCCGTGCGGATGGGCGCGGAGCGCGGCTCGACGGGATCGGTCCGGCTGCGGCGCAGCAGGGCCTGCACGCGCGCGACGAGCTCGCGCATGCCGAAGGGCTTCGCGAGGTAGTCGTCGGCGCCGATCCCGAGCGTGTGCACCTTGTCGTGCTCGGAGCCGCGCGCCGAGACGACGATGATCGGCACGGGGATGCGCTCGCGGCGGATGGCCTCGGTCACCGCCCAGCCGTCGAGGCCGGGGAGCATGAGGTCCACGACGGCGATGTCGGGGCGCTCGTAGCGCAGCTTGCGCAGACCCCGCTGCCCGTCCTCTGCCCATTCGACGTCGAAGCCGGCGTGGCGGAGGTGCGTCGACATGACGCGGGCGATCACCGCGTCGTCCTCGATCAGGAGCACGGCGGGCACGTACGCACCGTACGAACGGATGGTGAGGGCGTGGGGCACCGCGTGGTCAAGCCGTGGTGAAGAAGCGGTGAGCCACGTCGCGACTGCCGTCCTGGAGCCGCGAACCGGCCGCCCGCCGCCGTATCCTCAGGCTCGTGACCGCGGTCCTGATCGTCCTCGCCGTCGTCCTGGCGGCCGCCTGCGTCGCGCTCGGCGTCGCCTACGCGCGGCTGCGGCGCGACCGCGAGGAGTCGCTCGCCCTGCTCGGCGCGGCGGAGGGCGACGTGTCGGCGGCCATCGCGCGCGAGCTGCGCCGGCTGGTGCCGCGCGACGAGCTCGACGGCACGATCTCCTCGCGCGAGGCGATCCTCGAGGCGTCGCCGGTGCCGATCCTGGTGCTGGACGCGCGCGGCGTGGTCGTGCGCGCCAACCGGGCGGCACGCGAGGCGTTCGCGGGCGTCGCCCCCGGCACGGCCGCCAGCGACATCGGGCCGCGGCTCGCCGACGCCGTGCGCGAGGTCGCGACGACCGGGCAGGCGCTCGACCACGAGCTGCTCCTCGGCAAGCCCGACCGGCGCACGTTCGAGGCCCACATCCGGGCGCACCCCAACGGCAGCGGCCGCAACGTCGTGGCGGTGCTGGTCGACGTGACCGGGTCGGTCGACTTCCGCGAGGCGCGTCGCCTGTTCTCGGCGGCGGTCTCGCACGAGCTGCGCACGCCGCTCGCGCGCATCCTCGGGCTGACGGAGACGATGGCGCTGCCGCAGTCGGACGCGGAGCGCGAGGCGCTGGTCGCGCAGACCGAGGTCGAGATCGACAACATGCGCCGCCTGGTCGACGAGATGCTGCTGCTGGCCTCGCTCGACCGCGGCAAGGCGGCGCTGGCCGAGGGCGTGTCGAACGCCGCGCGCATCGCCGCAGGACGTGGTGGCGGATCGCCGCCTGCGCCGGACGATGCGGGGGCGCGACCTGGACGTCCAGGCGGCGTCGGCGGCGTCGGTGCAGGTGGCGCCGCGGCTGCTCGAGGTGGTGATCGGCAACCTCGTCGACAACGCGCTGCGGCACGCGGGCGCGGACGCCTCGGTGACGGTGACCGTGCAGGAGGTCGCCGGGAAGGTCGAGATCGTCGTCGCGGACAACGGCGTCGGCATCCCGCCGGAGCACCTGCCGCACGTCTTCGAGCGCTTCTACCGCGGCGAGGCGTCCCGCTCGGGCCCGGGCTCCGGGCTGGGGCTGGCGATCGTCAAGCACATCGTGGAGGCCCACGAGGGCGAGGTGGCGGTCGAATCGAGCCCGCGGCGAGGGACGCTGGTGCGCCTCGTGCTCCCGCAGGCGTCGCCCGCCGAGTCGGCGGCGGCGCCGGCTCAGACCTCGGCGTCGGCCGGCAGGGGCTCGAAGCGGTAGCCGATGCCGTAGTGCGTGTGCAGGTAGACCTGGTCGGCGCTCTTCTCGTCGATCTTCTCGCGGATCTTGCGCACGCAGACGTCGACGGAGCGGTCGCGCGGGCGGTAGGGGACGCCCCAGACGCGCTGCTGCAGCTCGTCGCGCGTCATCACGCGGCCGGCCGATAGCGCGAGCGTCCAGAGCAGCCGGAACTCCTTGGCGGTCAGCCCGGCGTCGCTGCCGTCGGCGAGGAAGACGCGGTGGGTGCGCGGGTCGATCGTGAGGCCGGGCACCTCGATGGGGTCGTCCCCGGTGGCGGCGGGGCGGATCTGGGCGCGGCGGACGGCGGCGCCGACGCGGGCCACGAGCTCCTTCATGGAGGCGGGCTTGACGAGGTAGTCGTCGGCCCCGATGCCGAGCGTGTGCACCTTGTCGTGCTCGGAGCCGCGCGCCGAGATGGCCACGATGGGCGTGGTGTCGCCCTCCGCGCGCAGCTGCTCGATCAGCGACCAGCCGTCGACCTCCGGCAGCATCAGATCGAGCACGCAGACGTCGGGATGCTCGTAGCGCAGCTTGCGCAGGGCGCGGTCGCCGTCGGACGCCCATTCGACGTCGTAGCCCGCGGCGGACAGGTGCTGCCGCATCACGCGGGCGAGCACGTCGTCGTCTTCCACGATCAGGACCGTCGCCACGCCGCGTATAATGACCCAGCCTCCGGCCGACCGGCCGGTACATGGTGGGCGTAGCTCAGCTGGTGGTAGCTCCGGGTTGTGGTCCCGGCGGTCGTGGGTTCGAGTCCCATCGCTCACCCCTCATAGCCAGGCCGAATCGGGCGGCCTGGCGACGGCGCGGCGGCTGGTTAGGTTCTCCCCATGAAGATCTACTTCGCGGGACCGCTCTTCACGCCGTACGAGCGCGGCTACATCGACGAGTGCGCCGGTAGGCTGCGCGACGAGGGCTTCGACGTCTTCGTCCCGCACGAGCACGAGCTCGCCGAGCTCGACACGAAGCCGGACGTCATCTTCGCCAAGGACTGGGACGGGCTCGCACCCGCCGACGCGGTGCTCGCGCTGCTCGACGGCCCGGTCGTCGACGACGGCACGGCCTGCGAGATCGGGATCTTCTACGCGCTGATGCAGTCGGACCCGTCGAAGCACGGGATCGTCGGGCTGCACACGGACCTGCGCGGCTCGCGCGGCGAGAGCAACGGGATCAATCTCTTCGTCGAGGGCTGCATCCTCGCCTCCGGCGGCGAGATCGTGAACGACCTCGATGCTGCCGCGAAGATCCTTCGCACCTGGAGGACGTCATAGACCGGCTCGCCCGGCGCCTTCAGCCGCGCTAGCCGTCGCCGAGCCAGGCCGCGAGCGGGGCCATGGCATCCGGCATGACGTAGTAGTACGCCCACAGTCCGCGGCGCTCCGAGCCGACGATGCCGGCCTCGCGGAGCACCTTCAGGTGGTGGGAGATCGTCGGCTGCGAGAGGTCGAAGAGCGGCACGAGCTCGCAGACGCAGACCTGACCGGCGTTCGTCCGCAGCACGTCGACGAGCTGCAGGCGCACCGGATCGCCCAGCGCCTTGGCGATCATCGCGATGCGGGTAGCCTGCTCGACGTTCGTCGACGGCTCGGCGACGGGCTCGCAGCATCGCTCGCCCTTGGCGCGCTTCCTCTTCGGCGCGAGCTCCAGCTGCACGGTCATGCATTCACGATACTCGATCGATCCTGACCCCCTCGGGACGGCACCTGGGGCGGGTCGGCGCGGTCCGCGGGTTCGACGAGCGCTCGTCGCTTCACCGGTGGTTCACCCCACGAATATCAACGGATCTTTATGCTCTCGCCGTGCAGGCGAGCACGAACGGTGGTCGGCCGCAGCCGACGCGGCTGGGGATCAACGGCTTCGGCCGCATGGGCCGTCTGGCGCTCCGCGCTGGCTGGGAGCGCGACGACATCGAGTTCGTGCACGTCAACGAGCTCGCACGGCGACGCGGCAACCGCTGCGCACCTGCTGACCTTCGACTCGGTCCACGGGCGCTGGCCGCACGA
Source organism: uncultured Actinomycetota bacterium (assembly GCA_963767885.1). GTDB lineage: Bacteria > Actinomycetota > Thermoleophilia > Gaiellales > F1-60-MAGs149 > CAVYFW01. Next base: position 521,314 of record CAVYFW010000005.1, read on the forward strand.
CGTCCAGTCGACGAGGACGTCATCGACATCGACGGGCGCGCGCATCGGCTACACGGGCGCCGCCGAGCCCGGCGACGGTGCCGTGGGGCGAGCTCGGGGTCGAGGTCGTGCTCGAGTGCTCCGGCGCGTTCCGCACGCGCGCGTCGCTCGCGCCGTACTTCGAGCAGGGCGTGCGCAAGGTCATCGTCGCGGCGCCGGTCAAGGACGGGCGCTCAACGTCGTCATCGGCGTCAACGACGACCGCTACGACCCGGAGCGCGACGACATCCTGACGTGCGCCTCCTGCACCACGAACTGCCTGGCGCCGGTGGTCAAGGTGCTGCACGAGGGCATCGGCATCCGCCACGGGCTGATCACGACGCTGCACGACATGACCAACACGCAGACCGTGGTCGACGCGCCGCACAAGGACCTGCGTCGGGCGCGCGCGGCGTCGATGTCGCTGATCCCGACGACGACCGGATCGGCAACCGCGATCGGGCTCATCTTCCCGGAGCTCGAGGGGCGGCTGAACGGGCATCGCGGTCCGCGTGCCGCTGCTCAACGCGTCGCTCACCGACTGCGTCTTCGAGGTCGAGCGCCCGACGACCGTCGACGAGGTCAACGAGCTCCTGCGCGCCGCGGCCGAGGGCCCGCTCGAGGGCATCCTCGGCTACGAGGAGCGGCCGCTGGTCTCGGTCGACTTCAGGGACGACCCGCGCTCCGGCGATCGTCGACGCGCTCTCGACCATGGTCATCGACGGCACGCAGGTGAAGGTGCTGGCCTGGTACGACAACGAGTGGGGCTACGCGAACCGCCTGGTCGAGCTGGCCGCGCCGTCGGCGCGACGCTGCCGGCGCGCGTCGAGCGCTAGGCCGGGCGCCGTGGACTCGAGCACGCCGTCGAGCCGCCGGGCGACCTGCGCAACTACGCGCTCGTCACCGCCGCGTACTGGGCGGACACGGTCGCCGACGGCGCGACGCGGGTGCTCGTGCTCTTCTACTTCTACGACCTCGGCTACAGCGCGTTCGAGGTCGCGTCGCTCTTCCTGTTCTACGAGTTCTTCGGCGATCGTCACGAACCTCGTCGGCGGCTGGCTCGGCGCGCGCTTCGGGCTCAAGGCGACGCTGCTCATGGGCCTGAGCGTCGCAGCTCGTCGCGCTCGGGATGCTCGCCTTCGCGCCCGACGCCGTGGCTCGTGGTGCCGGTAGTGATGGCCGCGCAGGCGCTCTCGGGGATCGCCAAGGACCTCACCAAGATGAGCTCCAAGAGCGCGGTCAAGCTCGTCGTGCCGCCGGACGCGCCCGACTCGCTCTACCGCTGGGTCGCCATCCTCACCGGCTCGAAGAACGCGCTCAAGGGCGTCGGCTTCTTCCTCGGCGGCCTGCTGCTGACGCGCGATCGGCTTCCAGCCCGCGCTGATGGTGCTGATGGCGCTCGTCGCTGGCCGGTCTGGTCGCCGTGCTGACGCTGATGCGCGGCGGCCTCGGCACGGCCGAATCGCAAGGCGAAGTTCGGGCAGATGTTCTCGCAGAGCCGCGCCGTCAACCTGCTCGCGGCCGCGCGCTTCTTCCTGTTCGCCTCGCGCGACGTCTGGTTCGTGGTCGGCCTGCCGGTCTTCCTCGCAGCGAGCTCGGCTGGAGCTTCTGGCAGGCCGGCGCGTTCCTCGCCGTCTGGGTCATCGGCTACGGCGTCGTGCAGGCCTCGGCGCCGCGCTTCGTCGGGCGGCCGCGGCGACGGCCGCGGCGGCCCCGACGGCCGCACGGCCGCCCGGCTGGCCTTCGCTCCTCGCGGCGTTCCCGGCGGCGATCGCCATCGCGCTGCAGGCCGACGTCGACCCGACGCTGGTGGTGGTCCTCGGCCTGATCGCGTTCGGCGTCGTCTTCGCGATGAACTCGGCCGTGCACTCGTACCTGATCCTGGCCTACGCCGACGGCGACAAGCGTCGCGATGAACGTCGGCTTCTACTACATGGCCAACGCCGGCGGCCGCCTCGCCGGCACGATCCTGTCGGGCTTGCTCTACCAGTGGCAGGGGCTCGAGGCGTGTCTCTGGGCGTCGACCGCCTTCGTGCTCGGCGCCGCTGCGATCTCGCTGCTGCTGCCGCGCAGCACGCAACGCGCGCCGAGCCGCGGCAGGCTCACGACCGCGCGCTAGGACGTGCGGACGCTCAGATGACGGAGGCGCAGCGCGAGCACGTCACCTCGTCGGCCTCCGGTTGACCGGCCGCTGCGAGGAGCTCGGGCGCCTGCCCGACCAGAACCGCCGCGACGCGTTCGAGTGCGTCCGGCTGGACCGAGTAGTACGCGAACGTGCCATGGCGCTGGCGATCCACCAGCCCCGCGTCGCGCAGCACCCGGAGGTGGTAGCTGACACGCGGCTGCGTGAGTCGCAGGGGTGCCTGCAGGTCGCACACGCACACGCCGTTGGGCGACGCGGAGACCAGCCGGTGCAAGATCTGCACCCGGACAGGATCGGCCAGCGCACGGAAGAGCGAGGCCACCGCACTGGCCTGCGGCTTGGTCAGCGCGGGCGCCATCAGCGGCGTCTCGCAGCGCTCGAGCGCCGAGCGTCGAGGCCGTGCGCGCGTCGCCCGGCTGGTTCCGTCGGCCACGCCTGGATCGTATCGGCAACCGCAGCGCTCACGGCACGCCGAAGGCCGGCGAGGGCGGCTCTACGTGCGTCGCTTTCATGCACTGAATGACATATGTGATGGTCTTGATGGATCGGAGCGGCGCGACGCACCCGCGGATCGTCGAGCGTCGCGGTACCGTGCCGCGGTGGGGTTGACGCAGCGCGGCGCCGCGCGGCAGGCCACGATCCACGGCCTCCCGGTCTGGATCGTGATGACCGTCGTCGTGATCCTCGCCGGCGCCGCGTACCCAGCCACCAGCGCGGCGCTGGACGACACCACGCCGACGGTCGTCGCCGTCGTGCGCGCGATCGCCGGCGGACTCCTGCTGGCGGCCGTGCTTCCGCTCATCGGGTCGCGGCTGCCGAGGACGCGCAGCGGCTGGGCCTGGGCGCTCATCGTCGGCACGGGCAACACCGCCATCACCCTGGTGGCCATCAGCGAGGGGACGAGCCGCGCCGGCGCGGCGGTCGCCGCCGTGCTGCTGAACTCGTCGCCCTTCTTCGTCGCCGTCTTCGGACGCCTGTTCCTCGACGAGCGCATCAGCCCCCTGCGCGCTGTCGGGCTGATCGTGGGCTTCGCCGGCGTGCTGCTCGTCGTGCTCAGCGATCCGGGCGACGTCGCCGAGGGCACCGACCTCGCGATCGGCTTCGCGCTCGCCCTGATCGGTGCCGTGGCGTGGGCCGCCTCTGGGCTGACGTTCCGCGCCCTGCTGCTCCGCGACCCGACCCTCGACGTGCCCGGCGCCACCGCGGCGCAGTTCCTCTGCGGCGGCGTCGTGCTGCTGCCGCTGCTCCTGTTCGACAGCGGCGAGACGCACTGGGACTCCGCCTCGCTGTGGGCGTCGCTCGCGTTCCTCGTGGTCGGCGGACAGGTGCTCGTCTACGTCGGCTTCAACGCCGCACTGGGCCAGTGGCCATCCAGCCGCGTCTACGCCTGGACGTTCCTCGTGCCGGCGGTGGCCGTCGGCGTCGAGGCCGTGCGCGGCAACCTCCCCAGTGCGGTCGGGACCCTCGGCCTCCTGGTCGTGATCGCGGGCGTAGCGATCGTGAACCTGCCTGCCGCAGAGGCGGATGTGCGTCCATCTGGAACCTCGGACGTCTCCAGTCCATGAACCGCTTCTCGGGCGAGATGCCCGTCGAAGGCGACTGGGTGGACCGCGTCGTGGGGCTCGAGGGCGTCCGGGTGGACACCGCGATGATGGAGACGCCGGACGGCACGGACGGCTCGAGCTGGTGAAGTTCAACGCGCCGCCGCACCAGGGCGAGAACGGGCACGCGCCGGCGAACGCGCCGGGCCTCCGCCACATCGCCTTCCGCGTCGAGGACCTCGACGCCGTCGTGGCCGGCCTGCGGGCCCACGGCGCCGAGCTCGTCGGCGAGCTGGAGAACTACAGGGACATCTACCGGCTCTGCTACGTCCGCGGCCCGCAGGGGATCATCGTCGAGCTCGCGGAGCGGATCGGCTGACCGCCCGTACCGCTCACCGGCCCCGGGAGACCGCTCGTCGCCCGCATTGGCGCGCCGCGTCGCGCTGCCGAATCATCCGGCGTGCCGGCCGCACCCGGCGGCGATCGACACCTGACGCCAACCCGCGCAGAGGTCTCCCAACGACGTCGATCGCCGTCGGAAGTGCGCCACCGGCGCTAACCGAACCATCCGACCTGCCGACCGCACCCGGCGGCGATCGACAACCTGACGCCAACCCGCGCAGAGGTCTCCCAAAGACGTCGATCGCCGCCGGACGTGCGCCGCCCTACGCGGCCTCCGGACGAGCCCTACTTCGACGGGTTCTTCGTGTGCGGCTGCTTGCCGAGGTCGCGCCAGCTCGACTCGTCGACCTCGACGTCGTAGTGCTTGGCCGCCTTCAGGATGTTCGCCCAGGCCTTGTCGCGATCCGCGTCGCTGACGTCCTGCACCTGGTCGAAGCGGGCGAGCGCGTTGCGCACGTGGCTCGCGTCCGTGAGCGGCTCCTTGCGCTGCTCGGGGAACGCGAAGGCGGACTCGGGCAGGTCGTCGCGCTTCGCGCTCGAGAGCTCGCCGTGCGTGGTGTGGGGCTTCCAGGTGGCCGTGGCCATGCGTGTCGACCTCCGGTCGGTTGCTGTTGTCCGGCCCGTACCCGCGCCGACCGCGCGCGAGACATCCGCAGCGGGATCCGGCCCACCGTCCAGCACGACCTCGTAGTGGAGCGTGTGGACGCGCATCAGCCGGTGGGCGAGCGGGATCAGCACGTGGTGCAGCGGCCGGTGGCGCCGCGTCAGGGCCTGCGCCGCACGCGGTCGTCGGATCTCGGCGGACTCCAGCCGGTGACGGGACGGGCGGCGCGTCCGTGACGGCCCGCTATGGTCGGGCCGTGGAGGCGACCTCCATGCACGTCCGCGCCGCCGGGCCCGGCGATGTCGATGCCGTCCGCGCGCTCTGGTCGTCCGCGCGCAGCGAGCACGCGGTGACCCCGGACTCCGCGGAGGCCGTGCGGCGCCTCATCGCCCACGCGCCCGGCTCGCTGCTGGTGGCGGAGCAGGAGGGCGAGGTCGTCGGCGCCCTCATCGCCGCCTGGGACGGCTGGCGCGGAGGCATGTACCGGCTGGCGGTACGGCCCGAGCGGCGCCGGCGCGGCATCGGGAGGGCGCTCGTCGAGGCCGGCGAGGCGCACCTGCGCGCGTGCGGCGCCCCGCGGGTCACGGCGCTGGTCGCGTTCGAGGACGAGCGCGCCCGCGCCTTCTGGGTCGCGCTCGGCTACGCGGTCGACGAGGACGTCGGCCGGCTCGTGCGCAGCCTCTGAGCGCCTACCAGGGCACCGGCCGGCCGTCGCGGAAGAAGCCGCCCGTCGGGCCGTCGTCCGGCAGCAGCGCCGCCCAGAGGACGCTCGCCGCGCCCTCCGCCACGCTGCGCGTCGCCGCGCTGCCGCCCATGTCCGTCCGCACCCAGCCGGGGCAGACCGCGTTCACCAGCACGCCATCGCGCCGCAGGCCGTCCGCCAGCAGGCGGGTCGCAGCGTTCAGCGCCGCCTTGGAGACGGCGTACGGCGCGTGGCCGTCGGTCATCGACGCCAGCGAGCCCGCCTCGCTGGAGACGTTGACCACGCGGCCGGCCGGGCTCCGGCGCAGGAGCGGGGCCAGTGCGACCGTGAGCGCCCAGGGCCCGAGCGCGTTGACCTCGAGCGCCGCCCGCGCCTCGTCGCGCGTCGTCGTGACCGCAGCGCCGGCGGGGTAGATGCCGGCGTTGTTGACGAGCACGTCGAGCCGCCCGGGATCGTCCGCGACGCCGCGCGCGAACGCCTCGACGCTGTCCTGGTCGGCCACGTCGAGCACGCGCGCACGGACGTCGAGGCCCTCGCTCGCGCAGCCGCCCGGCGGCCCGCTCGCCCGCCGCGGCGTCACGCGCCGTCAGCAGCACGGCGTACCCGCGCCGCGCCAGCTCGCCGGCCACCTCCAGGCCGATGCCGCGGTTCGCGCCCGTGACGACGGCGATCCGATCCACGGCCGCACCATAGCCACTGTCCGGCTCTAGAATCGCTTCCTCGTCCCGGTCCGAGGAGGCTCCATGGCAGTCGTCGACCTGCGCTCGCAGCCCATCGTGCAGACGCCGTACGGGCGCTGGCAGCCCCTCAACGGCGCGCTCGGCATCGAGGCGGTCGGCGTCAACGCCGTCGTGATGGAGCCCGGCGAGGAGGCCGACATCACGCACGACGAGTCCGATAGCGGGCACCAGGAGATCTACGTCGTCGTCGCGGGCCGGCTCGCGTTCACGCTCGGCGACGAGGAGATCATCGCCGAGCCCGGCCAGGTGATCGCGGCCCCGGACCCGTCCGTGACCCGCGGCTACCGCGCGCTCGAGCCGGAGACCCGGGTCGTCTGCTTCGGCGTCGCGCCGGTCTCCGATCCGCACCCGTTCGGCGAGTGGATCGAGGAGGCGGAGGAGGGGTAGGCGGCATGGCCTCCCACGACGAGCTCGAGCGCGCCTACCGGCTCGCGATCACCTACCTCGACGGCCTCGCGGAGCGGCACGTCGGTCCCGTCGCGGACGCCGCGACCCTGCGCGCCGCGCTCGGCGGCCCGCTGCCGGAGACCGGCGAGGACCCGGCCGACGTCGTCGAGGCGCTCGCCGCCGGCGCGGACCCCGGCCTCTCGGCCTGTGCGGGCCCGCGCTACTTCGGCTTCGTCATCGGGGGCACGCTGCCCGCGGCGCTCGCCGCCGACTGGCTCACGTCGACGTGGGACCAGAACGCGGGCCTGTACGCCACCTCGCCCGCTGCGGCGGTGGTCGAGGAGGTCGCGGGGCAGTGGATCCTCGACCTGCTCGACCTCCCGGCCGGCAGCGCGACCGGCTTCGTGACGGGCGCGACCATGGCCAACCTCGCCTGCCTCGCGGCCGCCCGCCACGCCGTGCTCGCGCGCCGCGGCCAGGACCCGGAGCGCGACGGCCTCGCCGGCTGCCCGCCGGTCACGGTCGTGGTGGGGGAGGAGGTGCACGCGTCGGTCCTCGTCGCCCTGCGCATGCTCGGCATCGGCCAGCGGCAGCTCGTCCGCGTGCCGACCGACCAGCAGGGCCGCGTCGCGCGCCCCGGCCTTCGCGGACGCCATCGCGGCGGTCGACGGCCCGTGCATCGCGTGCGCGCAGGCGGGCAACGTCAACACCGGCGCGATCGACGACCTGCACGCCCTGGCCGACGCCGCGAGCGTGGCCGGCGCCTGGCTGCACGTCGACGGCGCGTTCGGCCTGTGGGCCCGTGCCGTCCCGGCCCTCGCGCACCTCGCGGCCGGCGCGGAGCGGGCCGACTCGTGGGCCACCGACGGCCACAAGTGGCTCAACGTCCCGTACGACTGCGGCGTCGCGATCGTGCGCGACCCCCCGGCGCTGGAGGCGGCGGTGGGCGTCGCCGCGGCGTACCTCGCCCGACCCGCCGAGGGCGCCCGCGACCCGGCGGCGTGGACGCCGGAGCTCTCGCGCCGGGGCCGTGGCTTCCCGGTCTGGGCGGGGCTGCGCTCGCTCGGGCGGGAGGGCGTCGTCGACCTCGTCGGGCGCACCTGCGAGCTCGCCGAGCGCTTCGCGGCCCGCCTCGGCGCGGTCGACGGGGTGCGCATCCTCAACGACGTCGTGCTCAACCAGGCGCTGGTGCGCTTCGAGGCCTCGACGGCGGAGGAGGGCGACGACCTGACGCGCCGCGTCATCGCGCGCGTGCAGGCGGACGGCACGTGCTGGCTCGGCGGCACCGTGTGGCACGGCATGGCCGCGATGCGCGTCTCCGTCTCGGGCTGGCGCACCACGCCGGAGGACGTGGAGCGCAGCGCCGACGCGATCATCGCGGCGCTCGACGCGGAACGGATCGCCCAGCCCGCGACGCGAGGCGCCTAGGCGCGTACCATCGCGTCGTCGCTCGACGAGGAGGACTGCATGCGCATCATGGTGGCCTACGACGGCTCCGACCAGGCGAAGCGGGCGCTGGAGCGGGTCGCGACGCTGCTCGGCGACCACGACATCACCGTGCTCAGCGTCGTGCCGGTGCGCTCGGGCGCGAACCGCGGCGGCGGCATCGACCCGATGAGCGACGTCGGTGACCACCGCAAGATGCTCGACGAGGCGGCCGCGCTGCTCGCGGGTCGCGGCATCGAGGCGAAGGCCCTCGAGGCCGTCGGGCAGCCCGCGGAGGTCATCGTCGACGTCGCCAAGAAGGAGGGCTTCGACCTCGTCGCGATCGGCCCGCACGAGCACGGCGTGCTGCAGCGGATCATCGGGTCGACCACGAGCCACGTCGTCGGCCACACCCACTGCGACGTCCTCGTCGTGCGCTGACGCACCGATCCCGCTGCGCGGAGCGGCGTCCGAAGAAGGTCGAAACCTGGGGCGGTCCGGCGCCGGGACCGCAGATGCCGCGGTCTCGCGCACGCTGCGGCCGAACGGGAGACCCGACGACGGTCACCGACCGGTGACTCCCGGGGGGCGACCGTCTAGACTTCCGCCCGGCCTGGGAGCCCCCCTGTTCGAGATCGGATCGACACTCCGTCAAGCACGCGAACGTCGCCGCCTCGGGCTGGATCAGGCCGAGGCCGAGACGAAGATCCGCGCACGCTATCTGCGGGCCCTCGAGGAGGAGCAGTTCGACGTCCTCCCGGGGCCTGCGTACATCAAGGGCTTCCTGCGGACGTACGCCGAGTACCTCGGGCTCGACGGCACCCTCTTCGTCGACGAGTACAACTCGCGCTTCTCGGATCCGTTCCGAGACGAGGAGCTGATCTTCCCGCGACGGCGCTCGCAGCCGCCGCACCGGAGCCGTCACCGCCGCGAGTCGAACGTCGTCCTCATCGCGCTCGCCGGCATCGTCGCGGTCGCCGTGCTGGTCGCCGTCGCGTTCATGTATCCCACCGAGCGCCCGCCGCAGACGCCGGAGACGACCCCGGCGGAGACGACCACGGCGCCCGACACGACAGCCGTGGAGGAGTCCGAGTCGATCCCGCCGCCGATGAACCAGACCCTCCAGGTGCAGCGCGCGGACGAGGCGGAGCGCAAGCGGGCGCAGCAGGAGGAGCAGACCGGCACGGGCGCCGCCAAGCCGCTCAAGCCGGTGAAGCTGATCCTGCGCGCCACCGACGGCCCGTGCTGGGTCGTGCTCCACGAGGGCACGAGCGCGAACGCCGAGGGCGAGCCGCTGTTCGCCGACACCCTCGACCCGCTCGCCTCCAACGAGGGCAAGTCGAAGCGCTTCACGTCGCGGAAGGGCTTCGTCGTCGAGATCGGCAAGGCCGGGAACCTGGAGCTCGTGGTCAACGGCAAGGTGCACGTCGACCGGGACGGCGCTCCTCATCCGGATCGACCCCGACGGCACGGTCAGCGCGATCGACACGTGACGAGGCGGGCGGCCGTGCTCGTGACGGGCACGGAGATCCTGATCGGGCGCATCCAGGACCGGAACTCCGGCTACCTGGCGCGGGAGCTCGAGCGCCACGGCGTGACGCTCGACCGCGTGGTGGCCGTCGACGACCACGAGGACGCGATCCGCGACGCCCTCGAGGGGCTGCTCGCGCTCGGCGTCGACCTCGTCGTCACGTCCGGCGGCCTCGGGCCGACCCACGACGACCGCACCGTCGCCGCCGTCGCGGCCGCGGCGGGGCGGCCCCTGGTGCTCGACGAGCCGACGCTGGCGCAGATCGACGCCATCACGGGCGCGTTCGCGGCCGCGCGCGGGCTCGACCACGCGCTGTGGCGGGAGGGGAACCGCAAGCAGGCCATGGTGCCGGAGGGCGCGGCCGTGCTGCCGCCCGTGGGGACGGCGCCCGGCGTGGTGGTCGAGCGGGGGAGCCAGCGCATCGTGGTGCTGCCCGGCCCGCCGTCGGAGCTCGCCGCGATGTGGGCCACGGTGCCCGGCCACCCGCTGCTGCGCGAGATCCTCGGCGGCGACGCGCCCGGACGCCACGTGCTGCGGGTGTTCGGCGTGCCGGAGTCGTCCGTCGCGAACGTCTTCGAGGAGGTCGGCGGCGACGCCGACGGCATGGAGACGACCATCTGCGCGGCCCGCATGGAGATCGAGGTGCTGGTGCGCTACCGGCCCGACGCCGCGCCGGCCGCCGATCGCCTGGTCGCCGCGCTCCGCGAGCGCCTCGGCGGCGGGGTCTACGCGGAGGACGAGCGGCGCCTGGAGGAGCACGTGCTCGACGGGCTGCGCGCGGCCGGCTGCACCCTCGCGACGGCGGAGTCGTGCACCGCCGGGCTGGTCGCCGCGCGCGTGGCCAACGTGCCGGGCGCCTCGGACGTGCTGCTCGGCGGCGTCGTGGCCTACGCCAACGAGGTCAAGCTGGGGGCCCTCGGCGTGCCGGAGGCGGTGCTGCGCGAGCACGGCGCCGTGTCGGCGGAGTGCGCGCGCGCGATGGCCGACGGCGCGCGGCGGGCGCTCGGAGCCGACGTCGGGGTCGCGGTCACGGGGATCGCCGGGCCGGGCGGCGGGACGCCGGACAAGCCGGTCGGCCTCGTCTACGTCTGCGCGACCCTCGGCGACGACGTGGAGGCCACCGAGCACCGCTTCGGCGACGGGGGCCGCGACAACATCCGCGAGTGGTCCGTGACGAGCGCGCTGCATCACGTGCGCCGTCTGCTGCAGCGCGTACCGTCTCGCGCGTGACCGCGCGGAAGTTGGCACGAATCCGCACTGGCGCTCCGTCCGACCCGCGCGCAATACTGCCCCTACCAACCGAACACGAGTTCGTGTGAGCAGCGCAGGAGGATAGGGTGGAACAGCGGCAGAAGGCTCTCGAGGCAGCCGTCCAGCAGATCGAGCGGCAGTTCGGCAAGGGTTCCGTCATGCGCATGGGCGACGCATCGCGCACGCCGGTGGCCGCGGTCTCGACCGGCTGCCTGTCACTCGATCTCGCCCTCGGCATCGGCGGCCTGCCGTGCGGCCGCATCGTCGAGGTCTTCGGCCCGGAGTCCTCGGGCAAGACGACCCTCGTCTACCACGTGATCGCCGAGGCCCAGCGGCGCGGCGGCCTGGCGGCGTTCATCGACGCCGAGCACGCCATGGACCCCGCGTACGCGAGCCGCATCGGCGTCAACGTCGACGACCTGCTGGTCTCGCAGCCCGACAACGGCGAGCAGGCGCTGGAGATCGCGGAGATGCTCGTGCGCTCCGGCGCGCTCGACGTGGTGGCGGTCGACTCCGTCGCGGCCCTCGTGCCGAAGGCGGAGATCGAGGGCGAGATGGGCGACTCCTTCGTCGGCCTGCAGGCGCGCCTGATGAGCCAGGCGCTGCGCAAGCTGACCGGCGTCATCAGCCGCACCGGCACCGTCTGCATCTTCACGAACCAGCTGCGCGAGAAGATCGGCGTCATGTTCGGCTCGCCGGAGACGACCCCCGGCGGCCGTGCGCTCAAGTTCTACGCCTCGGTGCGCCTGGACATCCGCCGCATCGAGACGCTGAAGGACGGCGGCGAGGCGATCGGCAACCGCGTGCGCGTCAAGGTCGTCAAGAACAAGATGGCGCCGCCGTTCCGCCAGTCCGAGTTCGACATCATCTACGGCGAGGGCATCTCCTGGGAGGGCTCCGTCCTCGACGTCGGGCTCGAGAAGAGCATCATCCAGAAGTCGGGCTCGTACTTCTCCTTCGGCGAGGAGCGGCTCGGGCAGGGTCGGGCGAACGCCACGGCGTTCCTGGTCGAGCACCCCGACACCCTGGCCGCCATCCTCGCGCTGATCGCCGAGGGCGAGGGCCTGGGTCTCCGCGGCGAGGAGCTGGCTGCGCCCGCGACGCCCGCCGCGACGGCCGGCGACCCCGATGCGCCGCCCGACGACCTCGGTGTCCCGCCGCTGGCCGTCACGAACGGCGTGCCGGTGGGCGACTAGCACCCGGCAGGGCTCATGCCGACGACGGTCACGGCGCTCCGCCGCGTCGCCGCACGACGGCCGGGGGCGGCCGCCACGCGGATCTCGGTCGAGGTCGACGGAGCAGACTGGCTGGTGCTCGAGGAGGCCGACGTGCTGCGGCTGGGGCTGCACGCGGGGCTGGCGCTGGACGACGCGCTGGCCTCGCAGGCGGCGGCCGCGGCGCGGGAGGCCGATGCGACGCGGCGGGCGGGGCGGCTGCTGTCCCACCGGCCGCGGTCGCGGGCGGAGCTCGAGCGCCGGCTGGAGCCGACGGCCGGCGCGCTGACCGCCGGCGTGGTGACGGAGCGGCTGGAACGGCTGGGGGTCGTCGACGACCGGGCGTACGCGGTGGCGCTGGCCGACGAGCGGCTGCGGCGCGGCTACGGCCCGGGCGCGATCCGCCACCTGCTGGCCGAGCGCGGGGTGGAGGAGGCGCTGGCGGCGGAGGTCGTCGAGGGGCTCGCCGCTGACGACGTGCGAGCCGCGGCGCGGCGCGCGGTGGCCGGCTACGTGGACGCGGCGGCGTGGCGGCGGCTCGCGGCGCGGGGGTTCGACGAGGACGTCGCCGAGGCGGTGCTGGGCGCGCCGGAGGCGTGGGCGTAGGCGCCTAGCGCTCCAGCTGGTAGCCGGCGGCGACCCACTCCGCGACGCCGCCCGCGAACTGCGTGACGTTCGTGTAGCCGAGCGACTCGCAGCCGCTCCGCGGCACGCAGGCGGCGGCGGCAGTCGACGCCGCGGCAGTAGGTCACGACCTCGGCGTCCCGGTCGGGGACGAGGCTCGGCGCCCACTCGATGATGTGGTCGGACATCGCGCCCAGGGCGCCGGGCAGGTGCTCGCGCTTGTACTCCTCGGTGCGCCGCGCGTCGAGCAGGACGATGGCGTCGCCGCGCTCCAGCCGCTCGTGCAGCCCGCGGGCGTCGATGGTCTCCATGGGCGGTGCAACGCCGCGGCCTGCGGGCCTGTTCCGCCGCACCGTCCATGTTCACGTCCCCCGGCGGGCCGGGTAGAGCAGCGCGAGCGTGGACTTCGAGCTCGCGTATCTCGTGGCGGGCGCGCTGCTCGTCGGCATGGCGATGGGCGGGAGCGTCGTCGGCCGGCTGCCGGCCAGCCCGGCCATGATCTACCTCGGCGCGGGCATCTGCCTCGGGCCGGCGGTGCTGGGCGTCGTCGTGCTGCACCCGATCGACGACGCGCGGCTCGTGGAGCGGGTCGCCGAGCTCGTCATCCTCGTCTCGCTGCTGACCGCCGGGCTCAAGCTGCGCACGCCCCTGCGGCACCGCCGCTGGGTGGCGCCCGTGCTCCTGGCGTCGCTCGCCATGGCGCTGACCGCCGGGTCGGTGGCGCTGGTCGGCGCGCTCGTGCTAGGGCTGCCGGTCGGGGCGGCCATCGTGCTCGGCGCCGTGCTCGCCCCGACCGACCCCGTGCTGGCCTCGGACGTGCAGACCGCCGACCCGTGGGACCGCGACCGGCTGCGCTTCACCCTCACCGGCGAGGCGGGGCTGAACGACGGCACCGCGTTCCCGCTGGTGCTGCTCGGGCTCGGCGTGCTGGGCGCCGGCGAGCTCGGGCCCTTCGGGCTGCGGTGGCTCGCCGTCGACGTCGTCTGGGCCGTGACCGCGGGCATCGCGGTCGGTGCCGTGCTCGGCGTCGGCGTCGGGCGGCTCGTGCTGTACCTGCGCGAGCGCCACCGCGAGGCGCTCGGGCGCGACGAGCTGCTCATGCTCGGCCTGCTCGCGCTGACGTACGGGACGGCGGAGCTGATCGGCGCCTACGGCTTCCTGGCCGTCTTCGCGGCGGGCGTCGCGCTGCGGCGCGTCGAGTGGCGCGCCTCCGACGAACGTGGGACCGACGAGGACGCCGAGCCCGACGCGATCGACGACGGCGCGGACGACGCGTTGCCCGCCGAACGGGTCGCAGCGCCAGTCTGCCGATCCCGACGCCGCCGTGCGGCCGGAGACCGCGCCGGCGCAGATGGCCCACCTCGTGCTGCGCTTCAGCGAGCAGGTGGAGCGCGTGGCGGAGGCGGTCGTCGTCGGGCTCGTCGGCGTCCTGCTGCTGGTGCTGCCCGTGCCCGCCAGCACGTTGTGGCTCGCGCCGCTGCTGTTCCTCGTCATCCGCCCAGCGGCCGTCCTGCTGACGCTCGCGCCCCTGCGGCCGGCCCCGCGCGAGGCCCTGCTCGCGGCCTGGTTCGGCATCCGCGGCGTCGGCTCCGTCTACTACCTCGCGTTCGCCCTGGTGTCGGGCGCGCTGGCCGCCGAGGACGCCGTCGAGGTGACGGGCCTGGTGCTGGCGGTGGTCGCGGCGTCGATCGTGGTGCACGGCATCTCGGTCACGCCGCTGATGACGCTGCGCGCGCGCCGGCACGCGCGGGAGGACGGCCCCGTGGCGGCGCGAACCTGAGCCGACACACGCCCGGCGCGTGGCGGGGCCGCACCAGCGTCGGCGGGCGCGCACGCCGCGCGCTACCCTTTTCGTCGATTCCAACCGCATTCCGGGGCACGACGCCCCGTTTCAACCACCGCGATCGGCCCATCCCTCGAGGTTCACGCGACGCCGTAGCCGGCGCCGATCGCATCGAGCGTGCTTGCGTCGCGGCGCCACCGGCGCTGCGGCAGAGGAGAGGACAATGGAGATCCTGGTCGTGGTCGGCATCGTCGCTGGCCTGCTGGTCGGGGCAGGTGCCGGGTATCTCGTGCACCAGAAGCTCGCGGGTGCACGCACCGCGGCGGACACGCTCGAGGCCGAGCGTCTGCTGGCCGACGCGCGTCGTGACGCCGAGGCGGTGCGCCGTGAGGCGGACATCGAGGCGCGCCAGCGCATGCTGGAGATGCGCCAGGAGGCCGAGGCGGCGCTCGAGGAGCGTCGTACCGAGCTCGCGAAGATCGAGGAGCGGACGATCGGCCGGGAGGAGGGCGCCGAGCTCAAGAACCAGGAGCTGACCCGCCGCGAGCAGGGCATCGCCGACCGCGAGGCCCACGCGCGCACCGTGCAGGACGAGCTCAAGGTCATCAAGGAGCAGCAGGTGCGCGACCTCGAGCGCGTCGCCGGCATGACGACGCAGCAGGCGCGCGACCAGCTCCTGCGGGAGACCGAGGAGCAGGTGCGCCACGACATGGCGAAGCTCGTCCGCCGCGTCGAGGCCGAGGCGAAGCAGGAGTCCGACCGCCGCGTCCGCAACATCATCGCCATCGGCATCCAGCGCACCGCGGCGAGCCACGCCAGCGCGACGACCGTGTCGATGGTCGACCTGCCGTCCGACGAGCTCAAGGGCCGCATCATCGGCCGCGAAGGGCGCAACATCCGCGCGCTCGAGACGGTCACGGGCGTCGACGTGATCATCGACGACACGCCGGGCTGCGTGATCCTCTCGGCCTTCGACGGCGTGCGCCGCGAGACCGCCAAGCTGACGCTGGAGAAGCTGCTCGCCGACGGGCGCATCCATCCCGCCCGCATCGAGGAGATGTACTACCAGGCCAAGGCGGAGATGGAGGAGCGGATCGTCGAGGCCGGCGAGCGCGCGTCCTTCGAGGCCAACGTGCCGGGCCTGCACCCCGAGCTGCTGAAGACGCTCGGGCGGCTCAACTACCGCACGTCCTACGGGCAGAACGTCCTCAAGCACTCGCTGGAGTGCGCGCACCTGGCGGCGATCATGGCCGCCGAGCTCGGCGCCTCCGAGCGCACCGCCCGCCGCGCCGCCCTGCTCCACGACATCGGCAAGGCCGTCAGCCACGAGGTCGAGGGCTCGCACGCGATCATCTCCGCCCAGCTCTGCCGCAAGTACAAGGAGTCGGCCGCGGTCGTCCACGCCGTCGAGGCGCACCACTTCGACGTCGAGCCCCAGACCGTCGAGGCCGTGCTGGTGCAGGCCGCCGACGCGATCTCGGCCGCCCGCCCCGGCGCCCGCGGCGAGAGCCTGGAGAACTACATCAAGCGCCTCGAGTCGCTCGAGGAGATCGCGATGTCCAAGCAGGGCGTGGAGAAGTGCTACGCGATGCAGGCGGGCCGCGACGTGCGCGTGATGGTCAAGCCCTCCGAGGTCGACGACGACATGGCCGTCCTGCTCTCCCGCGAGATCGCCCGCGAGATCGAGGAGACGCTCGAGTACCCCGGCCAGATCAAGATCACCGTGATCCGGGAGTCGCGGGCCTCCGAGTACGCCAAGTAGGCTTCGGGCCGGTGCGCCGCTACCACGTCACCACCTTCGGCTGCCAGATGAACGAGCACGACGCGGAGCGCGTCCGCGGCCTGCTGGAGTCCGCCGGGCTGGGCGAGACGCACGACGCCGCCGACGCCGACCTGCTCGTGTTCAACACCTGCACCATCCGCGAGAAGGCCGACAGCCGCCTGCAGGCGCACCTGATGAACGCCCGCGCGCTGAAGGAGCGCGACCCGTCCAAGGCCGTCGTGGTCGGCGGCTGCTGGTCGGAGTCCGATGGGCGACCGGCTGTTCGAGGAGTACCCGTTCGTCGACTTCGCCTTCGGCCCGGGCAACGTCGACCGCCTCGGCGCCTTCGTCGACGACGCGGCATCCAGCGGCCGCGGCTGGTTCGGCACCTTCGACCGCTTCGCCGCCGACCTGCCGCTGCGCCGGGCACGGCCGTTCCAGGCCTGGCTGCAGATCTCGATGGGCTGCAACTCCGTCTGCGCGTACTGCATCGTCCCCGCCGTGCGCGGCCGCGAGCGCTCCCGCCGCGCCGCCGACGTGCTGGCCGAGGCCGAGCGCCTGGCCGCGGACGGCGTGGTCGAGCTGACCCTGCTGGGCCAGAACGTCAACTCGTACGGCCGCGACCTGCCGCGCGAGGAGCGCCTGTCGTTCGCCGAGCTGCTGCGCGCCCTCGACCGCGTCGACGGCATCGAGCGCATCCGCTACACGAGCCCGCACCCCAAGGACATGCGCGACGACGTGATCGCCGCCATGGCCGAGTCGCCGGCCGTCTGCGAGCAATTGCACCTCCCGCTGCAGTCGGGCTCCTCGGCGGTGCTCAAGCGCATGCGCCGCACCTACACCGCCGAGCGCTACCTGGCCGTCGTCGACCGCATCCGCGCCGCCATGCCGGACATCGCCCTCACGACCGACCTCATCGTCGGCTTCCCGGGCGAGACCGAGGACGACTTCCGGGCCACGCTCGACGTCTGCGAGCAGGTCGGCTACGACCACGCCTTCACCTTCATCTACTCCGCGCGCCGCGGCACCGAGGCGGCCGGCATGCCCGACCAGGTGCCCGAGGACGTCAAGGGCGAGCGGCTGGAGCGCCTGGTCGAGGTCATCCAGCGCCACGCCCGCCTGCGCAACGAGGCGCTGGTCGGCACGGTGCAGGAGGTGCTGGTGGAGGGGCCGAGCCGCACCGACCCATCGACCTGCCGCGGCAAGACGCGCGGCGGGAAGACGACCATCGTCGCCGGCAGCGTCGAGCCCGGCACGCTCGTCCCGGTGCGCATCGAGGCGGCGACGTCGCAGACGCTGCGCGGCGCGGTCGCGAACCCCGTCCCCGCGTAGGGCGCCGCGTGGGCACCGTCGTCGCCCTGTTCGGGCCGACGGCCTCGGGCAAGAGCGCGGTGGCCGTCGCGCTGGCCGAGCGCATCGGCGGCGAGGTCGTCTCCGCCGACGCGATGCAGTGCTACCGCGGGCTGCCGATCCTCACCAACCAGCCCTCGGCCGAGGACCGGGCGCGCGTGCCGCACCACTGCGTCGCGCGTCTGGGAGCCGTCGGAGGAGGGCGACGTGATGCGCTACGCCGCCATGGCGCGGGCGGCGATCGACGACGTGCTGGCGCGTGGGCGGGTGCCGATCGTCGCCGGCGGCACGGGCCTCTACCTGCGCGCCGCGCTCGCCGACCTGGAGCCGCCGCCCGAGCCCCCGCCCGGCCTGCGCGAGCGCATCGCCGCCGGCGCGTCCGACGCCGCCCTGCACGCGCGCCTGCACGCGCTCGACCCCGGCGCCGCCGCCCGCCTGCACCCCAACGACCGGCGGCGGGTGGTGCGGGCGATCGAGCTCGTCGCGCTCGGGCCACACCCTCGTCCCGCCCGGCGACGACGGGCTCTGGAGCGGTGCGACGCGCCATCCGACGCTGCTGGTGGCGGCTCGACGTGCCGCGCGCCGAGCTGCACCGCCGCATCGCGGAGCGGACGCGCGCGATGCTCGACGGCGGCGTGGTGGAGGAGGTGCGGGCGCCTGCTCGCGCGGCCCGAGCCGGTCTCGTCGACGTTCGCCCGCGCCCACGGGCTGTCGGACGTCGTCGAGCTGCTGGAGGGCGCGCCGCGCGCCGCCTGCGAGCAGCGCCTCGTGGAGCGCACGCGCCAGTACGCCAAGCGCCAGCAGACGTGGCTCCGGCGGCTCAGGCGCGTCCGTCTGGTGGACGGCACGCTGCCGGTCAACGAAGCCGCTGCACAGATCGAGGTCCTGCTCGCGGCCGGGCGCGAGCGGTCGCCTCTACCATCCGCGCCGTGACCACCCGCGAGACCATCGAGGCCGCGTTCCGCGGCGACCTGCCCGTCGAGGAGGCCGCCGACGCGGTCGCCGAGGCCATCGCCCTGCTCGACACCGGCGAGGCCCGTCTGGCCGAGCCCGGCCCCGACGGCGCGTGGACCGTGAACGCGCTGGCTGCAGCGAGGCCATCCTGCTGCACTTCCGCCTCGCGCGGATGGCCGTCATCGAGCACGGCCCGTTCACGTACCACGACAAGATCCCGCTCAAGGGCGTGATGGACGGCGTGCGCGTCGTGCCGCCGGCGACCGTCCGCCACGGCGCCTTCGTCGAGGCCGGCGCGATCCTCATGCCGAGCTACGTCAACATCGGCGCCCGCGTCGGGGGCGGGCACGATGGTCGACACGTGGGCCACGGTCGGCTCCGGCGCGCAGATCGGCCGCGACGTGCACCTGTCCGGCGGCGTCGGCATCGGCGGCGTGCTGGAGCCGCCCGGCGCGCGGCCCGTGATCATCGAGGACGGCGCCTTCATCGGCTCGCGCGCCATCGTCGTGGAGGGCGTGCACGTCGAGCCCGAGGCGGTGCTCGGCGCGGGCGTGGTGCTGACCGCGTCGACCGCCATCCTCGACGTCACCACGCCGCGAGGCCACCGAGCTACCGCGGCCGCGTGCCGGCCCGCGCGGTGGTCATCCCCGGGACGCGCCCGAAGGCGTTACCCGGCCGGCACGTACGGCGTCCCGTGCGCGCTCATCATCGGCCACCGCACGCGAGTCGACCGACCGCAAGACCTCGCTCAACCAGGCGCTGCGGGAGTTCGATGTCGCCGTCTGAGAGCGACGGCACGCGCGCGCCGCTGACCGGCAGCGTCGCCGACGTCTGCCACGACCTCGTCGCGACCCGCTCGGAGTACGGCGACGAGGAGCGCCTCGCCGACCTCGTGGAGGCCCGCTGCGCGCGCGCTCGGGCGTGGCCCACGAGCGCATCCGCCACTGCGTCGTCGCCCGCACGGGCGGCGACGGCGACCCGGTCGCGCTCGTCGGCCACCTCGACACCGTGCCGAACTGGCCCGACGGCGGCGTCCGTCGCACCGCCGAGCGCATCGTCGGGCGCGGCGCCGCCGACATGAAGGGCGGCGTGGCCGTGATGCTGCGGCTCCTGGAGCGCTTCGCCGAGCGCCCCGAGCCGCTCGTGCACGTCTTCTACGACCGCGAGGAGGGGCCGAACCGCGACAACGGCATCCACCTCGTGCTGGGCCAGAGCGGCCTGCTCGGCAGCCCGACGCTCGGCATCGTGCCCGAGCCGACCGGCGGCACCGTCCACGCCGGCGCCGTCGGGACGATGAACGCCGACGTGGTCTTCGGCGGCCGCGCGGCCCACTCCGCCCGGCCCTGGGAGGGCGAGAACGCGATCGACAACGCCGCGGCCGCCCTCGTCCGCTTCGCCGCGCGCACGCCGGAGCCGGTCGAGGTCGACGGCCTCACGTACCACGACGTCGTGACGGTGACCCACGTCGAGGCCGGCGTCGCGCGCAACGTCGTGCCCGATCGCTGCACCCTGTGGGTCAACGTGCGCGTCGCGCCCGGCCGCTCGCTCGACGACGCGCGGCGCGAGGTGGAGGAGCTCGCCGGCGCCGGGGCCGAGGTGCGCTGGCTCGACGAGAGCCCGTCCGCGCTGCCGTCCCTGCGGTGCGCCGATCGTGCAGCGCTTCATCGCCGCCACCGGTGCGCCCGTGCTGCCCAAGCAGGCCTGGACCGACGTCGCCACGCTCATCCACGCCGGCATCCCCGCCGTCAACTTCGGCCCGGGCGAGTCGTCGCAGGCGCACCAGCCCGAGGAGTGGGTGGCGATCGAGACCATGGAGCGCGTCGAGGAGCAGCTCGCCCGCTTCCTGGAGGCCGGCACCGGGTGACGCTGCGGCTCGAGAAGTGGCAGGGCGCCGGCAACGCGTACCTGCTGGTGGAGCGGAGCGCCCTCGGCGGCGAGCTGCGGCCCGACGCGGCGACGCTGCTCTGCGACGTGCGCACCGGGGTCGGCGCCGACGGCGTGCTGGTGCTCGAGCCGGACGGCGCCCGCGTCGGCATGGCGATCGTCAACCCCGACGGCAGCGCCTCCGAGGCGTGCGGCAACGGCACGCGCATGGTCGCGCGCTGGCTGTCGGAGCGGACCGGCGCCGCCGAGGTGACGGTGGCGACCGTCGCCGGCGACCTCGCCTGCACCGTCCACGCCGACGGCTCGGTGACCG
This sequence comes from uncultured Actinomycetota bacterium, assembly GCA_963767885.1. Taxonomy (GTDB): domain Bacteria; phylum Actinomycetota; class Thermoleophilia; order Gaiellales; family F1-60-MAGs149; genus CAVYFW01. Next base: position 541,943 of record CAVYFW010000005.1, read on the forward strand.
CGACGATGGCCGACGCCGCGCTGGAGGGCCCGGCCTACCGCCCGAACGGCGGCGACTTCCCGTACCCGCACCGCTTCGTCTCGGTCGGCAACCCGCACGTCACCATCCCGGTCGCCGACGTCGACGCCTTCCCGCTCGACCGCGACGGCCCGGCGCTCGAGCACCACGCGTGGCTGCCCGAGCGCGCGAACGTCGAGGTCTACCGCGTGCGCGACCGCGGCCACATCGACATGCGCGTCTGGGAGCGCGGCGTGGGCGAGACGCGCGCCTGCGGCTCCGGCGCGTGCGCGGTCGCGGTCGCGGCCGTGCTCGACGGCGCGGTCGACGCCACCGTCGACGTGCGGCTCGCCGGTGGCACCCTCGACGATCGAGGTCGGGGACGGCCTCGCGATCCGCCAGACCGGGCCCGCCGTCCCGCATCGCGCGCGTGGAGCTCGACGCGGCCCTCGCCGAGCGGGTGCGCGGAGGCTGATGCGCGGCTCGCGCCGGCTGGGCGCGCTCCCGGAGTACCTGACGGCGCGCACGAACCGGCTGGTGGCCGAGCGCCGCGCCGCGGGCCGCGACATCATCACCCTCGGCGTCGGCGACCCCGACCTGCCGCCGCCGGCCTCGGCCCGCGCGGCGCTGGCCGCGCTCGTGCAGCGCGACGACGTCGCCCACTACCCGACCAACCGCGGGCTCGCCCCGCTGCGGGAGGCCGTGGCGCGCTTCTACCGCACGCGCTTCGGCGTCGAGCTCGATCCCGAGCGCGAGATCATGCCGCTGCTCGGCGCCAAGGAGGGCCTCGCGCACCTGGCGCTCGCCCAGCTCGACCCGGGTGACGCGGCGCTGGTGGCCGACCCCGGCTACCCGGTCTACGTCGGCGGCCCGACGCTGGCGGGCGCCGATCCCGTGCCGCTGCCGCTGACGCGCGAGCGGGGCTTCCTGCCCGACCTCGACGCCGTCGCGCCGCGCGACCGCGAGCGCGCCAACCTGCTGATCCTCGGCTACCCCAACAATCCGACGGGCGCCGTGGTCGACGTCGCGTTCCACGCGGGGCTCGCGGCCTGGGGGAGCGAGCACGGCGTCCCGATCTGCCACGACAACGCCTACTCGGAGATCACGTTCGACGGCTACGTCGCGCCGAGCTTCCTCGAGGCGCCGGGCGCGCGCGAGGCCGGCATCGAGATCCTGTCGCTCTCCAAGGCCTTCAGCGCGCCGGGCTGGCGCATCGCCTTCGCGGTCGGCAACGCGGGGCTCGTCGGCAACCTGCTGCGCCTCAAGACGCACGTCGACGCCGGCATGTTCGGCGCCCTGCAGCATGCCGCGATCGCGCTCCTGGACAGCGATCCGGCCGAGCGGCAGGCGCTCGCCGGCGTCTACCAGCGCCGGCGCGACCTCGCCGTCGCGCGGCTGCGGGCGGCCGGCGTGGACGTCCCCGTCCCGCGCGGCGGCATGTACGTGTGGATGCCGGTGCCGGGCGGCGACGACGCGGCCTTCAGCGAGCGCCTGCTGCTCGACGCCGACGTCATCGTGTCCCCGGGCAGCGCCTACGGTGCCGCGGGCGCCGGCTACGTGCGGCTGGCCCTCACGGTGCCCGACGACCGCCTGGCAGAGGCGATGGACCGGCTCGTGCGCGCGCTCTGAGCGCTTCCGACCGCCGCGCGTGCAGCCGCTTTACACTTCATCGGTTGCCCACCACCTCGCATAACGTCCGCGACGCCGATCCGGAGCGCGCCCTCATCATCGCCGTCCTCGACCAGGGGGACGACGGCCGCAGCGAGCTCGACGAGATGCGCGAGCTGCTGCGCACCGCCGGCTGCGTCACCGTCGGCGAGATCACGCAGCACCGCACGCAGCCCGACCAGCGCACCTACCTGGGCGCCGGCAAGCTCGACGAGGTCGCCGCCGCGATCGGCGCCACCAACGCCGTAGGCGGTGGTCTGCGACGACGAGCTGACGCCGACGCAGCAGCGGGCGCTGGAGAACCGCCTCGACATCCGCATCGTCGACCGCACCGCGGTCATCCTCGACATCTTCGCCGGCCACGCCCACACCGCCGAGGGCAAGCTCCAGGTCGAGCTGGCGCAGCTGGAGTACAACCTCCAGCGCATGCGCGGCATGTGGAAGCACCTCAGCGAGCAGTACCGCGCGGGCGTCGGCATGCGCGGCCCCGGCGAGACGCAGCTGGAGACCGACCGCCGCCTCGCCCGCACCCGCATCGCGCTGCTGCGCCGGCGGCTGCGCGAGCTGCGCAGGCAGCGCGGCCTGATGCGCCGTCGCCGCACGCGCAACGAGATACCGTCGGTCGCGCTCGCGGGCTACACCAACGTCGGCAAGTCGACGCTGCTGAACGCGCTGACGGGCGCCGAGGTCTCGACGGCCAACCGGCTGTTCGAGACGCTCGACGCGACCACCCGCGCCTACGACCACCGCGGGCGCACGTACACCGTCACCGACACGGTCGGCTTCATCCGCAAGCTCCCGCACGGCCTCGTCGAGGCGTTCGCGTCCACCCTGGAGGAGACGCTCGAGGGCGACCTGCTGCTGCTGGTGGCCGACGCCAGCGCGCCGGAGGAGGAGCGCGCCGCCCAGCAGCGAGCCGTCGAGGACGTGCTGACGCAGATCGGCGCCGACGACCTGCCGCGCCTGCTCGTGCTCAACAAGGCCGACCTGGTGCCGCCCGAGGAGCGCCGCCGGCTGCGCAACGCCCACCCCGACGCCGTGCTGGTCTCGGCGCGCACGGGCGAGGGCCTCGACGCGCTCGAGGACCGCATCGCCGCGTTCTTCGCCGAGCGCTACCAGGCCGTGGAGCTGCTGGTGCCGCACGACGCCGGGCGCGTCATCGCCGACCTCTACGCCCTGGGCGCCCCGATCGAGGAGCGCGAGGACACGGCCGTCGGCGTGCGCATCCGCGCCCACCTCTCGGAGGCCGAGGCGCGCCGCTACGACCTCTACCGCGTGAACGGCTCCTCGCCCGCGTGACGGAGCTGCCGGTGCTCCTGCTGGACGGGCGCGCCGCGGTGCCCGCCCGCGCCCATCACGACGACGCCGGGCTCGACCTGGTCGCGATCGAGCCGCTGGAGCTCGGCCCGGGCGAACGCGGGTCGGTCGGCACCGGTCTCGCGATCGAGCTGCCGGCGGGCCACGCGGGCCTGGTGGTGCCGCGCTCCGGGCTCGCCGCGCGCCACGGCGTCACGGTGCTCAACGCCCCCGGCTTGATCGACGCCGGCTACCGCGGCGAGGTGCGGGTGCTGCTGGTCAACACCGATCGCAGCACGCCCTACCGGGTCGAGCCGGGCGATCGCGTCGCACAGCTCGTCGTCGTGCCCGTCGCGGCCGCGCTGCCGGTGCTCGCCGAACGCCTCGGCGACACGGCTCGCGGCGAGGGCGGCTTCGGCTCCACGGGTCGGCGGTGACGTGGGCGAGCAGCCACGTCTGCGCGTGTGCGGGCTGCTCGTCTGGAGCGACCGGGTGCTGCTGATCCGGCACGAGAAGCTTGGCCGCCCCTACTGGCTGCTGCCAGGCGGCGGGGTGGAGCCGGGCGAGACGATGATGCACGCGCTGCGGCGCGAGCTCCGCGAGGAGTGCGGCCTCGAGGGCGTCGACCTGCACGGGCCGATCGCGACCGCGGAGAGCATCCCGCCGGCCAGCACCGTCGGCGGCAAGCACGTCATCCACGTGCTCTTCTACGGCGACCTGCACGGGCGCTCGCTGGAGAAGCTCGAGTCGGTGGACGAGGCCGTGCGCAACCACCGGCTGGTGACGCGCTCCGACCTCGTCGACATGGACCTGCGCCCGCCGATCCAGCGCTTCCTGGCCCGCCACCAGCCCGGCGACCCGTTCCTCTCGCTCGGGCGCGTCTGGTCGCACTGACGCCCGTGGCGGAGCGCGTCACGCGGGCCGAGGCGCTCGCGTTCCGCCGCCGCGCGACCGCGCTCGACCGCCGTCTGCCGCACGCGTCGCTGCTCGGCGGCGCCTGACGCGCTAGTCGAGCGTGTCGTTGGCGATGGCGTCCAGGAACGTGGCGATGGGGATGGCCGGCAAGGTCTGGATCTTCGTCGAGCCGCGCGCGCCGATCTCGACGGCCACCCGCGCGACGGTGATCTCGTCCGGCGCCTCGACGACGGTCACGAAGTCGTACGGCCCGAGCACGGCCCACTGATCGAGGATGCGGGCGCCCATCGACTCGACCTGAGCGTTGACCTGCTGCAGACGGCTCGGGTTGCGCTTCAAGGACTCGACGCCCTCGCCGGAGAGCGTCGACAGGAGGATGAACGTGGGCATGGGCGCAAGCCTACCGGCGCTCGGCGCGCGCGATGCCGGCGGCGCGCTGGGCGGCGAGCGCCTCGAGCTCGTCGTCGAGCGGTGCGAGCTGCGACGGCAGGCCCCGCCGGTCGAGCCCCCACGCGAGCAGGGCGTCGGCCAGCCAGCCGTTCTTCGGCAGCAGCGGCCCGTGGACGTACGTGCCGACGATGCGGCCCGCGCGGCAGCCCTCCGTGCCGTCCTCGCCGTTGTTGCCGCCGCCCGCCACCACGCGGCCCAGCGGCTCGACGTCCGGACCGAGCGTCGTCCGCCCGGCGTGGTTCTCGAAGCCGACCATGCTGCGCTGCACGCCGTCGAAGCGGCAGTCGACCAGCACGTTGCCGATGATGCGGGTGTCGCCCGCGACGGTCTCCAGGTCGACCAGGCCGGTGCCGACCATCTCGTCGCCCTGGTGGCCGCGGTAGCGGTGGCCGAGCAGCTGGTAGCCGCCGCAGACCGCGAGCAGCGCAGCGCCCTGGGCCAGCGCCTCGCTGATCGCCGGCACCTGGCGCCGCAGCTCGTCCGCCACCAGCACCTGGTCGCGGTCCTGGCCGCCGCCGATGAGGATGACGTCGGCCCGGTCGGGGTCGAGCGCCTCGCCGAAGCGCACCGGCAGGACCCGCGGGTCGAGTCCGCGCCAGCGCGCCCGCTGCTCCAGCACGCGCACGTTGCCGCGGTCGGCGTAGATCGAGAGGAGCTCGGGGTAGAGCGGGACGATCGTGATCACGCGCGCGCCTCCCAGTAGGGGCGGGCCAGCCCGCGGGCGCTCACGAGCCGCTGCAGCTCCAGCATGGCCGTGTACGTGGGGAGGACGAAGGCGGTGCCGCCCGGGCCCGCCAGCTCCAGGCCGCGGTCGAGCGCCCGCTCCACGTCCTCGAGCAGCTCGATGCGGTCGTGCTCCGTGCCGGCGTAGCGGACGCGCAGCGCGAGGTCGGCCGCGCGCGTGCCGGTGGCGACCACGTGGGCGGCGGCGGGCAGCGCCTCCTCGAAGTCCACGTCCCAGATCCACGAGACGTCGCGGCCGTCGGCGATGCGGTCGTTGAGGGCCAGCACGAGCGGGCTCTCGCGGATGGCGTCGCGCACGGTCCGCAGGGCCTCGTTGGCCCCGGCCGGGTTCTTGATGAGCAGGAGCACGACGTCACGGTCGCCGGCGCGCAGCCGCTCGAAGCGGCCGAACGCCGCACGGAAGCCGGCCAGCCGCTCGGCCCCGGTCGCGGTCGGTACGCCGAGCGCGTAGGCCAGCGACAGGGCGCCGAGGGCGTTCTCGACGTTGTACAGGCCCGGCACGCCGAGGCGCACCTCGCAGGAGCCGTCGGGCGCGTCGAGCCGGAAGGCGGAGCCGTCGACGCCGTCCAGCCGCACGTCGCGGGCCGCGAGGTCGAGCGTCGGGCGGGCGTGGCCGCACCGCGGGCAGCGGTAGTCGCCGAGGTGCGCGAGGTAGACGGCGTCGTAGGTGTAGGCGGCGCCGCAGCGGACGCAGAACGTCGTGTCGGCCGCGTCCTCGACGGCGTCGCGGGCGACGGCGGGATCGTCGATGCCGTACGCGAGGCGCCCGTCCCGCGCGTCGCCGAGGTCGCCGACGGCGGGGTCGTCGGCGCCCACGACCAGGCGTGTCGACGCGTCGAGCCGGGCGACGAGGGCGCGCCAGCGCTCGGCCACGAGCTCGAGCTCGCCGTAGCGGTCGAGCTGGTCGCGGAACAGGTTGCCCAGCAGGAGCGCGCGCGGCGACGTGCGGGTGACGACGTCCGGCAGCGCGAACTCGTCCACCTCCAGCAACCCCATCCGCGCGCCCTCGGGCGCCGCCAGCAGCGTGGAGGCGACGCCGGAGACGAGGTTGGCGCCGCCGGTGTTGCGGCAGAGCGGGACGTCGGGCCCGAGGATGGCCGCGGCCATCGCCGCGGTGGTCGTCTTGCCGTTGGTCGCGGAGACGATGGCGATGCCGTCCGGCAGGCGGGCGGCGAGCCGCTCGATGGCCCGGGGCTCCAGGCGCACGAGCACCCGCCCGGGCAGCGTGGTGCCGCCGCCGCGCCCGGTGCGGCGCGAGACGGCGCCCACGGCCCGCGCCAGTCCAACCTTGAGCGCGAAAGGACCGATCACGTCGCCATGCATCGTAGATGGGCGGGCCGACGGGAGGGTTCGCCCGATTTCTTCTGCGGCTCTTGCTATTTCTCCCGACTGCTCTATATTCAGCGAAAGTAGTGTTCACATGCTCGGTGGACGGTGGCGACCGGACGACGAGCTACATGGCCGACTGGCGTTCGAACCAGCATGGAGGATGCAATGCGGAAGAAGCCCGTTTACAGCGCCATCGAGGGCATCGACCGCGAGCGGCTGGCCGAGTTCCAGGCCGGCCTGCGCCGCCGCTACACCGATGCGCAGATCATCGAGGAGCTTCGCGCCTGCGCGGAGCGCCTGGGCAAGTCGCCCACGATGCGGGAGTTCGAGCGGGATCCGGACACCACGGTGCACCCGCAGACGGTCATCGAGCACTTCGGCAGCTGGAACGCGGCCAAGCGCCGCGCCGGCATGGTGCCGCGCCGCTTCGCGACGCGCGAGGAGCTGCTGGCGCTGCTGCGCGAGCTGGGCGACGAGCTCGGCCGGACGCCGACCGCCAAGGACCTCGAGGCGCGGCGCGGGCGCATGCCGTCCAAGAGCCTCTACTGGCACACCTTCGGCTCGCTGACCAACGCGCTGCGCGAGGCGGGCTTCGACGTCGCCGTGGGCGAGGAGCGCCTGGAGCGCGCGCTCGACCAGGGCGCGCTGCTGGCGATCCAGATCGGCCGCCTGCCGAAGTTCGCCGACTGGGCCGAGGCCCGCAAGTCGGACATCGGCATGTTGACCGAGTGGCAGGTCTACCGCATGTTCGACTCCCGCCGCGGCGCCTGGTCGACGTTCCAGTTCCTGCTCAAGGAGCGCCTGGAGCAGCGCGGCGTCGAGGTCTCGGGGGACGGCACGCTGACCTGAGCGGCGCCGCCCGGCCAGGCGCCGGGAACCCGCGGCTCGTGGCACCCGTCACACCTCTGTCCCGAACGAGGAGGAGGCCGACATGGCGGGCAGGGCGAACGCGGGGGTGGCGGTGGCGCTGGCGCTGGTCGGAGCGGCGCTGGCGGGCTGCGGCGGCAGCGGCGCCGGCGAGCCGATCCGCACGATCGGGCCGAACGGCGCCCCGGTCGTGGTACCCGCGCCCGGTGGGCCCGGCGTGGCGCTGGAGGGCCGCGGCTGGCTCGACGACCACGGCGAGTGGACGTACGCCGAGCGCGACGACGGCGAGGGTTGGTTCGACGACGAGGCGCTGCCGGCGTCGAGCGCGGCGGCCGAGGAGCTGGAGGCCGTGCCGGCCGGCACGACCGCGGCGGCGGAGCCCGCCGCAAGCGAGGCGGAGGCGGGCGCGGCGGAGGCCCCGGTCGCCGCGGAGTCGGCGGCGGGCGGCGGCGACATGGCGGAGCCGCAGCAGCAGGTCGGCCTGCGCGCCGGCAGCGTCGACGACAACGAGCGCTTCGACGGCGTACCTGGAGTACCGGGCGCAGGCGGAGGCGCTGGGGGTGGCCGGCCGTCCGTTCGATCCGACCGGCCGCCTCGTGGTCACGGTGCTCGGCTCGGACGGCCGCCCGGTGCTGGGCGCGAAGGTCCACCTGGCGGCCGGCAGCGACGCCATGACGACGGGCGCCGACGGGCAGGCCCTGCTGTTCCGCCAGGCGCAGCAGGACATCGGCGTGGTGGAGGACGACGGCGTCGACCAGGGCCAGCAGCCCGGTACGAGTGAGCCCCAGCCGCGACCCGGTTCCGACGCCGGTCGAGGTGCCGGACGACGTGGTCGTCGAGTACGCGGGCCACACGGTCACCGCGTCGGTCGGCCCGAGCGTGCCGGCCATCACGGTCAACCTGCAGGCGGCGAGCGACGTCGGCGCGAGCGTGCCGCTGGACGTCGAGTTCGTGATCGACGCGACCGGCAGCATGTCGGACGAGATCGAGCGTCTGCGCGGCGAGATGATCCGCGTCTCGCGGCGCATCGCCGAGCTCGACGCGCATCCCGACGTCCGCTTCGCCATGACGGTCTACCGCGACCGCGGCGACCTCTTCGTCACGCGCACGTTCGACTTCACGGGCGACGTCGAGGCGTTCACGCAGGCGCTGTCCGAGGTGCGCGCCGACGACGGCGGCGACGAGCCCGAGGACGTGGAGTCGGCGCTGGCCGCAGCGCTCGACCGGCCGCAGTGGCGCGAGAACGCGGTCAGGCTCGCGTTCCTGGTCGCCGACGCGCCCCCGCACCTCGACTACGCCGACTCGACGCCGTACACCGACAGCCTGCGCAAGGCCCGGGCGGCGGGCGTGCGCATCTTCCCGATCGCCTCGAGCGGCCTCAACGACACGGGCGAGCTCGTCTTCCGCGAGCTGGCGCAGGCGAGCATGGGCCGCTTCGTCTTCCTCACCTACGGCGCCGACGGGGCGTCGCCGGGCGACGAGACGACCCACCACGTGGACGACTACAGCGTCCTGGCCCTCGACGACCTCGTCGTCAAGCTGGTCGAGGACGAGCTGGCGCCGCTCGCCGGCTGAGCGAGCGCGCAGCCGCCCGGGCCAGCTGAGCGGCCCGGGCGGCACCCCGAGCAGCGGCCCGCCGAGCGCCCCGACGCGCCCGGCGGGCGCTGCCCGTGCCAGGGGCGTCGGACGGACACTTGGGCCGGGCGCCCCGCCGACTTGCGCGGATCCGCGCGCAAGCCGTGCGGTCCGTGCGCCTTGCGTGACCACACTTGGGCCGGGCGCCCCGCCGACTTGCGCGGATCCGCGCGCAAGCCGTGCGGTCCGTGCGCCGTGCGTCACCGCTCGCGGCACGCGGCGATGAGTTCGTCTCGCTGTGGCGGTCACTACCCGCGAGCGGAAACGAAGGAGGAACCGACGTGCAGACGATCATCACCCTGCCGATCAAGGAGCGCGCCCGGGCGCATCGCTTCTACATCGACGCGCTCGGGCTGGAGCCTGTGGGAGAGCCCTGGAAGGACGGCATGCCGGAGCCGCTGCAATTCAAGCTCGGCGACGGAGTCAATCTGATGTTCATCCCGCGCACGGGATTCGGCTGGGTGCTCGGCGAGCAGCCCGCGGCCAAGGCCGGACTGAGCGAGTGCCTGCTCCAGTATTCGTGCGACGAGGATGATGAGGTCGACGTGGTGATCGCACGTGCGGAGAAGGCCGGCGCGACGGTGGTGCTGCGACCCGAGAAGAAGTCCTGGGGGTACACCGGCTCCTTCACCGATCCCGACGGCCATCTCTGGGTCGTGACCAACGCGGAGCCGTGGTGAAGATGGCCAGCTCACCCACGCAGCGATCACCTCGCTCGACGGCTACGTCGCCGTCTACCTCAGCGCCTCGGTGAGCCCTCCGAACCTCCACCACGCGTCGGGACTCGGCCCCGCCAGGACGTCGCCGAGTCGAGGGCGAGGCGCCGACACCGACGTTGCTCGTCGAGCTTCAAGGTGAACATCTCGATCGAAGAGCCACGGCCGCCATCGACGTAGGTGCCGGCCGTCCAATCACACCGTCCACTCCGCCGTCTTGGCCATGTCCGCGCGCAAGCCGTGCGGTCCGTGCGCCTTGCGTGACCACACTTGGGCCGCACGCCCCGCCGAGTTGCGCGGATCTGCGCGCAAGCCGTGCGGGCCGTGCGCCTTCCGTCACACGCCTGCCGCCCGCCCGTTCGCCACGCGACCCGCCGCAACGCCGGCGGGCGACCCGCTACGCCGCCCGCGCCGCCCTGTCGGGGGCCGCGAGCTCGAGCCCGCGGGTCAGGGTCGTCACGCGGTGCTCGGCACCCGCCACGTCGACGACGACGCCGGCGTGAGCGAGGTCGATGCGCAGGGTCGAGCCCGGTGCGAGCGCGATGTGCAGCAGGCCGCCGCGGACGCTCGCCTCGGCGATGTGGGCGTCGCCGTCCAGCTCCAGGCGTCCGCCGCGCAGCGCCGTGTCGTCGCCCTCCGCCTCGAGGCGGCCGCGGACCGCGAGCTCGCAGTCGACTGCGCCGCGGCCGGTCAGGCGCAGGACGCCCGAGACCTCCAGACGCGAGCGCTCCGCGAACGGCACCGCGAGCAGCGGTGGGCCCTCGCTCGCGGCCAGCGTCGCGGCCTCCTCGGCGAAGGCGCGGGCCAGCGTGGCGAGCGTCGAGGTGGGGCGGCGGCCGACGCGCACGTCGGCCAGGGAGGCGGCGGCGTCGCGCAGGCGGCCGGCGGTCTCGGCGTGGACGGTGCCGTGCTCGATCTCGATGGCCGCGAACGCCGCACGGACCCGTTCGTCGAGGCCCGACGCGACGCGATCCTCGGCCAGCTGCACCGCCCGGGCGGGCGGCAGGGCGCGGCCGGCGCCGTGGGAGGCCGCCAGCACCTGGGCGACGGCCGCATGCAGGCGTTGCAGGTCGGTGGCGACGGCGGACAGCGCGGGTGCGGCGGCCGCGGCGGCGACCTGCACGTACCCGCAGCGCAGCGTCGACTCCACGACCGGGCCGAGCACCACCAGCGAGCCGCCGGCCTCGACGGTCGCGCGGCGCACCGGGCCGTGCACCAGGACGTCGCCGCGCGCGCGGACGCTCGCGAGGTCGAGCACGCCGCCGGTCACCTCCAGCGCGCCCGGGGTGGCCACGCGGTCGGACACGTCGCCGTCGAGCAGCAGCGGGTCGCACACGACGATCGCCCCGTTCTCGATGCAGGCGTGGCCCGCCACGGCGGCGACGACGCGGCCCGCCTCGGCGGGTCGTGCGCCCTCGCCGACCTGCAGCGCGACGTCGTGGGGGACGCGCGGCGGGATGGGCGCGCCGTAGACGTCGCGGCCGAGCTCGCCCGGGACCGCCGGCTGCACCTCGGCCAGCAGGGCACCGGGGCGGACGTAGGCGGCCGGGCCGTCGGGGTTGAGGGCGTGGTAGACGATGGCGCCGTCGCTCGCAGGGCGCCCGGGCTCGCCGCGCGCCACCACCTCGCCGCCCGCGCTGCCGAGCACCAGGCGGTCGAGCGAGTCGGCGATGACGCCGTGCACGACGCCGTGCTCCTCCAGCGTGCGGCGCAGGTCGTCCACCGACGGCGCGGGGCAGGGCACGCGCTCGTCGACGAGGCGGCGCAGCACGATCGTGGCGTTCGGCGGCTGGTCCTCCAGCCGGTAGCGGGCGCCGGGCACCCGCTCGACGCGCATGGTCGCGCTCAGGCCGTCGCTCGCGACCTCGACGGCGACCTCGAGCCGCGGCGCGAGCGGGGTCAGCTCCACCAGCACGCCCAGCGCGTCGACGAGCTCCGCCTCCGGGACCACCCGTCCGTCCGGGGCGACGAGCACGACGCCCGCCTCACCGCGCACGTGCGCGGGCCGGCCGCCGGGACCAGGCGACGTCACCACCAGCGCGCCTCCGCGCACCGCTGCCGTCCCGTCGCGCCGTTCCTCGTGCATTCCCGGCGTTATCGGCGTTCGCGGCGCGTCGCTCAAGGCACGCCAGCGCGCTGCCGACACCAATACGCAAGATGGCAGGAGGCGACGACGTGAGCCACGTGCAGACCGTTGACGAGATCGAGGCCTGGTTCCGCGAGCGCGTGGAGCGCCACGAGGCGCGTCAGCAGGAAGCATGGCTCGAGTACCTCGAGACGACCCGCCGCTGCCCCGAGCACGTGTACCTGCAGGCCGAGCCGCTCGCGTGGCGCCGGCTGCGCAGGAACCTCGCCGAGCTGGCGCACGACCGCCGGCGCGACGCCTTCGCCCGCGACCGGGCGCTGGCCGACGCGGGCGCCGACGGCTTCCGGCTCGCCGGCTGATGGAGCTACGCCTCCTCGACATCGAGGCGGCGGCCGACGTCGACGGCGACGACCTCGCCGCCTGGGTCGCCAGCCGCTGTCCGCACGTGCCGGCCGACGATCGCCTGGTCGCGATCGGCTACCGCTTCTACCACCTCGGCGAGTCCGAGCTGCCGCCCTTCTTCAGCCGCCGCTTCCGCGCCGGGCTGCGCACGGCGGCGATGACGCTGCTCGGCGGCATCGACCCGAAGACCGGCGAGGGCATCCTCGACGGCTGCGAGAGCGCGGAGGACGCCGCGCGCGCCCTCGGCTCGGGTCGCGGCGGTCACTGGCTGCTGCGCCTGACCTACGGCGCCCGCACGATCACGCTCCAGGAGCTGGCCGGCCCGATCGCCGCCCGCGACCCGGCCGCGCTGCGCGCCTTCGCGGGCGAGCTGCGCGCCCTCGGCCTGGGCGAGTCGCACGACTGCCGCACGTGCGGCGGCGCGCGCCGCGCCGCGTAGTCGCGCTCACTTGACCGCCCAGCTCGACCACCCGTACCGTGGCGTCCGGCGACGGACGCCGGGGGGTCTACCGAGGGTGCGCGGCAACTGTGGGTCGAGACGACGTGGGCTGCGCGCGGTCGCGGCGCTGCTGACGCTGCTCGCGCTGGCCGCCGTCGCGCCCGTTGCCGGGGCCGCCGATCCGACGTACGCGTGGAGCGGCACGCTGACCGTCGAGCGCGTCCAGGAGAACCCGTACATGCGCCAGCACATCCGGATGACCGGGGAGCTGGTGACGCCGTACCCGCACCCCCGCCACGGGAACGCGGGCTACTCCATCTACCGCCCGACGGTGCAGACGTACACGTTCCGGGGCACCGGCGGTGGCGGCGTCGACGGCATGGGCAACCCCTGCGTCAGCACGCAGACGCTGCTGACGAACGGCCCGACCGTCAACGAGGTCGACCTGCTCGTCGAGTGGGGGCGCACGACTGCGGCGGGCACGCCGGAGGTGCCGCTCGTCAGCATCTGGGAGGGCTCGGCGTCGCTCTGGCTCACGGCCAACCAGACGGACAGCTGCATTCCGGAGTTCAACCACCCGTCGGCCGACGTCTTCCCGTCGGTCCAGGGTGCGCTGCAGTGCCTCACGGGAGTACCCAGCTCCCAGCCGGGGCAGGTCACGGCCGCGTACGCGCCACTGCCGGCCCGCGAGGTGCTCGACGGCGGGCGCATCCGGTTCCGCGGCACGGTGGCGCAGTCGTGCGTGCCGCCGCCCGGCACCCCCAACACTCCCGGCTACACGACGGACGACGTGACGCTGACCGTCGACCTCCTCGGCACGCCCGTCACGCCACCCGGCCCGCAGTCCCTGACGGTGGGCGTCGCCGGCGGCACGCAGTACGGCCTGGTCGCCGACGGCGGGGGCGCGATCGCCTGCGGGCGCACGGAGACGGCGTGCGCCGCGACCATCCCGTTCGGCCAGGCCGTGCGGCTGGCCGCCCTGCCGAGCCCGGTCGGCACGTTCGTCGGCTGGAGCGGCTGCGACCAGCCGCTCGGCCAGTCGTGCCTGCTGACCATGGACGGCCCGCGCACGGTGACGGCGCGCTTCGCCTACGACTTCGGGGGCTTCTGGGAGCCGCCGCCCGACGGCCTCTTCTCGCCGGATCGCAAGGCCGAGATCGCGGACGACGGCGCGAAGGCCGCGACCGAGGGCGCCGTCGGCTGCGCCGGTACGGCGATCCTGATCGGCACCGCCGGGGAGAGCAGCGTCATCGTCGCGGGGACGGCCGGTGTCGCCACCCGCTGGCAGGCGTTCGCGCTGAAGGTGTTCGAGGAGACCATCGGCAACTGCGCGAAGGGCGTGGTCGGGACGATCACGAACGGCGTCCTGCTGAAGGTCGACCCGCCCGACCCGCAGTGGCGGGAGATCGCGCTCGCGGAGCCGATGCCGCAACCACGGTCGGTCCGCTGCCCGCTGCCGCGCGGCTGCGGCGCCCTCAGCGCCGCCCGCACGCGCTTCGCGGCCGCCGACCGGCGCGTCCTCGAGCTGCGTGAGGCGCTCGCGGTGGCCGCCAACCGCTACGGCAACGCGGTCGGGGCCGACGATCGGCCGGCTCAGGCGCTGCACGAGGCGACGTCGGCCGCCACGAGCGGCATGCTCGCCGACGCCCTGCAGCGGCGGACGACCGCAGGCCGCGCGCTGGCGAAGGCGATCCGCGCGACCGGCGTGCGCTCGATCGTCATCCCGCGCGCCGTCTCGGCGGCCGCCCTCGCCCGACAGCGCGCCGGGAAGGGCATCGACCGCAAGGCAGTGCAGCGGCTGTTGCGCCGGCACCTGATCGCGCGTGCGGGCGACGCGACGGCGATGCTGCGCGCGCAGGCCGCGAAGGCGCGCCCGGCGGCGGTCGACGTCCTCGCGTCGCTGCAGCGCCCGGCGCGGATCGCGGGTCTGCGCAAGGCCGCCGCGACGCTCACGCTGGGCGACGTCGCCATCCTGCTCGAGGCGGCGCATCGCGATCACGCGCCGCCGGCAGCGTCGATCGCCCAGCCACGAGCAGCTGCTGGCGGACGCGCTGCGCTGCGACGCCGGAACGGCGAAGGCGCTGCGCGACCTCGCCGCCGCCGTCGCCGGGCCCGCGGGCATCCGCGGCGAGGCCGGCCTGCTCGTCGCCTACGCGGCGCGCAGCGTCGCCGGCCGGCCGATCGCGGCCGACCGCGCGTGCCGGCGCGAGACCTAGCCGCTCAGTCCTCGAGCTCGCGCTGCTCGCGCCGGCGCTCGCGCTCGGCGTCGTCGTCCTCGCCCGCGATCGCCTGCCTGAACTCGCGCAGGCCGCGCCCGACGCCCTTGCCGACCTCGGGCAGCCGGCTCGGGCCGAACACGAGCATGGCGATCACCGCCAGCAGGGCCAGGTGCCAGGGGCTCTCGAGGCCGCCGATCATGGGTGAACGGTCGCGCGCGGCGACCCCCGTGGCCACTGCGCCGGTGGGCGGGGCCACGAAGCTATCTCACCGCACCGAACGCCCCCAGCCGCTCCTCCGCCTCCCACAGCCCCGCCGCGGCGCACTCCTCGCCGAAGCGGTCGTACTCGACGCCGTGCGCCTCCAGGAACGCTGCGTGGGCCGCCGGCGTCGCCCAGCGGTCGAGCAGCAGGTAGGCGCCCGGCTCGTCGGTGCTGGCCAGCAGCTCGGTGCCCAGGTAGCCGTCCGCGCGGGCGAACAGGCGGGTCCAGTCGCCGGCCGGTCCAGTACACGCGCTCGAAGGCCGCGCGGCGGTCCGGATGCACCCGGTAGCGGTAGGCGAGCACCATCGAGTAACCGTCCTGCCTCAAGTCGGGGTCCATACCGCCCGATAGTCATAGGGCCTGCACGGACTCGCAGGCGGCACCATGTTCACGGAAGGACGCGACCGCACCCGCGGAGCGTCCTTCACCCGTTTTCGGGAGTGCGCTTGCAGCTCTTCGGCATCACCCAGCGAACGCTCGAGGCGGCCCTCCACGGTACGGAGGTGCGCCAGGAGGTCATTGCGCGCAACCTGGCGAACGCCAACACGCCGGGCTACAAGCGCGCGGACGTCTCGTTCCAGCAGGAGCTCGCCCAGCAGCTGCAGTTCGATCCCGACGGCATCGACTCGTCGTTCGAGCCGACCCTCTCGGTCGATGGCACCACCGCGATGCGCGTCGACGGCTCCAACGTCGACGTCGACCGCGAGGCCACCAACCTCGCCGAGAACCAGCTCATGTACAGCGCGCTGATGGGCGTCGTCACGAAGCAGCTGCAGACCATGAGCCAGACCATCACGGGGGCCCGGTGAGCATCTTCCGCGCCATGGACGTCTCGGCGTCCGGGCTCGTGGCCGAGCGCCTGCGCATGGACACCATCGCGGCCAACCTGGCCAACGCCAACACCACGCGCGGCGCCGACGGCGGCCCCTACCGCCGCCGCGAGGTGGTCATGCGCGAGGCGGGCGGCGCCGCCGGCGCTCCGGGCGCGGCGTTCGCGACCTTCGGCGAGTTCGACGGCAACGTCCGAGCCTCGCCGGCGGCGTCCAGGTCGTCGGCATCCAGGACGACCCCTCGCCGCCCCGCGAGGTCTACGACCCGACCCATCCTGACGCCGACGAGCGGGGGATCGTGCGCATGCCGAACGTCAATCCGGTGACGGAGATGGTCGACCTGATCTCCGCCACCCGCGCGTACGAGGCCAACACCACGGCCCTCAACGCGATGAAGACCGAGTTCACCCGCGCGCTGGACGTGCTGCGCTGATGCCGGCCATCGGTGGCATCGGCGGCGTCGGGGTCGACCCGATCGCCCTCTACCGCTCCATGCCGCAGTACCAGGGCATGGGCGCCGTCGGCGAGGCCGGCGACGCCGCGGGCGCTGCCGGCACCCGGGCGCGCAGGGCACGGGCGCCGAGAGCTTCAAGGACCTGGTGGCCGGCAAGCTCCAGGGCGCGATGCGAGATGCAGGCCGAGGGCAGCATGGCCGCGCAGTCGCTCGCGACCGGCACGGCGACGGACATCTCGGCGGCCACGATCGCCGTGCAGAAGGCCGCCATCTCCCTGCAGACCGTCGCCGCCTTCCGCAACAAGGCGATCGAGGCGTACCAGGACGTCATGCGGATGCAGGTCTAAGGAGGCGGCGTGGGAGGTCAGCTCACCAAGGCCCTCGACCGCCTCGGCACGCCCGCGCGCGCGATGGTGCTGGTGATCGCCGTCGTCACGATCGGCGTCGTCGTCTACCTCGTCTCGTCCGCCGGCCCCGCTGCGTACACGACCGGCGTTCACGAACCTCGACCCCGAGACGGCCGGCGAGATCGCAGGCCGTGCTCGCGAGCGCCGGCATCGACGCGCAGCTCGCGAACGGCGGCACCGCGCTGAAGGTGCCGACGCTCGCAGGTCGACGAGGCCCGCGTCGCCGTCGCCCAGTCGGACGTCTCGCTGGACGGCCACCGACGGCTGGACGCTGTTCGACAAGAGCGACCTGTCGGCGACCGACACCGAGACGCAGGTCGAAGTTCCAGCGCGCCATGGCGGGCGAGCTGACGCGCACCATCGAGTCGATCGCGGCATCGACGCACGCCACCGTCAACCTGGCGCTGCCGCAGCGACACCGTCTTCACCGAGGACCAGAAGCAGCCGACGGCCTCCGTGCTGCTCGACACCGGGCGCGGCACGGCTGCCCGACGAGACCGTCCGCGGCATCGTGCGGCTCGTCGCCGCGGGCGTGCCCGGCCTCACCCCGCAGAACGTCACCGTCACCAACGAGCAGGGCCAGCTGCTCTCGACGACGGGCGCCGGCATCGGCGACAGCGCCGCCGACCGCCTCTCCACCGAGGCCTCCTGGAACCGCCAACATGGCCGCGAAGGCGCAGGCCGCCGCTCGACGCCATGCTGGGGCCGGGCAAGGCGACCGTCGACCGTCACGGCGAGCCTGAACATCGACAAGAGCTCGAAGACGGTGCAGACGTTCGAGCCGTCGGAGGGCAACCTGCAGAGCGCAGACCGAGACCGAGAAGCTGCGGCAGACCAACACGCCCGGCGGCGGCGCGGCCGGCACGGCGGCCAACACGCCGGGCGGCGGCCGAGGAGGTCGAGGCGCAGGCGAAGTCCAACTTCGACCACACGAAGGAGACGTCGACCGCGGCGATCCCGACGACGCAGGAGACGATCACCGTCGCGCCGGGCGACCCCGAGCGCATCGCGATCTCCCTGACGGTCGCCGCGCGACGCCCTGAACAACGTGATCGACGGCGCGTACGACGCCAAGAACAAGGCGCAGCCGGTCGACCAGGCCAAGGCCGCCAGGCCATGACGCAGCTCGGCAACGTCGTCAAGCAGACCGTCGGCTGGCGCGCCGACCGCGACGGCGACGACTCCTACACCTCCGTCCTCGCCGCCAAGTTCGACGACCCCAAGGCGTCGCTCGAGAAGGCCGGCGTGGTCGTGTCCGGCAGCGCCGCGGCGGCGCGCCTCGGGCGGTGGCCCGCTCGGCATGGTGACCGGCTACGCCAAGCGGCGCGCCGCCGCCATCGGCTTCCTCCTGTTCCTCTTCCTGTGCGCCGCTCGCTGAAGCAGCGCCAGGCGCTGCTCTCCAGCACGGACGCCGCCTGGCTGCCCACGCTCGAGGCGCCGCCGATCACGATCGAGGAGCTCCTGCCCGGCGCGAGCGGCCCGAGCGAGGCCGAGATCGCCGCGGTCCACAAGAAGCGGCTGCAGGGCCAGGTCGAGGAGCTCGCCACGCAGCGCCCGCAGGAGGTCGCGAGGCAGCTGCGCGGCTGGCTCGGCGCGGAGCCCAGCTGAGTCCGGTGATGCTCGGCCCATGAGCGAGCGAGCTCACCACCGTCGAGGAGCCCGGCGCCGTGCCGCGCCTCTCCATCTCGCCGCGCCGCAAGGCCGCGATCATGACCATCGCCCTCGGGCCCGCAGCTGTCGGCCGAGGTCTTCCAGCACCTGGCCCAGGAGGAGATCGACGAGCTCGTGCTCGAGATCGCCGCCCTGGACAAGGTGTCGCCGGAGGAGAAGCTCGAGGTGATGGAGGAGTTCTACGATCGCTCCATGGCCCAGGACTACATCGCGCAGGGCGGCATCGGCTACGCCAAGGAGGTGCTCGAGCGCGCGCTCGGCGACCAGAAGGCCGTCGAGATCATGGGCCGCCTGTCGAGCTACATCCGGGTCACGCCGTTCGAGTTCCTGCGCAAGATCGACCCGACGCAGATCTACAACTTCCTGCAGCACGAGCACCCGCAGACGATCGCGCTGATGCTCGCCTACCTGCCGGCCGAGTCCGCCGCGACGGTCATGGGATCGATGCTCCAGCGAGCATGCAGGCCGAGGTCGCGATGCGCATCGCCGTGATGGACCGCACGGCGCCGGAGGTCATCCGCGAGGTCGAGCAGGTCATGGAGCGCAAGCTCTCCGCCGTCATCAACCAGGACCTCACGGCGGCCGGCGGCGTCAAGTCGCTCGTCGACATCCTCAACTTCGTCGACCGCACGACCGAGCGGCAACATCCTCGAGTCGCTCGACGAGCGCGACGCCGAGCTCGCCGACGACGTCCGCAAGCTGATGTTCGTCTTCGAGGACCTGCATGCTGCTCGACGACCGCTCGATCCAGCAGCTGCTGAAGGAAGTCGAGATGAAGGACGTCGCGCTGGCGCTCAAGGGCACGAGCGAGGAGGTCAAGGAGAAGATCTTCGGCAACATGTCGACCCGCGCGGCCCAGATGCTGCGCGAGGACATGGAGTTCATGGGCCCGGTCAAGCGCCGCGCGATCGAGGAGGCGCAGGGCCGCATCGTGGCGATCGTCCGGCGCCTCGAGGAGACCGGCAAGATCACGATCGCGCGCGGCGGCCGGCACCGACGACGAGCTCGGTCGGCGTGAGTCGCGAGCACCGGCGACGTGGCCGACAAGCCGATCATCGCCCGCGCGCAGCCCTGCGGGCACGCGGCGCCTGACACGCCGTCCCGCGCGCCCGCGCCGGGCGGCGGAGCCCGCGCTGCCGGGCGGCGGCGCGGTCACCGCCGGCAAGCCGACGCGGGCTGAACGCGTTCCTCGAGATGCGCGCAGCGCCAGGGCGCCGAGCTCATCGCCGTGGCGCGCGAGCAGGCCGACGGCATCGCCGCACAACGCGCGCGAGCAGGGCTTCGCGGCGGGCTACGCCGAGGGCATGGCGCAGGCCGAGCAGGCGAGGCGCACGACCTGCTCGACGTTCGCGGAGAACGCGGCGCGCGAGGCCGTCGCGCACCGCGACGCGGCGATCGCGCGAGTCCGAGCGGGCGCTCGTGCGCCTCGCGGTCGACGTCGCCGAGCGCATCGTCAAGGCCGACCTGCGAGCCGCACCCCGAGCGCGTCGTCGACGTGCTGCGACGGCGCGCTGCGCAAGGCGTTCGTGCGCGACGGCCTGACCGTCGTCTGCAACCCGGACGACCTCGACGCCTGCATCGACGCCGGCCCGGACGCTGCTCGCGACGCGGTCGGGACCTGCAGCGACCTCGAGTTCATCGGCGACCGGCGCGTGCAGCGCGGCGGCGTGGTCGTGCGCACGGACGCCGGCGACATCGACGCGACGCTCGACTCCCAGCTCGAACGGCTCTGCGAGGCCATGCTCGCGCGACGGCGATGCCTGACGGCGACGGCTACGGCGGCCTGGCGGTCTACGCGCAGCGGCTGCAGCGCGCCGACCCGTACCGCGCTCAACGGCCGCGTCATCGAGGTCATCGGCCTCGTCGTCGAGTCCGCTGGGCCCCGAGGCGGAGGTGGGGGAGATCTGCCTCATCGGCGACCCCGCGCCGCGCCGCGCCTGCGGGCCGAGGTCGTCGGCTTCCGCGACGGCCGCACGCTGCTCATGCCGCTCGGCGACGATGCACGGCATCCGGCCCGGGCGACGAGGTCGTCGCGACCGGGCGCAGCCTGGAGGTGCCGGTCGGCACCGGCCTGCTCGGCCGCGTGATCGACGGCCTCGGCGTGCCGATCGACGGCGGCGAGACCCTGGAGGGCGGCGGCCGCCGACGTCGACCGGCGCCGATCGATGGCCGAGCCGCCCTCGCCGCTGCGAGCGCGCGCCGATCGACCGAGCGCCTGCCGCTCGGCGTGCGCGCGCTCGACGCCGTCGTCCCCTGCGGCAAGGGCCAGCGGCTCGGCATCTTCGCCGGCTCCGGCGTCGGCAAGTCGACGCTGCTCGGCATGATCGCGCGCAACACCGAGGCCGACGTCAACGTGATCGCGCTGGTCGGCGAGCGCGGCCGCGAGGTGCGCGAGTTCATCGAGCGCGACCTCGGGCCCGAGGGCCTGGCGCGCAGCGTCGTGTCGTGGCCACGCTCCGACGAGCCCGCCCTGCGTGCGCGCCAAGTGCGCGGCCAGACTGGCCATGACGATCGCCGAGTGCGTTCCGCGACCCGGGCCGCGACGTGCTGCTGATGATGGACTCGGTCACGCGCTTCGCCATGGCGCAGCGCGAGATCGGCCTGGCGATCGGCGAGCCGCCCGCCTCGCGCGGCTACACGCCGAGCGTCTTCGCGCTGCTGCCGCGGCTGCTCGAGCGCGCCGGCACGGGCGCGCAGCGGCACGATCACCGCGCTCGTGCACGGTGCTCGTCGAGGGCGACGACATGAACGAGCCGATCGCCGACGCCGTCCGCGGCATCCTCGACGGCCACGTCGTGCTCGACCGCGAGCTCGCCCACCGCAACCACTACCCGGCGATCGACGTGCTGCAGTCGGTCTCGCGCCTCGCGCCCGCGATCCAGTCGCCCGAGCCCGCGCGCCGCCGCCGGCCGGCTGCGCGAGGTGCTCGCGACGTACCGCGCGCAAGGAGGACCTGATCACGATCGGCGCCTACGCGCCCGGCTCCGACCCGCGGTCGACTACGCGATCCAGCACGTCGACGCGCTCGACGCGTTCCTGCGCCAGCCGCCCGACCAGCCGCGAGCAGCCGGAGATCGCCGAGCGCCGCCTGATGACGATGCTGGAGACCTCGCACGCCGCGTTCACCACGGGCTGAGCGGCGCCGCGGCGGACGCGGTGCGACCATGCGCCGCATGCAGCGCTTCAACATCGCGAACCCCGCGTTCGAGTACGACCCCGACGATCCGCACCCCTTCCGCGGCGGCCGGGTGCGCGTCGGCCCGCTGGTCGGCGCCTCCGCCACCGGCATGAGCGTCTACGAGATGCCCCCGGGCGAGGGCACCTGCCCGTACCACTACGAGTACGGCGAGGAGGAGTGGCTCCTGGTGCTCGAGGGGCGCCCGACCCTGCGCCATCCCGAGGGCACCGAGGTGCTGGAGCCGTGGGACGTCCTGTGCTTCCCCTCCGGCCCCGCCGGCGCCCACGCGGTGCGCAACGAGACCGAGGAGACCGTGCGCTTCCTGATGTTCTCGACCGTCGCGCACCCGGCGGCCTCGGTCTACCCGGACAGCGGCAAGGTCGCGATCTGGACCGGCAACCGGGACGACGACGTGCTGGTGCGCAAGGCGAGCGCCGTCGGCTACTACGACGGCGAGGTGGGGTAGGGCGGACGCTAGGCGGCCGCGCCCACCCGCTCCATGCTCGCGTCGACCGGCACGCCGCCGCGGATCGTCTGCAGCACGACGCAGTAGCGCTCCGTCAGCTTGAGCAGCGAGGCGAGCTGCTCCGCGTCGGCGTCCGTGTCGACGTTGAAGCGCAGCCGGATGGCGCGGAAGCCGACCGGCGCCTCGCGGTCGACGCCCAGCGTGCCCCGCACGTCGAGCTCGCCCTCGGCGTCGACGGTGCCGCCGGCGACCGGGATCTCCAGCGCGGTCGCGACGGCGCACAGCGTGACGCCCGCGCACGCGGCGAGCGCCTCCAGCAGCATGTCGCCCGAGCACGCCAGCTCGCCCGTGCCGCCGGTCGACGGGTGCAGGCCGGCGTCGACGAGGGCGCGCCCGGTGTCGACGCGGCACGAGATGCCGTCGCCGCCGATGGCGCCCTGGGCGCGGAGGGTGATGACCGCGGCCTCGGGCTCCTCGCGGTACCTGCTCTTGATCGGGCCCTGGATGGCCCGCAGCTCGTCAGCGTTCACGGTGGGGATTGTCGCCGGTCTCCGCGCCCGGCGCGTTCCGCCCGGCGAGCGGCGCCCCGAAGAACCAGTGGTGGCCCTGCGGGTCCTCGACGCCGTAGCGCCGCTGGCCGTACGCGGTGTCGTTGGGCTCCTCGACGATGCGCCCGCCCTCCCGGCGCGACCGCTCGGCGTGCCCGTCGGCGTCGGACGGGATCAGCACGTAGACGAGGCCCGTCTGGCCGACGACGGCCGGCCCGCGGAAGGAGCCCTGCGGCTGGCCGACGAAGACCTGCCACCCGTCGCCGACGTCGAGCTCGGCGTGCAGGCCGCCCGCCTGGCCCGTCGTGCGGGACGTCTCGCGGAACCCGAAGGCCCGCGTCAGGAAGTCGATGGCGGCGTCGGCGTCCTCGTACAGCAGGTACGGCGTGACGGTCTGGGGCATCGGGGGGTCCTCCTACAGTTGCGTCCGCTCCGGTGGCCTTCCCGCGAAGCCGGCGTCCAACTCGCGCTGCACCTCCGCGCAGCGTTCGACGACCACGTCGATGAACGCCCGCGCGACCTCCGAGAGGGTGACGTCGGCGTGCCACGTGATCGCGACCCGGCGGGGCGGCACACGCCGCGAGGCGTCGATGATGACCATGCCCGGCACCGGCGCGTCGATGCTCATCAACGGCACCACCGCGTGGCCCACTCCGGCCCCGACCAGCCGCTGCAGCGCCCGGCTCTCGTCGGTGCGGAAGACGACGTCCGGCTCGATGCCACGTGACCGGAGGCGGGCCTCGACGCCGTACGAGCTGCGGCCGTAGGCGATCAGCGGCAGCCGGCCGATCTCGCGCAGCGTGGGGGCGGCGTCGAGGGCGGCGAGCGGCGAGTCCTCCGGGGCCAGCAGGACGTACGGGTCGCGCAGCAGCTCGATCTGCTCGAACGGCCCCTCGACGCCGAGCGGGCTGAAGGCGAGGTCGAGGCGGCCGTGCTCGAGCTGCGCGGTGAGGACGTCGTCGTACGGCTCCTCGTGCAGTCGCACGTCGATGCCCGGGTGGCGCTCCCGGAACGCGCGGACCACGCCCGGCAGGACGCGCACCGAGACGCTCTGGAAGGTGCCGACCCGGACGCTGCCGGCGGCGCCCGTGGCGAGCGCGCGCAGGTCGGCGTCCGCGGCCTCGAGCTGGGCGACGACGCGGCGCGCGTGGCGCAGGAGGCGCTCGCCGGCCTCCGTGGGCACGACGGGCCGCCGTCCGGTCGGGCGCACCAGCAGACGCGTGCCCGCGGCGCGTTCGAGGGCTGCGATCTGCAGGCTGACCGCCGACTGCGTGTAGCCGAGCTGGCGGGCGGCGCGGGCGAACGAGCCGGTATCGACCACGGCCTCCAGCGCCGCGAGGTGCCGCGCCTCGATGCCCGAGCATGCGATTGGTATTTCTCATCGGTTCGACGGAGAAACTGTAGTTGGACTGTTCGCGCACGTGCATCAGGGTGCGTCCATGGCCTCCGTCGCCGCCCCTGCCGTCCGCACGCTGCGCCGCACGCGCGTCGCGGGCCGGCGCGCGACCCGCGGCGGCTCGCTGGCGCCGACGTACGGCATCGCGTTCGCGATCACGGCCGCGGACGTGGCGTTCGTGCCGCTCCTGCCGACCCTGCGCGACACGCTGGCCCTGTCCGGCGCCGCGGCGGGCGTGCTGCTGGCCGCGACGATGGCCGCGATGCTGGTGCTGGCCGTGCCGCTCGGCATCCTGGTCGACCGCATCGGCGCGCGCCCGCTCCTGGCCCTGGCAGGGGTGCTGGTGGTCGTCGCCTGCGCCGGCCTCGCGATGGCGACGTCGTTCGCCGCACTGCTCGCGGCCCGCCTCACGCTCGGGGTCGCCTTCGCGATCGTGTGGACGGCGGCGCCGGCCCGGCTCGCGACCTCGCCCCGGCCGACGCAGGCGACCGGCCGGCTGCTGGCCGCCGGCGGCGCGGGCGCCCTGGTCGCCCCGGTGTTCGGCGGCGTGCTCGCCGGCGCGCTCGGCACCCACGCGCCGTTCGCGGTGCTGGCCGTGCTCGCGGTGCCCGTGGCGGTGGTGCTGATGGCCGACCGCGGCGGGGAGGAGGCGCCCAGCGAGCCGCCGCGCCTGCGCGACGCCATCGCCGTCACCCGCCGCGAGCGACCCGGTGCGGGTGGCCGTCGTGACCATCGGCATGATGGGCGTGCTGACCGGTGCGAGCTCGATCAGCGCCGCGTTCGAGCTCGACGCGAATGGCGTCTCGAGCGCCGGCATCGGGCTCCTGCTGTCCGCGGGGGCGGTCGTCTGGATCGTCGTCGCGCAGCTCGCCGGCCGGCTCCCCGAGCGACGGCTCGCACCGCCGGTCGTCGCGGCCGGCCTGTTCGTGCTGGCCGCGACGTGGCTGCTGCCGGCCCTCGCGCCGACGACGGCCGCGATCGCCGTGTTCCTGCTGCTCACGTCGGCATGCCGCGCGTCGCTGAACACGTTCGTGTACCGCCTCGGGCGCCCGCGGGCCGGCAACGGCTACGGCGGCGTGCTGGGCCTGATGAACGTCGTCTACGCGTCCTGCGGCATGCCGGCGCCCGTGGCCGCCGGCGCCCTGGTCACGGCCGGGGCGGGCCGGGTGCTGTTCGGGGGCGTCGCGGCGCTGGCGCTGGGCATCGGGCTCTGGGCCCGGCGGGGCTAGGCACCTGCCACCACTAGCCGGCTGGCGCGACCATGACGACGCGTGGGGTAAGCGCCGCTGGTTGGTGAGGATTGCGTCTAGCCGCTACCGGTCGGACACTGCGTATCGACGTAGGCTTCGGCGCGGTCGACCACGTCCGCAGCAAGAGTCGCCAGCGCGTCGACCTCCTGTCGGCCAACCGGCTGGAAGCTGTACTCGATGCCGTTCCGGACGCGTCGAGCGTGGTCGAGCGCGGCGAGGCCACCAGCCGTGCCGAAAACCATCCGCTCGCCTTCGCCGATCGTGACACGGTGCGCAGCGTCGCCCGCGGTCACACGTGTCCCAGCCAGCTGCGAGCGCCGCCATGAGCCCGTTGCGCGCCGCGTCGTAGAGCAGCGCGAAGCGGGCCTCCCGGCTCAATCCCGCAGCGTCGGCGTCAGCGAGAAACTGCTTGGCTCGGCCGAGATGACGTCGGGCGTCATTGCCAGTTGGGCGCGACGTTCTGTGCGCGAGCAGGTGGCGTCATCGAGCCTCGCCGAAGCGCAAGAGGGCATTGACGTCGCCCACGAGCGGTACGGAAGGACCTTCGATGGCCGCAAGGAAGAAGCCGCTGCCGCTGCGAACGTGCTCGCGCGCCTCCTCGCGCTCATACACCAGCCAATGCACCTCGCGGCCCGATCGGCGTTCGACCTTGACGGCCAGCTCCGTGAGGTTCTCGATGGGCGGAGCGCCGATGACGAGCACGTCGATGTCCGAGCCCGCCTGCAACTCGCCCCTTGCCCAGGAGCCGACGAGCGACGCCGCTTCGACCTCCGTCAGGCCTCCGAGACCGTCTCGCAACGTCGACTCCACGCCAATCGTCCGATCAACGAGCTCGCGCAGCGGCTTGTAGAGGGGGGACTCCGTTGCAGCTCGGTAGACGGCGGCGCGGCCGACGAACGCGCGCTCGACGAGGCCAGCTCCCACCAAGCGCGCCAGCTCCCGTTGAAGCGTCGATCGGTGACGACGACCGTCGTCGTCGAGCTCCGCAAGCGTGAACCGCCGATCGGGGTCTGAGAACAGCCGACCGAGCACGCGCGCCTGGACGTCACTCCGAAAGAGCGGCAACGTGACCGGCGGGGAAGTGCGCATTAGATGCATAGTATGACGCGTCTAACGCACACATAGCAAGCGGGTGGCCCTCGCCCGCCGCGCCGCCTGACCCGGCCCTACGCCTGCGCCACGGTCGCGCCGCTCGCCCGGCTCGCGAAGTGCTCGATGCCCTCGAGGTACTCGACCACGCGGTCGACCGGCTCGACGTCGCCGAACTTCGCGTCGATGTCGAACAGGTTCCACTCCGTCACGCCGGGCACGCGGTCGCCGACCGCCTCGCGCACCACGATGGGGCGGAAGCCCTCCGCGATCGCGTCCTCGGTCGTGTGGCGGACGCAGCCCGCCATCGTCACGCCCGTGATGATCACGGTGTCGACGCCGAGCGCGTTCAGGTAGCTCGTCAGGTTCGTGCCGTGGAAGCCGCTCGCGCGCTTCTTGACCAGCACGAGGTCGCCCGCCTCCGGCGCGATGCGGTCGTCGATGGCCGCCTCGGGCGTGTCGACCCGCAGCAGCTCGACCGGGATCTTGCAGGTGCCAGAGCCCCGTGTCGCTGAGTGGGCCCGTCGTGCACCTGGTACGCGGTCGTCGTGTAGACGATGGGGCAGCCCTTGGCGCGCGCCGCCGCGTTCAGGCGCTGGACGGCCGGGATGATCATCGTCCATGCCCTCGCAGGAGAACGCGTGGCCGGGGCGCGTCCAGGCGTTCGCGAGGTCGATGTGGATCAGCGCCGGCCGCTCGCCGAAGCCGACGCGGCGCTGGAAGCCGCGCTCCCTGGTAGATCGACGAGTCCGCGGAGAAGATCCGCTCCAGCGCCGCGGTGATCTCGGGGTCGTAGGGCATGCTCGTCTCCTTCGGGTCCTGCTCAGGTCTTCTGGGCGAGGGGGCCGCGCGCGCTGCGCCGCTCGGCGGTGGCCTCCTCGTCGACGGTCATCGTGGTCGGCGTCGATCACGACGCCGTAGTCGCGCTCGGCGAGCTCGACGCGTCGTGAAGCCGTCCAGCACGTCGTCCAGCACGCGCTCGGGATCGCGCTCCAGCGGGTCGCCGTAGCCGCCCGAGTTCGGCACGCGTGATCTCGAGCGTGTCGCCGGCCTTGAGGCGCGTAGCCCGTGATCTTCGACGGCCAGCGACTCCTCGGCCGGCGTGCCCGGCGTTCTTGCGTCATCGACGCGTTCAGGCCCTCGTGGCCGCCGAAGATGCCCCACGGCGGGTCGGCCTCGTGGCGCTCGCCCTCGCAGGTGACGATCGTGTCGACCAGGAAGCGGTTGACGCGCACCATGCCGATGCCGCCGCGCCACTCGCCCGCCGCGCATGGCTCGTCGCGCAGCTCGTAGCGCTCCGTCCGCATCGGGAAGCGCCACTCGAGCTCCTCGATCGGGTTGTTGCGCGTGTTGGCGATCAGGCAGTCGACGGAGTCCAGGCCGTCGCGCCGTGGCGGCCGCCGTAGGAGCCCTCGTTGACCTCGAGGTAGACCCAGTACTCGCCCTCCTCGGCGTCGAAGCCGGAGTAGGAGAGGAAGTGCAGGTGCGCCGAGTTGCCGGCGGTGACCTTGCTCCGGCACCACCGGCGCCAGCGCCCGCAGCACGAGGTCGACGGCGCGCTGCACCTGGCAGAAGCGCGCGAAGCACGCGCGCGGGAAGTTGGGGTTGAAGATCGAGCCCTTCGGCGCGATCGACCTTGACCGGCCGCAGCATGCCCTCGTTCTGCGGCACGAAGACGGGATAGGCCACCTCGTCGAGGAAGATCATCCGCGCGATGAAGCGTCATCGCCGACAGCGTCGTGCCCTCGTACGGGCAGTTGAACCCGGTCGGCACCTCGTCGCTCGAGCCGGTGAGGTCGATCGTGAGCTCGTCGCCCTCGACGACGACCTTGACCTTGCACCGGCAGCTTCACGCCGCGGTTCTCGCCGTCGTCGTCGAGCCAGCCGATCTCGGTCTCGTAGACGCCGTCCGGCACCTTCGCGATCTCCTGGCGCAGCATCCGCTCGGAGTAGTCGACCCAGTCGGCGGCCGCGCCGAGCACCGTCTCGGTGCCGTAGCGGCCGAGCAGCTCGAGGTAGCGCCGCCTGGCCAGCTCGCAGGCCGCGATCATCGCCTCGATGTCGCCGCGGTTGTGCGTCGGCGTGCGCGTGTTGCTCGAGGATGTGGCTCCAGAGCGCGTCCTGGCGCACGCCCTTCTCGGAGAGCTTGACCGCCCGGTAGATGTTGCCCTCGGACCAGTTGTCGACGAGGTCGATGGCCAGGCCCGGGATAGGCGCCGCCGATGTCGAGCAGGTGCGCCGAGGCGCCGGAGAAGCCGACGAGCTCGCCGTCGAAGAAGATCGGGACGACGATCGCCGACGTCCGGCGAGTGCGTCGCGCCCGAGGTACGGGTCGTTGTGGAGGATGACGTCGCCCTCGTGGATGTCGTCGCCGAGCAGGCCGATGACGCCCTTGACGATCTTCGGCATCGCGCCCATGAACATCGGCGTCGAGTCCGACTCGGCGAGCTCGTTGCCGTCGCGGTCGAAGATGCCCGCGCCGAGGTCCTCGGACTCGCGGATGATCGACGAGTAGCACATGCGGAAGAGGACGCCGGCCATCTCCTTGGCGATCGACGAGAACGCGCCGCCGATGACGCGCATGAGGATCGGCGTCGCCAGCGCCGTCGGCGCGCATCGGCGTGGGCGCCCGCCGCGCGCGCGTGCAGTCGATGACGATGTTGCCGTAGCGGTCGATCTCGGCCGTCAGCCCGGGCGGGACGACCGTCGTCGAGTCGTACTGCTCGATGACCGCCGGCCCGGCGATGCGGTCGCCCGCGCGCAGCTCGTCGCGGTCGTAGAACGGCGTCAGGCACGCGCTGCGCGGCGCCGCTCGACGTCGAACACGACCTCGCGCTCGAGCGTCAGCGCCGCGCGCCGGGTCGCCGTCGCCGGCCTCGATCTCGCTCCAGCGCAGCTCGTCGATGCGGCCGATGCCGACCACGCGGACGTTGACGATCTCGATCGTCGGCGTCGAAGCGCGTGGCCGTACTCCGCCTCGTGCGCGGCGTGGAAGCGCCTCCGCCAGCGCGTCGACCCAGGCGTCGTCGATCGGCGCCGGCCGGCGACGTCGAAGCGCACCTCGTAGCCCTGGCCGGCGTAGCGGCAGTCGGCGAGGCGCCGCACCAGGCGCCGGTCCTCCGGGCACGCCGTCGGCGTCGAGCTGCGCGACGGCCTGGCCGGCGAGCTCGTCGAAGCGGCCGCTCCAGCCGCTCGCGGTCGAGGCGTCTGAGCGCGTGGCGCTCGGTCGCGACGAACTCGTGCTGCAGGTCGGTGGTCAGCAGCCCGGTCGCCGACGATGATGCCGGGGTGCGGCGGGACGAGCACGCGCGGGATCTCGAGCTCGCAGCGCGATGTCGCAGGCGAACAGCGGGCCGGCGCCGCCGGCGGCGACGAGCGTGAAGTCGCGCGGGTCGTAGCCGCGGCGCACCGAGTTCAGCTCGATCGCCTGCGTCATGCCGAACTTCTGGATCTGCAGCGCGCCGAGCGCGGCCTCCTCGACCGACATCCCGAGCCGCGTCGGCGACCGAGCGTCATCGCCTGCGCGCGCGAGGTCGACGTCGAGGCGCATGTCGCCGCCGAGCAGGCCGCGGTCGGGCCGCAGCCGCCCGAGCAGGAGCTGCGCGTCGGTCGACGTCGGCTCCGTGCCGCCGCGCCCGTAGCAGGCGGGGCCGGGGTCGGCGCCCGCGGACTGCGGGCCGACGCGGAACACGCCGCCCTCGTCGACGTAGGCGATCGAGCCGCCGCCGGCGCCGATGGTGTCGATGTCGACCATCGGCACCATCGCCTGGTAGTCGCCGACCTTCGTGTCGAGCAGGTGGCGCATGCGCAGCTGCGCCGCCCGCGGCCACGCCGATGTCGGCCGAGGTGCCGCCGATGTCGAGCGTGACGACGTTCTCGTGGCCGGCCATGCGCCCCGCCCAGATGCCGCCGAGCAGGCCGGCCACGGGGCCGGACATGAGCAGGTTGACCGGGCGCTGGGCGGCCGACTCGATCGTCGCCATGCCGCCGGAGGACTGCATCAGCTGCACGCCGTGGCCGAAGCCCGCGTCGCTGCATCGCGTCGGCGAAGCGCGCGATGTAGCGCGACGACCTTGGGGCCGACGTAGGCGTTGAGGCGACCGTCGAGAAGCGCTCGAACTCGCGGTAGAGCGGCAGCACCTCGTGCGAGACGGACAGGTAGGCCTCCGGGAACTCCTCCAGCACGATCGTCCTTGATGCGCCGCTCGTGGTCCGGGTTGAGGTACGAGTGCAGCAGGCAGACGGCGATCGCCTCGACGCCCGGCGTCGCGCAGCTGCGCGCACCCGCTCGCGCACCTCGTCCTCGTCGAGCTCGACGAGCACCTCGCCGTGCGGCACGGTGACGCGCTCGGCCACCGTGAGGCGGTGGCGGCGCTTGATCAGCGGGCGCGACTGCCACGGCAGCTCCTGCTGGAGCGAGAAGTTGAACGGCTTCTTGTGCCGCGCGATGTGCAGGATGTCGCGGAAGCCCTCGGTCGTGATCATCCCGACCTCGGCGCCCGTGTGGGTGAGCACGATGTTCGTCGCGACGGTCGTGCCGTGCAGGAGGTTGTCGACCTCGGCCAGCGGCGACGCCGGCCTTGGTCGCACAGGCGGCGGATGCCCTCGACGACGCCGCGCGCGGGGTCGTCGGGCGTCGAGGCGACCTTGTCGACCGTGATCGCGCCCGTCTCCTCGTCGACCAGGATCGAGGTCGGTGAACGTGCCGCCGACGTCGACGCCGATGCGCTTCATGCCGTCCTCTCCGTTGATCGCAGTCGAGAATACTCCGGATACCGGGTATACTTCAAGTCGTGACCGATGCCATCAGCGCCCTGCCGGCGCGCGAGCGAGGCGTCCCCGTCGTCGACGTGCTCCGCGACGCGATCCGCCAGCGCCTCCTGGCGCCGGGAGCGCCGCTCGTGCAGGCGTCGCTGGCGACCGCGCTCGGGGTCAGCAAGATCCCGGTGCGCGAGGCGCTCCATTCGCTCGCGGCGGAGGGCCTCGTGACCTTCACCGACGAGGGCGTGCGCGTCGTCTCGCTGTCGCCCGCCGAGGTGCACGAGCTGTGGTCGCTGCGCGCGCTCATCGAGCCGGCGCTGGCCGGCGCCATCGTGCACAACGCCGGACCGGCGGACCTGCGGCTGCTGCGCGAGCTGGTGGACGCGATGGATGCGGCCGACGGCGACGCCTGGAGCGACCTCAACTTCGTCTTCCACCTCGAGCTGTACCGCATCGCCGCGCTGCCCCACTACGCGGCGGTCGCGCGGCGCGTGCTGACCCTGATCGAGCCGCACTCTCGCGTCGCCGTCAACCGCCTCGCGGGTCGCGACGCCGCCCAGGCCGAGCACCGCGAGCTCCTGTCGGCCATCGAGGACCAGGACGAGCCGCGGCTGCAGGGCACGCTCGAGGTGCACGCCACGCGGGCCCGCGCGCTGCTGGTCGGCTTCGCGGAGCGCGAGCGGGACACGGCGGCGGCGGTCGGCGCGACGGCGCAGGCGGCCCGCTCGTTCGCCGCCAGGCTCGTCACGCCACCTCCTGCAGCGGACGGATGACGGTCGCGCCGACGCGCGCCATCTGCTCCGCCTTGCCGTTGAGGTAGGCCGCGGAGATCTCGCCGACGCCGAGCGCCTCGAGCTCGCGGATGCGCTCCAGGCAGCGGTCGGCCGGTCCGGCGATCGTGAAGTCGTCGATGAGCTCGCCGGTCAGGTAGGCGGTGTGCTCGGCGCTCGAGTCGAGGTGCCCCTTGTAGTAGTCGTAGTCGTCGCGGGCCCGTACGAGGCGGGTCATGCGCTCGGGCATGCCGTGGTCGGGGTTCCACTTGAGCGCGTACGCGATGTGGTTGGCGCAGGCCGCGGGCGCCCAGCGGCACGCGTCGCGGGCCAGCTCCAGGTCGTCGTCGACCCACATGCCGCAGAGCACGGAGATGGCGACGTCGTGGGGGTCGCGCCCTGCCTCCTCGGCGCCGGCGCGGACGTGGTCGATCGCCCAGGCCACGTTCTCGGGGTGGGTGCCGACGTAGACCATCGCGATGTCGGCCAGGGCGCCGCAGAGCCGCAGGTTCTTGGGCCCCGTCGCGGCCATCAGGATCGGCACCTGCTCGTCGGCCCAGCGGATGCGGGTCTCGTGCCCACCGAGGGTCGCCGCCTCGCCCGCCATCAGGGCCCGGATGCGGGGCACGGCGTCGGCGAGCTCGGCCGTCGGCACGGGCTTGAGGCCGAGGGTGCGGACGGCGTTGTCGCCGCGGCCCAGGCCGAGCACGACGCGCCCCGGGTGCAGGTCGGCGAGGGTGGCGTTGACCGACGCCGTGACCGACGGGTGGCGCGTCAGCGGGTTGGTGACGGCCACGCCGAAGACCAGGCGCTCGGTGGCGGCGAGGCCGTGCGTCATGTAGACGTACACGTCCTGCCACAGCATCTGGCCGTCGACGAGCCACGCGTAGTCGTAGCCGGCCGCGTCCGCGGCGCGCACGGAGTCCAGGAAGACGGGCAGGTCCTCCGGCAGGAAGTGGGCCCCGAACCTCACCGCGCACCCGTGGCGGCGCCGATCGCCTCCAGCTCGCCGACGACGTCGCGCAGCGTGCGCACCTCGCACCAGCCGACGCGCATCATCTCCAGGGCCGGCTCGTGCAGGTGGGGGAGGGTCGTGCCCGTGCACTCCTCGACCACGATGGTCTTGAAGTCGCGGAACATCGCGTCCTTGCTGGTGGCGGCCACGCACTGGTTCGTCAGCACGCCGGTGACCAGCACCGTCTCGGCCTCGAGGGCGCGCAGCACGAGCTCGAGCTTGGTGTTGAAGAAGGCGCTGAGGCGGTTCTTCTCGACGATCCAGTCCTCGGGCCGCACGTCGAGGTCGTCGAGCAGGTCGAAGCCCCAGGTGTCGAGGCGCAGGCCGCCCTCGGCCAGGAACGGGCGCAGCTCGAAGAAGGGGCCGGCGTCCTCGGCGCCGCGGAAGCCGTGGCGCGTCCAGATCAGCGGCGCGCCGGCCGCCCGCGCCGCCCGCACGAGCTGGTGGGTGGGCTCGATGACGCGGCGCATGTGGCCGATGTCGACGCCGCTCTGCGCGTACCAGCCGTCGGGGTGCAGGAAGTCCCGCTGGAGGTCGATGAGGACGACCACCGTGCGGCCGGGCACCAGGTCCCAGCGCACGGGGCCGAAGGGGTCGCGCCCGCCGCCCGAGGCCTCGCCGCTGTCGCCCATCGTGCCACCTCTCCCGGTTGACTAACGATCGTTCGTTCGCGTACTCTCGCAACGTGCCACCGGCCATGTCAAGCCCGGCGCGTCCACTGCCGGACGACCCGCTCGGATCCACCCAGGCCCGCATTCTGGACGCAGCCACGCGCCTGTTCGCGGAGCGCGGCTACCACGCCGTCGGCATGCGCGAGCTCGCCGAGGCGGTCGGCATCCGGCCCGCGAGCCTCTACAACCACTGCGCGTCGAAGCAGGAGCTCCTGTTCACGATCGCGCACGGGACGATGACGGAGCTGCGCGAGGGCGCCGAGGCGGCCGTCGCCGGCCAGCCGGACGCCCGCTCGCGGCTGCGCGCCTGGGTCGTCTGGCACGTCACGTACCACGCGCTGCACCGCGAGCGGGCGAAGGTGGCCGACGAGCAGTTCCGCGCCCTCGACGCCGAGCGCCTGCAGGGAGTGCTGGCGGCGCGCGACGCCTACGAGCGCCTGGTCAAGGGGCTGATCGACGACGGCGTCGCCGCACACGGCTGGGTCGTGCCGCACCGCTCCGTCGTCACCAACGCGATCACCACGATGTGCACCGCCGTCGATGACTGGTTCCGCGAGGACGGCCCGCTGGGCGCTGAGGAGGTCGCCGCGATCTACGCCGACCTCGTCCTGGCCTCCCTGGAGCGGAAGCGGTGAGCGACCTGCCACAGCGGGCCGAGGTCGTCGTCGTCGGCGGCGGCGCGGCCGGCACCTCGCTCGCCTACCACCTCGCGCGCCTCGGCCAGTCCGACGTCGTCCTGCTGGAGCAGCACGAGCTCACGAGCGGCTCCACCTGGCACGCCGCCGGGCTGTGCACGCAGTGGAGCGGCTCCTGGAGCCTGATGCGCACGTTGCGGGCGAGCGTCGACGGCTTCGCGGAGCTCGAGGCCGACACGGGCCTGCCGGTCGACTTCCACCAGACCGGGTCGGTGCGCCTCTGCATGTCGCGCGACCGCCTCGACGAGTTCCACCACAACGCGGGCGTCGCCGCGACGGCCGGCGTGCCGGTGGAGATCGTGGACGCCGCGCGGGCGCTCGAGCTCTTCCCGCTCCTGAACGTGGAGGACGTCATCGCGGCGGCCTGGCTGCCGACGGACGGCCACGTCGACCCCACCGCCCTCACGAACGCCTTCGCGGCGGGCGCCCGCAGCCGCGGCGTGACGATCGTGCGGCACGCGCCCGTGCAGGCGCTGACCCGGGACGGCGACGGCTGGACCGTGCAGACGCCGCAGGGCGCCGTGCGGGCGCGCGACGTGGTGATCGCCGCCGGCCAGTGGTCGCCGCAGGTGGCCCGCCTCGCCGGCGCGAGCCTGCCGATCGTGCCGCTGCAGCACCACTACGTCGTGACCGACGCGGTGCCCGAGGTGCAGGCCCTCGACCCGCGAGCTGCCCGTGCTGCGCGACCCCGAGGCGTCGTTCTACGTCCGGCAGGAGGGCGCCGGCCTGGTCGTCGGACCGTTCGAGCCGGCCCCGCTGACGTGGGCCCTGGACGGGATCCCGGACGGCTTCCACGGCAGGCTCCTGCCGCCCGACCTCGACCAGATCGAGAGCGTGCTCGTGCAGGCGGCCTCCCGCGTGCCGCCGTTCGCCGAGGCCGGCCTCAAGACCGTGCTCAACGGGCCCGACGGGTACACCCCCGACGGCCGCTGCCTGATGGGGCCGATCCCGGGCACGCGGGGCCTGCACGTGCTGGCCGGCTTCAGCATCTTCGGCATCGTCTACTCCGGCGGCGCCGGGCGGCTGGCGGCCGAGTGGCTCGTCGAGGGCCAGCCGGCGTGGGACGTGTGGGAGCTCGACGTACGGCGCTTCGGCGGCTACGCGAGCTCGCCGCGCTACGTCGCGGCCCGCGCCTGCCAGGTCTACGAGCGCGAGTACGCGATCCACTTCCCGCACGAGGAGCTGCCCGCCGGCCGGCCGCTGAGAATGTCGCCGCTGTACGACCGCCTGCTGGCGCGCGGCGCCGTCTACGGCGTGCGCTCGGGCTGGGAGCGGCCGCTCTGGTTCGCGGAACCGGGCGAGCCGCAGGAGGACGGCGAGCCGAGCTTCCGCCGCACCGCCTGGCACGAGGCTGTCGGCCGCGAGTGCCGCGGCGTCCGCGACGGCGTCGGGCTGCTCGACCAGTCGAGCTTCGCGAAGTACATCGTGAGCGGC
The DNA here is from genome assembly GCA_963767885.1 of uncultured Actinomycetota bacterium. Taxonomy (GTDB): domain Bacteria; phylum Actinomycetota; class Thermoleophilia; order Gaiellales; family F1-60-MAGs149; genus CAVYFW01. The sequence continues at coordinate 577,602 of CAVYFW010000005.1, forward strand.
GCCGACGCCGGCGCGTACCTGGAGGGCCTGCTCGCCAACCGCCCGCCGCAGCAGGACGACCGCATCGCGCTGGCGCAGGTGCTGACGGCGCAGGGCGGCATCGCGTGCGACCTGACGGTGACGCGCTACGAGCCGAACGGCTACTACGTGGTCTCGGCGGCGGCGACGGAGACCCACGACCTCGACGTCCTGCGCCGCGCGATCCCGCCCGGGGCCGACGTCAGCATCGACGACGTCACGTTCCGCTACGCCGTCCTGACGCTGGCGGGGCCGAACGCGCGCGAGCTCGTGTCGCGCGTCGTCGACGGCGACGTCTCCCGCGAGGCGCTGCCCTTCTTCCGCTCCGCGCACGTCGACCTCGACTGCTGCACCGTCTTCCTGCTGCGGCTGAGCTTCGTCGGCGAGCTCGGCTTCGAGCTGCACGTCCGCACGGACTACGCGCGCCGCGTCGAGCGGGCGCTGCGCGAGGCCGGGGAGGACCTCGGCCTCGTCGACTTCGGCTACCGCGCCCTCGAGTCCATGCGGCTGGAGAAGGGCTACCGCATGTGGGGCTCCGACCTCACGACGACCACGTCGCCGCTCGAGGCGGGCCTCGGGTTCGCGGTCGCACACGAGGGCCGCTCGTTCCCGGGCCGTGACGTCGTCGCCCGGCAGGCCGCGGCGGGCGTGGAGCGGACGCTGGCGTGCCTGCTGGTGGACGCTGCCGACGCCGACGCCCACGCGTGGGAGCCGGTCTACGACGGCGACCGGGCCGTCGGGCACGTGGCGTCCGGCGGCTACGGGCACCGCGTCGAGCAGAGCATCGCCTACGCGTACCTGCCGCTGGCGCTCGCCCGGCCGGGCCGCGAGCTGCAGGTGGAGATCCTGGGCGAGCGGCGCCCCGCCGTGGTGGCCGAGGCGCCGCTCTACGACCCGGAGAACGTGCGGCTGCGCGGCTAGGCGGCGGCCTCTCCTCGACGGCGATCGCGGGGCCCTACGCCGGCGGCGGCGCGTCGAGCACCTGCGGCACCCCGAACGCGGGGAACAGGTCGAGCGAGAGGAAGGCGACCGCGTCGGCGATCTCGCCGTCGCCGCGCAGCGTGATGACGTGGATCGCGTTGCCCAGCCAGCGCCCCTCGTCCGCCACCCAGCGGTAGGTCGCGAACGCCGGCTGGCCGTTGGCGCGCAGCGGCAGGAAGCGGCGCGGGATGGACAGCGGCCCGCGCGGCAGGAACTCCAGGATGGCGTCGCGGCCCCGGAACCAGGTGGCGTGGGGCGGCATCGAGAACGCGGCGTCCTCGGCCAGCATGGCCACGACCGCGTGCGGGTCGCCGGAGTCCCAGGCCTCGACGTAGCGCTCCACGATCTCGCGCAGCGCCTCGTCGCCCAGCGCCCGCAGCGTGGCCTGCTGGGTGCGCTCGGGCAGGTCGTCGGCCACGGCCTTGCGGGCGCGCTGCAGGGAGCTGTTGACGGAGGCCGTGCTGGTCTCGAGGGTGTCGGCGACCTCGGCGGCCGAGAAGCCCAGCACCTCGCGCAGGATCAGCGTCGCGCGCTGGCTCGCCGGCAAACGCTGCATCGCCGCGATGAAGGCGAGCTCGATGCTCTCGCGCTGCTCGTACGTCGCCTCCGGTGAGGCGTAGCCGTCCTCCAGGCCGAGTCGCTCGTCGGGGTACGGCTCGACCCAGACGGTCTCGACGAGCGGCTCGGCGAGGTCGGAGCCGACGTCCGCGGACGGGCCGTGCTCGATCGGCAGCACGCGCTTGGGCCGGCGGTTGATGGCGTCCAGGGAGACGTTGGTGGCGATGCGGTAGAGCCAGGAACGCAGCGAGCTGCGGCCGTCGAAGCGGGGGAGGCCGCGCCAGGCGCGCAGCCCGACGTCCTGCATGGCGTCCTCGGCGTCGTGGTACGAGCCGAGCATGCGGTAGCAGTGCGCGTGCAGCTCGCGGCGGTGGCCCTCCAGCAGGCGCGTGAAGGCGCCCTCGTCGCCGGCGCGGGCGGCGTCGAGCAGCGCACGTTCCTGGACGGGGGAGGCGGCGGGCACGCCGACAGGGTACCGCCGCCGAACGGCCGACGGCCCGCCGGGGAGGCGGGCCGTCGGGTCGCGCGGGATGTGGGTGCGGTCAGCTCGTCGCGGGCACCTCCGCGCGGCCCTCGCCGAGCGACGGCAGCCAGCCCAGGCTGCGCGGCATCCACCAGTTCCACTTGCCGAGCATCTTCATGCTGGCCGGCAGGAGCACGCCGCGGATGATGGTGGCGTCGATCAGCACGGCGGCGGCGAGGCCGACGCCCATCTGCTTGAGGTCGATCAGCGAGAGCGAGGCGAAGATCGAGAAGACCGCGACCATCACGGTGGCGGCGGCCGTGACCACGCCGGCCGAGCTCTTGATGCCGCGCTCGACGGCCTCGTCGTTCGAGGCGCCGCCGTCCCACAGCTCCTTGACCCGGCTGAGGATGAACACGTGGTAGTCCATGCTCAGGCCGAACAGGAGGACGAAGAGGAACATCGGCAGCCAGGCGACGATGCCGTCGGTCTGCTCGAACCCGAGGCGCTGGCCGTAACCGTCCTGGAAGAGCAGGGTCAGCAGGCCGTAGGCCGCGGCGACCGAGATCAGGTTGAGCACGAGCGCCTTGATCGGGATGACGATCGAGCGGAAGGTCATCAGCAGCAGGATGAACGCCATCGACAGGACGAACGCGAACACCAGCGGCGCGTGGCTCGCCATGTTGTCGCGGTAGTCCTCGGTCATGGCCGGCCCGCCGTTGACGTCGGCGGTCGCGCCGGGCACGGCGCCGACGGTGTCCGGGACGAGGTGGTCGCGGACCGTGGCCAGGGCGTGCATCGACGCGTCGTCCGTGCCGGTGCCGACGAGCGGGATCGTGACCCCGGCGACCGTGTGGTCGTCGTTGACGCGAACCTCGATCGGGCCGGTGACGTCCGGGTTGGACTGTGCCTCGTGGCCGAGCTCGTCGATCGCGGCCGTCATCTCCGGGGAGGTGACGTCCCTGGCCGCAACCACGACCTCGACGCCGTTGGCCTCGGACGGGAAGGCGGCGGTCAGCTTGTCGTACGTCTTCATGACCGGGAAGTCCTTGCGGGACAGATCCTCGGCGCCGGTGACGGTCAGGTTCATGTGCAGGGCGGGCGCGGCCAGGGCGAGCAGGACGCCGCCGGCGACCACGATCGACACGAGCGGGCGGCGCAGGACGCGGCTGAGGACCCAGCCCCAGACGCGGGAGTCGCCACGGTCCTTGCCGAGCCGCGAGAGCAGCGGCACGCGGCTCTTGTGCACGCGGTGGCCGAGCTTGACCAGCACGGCGGGGAGGATGGTCAGCGAGCCGAGGACGGCGACGGCGACGACCAGGATCGAGCCGGTCGCGAAGGAGAAGCTGTCCTCGTCGCCGGACAGGTACATGCCGGCGGTGGCGATCATGACGGTGAAGCCGGAGATGAGCACCGCGCGGCCGCTCGTGGCGGCGGCGGCCTCGAGCGAGGCCAGCGCGCCCTTGCCCTTCGCGCGCTCCTCGCGCTCGCGCTTGAGGTAGAACAGCGAGTAGTCGACGCCGACGGCCATGCCGAGCACCATCATCACGATCGAGGCGGAGTCGGAGACCGGCATGATCTGGCTGGCGACGCCCAGCAGGCCGATCGAGGCGAACACGGACGAGAGGCTGAGCAGGACGGGGATGCCGGCCGCCAGGAAGGCGCCGAAGGCCAGCACGAGGATGATCAGCGTGATCGGGATCGACAGGTGCTCGGCCTTCTTGAAGTCCGAGCCGAGCTTGTCGTCGATGGCCTTCTCGAACGTGATGCCGCCGGCCTGCTCGAGGGTGACCTCGGAGTGGGCCCGCTGGACGTCGTCGACGATGGCGGTCATCGCGGGCAGCTTGGCGGCGCCATCGACGGGGTCGCCCGTCAGGTCCCAGCCGAGCAGCGCCGACTGGCGGTCCTCGGAGAGCATCGGCTCGTCGACCTTGGCGACGTCGGCCGAGCCCTCGAGGCGCGAAGTCAGGTCGCCGACGACTGCCCGGTAGGTGGCGTCGTCGAGCGTGCCGCTCTTCGCCTCGATCAGGACGGTCTCGCTGGCGGGCTCCTCGAAGCCGGCGTCGTGCAGCGTCTTGGCCGCACGGCCCGATTCGCCGACGCCGGTCTCCGACGGGTCGAGGGTCTTCGTCCCAACCAGGTTGCCGACGAAGAACGCGATGAGGACGAAGGCGATCCAGCCGAAGATCGCCGTCTTCGGGTGCGTGCCGCTCCAACGTCCCATCCGGTGCGCGAGGTTGCGCTTGGCCTGCATCGGGGTTCCCTCCTCAGGGAGTCCACGGGGTATGAGCCAAGGGTGCGGTCCCGCGCCGAGCGCATCGGTGGGGGCTTCAGGCGTCCGTTACACCGGGATCCGCACGGCGCCGGGTACGGCTAGCCCACCGCGGCGGTACGCGATCGCGCGTCCGGCGGTGCGCGGATGCGCGGGCGGCGGCGGCCGGACAATCCCGCCGCACGTCCCGCCGAGTTGCGCGGATCCGCGCGTGCGTCGCGCGGTCCGTGCGCCTTCCGTGACCACGATTCCGCGGGCCGCTCCGACGACTTGCGCGGATCCGCGCGCCTTCCGTGACGCCCGGCCCCTCGGCGACGATCGCTAGAACGTCGGCGCGCGCAGACGGGCGAGACGCCGGCACCTACGTTGCTCGACGATCCTCGAAGGAGGAATTTCAATCGAAGACCCACGGCCGCCATCCACGTAGGCGCCGGCCGGACAATCCCGCCGCACGTCCGCCGAGTTGCGCGGATCCGCGCGTGCGTCGTGCGGTCCGTGCGCCTTCCGTGACCACGATTCCGCGGGCCGCTCCGACGACTTGCGCGGGTCCGCGCGCCTTCCGCCACACCCGGCCCGCCGACGACGATCGCCAGGACGTCCGCGCGCAGACGGGCGAGACGCCGGCACCTACGTTGCTCGACGATCCTCGAAGGAGGAATCTCAATCGAAGACCCACGGCCGCCATCCACGCGGGCGGCGGCCGGACAATCCCGCCGCGCGCGACGCCGATTTGCGTGGATCCGCGCGTGCGTCGTGCGGTCCGCGCGCCTTCCGTGACACCCGCACCCCTCCGCTATGGTCGGGCGCCATGGGGATCGAGCTGCACGCGCAGGTGTGGGGGCCGACCGCCGCGCTGCTGCGGGAGCGGGCGCGCGCGCTGGAGGCCGTCGGGTTCCACGGGGTGTCGGTGCCCGACCACCTCGCGCCCGGGCTCGCGCCGGCGCTGACCGCGTGCGCCGTCCTCGCCGACGCGAGCGAGCGTCTGCGCATCGGCACGATGGTGCTCAACAACGACCTGCGGCACCCGGCGGTGCTGGCGCGCGAGGCCGCAGGGCTGGCCGACCTCTCCGGCGGGCGCTTCGAGCTCGGGCTCGGGGCCGGCTACATGCAGGCCGAGTACGACCGGGCCGGCCTGCGCTTCGACCGTGCGGGCGTGCGCGTCGCGCGGCTGTGCGAGTCGGTGCAGGTGCTGCGCGGCCTGCTCGACGGCGAGACGGTCAGCCTCGACGGCGAGCACTACACGATCCGCGAGGAGCGCCTCGAGCCGGCGCCGGCCGCACGGGTGCCGATCCTCATCGGCGGCAACGGGCAGCGCACGCAGGCCTGCGCGGCCCGGCACGCCGACGCGCTCGGCCTCACCGGCTTCAGCCCGCGCCGCGACGGCACCGACATCGACGCCTCGTCCATCACTTGCGCCGGCCTCGACGTGCAGGTCGCCCGACTCCGCGAGCTGACCGCCGACCGGGCGCGGCCGCTGCAGCTGCAGGCGCTCGTGCAGTGGGTCGAGCTGACGAGCCGCCGGCAGGAGGCGCTCGAGCGCGTCGCGGCGGCGCTCGAGCTGCCGCTGGAGTGGGTGAGCGACTCGCCGTACGTCCTCGTCGGCACGGCGGACGAGATCGCGGCGACCCTGCGCGAGCACCGCGAGCGCTTCGGCGTCACCCGCTGGACGCTCTTCCTCGACAAGCCCGGCGCGCCGCCCGTCGAGGAGCTCGCCGCCGTCGTCGAGCGCGTCGCCGCCGCCTAGGCGATCGCCCGGCCCGCATCGCTATCCTCGGGGCCAAGCGACGGCCGAGGCGAGGTGTCCGCGTGATCGACTGCGACGTCCACATCGAGATCCCCACCGAGGAGTTCCTGCAGTTCGTCGAGCCGGCGCAGCGGGACTGGTTCCGCCGCTCCGCGCTCGGGCTGCCGGGCGACCTCTGGAACCACCCCTCGGGCTGGTTCCGCGACGAGCTCGACGCGAGCTTCGGCGAGGTCGCCTGCACGCCGGAGGTCGTCGCCCGCGAGGCGCTCGACGCCATCGGCGCGGACATCGGGGTGCTCAACGGCGACCTCGGCATCTACGTCTCGCTGATGCCGTCGGCCTACCGCGCGACCGCGTTCGCGCGCGCCCACAACGACTGGCTGCGCGAGGTGTGGTTCCCCGCCGACGCGCGCTTCCGCGGCTCGATCGTCGTGCCGGCGCAGGACCCGCAGGCCGCCGCCCGCGAGATCGAGCGCTGCGCCGACGACCCGCGCTTCCTGCAGGTCGTGCTCATCGGCGGCTCCGAGCGGCCCTACGGCGACCCGCGGTACCTGCCGATCCTGGAGGCCGCGCACGCCTGCGGCCTGCCGTTCGCGGTCCACTCCGGGGGCGAGGGGCTCGGCCTCGCCGCGCCGCCCGGCGGCGCCGGCATGCCGACCTTCTACATCGAGTGGCACACGCTCGGCTCGTCCGGCTCGATCATGGCCCACCTCGTCTCGCTGGTGGTGCACGGGACGTTCGACCGGCTGCCCGGCCTGCGCGTGGTGCTGATGGAGGGCGGCCTCGCCTGGCTGCCGGGCATCCTCTGGCGGCTCGACACCAACTGGCGCGGGCTGCGCAGCGAGATCCCGTGGCTGGATCGCCTCCCGAGCGAGGTCGTGCGCGAGCACGTGCGCTTCACCACCCAGCCGCTGGAGCACACGGACGGGCGCGACGACCTGCTCATGGCCATGCTCGAGGCCGTCGGCGCGCCGGACATCCTGCTCTACGCGTCCGACTACCCGCACTGGGACTTCGACGACCCCAAGACGATGCTCGCGCGCCTGCCGGAGGCCTGGCGGCAGGCGATCATGCACGACAACGCCGCCGCCCTCTACGGCGAGCGCCTGGCACTGCCCGCGTAAGGACGATCGATGCCGCGGTCTCGCCGGGCGTAAGGCGGCATCTGCACGCCTCGGACGCCGCCCGTCCCCGTCGCGATCACCGGTCCACGGCATCGACCGTCTACCCCCACCGAATCGCGACCGCCGCCGCGTGCGCGTGCCACGCTGCGAGCGGTGGCGGCACACCGGACAGCGGACGGGACGAGCGTCGAGCGGCGCGGCCTGGCGCTCTTCGCCCTCACGCTCGGCGTCTTCCTCGTCACGATCAACGTGACGCTGGTCATCGTCGCGCTGCCCGACATCCAGGCGGACCTCGGCGGCGACCGCAGCCAGACCGCGTGGATCGTCGACGCCTACACCCTCGTCGGTGCGAGCCTGCTGCTCTCCGCGGGCTCCATCGCCGACCGCTTCGGGCGCAAGCGCGTGCTGGTGACCGGCTACGTGATCCTGGCCGGGGCCGCCGCCCTCTGCGCCGTCGCGCCGACGATCGGCTGGCTGCTGGCCTTCCGCGTGCTGATGGGCATCGGCGGCACGGTGCTGACGCCGACGAGCATGGCCATCGTGGCCAACCTCTATCCGGACACGCGCGAGCGCGCGCGGGCGATCGGGCTATGGGGCGTCGCCGCCGGCGTCGGCACCGGCCTCGGCCCGATCATCGGCGGCGCCATCACGGACGGCGCCGGCTGGCGCGCGGTCTTCGCGGCCAACGCCATCGTCGGCGCCATCGCCGTGCTGATCGTGATCCGCGCCGTGCCTCGCTCGCGCAGCCCGGTGCCGCGGCCGCTCGACATCCCCGGCCAGCTGCTCGCGGTGGCCTTCCTGGCGACGCTGACCTACGCGCTCATCGAGGCGCCGAACGTGGGGTGGGGGTCGGCGCAGACCATCGGCCTCTTCGTCGCCTCGGCGGTGTTCGCCGTCGCATTCGTGGTCCTGGAGCGGCGTACCGCGCACCCGCTGGTCGACCTGCACGCCTTCGACGACCGCCAGTTCACCGGCTCCATCGTGATCACGGTGGCGATCTTCTTCGTCTTCGCCGCCTTCATCTACGAGAACGCGATCTACCTGCAGAACGTGCGCGGCTTCTCGGCCCTGGAGGCGGGCCTGCTGACGCTGCCGGTGGCGCTGCCGTCGCTGATCGGCGGCCCCATCGCCGGGCGGCTGGTCGGCATCCGCGGCCCGCGCCTGGTGCTGTGCGGCGGGGTCGCCGGCATGACCCTCGGCATGACGCTGCTGGCGTCGCTGCCCGGCGACGTCGACATCACGGTGCTGATCCTGTGCGAGCTCGTGCTCGGCATCGGGTACGGCGTCATCAACGCCCCCATCAGCGTGATCGCGGTCGCCGGCATGCCGCCGGAGCGCGCCGGGGTCGCCGCCGCGGTGGCGTCGAGCGCGCGCAACGTCGGGCTCGTGATCGGCATCGCCGTCGTCGGCTCGGCCGTCACCTCGTCGCTGCCCGACACGCTGCCGACCGGACAGGCCCTGTACGACGCGGTCGGGGACGCGCTGCGGGTCGGCTACGGCATCTGCGCCCTCGTGGCGCTCGTCGCCACGATCGTCGGCCTGCGCACGCTGCGCGCCGAGCCGCCGCAGCAGGTGCGCGCCGCGGCCCCGTAGGCCGCACGATCACCGTCTGCGGGCGATGCACGCTCACCCCCGCGGCCGGGAGGGTGCCGCCCATGTTTCTCGCGCCGCGCCGCCCGATGATGGGCATCGGCATGCTCGGAGGCTCCTCGTACTACACGATGTCGCGCGTCCGCCAGAACCAGGCGGAGGCCGCCGCCCGGGCCGCACCGCCTCCGCCGCCGCCCGCCCCGCCACCCGCGCCGGCGCTCTCGCCGCTGGTCGCCAACCTGCAGGCCGCGGACGCGCTGCGGGAGAGCGGCGTCCTGACGGAGGAGGAGTTCCAGAACGTCAAGCGCAAGCTGCTCGAGGCCTGAGGCGTCATGGGACCCGTCCAGATCCTCATCATCGGCTTCGACGAACCGCACTTCGACGGGTCGATCCTGGCCGAGCTACAGCGCCTCCGCGACAGCGACATCGTGCGCCTCGTCGACGTCCTGGTGGTGCGCAAGGACGACGAGGGACACGTCGAGCGCTACGGCCCCGCCGACCTGCCCGGGTCCGGCATCGAGCGGCCCGGCTCCGTCATCGCCGCGCTCATCGGCCTCGCGGGCGAGCCCGAGAACCCGAGCAACCCCGCCAGCATCCTCGGCGCGGCCCCACCGCCGGACGCGGACGTCTGGTACGTCGACGACGCCATCCCCACCGGCTGCGTCGTCGCCATCGCCCTCATCGAGCATCGCTGGGCCGTCGGGCTCCGCGACACGCTCAGCGCGGCGGGCGGCTTCCACCTCGCCGACGCCTGGGTCCACCCGACCGACCTGGCCGCGGTCGGCGCGCGCTAGAAGCCGCGGCCGCTCCAGGCGGCCATCAGGAACACCATGCCGACCAGCAGCGCGGCCGGCAGGAGCGTCACCGGCCACTCGCCGAGGTGGAACGCGGTGTAGACGACGACCTGGAGGGCCGTCGCGACGCCGATCGCGACGAGCACGTTCACCGGCAGCAGGCGGTCGTCGCGGCGCGCGTACGCCCAGCCCGCGGTGAGCACGGCGGGGATCGCGAGCCACACCAGCTCGACCGCCGAGCCGCTGTCGCGCGACACCGTGTGGAGCACGACCAGCAGCTGCACGGCCGCGCATGCGAGGCCGACCACGAGGATCACGGTAAAGACCGTACCGCTTTCAACCGATACCCCTAGTGGCTACGGATGGCCGGTTCCGCCCAGGAGGGCGGGCCGGCCTTCGTTCTTTTTGCGCCCCCGTGCAGCGATTCCGCTTCAACCTCGCAAGCGTCAAGGACGTCCGCAAGCAGGACGAGGACGCCGCCATGCGCGTGCTCGCCGACCGCATGTCGGCGGCCCGCGCCGCGCAGGCCGCGGCCGAGCGCTCGCTGGCGAACCACCGCGCGGCGCAGGACAGGCTGCGGACTCCGAAGGGGCCGGCGGGGCTGATCCTGCAGGCCGATCGGGACCGCGACCAGGCGCGCGTGCGGCTCGAGGCGTCGGCGCGCATGCTCGAGGAGCGCCGCTACGGCGTCGATCGCGCCCGCCACGACGTGCTGCGCGCCAGCCAGGCGCTCGAGGCGCTGGAGCAGCTCGAGGCGCGGCGCCGCGCCGAGCACGAGCAGGCGCAGCTCGCCGCCGAGGAGCGCGTCGTCGCCGAGATCGTCGAGGCGCGCTCCGCCCGCACCGCGACCGCCCGCCGGCGCGCCCGCGGAGGTGCCCGGTGAGCTACGCGAGCGCCATGGCGCGCGTCGCCGCGATCCAGGGCCAGCTGGCCGCCTACGCGCCGCCGACGCTGCCGACGCCGGCGCCCGTCGAGCAGCCGCAGGAGAGCTTCCAGACGGTGCTCGACACGCAGTTCGGCACCAGCCCTGCCGCGCCCGCCATCCCCGGCGCCGCGACGACCGGCACGACGGCCGCCGTGACCGGCCTGGGGGAGCCCTCGCCCGTACGACGCGATGATCGCCGAGGCCGCGCAGGCGAACAACGTGCCGCCGGCGCTGATCAAGGCGGTGGCGCGCGCGGAGTCCGGCTTCGACCCGAACGCCGTCTCGCGCGCCGGGCGCCCAGGGGCTCATGCAGCTCATGCCGACGACCGCCGCGGGGCTCGGCGTCACCGACCCGTTCGACCCGAAGCAGAACCTCATGGGCGGCGCGCAAGTTCCTGCGCGGCCTGCTCGACCGCTTCGGCGGCGACGTGTCCAAGGTCCTCGCCGGCTACAACGCCGGGCCGGGGGCGGTGGAGAAGTACGGCGGCATCCCGCCGTTCGCCGAGACGCAGGCCTACGTGCCGAAGGTGCTCGGCTTCGTCGAGGAGTACGGCGGCCTCCAGGCGACCGGCGCCCCCGCCGCGCAGCCCATGGCCGCCGGCGGCGCCATCAGCAGCACCGGCATCCCCGCCGGCTACGCCCTCGTCCCGCTGAGCGCGCTCGGCCTCCAGGCGCCCGGCGCCACGACCGCGCTCGTGCCGACGGCGACCACCACGACGACGCTGCCGGCGCCGTCGACGCGCGGAGGACAGGCGCTCGACGTCGCCCGCCAGTACCTGGGCACGCCGTACCGCTGGGGCGGCGAGTCGCCCGCCACGGGCTTCGACTGCTCCGGCCTCATGCAGTACGCCTTCAAGCAGCTCGGCGTCGACATCCCGCGCGTCTCGCAGGACCAGTACACGAGCGGCCAGCAGGTGCCGCGCGAGGCCCTGCAGCCCGGCGACCTCGTCTTCTTCTCCAAGGCCGGCGACGTCCACCACGTGGGCATGTACGTCGGCGACGGCAAGTTCCTGCACGCGCCCCGCACGGGCGACGTCGTGAAGATCTCGTCCCTCTCCGAGCCCCACTACGCCGCGGAGTACTGCGGCGCACGCAGGTACGGCTGAGGCTGCGAAGACCCACCCGGAAGGAGGTGAATCCATGACCACATCCACTCCCACGGCGACGGCTCCGGCCGCGTCGGCGACCCCGGCAGCCGCCGGCGGCCAGGCCGGCGCAGCGACGACCGCCGCCGACCCCACGGCGGGCGCCCGGTTCACCGCGCTGCTCGCCTCCCTCGGAGGCCCCACGCTCGTCGCCGGCACGCCGGCGGCCGCAGGCGGCACCGTCCCGGTCGACGCCTCGAGCGAGGCGGAGCCGGCGGCGGACACGCCCTGCGACGGCGAGCCCAGCACCATGCTGGAGGCGGCCGCGGCCGCTGCGGCGCTCGTGCCGCTGATCCCGGCCCCGGTCGTCGTGCCGGTCGCCGGCAGCACCGCCGCCGAGACGCCGGCCGGCCCGGCGGGCACGACGCCGGCGGTCACCGCTCCGGCGGTCGTCGACACGAACGCCGTCGCCGACACGGCGGCCGACACGGTGACCGTGCCGGTGGCCCCCGCCGCGCTCGCGGCGTTGGCCGACGCCCTGCCGACCCCGTCGGCGGGCACCGCGTCCGACACGGCCGGCGACGCGCCGGGCGAGGGCGACGCGAAGGACGACGGCCAGGGCGCCATGCCCGTGACCGTCGCGACCACCGTCGACGACGGCGTGACGACGCTGCCGCTCCCCGCGGCCGCCGATGCCACGCCGACCCCGTCCGCCCCGGCGGCTGCCGCCGCGGCGGCACCAGCCGCCACCGCGTCCACGTCCGAGCCGTCCGCCAAACGCGGCGACGACGACCGCAAGACGGACGCCGCGGCGGCCGTCGACGCGAGCGCGTCGACCACCGGCTCGACGGACGCCACCGGCACGCAGGCGTCGGTCACCATCGCCGGCGCCGACCGCACCGCGGCGGCAGACGCCACGCAGGTGGCCGCGCGGGTCGACCACGAGCGCTTCGAGCGTCTCGCGGACGGGCTCGCGGCGCGCCTGCGCGTGTCGCTCGCCGGCGACGGGGCGCGGGTGCGCATGCACCTGACCCCGCGCGAGCTCGGCGAGGTGGTGGTGCGGCTCGAGCTGAAGGACGGGCTCGCGACCGCGCACCTCATCGCCGACAACCGGGACGCCGGGCGGCTGCTCACGGCCGCGATGGCGGACCTGCGGACGGCCCTGGCCGACCGCGGCCTGCGCCTCGACTCGGTGCAGGTACGGGTGGCGGGCGAGGGCGACGGCGCCATGCACGGCCACGCCCACGCCCACGACCGCCAGCACCACCAGGCCCCCGAGCGGCGCAGCGCTGCGCCGTTCACGTTCGGCCGCCTCGACGCCCTGCGGGCCGTCGAGACCCCGCTCGCCGTCGGCGAGCCCGAGCGCGGCGTGTCCGTGCTCGCCTAGTCCCCGACCCACGACCAACCGTACGAAAGGAGGTGATCGAATGCCGGAGATCAAGGCCATCGTCCCGGGAGCCGGGAGCGGCGATTCCATCAGCCGCACCGACGAGGGAGGCTCGATGGGGAACGACACGTTCCTCAAGCTCCTGGTCGCCCAGATGAAGTACCAGGATCCGCTGCAGCCGACCGACTCGGCGCAGATGATGAGCCAGCTCGCGCAGTTCTCCTCGGTCGAGGGCCTCAACAACCTCAACCGGCAGATCACCGCGCTCGGCCTCAGCCAGGACTTCAGCTCCGCGGTCTCGATGATCGGCAAGACCGTGAGCTACAAGGACCCGGCCGGGGACACCAAGACCGGCGTCGTCAGCGGCGTCCAGCCCGACTCCAAGGGTGCGCTCCTGGTGATCGGCGACGCCAAGGTCTACACCGGTCAGGTCACCGAGGTCCGCTGAATGGATCCTCGCCTGACCGCCGCGAGCAGGCTCGGACTCGTCCGGCCGCTCGAGCGCACCGACGTCCCGGCCCGCCCGAAGGCGACCGAGACCGGCGGCGGCTTCCGCGCGGCCCTCGACGGGGCGCTCGGGTTCAAGTTCTCGGCCCACGCCGAGGAGCGGCTCAGGAGCCGCGGCGTCTCGTTCGACGCCGGGCAGCTCGACCCGCCTCGGGCAGGGCATCGATGCGGCGGCCTCCAAGGGCAGCCGCGAGGCGCTCGTGCTCGTCGACGGGGTCGCGATGGTGATCGCGGTCAAGAACCGCACCGTCGTCACCGCGATGCCCGGCGAGAACGACGGCCCGTCCGTGTTCACCAACATCGACGCCGCCGTCATCACCTAGCTCGACCCAACCCACGATCCACCCGGCTGGCCCTCGCAGAGGAAGCCGGCGGTGCCCGCCCGACTGGCGCGGCGCCGACCGAAGGAGACCCTCACATGGTTCGCTCCATGTTCACCGCCATCGGCGGGCTCAGGAACCACCAGGTCATGCTCGACGTGACCGCCAACAACATCGCCAACGTCAACACGGTGGGCTACAAGGCCCAGCGCGTGAACTTCGAGTCGATGATGGCCCAGACCCTGGCCGGCGCCAGCGCCCCCGTGGCGGACGGCATCGGCGGCAGCGGCCCGACCCAGATCGGCCTCGGCATGGCCCTCAACTCCGTGGGCTCGCTGCTCACGCAGGGCTCGCTGCAGACGACCGGCCAGTGGTCGGACCTGGCGATCTCCGGCGAGGGCTACTTCGCCGTCGCCAAGGAGGTCACGACCTCGGGCAACGGCGCCCTGCCCGCCGCCCCGGACATCGCGTTCACGCGCGCCGGCAACTTCACCACCGACAAGGCGGGCTGGCTCGTGAGCAGCTCCGGCTACTACGTCCTGGCCCAGCCGCCGGACGGCGCGGGCGGCTTCCTGCCCAACGAGCTCCGCGGCGTCAAGATCGACCCGAACGCGCAGTCCGTGTCGATCGACCAGAACGGCGTGGTGTCCTTCGTCGACCAGGCGGGCGTGGCCCAGATCGGCGGCCGCGTCGCCCTGGCGAAGTTCCCGAACCCGGCCGGCCTGGCGCGCGTCAACGGCAACATGCTCAAGCCGACCCTGAACTCCGGCACCTTCGACCCGGTCAACGAGGCCGGCGAGGTGCCGTGGGGCCAGCCCAACACCGCCGGGCGCGGCTCGATCAACGCCGGCCGCCTGGAGATGTCGAACGTCGACCTGGCGCTCGAGTTCACCCAGATGATCACGGCGCAGCGCGGCTTCCAGGCCAACACGCGCGTGATCACGACGTCCGACGAGATGCTCGGCGAGCTCGTCAACATCAAGCGGTAGTAGCCGGTCGAGGCTGCTGTGACCTACCGCACCACCAGCGGCCGCCGCGCGCGCGCCGGGCTCCCGCCCGGCGCGCGCCGCCGGCGCGATCTCGTGGACATCGCGCACGACGCCGCCATCGAGGAGAGGAACGAGATGATCAGGCTCCACCAGGGCCGCGAGGGCGAGCGCCCGGTCTGGGTCAACGCCGAGCTGATCGAGACCGTGGAGGCGACGCCGGACACGGTCATCACGCTGCTGACGGGCCGCAAGCTGCTGGTCACGGAGACCCCGGACGAGGTCGTCGCGCTGGTCGTGGAGTACCGGCGGCGCATCGCCAGCCGGCCTCACGTTCTGGCCGGCGGCTGACGATAGAAGCTGCCGTGAACGATCTGCGCAGCCAACGCGGAGGGTCGGATCCCGGCACCATCATCGGGATCATCCTGGCCATCATCGGGATCGCCGTGGCCTACGTGATGGAGGGCGGCAACCCCGCCGCCATCATCATCCCGCCGCCGTTCCTGCTCGTGATGCTGGGCACCCTCGGCGCCACCATGGCGGCGGTCGGGCTGAAGCCGTGCATCGGCATCCCGAAGATGTACATCCTGGCCTTCAAGTCACCGGCCATCGACCGGCCGAAGGCCATCCGCGCGCTCGTCCGCATGGCCGAGCGCGCACGCCGCGAGGGCCTGCTGGCGCTCGAGGAGGAGGCGCAGACGGTCGACGACCCGTTCATCCAGAAGGGCGTCCGCCTCGTCGTCGACGGCACCGACCCGGAGCTCGTCAAGGACATCCTCGACCTCGAGGTCGAGTCCATGGCCGGCCGCCACCACCACATGGCCAACGCCTTCCAGCAGGCCGGCGGCTTCGCGCCGACGGTCGGCATCATCGGCACCATCCTCTCGCTGGTGCACGTCCTCGGGCACCTCGACAACCCCGACACCATCGGGCCGGCGATCGCGTCGGCCTTCGTCGCGACGCTCTTCGGCGTCGCCTCGGCCAACCTCTTCTTCCTCCCCGTGGCGCAGAAGCTGAAGGCGCTGTCGACGGAGGAGTCCGAGGCCAAGACGATGATCATCGAGGGCATCCTCTCGATCCAGGCGGGCGACAACCCGCGCATCGTCGAGGAGAAGCTGAAGACGTTCCTGACGCCGTCCGAGCGCGCCGAGTTCTCGTCCGAGGGCGGAGCCGACGAGGCCGGTCTCAAGGCCGCCGCGTAGCAGGCAGCCGTGGCCAGGAAGAAGCGCGAGCACGAGCATCCGGACGAGCGCTGGCTCGTGTCCTACGCGGACATGATCACGGTGCTCATGGCGCTCTTCATCGTCCTGTTCTCGATCTCGGTCGTGAACAAGGGCAAGTTCGAGGAGCTCGCCAAGTCGCTCAAGGAGAGCTTCAACGGCGCCGTCGTCGACGGCGGCGACAGCGTCCTCAACTTCGGCAGCTCGAACGTCAGCGCGCAGGTCAACAAGAGCGCTGCGAGCGATCCCGACCAGCCGGTGCCCGACGTCCAGCAGACGCAGAAGGCCGAGGCCGAGCGGCTGCAGCGGCTGCACGAATCCCGCGCCGCCATCGAGCGCGCGCAGGCGCTCGAGGTCAAGCAGGACGAGAGCCTGCACCTGGCCAAGAACCAGGTCGACCAGGCGGTGCGCTCGCTCGGGCTGACCGACAAGGTCGAGACGGAGATCAACGAGCGCGGCCTCGTGATCCGCCTGATCACGGACGACGTCCTCTTCGACATCGGGTCGGCCAGCGTCAAGCCCGCGGCCGCGCCCCTGCTGAGCGCCGTCGCACACGCCGTCGACCCGATCAAGAACCCCATGCGCGTCGAGGGCCACACCGACGCCGTGCCGTTCCGCGGCGACGAGCTCGGCAACGTCGACCTGTCGGCCGACCGCGCGCTGGCCGTCTTCCGCGCGATGGTCTCGAGCGGCCTGGACTACGCGACGCACCCGGACCTGGCGCCGTCGGGCTTCGGGTCGGCGCGCCCGCTGGTCCCCAACGGCCCCGACGGCTCCGAGCCCCGCAATCGCCGGGTGGAGGTCGTCGTGCTGCGCCAGGAGTACGTCCAGCAGGCCGAGCGCGCCGCCGAGGGCCCCCTGGGCGTGAATCCGGCCGGCATTCAGAAGCCCGACCTCCAGGTCACGGACGGATAGCTTCAGCAAGCCGCCCGGCCTGCCGATGCAACACAGCGACATGGAGTCCCTGCCCGCACCTGTGCGCAAGTTCGGTCCCTTCCTGGCGGTCGCGGCCATCCTGGTCGTCGGCTACCTCGGCTACGGCAAGATGAGCGGCGGCGGACACGCCGAGCCCGAGGCCGAGGCCGGCGAGGCCCCCTCGGCGATCGACCTCGAGGCCGCCGCCGACGACAAGAAGGACCGCCGCGAGGAGCGCGTCGCCGGGCCGCTGGTCGACCTCGGCGACCCGCTCGAGGTCAACCTCGGCGACCCGGGCGGCCACACCACCGTCCGCGTGGCCGTCGCGCTGCAGGTCGACGAGGGCACGCCCGTCGCCCCGGCGCCCGAGGGCGCGACCGCCCCGGTGCTGGTGGAGCGCGCGATCGCCCGTGACGTCGTCATCGCGACGCTCGGCGGCCTGACGAGCGCGAACATGCTCAAGCCCGACGCCCGCGAGGCCGTGCGCGACCTGCTGGTGCGCCGCCTGAACCGCGGGCTGCCGGCCACGCTGGTGCTGCGCGCGTACTTCACCGAGCTGACCGTCGAGGGCGCCAACCCCTCGGCGACGCCGACCGACCTCGACGCGGTGGTGGCCGCCGCCGCGAAGGCCGAGGAGGCCGCCGACGAGGCCAAGGCCAACGCGGAGCAGGCCGAGCAGGAGGCGGAGGACGCCGCCGCCGAGAAGGCCGCCGAGGACGAGGGCGGGGCCGACGCGAAGGCCGACGAGCAGTCGGCGGACGAGCAGTCGGCGGAGGACCAGGCCAAGTCGGCCGCCGCCGAGCAGGTCGAGGCCGAGCACGAGGCGAGCGCGAGCGCGTCGGACGACGAGCACGCCGCGAGCTCCGCGGAGGACACCCACGAGGACGACGCCCAGGCGGAGGAGGGGCGCTGATGAAGAAGATCATGCCCATCCTCCTCGGCGCCCTCCTGATGGGCGGCGGCTACTTCGCGTACACGAAGTTCATGGCCGGCGGGTCCAAGGAGGATCCGGTCGTCGCGCAGGAGCGCGTCGAGAAGGAGCTCGCCGACACCAAGAAGCAGCGCAAGAAGGACAAGCTCGAGGGCCCCGTGGTGTCCGCCGGCGAGCCCTTCGTGGTCAACCTGGCGGACCCGGGCCTGACCGCGTTCACGAAGTTCAGCCTCTCGCTCAAGGTGGACGTCGACACGCCGCTGCACGCCGGCCACGCCGCCAGCGACGCGCCGGCGCTCGAGGAGACCCCCGAGGTCCGCGACGCCGTCATCGGCGTGATCTCCGACAAGACCGCGGACGAGCTGAAGTCGTCCGCCGGTCGTGACGAGGTCAAGGACGAGCTGATCGACGAGATCAACCGCGCGGCACCGCAGACGCTCGTGCTGGAGGTCTTCTTCACCGACTTCGCGATCCAGAGCGGCGGGTAGTCGAGGGATGGCGGACGAGCCCCTCTCGCAGGACGCCATCGAGGCGCTGCTGGCCGCCGAGAGCGCGGCCGCCGAGGAGCCCGCGTCGGCTGCCGCGGAGGCTGCCGAGCCGGCCGCCGAGGCGAAGCCGCGCAAGCGGGCGAAGGCGACCGAGCCCGACGCCGGCGCGCCTGTCGAGGCCGCCGCCGACGGCCCGCTGTCGCAGGACGCCATCGAGGCGCTGCTCGCGGCGGAGGCCCACCCGGCCGAGCCCGTGGCCGCGGTGGACGAGTCCGCCCACGACGGTCCGCTGTCCCAGGAGGACATCGAGGCGCTGCTCGCGGGCGAGTCGGTGCCGGTCCCGGCGTCCGAGGCCGAGCGGCCGGCGACCTTCGACGCGCCGCTGCCACTGGTCGAGGACATCGCGCTCGACGAGCTGTATCCCATCGAGGCGCCGCTGGACGACCGCGCGCAGATCGAGCTCCTGCTCGACGTGCCGCTCGCCATCACGGTGGAGCTGGGCCAGGCCACCGTCACCATCCGCGACCTGCTGGAGCTCGGGCAGGGCTCGATCCTGCCGCTCGACCGCCGCGCCGGCGAGCCCGTCGACGTGCTGGTCAACGGCCAGCGCCTGGCACGCGGCGAGGTGGTCGTGATCGACGAGGACTTCGGCATCCGCGTCACCGACGTCGTCTCCCGCAGCGACCGCCTGCGGAGCATGGGGGAGTGACGGCGCTGCGCCGCCGCCTGGCGGGCGTCCTGGCGCTCGCGCTGGCCCTCCTGCTGGCCCTCCCGGCCGCGTCGCTCGCGGTCACCGACGAGGAGCTGCAGAACCTCGACACGACCGGCGCGGGCCCCGACCCGGCCCCGCAGCTCGCGACCGGCAACGCCGCCGGCAGCGGCCTGCGCGTGCTGCTCGGCCTGCTCGCCGTCGTCGCCGTGATCTTCGTGGTCTGGTGGATCCTCAAGCGAACGAATCGCGGCCGCGTGCCCGGCACGAGCCGCGGCGCGACCGGCGGCATCGTCTCGGTGCTGTCGACGACGTCGGTCGGCCCGAACCGCAACCTGCACCTGGTGCGCGTCGGCGACGACGTGCTGCTGCTCGGCTCGACGGAGCACGGCATCGCTGCGCTGCACACGCTCGACCACGAGGCGGCGCGCGATCACGGGCTGCTCGGGGAGGGCGACGACGTGGTCGAGATCGCCGAGGTGCGCCCGCTGTCGGAGCTGACCGGCCCCACGGCCGGCACCCCGCAGCCGCCCGCCGCCAGGCCGCCGGCTGCGAGGCCGCCGCGCGCCAAGGCGCCGAAGGCCGGCGCCCCGCCCGCGGCGGGTCAGGGCGGCGTGCTCGACGAGCTGCGCAAGCGCACCGCGCGCTAGGCCGGGCGGCCGACTACAGGGCGCGCGCGCTCAGGGACGATCGGCGAGCCGCGCGAGCAGCTCGGCCACGGGCACGGCGTCGAGGCGGTCGAGGACGACGTCCGCGCCGCTCGCCCGCAGCTCCTCGGCGTCGCCGCTGCGATCGACGCCGACGCTCGCCATGCCGCCCCGCCGCGCCGCCTCGACGCCGGCCGGCGCATCCTCGACCACGAGGCACGCCTCCGGCGACTGGCCCAGGCGGCGCGCGGCCTCCAGGAACAGCGCGGGATCCGGCTTGCCCGGCACGTCGAGCCCGGAGACGTCGGCGTCGAGCAGGTCGCGCAGCGAGCCGCCCTCGGGAAGCGCGACCGTCGCCAGCAGGCGGTCCGCGTTGCGCGACGCGGAGGCCGTCGCGATCGCGAGGCCGGCCGCGCGCAGGCCCAGCAGCAGCGCCACCGCGTCGGGGAACGGCGGCGGCGGGCTCGCGCTCCAGGAGCTCGACCAGTCGCGCCTGCTTGGCCTCGGCGTAGGCCTGGACCTGCGCGTCGTCGGGGTCGTCGACGCCGACCGCACGCAGCGCGCCGCGCGCGCCGTCCTCCCGCGCGCGCCCCGCGACGGCGTCCTGGTAGCGCTCGGTGGTCAGGGCGCCGGGTGCGTAGCCGATCTGCGCGGCGAGCGGTCCCGCCAGGGGCCGGCCATGAGCTCGTCGAGCGTCTCGCGCCACGCGCGCTCGTGCGGCGAGTCGACGAGCACGCCGTCGACGTCGAAGATCGCAGCGCGAAGAGGGACATGCCCGCTGCTCACGCCGACAGCGTAGGTCGATCGCGGTGCAGCGAGCGGGTACCAGCCTGGTGACGAGCCGGAGAACACCCAGCCGGCCGCATCGGCAGGCGCGCAGGGTCGGTCGGGAGACGTCCGACGACGACGACCCGGGGACGTGGACGGTCGAGATCGAGGGTGTCGACGCCGCGACTCGAGGCGCGCGGCGATCCGTGCAGCGACCCGGCCGACGGGATCGTCGGACGCAGCGGAGCCGCCCGCCAGCGACGAGCGAGCCGGCGCGGTCGCGGCCGGCATCTATCGAGGGCGGCGACGGGCCGGACACCTCGCTGGTGCCGCTCCCGGCCTGGAACCGCCCGCCCTTCGAGGCCGCGGCGGTCCGGCGCCGGACACTCGACCTGCGCGACGGCACCCTGCGGACCGAGCTCGAGACGCCGGACGGCGCGGCTACACTGCTGACCTTCGCGTCCCTGGCTCGTCCGGGCACCGCCGTGCTCGTCGCCGAGGGCGCCGCTTTCGAGGATGACCGAGCGGACCGCGCGCCTCCCCGTTGGCGCGGAGCCGGCGGAGGGCCGCACGTGGGACGCCGTCCACGGCGCCGGCCGCGTCGCGATCGCAGGCGCCGAGCGCGTCGTGCGGCAGGCGGCGGCCCGGCGCGACTCGAGCGCCTGGTCGCGCTACGTCACCGACCCGCACGGGCACCTCGCCCGGAGGCGGCGGCCGAGGCACTCGAGGCGGCCGAGCGGCGTCGGGCGTCGAGCGCCTGCTGGCCGAGCAGCGCACGGCCTGGGCACGGCGCTGGGCGGCGGCCGACGTGCGCATCGAGGGCGACCCGGAGCTGCAGCGGGCGGTCCGCTTCTGCCTCTTCCACCTGATGGCGTCGGTCGCCGACCGCCCCGAGGCCGCGCTCGGCGCCAGGGGGCTCAGCGGCCCCGGCTACCACGGCCACGTCTTCTGGGACACCGACGTCTTCGTGCTGCCCTTCCTGGCCGCGACGCACCCGCCCGCCGCCCGCGCCCTGGTCGGCTACCGCGTGCACCGCCTCGACGCGGCACGCGCGGCTGCGGCCGCGCGCGCGGGTTCGACGGTGCGCGCTTCCCGTGGGAGTCGGCCGACACCGGCGAGGACGTCACGCCGCGCCGCCTGCCGGACCAGCACGGCCGCCTGGTCGACGTGCTCACCGGGGCAGCAGGAGGAGCACATCACCGCCGACGTCGCCTGGGCGGTGGCGCGCTACCAGGCGTGGAGCGGCGATCGCGGCACGACGCTGGCGGCCGCGCGAGATCCTCTCCGAGACGGCGCGCTACTGGGCCTCGCGCATCGTCGTCGACTCCGCCGGCCGCGCGCACCTCGACGGCGTGATCGGCCCCGACGAGTACCACGAGGACGTCGACGACAACGCGTTCACGAACGCCATGGCGCGCTGGAACCTGCAGCAGGCCGCCGACGTCGGTCGGCCCGGCGAGGCCGAGGAGGCAGCGCTGGCGCAGCTGGCGCCGCGCGCTGGTCGGACGGCTACGACGAGCGGGCGCGCCGCCACGAGCAGTTCGCCGGCTACTTCGACCTCGAGCCGCTGACCGTCGCCGACCTGCCGGCGGGCCAGATCCCGGTCGACGTCGCTCGGCGGGGAGCACCTGCAGCGCACGCAGCTGCTCAAGCAGGCCGACGTGCTGATGCTCCACCTGCTCGTGCCGGAGCTCGCTGGCCCCGACTCGCTGGCCAACGACCTCGACTGGTACGAGCCGCGCACGACGCACGCGTCGTCGCTCTCGCGAGCCCGTCCACGCGGCGGTGCTCGCCCGCGCGGGCCGGCTCGACGAGGCGCTCGACTACCTGCGCTACTCGGCCACCATCGACCTCGAGAATCGCGGGTCGCGCACCGCGGAGGGGCTGCACGTCGCGACCATGGGCGGCGTCTGGCACGCGCTGGTGCACGGCATCGCCGGACTCGAGCTCGACCACGGCAACCTGCGCCTCGCACCCGCACCTGCCGCCCGGCTGGGACGCGCTCGAGTTCCAGGTGCTGGTGCACGACGTGCCGTTCCGCGTGCGCGTGCAGCCCGACCGGGTGTCGGTGCAGGCACCCGGGCGCCACGTGCGCGTGGGCGCGCGCTGGGTCGAGCTCGGGACCGAGGGCGCGGTCGTGGAGCACGACGCCGCGGCCTGGCGCGCCGCCTGAGACTTGCATCCCGGCACGCTGGAGGCGAACATGTGTTCGTGTCGTCGCCCGGATCGCCCCTGACCGTCTTCCGGCGCGCGATCCGCAGCGGCTCCAGCCGCAACGCCCTGCTCGCCGCCACGTCGCTCGGGCGGCTCGACCTCGGCGACGCCCTCGCGCTCTGCCTCCTGCTGCGCGACGACGATCCCGGGCGCTACGGGCGGGCGGCGGCGCGCTGGCAGTCCCGGGCCGTCGCCGAGGTCGGCGCGGGGCTGGACGAGGCGGCCCTGCTCGGGGCGGCCCTGGCATCGCTGCGCAGCGAGAACCACGTGCCGACCGCCGGCGCCGCGCTGCACGCCTGGTGCGAGGCCCACGGGCTGCGGGACGCCGCCCGCGAGCTCGAGGAGTGGTCGCGCCGGCGGGCGCCGCGCCGCGGGCCGGCCGAGGAGCGCGCGTGAGAGGTGCCCCGGTGCCCGGCATGAGCGCCGGGCACCGGGCGTGGGGAGGATCAGTCGTCGTCGGACGCCGGGATGAGCTCCGACGTCACGTTGTCGCCGTGCTGGTGCGTGTAGAAGAGGCGCCAGCCCTGGTGGAACGGCTTCGGCGACTTCGCGCCGAGGACGCCGTGGGTCGACGGATCGCCGTCCGACATGTGGATGCCGGTGATCTCGTTGTCCGTCCGAGGTACCGAATTGCGTCGCGGCGACGCTAGTCCCGGCACGGCCGGCCCAGGGTGGGGAACCTGGTCACTCCTGGTTACCGGGTGGTTGCCCCGTGGCGCGGCTCACAGCCCGGTGGCCGGGCGCCTTGGGCTGGATCACGGCGCAGGCGCCAGACGCGCTCGCCGTCGACGAGCTCGTCCGTGGGCGCGAGGCCGGCGCGGGCGGCGACGGCCGCGGAGGCGTGGTGCTCCGGGTGCACGTGGGCGGCGACCTCCTCGACGCCCTGCGCCGCGAGCCAGGCGACGAGGCCGCGCGCCGCCTCCGTCGCGTACCCCTGGCCCTGCCAGGCGGTGCCCACCACCCAGGCGACGGACGCGGCGCGCGCCTGAACGGTCGCCTGCACGGTGCCGACGGGCTGCCGGTCCGCCGTCCGGCGCACCGTCCAGTTGAGCCAGGCCACCGCCGGATCCGGCGAGCCGGCGACCAGCCGCGCGTAGCGCTGGCGGAGCTCGGACAGCGTCGACGGGCCGCCGCCGATGAAGGCGTGCAGCGCCGGGTCGGCGAGCACGTCGACGAGCGCGTCCGCGTCCCCGACCACGAGCGGCGCGAGCTCGAGCCGCGCGGTCGCGATCGGCGCCGCGATCACATCGCGGCGACGGCGCGGTCCAGGCCCATGGCCAGGAACAGGAGCGCCAGGTACGCGAGCGAGTAGAGGAACGTCGTACGCGCGGCTGCCAGGCTCGACGAGCGCAAGAGGCGCACCGCAAGCTGCAGGAAGCGCGCGCCGAGCACCACCGCCGCCACGAGGTAGACGGCGCCGAGCAGGCCGAGCGCGACCGGGATCAGCGTCGAGATCGTCAGCAGCACCGTGTAGACGAGGATCTGCACGGCGGTCTCGTGCCGTGTCGCCACCACCGGCAGCATCGGCACGCCGGCGCGCGCGTAGTCGTCGCGCGCGAGCATCGCCAGGGCCCAGAAGTGGGGCGGCGTCCACAGGAAGACGATGAGGAACATCACCACCGGCTCCAGGGCGACGCCGCCGGTGATCGCCGCCCAGCCGACCAGCGGCGGGATGGCGCCCGCCGCACCGCCGATGACGATGTTCTGCGGCGTCCGGCGCTTGAGCAGGATGGTGTAGATCACGACGTAGAACAGACCGCCGGCGAGGGCCAGCGCCGCCGCGACCCAGTTCGTCCAGGCCAGCAGCACGCCCATGCTGGCGATCGCCAGCAGCGTGGCGTAGATCACGCCGGCGCGCGGCGAGATGCGCCCGGCTGCCACCGGTCGGTTGGCCGTGCGCGTCATCAACGCGTCGATGTCGCGGTCGAGCACGTGATTGAACGCGCTCGCCGAGCCCGACGCGAGGCCCATGCCCGAGCAGCGTCGCCACGGTCACGCCGAGCGGCGGGATGCCCTCCTCGGCCCACGCCATGGCGCCGTAGGTCGTGATCAGCAGCAGCACCATGATGCGCGGCTTGAGGAGCGCCGCGTAGTCGGCGACGACGCCCGGCGCCCGCGGCGGGAGCACCGCGGCGGCGGCTCCCTCGGGGCCTGCGGTCACATCCGGCAGGCTACCCGAGCGCCGCTCGTGGCGCAGCATCGTGGCGATGCGCGCCATCAGCCCGTCCGGGGGGTCCAGCGGAACGTGCGCATGGCCACCAGCACGCCGGCGATGCCCCACGCGAGCGGCACCGCGAGCCCGGCCAGGTCGTCGCCCGAGAGGCCGCCGTCGGCGAGCACGGCCCGCATCGCGTCGAGCAGGTGCGTGAGCGGCAGCGCCTCCGCCAGCCACTCCAGGAAGGCGGGCAGCTGGTCGACCGGGAAGAAGGCGCCCGAGAGCAGGAGCACCGGCACGTAGATGGCGTTGACGATGGCCGACGAGCCCTCCGCCGTGGGCACCGCCGGCGAGACGGCGATGCCGAGCGCGGCGAAGCAGGCGGCGCCGAAGATCACGAGGGCGACGAGCTCGGGCCAGCGCCCCGGCAGGTCGATGTCGAGCGCGAGCGAGCCCACCGCGAGCACGATCAGCGTCTCGATCGCCAGCACGACGGCGTTCGAGCCGATGAGGGCGCCCATGTACGCGGCGGGCGGCAGCGGCGTCCCGCGCACCCGCTTGAGCACGCCCCGCTCGCGGCGGATGACGAGGGTGATGGCGAGCCCGGCGAACGTCGTCAGCACGATCGCGAAGCCCGAGCATGCCGGGGATGAAGACCTCGGAGTAGGGGCGTCCGTCGACCTCGCGGTCCTTGCCGACGGTGGCGAACACGCCGAGGAAGATGAGCGGCAGCAGGAAGGTGAAGAAGGCCGTCGAGCGGTTGCGCCAGTACACGCGCTGCTCGAAGCGCAGCTGCTGGACGACGCGTCATGCGTCGTCCTCGCCGCGCTCGTCGTCGGCCGTCAGCGCGAGGTAGACGTCCTCCAGGCTGGGCCGCGAGACCTCGAGGCGCCCCAGGTCGACGCCGCGCTCCAGGGCCCAGCCGGTCAGCGCGTGCAGCGCCGCGACGGGCTCGGCGACGTGGATCGAGACGCGGTCGCCGTTGCGCCCCGGCTGGCCGCCGGCGAGCTGCGCGAGCTCCGCGAGGGCGATGCCGTCCGGCAGCTCGAAGCGGATCTCGACCGACGACGCCTGGCGCGTCTCGAGCGTGGACGGGGCCCCGAGCGCCACGAGCTCGCCCGCCCGCATCACGCCGACGCGATCGGCGACGGCCTGCGCCTCGTCCATGTAGTGCGTCGTCAGCAGCACCGCCGCGCCGCCGTCTGCGAGGCCGCGCAGCATCGACCACGCCGCGCGCCGCGCGCCGGGGTCGAAGCCCGTCGTCGGCTCGTCGAGGAACACGACCTCCGGGTTGCCGACCAACGCCAGCCCGACGTCGAGCCGCCGCGCCTGCCCGCCGGACAGCGTGCGGACGAGGGCGTCGGCCTGCTCCTCCAGCCCCACGAGCTCGAGCACCTCGCCGACCGGCCGCGGGCGCGGGTAGTAGCCCGCGAACAGCTCCAGCACCTCGCGCACGCGCTGGAACGGGTGCACGCCGCTCTGCTGCAGCACGAGGCCGATGCGCGCGCGCAGCCGCGTGCCGCCGGTCCACGGATCCTCGCCGAGCACGCGCACGACGCCCCCGTCGGCCTTGCGGTAGCCCTCCAGGATCTCGACCGTGGTGGTCTTGCCGGCGCCGTTCGGCCCGAGCAGCGCGAACACCTCGCCGGCCTCGACCGCGAAGCTCACGCCGCGCACCGCCGGGTACGCGCCGTAGGCCTTCTGCAGGCCCTGTACGTCGATGGCCGCCACGGTGCCTCGGTCAGCCGCGGTCGGCCGCGCGCCCCTGGACGATCAGGTCGCGCAGGGCGATGCCCATGAGCAGGCCGCCGAGGAAGATCAGGCCGTGCTGCGTGTAGTGGAGGGTCGGGTTGGAGTCCACGTTGTCGTCGAAGAACGGCAGGAGCGCCAGCACCTGCAGGGCGAGCCCCAGGGCGCCGAGCGCGACCGCCCCTCGAGGCGAGAGCAGGGGCCCGTAGCGCACGCCGGCAGTCTAGCCCCGAGCCCGCCGCCGGCGGTCCGGCGCGCCGCGCTAGGATCCCCGCATGGGAATGCCGGTCGGGCCGCGCGAGGACGCCCTGCGAACCTCGCTGCGACGCGAGCTCGACGCCGTCGATCCCGAGACGCTGCAGGCCATCGCGCGCGCCCTCGAGCGCGACCACGAGCGGCTCGAGGCGGGCTCCTGGGGCTCCACCGACGACGGCACGGGGTGCCTGCTCACGCTGGCCGCCTGGGAGCTCGGGCTGGACGGCGGCGAGGCGCTGATGGCGCGATCGATCCACGCCGTGCGCATCCCGGCCCTGTTCGACGAGTTCTGGGCGCTCGTGCTCGCGCGCACCGGCAGCCCCGCGGCGGCCCGCGAGGTGACCCATCGCATCGTCGCCGAGGTGCTCACCGAGGCCACCGCCGCGGCCGACGACCCCGCCCCGGCCGCGCCTCCGCTATCGTTGAACGCGTGACGCGCACCGCCACGCACCAGCTCGCCTCCGCGGCTGACCGCGTGCTCGCCCTTGCGCTGCTCCTCCCCCGCTAGGGGGAGCCGTCGACATATTCGCCTTCCGCGTTCGCGCACCCTTGCGCGTCCATGACCCCGTGAGGAGACTTCGTCGACGATGACCATGCCGTTCCACAAGTACCGGCCGTACCCGACGGTCGACCTGCCCGACCGCACCTGGCCGTCGCGCACGATCGACCGCGCGCCGGCGTGGTGCAGCACCGACCTGCGCGACGGCAACCAGGCGCTGGTCAACCCGATGGACGGCGCGCGCAAGCGCCGCTTCTTCGAGCTGCTGCTGGCCCTGGGCTACCGCGAGATCGAGGTCGGCTTCCCGTCCGCCTCGAAGACCGACTTCGACTTCGTGCGGCTGCTGGTCGACGAGGACCTGATCCCCGACGACTGCACGATCGCGGTGCTGACGCAGGCGCGCCCCGAGCTGATCGAGCGCACCTACGAGAGCATCGAGGGCGTGCAGCGCGCGATCGTCCACCTCTACAACTCGACCTCGACCGTGCAGCGCGACGTCGTGTTCCGCCTGGACCGCGCCGGCGTGACCGACCTGGCGGTGCGCGGCGCCGAGCTCGTGCGCGAGCTGGCCGAGCGGGGCCGACGGCGAGATCGTCATGCAGTACTCGCCGGAGAGCTTCCCGGGCACCGAGCTCGACTACGCGCTGGAGATCTGCGAGGCCGTGCTGGCCGTGTGGGAGCCGACGCCCGAGCGCAAGGCGATCATCAACCTGCCGACGACGGTCGAGGAGTCGACGCCGAACATCTTCGCCGACCGCGTCGAGTGGTTCATCCGCAACGTCTCGCGGCGCGACGCGATCATCCTCAGCGTCCATCCGCACAACGACCGCGGCACGGCCGTCGCGACCGCCGAGCTGGCGCTGATGGCCGGCGCCGAGCGCGTCGAGGGCACGCTGTTCGGCAACGGCGAGCGCACCGGCAACGTCGACATGGTCACGCTGGCGCTCAACCTGTTCACGCAGGGCGTCGACCCCGGCGTCGACCTCTCCCGCATCGACGAGGCGCGCGCGATCGTCGAGGAGTGCAACGTCCTGCCCGTCCATCCGCGCCACCCGTACGTCGGCGAGCTGGTCTACACGGCCTTCTCGGGCTCGCACCAGGACGCCATCAAGAAGGGCATGGACGCGTTCGAGCGCACCCGGGCCGACGTGTGGGACGTGCCGTACCTGCCCATCGACCCCGCCGACGTCGGCCGCAGCTACGAGGCGATCATCCGCGTCAACAGCCAGTCGGGCAAGGGCGGCGTCGCCTACGTGATGCAGACGGAGCACCACCTCGAGCTGCCGCGCGGCCTCCAGATCGACTTCGCGCGCGTCGTGCAGCGCATCACCGACGAGCGCGGCGGCGAGCTGACGTCCGCCGAGATCCTGGACAGCTTCCAGGCGCACTACCTCGAGCAGGGCGGCCCCTACGAGCTGCTCCGCTACAGCCTCTCCAGCGGCGCCGGCGGCGACCAGATCACGGCGCTCATGCGGGTCGACGGGGTGGAGGAGGAGGTCGCCGGCGAGGGCAACGGCCCGATCGCGGCGCTCTCCGACGCCTTCGCCCGCCGCTACGGCATCACGGTGCAAGGTGCGCGAGTACCACGAGCACGCGATGAGCACGGGCTCCGACGCCAACGCGGCCGCCTACATCGAGGCGGACGTGGACGACGAGGCGTGGTGGGGCGTCGGCATCCACGCGAGCATCGTCACGGCCAGCCTGCGGGCGATCGTCAACGCCGTCGACCGCGCGGTCACGGCCCGCGGCACGCGGCCGGTGGAGCCGGTGGCCGACGCCGCGCCCTGAGCGCGGCGTCGGTCGACTTCCGGCGTGGAGCCGGTCTGCACGTCGCCCACGTGCGGGAGGCCGAGGCGCAGGCGGCCGCCGCGACCCCGCCGCCGCCGAGTCCGGAGCCGGCGCTCCGCCGCTACACGGATCGCGCGGTCGAGCGGGCTCGCGACGTCGCGAGCCGCGTGCGGCGCTGAGGGCCGCGCGTCAGACGCCGCCGACCGGCGCCGAGCGCGGCGGCTCGGGCGGCGGCGTGGCGTCCGACGTGCCGGTGCCGTGGAACGTCGCGCCCATCGCGCGCGAGAGGTACCGCCACAGGTGCCACTGCAGGAGCAGCGTCCACCAGACCGACGAGATCAGGTGCAGGTAGTCGAGGAACGACTGCCCGTCGGGCTGCACCAGCAGCCAGCCGCCGGTCAGGAGGAGCGGCACGCCGAAGGCCAGCAGCACGATCGAGGACAGCCCCTCCTGGGGCCGGCGGAGGGTGAGATCGCGGCGCAGCCGCTGGCGGCCGAGGCACGCCGACCTTCCAGGTGACGAGCGCCAGCCCGAGCACGCTGAGGCCGGTGTGCGTCCAGATCAGCCCCGGCGACGGGCGGTCGTCGCGCAGGTTGAACGTGTAGATGGCGAGGCCGGTCACGATCGCCAGGAGCAGCGGCAGCAGCGAGAGCACGCCCGCGTAGGCGACGCGGCGGCGCACGGGGCGGCGCTTCAGGGCCCGCCGCTCGGCCCGCTCCGCCCGCCAGGCGTCGGCCTCCTCGTCCTCGTAGTGCTGCGGCGGCTGGTCGGCCGCCCACATCCCGAGCCGTGCCAGGAACACGAACGCGAGTGCCGGCGGCAGGAGGTGGGGGAGGTGGATCAGGAGCCAGCGCATGGGCTGCGCGGCCTGCCTCGCACCGCTACGGACCGTGGTCGGGCGTGAGGTAGACCAGCGTGAAGAGAATGATCCAGATGACGTCGACGAAGTGCCAGTAGATGCTGGTGCCGAGCAGCGCCGGATGCTTGTCCCGGGTGAAGTGCCCGCGCAGCGTCCGGATGATGCAGAACAGCAGCAGGCACAGGCCGACGAAGACGTGCGCGCCGTGCAGGCCGGTGAGGCAGAAGAACGACGCCCCCATGGCGCCGTCCTGCGGGGTGAAGCCGATGGTGATGTACTCGTGCACCTGCAGGCCCAGGAAGACCGCGCCGAGCAGGAACGAGGCCACGAGGCCCCAGAGCAGGCCGCGCCGGTTGCCCCGCATGAACGCGATCAGGCCGAACTCGCAGGTGAACGACGACGCGATCAGGATGGCCGTGTTGATCGACGTCGCGTCGGCCGGGATCTCGAAGCCCTCTTGCGGCCACGTGTAGCCCTGCAGGATGCGGTTGTGGCCGTACTGCAGGAAGAACGAGCCGAAGAGCGCGATCTCCGAGACCAGGAAGATGATCAGCCCGACGATCCCGGGGTTCATCCCGGTCTTGTACGGGTGGAACGTGTGCTCGACCGGGTGGTCGTGCGCCTGCGTCTCGGCGCTGGCGCTCATCGGCGCGCCTCGAACTGGGGCGCCGCGCTAGGCATGCGTGGCCTCTTGGTGCTCGACCACCGCTGGCTCGGGCTCCGGGATGATCGCGTGCTTGGCCCCCGGCTCGCCGTAGCGGTACGGGCCGCCGACGACGCGCGGCGTGGTCGGGAAGTTGAAGATCGGGGGCGGCGACGAGACCTGCCACTCCAGCGTGAGCGAGCGCCAGGGGTTCGGCCCGGCGATGCGGCCGTTGCTGCCAGGAGCGGATGACGTTGTAGACGAAGATCAGCGTCGAGGCGCCCAGCGCGAACGCGCTGAGGGTGATGAAGAAGTTCCAGCCCTCGAACTTCTGCGCGTAGTCCGCGACGCGGCGCGGCATGCCCTCGAGCCCCAGCCAGTGCATCGGGAAGAACGTCAGGTTGAAGAACACGAACGTCAGCCAGAAGTGCCAGCGCCCGAGCCGCTCGTCCATCAGGTGGCCGGTGACCTTCGGGTACCAGAAGTAGATGCCCGCGTACACGATCATCACCGAGCCGCCGAACAGCACGTAGTGGAAGTGGGCGACCACGAAGTACGTGTTGGCGACGTGGATGTCGAAGGGCACGGAGGCCAGCATCACGCCCGACAGGCCGCCGATGACGAACGTCCAGATGAAGCCGAGCGCGAACAGCATCGCGGTGTTCATCTGCAGGACGCCGTTCCAGAGCGTGGCGAGCCAGGAGAAGATCTTGATGCCCGTCGGGATCGCGATGAGCATCGTCGTGATCATCATGGGCACGCGCAGCCATGACTCCATGCCGGAGACGAACATGTGGTGGGCCCAGACCGAGAAGCCCAGCACGGCGATGCCGACGGTCGAGAACGCCAGCGCGCGGTAGCCGAAGATCGGCTTGCGGGCGTTGGTCGCGATGATCTCCGAGATGATCCCGAAGCCGGGCAGGATCATGATGTAGACCGCGGGATGTGAGTAGAACCAGAAGACGTGCTGATATGACAGCGTGTCGCCGCCGTCCGTTGACGTGAAGAAGTGCGTGCCCATCTCCCGGTCGAACATCGACATGAACTGGGCGCCGGCGATGAACGGCGTCGCGGCGACGACGAGGGCGGAGGTCGTCAGGTTCGCCCACACCAGGAGCGGCATGCGGAAGAGCGTCATGCCGGGGGCGCGCATCGTCGCGATGGTGGCCAGGAAGTTCACGGCCGTGGCGATCGACGAGGCGCCGGCGAACTGGATGCCGAGCGAGAACATCGTCTGGCCGAACGGCGACTGCTCCGACAGCGTCGGGTAGGCCGTCCAGCCGGCGTCGAAGCTGCCGAAGAAGAAGGCGGCGAGGAACGTGATGCCGGCGATCGGCAGCATCCAGAAGCTGAGCGCGTTGAGGCGCGGGAACGCCATGTCGGGCGCGCCCAGCATCAGCGGGATCACGAAGTTGCCGATGCCCGCGAAGATCGGCACCAGGAAGGTGAAGATCATCAGCGTCGCGTGCTGCGACATCAGGCCGTTGTAGGTCTCGTGCGTGGTGACGTTCATGCCCGAGTGGGCGAGCTCGGCCCGGAAGACCTCCGCGAAGAGGCCGCCGATGAGGAAGAAGATGAACGTCGTGCCGACGTACTGGACGCCGATGACCTTGTGGTCGGTGTTGAACTTGAAGTAGTCGCGCCAGGAGTAGGCGCCGTGCTGGGAGTGGTCCTCGGGCCTCGTCGGGGACCCGATCATCCAGGTGAACCAGTAGTCGAAGCCGCCGATGCCGATCAGGGCGCCGATGGCGCCGGCGATCCAGCCGATGGTGACCAGCGTGTCCTGCTGCCAGACGGGCTCCATGCCGACCAGCGAGCGGATGGCCAGCGTCAGCAGGACGAAGAGGAACGCGCAGAACGGCGCGACCCAGAGCACGCGCAGGAGGTTGGGCCGGAACAGGACCCTCATGCGATTTCTCCGATGGAGAGGCGGTGGGGATGCGGGGTCACTGCTGCGCTCCCGCGAGGAGCGCCACGAGCTGGTCGAGCTGGTCGGGCGGGATCTTGTCGCCGAAGTCCTTGGGCATGATGTCGGAGAAGCCGTCGGCGATGTGGGCGCTGGGATCCACGATCGACTGGCGGACGAAGTCCTCGAGCGGCTCGTTCGCCGCCTGCGCCGCTCCCTGCAGGGTGCTGGTCTCGAGGCTCGGGCCGACGTTGCCGGCGGCGTTCGCCGCGGCCAGGGAGTGGCAGCCGCCGCAGCCGTTCGGCGTTGAAGACGGCGATGCCCTCGGCGCCGGGCTTGGCCGCAGCCTCCTGCGCTTCCTTCTGCTTCCCGGCCACCCACGTGTCGAAGTCCGCCTGGGACATGACCTGGATGCGCTTGATCAGCGACTGCGGCTTGCCGTCCTTGCCGGGCTCGCCGACCTCGGAGTTCATGCCCGCGTGGCCGATGCCGCACAGGAAGGCGCAGACGATGTCGTGCTCGCCCGTGCCCTTGGGCGTCACCGAGAGGATGTTGGTCTGCCCCGGCGTCGCGTTCATCTGCAGCCGCCAGTCGGGCACCCACCAGGAGTGGATGACGTCGTTGGTCGTGATCTCGAAGCGCACCGGAACGCCCGTCGGCAGGGCGAGCGTGTCGGAGTTCTTGATGCCGTACTCCGGGTCCACGTAGTCGTAGGACCAGCCGAACTGGTACGCGTGGATGTGCACGTTGATGCGGCCCGAGGCCTCGGAGTCGTCGTTGCGGCTCAGCACGATCCAGGAGATCGCCACGATCGAGACCACGATGATCGTCGGGATCGCCGTCCAGAGGCCCTCGAGCCACGTGATGCCGTGGATCGGCGGCCCGTCCGAGAGGTCGCCGTGGTCGCCGCGGAACTTCCAGACGGAGTAGACGAGGACGACCGTGACGACGCCGAAGATCAGGCCGCAGAGCCCGATCATGTAGTAGTAGATCGCGTCGGTGCGGTCGGCCTGGTCGGAGTCGACCCCCGGCAGGATCGGCGCAGCGATGACCAGCGCGGCGACGATTGCCCCGAGGACGAGCCCGATGGCGACGAGCACGGCTGGCTTCATGCGTCTCCCATAGAGGCCGGGACCGCTCCCGGCGTACCCACCGGGCGGGATCGTAGACCCCCCTCCGGATCCGCGGCAACAACGCAGCGAATGAAACGATTGCCACGGCGCCCCCAGACGGGTGCGCAGGCGGCTCCGCTACACTCGGCGGCGCCACGAGAGCGCCGACCCGCGGAGCCCGCCCCGACGATGAGCGAACAGGCCGACAACCTCACCCGCGTCGAGTACCAGCAGCGCCTGCAGCCGCAGCGCGAGCAGGGCGGCGACGCGTTCGCGGCGTTGCTCGCGGCGTTCGCGACGGTGCTCGGCCTGGCGTCGTTCTGGCTCGCACCGTTCAAGACCGGGGTCGCGGGCCTCTTGCTGGCCATCCTCGCCCTCTGCATCTCGCGCGGCAACAGCAACGCCGCGCGCTGGGCGTTCTACATCTGCGCGGTCGGCTGGTTCGTCGGCTGCACGCTCGCGGTCATCATGGAGCGCAACCCGCTCTCGATCTGAGCGGCGCCGCCGGGCCGGAAGGCGACGGCCTCAGCTCGACGTGACGGCGACGATGGCGAAGGCCACCGCGTAGGCGATCGCGACGACGACGAGGATCGTGCCGACCGCGAGGCCGGTGAGGATGAGCAGCGTCGCGCCGAGCACGCCCGCGCAGACCGCGAGCACGATCGCGATCTCGAACAGCACGCTGCGCTCCACCTCGAACCGGCCCACGTCACTTCAGCTTCGCATACGGTCCACGTGATGGCCCGCCGGCCGCTCTCCGAACGTGCGCGCCGGCAGCGCCGGGTCGCGCTCGCCATCCTGCTCCTGCTGGTGGTGGCCGTCGCGGGCGTCGCAGCAGGCGCGGAGCTGCGCGACGAGGAGCCGGCGCAGGGGGAGCCGTACGACGCCGCGATGGTCGCCGACCTGGAGGCGCGAGCGGCGAACGGGCTCTCGCACGTCGTCTACACGCGCAGCCCGGGCGGGGTGGAGGCGACGGCGAAGCGCGTGCTGGCCTACCGCGGGCAGATCGAGGAGGCGGTGCGGGGAACGGAGATCCCGCCCGACCTGCTGGAGGCCATCGTCTTCCTGGAGAGCGGCGGACGGCCCGACGTCATCGCCGGCCGCGACCAGGATCCGGAGGCGGCCAGCGGGCTCACGCAGATCGTGGCCTCGACGGCGACCGACTTCCTGCAGATGCGCGTCGACCTCGAGCAGAGCCGCCAGCTCACCCGCGACCTCGCGTCGGCCCGCAGCCGCGGGGACGGCCGCGAGGTCAAGCGCCTGCTGGCCGAGCGCCGGCGCATCGACGACCGCTTCGTGCCCGAGAAGGCCATCCGCGGCGCGGTGAAGTACCTCGTGGAGGCGCAGCGCCAGCTCGGACGCGTCGACCTCGCCGTCACGAGCTACCACATGGGCATCGGCAACCTGTCGAACGCCATCCGGGCCTACACCGGCGCCGGCACCGACGTGGCCGTGCCCGACCTCGTCCGCCAGAACGACCTGTCGTACGCGAAGCTCTACTTCCACACCTCGCCGCTGCAGCGGCGACGCGGCGTGGCGGACGCTGACCGAGCTGCAGGACGACTCGTCGAACTACTACTGGAAGGTGCTCGCCTGCCGCGAGATCATGCGGCTGGCCCGCACGCAGCCCGACCGCCTCGCGGAGCTCGCCGACCTGCACGGCCGCGGCGCGTCGGCCGCCCGGGTGCTCCACCCCGACGACGAGACCGCGTCGGGGCCCGCACGATCGGAGACGACCGAGACGCTCGCCTGGATCCAGCGCGTCGTCGGCAAGATCGTGCCCGACGCCGAGCCGCTGCAGGTCGTCCGCACGGCGGGCTGGACGATCGACGTCAGCCGCGACTACGACTCCGACGAGCAGGCCACCGCGTTCCAGTACGTGCTCGACCGGCTGACGGCGCTCGACCTGATCTCCTGGGAGCGGGCGCGCGACCGCATCCGCATCACGGTGTCGAGCGAGGCCTCGGTGCTCGCACCCCCGGCGGGGGCGCCGCAGACGGAGC
This sequence comes from uncultured Actinomycetota bacterium, assembly GCA_963767885.1. GTDB lineage: Bacteria > Actinomycetota > Thermoleophilia > Gaiellales > F1-60-MAGs149 > CAVYFW01. The sequence continues at coordinate 613,217 of CAVYFW010000005.1, forward strand.
AGACGACGTCGACCGGGGAGACCGCGTCGACCGGGGAGACGGCGACGACGCAGGGGTGAACGCGGCGCGCAGCGCGGCGGCGTCGTCCAGCCCGAGCGCGAGCGCGAGCCGCACCCGCGCCTTCTCCGGCGCGAGGCCCGGGAGCCGCAGCACGCCGCGATCCGCGAGCCAGGCGTGCCCGCCCGGTTCGCCGCCGGCTGCCGACGGCTCGCCGCGGGCCCGCGACGCGGCGACGACCGCGACGCCGCCCGCGACGGCGCGCGCGAGCTCCTCGCCGAGGGCCGGCGGCACCGCGCCGGAGGCGAACGTCTCGGCCACGATGCCGCGCGCGCCCGCGGCGACCGCGGCGGCCACCGGCGCCCCGTCCGCGCCGAGCTGCGCGGCGACGTGGGCGACGTGCGGCTCGATGCGCGCGCCCGCGACGTGCTCGCGTGCGGGCGGGCGGCGGGTCAGCGCGACGGGACCGGCCGGCCCGACGAGCCCCAGCGGCCCGAGCCGCGGCGACTCGAAGGCGGTCACCGACGCGGCGCAGACGCGCGTCACGTCCCGCACGGCGTGGACGGTGCCGGCGATCACCGCGACCGCGCTCGCGCCGCGCAGCGCGGGATGCCCGGCCAGGGTCAGGGAGGCGGCGAGGTTGCGGGGCCCGTCGGCCGCGCGGTGGTCGGCGGGGCGCATGGCCCCCGTGACCACGAGCGGCTTGGCGCCGCGCACGGCCAGGTCGAGGAGGTAGCCGGCCTCGGCCAGCGTGTCCGGGTGCAGCACGACCACGGCGGCGACGACGTCGTCCGCGGCCAGCCGCTCCGAGAGCTCGCGCGCCCAGCCGAAGACCGTCGGCAGGTCCAGCGCGGCGCCGATCCCGTCCGCCGCGTGGACGACCTCGATCGCGGGATCGTCGAGGAGCGCGGCGACCTCGGGGCTCGCGGCGACCGCGCCATCGGCGAGCAGGCAGCAGATCCGCATCCCGTCCGGAGGCTACCAGGGCCCTGACGGACGCCGGCCGACACCCCGGGAGCACGGACCAGGGGAGCTCCCCGATGACGGCCCTCGGGGCCGCTGGCACAGTCCTCCCGAGCCGAGCGATTGCGACCGCCCGGCAGCTCCGCAACGACGACCACGAGGTACCGAACCGATGCGACGTCTCCTTGCCGCCACGCTCGCCCTGGGCGCGCTTGCCATCGCCCCGGCCGCGCAGGCCGCCCCGACCCTGACCACCGATGCGGTCGCCTTCAAGGCCTACAAGATGTCCTTGACGCTCTCGAAGAACGGGGGCGGCTACAACCTCGGGGTGGTGATGACGCGTGGCAACACCGCGTCGAGCCAGTTCCACTTCTGGTCGTTCCCGCTCAGCGCCAAGGCCGTCAAGCTGACCGCGAAGGGCGCCACCATCAAGACGGGCAGCGAGCTCGGCCGCTACGGCAAGGTCAACATGACCATCGCCACGCAGTCCACCCGCAAGGGCGACATCCCCTGCTACGGCGTGGTCACGAGCCGCCGCGGCACGCTCGCCGGCACGCTCAACCTGAAGCTCGACGGCGCGTACTTCGCCTCCGTCGCCAAGCGCTCGCTGTCCGCCTCGATCTCCGGCGCGCTGCCGGCTCCGAAGCCGAACTGCGGCCCCGCGACGGGCGGCCCCGGCGGCCAGCAGCCGACCGGCACCGTGACGCTGTCCGCCTTCCCGCAGGACTTCGCGGCGGGCGGCGTGAGCCTCTCCGCCCAGCGCACGGCGGACGGCGCGGTGACGCACTCCGCCTACATCATGGAGAGCGGCGCGACCATCGCCCCGGCGTCGTCGATCATGCACAGCATCACCGCCAAGGCGCCCGCCGCGGGCCTCGTCGCGGCCGACGACCTGTCCTCGGCGACGCTGGCCTTCGCCTCGCCCTTCCTGGCCGGCAACCTGGCCTTCACGTCCAGCACCCCGGCCATGGGCACGAGCGCCTTCGGCGACGTGGCCGGCGCGCTGACGCTGAAGTTCGACGCCCCCGGCGTGCAGACCATCACCGCCAACCAGGCCTCGCTCTCGCGGAGCTAGCGAGGGCAGCCGGCCGGCCGTGGGAGCGCCACGGCCGGCCGGCCGCACACCACCAGCACGACCCCCTCCTCCCCGGCGGGCCCCGATGCGACATCGGGGCCCGTCGGCGTTTGCGGGTCCGCCGGGCGAGGCACCGCCTCCGCAGCACGGTACTGCTGTGCTGCTCCGGCTCCGCTCGCCAGCACTGATTTCGATGCTTCGAAATCTCCAGTCATGACAAGCCCCTACGCTCCTTCGTCGCTGCGGGGCAGGGCTCGCTCACACCTGAATAACTGGATCCGCTAGTCATCAAGCACCGTCGGTGACGTCCGCCGCCGAGTCTCGAGTCCCACGCTACGCCGGCTGCACCGTCGTCGCGCCGGCCGCAGCCGCGTCGTAGGCGACGTACTCCTTCGGCTCGGGCGCGCGGAAGGCGGCCACGCGGCTCGTCGCCAGGCCGTAGTCGACGATGCCCTCGGCGAGCTTGATCGCGCAGGCCACGCCGTCCAGCACCGGGATGCCGAGCTCGTCGCCGACCCGCCGGTCGAGCGGGCCCATGCCGGCGCAGCCGAGGCAGATCGCCTCCGCGCCGTCCTCCTCGACCGCCGCGCGGGCGGCGACGGCGATCTCGCGAGCGGCGGCGTCGGGGTCGCGCTCGCAGTCCAGCACGGACAGCGGGGTGGTGCGCACGGACGCGCAGCGGCTCTCCAGCCCGACGCGCCGCACGGTCTCCTCGATGAGCGGCCGCACGCGCGGCAGCACCGTGACGACGGAGAAGCGGTACGCGACGGTGCAGGCGGTCAGCAGCGCGGCCTCGGCGATGCCGATGACGGGCACGGGCGAGACCTCCCGCGCCGCGTAGAGGCCGGGGTCGCCGAAGCACGCGATGACGACGGCGTCGAACGACCCCGCGCGCGACCCGATGGCCTCCAGCGTCGCCACCGCCGCAACGTGCTCCTCGTAGTGGCCCTCGATCGAGCGCGGGCCCCAGGCTGCGGCCACGGTCTCGAGCTCCGTGTCGGGACGGGCGTAGCGCGCCGCCTGCTCGGCGATGTCGCGCGTCATCTCCTCGCTCGTGTTCGGGTTGACCACGAGGATCCGCATCGCTGCCTCCCACGTCGCGCCTGGCCGGAGCGGCCAGCGTACCGCCGTTGCACGCCCCGGCCGCCTGCCTCATGATCTGGCGCTCGGAACCGGCCGGGAGGAAGCGTGGGGGACGACGTGGCGCCGTCCACGGGGCGGCGCGGGCTGCTGCTGGCGTGTGCGTCGATCTGGCTGACGTACGTCTGCGTCTTCTCGGTGCCGCCGCTCATCTCGACCTTCGTGGACGACGTCGGCTACAGCCACGCGGAGGCAGGCGCGCTGGTCGCCGCGTTCACCCTCGCGTACTGCGCCGGCAGCCTGCCGGCCGGGCGGCTGGCCGACCGCTTCGGCGCCGCCCGCGTGATGGCCGCCGGCGTGCTCGTGGCGGGCGCCGGCAGCATCCTCGGCGCGGCCACCGACGTGCTGGCGCCGCTGCTCGTGACGCGCGCGATCGTCGGCCTCGGCGACGCGCTGGTCTGGACGGCGGGCGTCATCTACGTCGTGCACGTGATGCCGCCGGGTCGCGCGAGCGCCGGCGTCGGCTGGTTCACGGGCGCCCTCTCGGCCGGCATCGCGGCGGCGTTCCTGTTCACGCCGGTGCTCGAGGACGGGCTCGGCTGGCGGGGCATCATGGTGCTCTACGGCGCGGTCGCCCTGGCCGGCGGCGCGGCGATCTCCGCCGCCGTCCGCCGCGAGGTGGGCGTGGCCGGCTCCGGGCCCGCCGTGCCGCTCGGCGAGGTGCTCCGCGAGCGGCGGCTGCTGGTCGTGTCCGGCGCCCTCTTCCTCGGCATGGCCTCGCTGTACGGCCCGCTGACCTGGGTCCCGTCGTACATGGACGAGGTCGGCGGCTTCTCGGACGCCGAGCGCAGCGTGGCCGGGCTGGTCATCGCCGCGGCCGCCATCCCGGGCTCGATCCTGGCCGGCATCATCGCGGGCCGCACCGGGCGCCCCGTCGAGACGTACGCGGCGTTCCTCGTGCTCTGCCTGCCGGTCGCGCTCCTCGCGTTCGGCACGGAGGACCTGTTCGTCGTCGTCACCCTCGTCGCGGCGCTCTCGGCCGCCGGCGCGAGCGGGGCGGTCATCCCGCTCTTCGCGTGCGTCAGCAGTCTCGTGCGGCCGGAGGCGGCGGGGACCGCGGCGGGCCTCGCGACGACGATCGCGATCGCCGGGACGGTGGTGGCGAGCTACGCGGGCGGGCTGCTGGTCAGCTACGCGGGCGGCTACGACGTCGTGTTCGTCGTCTTCGCGGGCGTCCCGCTGCTCGGCATCCTCGTCGGCGCCCCGGCGGCGCGGCGTGCGCTGGCGGGCGCGGGCGGGGCGCCGGCGGCAGGCGTCGCGCCCGAGCCGTCGCGCGTGCCGTAGGGCGGCACCGGCTCCGGCTCAGACGTCGGGGTCGAACTCGTTGAAGAGCGCAACGGCGTCCTCGACGAGATCGATGGCCTGCTCGAGCAGGACGAGGTCGCCCGTGGCGTCGGCCTCGACGTGCAGGGAGGCCCCCTCGGCCAGCAGGCGCTCGGCGCGGCGGCGCAGGGTGTCGGACATGACGGCGCTGGGCGCGTGGAGGGAGCTCACGGGCATGACATCCAGCTTCGACAGTTTTCGCGGATTCCTCCAGCCCCGTCAGGGGGACGCGCCCGACGCCGCAGGCATTCGGGGGACAGCGATGGGAGGGCTGGCGCACCGTCGTGATACGGGGTCGGCGAAACTACGGCCGTGGGCCATGTCGACCTCGCACGCGTGGGCTACGCGCTCCCCGACGGCCGGCCGCTCCTCTACGACGTCTCGTTCCGCGTCGGCGAGGGCGCGAAGGCGGCGCTGCTCGGCGCCAACGGCGCGGGCAAGACGACGCTGCTGCGGCTGATCGCCGGCGACGACGAGCCGGCCGAGGGCACCATCGTGCGCTCCGGCGGCCTCGGCGTGATGCGCCAGTTCATCGGCGGCGTGCGCGACGACACCACCGTCCGCGGGCTGCTCGCCTCCGTCGCGCCGCCGGCCGTGCGCGCCCGCGCGGCGGCCCTGACGGCGGCCGAGGACGCGCTGGCGGGCGACGAGGACGGCTCCGAGATCGCCTACGCGCAGGCCCTCGCCGACTGGGGCGACGCCGGCGGCTGGGAGGCCGAGGTGCTGTGGGAGACGTGCTGCCGCGAGGCGCTCGGCCTCACCTTCCAGGCGGCGTCCGAGCGGCCCGTGCGCACGCTCTCGGGCGGCGAGCAGAAGCGGCTCGCGCTGGAGGCGCTGCTGCGCGGCCCCGACGAGGTGCTGCTGCTCGACGAGCCGGACAACTACCTCGACGTCCCGGGCAAGCGCTGGCTCGAGCGGCAGCTCGCCGAGACGCCCAAGACCGTCCTGTTCGTCTCGCACGACCGCGAGCTGATCGCCCAGGCCGCGCGCCGCGTCGTCACGGTCGAGGCGCGCACGGCCTGGGTGCACGGCGGCGGCTACGCGACGTACGCCGAGGCGCGGCGGGACCGCATCGACCGGCTGGAGGAGCTGCGGCGCCGCTGGACCGAGGAGCACGCTTCGGCTGAAGGAGCTGGTCCGCACGCTGCGGGTGCAGGCGACGATCTCGCCGGCGATGTCCAGCCGCTACCAGGCGATGCAGACGCGGCTGCGCAAGTTCGAGGAGGCCGGGCCGCCGCCGGAGCCGCCGCGCGAGCAGCGGCTGACGATGCGGCTGCGCGGCGGGCGCACCGGCGTGCGCGCCGTGATCTGCGAGGAGCTCGAGCTGACGGGCTGATGCGGCCGTTCAGCACCGAGGTCTTCTTCGGCGAGCGGGTCGCCGTGCTCGGCGCCAACGGCTCCGGCAAGTCCCACTTCCTGCGCCTGCTGGCCGGCGACGAGGTCGCCCACCAGGGCGTCTCGCGGCTCGGGGCGCGGGTGGTGCCCGGCCACTTCGCGCAGACCCACGACCACGCCGAGCTGCAGGGCCGGACGCCGCTCGACGTCGTCATGCGCGCCGGGGGCGTCGACCGCAGCGGGGCGATGTCGGCGCTCACCCGCTACGGGCTGACCGCGCAGGCGCAGCAGCGCTTCGAGACCCTGTCGGGCGGCCAGCAGGCGCGCCTGCAGGTGCTGCTCCTGGAGACGGGCGGGACGACGCTGCTCCTGCTCGACGAGCCGACCGACAACCTCGACCTGGAGAGCGCGGAGGCCCTCGAGCAGGCGCTCGACGCGTTCGAGGGCACCGTGCTCGCGGTGACGCACGACCGCTGGTTCGCCCGGCGCTTCGACCGCTTCCTGGTCTTCCGCGCCGACGGCCGCGTGGTGGAGGCCGCCGAGCCCGTCTGGGACGAGTCGCGGCCCGAGCGCGGCGCGCGGGCTAGTTCGCGTCCGTGAACAGGACGATGATCGTGGCGGCGCCGAGCAGCACGCCGGAGAGCGTCAGGAGCATCGAGATGCGGGCGTTGAGCGGCTCGTAGCGCCCCTCGTTGAGCGCCTGCTCCAGCGCGCGCTCGCGGAAGTAGCCGAAGACGATGAAGACCACGCCGAGCAGGGCGTAGCCGGCGCCGAGCACGACGAACGTCCACTGCGAGCCGCCGGAGATCTCCGGCACGAGCTTGCCGGCGCCGATGCCGACGGCGAGCGCCGTCAGGCCGCTGCGCCACCAGGCGAGGAAGGTGCGCTCGCTCGCGAGCCGCGTCCGCCGCGTCGCGTCGACGACGTCGGGTAACCGCTCCTCAGGCTGCCCCACGTGGCGAGGATGCCAGGTTTTCGCCGCCCCGGGGAGCCGGACCTGAGTCGACTCCCCGGGGTGGCCGGGTGGTGGCGTGTGGAGGGTCCGCCTACTGGTTCACGTAGGCGAGGCCGAGGTAGACCGTCTTGACCGAGTCGTAGACGTAGTTGCCGTACCGCGGCGAGGTCAGGTTGAGGTTGTTGCGGGTCAGGAACTGCAGCCACGGCGCCTTGTCGCGCGACAGGCTGGTGGAGAGGTCGGCCCACGCCTGGCGGCGCTCCGGGCCGGGCTGCATCGCGTTGATGCGCGCCACCTCGGCGTCGAACTCCGGGTCCTTGAAGTCGCCGTAGTTCGACCCGCCGTCGGCGGCGCCGGAGACGAGCAGCGGCTCGAAGTACGTGATGCCGTCCGGGTAGTCGGCCTCCCAGGCCGCCATCGCGATGGTGTCCTTGTTCTCCGGGTTCTGGATGAACTGGTAGTAGTTGTCCGTGTTCAGGCCCTTGAGCTTCAGGTTGAGCCCGACGTTCTTGAGGTCGGACACGATCTGCTGGGCGATGTCGGCGTTCACGCCCGCCTCCGGGTAGTACATCGTCCCGGCGTCCAGGGGCGTCTTGACGCCCGCCTCCTGCAGCAGCGCCTTGGCCTTCTCCGACGTCGGGCGTCGAGGGGTAGACCTCGGCCGGATAGCCCTCGGGCAGCATGGTGTCGGAGAGGATCCCGGAGCTCGGCGTGCCCTGCAGGTCGCCGCCCAGGATCTTGACCACGGCCTCGCGGTCGATCGCGTAGTTCGCCGCCTGCCGCACCTTCACGTTGTCGAACGGCGGCGTCGTCGTGTTCAGGGTGGCGTACGAGACGCGCAGGCTCGGGATGGCCGAGAAGCCGTCCTTGGTCGCCGGGTCGGTGCTCAGCTCGTTCGCGATGGCGCCGACGCAGCACGACTGGTCGAACGAGAAGTCCGCCTGGCCGTTCTTGATCTGCAGCACCTGCGCGTCCGGCGGCACGCCGATGGTGATGTCGAAGCCGTCGACGTTGTTGGTGTCGGGGTCCTCGGGGACGCCGGCCGCCCGGTTCTCCTCCCACACCGGGTTGCGGTCGATCTTCAGCGACTTGCCCTGCGTGTGCTCGGTGGTCATGTACGGGCCGGTCATCGGCGGCGGCAGGTTGGTCTTCTGGTGCGGCGAGTCGGCCGGCACGATGCAGGCGAAGCCGAGCGCCAGCGCGTTGAGGAAGCCGCCGTTCTTCTCGGTCAGGGTGAAGGTGACGGTGTTGCCGTCGACCGCGATGCCCTCGATGTCCTTGACCGTGCCGTTCTTGTACTCCGGCACGCCCTTGATGGCGTCGTAGTAGACGGTGCCGAAGACCTGGAAGGCGGCCTCGGGGTCGAGGGCGCGCAGGAACGTGCCCTTGACGTCGTCGCCGGTCACGGGGCGCCCGTCGCTGAACTTGACGCCCTCACGCAGCTGGAAGGTGTACGTCAGCCCGTCGGCCGAGACCTCGGGCATGTCGGCGGCGAGCTCGGGGCGCAGCTCGAGGTTCTTCAGCCGGTCGGTCGTCGTCGGGTAGCCGACCAGGGTGTTGCAGGTGATGAAGTCGACCATCCACGCGTAGGCGTAGTAGTCGGTGCCGTCCCACGTGTTGATGTCGGACTCCATCAGGCCGATCAGCCGACCGCCCTGGGGGACGGTCTTCTCGGCCGGCGTCGTTTCGGCCGGCGTCGACTCGGCCGAGCTCGCCGGCTCCGACGCGGCCGTGTCGGCCGACGACGCGGCGTCCCCGCCGATGGTCGTCTCGTCGCCGAGCTGCGGAATGGCCTCGGCTCGATCCCGCCGTCGTCGGCGACTCGTCGGCGACCTCGCCGTCGTCGTCGCTCCCGCCGCACGCGGCGGCGAGCAACGCCAGGATCAGCACGAGCGGCAGCAGCAGCCACCGGTTGCGCATCACGTGTCCTCTCGTTCGTCGATCCGACCGCGAGCCGTCCCTCGGTCCCGCGGTCCCAGCACCCGCACGGCGCGGCGGGGGTGCGCGCCTTCCAGTGATGTCCGCGCCGTCGCGGACGGTTCCCCGGGGGCTACTGCTGGGACGTGCTGCCCGGCGCGCGGCAGCTGTCGCCGCCGTCGCTGGTCACCAGCACGAGCACCTCGCTCGCGTCGGTGCGGGCGCAGGCCGTGAGCGGCGCGGACTTGCGGGTGCCGCCGACGAGCTCGCCGCGGCGCCACAGCTCCGAGCAGACGAGGCGCGGGTCGTGGCGGGCGCTCGCGGTGATGACGCCGTCCGGCGCCGCCGGGTCGCCGGTGGTGCAGCGGACCGGGATGGAGCCGGCCGTGTCGGTCGTCGGGGCGTGCGGCGTGCGCAGGGCGACGATGCCGAGCACCGCCACGGCTGCCAGCACGACGCCGGCCCCGGCCGCGCGGCGGCGCCGGCGGCTGGAGCGGGCCTCCTGACGGTCGATCTCGGCGAACAGCCCCGCGCGCATCCGGGCCCGCTCGTCCTCCGTCAGGCGCCGCTCGTCCGGCCGCCGCTGCTCGCTCACGGCGAGGCCTCCGGCAGCCCGGACTCGCCCTCGACGCGCGCGAGGCGGCGGCGGGCGCGGAACAGGCGGGAGCGCACGGTGCCGACCGGCACCCGCAGCGCGAGGGCGGCCTCCTCGTACGTGAGGTCGCCGAGGGCCACCAGCGCGATCACGGCGCGCTCGTCCTCGGACAGGCGGCCGACGGCCTCGAGGGCCTCGCGCACCGCGGCGCTGGTCGTCGAGGCGCTCCGCGACGGCGTCGGCGTGGTCGGCCGAGACGTCGTCGCGCGGCAGCCGCGCCACGGCCGCCTGGAAGCGGCGCTGGCTGCGGCTGGCGTTGCGGCTCAGGTTGAAGGCGACGCCGAGCAGCCAGGGCAGCGCCGTCGCCTCGGTCAGCACGACGCGATCGCGGTGCCGCCAGGCCTCGAGGAAGGTCGAGGAGGTCAGGTCCTGCGCGACCTCCCAGTCGCCGCAGCGGCGCAGGCAGAAGCCGTGGACCCGGTCGACGTAGAGGTCGAACAGGTCGCCGAAGATGCGGCGGTCGCGCAGCTCGATGACGTGGTCCTGAGTCAGGGGCTCATCGGGCAATGTCCGCTCGCCCGGATCCGGTTCCCATCGGCCGATCAGCTCGCGCCAGCGCGCCATCGCCCCGGATCCTGCCACGCGCGGCCGCCGCCGTGTCAGGAAGCGCGCGCGGCGAGGGCCCGGACGAGGGCCAGCGCGGCGGCGGCGTGCCGGTCGGCGGTGCGCTGGCTCACGGTCCCGGCGGCGAGCTCCACGACCAGCGCGCTGCCCGCCCGGCGCGCGTTCTGCCACCCGGCGACGGTGCCGCGGTACGCCGCCAGCGCGCGGAGGGGCAGCCCCGTGCGCGCGGCGTAGCGGCGGGCGAGGGCGAGGTCGACGCCGCGGCTGCGGACGACGATGCCGTACGGCTGGTGGTAGTGGATCGTGAGGTCCGGCTGCAGGCGCTGCACGAGCCGCATCAGCACGCGAGTCTCCGGCTCCGACGCGGCGGCCGGGCCGGGCCAGAAGCGATCGCCGCGCCGCCCGCTCGCGCGCCAGCGGTCCGGGAAGTTGCGGTTGAGGTCGACGCCGTGGGCGTTCTGGCGCCGCCCGCGCGCGAGCCCGTCGGGGTTGGCGACGCGCACGGTCCAGACCGCGACGCCGGGCGGCAGGCGAGCCCGGCGCAGCGCCGCGATGGGCGCGCCGGCGCCGGGCTCGTCGCCGTGGATCGGCCCCACGGCGAGCACCACCACCGGCGCATCGGCCGGCCCCCGGCGGCGGGCGACGATCGTGCGCCCCTGCACCGAGCGACCGGCCACGATGCGCGCCGGCGCGGGTGCGGCGAGGCTGGGCGGCGGCGCCTCCGCGAGCACGCGCTACTCGCCGACGCCGCACCAGTCCATCGCGGTGGCGGCGTAGGTGCGGCAGGCCGCCATGAGCTCGTCGATGAGCACGTACTCGTCGTCCGCGTGCGCCACGCGCAGGTCGCCCGCGCCGCACGAGATGGCGGGGATGCCCTTCGCGTTGAGCCACGAGGTGTCCTCGACGGCCGCGAAGCCCTGCACCGTGGCCGGCCCCGCGAGCCGCGTGCCCGGCGGTCGCGCGCTCCACGGCCGCGCAGACGGTGCCGACGATGGGGTGCGCGGGATCGACGACGGAGGCCGGCCAGTTCAGCTTCCACTCGAGCTCGGGCGGGTGCTCCGCGAGCCACGGGTCGAGCCGGGCGGCTGCGGCGATGTGGGCCTCGATCTCGGCGCGGACGTCGGCCGGGTCCTCCTCCGGGTGGTACCAGACGCAGTACTCGAAGGTGGTGAACTCGGAGATCACGAACGGGACGAGCACGCCGCTCGGGCCGCCGGTGACGACGCCCGGGTGGATCGTGAAGTGGCCGGGCGCGAAGAGGGGGTGCGACTTGGTCAGGCCCCAGGTGTCCTCCAGCTGGCGGATGGCCTGGAAGATGAAGATGCCCTTGTCGATGGCGTTGACGCCGACCGCGGCGCCGCCGCCGCCGGCGCGGAACGTCTGGCCGCGCATCGACGCGTGGCTGGCCTTGCCGCGCACGGTCACGGAGAACCACCAGAGGCCCGGCGAGATGGGCACCACGGCGAGCGGGGTGGGGGGCGAGCTCGGCTCGGAGACGACGGCGGCGTCGGCGCGGTAGCCGCGATCGATGACGGCCGTGGTGCCGCAGAGGTGGTCCATGACCTCCTCGCCGACGACGGCCTCCAGGATCAGGTCGCCCTGCAGCCGCAGCCCGGCGTTCCGGATCGCCTGGGCGGCGAAGGCCTGGGCGAGGATGCCGCCCTTCATGTCGGTGGAGCCGCGGCCCCAGATGCGGTCGTCGTCGACGCGGCCGGAGAAGGGGTCGCCGCTCTTCCAGTTGGCGGGGTCGCCGGGCGGCACGACGTCGACGTGCCCGTTGAAGATCAGCGAGCGGCCGCCGCCCGACCCGCGCAGGACGCCGACCGCGTTCTCGCGCCCGGGCTCGATCGCGAACACGTCGACCTCGCAGCCCAGGGCCTCGTAGTAGCGCGCGATGAACTTCGCGGTCTCGCCCTCGCCGCCGACCACCTCGTCGTACACCTGGCCCGGGTACTTCGGGTTGACGCTCGGGATGCGGACGGCGCCGCTGACGGCCTCGACGAGGTCGTCGCGTAGCCGCTCGATCTCGGCGAACACCCGGTCGAGATGGCCCGCGTCGTTGCTCATGGTGCTCCTTCCCGTCGGCGACGCGCCCATCCTGGCAGGTTGCGCTCGGCACGGCCGGCCCGCGTCCGCCTGGATCGGCGCCGCGGGAACCTCGCCTGGCGATGCGGTGTACCCCACACATGGAACAGCTCGCCGTCCACCGCACCTCCCGCCGGGCCTGGCGCCTCGCCATCGCGGCCCTGGCCGCCGCGCCGCTCGCGCTCGCCGGGCCCGCGCAGGCGGGCTGCTTCGCGACCGCGGGGCTGCCCTCGACGCCGGACGGGCTCGCCGCCGGGTCGACCTGGACGGTCGACGTCACCATTCGCCAGCACGGGCAGACGCTGCTCGCCGGCGCCACGCCGACCGTCATCCTCACGCCGGCCGGAGGCGCGCCGCAGCGCTTCGACGCAGAGCCGACCGCCAGGGTGGGCGTCTACCGCGCCGACGTCACGCTGCCGCCCGCCGGCAGCTACGCGCTGTCGGTGGAGGACGGGTTCGTGCCCGCCGAGTGCGAGTCGACGCACACCTTCGGCACGGTCGCCATCGCGGCCGCCGCGCCGCCCGCCGCCGGCGGCGATCCGCCCGCCGCGCAGGCCGCGCCGGTCGCCGCGACCGTCGAGGCCGCCGCCGCCGCCACCGTCGCCGCGCCTGCCGAGCCCGCCGCGTCGACCGCGACCTCCGACGACGGCAGCGCCGTGGCCTGGATCGTCGGCGGGGTGGCGCTCGGAGCGGCCGCCATCGTCGGCGTCGCGTACGTGGTGCGCCGCACCCGCGGCGGCACCGGGCCGCGCCCCACGCCATCCGCGGGCGGCTGACCCGCCCGCCTCAACGCGGCAGCGGCTTCTCCCAGATCTCGAAGCGGGGGAGCGGCGTCATCCCGACGCCCTCGTACAGCGCCAGAGCGCCCGTCGGGTTCGCCGCGTCCACGTGCAGCGAGACGCCAGAGCGGCCGCGCGCGCGGAAGCTCGCGAAGACGTGCAGCAGCAGCGCCCGGGCGAGGCCGCGCCGCCGCCACGCCGGCCGCACGCCGAGGGTCGAGACGTAGCCGAGCTCCGGCGCGTGGCCCGCCTCGGGCGTGCACAGCGCGACGCCGGCGATCTCGTCGCCGTCCGTCGCGAGGAACCAGACGTCGGGATCGAAGCGGGAGCCGGCGCCGGCGATCCGCTCGTGCTGCCACTGCGCGAACGACAGGTGGTCGTCGCCCCAGTGATCGGCGAACGACTCGCGGACGGCGTCGTACGTGGCCCGCTCGTCCTCGCCGCGCCGGAACGTCCGCACCGCGATGCCCGGCGGCCATTCCGGTGCCGCGGGCTCGGCCGCGAGGTCGACGTCCATGCGCCAGAAGTGCCGCACGCACGTGAAGCCACGCGCGCGCAGGAGCTCGACCAGGCCGGTCTCGCCGACCCACGCGGGCCAGTGCAGCACGGTCTGCGCGTCCGCCGGGGCGTCCAGGACGACGCGCCGGGCCTGCGCCTCCGCCCAGTCGGCGAGGGCGCTGCCCAGGCCGTGGCCGCGGTGCTCGGGGACGATCTCGCCCCACACCAGCGGCTGGCTGAACGGCTGTAGCGCGTCGAGGAAGAGGCAGGCGGCGAGCCGCCCGTCGGGCGCCTCGACGATGCGGGACGTCGCGTCGAGGTCGCGGCCGGGTCGCCGCCACTCCGCCAGGAGCTCCTCGGGCGTCGTGAACGGCTCGCCGAACAGCGCGATGCAGTTGTCGTTCACCGCCGCGGTCACGGCGTCGGCGTCCTCGAGGCGCGCGGCGCGCGCGGTGTAGGGCGCAGGGGCCTCCACCAGCCGACGCTACCCGGCCGCCTACGCCGGCGGCGCCTCGGCGACCCAGGCGACCGCCGCGTCGCGCTGGGCGGGCTCGAACACCCGCAGCTCGCCGGGGCTGATCCAGCCGAAGGCGCTGACCCCGTGGCGGATCCAGTCCTTGTCGGTGATCATCGCCATGCGGCCCCAGGCCTTGCGGTGCTTGAGCCCGACCGATCCCGCCGCCTGCAGGTCCTCCCACAGCGCGCCGACGTCGAGCCCGCTGAAGTCGGGCGCGGTCTCGAACACCAGGTTGAGGCGCTCGCCGCGCTCGAGCGCGGCGTAGATCGGCGCCATCAGGACGTCGTGGTACTCGTCGCGGGTGATCTTCCCGGACGCCCGGAAGCCCAGGACGCTGGGCGGCATGTCAGGCAGCTGCTCGACCATGGCGACGAGGATAGAGGCGTCGCGCGCGCTGTCCGATCCGTCACCCGGGTGATCGGCCGCCGCGTCGTGCGCGGTGCAGGTCTGCACTGGACGTCCGGTCAGGATCGATGGACAGGGGCGCGCGACCGAGGAACCATGGACCCGTGCTCGCGAAGGGGCGCCCCCGTGGGGCCGTGGTACTGCTCGCCGCCGGCCTGCTGGCCGCGTCGGCGAGCACCGCCGTGGCCGCGACCGCTCCCGCCGTCGTGTCCGCGCCGACCGTGACCGGGGCGACCCTGGTCGGCGGGTCGCAGAGCGCGACGGATGGCACGTGGAGCGGCGACCCGGTTCCAACGCTCAGCCGCCGCTGGCTGCGCTGCGACGACCACGGCAACGGCTGCGTCCCGATCGGCGAGAGCACGGCGACGCGGCAGCTGGTGCACGCGGACGGGGGTCGCTCGCTGCGGGTCGAGGTGACGGCGACCAGCACGGCCGGCGTCACCTCTGCGGTGTCGCTCCCGAGCAACGTCATCGGAGAGCTGCCGGTCAACGTGGCGGCGCCGTCCCTCGGCGGCACGGCGATCGTCGGCCAGACGCTCTCGACCGACGACGGCGTCTGGTGGGGCTACCCGTTCCCCGTCGTGACGCGGGCCTGGCAGCGATGTGACGCGGCGGGCGCGTGCGCGGCCGTCCCCTACGGCAGCGACCAGGCCTACCGCGTGCGCCACACCGACGTGGGCTGGCGCCTCCGCGTGTCGGTCTCCGTCGCGTCGATCCTGGGCACCGGGGTCGCCTCCAGCACGCTGACCGCCGTCGTGCCGCCGGCCCCTCCGCTGGCCATCGCGGCACCGATCGTGGGGGGCGCGCCCGTGGTCGGCGTCGCCATCAGCAGCGTGCCCGCGACGTGGGAGGGTGCCGCCACGGTGCGGCGCAGCTGGGAGCGCTGTGGCGCCGACGGCGCCTGCACCGCGATCCCGAGCGCGAGCGGCCTCTCCTACCGGGTCGCCGCCGCGGACCTCGGCCGCACGCTGCGGCTGACGGAGACGGCGACCAACTCGATCGGCGTGAGCCGGACCGCGAGCGCGGCCACGACCCGGGTCGAGGCCCCGCAGGCGCGCTCGCTCGCGCTCGGGCTGCGGACGCTGGTCGCGTTGCCGGGCAGCCGCATGGCGATCCGCGTGCGCTGCGCGCTCGACCAGCCGGGCATCCGCACGTGCGCCGCGACGATCGCCCACGACGGCGTCGTGCTGGCGCGCGGCGCGGTCAGCACGGCGTCGCGGACGGCCGAGTCGCTGATCATCCGGGTGCCCGTGACGCCGGCCCTGCGCCGGCTCGCAGCACGGCAAGCCGGCAACTCGGTGACCCTCACGGCGCAGGCGACGCAGGACGACCGCGCCGGCAGCTGGCCGGCGACCCGCACGCTGCTCGTGGCGCCATCGACGTCGGTGGTCGAGGCGGCCAAGCCGCTCTTCCGGGGGAGCGCGCGACTGCGGGCGACCGCGGACCTGCGGCGGCTGCGCAGCGCGGTGGCGGACGCCAGCAGCCTGATCTGCACGGGGCACACGGCGTATAGCGGCAACCAGGCGCAAGACATCCGGGTCGGTCTCCTGCGGGCCCGCGCGGTGTGCGCGTACCTGGCCGCCGGGCGCAGGCTGACGACGGTGCCACGCAGCTCGGGGTCCTACCGGCCTGCCGCGTCGAACGCGACCGCCGCAGGGCGCGCGCGCAACGCCCGGGTCACCGTCACGGTCGGCTACTGGCGACCGGATCCAGCGCGCCCGTAGCGCGAGCCACCGCGAGCGGCGGCTGTCGGGAGGTCTAGCCCGGGCGTCCGGCGGCCACGCTCGATAAGCATGGTTATGTCAAGTTGATCGAGTGATGGCCGGGTGCGGGAAGAACCCGCCCCGCTGCTCCGTCCTGGGGGCATCAGGTCGCCACGGCGGCCGACCCCGGAAGGAGCAGGTCATGATCGCCGCTCGCGCCATGGTTCTGGCCCGGACCGTCAGCGACGACAGCGTCGCCGCCCGCAAGCGCATCCCGGTCGCGCCCGAGTCGCCGGCCCGCGAGCGCCCGACGGTCGCAGGTCGCGGGCGCCGGCTCGTCATCGGCACCGCCGTCATCGCCGCGGTGCTGGCGCCCGCCGCCGCCATCGCGACCCTCTAGGCGCCCGCCTCGCCACCGGCGCGCTGACGCGCCGGTGACGCGCTCGGCTCGACGAACCATCCGCACGCGGGCTACGGCTGCTCATGCTCGTTCTCGGCCTGCGCTGAAGCTAGGCGGCGCCGGGCTGCACGAGCCCGGACTCGTAGGCGACGACGACCGCCTGCGTGCGGTCGCGCAGGCCGAGCTTGAGCAGGATGTGCGCGACGTGCGTCTTGACGGTGTGCTCGCTCAGCACCAGCGTCGCGGCGATCTCCGCGTTCGAGAGGCCGCGCGCGACGAGGCGCAGCACGTCGTGCTCGCGCGGCGTCAGCTCGGCCAGCCCGGGTGGCGCGGCGCCGGGCTGCGGCGGGCGAACTCGGCGACGAGCCGGCGGGTCACCGAGGGGGCGAAGATCGAGGCGCCGTCGGCGACCACCCGGATCGCGGTCAGCAGCTGCGCCTCGGGGGCGTCCTTCAGCAGGAACCCGCTGGCGCCCGCGCGCAGCGCCTCGTAGACCACCTCGTCGAGGTCGAACGTGGTCAGCACGAGCACCCGCGGCGGCTCGGGCAGCGCCTGCAGCCGGCGGGTCGCCTCGATGCCGTCGACGTCCGGCATGCGGACGTCCATGAGCACGACGTCCGGCCGGAGGTCGGCCGCGAGCGCCACCGCCGCCGCGCCGTCGCCGGCCTCGCCGACCACGTCGAGGTCCGGCTCGGCGGCGAGGATCATGCGGAAGCCGGCGCGCACGAGGGCCTGGTCGTCGGCGATGAGCAGGCGGATCACGGGTCTGCCCCGTACGGCAGCCGCGCGCGGACGGCGAAGCCGCCACCCGGCAGCGGGCCGGCGTCGAGCTCGCCGCCGACGAGCGCGACGCGCTCGCGGATGCCGACGAGGCCGTGCCCGCCGCCCGCGCCGTTGCCGCTCGCCGCGCCGGCGCCGTCGTCCGTCACCTCGACCTCCAGCACCTCCGGCCCGTACGCCACGCGCACCACGGCTCGCGCCCGCCCGGCGTGCTTGAGGGCGTTCGTGAGGGCCTCCTGGACGATGCGATAGGCCGACAGGTCGACCCCGGGCGGCAGCTCGACGCGCTCGCCGTCGACGCGCACCTCGACCGGCAGGCCCGCGGCGCGCACGTGCTCGGCCAGCGCGTCGAGCCGCGCCAGCGAGGGCTGCGGCGAGCGCGCGAGCTGCTCGTCGTCCTGGCGCAGCAGGCCCAGCAGGCGGCGCATCTCCCCCAGCGCCTGCTCGCCCGTGCGCTCGATCGCGTCGAACGCCTGCAGGGACTCGTCGGGTGCGCCGGCTCGCAGCTGCGCCCGCCCACCGCGCGCCTGCACGATGACCACCGAGATGGCGTGCGCGACGACGTCGTGCAGCTCGCGCGCGATGCGGGCACGCTCCTCGGCGACGGCGGCGCGCGCCCGCTCGTCGCGCTCGCGCTCGAGCTCCACGGCGCGCGCGCCGAGCCGCCGCTCGCTCTGGCGGCGCAGGCGGATCAGGAGACCCGCGAGCCACGGGCCGCCGATGATGAACGCGCCGAACGCGATGTCGCCTGGGTGGAACGCGTCGCCGTCGTCGGTCACGAAGCCGATGATGGACACCGGCACGATGACGGCGGCGGCCCACGCCTGCCGCCCACGGGTGTTCGCGCCGAGCGAGTAGAGCCAGAAGACGTACAGCAGCACGAAGGTCAGGCCGCGCTCGTCGAAGCGCGGGCTGACCTGGGTCATGAGCAGCAGCGAGCCGAACCCGACGAGGAACGCCGGCAGCGGGTAGCGCGCCCGCACGGCCAGCGGCAGGGTCGCCGGGATCGCGAGCAGCGCGGTCGCCGGCCGGCGCGCGACGTCGGCGGCCAGCCACACCTCCAGCTCGACGGCCAGCAGCGCCGCGAGCGCGAAGGCCAGGTCGCCGTGCCGCCTGATCGCCGCCAGCAGTCGCATGCGCAGACGGTACGCCGCCGGAGGAGCCGTGTCATCGCTCTGGGGAGCGAGGGCAGGATCGCTCGAGCGGACGACGCAGGATCGCGCTCTGCGGCGACGACGGCGGGCGCTGGCGGCGGCACGATCGGCACGTCACCGATCGAGGAGGACGTCATGCAGTACCAGCTCGAGCGCAGGATCGCCGGCCCCGTCGCGGTCGTCGCCATCGGCCTGGCCGTCGTGCTCGCCGCCGTGGGCACGTGGGCCGACGGCGGCGGCGAGGATCAGGGCACGCGGGAGTTCCTGATCGTCTGCGCCATCATCGCCCTCGCCGGCGCCGCCGTCTTCGGCTGGCTCGTCCCGCGCGCCCTGGACCGCGGCCGCCT
The DNA here is from genome assembly GCA_963767885.1 of uncultured Actinomycetota bacterium. Lineage (GTDB taxonomy): Bacteria > Actinomycetota > Thermoleophilia > Gaiellales > F1-60-MAGs149 > CAVYFW01. Next base: position 631,809 of record CAVYFW010000005.1, read on the forward strand.
CGGGGCGACGGCGCTCACGCTGTCGGTGCTCGGCCTGCTCTCCATCGCCGTCTTCTGGAGCGGCCTGCCGCCGATCCTGGCCGGCGGCGGCGCGCTCCTGGGCTGGGCCGGCCGCAACGCCAGGGAGGGCGCCGGCCTGTGCCGCGCCGCCATGGTCGTCGGCATCCTCGCGCTGCTCGCCGATCTCGCCGTGTACGTCGGCGACACGCTCTGAGCGACGCGCTCCGCCGCGCCGTCACGCGGGCCCGGTGCGCCTCCTGGCACGCCGGGCCTGCGCACGGTCCGCGGCCCGCCTCAGCCCGGCCGGCGGACGACCGGCAGCACGACGTACGACGTATGGCCGGCGTCGTGGTGCACCCGGTTCGTGGCCACCACGGCGTCGGCGAGCGGCTCCTCCGCGATCGTCCCGCCCGTGTTGGTGTTGCGGTCGAAGCGCGGGAAGTTCGAGCTGGTGACGTGCACCCGCAGCCGGTGGCCCGCCGGCACGACGTAGGCGCACGCGCCGAGGTCGACGTGCAGCTCGTGGACGCGCCCGGGCTCGAGCGGCTCGGGCGCCTCCAGCGAGTCGCGGTAGCGCGCCCGCAGGATGCCGTCCGTGATCAGCTCGCTGCGGCCCGACGGCGCCACGTCGACCAGGCGGCCCACCACGTCGGTGTCCGGCGCCGAGGACGAGAACGCGACCACCAGCTCCACCGGCCCCGTCACCTCGAGCGGCTCGTCGAGGGGCGTCGCTCGTGTAGCAGAGCACGTCCTGGCGGCCCTCGATCGCCCGCTGGTCGCGCGGCCCCGCGTTGACGCCGAGCCACACGCCCGGCAGGTACGACGCGCCGCCGACCGTCGGCACCGGGTCGCGCGGGTCGTAGCGGAACGCGTCGGGCTCCTCGTCGCCCGGCGTCTCGCGGGACAGCACGCCGTCGCCGAGGTCGCCGTTGGCCCGGCCGCCGCTGCGCAGGTAGAGGCGGGTCGGCTCCGCGTCGGGCAGCGGCCAGTCGTCCTCCTCGCGCCACACGTTGGGCCCCGCGACGAACAGCAGCACGCGCTTGCCGGTGTCCGCCGCCCGGCCGAAGCGCGCGTCCCAGAAGGCGAGCTCCTTACCCGTCACGTCCAGGGCGTCCATGCTCGCGGCGAGCCCGAAGTTGCGCTCGAAGAAGGCGCCGCCGAGCACGCCGTGCGCCCACGGCCCGACGATCAGCCGCGTGCCCTCGCGCGCCTCGGCCGTGCCGCCGCGGGTGCGCAGCGCCGTGTACGCGCGCAGGCTGCCGCGCAGGAAGATGTCGTGCCAGCCCGCGATGACCAGCGCGGGCACGCGGATCGATTCCACGGCCGCGAGCGCCGAGGTCGCCGACCACCCCGCGTCGCGCTGCGGCCGGGCCAGCCAGTCCTGGTAGAACGGCGCCGGCCCGGCGATGTCCTCCGGCACGTCGACCAGCGGCGTGCGCGCGAAGTGCGGGTCCGGCGCGTCCGCCGCCGCGATCACCCGCCCGAGCTGCTCGGCCGCCCCCGCGCCGCGGCGGGCGAGCTCCGACGGCGCCAGGAACATCAGCGTCCAGAGCATCGCGAAGCCGAGCTCGAAGGCGCCGCCGCGGTAGGTCCAGCCGTCGTGGTAGTCCGCGGTGCTGAGCAGCGGCGCGATGCCGGCGAGGCCCTCCGGCGCGCCCTTCGCCCCGAGCCACGACGTCGCGCCGATGTACGACATCCCGTACAGCCCCACGCGCCCGTCGCACCACGGCTGCCCGCGCACCCACCCCACGCTGTCGACGCCGTCCGCCTCCTCGTCGCGGAACGGCGTCCAGGAGCCGTCCGAGCCGCCGCGCCCGCGCGTGTCCTGCACGACGACGGCGTAGCCCGCCTGCGCCAGCCGCAGCGTGTCCCCGGAGAGGTTCGTGATCGACGGCGAGGTCCTTGCCGTACGGCGTGCGCTGGAGGAGCGCCGGCACCGGCTCGGCCACGTCGGGCCGGAAGACGTCCGCGGTCAGCTCGACGCCGTCGCGGAGCGGGACGCGGACGTCCTTGTCGACGAGGATGCGCATGGCGCCGGAGTATGCCGGGCTGGTCGGGCACCGGCTCGTGCCGGCGGACCGAGCGCGGGGCGGGAGACGACCTACCGCTCGGGCTGCGAGCGGCGGAGCGTCTCCTTGAAGATCACGTACGGCAGGATCAGCCGCACGATCACGGGGAAGCCCCACATGAGAACGATCGCCAGGAACCACGTGCTGGCGCCGGAGAGCTGCAGGCCGTCGGTCACGAGGGTCGTCACCACCAGCGCGATCACCGTCGCCAGGAGCGCCGAGCCGCCCAGGAACACGCGGCCCTGGGTCGGCGTCAGCCGCCGCACCACCGCCTCGACGAGGACCATCACGCCCGTGAAGATGGCGACCTCGATGAGGAGGCCCCGAACCGCCAGGGTCATGCCGTCGAGGAGCCAGGCGACGACGATGAGGGCGATCGCATTGGCCAGGAGCGCGACGACGGCGACCGCGACGTGTCGGATCATGGGCGCGACTATGACCGAACCGACGTTCCGGAGCGGCGCGTGGGCACCGTCGCGAGGGCGCCGGTCCAGCCGACGGCCCGCCGCGCCTGCACCCCAGGCACGCGACGGGCCGTCGACGGCCGTGCGACTACGGGGTCGGGCTGCCCGACGTGGTGTCGGTCCCCGCGGTCGAGGTCGGAGCCGTGGTCGAGGCGGACGGCTCGGTGGTGGTCTCCGAGCCGGCCGTCGTCGCCGGCTGCATGGTGGTCGCGGCGCCGGTGTCGGTGCCGGTCGTGCCGGTCGTCCCGGCGCTGCCCGCGGCCGAGCCGCCGAGCGTGTAGGCCATCACGACCGCGTGCTGGTTGGCGCCCTGCGGGTAGCTCGCGGCGGTCACCAGCGTGTCGCCCGCGACGGCGACGGTGGCGTTCGTGCCGGCGGGCAGCTTGCTCGACCACACCTCGGCGCCGGTCTTGGCGTCGAGGGCGTGGAGCGTGCCGTCGAACGTCGTCGTGAAGACGAGGTCGTTGACGACGGTCGCCGCGCCGTAGGTCGGCGTGGTGAACGGGTGCGTCCACAGCACCTTGCCGCTGGCGAGGTCGACGGCGTCCATCTCGCCCGTGCCGTGAGCCAGGTCGAGCGAGTAGCTGTCCTGCTTCTTGTAGATCGTGGCGAGGTTGACCACGGGCGCGTAGACCGTGCCGTCGGCGACCGCCATCTGCGTCTCGACGCCGCCGAGGGCGCCGGGGTAGACGGTCAGCGGCAGCTTCGGGAGCGCGGACAGCTTGCCCTGCAGCGCGAGCTCGTGGTCGTCGTCGTGCCCGTTGTGCTTGCCGACGGGCGTCTTCCACAGCAGCTTGCCGGAGTCGCGGTCGAAGGCGTAGACGTAGCCCATCTTGCCGCCTGCGACCACGAGGTGCTGGCCGCTCGCGGTGTCCACCAGCATGGGCGGCAGGTGCAGGTCCCAGTCGTACACGTCGTGTGCGATGACCTGGTTCTTCCACTCCACCTTGCCGGTCTCGTCGTTCAGCTTGACGATGGTGTCGGAGTCCGGATCGGGGCCGGGCCGCGAGGAGCCCCACGGCTTGGCCTCGGTGCCGAGGAACGGCGCCGGGTTGGCGATGTCGACGTACATCGAGCCCTGGTCGTCGAACGCCGGCGGATGCCACAGGCCGCCGCCGGAGTTGACCTGCGGGTCGCCCCAGAGGGCGGTCGGCACGGTCGCGAACGTCCACTTCGTCGCGCCGGTCGCGCCGTCGAGCGCGAACAGCACGCCCTGGCCGTTGCCCTTGTAGAAGGACGAGGCGTTGCCCGGCACGGTCGAGACGTAGACGAGGTCGCCGTGCACGCCCGGGGCCATGTCGATGCCCTCGTTGGCGTTGCGGGTCAGCTTCACCGTCCAGAGCTGGTCGCCGGTCTTGGCGTCGAGCGCGAACGCGGAGTCGGCCGTGGCGCCGTAGACCCGGCCGTCCGCGACGGCCACGCCGTTCGGCCCCACCGAGGACGAGTCGAAGTCGTGCGTCCACAGCACCTTGCCGCTGGCCTCGTCGATCGCCTGGACGTTCGAGCGCAGGTCCTGCGTGTAGACGACGCCGTCGAGGATGATCGGCGTCGAGGCGTACGAGCCGAACGTGCCGGTGCCCTTGATCGGCACCTTCCAGCCCGGCTGCAGGCCGCTGACGGTGGCCTTCGAGATGTCGGAGCCGGGCACGTCGCGCGTGTTGCTCCAGTCGCCGTTCGGCGCCGCCCAGTCGCCGGCGGTGGCGGTGCCGCCGCCGACCCCGGTCGACGACGGGGGTGCGCTCGTCGACCCCTCCCCCGTGGTCGCGGCGCCCGAGGCGCTCGTCGTCGGGGGCGTCGTCGAGGTGCCGCTGGACGTCGTGGTCGCGCCGCCGGTCGACGTCGTGGTCGTCTCGTCGTTGCTCGAGCCGCCGCACGCGGCCAGGAGCCCGGCGATCGCGACGGCGCCGAGGGCCGCGCCGATTCGTGCTCTGCCTGTCACTGGATCCTCCAGTCGGGGCCGGGCCGTCGCTGGCCCGGTGGTTCGAGGAGCGGGTGCCGGTCGCGGGACCGACGCCCCTCGAGCCTTCCACCGCAGCGCGGCCCGCCGCATCCGCCGATCGGCCCATCGAGCGGACGATCCGCCGCTCGGCCGGCCGGCCGTGCCGAGGGCCATCTCGATCGTGCGACCGGGCGATGCCCACGGGCGGCGGCGACGGGGAGCCTTGAGGAGCACCACGGCCTGACCACAACCCCCAAGGGGGCCCCCATGAACCGCCCGCTCGTGATCGGCATCGTCGTCGCCGCCGCCCTCGTCGGCGGCATCGCCGGCGGCGCCGTCGGCGACGTCCTCGACGGCGGGAGCTCCGCCGCCAGCACCTCGAACGCCGTCTCCGCGACGCTGCCGGCGGCCGCGCAGCCGGTGGCCGCGACGACCACCGCGGCCGTCCCGCCGGTGCTGTCCGGCGCCGACGTCTACAGGGCGGACGCCCCGGGCGTCGTCGTCATCACCGACACGCAGACGGAGTCCGTCCCGGCCTCCCCGTTCGGCCCCTCCGGCAGCGAGAAGGTCGGCGCCCTCGGCTCCGGCTTCGTGCTCGACGCCAACGGCGACATCGTCACGAACGACCACGTCGTGCAGGGCTCGACGGCCATCCGCGTCGGTCTCAGCGGCGGCGCCACGTACCCCGCGACGATCGTCGGCACCGACCCGTCGACCGACATCGCGGTGCTGCACGTGAACGCCCCGGCCAGCGCGCTGCACCCGCTCGCGCTGGACACCGGCAGCGTCGAGGTCGGCGACCCCGTCTACGCGATCGGCAACCCCTTCGGCCTCGAGCGCACGATGACCGCCGGCATCGTCAGCGCCACCGGGCGCGACATCAAGTCGCCGAACGGCCTCACCATCCCCAACGCGATCCAGACCGACGCGCCGATCAACCACGGCAACTCGGGCGGGCCGCTGATCGGGGCCGACGGCCGCGTCGTCGGCGTGAGCTCGCAGATCGAGGGCGGCACGGTCGACGCCAACGTCGGCATCGGCTTCGCCGTCGGCAGCGCGACCGTGCAGTCGGTCGCCCAGCAGCTCATCGCCACGGGCCACGCGCAGCACCCGTGGCTCGGCATCCAGCTCGCCACCATCGACCCGACCCTGCGCAGCGAGGTGCACGGCCTGCCCGCCCGCGGCGCCGCGGTCATGCGCGTCGTCAAGGGCAGCCCCGGCCGCGACGGCGGGGTTGAAGGCGGCCGACCTGCCGACGACGCGCGCCGCGAACGCCACGCCCAACATCAAGGGCGGCGACGCCATCGTCGGGCTCGACGGCGCGCCGGTCACCTCGGCCGACCAGCTGACCGAGGCCGTCGCGGCGCACCGCCCCGGCGACCGCATCGAGCTGACGGTGTCGCGGGGCGGCGTGGAGCGCAACGTGAGCATCACACTCGGCAACGCTCCCGCAACGCCCTAGGAGTCACCATGACTGACGTGCCCCAGAGCGCACAGCAGCGGGTCACCGTCGTGGTCGCGGACGACCACCCGCTGTACCGCGACGGCGTCGTGCGGGCGCTCAAGGCGAGCGGTCGGGTGGAGGTCGTCGCCGAGGCCGGCGACGGCCGCACCGCCCTCGACGAGATCGCCCGCCACCAGCCGGCCGTCGCACTGCTCGACTACAAGCTGCCGGAGCTCGACGGCGTCGCCGTCACCAACGCCGTCGTCCGCGACGGGCTGCCGACGCGGGTGCTGCTGGTCTCCGCCTTCACCGACAGCGGCGTCGTCTACCGGGCGCTGGAGACCGGCGCCGCCGGCTTCGTGTCCAAGGAGGCCCGCCGCGAGCAGATCGTCGACGCGGTGCTCGCCTGCGCTCGCGGGGAGAACGTCGTGCCGCCGGACGTCGCGGCCGGGCTCGTCTCGGAGATCCGGCTGCGACGGCAGGACGACACGCCCGCGCTGACGCCGCGGGAGCAGGAGATCCTGCGCCTCATCGCCGAGGGCCACAGCCTGCCGGAGATCGCCCGCGAGCTCTTCCTCGGGCTGACCACCGTGAAGACGCACGTCCAGCACCTGTACGAGAAGCTCGGCGTGTCCGACCGCGCCGCGGCGGTCGCCAGCGCGATGCGCCGCGGTCTGATCGAGTAGCGCGGTGGAGCAGGCGACCTTCCCCGCCGAGCTCCGGCGAGGCCCTGGCCGAGTCCGAGCGCGTCGTCGCCTGGCTGCGCGTCCCCGCGATCGCGCTGATCGCGCTCGGGCAGGGCCTCGCGCACCCCGACCCGCACGAGACCGGCTTCCTGCTCACGCTGACCGTGTTCTCGGCCTGGAGCGCCGCCGTGCTGGCGTGGGTGTACCTGCGCGAGGTGACGGAGCGCTTCGCCCTGCTGACCACGGCCGTCGACGTCGGCGCCATCAGCGTGCTGGCCCTGCTCTCGGGCGGCGCCTACTCCCACGCGCGGCTGGCGCTGTTCCTGGTCCCGGTGGCGGTCGCCTTCCGCTTCCGGCTCTCCATCACCATCGCCGCGACGCTGGTGACGACGGCCGCGTACGTCGTCCAGGCGGCCTTCCACCCGGCGGCCGGCCAGCCCGACGCCCCGCGCTTCATCCTCACGCAGGCCGGCTACCTGGCCTGGGTCGGGGTCGGCTGCATCCTGCTCTCGCTCCTGCTGGCCCGCCGCACGGCGACGGTGGAGCGGCTGGCGCAGGAGCGCTCGGCCCTGCTCGCGGACGCGCTGGAGGCCGAGCAGCGCGAGCGCCGCGCGCTCGCGGAGGCCCTGCACGACCACGCCATCCAGAACCTGCTCTCGGCCCGGCACGACCTGCAGGAGGCGGGCGAGGTCCTGCCCCACCCCGCCCTCGCCCGCGCCGACGAGGCGCTGGCGCAGACCGTGGGCCAGCTGCGCGAGGCGGTCTTCGACCTGCACCCGTACGTGCTGGAGCAGGCCGGGCTCGACGCCGCCCTGCGCTCGATCGCCCAGCAGGTCGCGACCCGCTCGCACCTCGACCTGCGGCTCGACCTGCACGCCAGCGGCCGCCACCCGCAGGAGCAGCTGGCGTTCTCGGCGGCGCGCGAGCTGCTGGCCAACGTCGCACGGCACGCCGACGCGACGCACGTGCGCGTGGCCCTCGCGCAGGACGGCGGGCTGCTGGAGCTCCGCGTCGAGGACGACGGCACGGGCTTCCCGCCGGAGCGCCTGGCGCAGCGGCTGGCGGCCGGCCACGTCGGCCTGGCGTCGCAGCGCGTGCGCATCGAGGCGGTCGGCGGCACCATGGACGTGGCGTCCTCGCCGGACGACGGGACGCGCGTGGTCGTGCGGCTACCGGCCCGCTCGGCGGCGCCGCTGGAGACCGCCGGGCCGGTCGGCGCCTGAGCGCGCGTACCGCAGGTTCGGCAGCGCGCTGCTGCCGCGCTCAGGGCGTCGGGGCCTCCGGGTGCAGCAGGCCCTCGCGCTTGAGATCCGCCCAGAGCGCGGGTGGGATGTCGAGCTGCAGCGCCGCCACGTTGCGCTGCACGTGCTCCGGCGACAGGGCGCCGGGGATCACCGACGCCACGACCGGGTGGTGCAGCGGGAGCTGGAGCGCCGCGGCGGCCATCGGCACGTCGTGGGCGCGGCAGACGGCCTCGATCGCCGCCACGTGCGCCCGCACCTCGGGCGTGGGCTCGGCGTAGGCGTACGTCGCCCCGTCGACGGGGCCGGTTGCCAGGATGCCGGAGGCGAACACCGCGCCGATCACGACGGTCACGCCACGCTCGGCGCAGAGCGGGAACTCGTCGTCGAGCACGCTCTGGTCGGCCAGCGTGTACGGCATCGCGACCAGGAAGAAGTCGAGGTCCATCGAGGCCAGGAAGCGCGGGATCGTGCCGAGCAGGTTGACGCCCGCGCCGAGGGCGCCGACGAGACCCGCCTCGCGGAGCTCCGCCAGGGCCCTGAAGCCGCCCGAGACCAGGTTGCCGAAGTGGCCGTCGACGAGGTCGTCGGTGGCGTGGCTGAGTCGATCGAGATCGTGGATGAGCAGCGCGTCGATGCGGGTCATGCCGAGGCGCTGCAGGCTGTCCTCGTAGGAGCGCATGACGCCGTCGTACGTGTAGTCCCAGCGGTGCACGAACTCCAGCCCGCCGGCCCAGCCCTCCGCCTTGCGCCGCCGCGCGCCCGCCGCCGCGTCGATCGGCGCCTTGAAGACGCGGCCGACCTTCGTCGAGATGCGCACGTCCTCGCGGGCGTGGCGGCGCAGCACGCGGCCGAGGCGGTGCTCGCTCCCGCCGCGCCCGTACCACGGCGAGGTGTCGAAGTAGCGGATGCCAGCGTCCCAGGCGGCCACGATCGTGGCCTCGGCGACGTCGTCCGAGAGGACGGTGAAGAGATCGCCCAGGGGCGCGCCGCCGAAGCCCAGCACGGTGACGTCGACGTCCGTGCGCCCCAGGCGCCGGCGCTCCAGCGGATCCATCTGTCTCCTCGGTTCCTGGTGGACGCGCCGACGGCGCTCGCCGGAACCGTACCGCGCTCGCGTGGTCAGGCGCCGGCCGCCGCCCGGGTCGCGCGGCTGGCGACGGCCCGGTCGTAGTTCAGGCGCAGCAGCGCCAGCACCTCCCCCACGTCGTCCTCGTCCTCGATGGCGCGCGCGCCCCAGCCGGGGTTGTCCGGCATCACGGGATGCGGCACGACGCGTCCGGCCGCCTGGAGCTCGGCGCCCACGCTGCGCGGGAAGCCGAAGTGGGCGACGCGGTCGCCGTGGAGGTGGCCGATCTCGCGGGACTCGAAGCGGATGGAGAGCTCGCCGCGGCTGCCGATGGCGGTGTCGACGCCCGGCCAGGAGGTCGCCTCGGCGACGATGCGGTCGCCGGCGCCTTGCATGTCAGTCATGCACGCACCGTACGACTTCAAGCACGGTTGAAGTCAAGCCCGCGCGCGATCTGCTCTCCGCCTCGGCACTCGCCCCGTGTCCTTGCGGAACGCGTGAAGGAGGATCACGAGGTTCCGTGATCGGCGACCACGACCTGGGACTTCACGGGTAGGGCGTCGATGGTCGTCGACCGGCTCCGACCCCGATCGGCCGCTCGGTAGTCGATCGCCTGGAGCCGTGCCATGCGTGCAACGTACCGCTCGGTTCGGCACGCAGCCGGGGCCCGACGCGCAGGCCGGGCCCGACGAGCGGGCGTTCAGGCGACGACGCCGGAGCCGGTCTCCAGCAGCGACTTGAGGTCGCTGAGGACGAAGGCCCAGCCGCCGCCGGCCTCCTCCACCTGGCCCGAGACCATGGCCGCCGTCAGCGGCGCGCCCTCGAGCTCGTGGACGAGGGTCAGCCGCGTGACGCCGTCCCGCGCGGGCTCCTGCGCGAGCTCGTAGGTGAGGCGCGATGCGCGCTCGGCGCGGATCTCCTCGTCCCACACGGGATGCCAGGTCTGCACCAGGCGGCGCGGCGGGTCGGACTCGAGCACCTCGCCCACGACCATCACCTCGGGCATGCCGGCGGCCTGCATCCCCTCGTTGGCGTCGTGGTGGAACTCGCCGCCCGGCCGCAGGTCGAGGAACACCTTGCCGCCGTAGCCGTAGCGGTCCGTCCACTCGGGCTTCGTGATGGCGTCCCAGATCGCCTCGGGCGTCGCGCGGATGTAGATCCGGTAGACCTGCGTGGCGACGTCGGTCGTGGTGGTCATCCCGTTTCCTCCAGCTGGCTCTTGAGGTCGACGAGCGCCGAGACCCGGCGCTCGGTGTACTTGTCGATCCACCGGTCGTGGATCAGCCGGATCGGCACCGGGTTCAGGTAGTGCAGCTTCTCCCGGCCCGAGCGGCGCGTGACCACGAGCCCGGCGTCCTCGAGCACGCGCAGGTGCTTCATGACCCCGAAGCGCGTCATCTCGAGCTCGGACTCCAGCTCCGTCAGCGTGCGGCCGTCACGCGCGAAGAGCCGGTCGAGCAGGAAGCGACGCGTGGGGTCGGCGAGTGCCTTGAACACGCGGTCGTCGTCGGTCACGCGCCCACCATATGTGACTCTATGGTCACATGTCAAGCGATCGCAAGACCCGCTGCGGCGCGTCGCGGCGCGTCAGTCCGGGGTCACGTGGCGCCACGCGCCGTCGCCCGCGGGGCGCTGGCCGTCTGCGACGAGCGCGTAGTCGGTGCCGACCGCGGCCAGCGGCAGGCCGAGCTCCTCGAGCACGGCCTGGTGCAGCTCCTCGGCGAAGGTGTACGACTCCCACTCCCGCCGCAGCGTCGCCTCGAGGGCGGCCTCGTCGCCGTGCGCGGCCAGGGCGACCAGCAGCGCGGCGTCCCCGCCGACGGGCAGCGGCATCCCGTCGGCGCCCTGCGGCAGGCCGTCCGTGGCGTCGGCGTCGCCGAAGTAGCCGGGCGCGTTGTCGTACCGGTCGCGCAGCTCGCCGAACGCGTCGTAGGCATGGAGCAGCAGCACGTCCGAGTCGATGACCACCACGGCCAGGGCCGGGACCCGCAGGCGCCCCGCCAGCAGGCCGGCGAGCGCGGGCAGCTCCGCCTCCTCGCCGAGCGGCGGGAAGACGACGACGTCGCCGCCCTCCGCGTACAGGTACGCCTCCTGCCGGGCCAGCTCCAGCTCGACCACGACGCGCTCCGGCCGCACGCCGACGAGCGTGACGTTGGCGTAGAAGTTGCCCATCGGGCGATGGTGCCACGCCGGGCCGGGTCAGGCGAACAACCGGTCGAGCCACGCCCCGACCGCCGCGCGCAGGCCGGGTAGGTCGCCAGCGAGCGCATGCGTGCCGGGCTGCTGCACGATCTCGCGCCGGGGCCCGGGTGGCGGCATCCCGAAGGGGTCGGCGACGCCCTGGACGACGAGGGTCGGCACGTCGACGGCGTCCAGCTCGGGGAGGCGCGACTTCGCCGGATCGTCGCCCCGACCGGGCGGGTGCAGCGGGAAGGCCAGGCACAGCACACCGACCGAGCACGTCGCGGCGGCGGTGCGGCAGGCGACGCGCGCCCCGGCCGAGCGCCCGCCCGTGACCAGCGGCAGGCCGGCCAGCGGACCCGCCGCGAGCTGCGCCAGCACGGCGATCCAGGCAGCGTCGAGCTGCACCGCCGGCGCCGGCGAGCGCCGTCCGGCGACGCGGTACGGCTGCTCCACGAGGGCCACCGCGACGCCGGCGTCGTGCGCGCCGCCGGCCGCGGCCACGAGGTCCTTCGCCCCCACCCCGCCGCCCGCCCCGTGCCCGAGCACGAGCGCGCCGCGCGCGTCGTCCACCGGCTGCAGGTGGGCCCGCGCCGGCCCGTGCGGGGTGGCGATCTCGACGGCGTCGGCCATCGGCGGCAGTGAACGGGACCGGGCCCCCGGGTGTCAACGCGGTGGCCGCGTAGGATCCGCGGATGACCGTCATCGCGCACGATCGCCTGCCGCGCTCCGAGGGCGGCTCCCGCGAGTTCGTCGGCGACGACCACGGCATCGAGGGGGTGTCGTTCATCCTCGTGGAGGCGGCGCCCGGCCGCGGCCCGTCGCTGCACCGGCACGACTACGCCGAGATCTGCATCGTGCAGGAGGGCCAGGCGCGCTACACCCTCGGCGACGAGGAGCTCGAGGCCCGCGCCGGCGACATCGTGGTCGTGCCGCCGGGCGTGCCGCACGCGTTCGTCAACACGGGCGACGGCCCGCTGCGCCAGGTCGACATCCACGCGAGCTCGCGCTTCGTGACCGAGTGGCTCGACGGGCGCACGCAGGTGTAGGCGGCCCGCCGGTCGACCGGGCGGGGTTCGCCGGCGCGGCGCCACGACCTTGACGTACGATCGGACACCATGGCGGGCGCCGGCGGACTCGTGGAGCGCGAGCGCGAGCTCGGGCTGCTCGCGGGCTACCTCGCGGACGTCCGGGCGGGCACCGGCCGGGTCGTGGTCATCGAGGGCCCGGCGGGGATCGGCAAGAGCCGCCTGCTCGCGGAGGCGCGTGCCACGGCCGAGCAGGCCGGGCTGCAGGTCCTCCACGCGCGGGCCAGCGAGCTCGAGCGGGACTTCGCGTTCGGCGTGGTGCGCCAGCTGTTCGAGGGCGTGCGCCTCGACCCGGACCTCGACGCCGCCGCCTTCGAGGGAGCCGCGGCACCGGCGCGCGCGGTGCTGGGCGCGTTCGGCGACGACGACGCCACGCCCGGCGACGCGTCGTTCGCGGCGCTGCACGGCCTGTTCTGGATGGCGCTCAATCTCGCCAACCGCCGGCCGCTCCTGCTGGCCATCGACGACCTGCACTGGGCCGACCGCCCGTCCCTGCGCTTCCTGACCTACCTGGTGCGGCGCCTCGACGGCGTGCCGATCCTCATCGCGGCGACCCTGCGCAGCGGCGAGCCGGGCGTCGACCCGCGGCTCATCGGCGAGCTCGTCCACGACCCCGCCGAGGCCTCCCTGCGCCCCGCGCCCCTCAGCGTCGAGGCCGTGGCCGCGGTGCTCGCCGAGCAGCTCGACGCGCCGGTCGACCCGGCCTTCGCCGACGCCTGCCACCGCGCCACGGGCGGCAACCCGCTGCTGCTGCGCCAGCTCGCCCGCGCCCTGGAGGGCGATCGGGTGCCGCCGGACGCCGCCCACGCCGAGACCGTCCGGCAGATCGGTCCGCGCGCGGTGTCGCGCACGCTCCTGCTGCGGCTCGCCCGCCTCGACGCGTCCGCGATTCGCGTCGCCCAGGCCGTCGCGGTGCTCGGCGACAGCGCCGAGCTCGGCGCCGTCGCCCGCCTCACGGGCCTCGACGAGCGGGCCGTGGCCGAGGCCACCCGCGCTCTCGCGGCGGTGGAGATCCTGCGGCCCGACACCCCGCTCGGCTTCGTCCACCCGCTGGTGCGCGACGCGGTCTACCACGAGCTGCCGGCCACCGAGCGCGAGCTCGAGCACGCCCGCGCGGCGACGGTGCTGGACGAGCTCGGCGCACCCGACGACGCCGTGGCGGCGCAGCTCCTGCTGGCCCCCGCGCGCGGCGACCAGGGGGTCGTGCAGCGCCTGCAGCGGGCCGCCGCGGGCGCCAACCGCCGCGGCGCCGCCGAGAGCGCGGTCGCCTACCTGACCCGCGCCCTCCGCGAGCCCGTCGCCGCCGAGGCGCGGCCGCGGCTGCTGCTGCAGCTGGGGCTGGCCGAGGCGCTGACCTGGGGCCCGGGCGCGCGCGAGCACCTGACCGAGGCCTGGGACGGGCTGACCGATCCGCTGGAGCGGGCGCTCGCGGCCGGCGTGCTGGCCCGCGCCGTCCTGTTCACCGCGTCGGCGCCGGCCGAGGCCCGCGAGGTCGCCCTGCGCGGTGCTCGCGAGCTGCCCGACGCGATGGCCGACGAGCGGCGCCAGCTGCAGGCCATGGCCGACGTGACCCTGATCTTCGGCCTCGATCGCGCCGAGCTCACGGACGTCCGGCGCTGGCGGGACGTGCCCGCGGACGAGGTGCGCGGACCGGGCGCGCGCATGCTCGTGGGACTCGCCGCGTGGGACGCGACGCAGCAGGGCGAGCCGGCGGACGCGTGCGCCGCGCTCGCGCTGCGCTCGCTGGCCGAGGGCGAGCTGCTGAGCCGCGACAACGGCCTGCTCTCCATCGCCGCCCTGGCCTCGCTGACCTTCTGCGACCGCGACGAGGTGCTGGCGGCGTGGGACGAGGCGCTCGCCGATGCCCACCGCCACGGCTCGCTGTTCAGCATGATGGCCGCCCACCTGTGGCTCGGCGCGGCCCTCCTGCAGCGCGGCGCCCTGGTCGAGGCCGAGACGGAGCTGCGCCAGGCGCGCGAGGACTTCGCGGCCTGGGGCAACGTCGGCGGCCTGCGCTACTGCAGCGCCTTCCTCTCGCGCGTCCTGCTGGCCCGCGGCGACCTGACCGGCGCGCGCGAGGCGATCGAGATCGCCCGCGACGGCGGCGACGACTCCGACGGCAGCGTCTTCTGGCTCCACGCGTCGCTGGAGCTCACGCTCGCCGAGGGGCGCCACGAGGACGTCGTGGCGCGCGCCCGCGAGGCCATCGACCGCTTCCGGGCCGTCCCGAACCCGGCGCTCACGCCCTGGCGCAGCCAGCTCGGGGAGGCCCTCGGCCGCCTGGGCCGCGGCGACGAGGCCCTGCCGCTGGTCGAGGAGGAGCTCGCCCTCGTCCGCCGCTTCGGCGCGCCGTCCGCGCTCGCCCGCACCCTGCGCGTGCTCGGCCTGCTGCAGGGCGACGACGGCGTGGCGACCCTGCAGGAGGCCGTCGACGTCGCGACCGCCTCCCCCGCCCGCTACGAGCTCGCGCGCAGCCTGGCGGCGCTCGGCGAGGTGCTGCGCCGCGCACGGCGCCCCGGCTGACGCCCGCGAGCCGCTGCGGCGCGCGCTCGAGCTCGCGGAGTCCTGCGGCGCCGGCGCGCTGCGCGACCACGTGCGGGCCGAGCTGCACGCCGCCGGCGCGCGGCCGCGCAGCAGCGCGCTGTCGGGCGTGGAGTCGCTGACCGCGAGCGAGCGCCGGGTGGCCGGGCTGGCGGCGGACGGCGGCACCAACCGGGACATCGCGCAGGCGCTCTTCGTCACGCCGAAGACCGTCGAGGTGCACCTCTCGAACGCCTACCGCAAGCTCGGCGTGCGCTCCCGCCGCGAGCTCGCGGGCGCCCTCGGCTGAGCCGCGCGGCCGGCGGGTCCGCCACCATGCGCGGATGCTGCGCCCCCTCGCAGCCCTGCTCGTGCTCGCCGCCGTGCTCGTCTCCGCGGCCCCGGCCGGAGCCGCCGCGAAGGGCGCCACGACCCGCCCGCCCGGCTCGGCGCCGCTGGGCGACGAGGCCGCCGCGCGCCGCGTCGTGCGCTCGCCGTGGGAGCCGCGCCAGGCCAACGCCGAGGAGAACCGGCGCATGCCCACGGCCGCCGAGCTGCGCTCCTTCCGGGCCCGCAGCACGATGACCTACAAGCGGCGCGTCAGCGGCCACTTCCGCGGCACGACCGACGAGATCATCCAGTGGGCCGCCTGGAAGCACGGCATCGCCGTCGACGTCCTGCGCGCCGTCGCCGTGCAGGAGTCGTGGTGGCGCATGAGCACCGTCGGCGACGACGGCGACTCGTTCGGCCTCTACCAGATCCGCCGCCCGTACCACTGCTGCCCGGGCCTCGCGCGCAGCTCGACCGCCTTCAACGCCGACTACTACGGCGCCATCCTGCGGGCCTTCTACGACGGCAAGGAGACGTGGCTGAACACGGTCGAGCGCGGCGTCGACTACCGCAAGGGCGATCTCTGGGGCAGCGTCGGCGCCTGGTTCTCGGGCCGCTGGCACACCGAGCCGGCCGAGCGCTACATCCGCGACGTCAAGGAGCACCTGCGGGCGCGCACCTGGCGCACGCCAGACTTCATCGCGGGCGACGGCTGAGTCGACGGCTGGTGCCGCGGCGCGGTGACCGTCACGGGCGCCGCCGGGGCGTCTCGGACAGGTGGCAGGGGCGCCGCACGGGCTGGTTGCCCTTGTAAGCCCCTGCCGCCTGGAGCGCACGACCCCGCCGGAGGGTCGCGCGATCGACGGCCAGCCACGGCGGCCGACCGTCTTGGCGACACGCAGGCGGGGGCGGAAGCGGCCGTGGCGTCCCGGCGACTCCCGTGGCACGCCGCGACGTGGCACGACCGTCTAGTCCATGTGGGCGCCGCCGTTGACGGCGAGCGCCTCACCGGTGACGAAGCGCGCGTCGTCGCTGGCCAGGAAGGCGACGACCAGCGCGACGTCCTCCGGGGTCTCCAGGCGCGCGAGCGGCGTGTCCGCGACCCAGAGGTCGCGCACGGCCTCCGGCGTCGTGCCGCGCAGGCCGGCCTCCCAGCCCAGCTCGCGCTCCTGCATCGCCGTGGCGACGTAGCCGGGGCAGACGCAGTTGACGCGGATGCCGAACGGCGCGAGCTCCGCCGCCATGGCCTGCGTCAGCCCGACGACGCCGAACTTCGACGCGACGTAGTGCGCGAGGTAGGGCGCCGCGCCGCGCTTGCCCGCCATCGACGCGGTGTTGACGATCGCGCCGCCGCGCCGCGCGGCGACCATCACCCGCGCCGCGGCCTGGCCGCACAGGAAGACGCCCTTGAGGTTGACGGCGAGGTTGGCGTCGTAGTCCTCCTCGCTGATCTCCATGAACGGCGCCATCGAGGAGATGCCGGCGTTCGCGCACCAGACGTCGAGGCCGTCGTGCTCGGCGTCGACGGCGCGGGCGGTCGCGTCGCAGGCCGCCGCGTCGGTGACGTCGAGCTGCCGGGCCTGGCCGCCGAGCTCCGCGGCGACGGCGGCGGCGGCGTCCCCGTCCAGGTCGGTCGCCACGACGTGCGCGCCGCGCCGCGCGAGCTCGCGGGCGATGGCGGCGCCGATGCCCGCGCCGGCGCCGGTCACGACGGCCGTGCGGCCGGCGAGCGGTGCGGCGAGGTCGGGCGGCACGCGCGAACCCTACTCCGACGCCGCGCAGCGCGCGGAAGGACGGCACGCAGCGGCGCGTAGAGGTCGCGGTAGACGGCGTGGCGCGCGTCGTGCACGGCGCGCGTGGCCGGGTCGGGCCGGACGACCGGGCCGACCTCCAGGAAGCGCTCGATCTCGCTCCAGGCGCCGAACGCGCCCGTCCCGACGCCGGCGGCGAAGGCCGAGCCGAGGGCGGAGCCCGGGTGGTCGGCGAGCGGCTCCAGCTCGAGGCCCGTCACGTCGGCGACCGCCTGCTTCCAGAGCGCGGACGAGGCGCCGCCGTTGGCGACGCGGGCGCGGGTCGGGCGGATGCCGTGCTCGGCCAGCACCTCCAGGTGGTGGCGCACGCCGTGCCCGAAGCTCTCGAGCAGCGCCCGGAACAGGTGGCCGCGCGTGTGGCCGAGCCCGAGCCCGACGATGGCGCCGCTCGCCAGCGGGTCGTTGAGCGGCGTCTTCTCGCCGAGCAGGTAGGGCAGGATCACGAGGCCGTCGGCGCCCGCCGGCGTGGCGGCCGCCTCGTCGGTCGAGCTCCGCCAGCGGCGTGCCGCCGGCGAGCTCGCGCTGGAACCAGCGGATCGCGGAGCCGCCGCTGGCCATGCAGCCGTTGGGCAGCCACAGGCCGGGCGCCGGGTGGGCGTCGAGGTAGAGGCGCTCGTCGACCAGCAGGCGGTCGGAGACGGCGAGCACGTCGACCGAGCCGCCGAGCTTGACCAGCACGTCGCCGTGCGCCGCGAGCCCGGCGCCGAACGCCGAGGCAACGTGGTCGGCGAGGCCGGCGACGACCGGCGTGCCGGCGCGCAGCCCCGTCGCCGCGGCGGTCCCGGCGGTCACGCCGCCGACGACGTCGGCGGGGTCGCGGATCGGCGCGAGGCGCTCGCGGTCCCAGCCCGCGGCCGCCAGCAGGTCGTCGGCGAAGTCGGCCGCCTCGAGGTCGTAGAGCCCGCTCTCCAGCGCCCAGTTGCGCTCGCTGAGGGCGGCGCCGGCGAGCCGGCCGGCGACCCAGTCGTACGACCCGGCCACGCGCCGCGCGCGCGCGCACGACGTCGGGCTCGTGGCGCGCCAGCCAGCGCAGCTTCGGGCCCGACGGACTGCTGCGTGACGCCGGCGCCGGTGCGGGCGAGCACCCGCTCGGCGCCGACGGCGTCGCGGACCTCGTCGATCTCCCGGTCGGCCCGCCCGTCGTTGTAGAGCAGCGCGGGCCGCAGCGGCGCGTCGTCCGCGTCGAGCAGCACCACGCACGGCACGCAGCCGGCGACGCCGACGCCCTCGATCGCCGCCGGGTCGACGCCGGCGTCCGCGCACGCCTCGGGCACGATCGCGAGCGCCGCGGCGAGCCACGCGTCGCGGGTCGGCCTCGGACCAGGACGGCGCCGGCGAGGGGTTCGTCCAGCGGGCGCGAGGCGCGGCCGACGAGGCCGCGCTCCGGGTCCAGCACGACGGCCTTGAGCGCGGTGGTGCCGACGTCGAGGCCGAGCAGCACGGCGGCGTCAGCCCCGCGCGGCGGCCAGGAAGCGCCGGACGCGGTCGCGGTCGACGGGGTTCCAGGTGCCGCCGTCGACCTTGAGGTCGGAGCCGACGATGACGCCGTCCACGAGCGGCGCGATACGCGGCGATGTTGGCGGCCTTGGCGCCGGTGTTGAGGTAGACCGGCGCGCTGCCCGCAACCGCGTCGACGACCTCGCGCACGGCCTCGACGTCCGGCTCGCTGCCGGCCATGGGGCCCGAGACCAGGATCGCGTCGGCGAGCGTCGAGACCACCGCCGAGCGCGCCCGCACGCCCGCGGGCCGGGTCCCGAGCGGCGAGGCGAACTCGGGCGTGACGTTCATCAGCACCGCGATGCCGTCGGCCCCGAGCGCGCGCCGCTCCCGCAAGAGCGCGGCGGGATCGGGGCGCCAGAGCCCCATGTCGCTCTCGTAGACGCCCGGCATGACCTCGCGGATGAAGGCCGCGCCCGTGGCGACGGCGACGGCCAGCGCGCACTCGGCGTCCCACAGGTAGTCGACGCCGAAGGGCCGGTCGGCGCGGCGCGAGCTGCGCCACCACGCGGGCCATCGCCGCGGCGTCCGCCAGCGTCGCGTCGCAGCCGGTACGGGCGGTCGTTCTCGTTGCAGAACATGACCGCGTCGACGCCCTCGTCGAGCAGGATCTCGACGTCGCGCGCGACGGCGTCGACCACGCCCGCCATGCCCGTCCCGGCGTCGTGGAGCGGCGCGCCGGGCAGCGCCGGCAGGTGCGCCATCGCGATCACGGGGAGCTCGACCCCGCCGAAGATCCGGGCCAGTCGACCGTCCATGGCGGCGCAGCATAGGGCCGCGGCGGCCCCGCTCCGTTTGCCGTGCGTCGACCCGGGAACCACCTCCACGACGATCGGAGGCGATCCGTGGCGAGCGACGAGGAACGGGCGGCGGACGATCCGGAGCGGGACGACGTGCCGGCCGACCGCGGCACCCCGCCCGACAGCGTCGAGCGCGTCGAGCGAGAGGCGTGGACGGAGGCCGAGAACCGCCGCACCGGCGTTGGCGGCGGCGGAGAGCGCGAGGCCGACGAGCACCCGTCGGTTGTCGACCCCGCGCCGTCGGACGACTGAGGCCCTGCCGGGCTACCTCACCCCAACGAGATCGACCACGAAGACGAGCGTCTCGCCCGGCTTGATGACGCCGCCGGCGCCGCGCTGCCCGTAGCCGAGGTCGGGCGGGATCTCGAGCCGCCGCCGGCCGCCGACGCGCATGCCCGCGACGCCCTGGTCCCAGCCGCGGATGACCTGGCCCTTGCCGAGCTTGAACTCGAACGTCTTGCCGCGGTCCCACGACGCGTCGAACTGCTGGCCGTTGCTCCAGGAGACGCCGACGTAGTGCACCTCGACCACGCGCCCGTCGACCGCCTCCTCCCCGTCGCCCACGACGAGGTCCTCGATCTCGAGCTGGTACGTCGGCGCCTCGCCGGTGGCGACGTCGACCTGCGGCTTCTCGTTGCTGCCCATGACGCGGCACGGTAGCTCGCCGCCGGCCCGGGCGACCGTCTGACGGCGCCGTCAGACGCCGGCGAGCTCGCGGAGGTCGACGAGGATGCGGGCGAGCGCCGGGATCAGCGAGAGGTGGCCCTCGCCCGGCTCGAGCCGCGCCCGGGCGCCCGGCACGTGCGCGGCGAGCCACTGCCCGTGCGCGAACGGCACCATGCGGTCGCCGCTCCCCTGCCACACCGCGACCGGCACGCGGATCGAGGCCAGGTCGAAGCCCCAGGGGCGCACGAAGGCGAGGTCGTCGTCGCGCCAGCCCGCGACGCCGGACGACACCGCGCGCCGGAACGACTCGGCCATCGCGTCGGCGAGGTCGCCGTGCAGCGCCGCGCGGTCGACGTCGGGCACCAGGCCGCCCAGCGCATCGGCGACCTCGGAGCCGGTGATGTCGGCCAGGTCCGCGGCCACGCCCTCGAGGAACGCGGTCAGGGCCTCCTCGGACGTCTCCGCCGCGTCGAACTCCGCGACGTTCTCGTCCGCCATGCCGCTCGACCAGTCCAGGCCCTCGGCCTCTCGCGGAGCCACGCCGGCCAGCGTCGCGGCGGCGAGGCAGCGGCCCGGCAGCAGCGCGGCGCAGGCCAGCGCGTGCGGGCCGCCGCCCGACCAGCCGAGGGTCAGGAAGTGCTCGATCTCGAGGGCGTCGAGCACCGCGACGACGTCGTCGGCGACGTCCGCCACGCAACGCCCCGGACGCGGCGTCGAGCCGGCGTAGCCGGCCCGCGACGGGAAGACCGGGCGCAGGGCGCAGGCGAGGGCCGGGTCCGTCAGCTGCGCGAACTCCGTGGCCGCGCCCGGCGTCCCGTGGTGGAAGACGAGCGCGATCCCGTCGGACGCTCCGGTGGCGACGACCTCGACCACCCGCTCCCCCACCTCGACCGTCAGCCAGTCCGTCATCGTCCACCTCCGCAGGTGCACCGCGCGATCCCGCGATCATGACGTCGGCGCTACCGTGGAGGCCGACCGTGGACGATCCCGCACCCCACCTCCCGGACGCCGCCGACCTCGACGCGGCCGCCGAGCACGACGACGCGGTCGATCACGAGCGCACGCCCGGGATCCCGCCTCCCGACAACGACGACCTGACCGGCTACGACGAGGCGATCGCGGAGTCGTTCCCCGCGAGCGACCCGCCGCAGCAGCCCTGACGCCTCGCAGACCGAGCTCGCCCTCATCCTGGCCGCGGCCGCGGTCGTGGTCGTCGCCCTCGTCGTGGAGCTGCGGCTGTTCGCACCCGGCCGCCGGCCCACGGAGCGCGAGGCCGTGGTCTGGAGCATCGGCTGGCTCGGGGTCGCGGGCCTCGTCATCGTCGGGCTGGCGGTCGCCGGCGGGCCCGTCGGCGCGTGGTCGACCGTCTACCTCATCGAGCGCTCCCTGTCGCTCGACAACGTCTTCCTGTTCGCCCTGCTGCTGACCTACTTCGCGGTGCCGTCCGAGCACCGCCAGCGGGTGCTCGCGATCGGCATCGTCGGTGCGCTGGTGCTGCGCGGGATCGCGATCGTCGCGGGCCTCGCGGTGATCGAGCGCGCCGAGGCCGTCGTCTACGTGTTCGGCGCCCTGCTGCTGTTCGTGGCCTACCGGTCGTTCCGCGGCGCCGGCGAGGAGTCCGACCCCGCGCGCAACCCCGCGGTGCGCCTGTTCCGCCGCCTCGTGCGGACGACGGACGGCTTTCGCGGCCGCCGGCTGCTCGTGCGCGAGCGGGGCACGCTCTACGCGACGCCCCTGCTGCTCGCGGTGCTCGCGATGATCGTCGCCGACATCGCGTTCGCGGTCGACTCGATCCCGGCGGCGCTCGCCGTCACGCGCAACGCCGGCGTGATCTGGACGGCGAACGCGTTCGCGCTGCTGGGGATGGGCGCGCTGCTCGCGCTGGTCGACATCCTGGCCCGGCGCTTCCGCTACCTGAACCGGACGATCGCCGTGGTGCTGGCCTTCGTGGGGCTGAAGATCCTGCTGGAGGACGTCGTGCACGTCGGCGACGTCGCCTCGCTCGCGATCATCGTGGGGCTGCTCGCCGCCGGCATCGTGGTCTCGCTCGTCGCGGACCGCGTCGACCCGCCGGCCCCGGCCGAGGAGGCCGCCCGCCGGCCGCCGCGCTGTCCCGAACGGCTGACGCCGCCGCAGCCCGAGGGCGCGGGGCGGGCCTGAGCACGGGGGCCGGCGGGCGATCCGCTCCTCGGCGCCGGCGTCAGGCCGCCGCCCGCGCCCTCGGGGCCGCGTAGGCCGCCGGGAAGCCCTGCCGCCAGCTCGGGTAGCGCAGCGTCCACCCCAGCTCGCGCCTGGCCCTGGCGTTCGACGCGCCGCGCGCCTCGGTCATCATCATCACGCCGGCCTCGCCGGCCGCCACCCGGGCGAGCCAGCGCGGCACGTGGCGGGGCGGCTTCGCGCCCAGCACCTCGGCCAGTGCCGGCAGCCACTCGCGCACCGGCGCCGGGTCGTCGTCGACGACGTTGTAGACGCCGGGCAGCCCGCGATCGAGCGCCAGCACGGTGGCCGCCGCCGCGTCGTCCAGGTGGACGAACGACCACACGCCACCGCCGTCGCCGACGATCGGGAAGCGGCGCTTGCGCACGACCTCGATCTGGACGTCGTCGGGGCTGCCGTACAGGCCGCCGTAGCGCAGCGCGACGCCGCCGGCCTCGACGACCACGCGCTCGAGGTGCCGGATGGCGGCGTGCGTCTCGCGCATCGCGCTCACGGGCTCCGCGTCCAGCGGGTCGTCCTCCGTCGTCACGCCCGGCGCCCCGCGACCGGACGGCCAGCCGGCGAAGCTCTGCGCGACGACCCGCTCCACGCCGTGCGCGCGCGCCGCCGCGAGCAGGTGGTCGGTGCCCTCGATCCGCAGGCGGTTGGTGGCGGCGAAGCTGGCGTCGAAGTGCTTGAAGTCGGAGACGCCCTTGAGCGCGGTCGCCTGGTGCACGATCGCGTCGGGGCGGGCGTCGCGGACGGCGTCGTGCACCGCCCACGCGTCGAGCAGGTCGAGCACCACGCCGTCGGCGCCGGCCGCGCGCAGGCGAGCCACGCCCTCCGCCGACCGTGACGTGCCGACGACGGTGTGGCCGTGCCCGAGCAGCTGCGGGACGAGGTGGGTGCCGACGGCGCCCGTGGCGCCAGCGAGGAAGACACGCATGGGGATCGCTCCTTTCGGGTTCACCCCGATGACGCGACTGCGCGCCGGTCCGTGACATGTCACGCCGCAAACGGGTATCCCGTCTCCAGGTCGATGGATACCCACGAGGAGCTCCGCCCGTACCTGTTCGCGATCGCCTACCGCATGCTCGGCTCGGTCACCGGGGCCGAGGACGTCGTGCAGGAGGCGTTCGTCCGCTACCTGGACGCCGGCGTCGAGCCGGAGTCGCCGAAGGCCTACCTGGCCGCCCGGCGAAGGGCTACCACGGGCTGGAGCCGCTGCACACGACGCTCTCCGACTACTCCGTCTACCGCCAGCACCGCGACGAGCCGCTGACCGGGGCGATGTGGCGATCGCTGGTCGCGAGCGGCATCCCGGTCGACACCGTGAAGACCGAGATGGGCTTCGGCCAGCTCGAGATCACCTTCGAGCCCGCCGACGGGCTGGAGGCCGCCGACCGCGCAGCGCTGGCGAAGCTGTTCATCAAGGAGATCGCGGCCCAGCACGGCCTCGCCGCCACCTTCATGGCGCGCCTCTCGCACGCCGAGATGGGCAGCTCGGGCCACGTGCACCTCTCGGTGGCGGGCGAGGACGGCGTCAACCGCTTCGATCCCGACGGCCACGCGCTGTCGGAGCTCGGCCAGCGCTTCATCGGCGGCCTGATGCGGCGCGCGCCGGAGTTCATGGCGCTGGCCTGCCCGTACGTCAACTCCTACAAGCGGCTGGACCCGTCGAACTTCGTGACGCCGTCGCTGGACTTCGCCGCCGAGGCGCGCACGGTGCCGTTCCGCGTCTGCGGCCACGGCCCGTCGCGCAACGTCGAGTACCGCATCCCCGGCGCGGACGGCAACCCGTACCTGATCCTGGCGGCCATGCTGGCGGCGGGCCTCGACGGCGTCGAGCAGGGCGCCGCGCCGTTCACCGCCGGCAGCGCCGAGGCGGCCGAGGTCGGCGACCTGCCGTCGACGCTCGCCGCCGCGGTCGACCGCTGGGCCGGCAGCGAGTGGGCGCGGGCGACGTTCGGCGACCTGCGTCGTGGACACCCTCGCCGTCGCCTACCGGCACGAGGTCGCGGTGCACGAGCGCGAGGTCTCGGACGTCGAGCTGCGCCGCGGCTTCGAGCACGCCTAGGCGGGACAGTACGCTAGCCGCCGTGCCGCCCTCGCTCCCGCCCCGCACCGGTCGCGAGCTCGTCGAGTGGCCCCCGCTCGGGTCGCGCCGTGCGGCCGGGGACGTGGGCCGAGCAGGCGGAGGCGACCCCGGACCGCATCGAGCGCGCGGTCGCCGAGGGCCGCCGCGACGACGCGATGGCGCTCGTCCGCCACCTGCCCGTCGAGGCCGAGGAGATCCACGAGCTCTACACGGCCTGGAGCGCGCGCGACTCGCGGAGCTGCTGGAGCGGGAGCCACCCGACCCGCGCGCCGCACGCGGCGGCCTGGGACGCGTTCGTCGCGGCCTGCGACGCGTGGCGGGCGGGCGACCCGCTGGAGCCCGTGCTGGACGCCTGGCGCTCCGCGCACGACGCACACCTGGCCGAGGTCGCCACCCTCGTCGACGCGTTCGTCGAGGCCCGCGGCGAGGCGCGGCTCGGCGAGCTGTGGGCCGACCTGCAGGCCGACGGCAGCGCCTTCTACCGCGCGACCTACGGGCCGGACCACGACTGGGCGGCGTCGGCCGAGCGGCTGCTGCAGGTCGCGATCGAGGGCATGCACGGCCACCTGGGCGGCCCGCGCGGGCGCGGCGAGGTCACGGTCGAGGAGCACGACGACCGCGTGTCCCTCTCCTTCGACCCCTGCGGCTCCGGCGGGCGCGTGCTGGCGGCCGGCGCGCCACGGCGTGGTCGAGGGCCGTCACGACTTCGCCTGGAACACGCCCGGCGTCTGCCGGTACTGCGTCCACTGCTGCGTGCTGCAGCAGCTGGGGCCGATCGACGCCTTCGGCTACCCGGCTCGGGTGATCGATCCGCCGACGGAGCCGGGCGCGCGCTGCACGTGGACCGTCTACCGCGACCCGGCGCTCGTGCCGGACGCGGCCTACGAACGAGTCGGGAGGACGCGAGGTGGCTGACGACGAGGCACTGGCCCGCGCACGGCAGGCCGTGGAGGACGCGGGCGCGACCCGCATCCGGGTCGAGATCCCGGACACCGACGGCAACCTGCGCGGCAAGGTGGTGAGCGCGGCGAAGGCGCTGAACGGCGGCGCCACCGTCTCGGACGTCTTCTACACCCTCTCGCTCCGCGACGAGGTCTTCGAGGCGCCGCTGACGGGGCAGGACACGGGCTTCCCCGACGTCAAGGCCGTCCCGGACTGGTCGACGCTCGTGCCCGTGCCGTGGGAGCGCGACACGCTGGCGGTGCTGACCGACGTGCACACGAAGCGCGACGAGCCGCTCGGCGTCGACCCCCGGCTCGCGCTGCGCCGGGCCGAGGCGCGCGCGGCGGAGGCGGGCTTCGAGGCGCGCATCGGCGTCGAGTTCGAGCTGTACCTGTTCCAGGGCGGCGAGGCGGCCGACCGCGCCATCCGCGCCGGGCGGCCGCGCGACCTCGTCGCCACCGGCCGCGAGTGGCAGGCCTACAGCCTCTGGCGCCTCGAGGACCTGGCCGGCTTCGTCGCCGAGGTCGACCCGATGCTGCAGGCGTACGGCGCCCAGGTCGAGGCCTGGTCGACGGAGCTCGGCTACGGGATGATCGAGGTCGCGACGGCGCCGCTGCCGCCGCTCGCCGCGGCCGACGCCGCCGCCCGCCTCAAGCTCGGGCTGAAGGAGCTCGCCAAGCGCCACGGCCTGATCGCGACGTTCATCGCCAAGTGGGACACGGCGCAGTCGGGGTCGAGCGGCCACGTCCACCAGTCGCTGCTGCGCGGCGGCGAGAACGCGTTCTGGACCGGCGAGCAGGACGAGCTGACGGAGACCGGGCGGCAGTACCTCGCGGGCCTGCTGCAGCACGCGCCGGAGCTCTCGGCCTTCTCCTGCCCGAACGTCAACAGCTACCGCCGCCCGTCGCCGGAGCTGTGGGCGCCGACGAACGCCTCGTGGGGCTGGGACAACCGCCAGGCGGCCGTGCGGGTCATCACGCTGACGCCGTCCTCCACCCGCCTCGAGTACCGCCGCCCGGGCGCCGACTTCAACCCGTACCTGACGATCGCGGCCTGCCTCGACTCGGGCCTGCACGGCATCCGCGAGGGCCTCGAGCCGCCGCCGGTGTCCGCGGTCAAGGCGTTCGACGACGCGTCGGTGCCGCCCTTCCCGGCGACCCTGGAGGAGGCCGCCGACGCGCTCGAGGCGTCCAGCGTGGCGCGCACGTGGTACGGCGACGACGCTCATCGACCACTACGTGCTCTCGCGCCGCGCCGAGGCCGGCTACGTGCGCGACATCGCGAACGCGCAGGTGCCGGAGTACGAGGTCGCGCGCTACTTCGAGATCGCATGATCGACCTGACGGGCCGCGTCGCCCTCGTCACGGGCGCGGCCTCCGGCATCGGGCGCGAGACGGCGCGGCTGCTGGCGGAGCAGGGCGCGCAGGTCGCCGGCCTCGACCTGCAGCCGTGCGACGCCGAGCTGGCGCTGCAGGGCGACGTGTCGCGGGCGGACGACGTCGAGGCGGCGGTGGCGGCCGTCGAGGCGCGCTTCGGCGGGCTCGACGTGCTCGTCTCGAACGCGGGCCTCTTCCTCGCCGGCGCCGGGGACGGCCCGTCGCCGCGGCTCGGCGAGGACGCGTGGCAGCGGACGCTCGACGTCAACCTCAAGAGCGTCTACCTCGGCGCCCGCTTCGCCATCCCGGCCATGCAGCGGCGCGGCGGCGGCGCGATCGTCAACGTCGCGTCGGTCGCCGCCTTCCGGGTCGGCTCCGGCGCGTCCGACGCCTACACCGCGGCCAAGGGCGGGGTCGTCGCGATCACCCGCACGCTCGCGGTCGAGCACGCCCCGTCGATCCGCGTCAACGCCGTCGCGCCGGGCCCGATCGCCACGCCGATGACCGCCGACGCGCCGGAGGAGAACTTCGAGGCGCTGCGGGAGCTCGTGCCGCTCGGCCGCTGGGGCCGCCCCGAGGAGGTCGCCGCCATGATCGTCTTCCTGGCCTCCGACGCGGCGTCGTTCTGCACCGGCCAGACGTATCTCGTGGACGGCGGGCTACGTGGCGAAGTAGCGCCCCCGCCCCGGTCCGCGCGGGACCGGGGCCGGGGACCGTGGCGTGATCGATCAGCCACGCAGGCGCAGGGTCGCGACGTAGCCGGCGCCCTCGCCGAAGCGCTGGACGACGGTGCCGCGGACGCCGCTCAGCCCGTCCGTGCCGCCGGAGACGGCGATGCGTGCGGCTGCCCCGCAGGGTCGACGTCGAGAGGTCGGCGACGAACGAGCCCTGGAACGTGAACGACGAGCGTGCCGCAGCGCGTGCCGATGCAGCCGACGAACCGCTCGGTGCCGCTGAACCAGGAGCGCCCGGACGGCACGTCGAACCACGACCGCTGCTTGGCCGTCGCCGGCGCGGTGCTACGGAGGACCCCGGCGAACGTCTCCTGCACGCCGCTGCAGTCCTCCCGCACGAGCGGCTGCGGTGCCGGCACGCGCGCGCAGGTGCCGGCGGCGAGCTGCCGTACGGTGCCCGAGCCGTGCGCGTCGCGGGCCGAGGCGGCCTGCGGGACGAGCACGACGGCGGCGAGCGCCGCGGTCAGTACGGTGGTGCGGAGCGGGGACATGGAGCCCTCCTCGGTCGGTGACGACCCGAGGCTCGCAGCGCGGCATTTCAACTCGCTGGCGATCACCTGTCACGCCGCAACGGGCGCTGGGCGGCGGCCGCGCCGGCGCGCACAATCGCCTCCGCCCGCAGATCGGCCAGCGGCCAGCGCGGCCGCAGCTCGGCGACGCGCCGGGCGCCGAGAAGCTCGCGCGCGCTCGACGTCGAGGCGCCGCAGCGATGCGCCTCCGCCACCGGCCGGAAGGCGCGGCTCGCGCGAGGACAGCGAGATCAGCGACGCGCGCGCGTCGGCCGGATCGCGGCGGCGCTCGACGAGGCCGTCGCGCTCGAGCCGGCGCACGAGGTCGGTCATGGTCTGCTTGAGCCGAGCCGGGCGCGCCGTGCCAGCTCGCCCATGCGCAGCCCGTCCTCCTCGAACAGCGGGATCAGGACGGAGCCGTACGCCGGGCGCACGTCGGCGAACCCCGCCTCGGCGAACGCCTCCGCGAGGACCTCGTTCCAGCGCTGGGACGCCTTGGCCAGCAGGTAGCCGAGGTCCTCGCGGGAGGCGGCCTCACCCGAGCACGGCGGCGCAGGTGGTCGAGCTCGCGCTGCAGGCTGGCGTGCTGGGCGTCGAAGAGCTCGTCGGACATGCCGCGGGAGTCTGGAACATGGTGAACGTGTACGCGGTCCGGCCGGCGCCGAGCGGCACGACGCGGGTCGGGAAGCGGGCCGGCTCCTCACCGCGCGGGCCGGCGAACATGTCGATGACGCCCGTGTCGGGGTCGGCGTCGATGGCGAACGCGAACTCGCCGAGCCCGTTGACCACGATCGCGGTGCCGCCCTCGTGGCGCATCTCGCGGGCGAACTCGGTGGCCCAGAGGGGCAGGTTGTCGACGCGCGAGAGGAAGTCGAACACCCGCGCGGCGGGGCGTCGACGACCGTCGTGACGGTGGCGCTGCGCATGGCTGGCTCCGTTAGTCTGTGTACGGACTAATTAGTACGTTAGCAGACTATCTGGTCGCGGGCAATGCCCCGCCGTCAGCGCGCCGACGCCCTACGCGGGCGCGGTGCGGCCGAGCAGCGCCGCGAGCCCGGCCACCCCGGTGGTGTCGAGGATGCGCAGGCGGCGCAGCGCGAACGGCGCCGCGGCGTCCTGGCGCACGCCGGGCTGGGTCGTCACCGCGAGCGCGTAGCCCGCCTGCTGCGCCAGTCCGCGCACGCGCGCGTCCTGGGCGCCGATCGGGTAGGCGAGCCACTGCACGGGATGGTGGAGATGGGCCTCGAGCGCGCGGCGCGAGGCGCGGAGCTCGCGTACGGCCTCGGAGTCTGCGAGCTGTGTCAGGTCGCGGTGCGAGACGGTGTGCGAGCCGATCTCGATCCCCATGGCCTCCAGGTGGGCGAGCTGCTGCCACGTCAGGAAGACGGGATCGCCGCGGCCGATGCGCCCCGTGATGACGTAGGCCGTCGCGTGCATCCCCAGCCGGTGGAGCACCGGGGCGGCGTGGTACAGGACGTTGCGATAGCCGTCGTCGAAGGTGATCAGCACGGGGTGCGGCGGCAGCGGCGCGCCCAGCTCCAGCGCCGCGAAGAGGTCGTGCTGGCCGATCGCGGCGTAGCCGGCGTCGTGCAGCCAGGCCATCTCTCGGCGAAGTCGTCCGGGGCCACGGTCAGGCCGCGCGCCACGGGCCCCATCGAGGCGTCGGTCGCGCCGATGCGGTGGTACATGAGGATCGGCACCTCCAGCACCCGCGCCGGCAGCGCCCGCGGCAGCGCGACGTGGACGTCGAGCTCCGACCTCGCGCTCGCGGTCTCGCGCGGTTGGCGCGCGGGATCGTGCTGCGGCGGGGCGCCGGTGGTCGCCGGCGCGACGGTGGTGGCCGACGCGGCGACCGACGACGGCTGCTCCTCGCTCGACGCGCCGGCGTCGGCCGGCGAGCCGCCGTGCAGGTGGCGCCCGACGACCGCCGCGACGGCGACCGCGAGCACGACGCCGCCGACGGCCAGCGCTCGCCGCCCGCCCGTCATCGCCGCCGACCCGCCATGGCTACGGCAGGTCGCGCCCTCGCGTCCAGCGCGAGAGCACCGGCAACGGCAGCCGCCGCGCCCGCGGGCCGAGCACCCGCAGCCCGAGGCGGGAAGCGCGCACGCTCGCGCCGTAGAGCAGCGGGCTCGACCAGGCGCGCGACCAGAGGCGGAACGCGATGCGCTCGCCGCGCGGGCCGTGGCCGCCGGCCGTGCGGTCGCGGCGCAGGCGCCCGAGCAGGTCGTGCAGCGGGATCCCGACCGGGCACACGTCGTCGCAGGCGCCGCACAGGCTGGACGCCTGGGGGAGCTCGCCGCCGGCCTCCTGCCCCTGGAACAGCGGCGTCAGAACCGCGCCGATCGGCCCGCCGTAGACCCAGCCGTACGCGTGGCCGCCGACCTGGCGGTAGACGGGGCAGATGTTCTGGCACGCGCCGCAGCGGATGCAGCGCAGCACGTCCTCGTAGGCGGAGCCGACCAGCGCGCCGCGCCCGTTGTCGACGAGGACGAGGTGCACCTCCTCGGGTCCGTCCGGCTCGCCCGGCCGCCGCGGGCCGTGCGTCATCGAGACGTACGTCGACACGAGCTGCCCGGTGCCGGACCCCGACAGCAGCGGCACCAGCACCGCGAGGTCGTCGAGCCGCGGGACGAGCCGCTCCACGCCCATCAGCGCGACGTGGATGCGGGGCAGCGACGTCGCGAGGCGCGCGTTGCCCTCGTTGGTGACGAGCACGAGCGTGCCCGTCTCGGCGACCCCGAAGTTGACGCCGGTGATGCCGGCGTCGGCCGCCAGGAACTTCTCGCGCAGCGCCTCGCGGGCGTACGCCGTCAGCGCCTCGGGGTCGTCGCCGAGATCGCGGCCCGAGCGGGCCTCGAACAGCTCGCGCACCTCGCCGCGGGTGCGGTGGATGATCGGCGCGATGACGTGCGAGGGCCGATCGCCCATGAGCTGCACGACGTACTCGCCGAGGTCGGTCTCGACCACCTCGACGCCGCGCTCCTGCAGGGCCGGGTTGAGGTCGATCTCCTCCGAGAGCATGGACTTCGCCTTGACGGCGATCTTCACGTCGCGCTCGGCCAGCAGGTCGGCCACCAGACGGCGCGCCTCCCCGGCGTCGGCGGCGGCGTGCACCGTGATCCCGTTGGCGCGGCACTGCTCGACGAACTGCGGCAGCAGCGTCGACAGCTCGGCGATCGCGTGCGCCCGCACGTCGCGGCCGTAGTCGCGCAGCGGTTCGAAGCCCACCTCGGCGAAGCGCGCGCGGGTCGCCGCGATCGTGTGGTCGGTGGAACGCGGGACCGACTCGCGCAGGAACGGCTTGGCGAGCTGGCGCTTGCTCAGCTCCTCGAACGGCGTCGGATCGAAGCGCCGCGACGTCTCGGTCACAGCGCCTCCCGCAGCAGCGACGCGAGGTGCAGGGCGCGCACCTGCGAGCCCCGGCGCCGCAGCCGCCCGCCGAGGTGCATGAGGCAGCCCGGGTCGGCGGAGACGAGGGTGTGCACGCCGACCTGCTCGATCTCGTCGAGCTTGGAGTCGGCCATCGCGACCGACAGGTCGGGGTAGCGGACGCTGAACGTGCCGCCGAAGCCGCAGCAGCGCTCGGCACCCGCCAGCGGCACCGCCTCCAGCCCCTCGATCGTCTCGAGCACGGCGGCGGGCTCGGCGCGCGAGGCGGAGCTCGCGCAGCATGTGGCAGGAGTGGTGCCAGCCGACCTGGCCGGACCAGCGCGGGCCGCGGGCGGCGAGGCGGTCGCGGCGCTCGGCGAGCAGCGCCGTCAGCTCGACGACGCGGCCGGCCACGCGGCGGGCGCGGTCCTCGTCCCGGGTGCCGCGGAAGAGGCCCGGCCAGTGCAGGCGCATCATCGCCCCGCAGCTGCCGCTCGGCACGCACGACCGGTGCGTCGCCGTGGTCGAGGGCCCGCAGCGTCGTGCGCGCGACGCGGCGTGCGGCGTCGGCGTGCCCGGCGTTGAAGGCCGGCTGCCCGCAGCAGGTGGCGCCGCGGGGCAGGGTCGGGTCGACGTCGACGGCGGCCAGCGCCGCGCGCACGTCGTCGGCGAGCGTCGGGAACGCGACGTCGCCGAGGCAGGTCGCGAACAGGAAGACGGGGAGGCGCCCGGCGGACGCCTCCCCGTCGAGGGTGGTTGCTGGTGCGGTGGTCAACCGCTGAAGCCTACGGGCTCGGCTACGCGCCCTCGTTCACGAACCGGCCCATGACCTCGTACTTGGCGCGATTGGTCCGTTTGATGATGAACGCGTAGGCCAACGCTGCCGCTGGCAAGAGCACTCCGATGATGCCGATCCAGCTGAACTGGAGCTCTGCCCAGCCGCTGAACAGCTCGAACACCGGGTTCACGTACCAGGCGCCGGCAGCCAGGAAGTACAGGTTGTGGTACAGCAGGAGCAGGACGACGATCTGCGCGATGAAGGCGATCCACGGCGCGGCGATCGTCTTGATCGGCTGCATCTCGGCCGGGTAGTGCTTGCGGAAGAAGAAGAACGTGGACAGGCCCGCGAGCGCCTGCACCAGCAGGATCCAGATCACGCCCTGCACGGCCAGCCAGCCGTAGGCCTCGAGCG
This sequence comes from uncultured Actinomycetota bacterium, assembly GCA_963767885.1. Lineage (GTDB taxonomy): Bacteria > Actinomycetota > Thermoleophilia > Gaiellales > F1-60-MAGs149 > CAVYFW01. The sequence continues at coordinate 664,033 of CAVYFW010000005.1, forward strand.
GCGCGCGGTCGGCGAACCAGAAGGCCAGCAGGATGATCGTGACGACCGCGTACATCGCGAACAGGGCGATGTACGGCGACTTGTACTTCGAGTGCGTGCGGCCGAGCGCCTTCGGGAGGATGCCCTCGCGGCCCATCGCGTACCAGTAGCGGCCGCCGGCGTTGCCGAGCGCCATGCCGCAGGCCAGGGCGCCGGTGATGATCAGGTAGCTCATCAGGCTCGCGACCCACTGGCCGACCAGGGCTGACGTTGGGAAGAACGTGAGGTTGTCGACCGTCACCACGGCCGTGTGGCCTGAGATGGTCGTCGCGGTCCCCTCCGAGCCGGCGTTGAAGGCGTCGGTGATCTGGTTCTTCGGGCCGTAGCCCGACAGGATCGCCCACGCCGCGATCGTGTACAGGGTACCGACGAAGATGCACGAGAAGTAGACGGCGATCGGGATGATCCGCACCGGGTCGCGCGATTCCTCCGCGTAGTTCGGGGCCGCCTCGAACCCGACCCACGACCAGAACGCGAAGAAGATGCCGATGCCCGGCGCGATGCCCTGGAAGGCGTTCCACGGCAGGATCGGCTCGATGGAGAGCCCGTCGCTGCCGCCCTGGCCGAGGATGCCGAGCGACATGATCGTGATCACGGCGAGCTCGCCGAGGAGCGCGGCGCCGAGCACCTTGACCGAGATCTCGACGTCGAAGTACGCGAGCGCGAAGCAGCAGAGCATCGCGAAGAGCGCGATGTAGATCCACGGGACCCCGATGTCGTACTGGTCCAGCTTGAGCTGCGTGAACTTCGAGAAGCCGCCGATGAGCGACGCCGAGAAGAGCGTGTAGGCCACGAGCAGCGAGAAGCCGGACATGAAGCCGAGCTCGCGTCCCAGGCCGTGCGACACGAAGGTGTACATGCCGCCCGCGGCCCGCACCTTCTTGCACATCTCGACGTAGGAGACCGAGAAGATCGTCAGCACGATCGTGGCGAAGAAGAACGCTGCCCGGGCCGCCCCACTCCGAGCCGAGCGGCATCACGTAGGGCATGTTGAAGAGGACGACCGCGAGCGGCGCGGAGCCCGTCACGCAGAGGAAGAGCACGCCGATGAGGCCGACGGCCGAGCCCTTCAGCTGATGGACATCGTCGCGGCCGGTGACGTCGACCGAGACGACGCCTCCCTCGTGATGGACGTGCATGCCACCGGGTGGGTCTCCCATGTGCGCCATCGACGCCCCTCCTTGTCCGAGGCCACCGCGGATGAAGCCGGGGCGACCGCTCCCTTCCCCACGCCGGCGAGCCTAGCCCGGCCACCGGACGCCACCGAAGTTGTCCGACAACTCAGTGGTGCGCCGGGCGATCATCGTGGATCCGACCGCTCATGTCTAGATGCGTCCCCAGGCCGAAGGGGACGTCGCAGCCGACCAGCGGGATCTCGGTGATCATCGAGGCCTCGAGGGTCAGCGTCCGCAGGTCCTCGGGCTCCAGGTCGTGGACGTCCTGCTTGCCGCAGGCGCGCGCGAACATCTGCGTCTCGAGGGTCAGCGCGTTGAGGAAGTTCTCGACCCGCTCCGCGGCGACCTCCACCGGCAGGCGCGGGATCAGCGACTCGTCCTGCGTCGTGATGCCGACGGGGCACAGGCCCGTGTGACAGTGGGCGCAGTGGCCCGGCTCGACGCCCAGCGCGTGGTAGTCCTCGACGTAGTTCGCCGAGTTGCAGCCGAGGGCGATCAGGATGGCCGAGCCGACGCCCACGGCGTCCGCCCCGAGGGCCAGCGCCTTTGCGACGTCGGCGCCGTTCTTGATGCCGCCCTGCAGGATGATCTGCACCTCGCCGAGCAGGCTCATGTCCTCGAGCGCCCGGCGCGCCTCGCAGATCGCGGCCAGCGTCGGGATGCCGGTGTGGTCGTAGAGGATGTCCGGCGTCGCCGCCGAGCCGCCCTCCATGCCGTCGACCACGATCACGTCGGCGCCGGCCTTGGCGGCGAGCTTCACGTCGTCGCGCACGCGGGCCGCGCCGATCTTCACGTAGACCGGCACCTGCCAGTCGGTGGCCTCGCGGATCTGCTCGATCTTCAGCCGCATGTCGGCGGGACCGATGAAGTCGGGGTGGCGCACGGGCGAGCGCTGGTCGACGCCGAGCGGCAGGCGCCGCATCCGCGCGACCTCGTCGGACACCTTGGCGCCCAGCAGCACGCCGCCGGTGCCGGGCTTGGCGCCCTGCCCGACGACGATCTCGACCGCGTCGGCGCGCGCCATGTCGCGGGCGTCGTTCCCGTAGTGCGAGGGGCAGATCTGGTAGACGAGGTGCTCGGAGTGCTCGCGCTCCAGGGGGTGCATGCCGCCGTCGCCGGTCGTCGTCGAGGTGCCCGCGCGCGTCGCGCCGAGGCCGACGCCGGCCTTGGCGTTGCGCGAGAGGGCGCCGAAGCTCATGCCGCAGACCGTGATCGGGATCTGCAGCTCGACGGGCTTCTCGGCGAAGCGCGAGCCGAGCACCGTGCGCGTCTCGCAGCGCTCGCGGTAGCCCTCCAGCGGGACGCGCGAGAGGGTGCACGGCAGGAACGTCAGGTCGTCGAAGTTCGGCACCCGCCGCGTCGTGGACATGCCGCGGTAGCGGTAGCGCCCGAGCTCCGCCTTGAGCTGGATGTCCTCGATGACGTGGGGCTCCCACACGGCATGGTGATGCGGTACGAAACGCCGGGTGGGACGTGATCCCTGGCATCGCCAGGGTCGTGCAGCTCCATGCTCACGCCGTGGCCTCGCTTCGCTCGGTGCTGCCACGGCGATCGCCACCGCGTGCAAGTCGCTTCGCGACGTTGACGCTCATTACATCGCCTCCCGCCAGGTCGCGAACTCGCGCTTGTCGAAGTTGTGCAGCTTGCCGCCCGACCCGAACTTGCGCCACGCCCTGCGCGGGCCCAGCCCGTGCGGCTCGCACAGGGCGGCGAGCGGTCTCGCGGTCGGCGTCGGTCAGGTCCTGCTCGACGCAGTCGGCGCCCGGCGCCACGAGGTCGCCGCCGAGGAAGATGTCGCCGGCGTACATCGAGTCGCCGAGGCCGTCGTCGGCGTCGCCGCAGACCACGAGCGTGCCGAGCTGCATCATGAACGCCGACATGTAGCCGCAGTCGCCGCCGATCACGATGGTGGCGCCCTTGTTCGCGATGCCGGCGCGCGTGCCGACGCTGCCCCTGACGACGATCGTGCCGCCGACCGCGGAGCCGCCGACGTTGGTGCCCGCCCCGCCGTGCACCAGCACCGAGCCGGACAGCATGTCGGCGCCGATCGACCAGCCGGCCTCGCCGGTGACGACGTAGCGCGCCCCGTCGCCGAGGGTCGCGCAGAGGTAGCCGACCGAGCCCTCGAAGGTGACGTCCACGGGGTGGAACAGGGCGACGCCGAGGCAGTGGCGGGCGCCGGGGTTGAGCACGCGGATGCTCGGCTCGCCGGCCGCCGCCAGCCGCTTCAGCTCGGCGTTGACCTCCCGCGTCGGGCGCCCCGCGCAGTCGATCACAGCGTCCACGTCGCGACCCTCCCCACGCCGAGCTCGCGGAAGTCGGCCCGCTCCGCCTCGGCCCCGAAGGCGCTGTGCACTGGCGATGCCCTCGCTGGCGACGGCGATCCAGTCGTCGGTCTCCGCGATCACGCAGGGCATGGAGCCGATGCGGTCGCGCGCCACGCCGAGCCCGTCGCGGGTGGCGCAGAGGTACGAGAACGCGCCGTCGAGGTCGCGGATGGAGTCCTCCATGGCCTCGGCGATCGTCGCGCCCGCCTCCAGGCGCTCGGCCAGGAACAGGGCCAGCAGCTCGGAGTCGTTGCCCGTGAAGAAGCGGTGGCCGCGCAGCTCGTAGAGCTTGCGCAGCTTGTGGTAGTTCGTGATGTGCCCGTTGTGCACGACGCAGATGTCGGCGTACGGGCGGGCCCAGAACGGGTGGGCGTGCTGCACGTCGACGCGCGACTCCGTGGCCAGCCGGGTGTGCCCGACGCCGTGGCGGCCCGGCGCGCCGTGCAGGCGGTAGTGCTGCGCGAGCTGCTCGCCGTCCGTCAGGTGCTTGTAGATCTGGAGGGACTGGCCGACGGAGAAGACCTCGACGTCGCGGTCGCCGCCCTCGATCACCTTGCAGACGGTCTCCACCGGCACGTCCGCGGGCACCCGGAAGCGCAGGATGCCCCACTCGTAGTCGGACGTCTCGATGCCCCACGCCCGCTCGGCCCGGACGCGCGCGCCGTCGGCGGCCGCCTCCGACTCGTTGCACCAGACGCGCACCACGAGCGTGCCGTCGTCGTCCGGCGCGTACAGCCCGAGGCCGGTGGAGTCGGGCCCGCGGCCGCGCAGGCCCTTGAGCATGCGCCCGAGGGTCTCCGAGGCGACGGGGCCGTCCGCGCGCCGCGACAGGAAGCCCGCGATTCCGCACATGGCGGGCGAGGGTACGGGTCGCGTCGGCGGCCACTCTACGGCCGCGGCGCGCGAACGGGCCGGGGATACTGTGCAGCGTGCACACGGCCGCCGCCCCCTCCGCCGGTGCCGCCGCAGGGGCGCTGCGAGCCCTGCTGGCGGAGCGCCGCCGCGAGGCGGAGGCCGTGCTCGACCTCGTCCAGCGCATCTCGTCGCCGCTCGACCTGGCGACGGTGCTGCAGGAGACGGTGGCCATCGCGGCGGCGGTCACGCGCTGCCACGGCGCCCTCATCTACCTGCTCGACGAGGCCGGCGAGCGGCTCTGGATCCGCGCCGGCGTCGAGGGATACGAGCAGTGGATCGACCGCTTCTCGCTCGAGCTCGGCCGCGGCCTGACGGGCTGGACGGCGGTCAATCGCACCCCCGCCGTGATCGGCGAGAACCCGCTCGACGACCCGCGCTACCTGGAGGTGCCGGAGCTCAACGACCCGCGCTTCCAGTCGGTCCTGACGTACCCGCTGGTCTCGCCGTCCGACCGGCTGGTCGGGGTGCTCACGCTGCACACCGTCGCGCCGCACGAGTTCTCCGAGGACGACTTCACCCTCGTCGCCCCGATCGCCGCCCTCGCAGCCGCCGCGGTCGAGAACGCGCAGCTCTATGCTGAGCGCGAGCGGCAGCTCGACGTGCTCCGCTCGCTCGCCTCCGCCGGCGACGGCGCCGGGGCGCGCGGGCTCTCCGATCTCGCCGACTCGGCCCGCCGCCTGGTCGCCGCCGAGGCCGCGCTCGTGGTGCTGCGCGACGCCCGCGGCCGCTGGCGCCTCGCGGTGCGCTCCACGGCCGGCCGCGAGCCCGTGCGGCCCGAGGCGCTCGCGAAGCCCGCGCTGCTCGACGCGCTGCTCGAGGCGGGCGACGTGCAGGCGCTGACGCGGCGGCGCCACGGCGCGCTCCTCGGCGCGACGGACGCCGCCGGCTGGCGCCCCGCCCGCGGCATCGCGGCGCCGCTCGTGGCGGGCGAGGCGCGGGTCGGACTGCTGCTCTGCCTCGGCACGCCGGGCCCCGTGTCGCGCTCCGCCCGCGACGCGCTGGCGGTGATCGCCCGCCAGGCGGCGCTCGAGCGGCACGTCGCCGACCTGCGGGAGCAGCTCGAGGTGCGCGACGCCGCCCGGGCGCTGCTGGAGGCGCTCGCGGCCGGCGGCGAGCCAGAGGCCGTGCTGACCGCGCGGGCGCGCCGCCTGGGCTGCGACCTCGGCGAGCCGCACGTCGTGGTGGCCCTGGAGGCCGAGGACGACGCGGCGGCCGGCGGCGATCCGGAGGTCGCGCTGCAGGCCTTCGGCGCGGAGCTGCAGTCGCGCTTCCCGGGCTCGGTCTTCGCGGCCCGCGAGCTGTGGGCGAGCGCGCTCGTGCGCGTGCGCGACCCGGGCTCCCTCGCGGAGCGCCTGCGCGGCGTGCTGGCGGTCGCCGAGCGGCGTGGCCGGGTGCGCCTCGCCGGCGGCAGCTCGCGCCCGTGCCCCGCGCTCGCCGGCTATCCGGCGGCATTCGACGAGGCACGCCAGGCGCTGCGCATCGGCCGCGCGCTGCAGGGGCCGGGCACGGTGGTCGACGTGGACGCGCTGGGGGCGCAGCGCTACCTCTGGGCGCTGGCCCAGGAGCCCGCCCGCGACCTCGACCAGGAGCGCCTGGAGCGGCTCCTGCAGCACGACCGCGACCACGGCACCCAGCTCTTCCCGACGGTCGAGGCCTACCTGGAGCACGGCGGCAACCGCAAGGAGGCCGCCGCCCGCCTGTTCGTCCACCGCAACACGCTGCGCCAGCGGGTCGAGCGCATCCGCCGCGTCGCGGACATCGACCTCGACGACGTCGCGCGCCACTTCGACCTGCAGCTCGCCGCCCGCATCGTCCGCTTCCGCGACGTCCGGTCCTAGCAGGCCCGATCCCTCGCCCGGGGGATCCGCGGCGCCCGGCCGCGGGAGAGGATGGCCCCGTGTCCCGCGTCAGCCGCGCCGCATCGCTCCTCCTTCTCCTCGTCGGGCTGATCTGCGCCTCCCCGGCGGCCGCGCGGGACATCCCCTTCCAGCCCCTGGCCGGCCCGGCGGCCGGCACCTGCGAGCTCGGCGCGCCCGACGCGTACCGGCTCGCGGTCGCCGCCGGCCGCGCGGCGCAGGCGGCGCTCGCCCCGTGCCTCGGCACCACCCCCGCCGGCCGCGTGCTGCTCGTCGCGGCTCCCGACGAGCCCCGCGCCGGCACCTCCCTCGAGATCGTGCGCGTCCGCGTCGCGGGTACGGCGCGGACGCGCACGCTGCGGGTCGTCGTGCGCCTGACCTCCGCCGACCCGGAGGCGCTGGCGGCCGAGGTGCTGACGACGCCGCGCGCCGCGATCCGTCTGGGCGCCGGCCCGCTGCCCCGCGCCTGGTCGATCGTCGACGAGGCCGGTACGGTGCTGGCCCAGGGCCGCACCTAGCCGCCGCTCGCACCGTCACGCCGGCTACTTGAACGCCGCGCCCGCGATGCCGATATCGCGTACGTGCGCGCACTCGAGACTCTGGTGGCGCCGGCCGGCGCCGGCGTGCATCCCGACCGCCAGCGACGGGCCGCCGGGCTCGTCCTCTACGGCGCGGTCTTCGCGCTCGGGACGCTCGTCTGCGTGCTCGTCGGCGAGGCGCTGCTCCGCCCCTGGGCCCTGGCCGGGGACGTCGCGCTGTCGCTCGCCGCGCTCGCGCTGATCTACTGCTTCGGCCGGAGCGAGCGCGTCTGGTACGCGATCGCAGTGCTCGGCCCGACGACGATCGTCCTCTTCACGCTGACGATGGAGCACGACGCCGACGTGCAGCTGCTGCTGTTGCTGCCATGCGCCGCGTGGGGCGCGACGTACCTTCCGTGGTCGGTCGAGCGCGCGGCGATCGCGTGCGTGTCGGTCGCCGCGTTCGTGCCGTACCTGATCGAGACGGTCGCCCCCGGAGCCGCACGCGGCGCGGAGCTCCACGAGGCCGTGCTGCTCGCGTTCCTGCTGGCCGCGATCGCGCTGCTGGTGCACGGCGTCAACGAGCGCCAGCGCGCCGTCGCCGAGCGGCTCACGGACGAGCGCGCGAACTTCGTGCGCGTCGCCGACACCCTGGGCGCGCACATCTGGACCGGCGTGCGCTCTGCCGACGACGAGTACCACCCGACGTACATCGGGCCCGGCCTGACGGTGCTCGCGGGCGGCGGGCTGCCTGCCGACCCGGAGGCGGCCGTCGAGATGTTCCGCTCCCGCATCCACCCCGACGACCGGCCGCTGTTCGCCATCGCCTACTCCAACGAGCAGCTGCGCCTGCACGCCGGCGGCTCCGTCGAGGTCGAGTACCGCGTGATCGGCTTCGACGAGATCACCCGCTGGATCCGCTCCCGCTGCCTCGTGCACGATCTGCCCGGCGGTGCGCTGCTCCTGGACGGCATCGCCTTCGACGTCACGACCGAGGTCGCGCTGCGGGAGGAGGCGCGGCGCATCGCGATCCAGGTCGAGGCGGCACGACAGGAGGCGGAGGCGCAGGCAGCCGCGGTGCGCGAGAGCGAGCAGCGCTTCCGCGTGATGATCGAGAACATGCCCAGCGGCGCCATCTACCTGCAGGGCGACGCGCTCAACCTCAACGCGGCCGCCGCGCGCATCACGGGTCTCGACGCCACGCGGCCGCTCGCGCTCGACGGCTGGTTCGCGGCCATCTACGGGTCGGGCGCGCACGAGATGCGCGCGCTCTACGACGCCGACCGCGCGGCCGGCTTCCCGGAGCCCCGCGAGGTGCCCATCCGCCGGGCCGACGGCGTGGAGCGGCTGGTGGAGTTCGCCGCGTACCGCTGGGACGAGGGCGAGGTCTGGCTCCTGCACGACGTGACCGACCGCGCCGAGGCCGAGCGCGCCCGCGAGGCCGCCCTCGGCGAGCTGCGGCGCCTGGCCACGACGGACACGCTGACGGGGCTGGCCAACCGCCGCTACGGCACGGAGCGCATGACCCGCTGGCTGGAGCGCGACGAGCCCGCGGGCGTGCTGCTGATCGACATCGACCACTTCAAGCGCGTGAACGACGCGTACGGGCACCAGGCCGGCGACGCGATCCTGGTCGGCGTCGGCGAGCGGCTGTCGGCCGCGGCGCGCCGGGGCGACCTCGTGACCCGCTGGGGCGGCGAGGAGTTCTGCGTGCTGGTGCGCCGTATCGTCGACGAGCAGGGCGTCGCCGCGGCGGGCGAGCGCCTGCGGGAGGCGGTCGCCGCCGAGCCGTTCGTGCTGCCCGACGGCTCGATCGTCGCGGTCACCGTCAGCGCCGGCGCCGCGCTGGTCGCCGACGAGACGGCGCTCGAGCCGCTGGTGGAGGCCGCCGACCGCGCCCTCTACCTGGCCAAGCGCAGCGGCCGCGATCAGGTGCGCCGGGCCTCGGAGGCTGCGGCGTCGGCCCCGCCGAGCGAGGACACGGACACCACGCGGCTGGCGCAGGCGCTCGCGCTCGCCACCAGCATCCGCGAGGGCGTCCCGGAGCTGCACTGCCAGCAGGTCGCCGACCTCTCGGCCCGCATCGCGGAGGAGCTCGGGCTGCCGGCCGCGACGGTGCGCCGCTGCCGGCTCGGCGGCTGGCTCCACGACATCGGCAAGATCGCCGTGCCCGACCGCATCCTGGCCAAGCGCGGGCCGCTCGACGACGAGGAGTGGCGCGTGATGCGCTCCCACGCGGCGATCGGCGACCAGCTGGCCGCGCGGGTGCCGGGCCTCGACGAGGTGCGGCCCGCCATCCGCCACCACCACGAGCGCTGGGACGGCGCGGGCTATCCCGACGGGCTGGCGGGCGAGGACATCCCCATCGAGGGCCGCATCGTGGCCGTCGCGGACGCGTACTCGGCCATCACGTCGGATCGCGTGTACCGGCGGGCCGCGGACCAGGAGCCCGCCATCGAGGAGCTGCGCCGCAGCGCAGGCGCGCACCTCGACGTGCACGTCGTCGAGGCCCTGGTCACGCTGCTCGAGCGCCAGCGCCAGCGCCAGCGCCGGCGCCGCGCGGCGTAGCGCTACCTCCCCCTGACAAACGCCCCGTCACCGGCGTCGCTGACCCGGCAGGGGGAAGTAGTCGGCTCTCGCACGGCAGCAGCCCCGTCCGGAGAATCGTACGCGGGGAAGTAGTGATCACTGCTCGTCTCCCTGGGTCGTGTAGGCGACGGTGATCCCGCCGTCGACGACGTAGGTCGTCCCCGTGACGTACGACGACTCGTCCCCCGCCAGATGCAGGATCGCCTGCGCGACCTCCTCGACGCGCCCCACGCGGCCGAACGGGATGTGGCGCCGGCGTCGGGCGATGGCGTCGGGGTCGTTGCCGAAGATGACCCGGTAGAGCGCCGTCTCGATGGGCCCGGGGGCCACGCAGTTGACGCGCACGCCCTCCTGCGCGTAGGTCACCGCGCACTCCCGGGTCATCGCCACGACCCCGCCCTTGGCCGCGCCGTAGGCGATCTGGGGCGTGGCGGAGCCGATGAGCGCGGTCATCGAGGCCATGTTGACGATGGAGCCGCCGCCGGCCGCGATCACGTGCGGCAGGCCGTGCTTGAGGCAGAGGAAGACGCCGGTCAGGTTCACGGCCAGCACCCGGTGCCAGACGTCGAGCGGCGTGGTCACCGGGTCGACGTCCTCGGGGTGCAGGATCGCCGCGTTGTTGACGCAGACGTCGACGCGGCCGTGGCGCTCGGCGGCACCCGCGTAGAGCGCCGCGACCGAGGCGTCGTCGGCGACGTCGACGGCGACGCCCTCGGCGTCCGGGATGCCAGCGGCCACGGCCTGCGCGGCGGCGAGGTCGAGGTCGGCCACCACCACGATCGCGCCCTCCGCCGCGAGCGCCTCGGCGGTCGCCGTGCCGATCGCGCCGGCGCCGCCGGTCACCACGCAGATCTTGCCCTCGACGCGCCCGGGGCGCTCCACCATCGTGCTCCTCCGCGGCTCGGCGCCGGCACGGGACGAACCGCCGGCTGGGCTGACATCATGCCCGCGATGCGCGCCGCGATCCTCCGCTCCCACGGCGGGCCCGAGGCCATCGAACCGGGCGACTGGCCCGATCCGGAGCCGGGTCCGGGCGAGGTGCTGATCGAGGTCGTGACCGCCTCGCTCAACCGCCGGGACGTCTGGATCCGGCGCAGCCCGGCGCGCGTCGAGCGGCCGGTCGTGCTCGGCTCGGACGCGGCGGGCGTGGTGGCGGCGGTCGGCGAGGGGATCGTCGAGCACGCCGTCGGCGACGACGTGATCGTGCTGCCGTCCGTCAACTGGGGCGACCGCGAGGACGCGCCGGGAGAGGCGTTCGAGATCCTCGGCGTGCCGCGCCAGGGCACCCACGCCGAGCGGGTGGTGGTGCCGGCGGAGAACGTCTACCCGCGGCCGCGCGACCTGTCCTGGGAGGAGTCGGCGGCGCTGCCGCTCGCGGGCCTCACGGCGTGGCGCGCGCTGGTCACGCGCGGCGGGGTCACGGCGGGCACGAAGGTGCTGGTCACGGGTGCGGGCGGCGGCGTGGCGACGTTCCTGGTCCAGATCGCGCGCGAGCTCGGCGCCGAGGTGCTGGTGACGACGTCGAGCCCCGAGAAGCTGGCCCGGGCCAAGGAGCTCGGCGCGTCGGGCGGCGCGGACTGGCGCGATCCCGAGTGGCCGGCGCAGATCCGCACGCTCAGCGGCGGCGGCGTCGACGTCGTGGTCGACTCGGCCGGCGCCCCGGTCTACCCCGGCGCGCTGACGGCGCTGCGCGACGGCGGCACCTTCGTCAACTTCGGCGACACCGCCGGCGAGGAGGCGTCGGTGGACGTCTTCCGCCTGTTCTGGGGGCAGCTCTCGATCCACGGCACCACGATGGGCAGCCCGCGCGAGTTCGCCGCGCTGCTGCGCCACGTCGCGGAGGCGAGCTGGCGGCCGATCGTGGACGTGGCGCTGCCGCTCGACCAGTGCCGCGAGGCGCACGCCCGCATGGACGAGGCCGACCGCTTCGGCAAGGTCGTCCTGCGCATGCGCTGACGGCGTCAGACGACCGCCGCGGCGCCCTCCAGGATCGCCTCCTCGATCGAGCGCGGGCCGAGCACGTCGCCCGCCCGCACCACGCCCGGCCGGCCCTCGAGCTCCAGCCAGAGCGCGTCGTCCGGCTGGCGACCCTGCGCCAGCACCAGGGTCGCGACCTCGCCGAGCGGCTCGGTGCGGCCGCTGAAGACGTGGCGCAGCACCGCCGCGCCGTCGACGACCGCCAGCTCCAGGTGCGGGCGCAGGCGGACGCCGAGCAGGTCGAGCCGGGCGAGGTAGAGGTTGCGCTGGTACTGGTGGATGGTCTCGCCGGCGACGATCCCGGCCGTGGCCAGCTCGACCGGCGTCCCCAGCCGCGCGACCGCCTCCGCCGCGTCGAGCCCCGACCACTCGCCGCCCCAGTCCGCCACCAGCACCGGGCCCTCGACGGAGTCCGGCTCGCGGATCGCGGTCCACGCGTCGACGACGCGGCAGGGCAGGTCGGGCAGCGCCGGCAGGAAGGGGCGGGCGCCGGTCGCGACGACGACGCGGTCGAAGCCGTCAGCCGTCGCGGCGGTCGCCTCCTCGCCCAGCCGCAGCTCGACGCCGGTGCGCTCGAGGTCGCGCTCCACCAGCCGCCGGTAGCGCGCCCACGTCTCCGCGTGCGCCGGCACGTGACCGGCCAGCCGCAGCTGCCCGCCGACGGCCTCGTCGCGCTCGACCAGCGCGACCTCGTCGCCCGCCCGCGCGGCTGCGAGCGCGGCGGCGACGCCCGCCGGCCCGCCGCCGACGACCAGCGTCCGCCCGGCCGGCCGCGGCGCCGGGCGCGGACTGCCCTCGCGGCCGGTCTCCAGGTTGACCGTGCAGGCGATCGGCAGCCCGGCGTGGTAGTGGCCGATGCAGCCCTGGTTGCAGCCGATGCACAGGATCGTCTCGTCCTCGGCGCCGCGCAGGGCCTTGCCCACGAGCTCCGGGTCGGCGATGAGCGCGCGCGTCATGCCGACGAGGTCGGCGGCGCCCTCGGCCACGATGCGGTCGGCGTCCGCGAGGTCGACCACCCGCGTCGTCGCCAGCAGCGGCAGGCCCGGCGGCAGCGCAGCGCGCAGCTTCTGCACCGGGGTCGCGATGGCGTTGCGGCCGGTCGGCGGCGGCGGCACGATCCAGATGCAGCCGGAGTAGGTGGCGGAGTCGCCGAGCGCGGCGTCCACGAAGTCGACCAGGCCGTCGACCGTCAGCGCACGGGCGATCTCGGCGCACGCGTCGACGTCGAGGCCGGAGAACGACGCCTCGTCGGCGGACAGGCGCACGCCGACGGCGAGGTCGGGCCCGGCGCCCTCGCGGATCGCCTCCAGCACCTCCCGGCAGAAGCGCACGCGGGCGTCGAGCGCGCCGTTGTAGCCGTCGTCGCGATGGTTGGAGCGCGGCGCGAAGAACTGCGCGGCCAGGTAGGCGTGGGCTGCGGACAGCTCGATGCCGTCCACCCCGCCCTCGCGGCCGCGCACGGCGCAGGCGCGGAAGCCGTCGACCAGCTCGCGGATCTCGCTCCGGGAGAGCGCTCGCGGCTCGACGTGGAAGCGCTGCGTCGGCACGGCGGACGGCGCGACGGCGGGCGCGCGCGGCGCCGACGAGATCTGCTCGCGGCCGCCGTGGAAGAGCTGCAGGAAGAGCCGCGCGCCGTGCGTGCGGACGGCGTCGCCGAGCCGGCGGTAGGCGGGCACGATCTCGGGCAGGTAGCCGCCGATGGTGTGGGCCGTCAGGAGGCCCGTCGGGTGCACCGCGGTCGCCTCGAGGAAGACGGCGCCGACGCCGCCGCGGGCCCGCGCCTCCTGGTAGGCGACGAGGTCGTCGGTCGGCACGTGGTCGTGCACGAGGCTCGTCTGGTGCGACGTCGACACCACCCGGTTGCGCAGCTCGACCGGCCCGAGCTCGATCGGCCGCAGGACGTTCGGGTACGGGTTCGGGGCGCTCACGCGCGGGTGGCGCCGCGGACGGCGACGGCCTCGACCTCGACCAGCATCCCGGGCAGGAGCAGCGCCGACGAGACGGCCGTGCCCGCGGGGTAGGGCGGGGTGATGAACTCGGCGCGGACGCGGCGCCAGGCGGCGTAGTCCTCCGGGTTCACGAGGAAGGCGGTCAGCTTGACGATGCCGTCGAGCGACGACCCGGCCTGCTGCAGCGCCGCGTCGAGGTTCGCGAAGGTCTGCCGCAGCTGTGCGTCGAAGCCGCCGTCGACGACCTCCCCGTCGGCGCCGAACCCGCCCTGGCCGGCGGTGAAGACGAGGTCGCCCACGACGACGGACTGGTTGTACGGGAGCCCCTTCGCCCACTCGAAGGGCGCGTCGGGCACGGAGATCTGCATGCGGCAATCGTAGGGGCCGGCAGCTGCCACCTCTCGAGGCCGCACACCCTTCGCGGCCGGAATGCGATATGAACGACCGGACGGCCGCGCGGCGGCACGCACCGAGCCATCGACCTGGAGGAGCCGTGAGCGAGCCCTACCCCCGCGACATGACCGGCTACGGCCGCACTCCGCCGCACGCGCAGTGGCCCGGCAACGCGCGCATCGCCGTCGAGTTCGTCATCAACTACGAGGAGGGGGCGGAGAACTCGATCCTCCACGGCGATCACTCGTCCGAGTCCCTCCTGACCGAGTTCGGCTTCGTGAACTCACGCATCGGGCATCGCGACCTGCCCATCGAGTCGATGTACGAGTACGGCAGCCGGGTCGGCTTCTGGCGCCTCCACCGCCTCTTCGCAGGGCGGGACATCCCGGTCACCGTCTTCGGCGTCGCCATGGCGCTCGAGCGCAATCCGGATGCGGTGGCCGCGATGGTCGAGGCCGACTGGGACATCGCGAGCCACGGCTATCGCTGGATCGACCACTTCGGCATGCCGGAGGAGACCGAGCGCGAGCACATCCGCAAGGTGATCGAGATCCACGAACGGGTCGTCGGCTCGCGCCCGCTGGGGCACTTCCTGGGCAGGCGCAGCGAGAACACCGTGCGCCTGGTCGCCGAGGAGGGCGGCTTCGTCTACAGCCAGGACTCCTACGCGGACGAGCTCCCGTACTGGGTGGTCGAGTCGGGCAGGCCGCTGTTGCTGATCCCGTACACCGCGGACGTCAACGATCACCGCTTCACCACCGCACCGGGGTTCGACTGGGGCGCGCCGTTCTTCGAGTACGCCCGCGATGCCTTCGACGTGCTGTACGCGGAGGGCGAGCGGACGCCGAAGCTGATGGCGATCGGTCTCCACTCGCGTCTCGTCGGTCGTCCCGGGCGCTTCCGTGCACTCGAGCGGTTCGTCGACCACGTGACGAGCCACGACGACGTCTGGCTCTGCCGTGGGATCGACATCGCGGAGCACTGGCGAGCGAGCTTCCCGGCGCCCGAGTAACGAGCCCGGAGCCAGATCGCGATGCGAGAGAGTCGTCGGGCGCGGATCCGCTACCTCGGCTTCGGCGGAACGATTGCGGGCGCGGCCGTCCCGGGCACCACCGAGGCGCGCCCGGCCCTGACGGCCGCGGAGGTCCTCGCCAGCGTCCCGCAGCTGCAGGAGCTGGCCGAGATCGAGCCGCGGGACTTCGCGACGATCGCGAGCTACGCGGTCACGGTCGAGCACATGCTCGCGCTGGCACGGGAGGCGGAGCAGGCGTTCGCGGACGGCTGCGACGCCGTCGTCATCACCCACGGGACGGACACGATCGAGGAGACGGCGTACGCGCTCGCCCTGATGCTTCCGCGAGATCACAGCGTCGTCCTCACCGGAGCGCTGCGGAACCCGACGCTGCCGAGCCCCGACGGAGCCGCCAACCTCCTCGCCGCCTGCCGGGTGGCGGCGACCCAGGAGACGGCTGCGCTGGGACCGCTCGTCGTGCTGAACGACGAGGTGCATGCCGCGCGCTTCGCAACGAAGACGCACACGAGCCGCCCCTCCACCTTCGCCTCCCCCGGCGCCGGCCCGCTCGGAGAGATCGTCGAGGGTCGCGTCGACCTGTGGTTCCGCCCGCTCTGGACGGACTACCTGGGCCGGCCCGAGTCGCTCGACGGGCACTCGGTCGAGCTCATCCGCGTCGCGGCGGGCATCGACGACAGCCTGCTGCGGACGGCGATCGCGAAGCAGCCCGACGGCATCGTGCTGGAAGGGTTCGGTGGCGGCCACCTCCCGCTGTCGCTCCTGCCGGCCCTGGACGACGCCCTGGCAGCGGGCATCGCGGTCGTGATCGCGACCCGCGGCGTCGCCGGACCGAACCTCGAGCGGACGTACCGGATGGAGGGCTCCGAGACGGACCTGATCGAGCGGGGCGCGCTCACGGCCGGCGCGCTCGCGGGCCACAAGGCCCGCCTCAGGCTGCTCGTCGGGAGCGCGCTCGGCCTGCCCCCTGGGTCGCTGTTCCCGGTGCGCTGAATGGCGCACCCGTCGGCCCGACGGGTCGCGACTGCCTACCCGTCGATCGCGAGCGACGGCTGCGTCTTCCACGGCGGTCGCGTCCGCTCGATCGGCTTCGCGACCGCGCCCGTGCGGACCTCGAAGACGATGCGGAACGGCTTGCCGACGTAGAAGCCCTTCGCGCGCTTCGGGATCTTCAGGCAGGCCTTCTTGGCGCCCGGCCTGGTGAACTTCATCAGCACCCTGGCCGACAGCGGCGCGCCCGTGTTCCGCACGCGCCCGGTCCAGATGCGCGCCCAGATGCGGGCGGGCTTGTCGGCGACGGCGCGGACCGGCGCGCAGCCCTTCGCGACCTCGTCGGCGCCGACGCGGCCGGGGGCGACGATGCGGCCGCCCGGCGAGGTGACGATCTTCGGATCCGGGACGCCGTCGGCGATGGGCGGCGGCTCCGCCACCAGGTTGACGAACTGGCCGCTCTTGCCGGCGATCGCCCACATCGCGGCGAGCACGACGTTCTGCCCCACCGCGATGCCGGAGAGGCTGGACGCCCCGCCCGTCGCGTCCGCCGGCGGCCGGCCCGCGCTGAGCACGCCGCCGCCCGCCCCGTTGGCGTCGCCGAGCTTGGCGAAGAAGGCGTTGCCGCCCTCCGCGATCGGCCCGTCCCAGGCCACCCACAGGCGACCGTCGGTGCGGTAGGCAGCCGTCCAGTACTCGGTGTGCGTGAGGCCCGACGTGATCACGACCGGCGACGCCTCGCCCACCGTCCAGCTCAGCAGGCGGCCGTCCGTCTCGCCGCTCGCCGCCGTGCCCTGGTAGACCAGCCGGCAGGCCGCAGCGCAGGCCAGCGTCGTCTGGTCGATGCGGTTGTTCGCCGCGAGCTCGCTGCCGGGCGCCTTCGCCAGCGGCCCGAGCGGCGCGCCCGTCGCCGGGTCGAGCTGCCCCAGCCAGAGGCCCGTCGCGCCCGGCGCATTGGAGTAGAGCGCGAGCCAGTAGCGGCCCATCGCGTCGCGCCCGAAGGCCGGACGGAACGCCTCGCCGCCGGGCACCAGCGGGGTGGCGCCACCGGTGAGGTCGAGGAACTCCTCGGCGCCGGGCCGGCCCAGCCACAGCGAGGCCGACGTGAACTTGTACGCCCACACGAGCTGCCCGCCCGCCAGCGGGATGGCGGCGAAGTCGCCGCCGTTCGTCAGCGACGTCCCGTGCACGACCTGCGGGCCGAGGGTGCCGTCGGCGGGGTTGACCGCGAAGCTGGAGGTGCCCGTGGTCGGGTCGCCCGTGGCGCCAGTCTTCGTGCCGTGCACCACCAGCAGCGGGTTGCCCGCCGCGTCCGGCACGAGCGTCAGGTACTGGAACGCCCACAGGTCGGCGGCGGGCGGCTGCGAGGCGGTCACGAGGTTCGCCGCGTCCCGCGTGGGCGTCGGGTCGAAGGCGATGATCTCGGGGCTGTAGCCGGAGATCGTGTTCAGCTCCCAGGCCCCCACCACGCGCGGGCCGACCAGCACCATGTGCAGCTCGTTGTCGACGTTCGCCGCGTTGACCGTCGATACCCGCGTCCACGTCGTGTCCGACGCGACCGCCGGGGTGCAGAGAACGGCGCAGGCCGCGAGCGTCACGATGGGCGCGAGGAAGCGTTGCATTCCCTCACCCTAGTGCCGTCCGCGGTGGACGTTGCATCACGCGATCGGGGTTCGGCCATCCGAGGCGTCGGCTACCGTCCTGCGGTCCATGACCTCGCTGCAGACCGACGTGATCGTGGTCGGCGCGGGTCCGACCGGGCTTGCGCTCGCGAACGCCCTCCGGGCCTACGGCACGGACGTCGTCGTGCTCGAGCGGCGCGAGGAGGCGAGCGCCGAGTCGCGGGCGGTCGCGGTGCACGCGCGCTCGCTCGAGGTGCTGGAGACGATCGGGCTGGCTGCGAGCCTCGCCGGCGCGGGCGTCGTCGTCCCGCGCGCGGCGGTGCGCGACGGCGACCGGCGGCTCCTCGCCATCGACTTCACCGCGCTGCCGTCGCGCTACCCGTTCGTGCTGATGGTGCCGCAGAGCGCGACCGAGGCCGTGCTGCTGGCGGCCCTGCGAGCGCGCGGGGTGGAGCCGCTGCGCGGCCACGAGGTCTCGAGCCTCGGCCTGCACGCCGGCGGCGACGGCGTGACGGTGCGGACCGGCGGACCGGCCGGCGGCACCACCATCCACGCGCGCTTCCTGGTCGGCTGCGACGGCGCCCACAGCGCGGTACGGGCGGCGCTCGGCATCGGCTTCCACGGCGCCGCGTACAACCAGGACTTCGCGCTCGCCGACGTCCGCATGCAGTGGCCGCTGCCGCGCGGCGAGCTGCAGCTGTTCCTGTCGGGCGCCGGCCTCGCCGTGGTGGCGCCGCTCCCGGACGACGTCTGGCGCGTCGTCGCGACGGTACGCGAGGGCGCCGGGCCGCCGGGGCGTGCCGAGCTGCAGGCGATCCTGGAGCGCCGCGGCCCGCGCCGGCACCGCGCCCGCGTCGAGGAGGTGCTGTGGGCGTCGGAGTTCCGCATCGCCCACCGCATCGCCGACCGCTTCCGCCTCGGCCGCGCCTTCCTGGCCGGCGACGCCGCGCACGTGCACAGCCCGGCCGGCGGCCAGGGCATGAACACCGGCCTGCAGGACGCCGTGAACCTCGCCTGGAAGCTCGCGCTGGCCGTGCGCGGCGAGGGCGGCGAGGAGCTGCTCGACTCCTACGAGCTGGAGCGGCGCCCGGTCGCGGCGCAGGTCGTCCGGCAGACCGACCGTCTGACGCGGATGGCGACGACCCGCTCGCCGCTCGCCCAGCACGCGCGCAACATGGCGCTGCTCGCCGCGGGCCGCGTGCCGGCGTTCCGGCGGCGCATCGCACGCGACCTGTCGCAGCTCTCGGTCGCCTACCACCCGGCCTGGGGCCGCCTGCCGGGCGGCGGCCGGCGCTGGAGCGGCGTCGTGCCGCCCGCCGACACGCACGGCCCGCGCCTGCACGCCGTCGTGCCGCAGTGGGTGGCGCCGAGCACGGACGCCGCGGCGACCGCCGTCGACGTCGTGCCGAGCGCCGGCGTCGAGTCGGCCGTCGTGCTGCGCCCGGACGGCTACGTCGCCGCCGCAACGGAGCCCGGGGCGCTGCCCGAGCTGCTGGACGACGTGACCGCCGCGCTGGGCGCGGGCCGCTCCGGCTGACCGCTCACGGCGGCGCTTGACGCGCGCCGGCGCGCGGACGACCGGCCGTCGCCGGTCTCACGACTTCGGCACGCACCGCACGGCTCTCGCGCGGACCCGCGCAAATCGGCGGGCCGCGCCGCGTGATTGTCCGCCCCGGCCGCCAGCCGCACGACTTCGGCACGCACCGCACGGCTCTCGCGCGGACCCGCGCAAATCGGCGGGCCGCGCCGCGTGATTGTCCGCCCCGGCCGCCAGCCGCACGACTTCGCGCACGCACCGCACGGCTCTCGCGCGGACCCGCGCAAATCGGCGGGCCGCGGCCGCGTGAATTGTCCGAACGAAGTACCTGCAAATCCGAAGCTGACGTGCGCATCGACGTAGGTGCCGACGTCCCGCCCACCCGGCGCCTCGGGCCGCCGCCAGCGGCGTCGCACCGGATGGATGCTCGACCGCCGCACGGCACGGCTCGCGCGGCTGGCGAGCGCCACGGACTACGCTCGGCCGGATGGACGACGACGAGGCACGCCGCCGGTTCGCGTTCCCGCTCCGTGAAGGCGAGTGGGATGGCATCGACCTCGCGCTGCTCGATCCCGACGAGGAGGACGATCGCGCCATCCTCGTCCGTGCCGAGCATCCCGAGCTCGCGTCGGCGATCGACGAGGGTCGCGAGACCGTCGCCGGCCCCGTCGGCCCCATGAATCCGCGGCTGCACCTCGCGTTCCACGAGATCGCGCAGACACAGCTCTGGACGGGCGACCCGCCCGAGACGTGGGCGACCGCATCGCGCCTCCTCGCCCTCGGCTACGAGCGCGACGAGGTGCTCCACATGCTCATGGCGGCGATCAGCAACGTCATCCACGACAGCATCACGAACCAGACCCCGTCGACCCCGGAGGCCCTCACCCGGGAACTCGACGGCCTGCCCGACTCGTGGGAGCGGCACCGCCGAGAGCTGGCACGCGAGCGCGCGGCGCGCGCTCGCCAGCGCGGGAAGCGCCGCCGCCGTACCGTCCCCGCCATGGCCGACGTCGCGCCGTACCCGTACGGCTACCACCTCTCGCTCTGCCCCGCCGAGCCCGAGCCGCCCTTCGACGACCCCGGCGAGCAGGCCCGCGTGTGGGGCCGCGCGTGGGGCGCCGTCGACGAGGTCGGCCCGCTGCGCAGCGTGCTGGTGCGGGCGCCGCGCGACGAGTGGCGGGTCGTGCGCGCCGACTGCTGGGACGAGCGGGCGCAGGCCCTCGTCGACCCGGCCGGCCAGTGGTACTGGGAGTCGAAGGAGCCGCCCGACCTGGCGACCGTGCGCGCGCAGCACGCCGGGCTCGTGGCGGCGCTCGAGGCCGAGGGCGTCGAGGTCGTGCACGTCGACGGCGAGGGGCCCCCGCACCTGACGCGCCCGATCTACACCCGCGACCCGCTGCTGACGGTGCCGGGCGGGGCGGTCATCGGCCGCATGGCGCCGGCGATGCGCCGCGGCGAGGAGCGGCTCGTCACGCAGGCCGTCGCCGCCGCCGGCATGCCGATCCTGGCCACCATCACCGGCACGGGCCTCGTCGAGGGCGGCAGCTTCGCCAAGCTGCGGCCGGGCGTGGCCGCCTACGGCACGTCCATCCGCTGCAACGACGAGGGCGCGCGGCAGCTCGACGAGGTGCTGCGGCGGGTCGGCATCGAGCTGATCGTCGTGCCGCTCGGCGGCTACTCGATCCACATCGACGGCCACCTCGGCCTCGTCTCGCCGGAGCTCGCGCTCGTCGACGCGCCCGGCCTGCCCTACTGGTTCCTCGACCGCCTGAGCGCGCTCGGCTACGAGCTCCTGCACTGCCCGCCCGGCGAGGAGTGGGCGATCAACTCGCTCGTGCTGCGCCCCGGCCGCGTGCTGATGTGCGAGGGCTACCCGCGCACCGCCGAGCTGCTCGAGGCCCGCGGCATCGACGTGGTGACCATCCCCTACGACGAGATCCAGAAGGGCGGCGGCGGCATCCACTGCTCCACGATGGAGCTGGTGCGCGACCCCGCGTAGCCGCGCGTCAGCCCGCCGGCACCACCCGCGCGTCGAGCGCCAGCACGCCCGCCGCCGTCGCCCGCGCCGGGTTCACCTCGACCTCCGCCAGGCCCGGCGACGCCACCAGCAGGTCGCCGACCGCCGCCGCCGCGCGGGCCACCGCCATGACGTCGACGGGCTCGGCGCCGCGCGCGCCCTGCAGCAGCGGCCACGCGCGCAGGGTCGGCAGGAGCGACGCCAGGTGCCCGGGGTCGACCGGCGCGAGCGCCAGCACCGCGTCGTCGAGCGTCTCCACGAAGATGCCGCCGACGCCCACCAGCACCACCGGCCCGAACGCGGGATCGCGGTGCGCGCCGAGCACGAGGTCGACCCCGCCGGGGGCCGCCATGCGCTCGACCCACACGCCGTCGAGCGCCAGGTCGGGCCGCGCCGCCGCGACGCGCGCGCGCAGGGCCGCCGCGCCCTCGACCGCCGCCGCCGGCGTCGCCAGGCCGAGCGCGACGCCGCCCGCGTCGGTCTTGTGCAGCAGGTCGGCGCTGACGGCCTTGAGCGCCACCGCGGCCGCCGAGCCGGGCCGCGATCGCCTCGACCTCGGCGTCGTCGCGGGCCAGGCCGCCGTCCGGGAACGCGATGCCGCAGGCGGCCAGCAGCGCGCGCGCCTCGGGGTACGCCGGCGCCGGGCCGAGCGCCGGCAGGTCGAGGCGCCGAGGGGCAGCCGCCGGCGCCGGGACGTGCAATTGCACGCTGTCGAGGCCGAGGATGGCGTCCTCGATGCGGCGGTACGCGGCGATGCGGCGCTCGGCCAGGGCCAGGATCGCGCGGGTAGCGGGCCGGCACGTTCATGGAGTGCACGCAGGATCGGCTTGCCCGTCGCCTCGGAGCCGTCGGCGATCTCGTGCGCCGTCCCCACCTCGAGCTGCGCGGCCTCGTCGGAGTAGATCGCGTAGCCGCCGAAGTAGCCGGTGCAGAGGACGCCGTCGACCTCGTCCGCCTCGACCAGCACGCGCGCCAGGCGGCCGAACGACGTCACGTCCATCTCCCCCGCGCCGGCCATGTCGACCGGGTTGGTCGGCCGCGAGTTCGGCAGCTCGGGCGCGAGCCGCTCGGCGGTGGACGGCTGCAGCACGGCGAGCTCGAGGCCCGCGTCCGTCAGCAGGTCGGTGGCGACGACGCCGTGGCCGCCGCCGTCGGCGAGCACGGCGATGCGCCGGCCGCGCAGGCGCGTCGGGGCG
The DNA here is from genome assembly GCA_963767885.1 of uncultured Actinomycetota bacterium. Classification (GTDB taxonomy): domain Bacteria; phylum Actinomycetota; class Thermoleophilia; order Gaiellales; family F1-60-MAGs149; genus CAVYFW01. The sequence goes on from CAVYFW010000005.1 coordinate 686,163, forward strand.
AGCAGCGCCTTGGCCCGCTCCACGATCTCGGCCGGCGTGCGGACGACGATGCCGCCCGCGTCGCGCACCGCCGCGGCGGTGACCCGCGCCGACCCCGCGAGGGCGCCGGTGTGCGAGCGGGCGGCGGCGGAGCCGAGCTCGGAGCGGCCGCCCGGCAGCACCAGCGCCGGCTTGCCGGCCTCGGCCAGCGAGCGCAGGGCGGCGACGAAGGCGCGCCCGTCGACCGGGTCCTCCAGGTAGCAGGCCACCACGCGCGAGTCGTCGTCCTCGACGCAGCTCGCCAGCACGTCGGTGAGGGTGATGTCGGCCTGGTTGCCGACGGAGACGAAGCGGCTGAAGCCGAGGCCCTCCGCCTCCAGCATGCCCGCCCACCTCGAGCGCGAGGTTGCCGCTCTGCGACGCCAGCGCCAGCGGGCCCGCGGTGTGCGCGCCGCCCGTCGCGTTGACGCCGCCCGCCGCGTCGAACAGGCCCAGGCAGTTGGGGCCGACCATCACCGCGCCGGCCGCGCGCACGCGCTCGACCAGCTCGCGCTGGCGCCGCTCGCCCGTCCGCCCCGCCCTCGCCGAAGCCCGCCGCGATGACCACGATGGCGCGCGCGCCGACCGCCAGCGCGTCGTCCACGGCCTCCGGCACCGCGCCCGCGGGGATCGTGAGGATGGCGAGGTCGAGCGCCGTGCTCGAGCTCGCGCAGGCTGGTGACTGCCTGCCGGCCCAGGATCTCACCGCCCCGCCGCGCCACGAAGTGCAGCGCCGGCGCGTTGGGCTGGTCGTCGAGGCTCCTGGCGAACCAGCCGCCCCACTTCATCGGGTCGCTCGACGCCCCCACCAGCGCGATCGAGCGGGGGCGGAAGAGCGGCGCGAGGTCCTCACGGGCCGGCCAGCGCGCCGGGCGCCGTCTCGACCGACAGCACGCGCTCGACCCCGCGCTTGACCATGCCGTTGGCGACGATCAGCCGCTGGATCTCGCTCGTGCCCTCCCAGATGCGGTCGACGCGGAGCTCGCGCCAGAACCGCTCCGGCATCGAGGTGCGCATGTAGCCGCGCCCGCCGAGCACCTGCACGCAGCGGTCGGCGCAGCGGTTGGCGGCCTCCGACGCGAACAGCTTGGCCATCGCCGCGCGGGCGTGCACCAGCTTGAGGGGCGCGCCGTCGTCGAACATCTGCGCGCACTGGTAGGTCATGCAGGCGCGCGGCGACGCAGTCGGCGGTCGAGTCCACGAGCGGGAAGCTGACGCCCTGGAAGTCCATGATCGGCTGGCCGAACTGCCGGCGCTCGGTCGCCCACGCCGTCGTCTCGTCCAGCAGCCGACGCATGGCGCCGACGCAGCGAGCCGCGATGTGGATGCGCTCCTCGATGAACCACGCGTTCTGCTGCTCGCCGCCCTGCCCCACCGCGTCGGGCCCGCCCAGCACCGCCGTCTCCGGCACCTCGCAGTCGAACGCGATGGTCGGGTGGCCGTCCGGGTAGTTGTGGCTGAACCGGGGTCGTCCAGCACCGTGATGCCGGGCGTGTCGCGGTCGACGAGGAACAGCGTCGGCAGCCGCTCGTCGCCGTCGACGACGTTGACGACGACGATGAAGTAGTCGGCCTGCCGCCCGTTGGTGACGAACCACTTCTCGGCGCGGATGCGGTAGCCGCCTGCGGTGCGCTCCGCCGTCCCCTCGATCCCGGCGGCGTCCGAGCCGGCGTCCCGCTCGGTGACCGCGTACGCGTCGGCGCGGTCGCCGGCCAGCGTCGGCTTGAGGTAGCGCTCGATCTGCTCCGGCGAGCCGAGGCTCAGCACGTTGTAGGCGCCCGTCCCGACCCACCACACGCCGTTCGTGTTGCGGCCGAGCTCCTCGTGGCAGATGACGTGCTCCATCATCGTCCAGCTCCTGGCCGCCGTGCTCCCGGGCGTGATTGCCGCCGGCGAGGCCCAGCTCGCGCTGCGTCCGCCGGATCTCCGCGATGGCCGCCGGCGGCACGACGCCGCCGCGCCCGCTCGACGTCCACCTCGAGCGGGATCAGCACCTCGTCGACCCAGCGCGCGGCGCGCCGGCGCAGGTCCGCCTGCGCCTCCGTCAGCGCGAAGTCCATCTACTCGTCCTCCTTGCGCCCCAGGGAGCTCAGGATCTCCCCGTACCGCCGGTCGCGCCAGGCGAGGGCGGCCTTCAGCCCCTCCTCGCGCACCGTCCGATCGAACTCCTGCTGCTCCGGCGTGTTGGCCGCGTTGAGCAGCGCCGAGAGGTCGAGGTTCGCCTCCACCGCCTCGAGCAGCCCCATCGCGCGCGTGGCCCGGTTGAGCGCGACCTTCGTCAGCCGCAGCACCTCGAGCGGGGTCGGCGCGATGCGGGCCGCGAAGCGGTCGACCTCGGCGTCCAGCTCGTCCGCGGCGACGACGCGGTTCGCGAGTCCCCATTGCAGCGCCGTCGGCGCGTCGATGGTGTCGCCCGTCAGGAGCAGCTCGCGCGTGCGCCGCTCGCCCAGCACGAAGGGCATGAGCAGCGTCACGGGCCCCGAGCCGTAGCGGATCTCGGGCTCGCCGAAGCGCGCGTCCTCGGTGCAGATCAGCAGGTCGCAGGCCATCGCGACCTCCATCCCGCCGGCCAGGCACCAGCCGCGCACGGCGGCGATGGTGGGCTTGGGCAGCGACCAGATGCGCATCGTCATCTCGACGTCCTTGCGCAGCAGCTCGCGCCACTTGGCGGCCGTGTCGAGCCCCGTCTCGTCCGCCTCCGCCGACAGGTCGTAGCCCGCCGAGAACGCGCGCCCGGCACCCGTCAGCACCACGACTCGCACGTCGTCGTCGGCGGCCGCGCGGGCCACGGCGTCCTCGAGGCCGCGCACGACGGCGTCGTTCAGGGCGTTCAGCTTCTCGGGCCGGTTGAGCGTGATCCACGCGGTCGGGCCGCGCCGCTCGTACAGCACCACGTCGGTCATCTCGGCTCCTGATCCGCGACGACGAGCGCGTCCAGGGCGACGGCACGACCGCCCTCCACGCGCAGGGGGTTGACGTCGATCTCCGCGATCGCCGGGTGGTCGTGCGCGGCGCGGCCGAGGGCGACGAGGACCGCTGCCACCGCCTCGACGCCCGCGTCGTCCAGGCGCGCCGCGAGCGGGCCGACGCGTCGCACCAGGGCGACCGCCTCCGCGTGCGGCAGCGGCGCCAGCGCGGCGCGCGCCTCGCCCGCGAGCGGCTCGGCCCAGGCGCCGCCGACGCCGCAGACCACGAGCGGCCCGACCTGCGGGTCGCGCACCAGGCCGGCCAGCACCTCGACGCCGCCGCGCAGCTCCTCCGCCACCAGCACCGGCCCGCCGATGCGCTCGGCGGCGGCGCGCACCGCGGCGTCGTCGCCGCAGCCGAGCACGACGCCGCCGACGCGCTCCTTGTGCGCCGGCCCGTCGGCCTTCACCACGACCGGATGGCCGAGGCGACGCGCGGCCGCGACCGCCTCGTCCGGGCCCGCCACGCGCTCCTCGCGGGTGCCGGCCACGCCGTAGCGCAGCAGGATCGCCTTGGACTCCCGCTCCGGCAGGGCACCGCGGGCGCCGGCGAGCTCGGGCGCGTCGACCGGCTCGGCGGGCTCGGGCACGGGCCGGCCGCGGGGCGACCAGCGAGCGAGCGCAGCGACGGCCCGCAGCGCCTGGCCCGCGCCGACCAGCACCGGGAAGCCCGCCTCGGCGGCGATCTCCAGCACGTCGTCCTGGGCGTCGGAGGTCGCCGTCGAGACGAGCGCGCAGAACGTGCCCGTCTCGCGGAGCGCCGCTGCCAGGAAGCCGGCGTCGAGCGTCGACCCGTCGCGCTCGCCGTCCTCGAAGCGCCAGCTCTGGTCGACGTTGAGGAGCACGCCGTCGATCTCGGGATGGCGCGCGCACAGGCCGACGGCGCCCGGGACGATCTCCTCGTGCTCGGCGACCGCCCAGTAGTCGATGGGGTTGCCGGGGCCGTGGAAGGGGAACGCGTCGTCGAGTGCCGCCGCGAGGTCGTCCGGCAGCGGCGCGAACGGGATGCCGGCGGCCTCCGCCAGGTCGGCCATGAGCTCGCCCTCGCCGCCGGAGTTGGTGAGGCCGACGAGGCGGGTGCCGGCCGGCCGCGCGGCCGCAGCCGAAGGCCTCCAGGTGCTCCAGCCAGTCGGCGTAGTCCTGCACCCGCACGGCGCCGTACGCGTGGCAGAGGGCGTCGAAGGCGCGGTCGGAGCCGACGATGGCGCCGGAGTGCGCGAGCGCGTTGCGGGCCGCGGCCTCGGAGCGGCCGACCTTCAGCACGACGACCGGCTTGCCCGCCTCGGCTGCGCGGGCCAGGGCGGCCTCGAACGCGGCCGGGCGGCGCACGGCCTCGAGGAACAGGCCGATCGCGCGCGTCTCCGGGTCGTCGGCGTAGAAGGCGGTCCAGTCGGCGGCGTCGCGCACCGGCTCGTTGCCGCCCGAGACGATGGCCCGCAGCCCCACCCGCGGCCCCATGGAGACGAGCGCCTCGCCGATGGAGCCCGACTGCACGAGCGTGCCGACGGCGCCCGCGCCGCATGCTGTCGAGCACCGTGCCGATCCAGGGCGACGGCGCGCCGGGCACCGCGTAGCCCATGCAGTTGGGGCCGACGAGGGCGGCGTCGTGGGCCAGCAGCAGCTCCGCCAGGCGCGCGCGCACGGGCTCGCCCTCGGGGCCGGACTCGATGCCCAGGCCGGGCACGACGAAGCGCCGGGCGCCGGCGGCCAGCGCGTCCTCGATGGCGGCGACGACGTTCGCCGCGCCCGGCATGCAGACCGCGACGTCGGGCCGGACGTCGGCCTCGGCCAGCCGCGGCACGCACGCGAGCTCGCCGACCTGGCGCCTGACCGGATGCACGCCGACGACGCGCCCGCCGCCGGCCAGCAGGTTCCTGGTCAGCTTCGGCCGTCGCCCAGCGCTCGGAGGCGCCGAGCACCGCGAACGAGCGCGCCTCCAGGAAGCCGCCGACGTCCGTGCGCAGCTCGCACGGCGGTCGGCGCAGCGGCGGTGTCGGTCATGCGCTGGAGGCGGCGGGTGTCGGGGTGGTGGCGCGGGCGAGCGAGCGGAGCCGGGCGAGCTCGTCGTCTTCGGCGGGCACCGGGTCGACGACGGACGGGGCGAGCAGGTACTGCTCCAGCAGCACCAGCGCGAAGCGGCGGACGAGCGGCGTCGGCGGCCCCGCCCCGCGCCGCCGCCTCGAGCAGCGTACGGCACCGGCGGAGCTCCGCGAACCACTCGGCCGGCGTGCCGGAGCGGACCAGCGCGTCGAGCCGCGCCTCCTCCGCGTCGACCGTGGTGCGCTCGCCGGCGGACGGCGCCAGCGCGGCCAGCAGCCCGGGCGCCAGCCGCTCCATCTCGGGGGTCAGGAAGCGCCACCGCTCGGCCCGCTCGCGGTCGGGCGCGGAACGGCGAGCCGTGCAGATGGGTCACGCGTCGTCGATGCCGGGCACGGCCTCGCGCAGCAGGTCGTGGAAGTTCGCGACCGCGTTCTCGGTGGCGTTCAGCACGCCGCGCTCGTACGTCAGGGCCTCGAGCCCCTCCTGCACGCCGTCGCACAGCTCGACGTCCTCGTCCATCACGAGGCCGTTGATCTTCCAGTTGAGGTTGCGCACGAGGCGATCGCGCACGCCCTCGTCGGGGTGGCGCATGACCATCGACGTCGTCCGCGTCCGCCGCACGTCCGCGCCGGCCGGCTCGATGCGCCAGGTGTCCATCATGTCCGGGTAGACGTCGATCATCTGCGCCGGCCAGACGTGCACGTACGTCCAGGCGCGCTTCAGCTCCTCGGGGAAGCCCGGGCATCGGCCGCAGCAGGCGCTGGTAGAGGCGCTCGCGGCGGTCGTTGGACGCCTTGTCGCGGAACGGGCCGTCGATCCAGCGCCGCGCCGGGCCACGGTCGCGACGTAGCGCTTGTAGTCGAGCAGGCGCAGCAGGCCGGGGTGGCCGACGGGGATGTGGTAGCCCTCGAGGTAGTTGTCCGCGACGACCTTCCAGTTGTGCGCGTACTCGGTGACGTACTCCTTCTCGAGCGGCACGAGGTTGGCGATGCCGAGGCTGTCGAGGCGCGGCCCGAGCTCGCCCAGGAACTCGTCGAGCGGCTCCGTCTCGTCGGAGAGGCAGACCCACACCAGACCCGGCGCGCTCCTCCACGCGGAAGCTCGGCAGGCGCACGGCCTCGCGGTCGAGCGCCGGGAAGCCGCGGGCCTCCGGGACGGCGGCGAGCTGCCCGTCCTGGCGGTACGTCCAGCCGTGGTAGGGGCAGCGCAGCACCTTGGGGCACTCGCCCTTCCCGCTCAGGATCTTCATCGCGCGGTGGCGGCAGACGTTCGACAGCGCCCGCAGCTGGCCGTCGTTGTCGCGCAGCACGGCGACGGGCTCGCCGGCGATCGACGTCGTCGCGAACTGCCCCGGCTCGGCGACGTGCGAGACGTGGCAGGCCATCGTCCAGGCCCGCGCGAAGACCTCGCGCCGCTCGCGCTCCAGGATCGCGGGGTCGGTGTACGCGCGCGCCGGCAGCGTGTAGCGCTGCGCCGCCGGCGCCGCCGACTCCGTCGCCGCCGGCTCCTGCTCGACCGCGCTCACGCCGTGGCCTCGCTTCGCTCGATGATGCCACGGCCCTCGCGACCGCGTACAAGTCGCTTCGCAACGTTGACGCTCACCGTGCCACCTCCATGCTCGTGACGCCGAGCTCCTGGTCGATCGCGGCGCGCAGGAGCTCGCCCGCACGCTCGCCGCTCAGGATGCCGACGAGGACCTTCGAGCCGAGGCCGTCGACGAGCGCTGCGAGGCGCTCCGTCGTGGCCACCGGGTCGGACGCGGTGCCCGCCTCGCGCACCAGCGCCTCGATCGCCGCGAGCCAGCGCCGGTAGGCCCGCTCCACGCGCGGGCGCAGCGACGGGTCGTGCAGGGCGGCCGACCAGAGCTCGTTCCACAGCGCCCAGCTCTCGCGGACGACGTGGCCGTCCTCGAACTCCAGCGCGAGCGCCGCGGCGAGCCGCTCGACCGCGGTGGCGCTCGGGGTCGAGCCGGTCCTGCAGCTCCTGCTCGGCGCGGTCGTTCGCGAAGTCGAACGCCTCGGCCAGGAGCTCCTGCCGCGTCGGCACGTAGTAGTGCACGAGCGCGTTGGAGACCCCCGCCTCGCGGGCGACGTCGGCCATGCGCAGGCCGTGGGCGCCGTCCCGGGCGATGACCCGGCAGGTGGCCTCCAGAATCTCGGTGCGGCGATCCAACGATTCCTCCTGACTGACGAATCAGTCAGGAGGTAAGGTAGCACAATCCGCTCCGTGGACACCAGCGACGGCGACGCGATCCTGCTCGGCGACAACCTCGAGCTGCTGCCGAGCCTGCCCGACTGCTCGTTCACGATGGTCTACGCCGACCCGCCCTTCAACACGGGCCGCGACCGGCGCCGCAGGACCCTCGAGACGCGGCGGACGGCCAGGGCACGCGCGTCGGCTTCGGCGGCCGGCGCTACAGCACGCGGCTGCTCGCGGAGTCGTCGTACCGCGACACGTTCGCCGACTACCTGGCCTGGCTCGAGCCGCGCCTGGTGCAATTGCGCCGCGTGCTGGCCCCCGACGGCACGCTCTACCTGCACCTCGACTACCGCGAGGCGCACTACGTGAAGCTCGTGCTGGACGAGGTCTTCGGCCGCGAGTGCTTCCTCAACGAGCTGGTCTGGGCCTACGACTACGGTGCGCGCACCCGCCGTCGCTGGCCGGCCAAGCACGACACGATCCTCGTCTACGTGCGCGACCCCGAGCGCTACCACTTCGACGCCGCGGAGGTCGACCGCGAGCCGTACATGGCGCCCGGCCTCGTCACGCCGGAGAAGGCGGCGCGCGGCAAGCTGCCGACCGACGTCTGGTGGCACACGATCGTGCCCACGGCCGGGCGCGAGAAGACCGGCTACCCGACGCAGAAGCCGGAGGGCATCGTGCGGCGCATGGTGCTCGCCTCGACGCGGCCCGGCGACTGGTGCCTCGACCCCTTCGCCGGCTCGCGGCACCCTCGGCGCCGTGGCGCGGGCGGCGGGCCGGCGCTACGTCCTGATGGACGAGAGCCCGCAGGCCGTCGCGGTGATGCGCGAGCGGCTGGGCGAGGCGCCGCGCTAGACGACGCTACGCCGCCGGCAGGTCGCGCAGGGCCTGGCGGTAGTCCTCGGAGTTCGGCCGCAGCCAGACCGCCATCTTGTACGAGCCGCGGGCCAGCGAGATGCGGCCCAGGGCCTGCTGCGCGCGGCCCAGCAGGTAGTACGCGTAGTGGTCGTTCGGCGCGAGGTCGACGGCGACCGGCGATCTCCCGCTCGGCGTCCGCGTGGCGGCGGGCGCGCAGGTACGCGACGCCGAGCGCCTCGCGGATCGAGCCCTTGTCCGGCGCGAGGTCGCGGGCCTCCTCGAGCGGCGGGATGGCGCGCAGCCACTCCCCTGCGGCCAGGTGCGCACGCCCCGCCGTGTAGAGCTCGTAGACGCGGGTGTCCGCCCCGTCCTCCATCACCTCATGCTACCGCGGCCCGACGCGCGACCCCGAGCCGGCGCGCGGGTCAGGGGATGAGCGAGCGCACGTCGATCGCGCCGCGCACGCGCTCGGCCGCCGTGAGCGAGGCCCGGATGCGCTTCTTGACCATGCGGGCCTCGGTGCGCGCGGCGATCGCGGCGTCGTACGCGCCGTCCTCCGGGCCGTAGCGGGCGCGGGTGTGGTGGCGCGCCCACGTCGATGCGTCGACCGCGAACTCGCGCTTCAGCATCTCGCCGAACTCGTTCGGGCGTCAGCGCGCGGCCGCCGTCGGCGATGCCCTGGTCGACCACCCACGCCTGCAGGTCGCCGCGGACGGCTGCCGCGATGCGGTGCGGGTCGCGCAGCAGGTAGGCGAGCAGCGCGCGGAAGCGCTTCACGAGCAGGAACAGCACGAACAGCACGACGGCGGCCAGGATCAGGTACGTGACGGTGCCGGGCCGCCAGCCGCCGTCGTCGGCCGCGGGCGCGATCGCACCGCCGGGCACGCCCGCGGGACCGCCGATGCCGCTCGGCCGCTGGCCGCCCTCCTCGAACGGGACGCGGCCGCCGCCGCCGCCGCCGTCGAGGCCGAGCGTGCCGCGCTCGCGCAGGATGTCGGCCAGCAGCGCGGAGCCGGCCGCGGCGGCCTGTGCCGCGGCGTCGAAGCCGCTCGACGTGCCGGAGAAGCGGGCGTCGAGGGCGCGCGACGGGGTCGGCTCGAAGGGCAGCCAGCCGAAGCCCGGGAAGTAGACCTCGACCCAGGCGTGCGCGTCGCGGTCGGTCACCACGAAGCGGCCGCGAGCGGGGATCGAGCTTGCCCGGCGTGAAGCCCTCGGCGACGCGCGCCGGGATGCCGAGCATGCGCAGGATCGTGGCCATGCTGCCGGAGAACATCTGGCAGTAGCCGTTCTTGCCGTCGCCGAGGAAGAAGGCGGGCAGCGGGCCGTTCGACGCCGTCGAGTAGTCGGCCGTCTCGTCGTACTTGAAGTTGGTCTGGAAGTACGTCTCGAGGGCCACCGACGGCCTCGTACGGCGTCGTCGCCTCCTTCGTGATCTCGAGCGCCTGGTCGTAGACCTTCGACCAGTCGGTCAGCCGCGGGTCGAAGAACTCGCGGGCCAGGATCTGGCGCACCTCGGCGTCGCGGTCCTCGCTGCCGTAGGCGGGGAACTGGATGCCGTTGCGCACCTGCAGGTCGCGCTCCACGACCGCCTCGGGATAGTCGGCGCCGGTGCCGTTGAGCTCCTCCGGCGTCGGGTCGAGGTTGACCGCGTCGGCGACGTAGGACGAGCGCAGCGGGGATCGGCTTCTCGGACTCGAGCACGCCCGTGTCGCTGTAGCGGACGACGCCGGCGCGCCGCGAGATGCCGGCCACCTGGGTGGTCTGCCCGGGCGTCACGAGCTGCGACGTCGGCGAGCCCGACGTTGGTGACGCGCACGTCGTAGCGGTCGGAGGCCGGCGCGTCGCGGACGGCGTCGCTGAGCTCGTCCTCCGGGATCTGCACGGTGCCGTCGGAGCTCGTGCCGACCTCGGTCGGGTTGGCGCGCCAGGCGATGCCGTCGAAGTCCTCCAGCACGATCGCGCGCCAGTACGTCTTGTACGGCGAGCGGATGCGCAGCACCTCGGTCGTGTCCTCGGGCCAGATCAGCGGGCCGTACGTGTGGTCCCAGACGTAGCTCTTGACGCTCACGCCGGAGCCCGGCGCCTGCGCCCACGTGCGCCACGGCAGGTAGGCGCCCTTGGCGACGCCCGGCACGGCCGCGACGGCGAGCGCGACGACGATGACGGAGGCCCCGATGCCCATCGCCAGGCCCGGCCGCGAGCGCAGCCGGCGGCGGTCGACGGCCCCGATCAGGAGCAGCGCGATGCCGAGCATGATGGTGCTGCGCAGCACGTCGTCGCCGACGTGGAAGACGGTCGAGGTGACGGCGAACGGGACGAACGTGCCGAGCACGGCCAGGAGCGGCGCGCGCCAGACCAGGATCGCGCGCCGCGACCAGCACCATCAGCACGAGCAGCGCGCAGGTGACCGCCATGCGCAGCTCGGGATCGACCTCGGGGTCGAACGGCAGGGTCACGGAGACCCAGGCGCGGCCGCCGTCCGAGAGGTCGCTCCAGACCCTGGCGAAGTAGCCCGTGTAGCCGAGCAGGTGCGGGCGGAACGGCCAGTGCCCGGTCTGGTTGCCGACGGCGATCAGCAGCACCGGCAGCGCGAGCAGCGGGAAGCCCCACCAGGGCCGGCGCGTCCAGAGCGCGGCGATCAGCGCCGGCAGGAGTGCGAGCGCGGCCCAGCCGATCAGCTCGCGCCCCGCCAGCTCCGGCCGCACCAGGATGCGCGCGTGCCAGAGCATGAAGGTCGCGCAGATCGCGTAGAGGGCGATGCCGAGCGCGAGGTCGCCGGCGGTCGCCGGCTCGCGGGTGCGCCGCGTCCGCCGCTCGCCGTCGCCGCGCGTCCAGGGCGCCCTCATGCCGGCGCCGCCTCGGCCTCGGCGGCGTGCGGGTGCTCCGCGCCGTGCTCGCGCCCCGCGGCCAGCGCGCCGCGCACGTCGTCGCCCTTCCGCACGCGAGCCAGCGGGATGCCGGCGCGGGCCAGGCGCAGCGCGACGCCGTCGGGCGCGGACGGCTTCGGCGACTTGCGGGCCCAGGTGCGCGCGTCGACCCACACCACCGCCGTGTCGATGCGCCCGAACTGCATGGCGATGACCTTGTCGGCGAGGCGCGGGTTCAGGTTCGCGGTCACGACGTAGAGGCGGAAGGCGTCGAGGCCGGCGCGCTCGTCCTCGAGCACCGACGCCAGCGAGCGGCGGCCGTCGTCGCGGACGCCGGCCAGCAGGTCGAGCGCGGCGCGCCAGTCGCCCTCCAGCGACGCGAGCGGCGTCTTCTCCATGCGCTTGGCGGTCGTCACCAGGGCGCTGCGGTGCCCCGACTGGCCGAGGTGGTGCAGGACCGACGCGGCGATGCGCACCTGCATCTCGAACGACGAGTCCGGCGCCGTGCCGACGTTCAGCCCGCCCTCGCAGTCGAGCACGACGCACGCCTCGTCGCGCGGCGAGTCCTCGAGCTCGCGCACCATCAGCTTGCCGCGCTTGGCGGTGCTCTTCCAGTCGACGCGGCGCAGCGACTCGCCGTACTGGTACTCGCGCACGGAGTGCAGGTCGTAGCCCGAGGTGCGCGACAGCAGCAGGCGCCGGCCCGTGCCGCCGGGGGCGCCGCCGTCGGAGAACAGCCGGTCGAGGTCGAACACCCGCGGGTAGACGACCATCGCGCCGCCGGCGTCGAGACGCCGCTCGACGCGCTCGAGCCCGAACGGGTCCTCGACCACGAGCCGTGCCGCGTCGAGGCGGTAGCGGCCCCGCGGCAGGCCGGGCAGCACGTAGGTGCCGGTCAGCCGGTCGCCGCTGCGCTCGAGGGGCACGTGCTGGTCCTCGCCACCGGGCAGGCTGTCGACGAGGGTGGCGCCGAACGGTGCGACGCCGTTCTCCGCGATCACCTCGACGCGCACGGGCAGGTCGGCGCCCTCGACGTGCTCGCCGCGGCCCGCCCGGCGCACGAAGCGCATCGGCCCGGCGCCCACGCGCACGTACGCGAAGGCCGCGACGACGACCACGATCAGGCCGACGGCGACCGCGTACGCCTCGTCGATGCCGAAGCCCCAGGCGACGGCGTAGAACGCTGCGCCGAGGACGAGCGCGAAGCGTCCGCGCAGCGTCAGCACGCGCGGGCGGCCCTCACAGCGGCACCGGCGTGTGCAGGACGGCGTCGGTCACGATCTCCTCCGCCGTGACGCCGGACGAGCGCGCCTCCGGGGCGAGGATCAGGCGGTGCGCCAGCACGGGCACGGCGACGTCCTTGACGTCGTCCGGGATCACGTAGTCGCGCCCGTCGAGCAGCGCCCGCGCCTTGGCGATGCGCATGATCGCGATGCCGGCGCGCGGGCTGGCGCCGAGGGTCAGCCGGGCGTCGGCGCGCGTGTGCCGCAGCAGCGCGACGGTGTAGCGGGAGACCGACTCCTCGACGTAGAGCGGCGCGGGCGGCGTTGATCGCGCCGCGCACCTCCTCGATGGTGGCGACGGGCTGGAGCGTCGGCAGCGGGTCCTCCGTCGACTGCTCGCCGATCATCACCGCCTCGTCCGCGAGCTCCGGGTAGCCGAGGTGGAGCAGCATCATGAAGCGGTCGAGCTGTGCCTCGGGCAGCGGGTAGGTGCCCTCGTACTCGACCGGGTTCTGCGTCGCGATGACCATGAACGGCGTCTCCAGCGCGTGGGTGACGCCGTCGACGGTGACCTGCCGCTCCTGCATGCACTCGAGCAGCGCCGCCTGCGTCTTCGGCGACGCGCGGTTGACCTCGTCCACGAGCAGCAGGTTCGTGAAGACGGGGCCGGGGCGGAACTCGAAGGCGTTCGTCCGCTGGTCGAAGACCGACACGCCCGTGACGTCGCTGGGCAGCAGGTCGGGCGTGAACTGCGCGCGCGAGAAGCGGCAGTCGATCGAGCGCGAGAGCGCCTTGGCGAGCATGGTCTTGCCCACGCCCGGCGCGTCCTCGAGGATCACGTGCCCTTCGGCCACGAGGGCCATGACGCACCGTGTGAGGAGCGTCTCGGGCGCGTGCACCACGCGCCCGACGTTCTCGACGATCCGCCGCGCGACGGCCGCGGCGCGCCGGCTCTCCAGCGCCGCGGAGTCGGCGTCCACCCTGCTCGCTTCCACGCGAAAAGGCTCCGTTCCTCGCTTTGCAGGGGCGCCAGTATAGCCCTGGCCCGGTCCGGCTCCCGGTGAGGCGGACCGACCCCTCGCCTAGTAGGTCCGTACAGCGCCGGATGGTTCCCCGGTTCACCACTAAGCCTGGACTTATCAGTCTAGACTTAGCTTCTTGGCGCGCGAGACGCTGACAGCGACGGACACCGAGCAGGTCGCAGCCACGCTGCGCGTGAGCATCGGCCTGCTGCTGCGGCGGCTGCGCCAGGTGCACGCGGCGGGCGAGCCGACGCTGCCGCAGATCTCGGCGCTGGCCCGCCTGGAGCGCGGCGGCCCGACGACGCCCAGCGCGCTGGCGCGGCTGGAGCAGATCAGCGCGCAGTCCGTGGGCGCCACGCTCGGCGCGCTGGAGGTGCGCGGGCTGGTCGAGCGGTCGTCCGATCCCGCCGACGGCCGCCGCGTCGTGCTCGCCATCACGGACGCGGGCCTGCAGGTGCTGCGCGCCCGCCGCGACGCGAAGACCGAGCTCCTGGCGCGGGCCCTCGCGAGCGGCTTCACGCCGGCGGAGGTCGAGCAGCTGCGCGCCGCCGCCCCGCTCCTCGAGCGATTGGCCCAGACCATCTGATTGGCGTGGCGCGCGCCGGCGACCGGTGCGCCGGCGACGGCCCCGGAGGACGGCTACAAGTGGGTCGCGCTCTCCAACACCACGGCGGGCGTGTTCATGTCGGCGCTCGACGGCTCGATCGGCGTCTTCTTCTCGCTCCTGATCGCCGGCCTGGCGAGCAGCCTCCCGCACACCCTCACCACGGGCCTCGAGCAGCAACACGTGCCGCCGGCCGTCGCGGCGCACGTAGGCAGCCTGCCGCCGGTGGCGTCGCTGTTCGCGGCCGTGCTCGGCGAGAACCCGGTCGAGCATTTGCTGCAGCCGGACGGCACCCTGGCGACGCTGCCGCCGTCGAGCCAGGCGACGCTGACCGGCACGACGTTCTTCCCCCACCTGCTGGCCGGCCCGTTCCACGACGGGCTGGTGGTGGTGTTCAGCGTGGCGGCGATCCTGTCGGTGCTGGGCGCCGCGGCCTCGCTGCTGCGCGGCGGCCGCTACGTGCCGCGGAGCTAGGCGCGGCCGCGGGCGGCGGCGACGGCTTCGAGACGGGTGCTCACGCCCAGGGCGTGCAGCAGGTGGCGGACGTGGTTGCGGACCGTCTCCGTGCTCAGGTGGAGCTCCTGCGCGATCTGCTTCGTCGAGCGACCCTGCTCCAGCAGCCGCAGCACCTCGGCCTGGCGGGGGGTCAGGTGCGCGGGCGGCGTGGTCGCCGCCTCGTGCGAGTCGGTCAGCAGCCCGAAGACGCCGACCACGCGCTCGCCGCCCATCAGGGGCACGGCGCTGACCTCCAGGGCGACGCGCGTTCCGTCGGTGGCGACCAGCACCGCGCTGCTCTCGGTCGCTGCCGTGGTGCCGAGCACCTTGCGGGCGAAGAGCGCACGCGCCCGTGCGTGATCCTCCGGGCCGACGACGGACGTGAAGTGCCGGCCGCGGACGTCGCCGAGGAGCTGCCGGGCCGCCGGGTTGATCCACCGGACGACCCCGGTCGTGTCGAGGACGTAGCTCGGGACGGGAATGCCGGCGAGCGCCTGCTCGACGTCGCCGCCGAGCGGGAGTCCGCCTGCCGTCGAAGCCATGGGCACAGTCTGGTGGATCGACGAGGCGCTGTCACGAGTCGCCGAAAACGGCGAAGGGCGCCCATCGAGGGCGCCCTTCGCTTCGGGTGGGGGCGATGTTCGAGCGAGCTAGCTGGCGTTCATGCAGACGACGTAGAGCGTCATGTCGGCCGCGTTCACCTTGCTGTTGACCTGCACGATCCAGCCGGAGTTGTCGTTCGGCTTGACCGTGTTCGTGCTCCAGTCCAGGCGGCCGGGGAAGGACGCGACGACGCCGCTCCCGTCCGAGACGGCCGGCGCGTTGAACCCGCTGCCACCGTCCGACGTGAACCGGTAGCCGCCGCCGACGGCGACCTTGCCGGGCGAGCAGGCGACCGTGGCGATGGCGCCGCTGCCGACCCCGACGTAGCCCGGACCGCTGTCCGAGTTCGCGTCGTCCTTCGAGTAGCGCCAGGTCGTTGACCTCGTACCCGCTGGTGCCGGCGGAGCCCTGCGGACCCCTGGCGCCGGTCGCGCCCGGGTCGCCCTTCACACCCTTCTCGCCGGTGTCGCCCTTCGCGCCCTGCGGCCCGGACTGGCCCTGCACGGCGACGTTGCTGCCCTGCTTGCCCTGGATGGCCTTGCGGACGCCGGGCGAGAGATCGGAGAGCGAGATCGCGCCGTCCTTGACCTGGCTCGACGAGGTGATCAGGTACTTGCCGGCGGCGGTCGCGCCGGACGCGATCGCGAGCACGGCGACGAGCGCCGCGACCACGGTGATGACCAACTTCAACTTCGTTCCTCTGGTACTCCCGGGCCTCTACGGCGGCAACGAGCGGGAGCAGCACCCGGCCCGAGATCTTCACGCTGCTCTGACGACCACGGTACCCCGTCCGGAGCGGCGCCACCATGACGCGATTGCGTCTGTCTCAGCCGCCCGCGCCGGCCTCGTCGTCCGCCGCGAGCAGCGCCACCAGGCTCGCAAACGCGGCCAGGAGGTCGTCGTACGACCGCCGGCCGAGCTCCGTCACGCCGGCGCGGCCAGCAGGCGCTCGACGCGGTCCAGGATCGCCGCCGCCACCGTCGCCTTCGCGGCCTTCGGGAGGCGCTCGTCGCCGTTCGCCGAGACCAGCGTGACCTCGTTCTCGCCGACCTCGAAGCCGATGTCGGGGCGCGAGACGTCGTTGAGCACGACCAGGTCGACACCCTTGCGCTCGCGCTTCTCGCGGGCCCGGGCCAGGTCGTCGCCCGTCTCGGCCGCGAAGCCCACCAGCACCTGGCCCACGCGGCGCGCCTCGCCGAGGCCCGCCAGGATGTCCGCCGTCGGCACGAGCTCCAGCGACCACGCGCCGCTGCGCGCCCGCTTCGTCGCCCCCGCCTCGGCCGGCCGGTAGTCGGCCACCGCCGCGGCCATCAGCACGACGTCGGCGAGCGGGGCGCGCGCCGCCGCCTCGCGCGCCAGGTCCGCCGCGGTCGGCGTCTCCACGACCTCGCCGCCCGCCGGGCGCACCGCGGCGTTGCAGAGCAGCGTCGTCACGTCGGCCCCGCGCCGCAGCGCCTCGTCCGCGAGCGCGACGCCCATGCGGCCGCTCGAGCGGTTGCCGAGGAAGCGCACCGGGTCGAGCGGCTCGCGCGTGCCGCCCGCCGTCACCAGCACCCGCCGGCCCGCGAGGCTGCCGCCGCCGAGCAGCGTCTGGATGGCCGCGGCGATCGTCTCCGGCGGCGCCAGGCGGCCCATGCCGACCTCGCCCTCCGCGAGCTCGCCCGCCTCCGGCCCCACGATCACCGCGCCGCGCTCGCGCAGCGTCGCCACGTTGGCCTGCGTCGCCGGGTGCTGCCACATGCGCACGTTCATCGCCGGCGCCACGACCAGGCGGCCGGCCGCCGCCAGCGCGCTCTCCGTCAGCACGTTGTCGGCCAGGCCCAGCGCGAGGCGGGCCAGGGTGTTGGCGGAACAGGGCGCGACCGCCAGCACCCGCGCCGCGCGGGCGGCGTCGAGGTGCGGGTAGATCGGGTCGCCCGGCGCGTCGCGGTCCGTCAACACCGGGCGGCGCGAGAGGCCCGCCCACGTCGTCTCGCCGACGAAGCGGAGCGCCGCGGCCGTCGCCACGACCTGGACCGCGAGCCCGTCCTTCACCAGCAGGCGGACGAGCTCGCACGCGCGGTAGGCGGCGATGCCGCCCGTGACGCCGACGAGGACGTCGACGCCGTCGTCCGGCGTCGCCGTCAGGCCGTCTCCTGTTCCTCCCACTCGATGCGCCCCTGCGCGATCTCCTCGAGCGCCATCGTCAGGTAGTTCTTCGACCGCGACTCGACCATCGGCGGCGCGAAGTGCTCGAAGGTGCCCTCGCCGAGCTGGTGGTGGTAGGAGTTGATCTGGCGCGCGCGGCGCGCGGCCACGATCACGAGTGCGTACTTGGAGTTGATGACCTGGGTCAGGTCATCGATCTTGGGGTGGATCATTGCTTGCAGGTCCAGTCTTCAACGGCCCGCCGTTCCTGACGAGCTCGGCCAGCATGGTAGCAAGCAGCTCATCCGTGGCCCGGTCCGCGTCCTGGTTCTGGACCACATGCCGGAAGCCTCCCCGCGCCGCCGCCTGCCGCCGCGCGATGTCCAGGCGCATCGCGATGTCGCCCGCGCTCTCCGTGTTGCGCTCGCGCAGCCGCCGCTCCAGCTCGTCCACCGGGGCATCGATGAAGATCAGCACCGCGTCGGGGCGGCGCCGGCGGATCTCGAACGCCCCCTCGACCTCCAGCTCCAGGATCACGTTCGAGCCCTCGGCCAGCAGCCGGTCGACCTCCGCCTTGAGCGTGCCGTAGCGGCCGCCGGCGAAGGAGACGTGCTCCTCGAACTCGTCGTTGTCGACGCGCCGCTGGAACTCGGCGTCGGAGAGGAAGTAGTACTCGCGCCCGTCCTGCTCGCCGTCGCGCCGCGGACGCGTGGTCGCGGAGACGGCGACCCTCGCGAGGTCGGGCCGCCGCTGCAGCACCCCGCGGATGAGCGTGCCCTTGCCCGCGCCGGACGGGCCGGAGATGACGAACAGGCGGGCGACGGCGCCCTACCGGCGCAGCGAATCGACGAGCTCGCCGCGCTGGCGCTCGGATAGACCCCCGACCGTCTTCGAGGGGCTGATCCGGCATTGGGTCAACATCCGTGTCGCCTTCACTCGACCGCATCGAGGCACGGCCAGGAGGATGTCGAAGACCTTGGCGGTGAGCAGGTACTCCGGCGGGCTCTCCAGGACGTCGGCGATGCCCGAGCTGCCGTTGCGCAGGTCGCGCTTCAGCTGCGCCCGCTGCATCCGAACAGCATTCGCGCGCCGGAGCGCCTCCATCCGCTGATCGAGCGAGCGGGCGGGAGCCTGGGCGGCGAGCTTGGGTGCAGTGGACATCCGCGGAGCGTAGCCCCGTCGACCCCGCGGATTCAACCCGACAACCGTCCCTTTGCGCTGATCGATATCAGGCTCCAGTCGAGGGTTACGGCCCCGTTGGGACACCCGCACCAGCCTCGCCGGGAGCCGGCGCGCGCGCTAGCGGCCGGCGGCGGGCGCGGCGGCGTGCTCGGCGAGGCCGTCGCGCACCCGGGCGGGCGTGCGCGGATCGCGGAAGATCGCCGTGCCGACGCCGACCGCGCAGGCCCCCGCGTCGAGCAGGTCCTGCGCGTCGCGCGCCGTCTCGACCCCGCCGAGCCCGACGACGTCGACGGCGACCGCGGCGCGGCACTCGAGCACCGCCCGCAGCGTGACCGGACGGATGGCCGGGCCGGACAGCCCGCCGCCCCCGCCGCCCAGCAGCGAGCGCCCCTGGCCGCGTGCGACGACGGTGCCCGGCACCGTGTTGCCGACGACCAGCGCGCCGGCCCCCGCCGCCTCGGCCGCGCGGGCCACGTCGGGCAGGAGGCTGGTGGTCGGCGCGAGCTTGACCAGGAGCGGTCTGTCCGTCCGCGTCCGGCAGGCGGACACGACGGCCTCGGTCTCGCGGGGGTCGAAGCCGATCGACGCGCACCCGCTCTCGACGTTGGGGCACGACAGGTTGAGCTCGAACGCCGCCACCGACGCCTCGCCGTCCAGCTCCTCGAGCACGCGCACGTAGTCGCCGACGCGCGAAGCCGCCGACCGACACGATCAGCGGCACCTCCACGAGCTCCGCCAGCCGGGGCAGCACGGCGGCCCGGAACGCCGCGACGCCGGGCCCGGGCAGGCCGATGGAGTTGACGAGACCCGCCGGCACCTCCGCGATGCGCGGCGGCGGGTTGCCCGGGCGCGGCTCCGGGGTGATCGTCTTCGTGACGTGCGCCGCGCAGCCGAGGCTCGCGTCGCCGAGGACGTCGAAGGCGGCCAGCGCGTCGAGCGTCCCGGACCCGTTGAGCACCGGGTGCGCGAGCTCGAGGCCCGCCAGCCAGCTCATCCGTGGCCTCGCTTCGCTCGATGATGCCACGGCAATCGCCACCGCGTACAAGTCGCTTCGCGACGTTGACGCTCATCCGATGCGCTCCGCCGCCACCACGGGACCCTCGATGCAGAGCCGCTGCAGGCGACCGTCGAGCTCGACGGCGCAGCCGTAGCAGGCGCCGAAGCCGCAGGCCATGGGCGCCTCGAGCGCGACCTGGCACGGGACCGACGCCGCGGCGCAGGCGGCCGCGACCGCCCGCATCATCGGCAGCGAGCCCGCCGCCAGCACGGCCTCCACCCCGCCCGCCGCGAGCATGCGCTCCAGCGGCCCGGTGACGACGTCCGGGGCGAGCACGACCTCCGCGTCCGCGTCGACGAGGCCCACCACCTCGGCCTGCGCGGCGCTGCGGAACCCCGCCAGAAGCCGCATCCGCCCGCCCAGCACGCGCGGCACGTCGACCAGCACCGTCAGCCCGATGCCACCCGCCACCAGGAGCGTGGACTCCGCCCGCAGGCCGGCCAGGTCGTAGCCGCGGCCGAGCGGCCCGAGCAGCGCCAGCTCGCGGGCCGACGCCAGGGCCCCGACCCCGTAGGACGGGTCCACGAGCACGCCCACCCCGCCGCCGTCGAGCCCGAACGGCCCCACCGGACGGGCCAGGAAGGCGGCGCCGGCCGGGTCGCGCGCCATGGCGAAGCGGCCGGGCGCGGGCGCCTCGAGCCCCGTCGCCCTCCAGCAGCACCAGCCGGTAGGCGCCGACGTCGCGCACCCCGGCGACGCGCGCGTCCACGACCCGCGCGCAGCCCGTGGCGGGCGCCGCGCTCACCGCCCGCCCGCGCGCGCCGCCCCGCGCAGGAGCTCCTGCAGCGGCTTGACCTCGACGTTCCAGGCCCGCGCGATCGCCTGCACCGCCGCCGAGGCGCCGGACAGCGTCGTGATCACGGGCACGCGGGCCGCGATCGCCGCCCGGCGGATCTCCTGGCCGTCGCCGCGCGCCCCGCGGCCGAGCGGCGTGTTGACGATGAGGTCGACGCGCCGATCGCGGATGAGGTCGATGATGGTGTCGGCGTCGGGCCGCGAGACCTTCGACACCTCCTCGACCGGGGTCCCCAGCTGCGTGATGGCCCGGGCCGTGCCGGACGTGGCGTAGAGGTGGAAGCCGAGGTCGTGCAGGCGCTGGGCCAGCAGCGTGGCCGCCGGCTTGTCGCGGTCGTTCACGGTGATCACGACGCCGGGCTGCCGGTCGCCCGTGACCCGCGGCAGGGGCTGGCCCGCCGCGCGCTCCGCCTTGGCGAACGCGGTGGCGAAGTCCGGCCCGATGCCCATGACCTCGCCGGTCGAGCGCATCTCGGGCCCGAGCAGCGCGTCGGCGCCCGTGAAGCGGTCGAACGGCAGCACCGCCTCCTTGACCGAGACCATGCCCGGCTCGGCCGGCGGCAGCCCGAGGTCGCGCACCCGCTCGCCGAGCGCGACCCGCACGGCGGCCTCCACCAGCGGCAGCCCCGTCGCCTTGGCCACGAACGGCACCGTCCGCGAGGCGCGCGGGTTCGCCTCCAGCACGTACACCCGTCCGTCCTGCACGGCGTACTGCACGTTGACGAGGCCGACCACGCCGAGGGCCCGGGCGAGCTCCGTCGTCTGGCGCCGCACCTCGGCCTCGATCGTCTCGCCGAGGGCCAGCGGCGGGATCACGCAGGCGCTGTCGCCCGAGTGCACGCCCGCCTCCTCGACGTGCTCCATGACCGCTCCGATGAGCACGTCCTCGCCGTCCGACACCGCGTCGACGTCGATCTCGATGGCGTCCTCGACGAAGCGGTCCACCAGCGAGCCCGGCGCCACCTTGCCGTCGCGCAGCTGCTCCTCGTCGTAGCAGATGCGCATCTCGCGGCCGCCGAGCACGTAGCTCGGCCGCACCAGCACCGGATAGCCGACGGCGCGGGCGACGCGCACGGCGCCCTCGACGTCGTCGGCCATGCCCCACGCCGGCGCCTCCAGCCCGAGGTCGCGCAGCAGGCGGCCGAAGCGCTCGCGGTCCTCGGCCAGGTCGATGGAGGCGAACGGCGTGCCGACGATCGGGACGCCCGCCTCGATCAGCCGCCGCGCGAGCCGCAGCGGCGTCTGCCCGCCGAACTGCACCACCACGCCGACGGGCTGCTCCGCCTCGACCACGGCCAGCACGTCCTCGAACGTCAGGGGCTCGAAGTACAGGCGGTCGGAGGTGTCGTAGTCGGTGGAGACCGTCTCCGGGTTGCAGTTGACCATGACCGCCGCGTAGCCCTGTGCGCGCAGGGTCTGCACGGCGTGCACGCAGCAGTAGTCGAACTCCAGCCCCTGGCCGATGCGGTTCGGGCCGGAGCCGAGGATGAGCACCGCCGGGCGATCGTCGTCGAGGGGCTCCGACTCGTCGTCGTAGGTCGAGTAGCGGTAGGACGTGCGCGCCTCGACCTCGGCGGCGCAGGAGTCGACCGTCTTGTAGGCCGGCAGCACGCCCGACGCCCGCCGCGCCTCGCGCACCGCGCCCTCGTCCGTGCTGAGGGCGCCGGCGAGCCAGGCGTCGGCCAGCCCGAGCCGCTTCAGGCGCCGCCACGCGCCCGCGTCGAGGTCATCGACGCCGCGGCCCGCCAGCCCGCGCAGCGCATCCGCCATGCGGGCGAGCTCCTCGACGAACCACGGGTGGACGCCGCTCTCCGCCGCGAGCGACGCCGGCTCCTCGCCGCGCCCGAGCCGCGCCAGCATGGTGTCGTAGCGATCCCACAGCGGCACGTCCAGCGGCCCATCGAGGCGCGGCAGCGTGTCGAGCTCGCGGCTGCGCATCGCCTTGCCGAACGCCTCGCAGAACGTGCGGCCGATCGACATGGCCTCGCCGACGCTCTTCATGTGCGTCGTCAGCCGCTCGTCGGCGCCCGCGAACTTCTCGAACGCGAAGCGCGGGGCCTTGACCACGACGTAGTCCAGCGTCGGCTCGAAGGACGCCGGCGTCGTGCCCGTGAGGTCGTTGGGGATCTCGTCGAGCGTGTAGCCCAGCGCCAGCTTGGTGGCGACCTTGGCGATGGGGTAGCCCGTCGCCTTGGACGCCAGCGCCGACGACCGCGAGACGCGCGGGTTCATCTCGATGACCACGAGCTCGCCGGTCTCGCGGTCGAGGGCGAACTGCACGTTCGAGCCGCCCGTCTCCACGCCGACCGCGCGGATGACGGTGGCCGCCGCGTCGCGCAGGGTCTGGAACTCCCGGTCGGAGAGGGTCATCGCGGGGGCCACGCAGACGGAGTCGCCCGTGTGCACGCCCATCGGGTCGAGGTTCTCGATGGAGCAGACGACGATGACGTTGTCCACGCGGTCGCGGATGACCTCGAGCTCGAACTCGCCCCAGCCCTTGACCGACTCCTCGACCAGCACCTGCGAGATCGGCGAGGCCGCGACGCCGCGCGCGACGACGGCGTCGAGCTCCTCGGCCGTCGTCGCGAAGCCGCCGCCCTGCCCGCCGAGCGTGAACGCCGGGCGGATCACGAGCGGCAGCCGCACCGTCCCGGCGGCGACGAGCGCGCGCGCCTCGTCGACGTCGTGCGCGACCTCGGAGCGGGCGCAGCGCAGGCCGACGCTCGCCATGCAGGCCGCGAAGCGCTGGCGGTCCTCGGCCGTCGCGATGGCCTCCACGGAGGCGCCGATCAGCTCGATCCCGAGCTCGTCCAGCACCCCCGCCTCGTCCAGCGCCATGGCCAGGTTGAGCGCGGTCTGGCCGCCGAGGGTCGGCAGCAGCGCGTCCGGCCGCTCGCGCCGCAGCACGCTGCTCACGCCCTCCAGGTCGAGCGGCTCGATGTAGGTGCGGTCGGCCCAGCCCGGGTCGGTCATGATCGTGGCCGGGTTGGAGTTGACGAGGACGGTCTCGTAGCCCTCCTCGCGCAGCACGCGCAGGGCCTGCACGCCGGAGTAGTCGAACTCGCAGGCCTGGCCGATGACGATCGGGCCGGAGCCGATGAGGGCGATCTTGCGCAGGTCGTCGCGGCGCGGCACTACGCGGCCCTCCGCGACGCCGCGGCGGCGCGGTCGACGAACGACACCAGGGCGTCGCGGGCGTCGTGCGGCCCGGGCGCGGCCTCGGGGTGGAACTGCATCGACCAGACGGGCCGGTCGGGGACCCGCAGGCCCTCGACGGTGCCGTCGTAGAGCGACGTGTGCGTGACCTCGACCGCGGCCGGCCCGTCCGGCATGGCGACCGCGAAGCCGTGGTTCTGCGACGTCACGAGCACGCGGCCCGTCTCCTGCTCCAGCACGGGGTGGTTCGCGCCGCGGTGCCCGAAGCG
Organism: uncultured Actinomycetota bacterium; assembly: GCA_963767885.1. Classification (GTDB taxonomy): domain Bacteria; phylum Actinomycetota; class Thermoleophilia; order Gaiellales; family F1-60-MAGs149; genus CAVYFW01. The sequence continues at coordinate 709,647 of CAVYFW010000005.1, forward strand.
GAGCTTGAAGGTCTCCAGGCCGAGGGCCCGGGCCAGCAGCTGGTGGCCGAGGCAGATGCCGAAGAGCGGGCGCTCCAGCTCGAGCATCGACGCGATGCGTGCGACGTGCGCGTCCATGGCGCCGGGGTCGCCGGGCCCGTTGGCGAGCAGGATCCCGTCGGGCTCGCTGGCCCGCACGTCCTCGGCGCTCGCGTCGTGCGGCAGCACGGTCACGTGCGCCCCGGCCTCGGCCAGGAGGCGTGCGATGGAGTCCTTGGCGCCGTAGTCGATGAGCGTCACGCGGCAGCGCTCCTCGCCGACCGCGGCCAGCTCGCGACGCGGCCGCGAGACCCCGCCGGTGAGGTCCTGGCCGGCCATCTGCGGCGCCGCGGCGATGCGCTCGGCGGCCTCCCGCAGCGGGGTGCCGTCGGTGACCACCGCGCCGAGCATGGCGCCGCGCTCGCGCAGGTGGCGGACGAGCGCGCGGGTATCGATCTCCTCGATCGCCGGCACTTCGCTCGACGCCAGCCAGTCCAGCAGCCCCGTGCGGCCGGGCGGCGCGGCGTTGCGGGCCGCGCGGCAGACGAGCGCCGCGGCCTGCACGGCGTCGGACTCGCCGACGCCCTCCTCGACGCCGTAGTTGCCGATCATGGGCGCGGTGAAGGTGAGGATCTGCGCCGCGAAGGACGGGTCGGTCAGCGCCTCCTGGTAGCCCGTCATGGCGGTGGTGAAGACGACCTCGCCGATCGCCAGGCCCGGCGGCCCGGCGGCGGCGCCCGCGAAGGAGCGGCCGTCCTCCAGCAGCAGATAGGCCTCGCTCACGGCAGGGCCTCCACGACGGCCTCGCGGAAGGCGACCTGCCCGCCGGCCAGCGTGAGCAGGCAGAGGCCCGCGAGGCGCCGGCCCAGGAAGGCGGAGTTCGCGCTGCTTCGAGAGGAAGCGCTCCGGCCGCACGGTCCACTCGGCGCCGAGGTCCCAGAGGGCGAGGTCGGCGGTGCGCGCCGACGGCGAGCCGCGGCCGCTCCAGCCCGAAGGCCGCGCACGGCCCGGTCGTCATGCGCTCGACCACCGTCTCCAGCCGCAGCAGGCCCGGCTGCACCAGCTCCGTGTACAGCACCGGGAACGCCGTCTCGAGCCCCGTCACGCCGAACGGCGCGGCCTCGAACGGCTGCTCCTTCTCCTCCTGCGCGTGCGGCGCGTGGTCGGTGGCGATGATGTCGATCGTCCCGTCGCGCACGGCGTCGATGAGCGCCTTGCGGTCGTCCTCGGTCGCCAGCGGCGGGTTCATCTTGGCGTTGGCGTCGAGCTCGCGCAGCACCTCGTCCGTGAGCACCAGGTGGTGCGGCGTCGCCTCGGCCGTCACCCGCAGGCGGCGGGCGCGCGCCCAGGCGACCTCCTCCACCGACTCGCGCACCGACAGGTGCTGCAGGTGCACGTGGGCGTCCTCGTACGCGGCGATGCGCAGGTCGCGCGCCACCATCGTGCTCTCGGCGATCGAGGGCCAGCCGCCGAAGCCGAGCTCCGCCGCCACCGCGCCCTCGTGCGCGTGGCCGCCGCGGGACAGCGTCGGCTCCTCGCAGTGCAGCGCGATCGGCAGGCCGAGCGGGCGTGCGTACTGCAGGGCGCGGCGCAGCAGGCCGGCGCTCCACACGGGGCGCCCGTCGTCGGTGAAGCCGGCGGCGCCGCGGTCGGCCAGGTCGCCGAGCTCCGCGAGCTGCTCGCCCTGCTGGCCCACGGACACGCAGGCCAGGAACCCGACCCGCACGACCGCCTCCTCCCGCGCCCGCTCCAGCGCCGCCTCGAGCACCGCGCCGGTGTCGATCAACGGGTCGGTGTTGGGCATCGAGAGGACGGCGCAGTACCCGCCGGCCGCGGCCGCGCGGCTGCCCGTCGCCACGTCCTCCTTCCACTCCTGGCCGGGCACCCGCAGGTGCACGTGGGGGTCGACGAAGGCCGGCAGCACGACCTGCCCGTCGGCGTCGACCTCCTCGGCCTCGCGCGGCGCCTCGAGCGCGTCGCCGATGGCGGCGATGCGCCCGTCGCGCACCAGCAGGTCGAGGCGGCCGTCGAGCCCCTCGGCGGGGTCGACGAGGCGGGCGCCGCGGATCACGAGGTCGGCGGCGGGCCCGGAGCGCTGCGCGAGCGTGCCGGCCATCACACCACCCCCGCCGGCGCGGTCGACGTGGGCAGCGCCGGGCGATCGGTCGCCGTGGGCCGCGTGATGAGGTCGTAGAGGACGCCCATGCGCACCACCAGGCCGGCCTTCACCTGCCGCTCGATGAGCGAGCTGGCGGCATCGGCCACGTCCGGCGCGATCTCCACGCCGCGGTTCATCGGGCCCGGGTGCATGACGAGCTGGGTCGGGGTCAGGCGCTCGCGGGTGACGCCCCAGCGCGCCGAGTACTCGCGCAGGCTGGGCACGTAGGCGGCGCCGGGCAGCATCCGCTCGCGCTGCATGCGCAGGACGTAGACGACGTCGGCGTCCTTGATGGCGCGGATGTCGTGGTCGACGCGCACCCCGGTCGCCTCGATGCCGCGCGGGATCAGCGGCGGCGGGCCGACGAGGGTGACGTCCATGCCCATCAGCCGGAAGCCTGCGATGTTGGAGCGCGCGACCCGCGAGTGCAGCACGTCGCCGACGATCGCCACGTGCACGCCGTCGACCCGGCCCAGCGCGTCGCGGATGGTGTACAGGTCGAGCAGGCACTGGGTCGGGTGCTGGTGCTTGCCGTCGCCGGCGTTGACGACGTGCGCGTCCGTCCAGCGGGCCGTCAGCCGCGCGGCGCCGATCTCGGCGTGGCGGATGACGACGACGTCGGGGCCGTACGCGTCGAGGGTGCGGATGGTGTCCTTGAGCGACTCGCCCTTGTCCACGCTCGAGCCGGAGCCCTTGAGGCTCATGGTGTCGGCCGAGAGGCGCTTGGCGGCGAGCTCGAAGGACGACGACGTCCGCGTCGAAAGCTTCGAAGAAGACGTTGACGACGGTCCGGCCGCGCAGCGTCGGCACCTTCTTCACCTCGCGCGCGAGCACGCCCTCGAACCCGCGCGCGGCGTCGAGGATGCGCTCGACGTCCTCGCGCTGCAGGTCGGCGACGTCGATCAGGTGCCGCTTGCTCATTCCTTCGCCTCTCCGCCCGCGGCCAGGCACCAGCACGACCTCGTCCACCTCGTCCGTCTCCAGCAGCCGCACCGTCACCCGCTCGGTGCGCGCCGTCGGCAGGTTCTTGCCCACGTAGTCCGCGCGGATCGGCAGCTCGCGGTGGCCGCGGTCGGCCAGCACGGCGAGCTGCACCCGGCCGGGCCGGCCGTAGTCGAAGATCGCGTCGATCGCCGCGCGGATGGTGCGGCCCGGTGAAGAGGACGTCGTCGACCAGCACGACCGTCCGGCCCTCGATCGGGAAGTCGAGCTGGGTGTCGTTGACGACCGGCTGCGCGTGGGCCGGCGACTCGGCGCCGCGCACCGCCACGTCGTCGCGGTAGAAGGCGATGTCGAGCGCGCCGACCGGCACGTCGACGCCGGTCGTCTCGGCGATGCGCCGGCGCAGGCGGTGCGCCAGGGCACGCCGCTGGGTGTAGATGCCGACGAGGCACAGCTGCTCGTAGGTTGGGCTGCTTCTCGACGATCTCGTAGCCGATGCGCGCGAGCGTTCGGCCGAGCTGCTCGGCGTCGAGGAGCACGCGGCCAGTGGCCGTGCTCATCCTGCTCCTGCTCCTTTCCGGTTCTCTGTACGCGGCTTAAAGGACGGGCCGTCTGTCGGTCGCGCGGCAGCCTAGCGGGGGGCGCGGACAGCGCGCGACGATCTCCCCCGGACGGCACACCACGGGAGGCGCGAGAAGTTTTCGCGGAGCTCGCGTAAGGACTGCCGCGACCCCCGGTTGCGTCGATGTGGGCATCCGCCCGCACCACCAACCAATGGGGTATGACAATGGCAACGCGAAGCACTCGGGCTCGGCTGGGCATCGCCGTGGCGGTCACGGCGCTGGGGGCGGCTGATCGCGCCCGGCGCCTTCGCGGCGACGACGGTCGACGTCGTCGCCGGCGACCTCACGGTCACCGGCGACGCGGGCGCGAACGTCATCACCATCAGCGTCGAGGGCGCGAACGTGCGCATCACCGATCCCGGCGGCGTGACCGAGGTCGGCGACAACGCCGACTGTGCCGCGGACGGCGCGGCGGCCCAGGTCTGCGCCAACGTCAACGACGACATCAACGCGTTCGGCGGGCTCGGCGACGACACCGTCACGTTCGTGGGCGTCGTCGCGCCGCTGGCGGCCTTCGGCCACGGCCAGGCGGGCGTCGACACGCTGACGGGTGGCGACGGCGTCGACGACCTCGACGGCGGCCCCGACAACGACACGCTCGTCGGTGGCGCCGGCAACGACAGCCTCAACGGCGGCCCCGGCTCGGACACCTTCGACGCGGGCGTCGGCAACGACCTCGTCGACGGCGGCCCGGACGCCGACACGATCGCCGGCAGCGTCGGCGACGACGACGTCCGCGGCGGCGCGGGCGACGACGTCCTCACCGTCAGCGCCGACGGCGACGACCTGTTCGGGGACGCGGGCAACGACACGCTCACGGGCGGCCTGCTCGCGGGACGACCTCGGCGGCGCCGACAACGACACCCTCAACGGCGACGACGCCGGCGACAACCTGCAGGGCGAGGCCGGCAACGACACCATCAACGGCGGACTGGGAGCGACACCCTCAACGGCGGCACCGAGGCCGACACCCTGAACGGCGGCGAGAACGACGACTCGCTCGACGGCGGCCTCGGGCCGGACGTCATCGGCGGCGGCCCCGGCCGCGACCGCGCGACGTACGCCAACCGCACGAACCCGGTCGCGCTCTCGCTCGACGGCGTCGCCAACGACGGCGAGGCGGGCGAGGCGGACAACATCCTCACCGACGTCGAGTACCTCACGGGCGGCGCGGGCGCCGACGTCCTCGCGGGCAGCGACGGGGTCGAACGACCTGGACGGCAACGCCGGCGACGACACCATGACCGGGGCCGGCGGCAGCGACAGCTATCTCCGGCGACGACGGCAACGACACCATCGACGGCGGGACCGGCAACGACAACATGTTCGGCGGCACCGGCAACGACACCATCGCCGGCGGCAACGACGACGACTGGATGATCGGCGAGGAACGGCAACGACAGCCTGTCCGGCGGGATGGGCGACGACTCGATGGGCGGCGGCCGCGGCACGGACGCGATCGCCGGCGGCAGCGGCCGCGACGGCATCAACTACGACGAGCGCGGGCTCGGCGAGGGCGTCGTGATCAACCTCGACGGTACCGCCACGTCCGGCGCGCCCGGCGAGGGGGACACCGTCGGCGCCGACGTGGAGAACGCGTCCGGCGGCGGCGGCGACGACACCATCACCGGCAACGCCGCGCGCAACTCTCTGAGCGGCGGGGCGGGCAACAACGTCGTCCGCGGCCTCGGCGCGAACGACAGCCTCTACGTCTCCGACTAACACGCTCGATGGCGGCGAGGGTGACGACAGCCTCAGTGGCGGCTACGGCAACGACACGCTCAGCGGCGGCCCGGGCAACGACTCCCTCTACCCGAACGACGGCGCGGACGTGATGAGTGGCGGCGCCGGGGTGGACTCCATGTCCGCGGGTCGACCGGGCGAGGCGCAGACCCTGTCCAACGACGGCGTCGCGAACGACGGCATGGCCGGCGAGAACGACAACATCGGCACCAATGTCGAGAACATCCAGGGCGGCGACGGCGACGACGTCATCCGCGGCAACGGTGCGGCCAACCGGCTGATCGGCGGCGGCGGCAACGACCGGCTGATCGGCGCCGGCGGCGACGACGAGCTCCGGGGCGACTGGTACTCGGACTACGAGGAAGAGGAGGCGATGAGGCCGGACGAGCTCGAGGGCGGCCCCGGCGACGACCTGCTCCGCGCGGGCCGCGGCACCGACCGCGTGCAGGGCGGCACGGGCGTCGACATCGTCTCCTACGACGAGCGCACGGGCGCCCTGCGCGTCACGCTGGACAACGTCGCCAACGACGGCGAGGCGGCCGAGAAGGACAACGTCGCGAAGGACGTCGAGGACATCGTCGGCGGCTCGGCGGCGGACGTCCTGACCGGCAGCGCGTCGGCCAACCACATCGTCGGCGGTCGCGGCAAGGACGTCATCAACGGCAAGGCCGGCTCCGACGCGCTCGAGGGCGGCGACGGCGCCGACGCCATCACGGGCGGCGCCGGCAACCTCGAGGGCGGCAGCGGCAACGACAAGCTGCTGGCGAAGAACGCGGGCCGCGACGACGTGCGCGGCGGCAGCGGCAGGGTACTGCGCGACGGCGGACGGCACCGACCTGGTCGCCCGCGACGTCGAGCAGATCGCCTGACGGTCAGCGCCCCGACCTGACGGCACGAACCCGGCCGGCGCTCCGAGGGGCGCCGGCCGGCGCTCGTTCGGGAGGTCGCGCCCGCGCCTTCGGGGCCGTGGTCGGGCGGACGATTCCACCACGCGGCGCGCCGATTTGCCGGTGCATTTGCGCGGCGGCCGTGTGGTCCGCGCGCCTCCGGTGACACGTGCGCGGCGTGGCGCGTCGCAAGGTTGCGGGCGGGGTCGATGGCGACGGCCGGCGCCTCCGGTTGTCGGTGCCTCCGGAATGATCATTCCGCAGAACGGAACCACGGCGGCGC
>CAVYFW010000006.1:0-227715 GCA_963767885.1 uncultured Actinomycetota bacterium
GACGTGGCCCTCCAGCGCCGCGCGACGCGCGTCGTCGGCATAGGCGGCGTCGGCCAGCGCCTGCAGCACCACGCGGCGCGCAGCCGCGCTGCCGCGGTAGTCGACGAGCCCGCCGGCCGGCGCGCCCGGCAGGCGCGCCAGCGCAGCGCGAGCGGCGGGGGAGCGCTCCAGCTCTGGCAGCGCGGTCAGGTCGACGAACAGGTCGTTCCAGAAGAGGCGGCTCGCCGGCGAGTACGGGCTCGGCTCGAAGGGGTCGCCGTCGAGGAACGACGCGTAGAGCGGCGTCGTGCCGACGAGCGAGGCTCCCGTGCGCGCCGGCCGTCCGCACCAGCTCGCGCAGGTCGCCGAAGTCCGCCACCGGCCCGTCGACCGGCAGCGCGTAGAGCGGCAGGAAGATGCCCCACGCGGGGCGCCCGGGGTCCGGGGCGCGGCCCGGCGGCGCGATCACGAGGGCTTCCGCCTCCCGCCCGGCAGCCCGCACGTGCAGGCGGTGGTAGCCGATCGGCAGCGCCGCCGGCAGGAGCGCGCTCCCGTCGTCGGCCACGGCCAGCGGGTGCTCGCCGCCGCCCTCCAGCTCCAGCACGGCCGACCCGTCGTCGGCGGCCAGCGTCACGCGGGTCTCGCGCCCGGGCCAGGCGACGACGACGGGCTCGACGAGCAGCGATGCCGCGTCCCCGCGCACCTCGGACAGCGCCGCGCGCGCCCCGCCCGGGCCGTCGAGCGGCGCTCCGAGCGCGCGCAGCGCGGCCGCGACAGCCTCCGGCGGCGACTCGCGCGCGTCGCCGGCGCCGTCGGTGTAGGCCGCCTGAACGCCGTACTCGCGCGCGAGCTCGTCCAGCGCGTCTGCCTCGGCGGTGCGGCCCGACCTCACGCCCCCGACTCCAGGAGCTGGCGCACGCCCTGGAGCGGGATCGGCACCCAGTCCGGGCGGTTGGCGACCTCGTAGCGCAGCTCGTAGACGGCCTTCTCCAGCAGGAACGCGTCGAGCAGGGTGTCGAGGTCGTCGCGCGACGCCGGCAGGAACGCCGCGCCGTCCGCGGCCTGCAGGTACGCCCGCAGGAACACGGCCGCGACCCAGCCGTACCAGTAGCGGAGCCACGACTCCGCGCTGCCGCCCAGCCGCTCCTCGTCGTCGGGGCGCAGGCCGCCCGCGCCGAGCAGCGCCGCGTACGCCGCGTAGTGGAACGAGCGCATCATCCCGGCGACGTCGTGCAGCGGCGAGCGCTTGATGCGGCGCTCCCCGAGCGGGCGCCCCGGCTCGCCCTCGAAGTCGATGATCACGAAGTCGTTGCCGGTCCACAGCACCTGGCCCAGGTGGTAGTCGCCGTGCACGCGGATGCGCAGGTTGTCGGGGCTCGCCGCCCATCACGGCCGGAAGCGGTCGAGCACCTCCTCCTCCCGCAGCAGCACGTCCGCGGCGGCCGGCACCCGTGCCGCACCGCGGCGCAGCGCCGACAGCGCCGGGCGCGCGCGGCCGCGCAGCGACTGGTACAGGGAGCGCCGGTAGTGGGCGCTGAAGGGCTCCGGCGCGAACGCCGGGTCGTCGCGCTCGGCGGCCAGCGCCAGGTGCAGCTCGGCGGTGCGCTGCCCGAGCAGGCGCGCCTGCTCCAGGAAGTAGCCGATGCGCTCCGTGACGTGGGGCGGCGGATCCTCGTCCGACGAGCTCCGTCAGCCGGGCCGGCGGCGCGGTCGGCACGCCGTTCTCGGAGCCGCCGGCCAGCGCGCCCTCGAGGAAGCGCTGCGCAGCTCGTCGAGCGTGAGGCCCCAGGCGTCGCCCTCGTTGGGCACCCAGCCGGCCAGCACGCCGAGCGTCGACGGTGCGCCGCGGGCCCGGCGGTACTCCAGCGCGCCGAGCGTGCGGCGGCGACGTGCTCGAACCCGGCCCGCTCGGTGAGGAAGCGCCCGACCTCGAGGTCCGGGTGCGGCCCCTCCTCCAGCTGGCGGAACAGCTTGAGCAGCAGGCGGTCGCCGAACGCGACGGACGTGTTGCTCTGCTCCGCGCCGGCCACCCGCGACTCCAGGTCCTCCGCCCGCGGCCGTCGAGCGCCCCCTGAGCGCCCCGGTCGTCCAGCCCGCGGCCTCGCCGCCCGCGCCCGGCAGCCGCCGGCGGCGCACGACGGCGTCGAGCAGGGCGTGCGCGAAGCGCGTGTCGTAGGCGCGTCGAAGAGCACGAGCTCCTCCTCGCCGCCGGTCAGCCGGGCGATCGCGGAGCGCGGCAGCTCCTCGTCCGGCCGCCCGTGCGTCGCGCGCGCCGTCAGCGGCAGCAGGTACGATCTCGGGATCGCCCTCGGCGTACTCGACGTCGATCAGCGCCAGGACGCCGGCCGGCGGGTCGGTGCGGCGGCTGCCCTTCTCCGGCACCGGGATCGTCGCGCCGAGGCGCACCGTGCTGATGCGCGCGCCCTTGCCGCCGAACCAGCGGCGCGCCGGCAGGTAGCGGCACGAGCGCGCGCTCCAGCGCCGGCGGCCGCGCGCGGTCTCGACGATGTCCGTCCACTCGCGGCCCACGCGCAGCGCCGGCAGCGGCCCGCCGCCGTCCGGGGCCACCGGCTCGCGCTCCGGCTCGAGCGCGAACCAGTAGACGTCGTGCGGGCCGAGCGTCAGCAGGTACGGCAGGTCGCCGATGCGCGGGAACGGCGACGCGGCCGAACAGCTCGACGGCACGCGGCCCTCGAAGCGCGAGAGGTCGAGCTCGACGTACTGCGCGAAGCGCGACAGGTTGGCGACGACGAGCAGGTCCTCGTCCTCGTCGCTGCGCACGAACGCGAGCACCTTGCGGTTCTCGGGGGGGACGAACTCGAGCGAGCCGCGGCCGAACGCCGGGTGGCGCTTGCGCAGCGCGATCAGGCGCTTCATCCACCACAGCAGCGAGTTCGGGTTGCTCTGCTGCGCCTCGACGTTGACGGCTCGTAGTGGTACTCGGGGTCGATGATCACCGGCAGGTAGAGCTGCTGCGGGTTGGCGCCGCGAGAAGCCGGCGTTGCGGTCGGCGCTCCACTGCATCGGCGTGCGCACGCCGTTGCGGTCGCCGAGGTAGATGTTGTCGCCCATGCCGATCTCGTCGCCGTAGTAGAGGACCGGCGTGCCGGGCAGCGAGAACAGCAGGCCGTTCATCAGCTCGATGCGGCGGCGGTCGTTGCCCAGCAGCGGCGCGAGCCGGCGGCGGATGCCGAGGTTGATGCGCGCCTGCGGGTCGTCGGCGTAGACGCGGTACATGTAGTCGCGCTCCTCGTCGGTGACCATCTCGAGCGTCAGCTCGTCGTGGTTGCGCAGGAAGATCGCCCACTGGCGCTCTCGGGGATGCGCCGGCGTCTGCGGCGAGGATGTCGATGATCGGGAAGCGGTCCTCCATCCGCGATCGCCATGAACATGCGCGGCATCAGCGGGAAGTGGAACGCCATGTGGCACTCGTCGCCGTCGCCGAAGTAGGCGACGGCGTCCTCGGGCCACTGGTTCGCCTCGGCCAGCAGCATGCGGTCGGCGAAGCTTCGCGTCGATGTGCGTGCGCAGCGTCCTTGCAGGAACGCGTGCGTCTCGGGCAGGTTCTCGCAGTTGGTGCCCTCGCGCTCGTAGAGGTACGGCACGGCGTCGAGCCGCAGCCCGTCGACGCCCATCTCGAGCCAGAAGTCGACGACGCGCGAAGAGCGCCTCGCCGCACGTCCGGGTTGTCGAAGTTGAGGTCGGGCTGGTGGGAGTAGAAGCGGTGCCAGTAGTACGGCTCGGCGACCGGGTCCCACGTCCAGTTCGACGTCTCGAAGTCCTTGAAGATGATGCGGGCGTCCGGGTACTCGTCCGGGCGTGTCGCTCCACACGTAGAAGTCGCGCGCTGCGCGAGCCCGGCGGGGCGCGGCGCGCGCGCTGGAACCACGGGTGCTGGTCGGAGGTGTGGTTGAGGACCAGCTCGGTGATGACGCGCAGGCCGCGCGCGTGGGCCTCGCGGAGGAAGCGGCGGAAGTCGCGCAGCGTGCCGTAGGACGGGTGGACGTCGCGGTAGTCGGCGATGTCGTAGCCGTCGTCGCGCAGCGGCGACGGGTAGAACGGCAGGAGCCAGATCGCGGTGACGCCGAGGTCCTGCGAGGTAGTCGAGCCGCTCGCGTCAGGCCGCGGAAGTCGCCGATGCCGTCGCCGTTCGGAGTCCTGGAAGGCGCGGACGTGGACCTCGTAGATGATCGCGTCCTTGATACCGACGTGCGGGCGTCGCGTCGCCTGAGGCTCGTCGGTCTCATCGAGTATCGAAGTCGGCTCGCTGCGACGCCGCAGCGACGATGTGCGCGGGCAGGACGTGCGGATCGAGCTCGACGTAGTTGGGCGGCCCGTGCCACGTGTAGCGCGCGCCGCCGAGCAGGTCGTGCACCTGGTACGCCCCGTCCGCCGTCGACGCCGAGCGTCGTGCAGGGGCAGCTGCAGCATCCCGGCCTGCGTGTGCCACGGATCGAGGTTGACGACCACCAGCGACGACGTCGTCGCCCAGCGCGCTTGGTGTAGGCGAGCAGCGCGTCGTTGTCGGTCTCGTGGAAGCGGAGCGTGCGGTCGACCTGCAGCGCCGGGTGCTCGCGGCGGATGCCGTTGACGCGCGTGATCAGCTCGGCCAGCGAGTCGTCGCGCGTCGAGGTCCCAGCTGCGCATGCTCGTACTTCTCGGAGTCGAGGTACTCCTCGCGCCGGGCGCGCAGCGCGCGGCCCTCGAGCAGCTCGAAGGCCGGGCCGTAGATGCCGTAGCTCGCCGCGAGCGTCGCCGCCAGGACGAGCCGCGGCCGCGAACGTCGGCCGGCGTCCGCCGTGCAGGTGCTCGGTGAGGATGTCGGGCGTGTTCGGCCAGAAGTTCGGCCGGAAGTAGTCGCGACGGTCCGTCTGCGTCAGCTCCGTCGAGGTACTCGGCGCAGCTCCCACTGCGCTGGTGCGCCACGTGAAGTACGTGTAGGACTGCGTGAAGCCGACCTTGGCCAGGTGCTACATCACCTTCGGGCGCGTGAACGCCTCGGACAGGAAGAGCACGTCGGGGTGCTCCTCCTTGACCCCGCGGATCAGCCACTCCCAGAACGCGAACGGCTTGGTGTGCGGGTTGTCGACGCGGAAGATGCGCACGCCGCTGCTCGACCCAGAAGCGCACGACGTCGCGCAGCGCCTCCCAGAGCTCGCGCCAGGCCGGCGCTCTCGAAGTCGAACGGGTAGATGTCCTGGTACTTCTTCGGCGGGTTCTCGGCGTACTGGATCGTGCCGTCGGGCCGCGCGCGGAACCACTCCGGGTGCTCGCTGACCCACGGGTGGTCGGGCGCGCACTGGAAGGCGATGTCGAGCGCGACCTCGATGCCCCTGCTCGCGCGGCGGCCGCGACCAGCGCGTCGAAGTCGTCGAGCGTGCCCGAGGTCGGGATGGATCGCGGTGTGGCCGCCCTCCGCGGCGCCGATCGCCCACGGGCTGCCGACGTCGCCGGCCACGGCGTGCGCGGTGTTGTTGCGGCCCCTTGCGGTGCTCGCGGCCGATCGGGTGGATCGGCGGCAGGTAGAGGACGTCGAAGCCGAGCTCGGCGACGTACGGCAGGCGCTCGACGACGTCGCGCAGCGTGCCGTGGCGCCCGTTGCGCCAGCGAGCGCGGGAAGAGCTCGTACCAGGCCGAGCAGCGCGCGAGCTCGCGGTCGACGACGAGCTCGAGCTCGCGGTCGTACGCCGTCGCGCCGGCGTCGTCCGGGATGGCGGCGACGAGCTCCGCGAGCCGGGGGTCGAGCGCGGCGGCGGTCGCGGCGCGCTGGTCCTTGCCGGTGACGGCGCGCAGGCGCGTCTTCAGCTCCTCGGCGTCCTCGGGTGCGGCCCGCTTGGCGGCGTCGCGCACGAGGGCCGCGCCGATCTGCAGGTCGACCGCGACGTCCTGGCCCGCGTCGACGCGCCGCGTGAGGTCGCGCCGCCAGGAGCCGAAGCGGTCGACCCAGCGCGCGGATGGTGAACGTCCAGCGGCCCTCGCGGTCCGGCACGAACGTCCCCTCGAAGCGGTCGTTGCCGAGCGGCTCCATGCGAGCGGCCGTCCACGTCTCGTCGCCCGGGCCGCGCACCAGCACGTCCGCGGCCACGAGGTCGTGGCCCTCGGCGAAGGCGTCCGCCAGCACGCTCACGGACTCGCCGACGGTGCGCTTGGCGGGCCAGCGGCCGTCGTCGACGGAGGGCACCACGCCGCTGACCACGACGCGTCCGGGTGGGCTCTTCCGCCGCGAGCGGGCGGGACTGGAGGGCGTGGTCGAGCTATGCGTCGTCGACACGCCACGCATCTTCCCACGCGCGGGGGCATGTAACCGCCAGGGCCGTCCGAGCGGCATGGGATCCGGCTCCCGGAAAGGCCGTGCGCAGGTTTCGCACGGACAGGGTCGGGTACCCGCCAGCCATGAGCCAGTCGGTCGCATCGCGTGTCGCTGCCGGCCGGCCGACGCTGATCTACTTCTCATCCGTGCGCTCGGGACCCTCCCGGCGGACCGAGGCGTTCCTCGATCAGGTGCTGCAGGCGCGGCGCAACCACCGCACGTTCGTGCGGCGCGTCGTCGACGTCGATCGCTGCCCGGACCTCGCCGAGAAGTTCGCGGTGCAGGAGCTCCCGACCATCGTCGTGGTCGACGGCGGCCGCGTCGCGACGCGCCTCGAGGGGCGCAAGGGGGTCGCGGAGCTGCGTGAGGCGCTCGGTCCGTGGCTACGCTGACGCCGACACCGCCGGAGCCGACACCCGAGCCTCCGGTCCCCCGCCCGCCGGACCCGGTCCCCGCGCCGGTTCCGCCGCCGGACCCGCCGAGCATCTGAGCCACGGAGGACCAGCATGACCCGCTGGGACGACAGCACCTTCGACGAGAACCCGGCCGTCGACGACGAGGAGTTCGCGCCGGTCTGGGAGCAGCTCCAGGAGGACCTCAAGGAGGACGCGCGCGACACGCTCCCCGACCTCGAGGAGTTCATCGGCGAGGTCCTGCGGGCGCGCGGCATCCCGGTCGACGATCCCGTCGCGGCCGGCGGGCTCGAGGTCGAGCTCGTCACCGAGTGGCACAACCTCCAGCACGCCGCCAACCGCGTGCGCCGCAGCCAGGAGATCACCGGGGAGGAGATCGGCGTCGCCATCGAGGGCGCGCGGCTGCTGTGGGAGAACCTGAAGCCGACCATCGACCGCGACGACCAGTACGCGGTCACCGGCGCGGCCGCCGACGAGATCGAGCTCGACGGGGACGCCGGCGACGTCGGCGAGACGCGCGAGCGGCTCGAGGAGCCGGGCCGGCCGGACGGGCCCGCGAGCTGACGGACGAGCGCGCCGCCCGGTAGATTCGGCGGCAACAGGCGGGTCGGGCGCGCGACCGATGAGTTCGCGCGCCCGCGCTCGTTCCATCGCACATGCCGCCTGACCGCACCCCTGCCAGCGCCGCCGACCAGGTCGCCTTCGAGGCCCGCGTCGCGCCGTACCGCCGCGAGCTCCACGTCCACTGCTACCGCATGCTCGGCTCGTTCGACGAGGCCGAGGACCTGGTGCAGGAGACGCTCCTGCGGGCCTGGCGGGCGCGCGACTCGTTCGGCGGCGAGCAGCTGTTCCGCGCGTGGCTGTACCGCATCGCGACGAACGCCTGCCTCGACGCGCTGCGGCGCAGCAAGCGGCAGCTGACGGTGCTCGGCTCCTTCGCCGAGGTGTCGTGGCTGCAGCCGTACCCCGACCGGCTGCTGGACGAGCTGGCGCCGCCGGAGGAGCAGCCGGACGCCGTGCTGGCAGCGCGCGAGACGATCGCCCTGGCGTTCCTGGCGGTCGTCCAGCTCCTGCCGCCGCGCCAGCGGGCCGTGCTGATCCTGCGCGACGTGCTGGAGTGGTCGGCGGCCGACACCGCCGCGTGCCTGGAGATGAGCGTCCCGGCGGCCAACAGCGCGCTGCAGCGGGCGCGCGCGACGCTGCAGGAACGGGCGCCCGGCACCGACGCGTGGGCCGAGCGCGCGACGGCACCCACGCCGGAGGAGTCCGAGCTGCTGGCGCGCTTCATCGACGCCCACGAGCGGCACGACATGGCCGCCTCGATCGCGATGCTGCGCGAGGACATCCGCGTGACGATGCCGCCGTTCGTGATGGTCTACGACGGCCTCGACGCCATCCGCGGCCTGATGGCGACGGCGTTCTCGATGAGCGACGTCGGCGCGTGGCGGCTCGTGCCGACGCGCGCCAACCGGATGCCGACGGCCGCGAGCTACTTCCGCGACGAGGACGGCGTCTACCGCGCGTTCAAGCTCGACGTCCTACGGATCGAGGGCGGGGCGATCGCCGAGATCACGACGTTCGGCCCCGCCCTCTTCCCGCAGTTCGGCCTGCCGGAGACGCTGGGGGCGTAGGGCCGGAGCGCCGGCGGGCGTTGGACATTTGGCCGCCGGGCGTTGGACATTTGGCCGACCGGGCGTTGGACATTTGGCCGCCCTGGGCGCGGGCCGTTCGCCCGGCCGACCCTTGGACATTTGGCCGACCGGGCGTTGGACATTTGGCCGCGCCCGACGGCCGGACGTCGTCGCGCCCGGCCGCCGGACGCGGCCCAGAACCGGCTACGCCTGCCCGGCCGGCGCGCCCTGGCGCGAGAGGGCGTCGGTGCCCGAGGCCGCGCCGCGGCGGTCGTGGCGGCCCTCGGCGATCTCCTCGACGACCTTCGCGCAGAACGCGTCGAGGTCGTCGGGCTTGCGGCTCGTGACGAGGCCCTGGTCGACGACGACCTCGCGGTCGACCCACTCGGCGCCCGCGTTGCGCAGGTCGGTGCGCAGGCTCGGGAACGACGTCATCGTGCGCCCGCGGACGACGTCGGCCTCGACCAGCAGCCACGGGGCGTGGCAGATCGCGGCGACCGGCTTGCCGCTGTCGAAGAAGCTGCGCGCGAAGTCCACCGCCTCCTGGTGCATGCGCAGCTGATCGGGGTTCGCGACGCCGCCGGGCAGCACGAGGGCGTCGAAGTCGTCGGCCCGGACGTCGCCCACCGCCTGGTCGGCGACGAACGTCTTGCCCTTGTCGAGGTGGTTGAAGCCCTGGAACGGGCCGGCCTTCAGGGAGAGGATCGTGGTCTCGGCGCCGGCCGCGCGGACGGCCTCCAGCGGTCGTTCGAGCTCGACCTGCTCCACGCCGTCGGTCGCCAGGAACGCCACGCGCTTGCCGCTGATGTCCTGCATGGTGCGACTCCTTCAGAGGTTGCCGGCGGGACCGTCCCCGCGCCCCAGCCCGGGAAACGTGCGCGGGCCGCCTTCACCCGCCCGCGGCCGAGCCGTCACCGCCGCTTCACCCCGGGCCGTCGTGCCCGCCGGGATGCTGCGGACCGGACACGGGAACCCGAGACGGGGCGTTCGGCCGGAACGTTCCCGATTGACAGGGTGGCGGACGGCCGGTATCACGTGCGCCCGTGCCCTCCGGGCGCACGTGATACCCCGTGACCACGCCGCCGCCCACCCTGGCTGCGGAAAGGAGCTCGAACGTGAAGACCACGAGGCTGCTGACCGGCCTCCTCCTCGTCGCCCTGACCATGCTGGTCGTCGCCGCGTGCGGCGGCGACGACGACGAGGACAGCACCGAGTCGGCCGCGGCCCCGGCCACCAGCACGGCCGCGGCGGAGACCAGCGCGCCGGCGGAGACGTCGGCCGCGGAGACGACGGCCGCCGAGACGACCGCCGAGGAGACCACCGCGGCGGAGTCGACGGCGGCCGAGACGACCGCCGAGGAGACCACCGCGGCCGAGTCGACGGCCGTCGAGACGCTGCCGACCGAGGCCGGCGTCTCGGCCGAGTGCATGAAGGGCCAGGCGCCGACCAAGAAGGACGGCGTGCTGACCGTCGGCACCGACAAGCCCGCCTTCCCGCCGTACATCATCGACGACGACCCGACCAACGGGAAGGGCTTCGAGAGCGCCGTCGCCTACGCGGTCGCCAAGGCCATGGGCTTCGACAAGGCCGACGTGAAGTGGACGGTCGTGCCGTTCAACAGCTCGTACGCGCCCGGCGAGAAGAAGTTCGACTTCGACATCAACCAGATCTCCATCAACGAGAAGCGCCAGCGCGCCGTCGACTTCTCGCAGCCGTACTACACGACGCCGCAGGCCGTCGTCACGAACGCGAAGTCGCCGGCGGCGAACGCCACCAGCCTGGCCGACCTCAAGGACGTGCAGCTCGGCGTCCAGATCGGCAGCACGAGCCTCGAGGCGGCGACGGAGGCGATCCAGCCCTCCAAGGAGCCGCGCGTCTTCGACACCTCGAGCGACGTCGTGGCCGCGCTCAAGAACGGCCAGGTGGACGCCATCGTCGTCGACCTGCCGACGGCCTTCTACCTGACCTCGGTCGAGATCGACAACGGCAAGATCGTCGGCCAGTTCTCGGCGCCCGGCGGCGACCAGTGGGGCCTGCTGCTGCAGAAGGACTCGCCGCTGACGACGTGCCTCGACCAGGCGCTGATGGCCATGACCAACTCGGGCGAGCTCCAGGCGATCACCGACCAGTGGATCGGCGCGGACGCGGCGCCGGTGCTGGAGTAGCGCCGCGGAAGCGGAGCACCTTCCCGGCGGGAGGTTCGAGAGGCCGCGAAGCGGCGCCAGGCTCGACGTGGCGCCGGCATCGCGGCCTTCTCGACCGCCCTGGTCCTGACGGTCGTCGTCGTCGGCATCACGTCGTCGCCCGGCTGGGACGACGTCAAGGCGCTGTTCTTCTCGTGGGACGACTTCAAGGAGTCGTTCCCGGACGTCCTGCGCGGCTTCTGGCTGGACGTGAAGCTGTTCGTGGTCTGCGAGATCCTGGTGCTGATCCTGGGCCTCACGATCGCGATCAGCCGCGGCGTGCGCTCGCCCGCGTTCTTCCCGCTGCGCCTGTTCGCGACCATCTACACGGACGTCTTCCGCGGCCTGCCGGTGATCCTCGTCATCTACGCCATCGGCTTCGGCGTCCCGGCGCTGGTCTCGCCGGGCACCCTGCCGAGCTGGATGCTCGACCCGGCGGTGCTCGGCGGGTTCGCGCTGGTGCTCTGCTACAGCGCGTACGTCGCCGAGGTGTACCGCGCCGGCATCGACTCGGTGCACCCCTCGCAACGGGCGGCGGCGCGCTCGCTGGGCCTCACGAACGGGCAGACGATGCGCTTCGTCGTCCTGCCGCAGGCCGTGCGGCGCGTGATCCCGCCCCTGCTCAACGACTTCATCGCCCTGACGAAGGACGTGGCGCTGGTGTCGATCCTCGGGGCGTCGGTGGAGGCGTTCCGCCAGGCGCAGATCTACGCCGCCAGCAACTTCAACTACACGCCCCTGATGGCCGCCGCGCTGCTGTACCTCAGCGTCACGATCCCGCTGGCGCGGATCGTCGACCACATGCAGACCCGCGACCAGCGCCTGCGCGGCGCCGGCGGTGCGGTGTGAGCGTCGTCGTGCAGCTGCAGGGCGTCTCCAAGGCCTACGGCGAGCGGGTCGTGCTGCGCGACATCGACCTGACGGTGTCCGAGCACGAGGCCGTCGTCCTCATCGGCGCGTCCGGCTCGGGCAAGTCGACGCTCCTGCGCTGCGTCAACCTCCTGGAGGAGATCGACGACGGCGACGTGCTGCTCGACGGCGAGGTCGTCACCGACCCGTCGGTGAACCCGGACGATGTCCGCCGCCGCACCGGCATCGTCTTCCAGGCGTTCAACCTGTTCCCGCACCTGACCGTGCTGGACAACGTGACGCTCTCCCCGGTACGGGTGCACGGGGTGCCGAAGGGGCAGGCCGAGGAGGAGGCGCGGGCGCTGCTCGCCCGCGTCGGGCTGGCCGGCCGCGAGCGCGACTATCCCGACCGGCTGTCGGGCGGCCAGCAGCAGCGCGTGGCGATCGTGCGCGCGGTGGCGACGAAGCCGCGGGTGCTGCTGCTGGACGAGATCACGAGCGCGCTCGACCCGGAGCTGGTGGGTGAGGTGCTGGAGGTCGTCGGCGAGCTGAAGCGCGACGGGATGACGATGATCGTCGCCACGCACGAGATGGGGTTCGCCCGCCGCGTCGCGAACGAGGTCTGCTTCCTGCACGAGGGCGTGATCCTCGAGCGCGGCGACCCGGCGCAGGTGCTGGAGGACCCGCGGGAGCCCGAGACGCGCCGCTTCCTGCAGCGGGTGCTGGAGGCGCGGCCGGCGTAGGCGATCGCGGTCGTCGGCCAAATGTCCAACGGGCGCACGGCCAAATGTCCAACGGGCGCACGGCCAAATGTCCAACGGGCGCACGGCCAAGTGTCCAACCCGCCATCCCCGGGCTAGACTGGCCGCGGCGCGCAGGGCGCCACCGGTCCGCGGAGAGGGCGTAGCCCACCTGCCCACTGCACGTCGCTCGTCGGTCGAACCTCCCCTTCGGCCTGTGGGTGCGGACGCCAGGCCAGCGGAAGAGGAGGCCCGACGTGCCGACCTGCTCGCTCCCCAGCGACCCGAGCCTCGAGCACCTGCGCAACCAGGCCAAGCGCCTGCAGCGGCTGGTGCGCGACCGCGCCGCCGACGCGCTGGCGCTGGTGCGGGAGTTCCACCCCCGCTTCGCGTCGGCGACTGCGGACAGCCCGGAGCTCGACGCCTTCACCCGCGCCGACGCGCAGCTCGTCGTCGCCCGCCGCTACGGCTTCCCGAGCTGGAACCGCCTGCGCCAGCACCTCGGCGTCGTCGAGCGCTACTCCCGCTCCCCGCACCGGCAGGCGGTCGGCGGGCCCGTCGAAGACGACGCCGCGCTCGTCGACGAGTTCCTGCGCCTCGCCTGCCTCGTCTACAGCAACGACGACCCTGCGCGCTGGCGGCCGGGCGGCCGAGCTGCTGGCGGAGCGGCCGGCGCTCGGCGGCGCGTCGCTGCACGCCGCCGCGGCGGTCGGGGACGTGGCGGCGGCCGAGCGCCTGATCGCGGCCGACCCCGAGGCCGTCCGCCGCGAGGGCGGGCCGCACCGCTGGGAGCCGCTGCTGTACGCCGCCTACACGCGCGTGCCGGCGACGCGGCCCGGCCAGTCGACGCTGGAGGTGTCGCGGCTCCTGCTCGCGCACGGCGCCGACCCGAACAGCGGCTACCTGTGGGAGGGGCTGCCCTCGCCGTTCACCGCCCTGACCGGCGCGTTCGGCCGTGGGGAGGGCGACCCGCCGCCGCACGAGCACGAGGCGGCGCTGGCGACGCTGCTGCTCGAGGCCGGTGCCGACCCCAACGACGCGCAGACGATCTACAACTGCTCGTGGTACCCGGGCAACGCGTACCTGGAGCTGCTGCTGCGCCACGGCTTCGGGCGCGGCGACGGCGGCCCGTGGCACGCCCGCCTGGCACCGGCCCATCCGACACCGCAGGAGCTCGCGCAGGACGCGCTGATCTGGGCCGTCTTCTACGACAACCCCGAGCGCGCGCGGCTGCTGGTGGCGAGCGGTGTCGTCGACGTCGACGGGTACGGCACCCGCCACCCGATCACGGGGCGGCGCAACCCGCTCGCGCTGGCGCTGAGCACCGGCAACGCCGAGGTCGCCGACCTGCTGCTGGCGGCCGGCGCCGCCCCGCCGGTGCTCGATCCGGTGGAGCGCTTCGCGGCGGCGGCGATGCGGGGCGACCGCGCGGCCGTCGACGCCCTGGCGGCCGCCGAGCCGGGCGTGATCGACGCGGCCCGCGCCGCCGAGCCGGGACTGATCGCCCGCGCCGCCGAGCACGGGCGGCTGCCGGCGGTGCAGCTGCTGGCGGAGCTCGGCTTCGACGTGAACCACCTGCAGCGCAAGACGGCGCTGCACGAGGCCGCGTGGCGGGGCGACCTCGACGTCGTCGAGGCGCTGCTGGAGCTCGGCGCCGACCCCACCATCGCGGATCGCGACCACCACGCACCGCCGGCCGGCTGGGCCGAGCACAACGGCAAGACGGAGGTGGCCGAGCGGCTCCGCCGGGCCACGCACGCGCTCTAGCCCGGCGGCCGCTGCGTCGCCGGCGGAGCGTACTCGCCGTGCGGCGGGCGCTCGACCACGACGGGAGCGAGCTCCGGCACGCGGCCGCTCGCCGTCCAGTCGTCGCCGGACCACGGCTCGCGCTCGGGGAACAGCGATTCCGCGAGGCGGACGCCGGCCTCGACGATCTGCCCCGCGCACTCCGGGACGACCGGCGCGGGGGCGCCGTAGCTGCGGTTGGAGTACGCCGGCTCGTAGCCGCCCTCGGGGTAGGCGTCCGGCGTCGGGAAGTAGCCGATCGCGCCGTTCGTGTAGCCGCAGAACAGCGTGGGCCGGCCGGGGGCGCGCTCCTTCACCGCCATGCCGATCTCGGTGAACGTCTCGCCGGGCGCCGTCACGATGACGCCGTCGCCGATGCGTACCGCGTGCACCGGGCCCTCGAGCGCCGTCGGCGCCGTCCCGGCCGCGATCTCCTCCGCCGTGCGTCGCGCCCACTTGGCGTGGAAGCCGAGGCCGTGGCGCTCCGCCGGGCCCGCGCCGCGGGCGACCGCGTCCGCGAGCTCCGCGGCGTAGCGGTCCCGCATGGCGCCGATCTCCTCCGGCGACGGCAGCGGCAGGAGGTCGAACGTCAGGCGCCGCTCGGCCGCCGCGAGCAGGGTGGGCCCGACCGGCTCGTCCTCCCAGCGGAAGAGCAGCATCGGGATCAGCGAGCCGTCCGTCCGCTGCACCATCCGGCGTGGCCAGGCCGGGCGGTCGGCCAGGGCGTGCACCGCCTCGACCGCGAGCCGCTCGCCCATGCGCACGGCCTCGCCCTCGTCGGCGCAGAACGAGCTCCGCGGCAGGACGTTGCCGGCCGCGCCCTGCAGGAAGACGCACTCGCCGCCGACCATCCGGCGCATCGCCAGCCGCAGGGCGGCGGGGTAGTCGCCCGAGTGCGTGGGCACGTCCATGCCCGCGGCGACGGGGTGGCAGCCGAAGCCGACGACCGTCGCGATCGGGCTGTCGTCCGGCCGGCGCGCCTGCAGCGCCACCGTCTGGCGGTCGAGCAGCCCGTCCGTCCGCCAGCCGTGGACGATGTGGCCGTCGGGCCCGCGCTCGCGGCGGTTGACGTGCATCTCGACGGTTCCCGTGCCCCAGGCGACCGCGGCCGGCTCGAGCCGCGCGACCGCCTGCCGCGCCGCGTCCACCACCGCGTCGGCCAGCAGCCGCTCGTACGCGTCCACGTCGGCGTCGCCGTCCGTCTCCAGCAGGCCGCTGCGGCGCAGGAGGCTGCGCGTGGCCGGCGGGGCGCGGTGCGTGTGGTTCCAGTTGAGCAGGACGCCGGCGGGCTCGGCGCCGGCCGCCTCCGCCACCCGCCCGCGCAGGACGTCGACCTCCGGCGCCGCGATGCCGATGGTGTCGACGCCGGCCAGCACGACCCGCGTGCCGTCCGACTCCAGCACCAGCAGCGTGACCTCCAGCGGCAGCCCGACGCCGAGCAGCGGCTCCTGGCTGCGCACGAACCCGAGGCCCGGCAGGCGCAGCTCCGGCGGCGGCGCGAGCGAGACGGCGGCGGCGCCCGCACGCAGCCCGGCCGGCCCCCGCGCTCACGACCGGCGCTCGCGCTCGTAGCCGACGATGAGCTCGATCAGCCGGTCCTGGGTCAGCTCCGGACCCGGCAGATCGGCGACCTTGCGCCCGTGCCGCAGCACGACGACGCGGTCGGCGAGGTCGAGCACGTGCGGGAGGATGTGGGAGATGATCAGCACGGACGTGCCGCGCTCGCGCACGCGCTTGGCGAGCTCCAGCACCGCCTGCGACTGCGCGACGCCGAGGGCCGCCGTCGGCTCGTCCATGATCACGAGGCTGGAGGCCCAGACCAGGGCGCGCGCGATCGCGACGCTCTGCCGCTGACCGCCCGACAGCGACTCGACCGGCGTGCCCCAGAGGCGCGGGATCTCGATGCGCAGCTCCTCCAGGTGCGCCGCCGCGTCGCGCCGCATGCGCCGCCGCGCCAGCAGCCCGAGCGGGCGCCAGATGCCGCCGACCGTGGGCTCGCGCCCGAGGTAGAGGTTCGTCGTGACGTCGAGGTTCGGCAGGAGCGCGAGGTCCTGGTAGAGGGTCTCGATGCCGAGGGCGCGGGAGTCGTTGGGGCCGCGGAAGCGCCGCGGCTCGCCGTCGACCACGATCTCGCCGGCGTCGGGGTGGATGGCGCCCGAGAGCATCTTGATGAGCGTCGACTTGCCCGCGCCGTTGTCGCCGACGACGGCCACGATCTCCGCGCGCCCGACGGTCAGGTCGATGCCGTCGACCGCCACGATGCTGCCGTAGCGCTTGGTCAGCCCGCGGGCCTCGATGAGGGGCAGGTCGCTCATGTCCGCAGCTGCACCCTTCGCCGGACCTCGTCGAGGACGATCGCGATCAGCAGGATGGCGCCCGTGACGACCGGCTGGTAGAAGCTGGAGATGTTCTCCAGCACCAGGCCGTTGGCGATCAGGCCCAGCAGCAGGATGCCGACGGCGGTGCCGACCACGCTGCCGCGCCCGCCGGTGAGGGCCGTGCCGCCGATGATCACGGCGGCGAGGATGGACAGCAGGTCGTTGGAGTTCGACGCGGCGTAGGGCGCCACCGAGCCGGACGCCGACGCCAGCACGATGCCGGCGACCGCGGCGCTGAGGGCGCTGAGGACGTAGAGCCACACCTTGACGCTGAGCACGCGGACGCCGGACAGGCGGGCCGCCGACTCGCCGCCGCCGACCGCGAAGATGTGGGTGCCGAACCGCGTCAGCCGCAGCAGGAAGAAGGCCGCGGCGAACGACGCGAGCATGATCACGGACGACGTCGGGATGTTCCAGAACAGCCGCGACTGCCCGATCTCGAGGAACGTCGAGTTCTCGATGATCTGCGAGTTGCCCTCCGTCGCCACGTAGGCGATGCCCGTGAAGAGGAAGTTCGTCCCGAGCGTGACGATGAACGGGTTGAGGTTGCCGATGGCGATGAGCAGGCCGTTGAGCAGCCCGATCGCCGCGCCCGCGAGCAGCGCCAGGACCACGACGGGCACCACCGGCACGCCGTGCTGCAGCGCCCGCAGCACGACGATGCCCGTCACGATCATGACGGTCACCGGCGTCAGGTCGATGCCGCCGCCGATGATGACGAGGGTCGCGAAGGCGGCGGCGATCCCGATGACCGCCACCGCCTCCGTGATGTTGAGCAGGTTCTGCCGCTGCAGGAAGTACTCCGACGCGAACGACAGGTAGATCGCCAGCAGCAGCGTGATCAGCGGCAGCCCGAGCTCGGGCCGCAGCAGGAACGCCCGCCAGCCCGTGCGTCCACTTCGACGGGGCGATGCGCGGGTCCGCGTCGCGTCGGCGACGAGCGGCGCCGCTGGCTCGGTCGTGCGTCTCCTCGGTCGGCATCCGGCCGGCGACTACGGGTAGTACTCGTCGATGTTGTCCTTCGTGACGACCGGGAGCCCCTGGCCGACGAAGCTCGGCACCGGGTTGCCCGCCATCACGTCCTCGAGGATCGGGATCAGCCACTCGCCGTACTTCTCCGGGAAGAAGGCGATCGACGCCGACTCGTGGCCGTTCTTGATCTCCGTCTGGCCGAGCTCGTCGGCGCCGGACGCGATGCCGAGGTAGCTCTCGCCCTCCTTCTTGCCGGCCTTGCGCATGGCGTTCGTCATGCCCGACATGCGCTCGTCGTCGATGGTCGTCATGAGGACGTGGTCGTAGTCCGGGTGCGCCGTGAGCCAGTCCGTGACGGGGATCTGCGCCTTCTGCGGCGTGAACTCGCACTTGATGGGGAAGACGTCGTCGTCGGCCAGCGCGAAGCCGCCGTCGTTCAGGGCCTGCACGGCGGCCGGGAACATCGAGTTCACGTCCTCGCCGAGCGACGGGTCGGTGCACTGGACGAGCGCCGTGTCGTCCGGCGTCCAGCCCTTGGCCAGCGCCTGCTCGGCGAGCCACTCGCCCTGCGCCTTGCCGACGTCGCCCCAGACGGCGCCGAAGGCCGGCACCATCTTCGTCTTCAGGTACATCTGCACGGACGGGATGCAGCCGTCCGTCTGCAGGATCTTGAGGAAGGCGTCGGAGACGGACGCGACCTGCTGCGCCTGCATGACGCCGGCGTCCTTCTTCAGCACCGAGTTGCGGGCCTGCGCGAGCGGCTCGGTCTCGGACGGGAACTTGAGGTTGTAGACGTTGAGCTGGAAGCCGGCCTGCTTCGGCGACGTCCGCCATGCTCTTGGAGTTGGCCACGCCGAACGGGTCGACGTCGCCGTAGTGCATGTAGCCGATCTGGGTCGGCCCGCCCGTGACGGCGCGCAGGTTGGCCTCGTACGCCTCCGGGTGGTCGGCCGCCTCCTCGTAGGCGCACGTCTCCTTGTTCCACACCAGCCACGGCCCCTCGGAGCTGATTGACCTCGGCCGTCCCGAGCGTGTCGCCGAGCTCCAGGCCGACGCCGAATGCCGACGGCGCCGCCTCGCTGCTCGCCGCCTCCGAGGACTCCGCCGGCGCCTCCGAGCTCGCGGGCTCCGAGGCCGCCTCCGAGCTGGCCTCGCTCGTCGCCGCCTCGCTCGTCGCCGCCTCGCTCGTCGCCGCCTCGCTCGCGGGTGCGGCCGCCGAGGACTCGACCGGTGCCGCAGAGCTCGCCGGCTCCGCGGCGGCGCTCGACGAGCTGTCGCCATCGTCGTCCCCGCACGCGGCGAGCAGTCCGATCGACAGGCACAGCAGAGCCAGGGCCGCCAGATGCCGCCTCATGGTGTCCTCCCTCGACGTTCCCGCAAACCTTTGCAGTCCCGGGGGCATCGAACGTAGACGACGCCCCGTCGCAGGTCAAGCGGAATCGGTTCCTGCTCGGTGCCGGATTCCGGTAGCATCGGCGCCGACCGCGTTCTGGAATCGCTTCCGAGGAGGACGACCACTTGGGTACTGCAGGCGGCTTCCGCGCGGGCGCCGCGGGGTTGAACGTCGACCCGCCCCTCGGCCTGCCGATGATGGGCGTGGTGCGGCGCGACCGCGGGGCCGAGAGCCGCCTCGGCCCGCTCGAGGTGACGGCAGCCGCGTTCGACGACGGGACGACGCGGGTCGTCATCTGCGGCGTCGACACGCTGGCCATCCAGTCGCCCGAGGTCGACGTCCTGCGCGACCGCGTCGAGGCTGCGACCGGTGCCACCCGCGCGGGCATCCTGCTCAACTGGAACCACACCCACCACGCGCCTCCCGGCGGCCTGACGGTGCACGGCTCCTTCGGCGAGCGCGTGATGGAGCCGGACGCCGCGACGGCTGCCTACGTCGAGCACCTGCACGGCCGCATCGTCGAGGTCTGCCGCCTGGCCTGCGAGCGCCTCGAACACGCCTGGGTGCGCTGGGGGCTCGGCGTTGCAGACGAGGCCATGAACCGCCGCGAGCGCGACCCCGACGGCATGGTGCGGCGCATCGGCTGGCACCCGGACGGCATGGCCGACCTCAGCGTGCCCGTCCTGCAGGCGATCCGCGAGGACGGCAGCGCCGTGGCGACGGTCGTCGGGTACGGCGCGCACACCGTCACGACGGGCGTCGAGGTCATCGCCTACTCGCCGGACTACCCGGGCCCGCTGCGCGACGCGGTGCGCGCGATGACGGGCGGCGAGTGCGTCTTCCTGCAGGGCGCCGCCGGCAACATCATGCCGCGCGTCGCCTTCGAGGACAGCTGCACGGAGTGGGTCCGGATGGGGCGGCGCCTGGCGCTCGAGGCCGTGCACGCCGTGGCCGACCGGCCCGCGTGGCCGCTGCGGTTCACGCGCACCGGCTTCGGCTCCGGCACGCCCGTCGGCCTCTTCCGGCGCGTCGGGCCCGGAGGGCGTACAGCCGGCGCTCGCGGCCGTCGAGGAGCGGGTCGACCTGCCGCTCCTGCCCCGGCCGAGCCGGGACGAGATCGTCGCGCTGCGGGAGCGCGCCGAGGCCGAGGTCCGCGAGGCCGAGGCGGCGGGTGCGACGGAGCCCGAGCTGCGCTTCCTGCGCTTCCACGGCCTCAACTGGCTGCGCCGCGCCGAGGCGGACATCTGCTCGGACCGGCCGACGACCGCGGTCAGCGCGAGCGTCAACGCGGTGCGCATCGGCGACGGCGCCATCGTCACCGGCGCGGGCGAGGTGTTCACCGAGATCGGGCTCGCGGTCAAGGAGCGCTCGCCGGCCGACGTGACGCTCTACGCCGGCTACACCAACGGCTGCGTGTCCTACCTGCCCGCCGCCAGCGAGTACCCGCTCGGCGGCTACGAGCCGGCGTACGGCAACAAGACGTACGGCCTGCCGGCGCAGGTCGCGCCCGAGGCGGACCGCATCCTGGTCGAGACCGGCACGCGGCTCGTGCGCTCGCTGTTCCCCGAGCGTCCGCTGCCGGAGCCCGACGACTGGCTCGCCAGCGGCGCCCTGCCCACCCCGCCCGTCACGCCGCGGCCGGAGCGCCCGGCCGAGGAGCCCGCATGAAGTTCACGGCGGTCGACCACATCTCGTACACCGTGGCCGACCTCGACCGGTCGATCGCGTTCTACAGCCTGGTCTTCGAGGAGCCGCCCTTCCTGCGCAAGGTGTGGGACCAGGAGTACGTCGCGGTGCTCTGCGGCTATCCGCGGATCGTCATGGAGGGCGCGTTCTGGCGGCTGCCGGGCAACAACGTGCTGGAGCTGCTGCAGATCCTGGAGCCGGACGGCACCGCGAGCGACCCGGAGATCCTCAACCCGGGCGCGTCGCACCTCGGCCTCGTCTGCGATGACGTGCGCACGGAGTTCGCGCGGCTCAAGGCCGCCGGCGTCGACCTCCGCTCGGACGAGCCCGTGGTGATCCCGTGGGGCCCGTACACGGGCGGCATCGCCTGCTTCCTGCGCGACCCGGACGGCAACTTCATGGAGATCTTCCAGCTGCCGCCGGGCGGGCCCGCCTTCGACGGCTGACCTACAGCCGCGCCTCCACCACCTCGCGCGTCTCCGCGCCCGGCACCACCGGCACGATCTCGAAGTCGGCCAGGCCCTGCCAGTGCAGCACCCACTCCTGCAGCAGGCGGGCGTCCTCGCACGCCATGAGCTGGAAGCAGCGGTCGAACGTCGGCTCCACCCAGCTGCCGACGTACTCCAGCCCGTCGGGCAGGCCGCGGCCCTCGTCCCGCAGGTGCCGGTAGATCGCCCTCGCGTCGCGGTTCGCGAACCGCTCGATGACCATGAACAGCATGGGGCCGAGCGTACCGCCCGGCCGCGGTCACCCGTCCTCGGACCGCCGTGCGATGCGGTCCGCGAAGTGCGCGGTCGACTCGCGCCGGTACGCCTCGCGGTCGCAGTCGTCGCGGAAGGGCGGCGCGTTCGCGAGGTCCCTGCGCCGCAGCCCGACGTCGACCCGCTCCGCGTCGTGGTCGATCGCGCGGACCGCGCCGGCCGGGACGAGCACGCGGGCGTCGTCGTGCCAGGTGGTGGAGTCGACCACGAGGTAGCCGCCGTCGGTCCGCGGCGAGACGCCGACGATGGCGCCGAGGCCGTCGTCGAGGCCGACCGCCTCGTAGCCCAGGGTCGACACGACCGGCCCGCTGACCTCGGTCGCCGGCGCCCAGGCCCAGACCTCCGCGTCGCTCATCGCCGGGCCCGCGCCGTGCGGCCTAGACCGCGAGCGGGCCGTCGTCGTACCGGCGGCACCAGGCGTGGAAGGCGCCGAGGCGCTCGCAGTCGCGGTCGATCGCGGGCCAGCTCGCCGCGACCTGCTCGCGGATCGCCTGCGCGCAGCCCGGGCACGTGCCGAAGTCGTCGAGGGGCCCGACGTACGGGACGCTCCGCTCGCAGCGCGCGCACGGCGCGGCGTGCGTCGGGGACGGGGCTCCGGGGGAAGGATGCGAGCCGAACATCGTGCCGGTGACCTCCGGTTGCGACCACGCTGGTCCGCACGGCGATACCCGCTGCTGACGCACGCCAATCGTCGGACCGACCCGCCGAACTGGCCGGTGCTGGATCACAGTTTTGAAAACGGCCGCACAGCGCACGATTTTCGGTCCACGCTGTGAGCAGGAGCCCGCCGTGCGATCCGGCAGGAGGGGTACAACGGAACACGAGATGACAGACGAGCCGAGGGTGCCATCGGAGGGAGAGGCACTCGTCCGGAATCTGCGCGACGCTGCGAGGGAAGCGCGTCGCATCGGTGGCGAGACCATCTTCCTCGACGAGTACGTCGAACGGGTCAAGGGGACGCCGACGATCGCTTCGTCGGCCCACGCGAGGGTGTGGGCGATGCTCGAGGCTGCGGGGTTCGCGCCGCCGGCTGCCGACGGCAGCCCGCCGCTCGCGCGCTTCTTCGAGAACGAGGTGTTCGGCCTCGAGCGGCCGCTGCACGACATCTCGCGCTACTTCGAGTCGGCCGCGCGCGGCCACGAGACGCGGCGCCGGATCCTGCTCCTGTGGGGGCCGCCGGGGGGCGCGAAGTCCACCATCGCGGCGCTCCTCAAGCGCGGGCTCGAGCGGTTCTCGCTGACGGATGCGGGGGCGGTCTACGCCCTCGCCGGCTGCCCCATGCACGAGGAGCCGCTCCACCTCGTCCCCGAGCCGGTGGAGACCGGCGGCGACGACATGCGCGCACGCGTCGCGACGTACACCGGCGTCACGGTCGAGGGCGGCCTCTGCCCGCACTGCCGCCACCGCCTGGAGCACGAGCTCGAAGGCGACGTCTCGCGCTTCCCGATCCAGCGCATCGCCCTGTCCGAGGCGCGGCGCATCGGCATCGGCACGTTCGCCCCCTCGGACCCGAAGTCCATGTCCATCGAGCAGCTGACGGGTGGCATCAACTTCCGCGCGCTCGAGGAGTACGGCTCCGACGACGACCCGCGGGCCCTCGACTGGGCCGGCGAGTTCATGAAGGCCAACCGCGGCCTCTTGGAGTGCATCGAGGTCTTCAAGAACCCGCGCGAGTTCCTCTACACCTTCCTGACCCTCTCGCAGGAGCGGCAGTTCAAGGTCGGGAAGTTCGGCTTCATCGACGCCGACATCGTCCTCATCGGCCACACGAACGAGTCGGAGTTCCGCGCCTTCATGTCCGACCCCCGCAACGAGGCGCTGCGCGACCGCCTGATCACGGTCTCGGTCCCCTACAACCTGCGCGTCTCGGACGAGCGGCGCATCTACGCCAAGCTGCTCGACAAGTCGCGCGGCGGCTTCCACATCGACCCGCACGCCCTCGAGGCGGCCGCCACGGTCGCGGTGCTGACGCGCCTGGAGGAGCACGAGTCGCTGGGCCGCGTGGACAAGATGCGGCTGTACGACGGCGAGCCGACCGGCGAGTGGAAGCCGAACCAGGCCGCCGACCTGCAGCGCGCCGCCGACCGCGAGGGCATGACCGGCCTCGGCCCGCGCTTCGTGATCGACGTGCTCTCGCGGGCCGTCATCGACGAGCAGCGCGCGGGCGAGCACCACGCCTGCCTCACGACGGTCGCCGGCCTGCGCTCGCTGCGCACCGCCATCGAGCGGCTGGAGCTGTCGGAGGAGCGCCGCAAGGACTACCTCGCGCAGCTCACGGATGCCCGCAAGGAGGTCGACGGGCTGCTCAAGGACGAGGTCCGCAAGGCGTTCATCCCGGCCTTCGCCGACCGCGCCCAGGCGATCCTCGAGAACTACCTCACGAACTGCGAGGCGTACTGCCAGAAGGAGCGGCTGCGCGACGCGATCACGGGCGAGCAGGTGGAGCCGGACGAGCGCCTGCTGCGGGCCGTCGAGGAGCAGATCGGCGTCACCGAGAACGCCAAGGACGCGTTCCGCCAGGGCGTGCTCATGCGCATCGGCATCTGGATGCGCAAGGGCCGGCCGCTGACCTACCGCTCCGACGAGCAGCTGGGGCGGGCGATCGAGGCGCACCTGTTCGAGGAGATGCAGGACATCGTCCGCGTGACGGTGTCCAAGCGCTCGCCCGATCCGGACCAGGCCAAGCGGCTCAACGAGGTGACGCGCGTCCTGGTCGAGGAGCGCGACTACTGCATCACCTGCTCCACCGCCCTGCTCGACTACGTCGGCGCCCTGCTGAACCGGTAGGGCAGCTCCGCAGATGACCATCGTCCCCGACGGCGGCGCGTTCCACGACGACGGCCAGCGGGACGCGCGCCGCTACCACGACCGCGTGCGCAAGGCGATCGCCGAGCGGCTGCGCGAGCGCATCGGCGAGGAGCGGCTGATCACGGCCGGTCCCGACCACCGGGTGCGCGTGCCGGTCAAGGGCACGCGCGAGTACCGCTTCATCCTCGACCGCGGGCTCGCCGGCGGTGTCGGACAGGGCGACGCGAAGGCCGGCGACGTGCTGGGCCAGGCGCCGCAGCCGGGCAGCCGCGCCGAGCCCGGCGAGCCCGGCAACGAGCCCGGCACGGAGGAGTTCGAGGCGTGGCTCGACCGCGAGGAGGTCGAGGCCATCCTGTTCGAGCAGCTCGGCCTGCCGCGTCTGCGGCCGCGCGCGGCGCCGCAGCTGGAGACCGAGTCGATCGAGTGGAACGAGATCGCGCGCGCGGGCCCGCTGCTCGACAAGAAGGCGACGGTGCGCGAGAACCTGCGGCGCAACGCCGCCCGCGGCGAGGCGCGCATCGGCGGCTTCGAGCGCGACGACCTGCGCTACCTCACCTACCGCGAGCACCTGCGTCCGAAGACGCGCGCGGTCGTCTTCATGCTGATGGACGTCTCGGGCTCCATGGGCGCCTTCGAGAAGCGCGTGGCGCGCCTCTTCTTCTGGTGGAGCGTCCGCTTCCTGCGGGCGCGCTACACCGACGTCGAGCTCGTCTTCGTCGCCCACCACGTCGACGCACGCGAGTGCACGGAGGACGAGTTCTTCACGCGCGTCGAGTCCGGCGGCACGTGCGCGTCGAGCGCCTTCGCCCTGACGCTGGAGCTGCAGCGGCGCCGCTACTCGGCCGCGGAGTGGAACGTCTACGTCCTGTACGCCTCGGACGGCGACAACCAGGCGTCCGACAACCCCCGGCTGCTGCAGGCGCTGGGCGAGCTGACCCGCGACACGAGCCTGGTCGGCTACCTGCAGATCGACCGCTCCGAGCGCTTCACGTGGGGCGGCCCGCACCTCCTCGGCCTGCTCTCGGGCTCGGAGATCGAGGGCCTCGTGACGACGCGCGTGCGCCGCGACGAGGAGATCTGGAACGCCCTCAAGACGATCTTCGCGCCCGACCCGGAGGAGCTCGCCTCCTGATGGCCACCCGGGCGGAGCTCGACGAGCTGCGGCGCCTCGATCGGCGCGCCTACGCCGCCGCCGTCCGCAACGGGCTCGAGCCGTGCGAGACGATCTTCCAGCTCGCGTCGGCCGACCGCATGTACGACATCGTCGCCCGCGGGCTGCCCGGCCGCTACGGGCACTGGCGCTTCGGCCGCACCTTCGACCAGCACCGCGCGCAGCACGACCGCGGGCTCTCCCGCGTCTACGAGCTCGTGCTCAACACGCGCCCTGCGCAGGCGTACCTGCTCGACGGCAACACCACCGTCATGCAGCTGCTGGTCATCGCGCACGTCTACGCCCACGTGGACTTCTTCTGCCGCAGCCGCCACTTCGAGGTCACCGACCCCGCCTTCCTGCGCCGGGTGCGGGCCGCCGCCACGCGCATCGAGCAGTACGCCCGCGACCACGGGCGCGACCGCGTGGAGGACCTGCTCGACGCCGCCACCGCGCTCTCGCCGCACCGCGCCACGCACGCGCGGCCCGCGACGGCCGACGCCGAGCCGGTCGAGCCGCGGCCGGACGCCTACGCCGACCTCTTCCCGGACGAGGAGGCGGAGCGCCGCCGCCGCTGGAAGGAGGAGCGCGATGCCCGGCGCGAGCGGGTGCCGCGCGAGCCGGAGGAGGACCTGCTCGGCTTCCTGATCCGCGAGGCCCCGCGGCTCGCGGACTGGGAGCGCGACGTGCTCGGCATCTGCCGCGAGGAGGCCGCCTACTTCGCGCCGCAGCTGCGCACGAAGATCATCAACGAGGGCTGGGCGACGTACTGGCACGTCGCGATCCTGCAGGACCTGCAGCTGCCCGCGGACGAGTTCGTCGAGTTCCAGCGCGCGACGGCGATGGTCGTGCAGCCGCACCCCGGCGTCGTCAACCCGTACAACCTCGGCTACGCGCTGTGGCGCAAGGTGGAGCAGGTCTACACGGAGCCGTCCGACGATGACCGCGAGCGCTGGCCGGGGGCCGGCGAGGTGCCCGCCCGCGAGCGGATGATGGAGATCAGCGCGACGTACGACGACGCGGCCTTCATCGCCGAGTTCCTGACCGAGGACGTGTGCGAGGAGTGCAAGCTGTTCGCCTGGCGGCGCGGCGCGTCGGGCGAGCTCCGGGTCACGAGCACGGAGGCCGAGGAGGTCCGCAAGCGCCTCGTCGCCGAGCGCACCGCCTTCGGCATCCCGCGGCTCGCGATCACCGACGCCGACGTCTTCCGCAGCGGCGCGTTGTGGCTGGAGCACCGCCACGAGGGCGTGGGGCTCGACCAGGAGTACGCGCTCGGCACGCTGCCGTACCTCGCCCGCCTGTGGGGGCGGCGCGTGCACGTCCACTCCGCGCGCGGCAGCGACGCGCAGCCCGTCTGGTACGTCGCCGAGCCGGACGGCCAGGCGACGATGACGACGAGCCCGCCCGCCGCGGCCTGAGCACGGGCGTTTCGCCACCCTGCTCCGCGGGGCAGCTTGCCTGCATGGGACTGTTCAGGGGTGCCGCCGGCGGCGCGGTGGCCGCCATGGCGATGACCGGCCTACGCCAGGCGACGACGGGCCTCGGCATCGTCGAGCGGACGCCGCCGGAGGCCGCCGTCGAGGCGGCCGCGCCCGAGGTGCTGAGGTCGCTGCCGCCGGAGCGGCAGCAGGCGGCGATCGAGCTCGCGCACTGGGCGTACGGCGCGGCCGGCGGCGTGGTGTACGCCTTCCTGCCCGACCGGTTGCGCTGCAGCCTGCTGATCGGGCTCGCGTACGGCGCCGGCTCGTGGGCCGTGTTCGAGGCCGTGGTGGCGCCGCGCATCGGGCAGAAGCGCGAGGGCGGCAGGCAGCAGGACCTCGCGCTGCTCGCCGACCACCTGCTGTACGGCGGCGTGCTGGCACGCCTCGCGCGCTGACGCGGCCGGGTTTCCGCGACGGCGCAGCGGGGAGGGCCACGGCATGCCCCGAACAGCCACGGTGTCCCCTGCCGTCGACGCGGCGGCGATCCGCGAGGTCGCGGCCTGGCACGATCCCGCCGGCATCCTGAGCGTCTACATCGATGCCTCGCCCGATCGCCTGACCGGCAACCCACCGCCCGTGCGGCGCTCGGCGCACGTCGCCCTCGAGAAGGCCGTCGAGGACGCGAGCGGCGCGGTTCGGGTGGCGCTCCAGGAGCGCCTGGCGGACCTCGAGCCGACGCTCGACGTGCTGCGCGACCCGCGCGGGCACGGCAGCGGGCGCGCGCTGTTCGCGACCGTCGAGGCGGGCGACGTGCGCGCGTTCGCCTTCCAGCTGCCGGTCCGCGACGGCGCGTGCCTCGGCGCGCGCCCGCGGCTGCGCCCGCTGATCCGCAGCGAGGCGCTGGGCCGTCCCGCGGGCCTCGTGCTGGCGTCGCGGCGGCAGGTGCACATCGTCGACTGGCGCTTCGGCGAGGCGAGCGAGGTCTCGGAGGTCACGATCCCGGCGCCGGACGAGGCCGACATCTGGTCGCCACGGCCGCCGGGCCATCGCGGCGCGCACACCAACAACGCCGGATCGCAGGCCGACCTGCGCGACCGGCGCCTGGACGCGTGGGTCGCGGAGCACCTCGGCGAGCCGGTCGAGCGCCTGGTCGCGTTCGCGGCGCGGCGCGGTTGGGCCGACCTGGTGATCGCCGGCGACGTCGCGCTCGTCGAGCTGATCGCGAACGCCCTGCCGGCCAACGCTCCGCGCTGCATCCTCGACGCCCGGGTGCTGGAGTGGCGCGGCGCGGCGGCGGCGGCCGCGAGGCTGGCGCCCGTCCTGAT
This sequence comes from uncultured Actinomycetota bacterium, assembly GCA_963767885.1. Lineage (GTDB taxonomy): Bacteria > Actinomycetota > Thermoleophilia > Gaiellales > F1-60-MAGs149 > CAVYFW01. The sequence continues at coordinate 27,785 of CAVYFW010000006.1, forward strand.
GCGCGCTCGCGAGGAGCGGCTGCGGGAGCTCGTGGCCGAGGCCATGGATCACGCGGCGGCCGGCGGCCGTGGTGCCGTCGGCGATCGCGACGTCCTCGCGGCGCTGGCGCTGGGTCGCGTCGACCAGCTGCTGGTGGACGCCAGCGACGCCGCGGACGCCGACACGCTCGACGAGCTGGTCGGCCTGGCCGTCGAGACGGACGCCGCGGTCGCGGCTCTGGAACCCCTCACCGCGGACGGCAGCGGCACGACTGCCGTGGCCATCCTGCGGTGGTAGGGATGCGCGACGAGGACGGCATGGGCCTGCAGGGCGGCCCCTCGCCGACGGCCTTCCCGGACACGGGGGCGTACCTCGGGCTCGGGCACGACACGCCGTCGGCGCGGCGGGAGCTGTCGCACTGGCTCGGACGCGACGTCTTCCCTGCCGATCGCGCGGCGCTGCTGCGGCAGGCCCGCGGCGTCGACGCGCCGGCCGCGGTGGTGGCGGCGCTGGAGCGGCTGCCCGCTCGCCGCGCGTTCCACACGGTCTACGACGTGTGGCAGGCGCTGTCCCCCGCCGCGGAGCGCGCGCCGGCCGGGCGCCGGTAGCCCGACGGGCACGGGTAGAGCGGCCGGGGCGGCGCGCCGTGTGGCGCGCCGCCCCGCCGCAGTCCGCTACGGGGACTCGACGTCGCAGCCGAGAGCCGCCGGGTAGCTCTCCTCGATCGAGACTCCCTTGCCCTTGCCGACCTTGCTCTCCGGTGGCACCTGGCCGTTGTTCACGATGGCGTCGGTGAACTCCCAGACCACCTCGGGGTAGTCGCCCGCGGCGTTCATCTCGTTCAGGATGGGCCAGTCGTGTGCCGTGCCGAGGGCCTTCGCGGCGGCCGCGACCTGCTCGGCATCGCCGGCCTTCTTGCCGGCGTAGTACTGCTCGATCCAGCCGCAGGCCACCGCGCCGGCGATCTGCGCGCCGAGCTGGTAGCGGTCGCGGGTCGCGTCGCCGCTCGCGCGCAGGGCCTCGAGGTCGAGGCCGGGCGGGATGGGCATGCCGTCGGCGATCTGCGTGACGGCCTCGTCGCGCTTCGTCGGCGTGACGGCGGACGCCGGCAGGGCCGTCAGCCACGCGTCGACGTCGACCTTCTCCAGGTGCGTGACGGCGTCGAGGAACGCCTGCTTGGTGGGCGCCGTCCCGATGGCCTCGACGCTGTTGCCGTCGGCGTCGGTCCAGATCGCGGAGTACTGCGTGTCGTAGCGGTACACGTCGGCATGCGCGCCGGCGACGGTGGTCTCGAAGTGCTCCTGCGAGTCGACGCCGTACTTGTCGTTGCGCTGGGCGGCCTCGTCGCCGCCGGGCATCCAGCGCACGTCGAACTGCTGCCGGCCGTTGCCGAACGTCATCTCGCCGGTGCCCTCGGCCCACTCGTCGACGCGGGTGACCTTCCAGCCGTCGGCGTCGACCAGCAGGCGCGGCGACGCCTGCGCGGCCCGCACGATCTCGGCGGCCCAGGCGGGCTGGTCGTCGCCGCCGGTCTGCGTCAGCAGGAGGGCGAGGGCGATCGCCGCGCCGGCCACGACGGGCGCGGCGAGCAGCCGCCGGCCGCCGCGGCGCCACAGCGGCCGGCGGCGCCGATCGGCCATGCGGGCGTGGGCGCGGTCGACGACGTCGGGGTCGGCCGGCTCCACCGGCGGAGCCAGGCGGCGCAGCAGCTCGAGGTCAGACACGGGAGGGCTCCTTGGCGTCGCCGAACGACGGGGAGGACTTGGCGCCGGCCGTCAGGCTCGTGCGGGCGCGGGCGATGCGGGAGCGCACCGTCCCGACCGGCAGGTCGAGGGCGCGGGCGACCTGCTCGTACGTCAGGTCGGCCCAGGCGTAGAGCAGCAGCACCTCGCGCTGCCGGCGCGGCAGGCGGGCCACGGCGCGCAGGGCCTCGCCGGCCACGTCGGGCGCAGCGGCCGCGGCGACCGGCGCGTCGTGGCGGACGGCGCGCGCGTAGGCCGCGAGGCGCCGGCGCTCGGTGCGCCAGTGCCGGCGCATCACGTTGCAGGTGATGCCGAGCAGCCAGGGGAGCGCGTCGCCGTGGGCGGTGTCGTAGCGGGCGCGGCCGTCGAAGGCGCGCACGAACGTCTCGGCGGCGACCTCCTCGGCGAGGTCTCGGCCCACGCGCCGCTGCGCGAAGGCGTGGACCGCCTGGAAGTGCCGCTCGAACACGGCGTCGAACGCCGCCGGCTCGTCGACGGAGCGGCGGATGGCGTCTCCGTCCGGGCCGGCGGCGGGTTCGGACCACGGGGTCGTCATATGGATGGTTGCCCGGACGGCACGGCGACGGTTCCATCTTCGTCCAAGATGCTGCCGTGGTCGCCGGCAACCGTGGAACGCGCGCCGCGCTCCTGACCGTGCTCGCCCTGGCCGCCGCGCCGGCCGGCGCGCGGGCCGACGACCGCGCGCTGCTGCGGGCAGCCGGCGCGGTGCCGTCGGTGCACGAGGCGTTCAGCGCCGCTCGCAGCGCACCGCCGGCGGGCCTGCAGCTCGCCTACGACCGGGCGCGCGACCTGCAGGAGGCCGTGCGGCGAGCGGGTCGGCCGAGTCCATCGTGCCGGCCGCTCGCGACGGCCCTCCGCGCCTACGCGGCCGGCGTCGTGGCCTACGCGGAGGGCCTCGACCGTCCGCTGCCGGCGCTCGCGACGCAGGGCTCGCAGGCCGCGCAGGCGTGGCGCATCGAGGTGCCCGCCGCCATCGGCGCCTGCCGCCCGGCGACCGCGCCGCGTCGCGCGACGGTGCCGCCGCTCGCTGCGCCGCGGCCCGGCGAGGCCTTCTTCGGCGCCGTGCGCGGCGTCGGGCCGGCGGCCGCGCGGACGGCCGACGTGGTGGTCGCCGGCAGCGTCGTGGGCACGGTCGGCGTCACCGGCGGAGCGGCGGCGACCCGCCTCGACCACGCGCCCGGCCGGCTCACGGTCGAGCTCCGCTTCCGCGCGGCCGACGGGCGGCTGCTCGCCCGCCGGCGCAGCGCGGGCGTCTGGCTGCTGCCGGCCTCGGCGCGGGTGGCGCCGGCGGCGGAGTCGGCCGACGCGGCGGGATCGGCGCGCGCCGCCCACCTGGTCGCCGGCTTCGCGGGCTACGCGGGCGTGTGGGCCGCCGACCTGCGCACGGGCGCGGTGGCGCAGGCGAACGCCACCGCGGCCTTCCCGGCGGCGAGCACGGTCAAGCTCGGCGTCCTGCTCGCGGGCCTCCGGCGGGCGCGCACGCCGGAGACGGCCAGCATCGCGCACGACCTGCGGGCGCTCGCGGCGTGGTCGTCCAACCTCGCCGCCAACCGCCTGCTGCGCCTGCTCGGCGGCCGCGCCGTGGTCGAGGACGCGCTGCGCCGCGCCGGCGCGACGGCGAGCACGTACCCGGGCGACTACCGGCCGGGGACGGCGGTTCGCGGGGGTTGGCCATTTGGCCGTGCGGGTGTTGGACATTTGGCCGCCGCGACGCCCGTTGGACATTGGCCGTGCGGGCGTTGGACATTTGGCCAGCGGCGACGCCCGTTGGCCATTTGGCCGTGCCGGCGTTGGACATTTGGCCACCGGCACCCCGCCCCGCGTCTCCGCCCGTGTCACGACGGCGCAGGATCTCGGGCGCGTCCTCTGGTCGCTGCACGCCGCCGCCACGGGGGACGCCGCGGTGCTGCGCCGGCTCGGGCTCACCGACGCACCAGGCGCGGGTCGGGCTCGCGCTGCTGCTCGACTGCGAGGCCGCGCGCGACAACATCGGGCTGTTCCGCGAGGCGCTGCCGGCCGGCACGCCGCTCGCGCACAAGAACGGGTGGATCCGCGCCGTGCGCCACGACGCCGCGATCGTCTACGCGGCGTCAGGACCGCGCATCGTCGTCCTGCTGACCTACCGCGACGCCGGGCTCGACCGCCGCACCGCCGCCCGGCTGGGGGCCAGCGTGCTCGCCGCTACCGCCCCGCGCGATTGAATCCGGCCGCGCGGTGGAATCACCTGGACATGACCATTCTCTGGATCGTCCTCATCGTTCTCCTCGTGCTCGTGGTGCTGGGCTTCGTCGGCCGCGGCCGCTACGGCGCGCGGTAGGCAGACCCAGCTCCAGCGCCCCGGCTAACTGGCCGGGCGCTGGAGCACGGTCAGCCGGCCACGCGGCAGCCGGTTGAGCGATCCGGAGCGGAACGGCTCCAGGTCGATCGCGGCGTGCGCGTAGCCGGCGCCGCGGATGGCGTCGGCGATCGCCTCGCGCTGCTCCGGCTGCGAGCGCGCGGTCGAGCTCGTCGGCGGCGAGCTCCAGCTTGCCGAGGTCGCCGTGGTGGCGCACGCGCAGCACGCGGTAGCCGAGGGCGCGCACCGCCTGCTCGGCCGCGTCGATCCGCCGGAGCGTGTCCGGGTCGACCGGCGTGCCGTAGGGGATGCGCGAGGCCAGGCACGGGCTCGCCACCTTGTCGGCGCTCGGCACGCCCAGCGCACGGGCCAGCGCGCGCACGTCGGCCTTCGTCGCGCCGGCCTCGAGCAGCGGGTGCACGACGCCGTGCTCCTCGCGCCGCCACCAGGCCGGGCCGCCAGTCGCCCGTGTCGTCGGCGTTCGCGCCCGACAGCACCGCCGCGTAGCCGCGCCCCTCGGCGACGGCGGCGAGCGCGTCGTACAGCTCGGACTTGCAGTGGTAGCAGCGGTCGCGGTCGTTGGCCCGGTAGCCGGCGCGCGCGAGCTCGTCCGTCGTGATCGTCTCGTGCGCGATGCCGACCGCGCGGGCGACCGCCGACGCGCCCGTCGAGCTCGCCGGTCGCGAGGGCGGGGGAGACGGCGGTCACCGCCAGCGCCCGCTCGCCGAGGGACCGGGCCGCGAGGGCCGCCACGAGGCTCGAGTCGACGCCGCCCGAGAAGGCCACGACGGCGCTGCCGAGCCCGGCCAGCCGCGCCTCGAGCCGGCGCTGCAGCTCAGCGGTGGTCGTGACCGTGGCCATCGCCCTCGGGGTGTGGATGGTCATGTCCCAGCGTGCCCGCCGCGGTCAGCGCGCGCGCCCAGACCTCCTTCACCGGCCGGCCCGTGCTGCGGGCGACCGCGGCGCAGTCGTCGTGCTCCGGCGCGACGTTCACGAGCTCGCCGTTCAGCCAGCCCCGCTTGACCCGCACGGCGCCGCCGGACGTCGACCGTGACCCAGTCGCGGTCGAGCTCGCGGCGCGCGTACGGCGCGAGCCGCACCCCCAGCGCGCTCGTGTGCCGCAGCAGCGCGCCGGCCACCGCCTCGGCGTCGGCGGGCCGGGCCAGCGCCGACAGCACGACGCCCGGGCCGGCCCTTCTTCATCTGCGCGGCCGTCGTCCACACGTCGAGGGCGCCGGCGGCGGTCGCGGCCGCCGCCGCGTCGGGGACGAGCTCCGGCGAGAGGTCGTCGAGATTGGTCTCGACCAGCAGCACGTCGCCCGTTGCGGCGCTCGGGACGGGGTCGCCCGAGCACGACGCGGACGACGTTGGGCACCTCCTCCAGGTCCCGCGTCCCGGCGCCGTAGCCGACCGCCCGGGGCGTCAGGGCCGGGAACGACCCGAAGCGGGAGGCGAGCGCGGCCACGAGCGCGGCGCCGGTCGGCGTCACGAGCTCGGCGCGCAGCTCGAGCGGCTCCAGCGGCGCGCCGGCCTCGCGCAGGATCTCCAGCGTGGCCGGCGCCGGCAGCGGCAGGCGGCCGTGGGCGGCCTGCACGAAGCCGCGCCCGACCGGCAGCGGCGAGCACACGACGTCGTCGACGCCGAGCGTGTCGAGCGCCAGGCAGACGCCGCAGATGTCGGCGATGGCGTCGACAGCGCCGACCTCGTGGAACTGCACCATCGTCGGGCTCCGTGGCGTGGATGCGCGCCTCGGCGACGGCGAGCCGGCGGAAGGCGTCGTGCGCGCGCGCCGCGGCCGCTGCCGGCAGCCCCGCGCCGTCGATCAGCGCGCGGACGTCCGCCCACGTCCGGTGCACGTGCTCGTGCGGGGCCAGGACCTCGACGCGGGCGCTCGAGATGCCGTGGCGCTCGGCCCGCGTCACGCGCAGGTCGAGCCCGTCGACGCCGAGGCGGCCGAGGCCCTCGCGCACGACCTGCTCGTCGGCGCCGGCGTCGAGCAGCGCCCCCAGCAGCATGTCACCCGCGACGCCCGCCACGCAGTCGACGTACAGGATCACGACGCGCCCCCGGCGGCCCGCGCGATGCGGGCGGCGATCGTGCCGGCGCCGAAGCCGTCGTCGATGTTGACGACCGCGAGCCCCGCCGCGCAGGAGTTCAGCATCGCGAGCAGCGCGGAGACGCCGCCGAAGGCCGTTCCGTAGCCCGTCGACGTCGGCACGCCGATCACCGGCGCCGGCGTGAGGCCCCCGACGACCGAGGCGAGCGCCGCGTCCATCCCGGCGACCGCGATGACGCAATCGGCCTGCGCCAGGTCGTCCAGCGCGGGCGCCAGCCGGTGCAGGCCCGCCACGCCGGCGTCCTGGTGCACGGTCACGCGCGCGCCCAGGAGCTCGGCGCGGATGCGGGCCTCGTGCAGCACGGGGCCGTCCGACGTCCCCGCCGAGACGCAGACGACGTGGCCGCACACGGCGGGCAGCGAGCGGGCGATCCAGGCGCAGCGGGCCCGCTGCATGCTCCTCGGCCCCGGGGTCGACGCGCCGCACGGCGGCCCGCGCGTCCTCGTCGGCCCGCGTCACGAGCACGCTGCCCGCGCCGCCCTCGACGAGCGCGCGCACGATGGCCTCGATCTCGTCCGGGGTCTTGCCCTCGGCCAGCACCGCCTCGGGCGCGTGCTGGCGCAGCTCCCGGTGCGTGTCGACGCGGGCGAAGCCGAGGTCGCGGTAGGGCAGGCCGGCGAGCTGCTGCAGGGCGGCGGCGGGGTCGACGTCGCCCTGCGCCACGGCGTCGAGCAGGGCCAGCAGCTCCGAGCGCTGCCCGAGCGTCATGTGGCCAGGCTCATTCGCGGCACGCGGGCAACGTACCGCAGGGCCCTGGAATCCGTCGACCTCCCGCGCCGGATGATGGTGACGTGGACGTCGACGCGTACCTCGACGAGGTCGTCGCCCGGGTCCGCCGGGCGGCCGGCGAGGAGCTCGTGGGCGTCTACGCGGGCGGCTCCTACGCGCTCGGCGCCTACGCGCCCGGCCGCAGCGACCTCGACGTGGCGGTGGTCGTCCGCGACGCGGCCTCGCGCGCCCTCCGGGACGAGCTCGTCGCGCGGCTGCGCCACGAGGCGCTGCCGTGCCCGGCTCGCGGGCTGGAGCTCGTCGTCTACCGCGAGGTGGTCGTGCGCTCGCCGGCGCTCGACGCGCTCTTCGAGCTGAACCTCAACACCGGCGCCGCGATGCCCTTCCGGGTCGACCACGAGGCCGATGTCGCCGACGCGCACTGGTTCGCCATCGACCGCAGCATGCTGCACCAGGCCGGGGTCGCGCTCGCCGGGCCGCCGGCAGCCGGCGTCTTCGCCGCCATCCCGCCGCGCACCCTCGCCCCGGTGCTGCTGGAGGCCCTGCGCTGGCACGCGGGCGGCGAGGCGCAGGGCGACGACGCCGTCCTCAACGCGTGCCGCTCGCTGCGCTACGTGGCGGAGGGCGTCTGGTCGTCCAAGCCCGTGGCCGGCGCGTGGGCGCTCGGGCGCGTGGACGACCCGGGCCTCGTGCGCGCGGCCCTCGCCGCGCGAGCTGGCCAAATGTCCAACGGTGGCACGGACAATTGTCCGCCCCCGACCCCCGACCTCGATCCGCAGGCCGTGCGCGCCTTCGTGCTGGGCGTCGCCGACCGAGTCGCGGCGGCGTAGCGCCTACGGCACGGGCGGGATCGGCCGCCATTCGTCCGGCCAGACGCTACGGCACCCGCTCGGCGGGCCGTCGGCGAATGCCTCGAGCGGTGGCTGATGGCCGACCATGGCGAGGCCCGCGCCCGCGGCGACCCACTCGAGGCGCGCCATGGCCGGAACGCCTTGCGTCGGGTCGGGCCCATCGAAGCAGCGCGCGGCAGTCGGCGCGGAAGAAACGCGCGGCACGGTGGCCCAGTCGTCGGAAGGTGACCGCGGCGCCGGCGCGCCCGGGACGGTGTGCGCGCCCGTGGCAGCGCTGGTGCGAGCGCAAGCTGCCGGCGCCGGCCGCGAGCAGGGTCACGATGGCCGCGACCACCAGCACCAGGAGCCACGTGGGCGTACGGCGAAGGGCCTGCGAGATGGGGCGCGACGCGGGGCGTGCCGGGATGAGCGCCCGCGGTCGAGCGGTGATACGCCTACGGCACGGGCGGGATCCAGGACTCGTCCTCGTCGGAGCGCCCGTCCTCGTCGTCCTCGTCCACGAGCGGCGGGTCGGTGTTCGAGAGGGGCGCGTCGTCGTCGCGGTCGTCGTCGGGCTCGTCCGGATCCTTGGCCATGGCCCGATGCTCACCGCCGGCCGGCGTCGACGAAACGCGCAGCTACCCCGCGGCCTACCGCGCCAGGTCCCGCGCGCACGCTTCCCGGCAGCGGCCCGCGCGCGTGCACCGGACGGCGAGGGGCGGGGCGGCCCGTGGCAGCCGCCCCGCCCGCGACCGCTCACCCGCGCAGCGTGACGGCCTTCTTGACCTTGCCGGCGGTGATCGTCAGCACGACCGACCGCTTCCGGGCCAGGCTCGCCTTCGCGGCCTTCGTGAAGCGCAGGACGAGCCTGGCCTTGCCGGTCGCGTCGGCCTTCGCGACGCCCGAGGCGACGAGCTTGCCCGCCCGCAGGGCCTTCGCCTGCACCCGCGCCTGCGGGCCGAACCCGCTGAGCGTGACCGGCAGCCCCTGGCGCAGCGCGGCCTTGAGGGCGCGCGGCGTGACCTTGATCGCGGCGACGACCTTCGGGCCGGGCGTCACGACGGGGCCGCTGGGGGTGGTCGGCGTGGCGGCGCCGCGGTCGACCTGCTCGCAGTCCGGCGCGACGACGTCGTTGGCGTCCGCGACCACGCGGTCGGTGCCGGCGCCGCAGGTGATGCTGTCCATCTCGCCGTCGCGGGCCTCGACGACGTCGTTGCCGAACGGGAACTTGCACCACAGCGGGCCGCAGTCGCCGCTCATCAGGTCGGCCGAGATCGTGTCCTTGCCGGGGCCTCCGACGATGGTGTCGTCGCCGTAGCCGCCGTCGATCTTGTCGTTGCCGGCGCCGCCGTCGATGCGGTCGGCGCCGTCGCCGCCGCGCAGCTCGTCGTCGCCGCCGTTGCCGGTCAGGCTGCCGTCCTCGCCGACCTGGTGGAGCTTCACGTACTCGCCGGCGTCGCCGCCCACCACGGTCGCGCCGCTGCTCAGGATCAGCCGCTCGATCCCGCGGATGTCGTCGTTCTCGCCCGGGCGCCCGTCGTCCGCGCCGCCGGCCAGGGTGAAGGAGAGGGGCGGCGTCGGCGCGTCGGAGTAGCGCGAGCCGTAGTCGCTCTCGATCGTGTCGACCCCCTCGCCGCCGTCCACGACGTCGGCCGAGGGCTCCTCGTAGTCGTCGGGGTACAGCATGTCGTCGCCGGGGCCGCCGGACAGGCGGTCGGCGCCCGCGTAGCCATCGACCTTGTCGTTGCCCTCGCCGCCGTCGAGCACGTCGTTGCCCCAGTTGCCGTCGAGGCGGTCGTCGCCGGGGCCGCCGATGAGGGTGTCGTTGCCCTTGTCGCCCTGCAGCCAGTCCTTGCCGGCCCCGCCGTCCATGGTCACGGCGACGGAGGTCGGAAAGCCGTAGGAGAGCGCGACGCGATCGTCGGCCGCGCCGACGTTGACGCGCACCGCGACGGGCAGCGGGCAGGTGACGGTCGGCGTGGCCCAGTCCTCGATGACGCAGTCCGCCGGCACCGCCGCGGTCAGCGGGCCGATGCCGAAGAAGACCAGCTTGCCGTCGTCCGTCGACTGCACGCTCATGTTGGTCGTCTCGCCGTCGCCCGCCTGGTACGTGTAGCCGCTCGCCGCATCGCCGGTGATCGTCGCGGCGTGCGCGGCGGTCGCGCCGAGGGCGGTCAGCGAGCAGGCGAGCGAGAGGGAGAGCAGCGAACGTCGCATGGGAGACCTCGGGCGGTAAGGCGCGCGGTGGCGCGGAACGTCGAAGCGGACGAGTCAGCTTCGCCGCGGCGCGCGCCGCCGTCTTCGGGGAGCTCCCTGGACCCGTCCTCCACCGGGGAGGGTTCCGGGTGCCGGCGGGGCCCCGGCACGGCGCCGGAGCCCCACCGGTGGATCGGCTCGGGTGTCGAGCGCGACCTCGAGCAGCCGGCGGTCGGACGTGTCGCGCGCGCCGGCGCCCGCGACGTTGAGCGGGTGACGAGTCGTCGCCGTTGCCCGCCAAGGGCATCTGCTGAACGGCCGGTGGCGGCACGGCGTCGATGTGGTCGCGGGCTATCCCCAGGCGCTCACGTCAGGCATCGCCGCCCGCCGTCACGTGGGTCGCCAGCACGCCGAGCCGCTCGCGCCAGTACGCCTTCATGGCGGCGGCCTGCTCGGCGTCCTGCAGGCGTGCGTGCTCGACGCTGATCGTCGACCTGCCGTCGTCGCGCGCCGCGAACGTCGCGTGCACGCGCGCTCCGTCGTCGCCCCAGTCGTAGCGTGCTCGCTTCGGCCGCGTGGCCGTGCGCTCCACCAGCGGCGCGTCGGGCAGCCAGCCGGAGCGCGCGGCCGGGTCGGCGAAGGCGTCGTAGAGGCGCTCGACGGGCACCGCGACGGTCTTCGACGCGGTGACCGTGAACCCGTCCTCCCGCTGGCCGACCAGACGGCCGCCACGGGCGCGCTCGTAGCTCATGGCGATCGCCTGCGCGTTCCACGCGAGCGGATGGATGCCGAGCTGCCCGGCGACCCAGCGGGCGATCTCGCGGGCGCGAGGTCCGCCGCTCCCATCGCGTCGAGCGTGTCGAACCACTCCTCCCAGCCGTGTCCCGTGCGCTCGCGGATGGCGGCGTCGGAGGTCGCCAGCATCGCCGTGCCGGCCTGCCCTTGCGGCTTCTGCGGCTCGGCGGCGGACAACAGCGTCGCGCGCGCCGCGGCGTAGCTCTCGCCGGTCTTCGCCATCCGTGCGCGGACGATGCGCTTGAACGAGCTCTGCCTGGTCATCGGTCCCTCTGAGGCGGCGGGCCCCGCGACTCACGCCCACGACGGCCCCCGCCGGGAAGGGAGACGAGCGACCGGCGTCCCGAGGACTCGAGCCCCCTTTGCCTCCGCCGAGCCGGCGGCGTGAGCGCCGGAGTGGAGGTTGGGCGCGGGACTGCGCCGCGAGGGACCGTAGCACGCGCACGCGCGCGGCTCAGGCTTCGCGCCGCGATGTCACGTTCGCGCCGTTTGCCGCGTCAAGGGGTTGAGTGAAAGGAGCCACCGTGGCACAGACCATCGACCCCACGCCCCTCTCCGTCCCCGACCGCGAGGACGTCGCCATCCGCGACACGTCCTCCGCCCCGCGGCCCGCGTCAGGCCCCCGTCGCCATCGCGTGGTCGTCGTGGGAGGCGGCTTTGCCGGCCTGCGGGCGGTGCGCGGGCTGCGCGCGCGCCGGTCGACGTGACGCTCGTCGACCGGCACAACTTCCACCTCTTCCAGCCGCTCGCCTACCAGGTCGCGACGGGCGGGCTGTCCCCGGGCGAGATCACCGCGCCGCTCCGCAGCGTGCTGCGACGGCAGCGCAACGCGCGTGTCGTGCTCGCGGAGGTCGTCGGGTTCGACCTCGAGCGGCGGGAGGTCGTCGTCGACCACCTGCCCAACGGGCGTCGCCGCGGCACGCTGCCGTACGACACCCTCATCGTCGCGGGCGGCTCGCACTACTCCTACTTCGGCCACGACGAGTGGCAGCGGCGCGCGCCGAGAGCTGAAGTCGCTGGACGGCGCGCTCGACATCCGCGACCGCATCCTGCGCGCCTTCGAGGCCGCCGAGGTCGAGCCGGATCCCGCGCGCCGGCGCGCGTGGCTGACGTTCGTCGTCGTCGGCGGCGCGCCGACGGGCGTGGAGATGGCCGGGCAGATCGCCGAGCTCGCGCGCGACACGCTCCGCCACGACTTCCGCGCGGCCGACCCGAGCGCTGCGCGGGTGCTGGTGGTCGATGCCGCCGACCGCGTTCTCGCGCACTTCCCCGAGCCGCTCTCCCGACGCGCCGCGCAGCAGCTGGCCGGCCTCGGCGTGACCACCCTGGAGCGGCACACGGTCGTCGACGTGAAGCCGACCGCGGTCACGGTCCGCGCGCGCTCGGGCGCGGAGCAGCGCATCGAGGCGCGAACGGTCGTCTGGGCCGCGGGCGTCCGGGCCTCGCGCCTGGCCGCGCACCTGGCCAGCGCCTCGGGCGGCGCCGTCGACGCGGCCGGTCGCATCGTCGTCGAGCCCGGCCTGACGCTGCCCGGCCACCCGGAGGTGATCGCCCTCGGCGACATGGTCGCGGTGCGTGCGCGGGATGGCACGGTCGCCGCCCTGCCCGGCCTGGCGCCGGTCGCGATGCAGCAGGGCGCATACGCCGCGCGCCTCGTCCGCCGGCGCCTTGCCGGGCGTCGCACCGAGCCGTTCCGCTACGTGGACAAGGGCAACCTGGCGACCATCGGCCGGTCGCGCGCGGTGGCCGACGTCCGGGGCGTCCATCTCTGGGGCTTCCCGGCATGGGCGCTCTGGCTCGGCGTCCACGTGGCCTACCTCGTCGGCTTCCAGAACCGGCTGCTGGTCACGCTGCGCTGGTCGATCAGCTTCGCGACGCGCGGACGCGGCGTACGGCTGATACGGCGCAGCGCGACCTGACGAGGTTAACGGGACGCATCAGGCGCTCGGCAGCTCGACGACGAACGAGCCGCCCCGTCCGGGTGACGGCGACTCCGACCGGACATCGCCTCCCGCGGCGCGGGCCAGCCGCCGGGCGAGGGCCAGGCCGAGACCGGCCCCACCCTCGTAGGCCGTCGACGCCGTTCCGCGGACGCCGGGCTCGAAGACGGCGTCGAGCTCGTCGGCGGCCAGCCCCGGGCCGTCGTCGGCGACCCGCGCGACGACGCGCGAACCGTCGGCCCGGGCGAGGCTGACGTCGATGACCTTCGTGCCGTACCGGCAGGCGTTCTCGAGGATCGGCTGCAGGATCCGCTCCGCCAGGTCGGCGTCGACGCCGATGGCGACCGGTCGACCGGGCGGCTCGAAGTCGATGCGCATGGCGTGCGATTCGGCCAGCGGCTCGGCGGCGGCGATCGCGGCCTCCACCACCGCCGCGGCATCGGCCCGGCCCCGTGCGCCGTCGCTCTCGTAGCGCGCCGCCGCGACCAGCGTGTCGACGGTCCGCCCCAGGTCGAGGGCGGAGCGCCGGATGGCCTCGAGCGCCGCGCGGTAGGCGTCGGGCGAGCGGTGGCGGCTGAGGGCGAGCTCCGTCTCGGCCGCGATGCGGGCGAGCGGCGTGCGCAGCTCGTGCGACAGCTCCGCGGAGAAGCGCTGCTCGCGCCGCATGCTGGCCTCGATGCGATCGAGCATGGTGTCGAGGCCCGCGGCGAGCTCCGTCAGCTCGTCGTACGGAGGCCCGGCGGCGAAGCGGCGCCCGAGGTCGTGCTCGCTCCAGTCGCTGGCCATGTGCGTCATCTCGGAGACCGGCTGGAGCGCGCGCCGCAGCATGAAGCGGGCAGCGACGACGATGAAGACGAACAGCACCGCGGCGAGCGCGATCGACGCAATCACCAGCAGTCGCTCGGACCGCTCGTAGCCCGCCAGGTTGACGCTCGCCACGAGGGTGCCGACCCGCTGGCCGTCCTCGACGATCGGCAGCGCGGCGAGCCGCGTCTCCCGTCCCGGCACGTCGACGATGCGCGCCGGCCCGCCCGCCAGCGCCGCCGCCGCATCATGGGTCGCCTTGTCGCTGGGTGGAGCCTCGATCGCCGCGCCCTGGGCGTCGAAGATCCAGGTGCGGCTGTCGCCCGCTGCATCGTCCGGCGTCTCGCCCACCACGATGCGTCCACCGACCACCTCGACGGTCGTGAGCGCCGACGTCGCGCGGCCGCGTGCGAGGTCGTCCGCGTCGGCCTCGAGCGTCTGCTCGAGGAGCACGCCGAAGGTCGTGGTCATGATCGCCAGCGCCACGAACACGACCGCGGCCACCGCCAGCAGGAGGCGCGAGCGGATCCCGCGCGGCGCGCGCAGGCGGATCATCGGACGGTGTAGCCGACGCCGTGCACGGTCTCGATCTCGGGGGCGTCCGGCAACACCCGGAGCTTGCGCCGGAGGCGCGCGATGTAGGCGTCGAGGGTGTTCTGGGCGACGCGTGCGCCGTGCGGCCACCCCGTCTCGACGAGCGTGCGCCGGCGCACCGCCTCACCCGGCCGTGCCGCGAGCGCCGCCAGCAGCCGGAACTCGGTCGGCGTCAGCGCGACGGACTCGTCGCCGACCCACGCCGCGTGCGTCGACGGGTCGAGCCGCAGCGCGCCGACGACGGAGGCCGAGGTCGGGGCCCGCGCGCCGCAGCAGGGCGTGGAGCCGGGCCGCGACCTCGGCGAGGGCGAACGGCTTGGTGACGTAGTCGTCGCCGCCGGCGCGGAACCCGGCCAGCCGATCGGGCAGGGCGTCGCGCGCGGTCAGGAACAGCACGGGCACGGTGACGCCCTGCGTCCGCAGCGCCTGGCAGACGTCACGACCGTCGGCGTCCGGCAGGCCGATGTCGACCACGAGCGCATCCGCCGGACGCTCGGCGAAGCGGCGCAGCAGGGCGCCTCCACTCGCGACCGTCTCGACCTCGAACCCCTCCTCGACGAGTCCGGCCAGGAGGAGACGTCGGAGGTCGGCGTCGTCCTCGACGACCAGCACGCGCGGTTCCATCGACTCCCAGTATCGCCCGCCTGGAGCCGGGTCGTATGCATCGGTCAGGTCGCGTTCAGGTTCTCGTCCAGCCGTGGCCGTCGCCGTCGTCGCGACACGGCGCCTGGTGCGGACGGACGCACGTACGCTCCGGGAACTGTGAGCCCGACCAGAAGGATCTCGTTCACCTTCGGGGTGCTGTTCCTCATCACCTTCGTCACGTCGATCCCGGCGCTGGCCCTCATGCAGCCGGTCCTGGACGACCCCGTCGGCTACGTCGCGAACGGCGGCTCCGACAACCAGATCTTCCTCGGCGCGCTCCTGGAGCTGCTCCTGATCGCCGCGAACATCGGCACGGCCGTCGTGGTCTATCCCATCCTCAAGCGGCAGAACCACATCCTCGCGCTGAGCTACGTCGCCGCCCGCATCATCGAGTGCGCCTTCATCCTCGTCGGCATCCTCGCCGTGCTGACGATCGTGACGCTCTCGCAGCAGGGCGCGGGGGGCGACGACGGCGCGATCGCCTACACGCTCGCAGCCCTCAAGGACTGGACGTTCCTCCTCGGCCCCGGCTTCGTGGTCGGCTGGGGGAACGGGCTCATCCTCGGCTACCTGATGTACAGCTCCGGGCTCGTTCCGCGCTGGCTGGCGATGTTCGGGCTCGTGGGCGGCCCGCTGATCATCGTCTCGGGCGCCCTCGTGCTGTTCGGCGTCATCGAGCAGGGCGGCGCGGGCCAGGGCCTCGCCACGTTCCCCGAGTTCATCTGGGAGCTGGGGCTCGGCATCTACTGCGTCGTCTGGGGCTTCAAGGCCTCACCGATCCTCGGCGAGGAGCAGCCGGCCTCCGTGTGATGGGCCGCGGCCCTAGCGCGTGGAGGGCGTACGATCGCCCGCCGACGCGAGCTCGCGCGGGGCGTTCTGGGGCGGGCCGGTCGCGGGCACGGGATCGGCGATCACGCGTCCGCGGCGGCGGCTGCGCTGCCACTCGACCGCGACGTAGCTGCCGATGACGAAGGTCAGCGCGGCGACCTGCAGGCCGACGCCCTGCCAGGTCGGGTAGATGCCGAACCAGAGGCCCGACCAGTACGGCAGCGTCAGCCCCTCGATCGGCGTGACGGGCAGCCAGCCGACCTTCTGCATGATCTGGACGGTGGTGCCGACCATCACGACCAGCACCCAGGCGACCATCAACCCCGTGACGACCAGCATCTTCTTGTAGGGCAGCCGCGTCTGGAGCTTGAACGTCAGGACGCCGACGCCCGCGGTCGCCGCGAGCCCGACGGCGACGCCGACGAGCATGACGGCGACGCTGGCCTCCAGGGCGATCGCCTGCAGGAACAGCACGGTCTCGAAGCCCTCGCGGTAGACGCTCGTGAAGCCGAGGACGATGAGGCCGACGGCCTGGGTCGCCAGGAAGCCGGTGCGCGGCGAGATGGCGCGCTTCTTCTTCTGGTGCAGGCCGGACAGGTGGCCGGTCCAGTAGACCTTGTGGAAGAACCAGTTGAGGATCAGCAGCAGGACGCCGATCGCTATC
Source organism: uncultured Actinomycetota bacterium (assembly GCA_963767885.1). GTDB lineage: Bacteria > Actinomycetota > Thermoleophilia > Gaiellales > F1-60-MAGs149 > CAVYFW01. The sequence continues at coordinate 44,005 of CAVYFW010000006.1, forward strand.
AGCCCGACGACGGCTGAGAGCTTCTCCCCGTAGCGGTTGAGCGAGGTCAGGATCGTCTGCGCGACGACCCAGGTCAGCGCGGTGATGGCCAGGGCGGCGCCCGCCCCGACGTAGAGCGGGCGACGCAGGTGGCGTTGTGCGCCGACCATGCTCGCGGTCAGCACGGCGAGGATCAGGACGGCCTCGAGACCCTCGCGGAAGATCACGATGGCCGTGTTGGTGATGACCGTCGTGTTGTTGGCCGGGCCGGCACCGATGGCCTCCTCGGCCTCGGAGAGCGCGCCGTCGAGCCCGTCGCGCGTCGCGGCGATCTCCTCCGGCGTCGCGTGGCGGGCGACCAGCTGCGCGAGCCCCTGGTGGCCGCCCTCGCCGTACCAGAAGTAGCCCTCGACCTTCTGGAAGAGGCCGGGGGCGAGGCCGCGGAGGCGCTGCTCGGGGCCGAACTCGAAGAACGCGTAGCCCTCGAGGCGCGCCTGCTCGGCCGTCCCGTACGACCCGGCCTTGACCGCGGCCTCGAGGCGATCGAGCGACGCCTTGATGACGTCGAAGTCGGCCGTGCCGGCGGCGTCGTGCCACGCCGCCGGGAACAGCTTCTTCGCGGCGTCGAGCGTGTCGTCGGCCGTGCCCTTCAGGTCGTCGGGGTCGGCGACGTCGCCGCCGCGGGCCGCGCTCTGGATCTGGCTGCCGAGCTGGTCGAGCGCGGCCGAGATGGCTCGCGTCGACTGCTCGTCACGGGTGATGAGCACGCTCTCCAGGTCGGCGAAGGCGCTCGCAGCGCTGTCACGGAAGGTGATGGCCTCCTGGATCTCGAACGCCTTCGTCACGCGCCCGTCGCTGATCCCACGGCCGTACTCGACGGGCACGAGGGCGAGGAAGCGCTGGAACTGACCGGCGCGGCGGACGAGCTCGGACTCGGCGAGCGGGGCCGCGCGGAAGCCGAGCAGCCGCTCGTCGATCGTCGCCGTCGCGGTGGCGATCCGCTGGTCGGCCTTCGCGACGGACGCGGCCACGAGCTCGTCGAAGGCGGCCGTCATCTCGTCTGCCGCCGGCGCCCCGCGCTGCTCGCGGAACGACGGCGCGAGCATCGCGAAGTACCCGCGGGCGAGCGCCGCCGCCTGCGCGCGGCCGACGGACAGGCCGGCATCACCGGTCGTCTTGACGTCGTCGAGCTCCGTGCGGAGGAGGCCCTGGTACGAGTCCAGGAGGTCGGCGCGCGTGCGCCGCGCGGCCTCGGACGGCGCGAGGTCGCCGGCCTCGAGGGCCGCGAGCGCCGTGGTGGCGTCGGCGGATGCCCGCGAGAAGCGCGTCGGAGGGCGGAACTCACGGACCAGCAGCCAGGCGGACGCGGTGTCGGCATCGCCCGCCTGTGCGGCGGCGATCGCCTGCGTCGCCGCGTAGCCGAGGAGGGCGGTCCACGCGTCGGCGTGGGCGACCGTGAGTCCGATCTGGTCGTCCCGGCGTGCTGCGTCGACGCCGCTCGCCAGCGCCGCGTCGATCGCCGCGCGGGTGGCCGCGCTGTCCGGGGCGTCGGCGAGGCCGTTCAGCAGCGCGCTGCGCGCCTGCTCCAGGTGCTGCGCCGCAGCGTCGCCACCGTCGAGCGCGAACTGCGCCTCCGCGTCGCCCAGGCTGGAGCGGGCGTCGGCGGCGACCTGCCAGGGGGCCGGCGAGTCCTCGGCGGCCGCCGCCCCGCCCGCCGTCGCCAGCACGGCGACCGCGACCGCCGACGCAGATGAGTCGCCGCCGGGGCATCGCCTACTCGACCACGCTGATGCCGAGGGCGGATGCCGCCTGGCTGACCTGGCCGGCGATCGCGGCGCCGCGCGTCTGCGCCTCGTTGCCGAGCACCTCCGCCTCGTCCGGCGTGAATCGCTTGCCGTCCTGCTCCTTGGCCCACAGGTCCTCGATGAAGCCCTGGAGGCCGTCGAGCTCGCTCGCGGTCTGCTGCGCCTGCGTCGGCGTCCTTCGCGGCCACGACGGGCTCCACGTCCGCGTACACGACCTGCAGGCTGGCGAGGATGTCGTGGATGTCGCTGAGGCGGCTGACGACGTTGAAGTTCTCGCCGGTGCGCCGAGTCGCCGAGCACGAAGCGCGACTCCTTCCACTGGCCGAAGTACTCGCTCATCGTCGGCACCATCACCACCAGGGCCGTGAACGCGTCGCTCTCCGACGGCTGCCACGCCGCGGCCGCCGTCTGCAGCTCCTTGGCGTAGCGGTCGAACTCCCGGGCCGCCGTGACCAGGAACGCCGGATCGGGCAGCACCTCGCCGAACGACGTCGTGCCGTCGCCGTCCAGGTCGACCGGCGTCGACTGCGGCTGGTAGTCCGGGAGCGTGCCCCAGAGCGCGCCCTCCGTGATGTTGTAGAAGGCGCCGGGCTGCTTGACGACCGAGCCGTCCGGGAGGGTCAGATCGAACGGGACCGCGCTCTCGGGGTCGTCCTGCACGCTCGAGCCGGCGTCGATGATGACGTCGTACTGGCTCAGCGAGGGAACGCCGGCGACGATGCCCTCCATCCGCTCGTACAGCGGGTTGCCGTCGACCCACGACTGCTTGAGCTTCTCGACCAGCGGTCCCGTCGTCGCGGCATCCTTGGCCCACAGCGCCGACGGGTCGTCGCCCGCGCCCTGGGCGAGCGCGTAGTACTGCTCGGCGTCGGCCTTGAACTGCTCGGTGAACCCGACGAGCTGCCCGGTCTGGTCGGTCAGGTACGACTTGACGCCCGCGAGCTTCGCGTCCGTCCCTGCAGGCGCGTTCGACGCAACGCCCGGGTCCGTCGTCGCCTGCGCCGCGGCGGTGGTCGGGGCCGTGTCGGACGACGAGTCGTCGTCGCCGCACGCTGCCGCGAGGAGGGCGAGGCTCGCGCCCGCGGCAACCGCGAGAGCGCGCCAGCCAGTCCGTCGCGTCAGGTTCGTCATTCGAGCATCTTCGAATCGCAGAGAGAGCAGATCGCGGGACCGCGGCACACGTAGACGGGCTTAGCCCACCCTAAGCCCGTCGGATCTTAGGTGGGGCTAAGCCCGCGTGTCCAGCCGGGGTCGGTGATCCCAGCCTCAGGCCGGCACCGACACCGCGTCCGCCGTGCGATCGCGCTTCGTCACGGTCAGGAACGCCACGAGGGCCCCGATGGCCGCCAGGAAGACGAGGCTGGTGCTGGTCGTGCCGAGGCCCAGTCCGCCGTCCTCCGTCGGCTGGGAGAGCCAGTCGCCGATCGAGGCGCCGAAGGGCCGCGTGAGCACGTAGGCGACCCAGAACGCGAGCACCGCGTTCAGCGCGACGAAGCGCCACAGCACCCAGACGATGGCGATCCCGCTGCCGAAGAGGAGCGCAGCGTTCAGGTACCCGAGGGAGAAGCGCTCGGCGACGAGATCGCCGGCCGCCGTGCCCAGTGCGAACGTGAAGAGCACGGCGAGCCAGTAGAACGCCTCGCGGCTCGACGTGACGATCGTGTGGATCGAGAGGGTCCGCTCGCGCCAGTACCAGACGGCGAACGTCGCCGCGAGCGCGAGGGCGAAGACCGCCGTCGTCGTCTCCAGCGCCACGCCGAAGTTGTCGACCAGGTTGTCGGTGATCAGGGTGCCGACGATGCTGATGAGCACCACCGCCAGCCAGTAGACGACCGGCACGTAGCAGCGAAGCCGGAACTGGACGACGAGCACGATCCCCAGCAGCACCGACATGATCACGGTCGTCGTGGTCAGGCCGAGGCCGAGCGTGTCGTTGAGGTAGTCCGCCGCGGTCTCGCCGACGGTCGTCGCCAGGATCTTGATGATCCAGAAGGCCAGGATGACCTCTGGCACCTTGTTCAGCATCGCGCGCGGTCCAGGGGCGTGTACTGCGGTCACTGGGACTCCAGGGACGAAGGGGTGCGTCCGTCTCACCCTGCGTCGAGCGGCCTGAACATGGCCTGACCGGCGGCGGCCGCTGCGCCTTCATGCAGCGTTCACCTGTCGCGTGCGATGCTCGCGCCATGCGGCTGCTGGTCGTCGAGGACGACGTCAAGCTGGCGCGCCTGATCCAGCGCGGGCTCTCGGAGGAAGGACACGCCGTCGACGTGGTGCACGACGGCGATCGCGCCCTCGTACGCGCCGGCTCGACCGACTACGACGCCATCGTCCTCGACGTGATGCTGCCCGGCAGGGACGGCTTCGACGTGTGCCGCGCGCTCCGCCGAGACGAGATCTGGTCGCCGGTGCTGATGCTGACGGCACGCGACGCCCTCGACGATCGGGTGGGCGGCCTCGACGCGGGCGCCGACGACTACCTGACCAAGCCCTTCTCGTTCGCGGAGCTCGCCGCCCGCGTTCGCGCGCTGACGCGACGGGCCCCGCCGGCGCGCCCGACCATCCTGGAGGTCGACGACCTGCGCCTCGAGCCGGCGACGATGACCGTCTGGCGCGGCGACACCGAGATCCCCGTGACCGCGAAGGAGTTCGCGGTGCTGGAGGCGCTGATGCGGCGGCCCGGCGAGGTCGTGTCGGCCTACGCGCTCCTCGAGCACGCGTGGGACCAGGAGTACGAGAACCGCTCGAACATCGTCGCCGTCTACGTCCGCAACCTCCGCGAGAAGATCGATCGTCCGTTCGGCAGGGACTCGATCGAGACCGTCCGCGGCGCCGGCTACCGGCTACGGCGGTCGCGGCCCTGAGGACGGCGACCCGCGCTGTGGCCCGGCTCCCGGTGCGGGTGCGACTGGCGCTGGCCTTCGCGGTGGTGATGGCGGTCGTCCTCGCCGGTGTCGGCGCGTTCCTCTACATCCGGCTGGCGCACGAGCTCGATCGCTCCATCGACCAGGACCTGCGCTCGCGCGCCAGCGATCTCGCCGGCGTCGTGGGAGCTGCGGACGGCGGGCTCGGCGGTGCCGGCACCGCCCGCCTGCTCGAGTCGGACGAGAGCTTCGCCCAGGTCATCGCCCGCGACGGCCGGGTCGTCGACGCGACCGAGCCCACGGCGGAAGCGCCGTTGCTGTCGCGGTCGGAGATCGCGCGTGCCGCGCAGTCGACGATCTTCCTCGAGCGGAGCACGACGCCGGTGGGCGACGAGCCCGTCCGTCTCCTGGCGACGCCCGTCGACGCGCGAGACGGGCCCGTGATCGTCGTCGTGGGCGCGAGCACCGGCGACCGCGCCGAGGCCCTCGACAGCCTGCGGCGCCTGCTGTTCATCGGGGGGCCGATCGCGCTGCTGCTCGCGAGCGCCGCCGGCTACGCACTGGCCGCGGCTGCCCTGCGGCCGGTCGATGCCATGCGGCGGCGCGCGGACACGATCACGAGCGCAGGCGACGCGCAGCGGCTGCCGGTGCCGCCGGCGCGTGACGAGCTGTCCGATCTGGCCCGCACCCTCAACGCGATGCTGGACCGCATCGACGCGGCGGCCGAGCGCGAACGCCGCTTCGTCGCGGATGCCAGTCACGAGCTGCGCCGGCCCGTGACCTCGCTGAAGGCGGAGCTCGAGGTCGCCGTGCGCCGGGCCCGCTCGAGGGACGAGCTCCACGCGGCGCTGCTCTCCGCCGTCGCCGACGCCGACGTGCTCGCGCACCTCGCCGACGACCTGCTGCTGCTGGCGAGCGCCCGGGACGGCGGCCTGCCGCTGCGCCGCGCGCCGCTCCAGGTCGCCGAGCTCCTGGAGGGCGTGGCACGCCGGTTCGCCCTTCGCGCCGAGGCAGCGCGGCGCGCGATCGTCCTCGGGCCGATCGAGCCGGTGCACGTCGACGTCGACCGACTGCGCCTGGAGCAGGCGCTGGACAACCTGGTCGACAACGCCCTGCGTCACGGCGGCGGCGCGGTGACGCTGGCCGCTCGGCGGCGCGACGACGTCCTCGACCTCACGGTCGCCGACGAGGGCGGCGGACTCCCGGACGCGTTCCTCCAGCACGCCTTCGAGCGGTTCCGTCGCGCGGACGACGCGCGCACCGGGGAGGGCGCCGGCCTCGGACTCGCGATCGTCGAGGCGGTCGCCGAGGCGCACGGCGGCGCCGCGTCGATCCGGAACGTGGACGGCGCCGGCGCCCTCGCAACGATCTCGATTCCGCTCGCCACCGCGGACGACGGCTGATCACGGTGCGGAGCGGGGGCGCCCGTTCATCTACGGCTCATCGGCGCGCGCTATCCCTGTGAGCGCACACCGCAAGGGAGGCACCAATGCGAAGACGCACCATCGCGATCCTCGCCACGTCAGCTGCGGTCGCGGTCGGCGCCGTCGGCGCGGCCACCGCGTTCGGCGGCGCGGACGGCGAGGGCCAGCCGCCCGCCAGCAACGCCGAGACGAAGGCCGCGACCGACGCGGCACTGCGCGCGACCGGCGGCGGGACCGCGAACGCCGTGGAGCGTGACGGCGAGAACGGCGCCGTGTGGGAGGTCGAGGTCACGAAGCCCGATGGGCAGACCGTCGACGTCCGACTCGCCGGCGACCTCTCCGTCGTCGTCATCGAGGGCGACCACGAGGGGCCGGAGAACGGCGCCGACGACGGCGACTGATCGACCGGAGGGCATGCGCTCGAGGGTCGTCCGTCGGCGGCGAGCGCGACGCCGCCGGCGGACGACCTCTCGCTCACGCGGCGTCGATGGCCCGGGCGCCACCGTACGAATGCAAGCCTGAACACGGCCTGACCCCGTCCAGCCGCTGATGGCGCGGGGCGTTCAGACCATGTTCAGGTCGCCGGGCGCACGGTAGTGGTGTGGGAGCCCGCCCTGGGTCTCTCGCACCATCGTCACCCTCGCCCCGGAGCGATCATGGCTCACCGTCGTCTGCTCGTGGTCGCATCGGCCATCGCGGGCATCGCGCTCATCGCGCTCGCGATCCTCTACTTCAGCCAGCCGGCCGACTCGCTGCCGGCCTTCGTCCCCGGCCACGAGGCCGGATCGTCCCACCATCACGTCAAGCACGGGATCGCGGCGCTGATCCTCGGCGTCGGCGCGTTCACGCTCGCCTGGTTCCACACCGGGCCGCGGCGCGACGCGGAGCACGCGTGATCACGTACGCCCAGGCCGTGCTCCTGGGGCTGCTCCAGGGGGTCAGCGAGCTCTTCCCGATCTCCAGCCTCGGGCACAGCGTGATCATCCCGCAGCTGCTGGGGTGGGACATCCACCAGAACGACGACTTCTTCGTGACGTTCCTCGTCGCGACGCATCTCGCGACGGCGACCGTCCTGTTCTGCTTCTTCTTCGGCGACTGGATGCGGATCTTCCGCGGCCTGGGGCGCTCGATCGCACGACGGGAGATCGGCCGCGACCCGGATGCTCGCCTCGGCTGGCTCCTGATCGTCGCGACGATCCCCGCCGGGCTCCTCGGCCTGCTGCTCGAGCACCAGCTCCGCCACCTCTTCGCATCGGCGCAGTCGGCCTCGTTCTTCCTGATGGTGAACGGCGTGCTGCTCTACGGCGCGGAGCGCCTCCGGCGTCACGCACCCGTGGTCGACCGTGCCGACGACGGCGTCGGATCGGACGAGCGGATCGCGTACCGCGTCGGCTGGGTCGGTGCGCTGTTCGTCGGCGCCGCGCAGGCGCTCGCGCTGATCCCCGGCATCTCGCGCTCGGGCGTCACCATGGGCGGCGGACTGCTGCTGGGACTGTCGAACGAGGACGCCGCGCGCTTCGCCTTCCTGCTGGCGACGCCGATCATCGGCGCGGCCGCCGTGCTCAAGCTCCCCGACCTCGCCGGGAGCTCCGGCGATGGCGTGCGCGGGCCGGCGCTGGTGGGCGCGGCGTGCGCAGCGGCGACGGCATACCTCTCGGTGCGCTTCCTCCTCCGCTTCTTCGAGACCAACCGGCTCACGCCGTTCGCCGCGTACTGCGTCATCGCAGGCCTCGCGACCTCGGTCTACTTCGCCGTGCACTGAAGGGTCCGGCGGTCGATCTCGCACCGCCGGTTGCAATCGTCCATTGTCCGGACACGTACCCCCCGTGGACTTCGAGCAGCTCTACCGCCTGACCTACCCGAAGGTGCTCGCGTACGCCCGCTCCGTGGCACCCCGCGAGCTCGCGGACGACGCGGTGGCCGAGGCGTACGCCATCGCGTGGCGGCGCCAGCGGGACATCCCGCGGCGCGACGAGCTCGGCTGGCTGATCGGCGTCACGCGCCGCGTGCTCGCCAACGCGCGGCGCAGCCGGCTCCGCGCCGGGGCGCTGCACGCGCTGCTCGACCTGCAGCCGCGGGCGTCCGGGCTGGACCCGGCGGAGCGGGTCGAGGACGGCGACCTGCGCGACGCCCTCATGACCCTCTCGCCCCTCGACCGCGAGGCCGTGCTGCTCGCGGCCTGGTTCGACCTCTCCAGCGCCGACGCCGCACGGGCGCTCGGCATCACGCCAGCGGCCTACCGCATGCGCACGGCCAGGGCCCGCCGTCGCCTGCGCGCCGCACATCTCGACCTCAGGACCAGGGAGCCCGAATGCCACACGACGAGCTGATGGACGATCTCGACGTCCGTCTCCGCCAGTCCCGCCCCGACGACGCCGACGTCGACGCCGACGCGTTCGACGCCGACCTGCTCGCCCGCGTGCGCAGCACGCCCATGGCCTCGCGCAGCGTCGCGCGCCGCCCGATCGTGCTGCCCGTGGTCGCGGGCGTCACCGTCGTCGCCACCGCCGCCGTGCTGTTCATCGGCGGCCCCGGCGGGACGGGCGGCCCGTCCTCGGCCGACGCCATCACGCAGACCCTCCACTGGCTGGATCCGCCGGACGGCACGATCCTGCACGCCAAGAGCGTCGAGACCGACGGCGACCAGACGCTCACGCGCGAGTTCTGGCAGTCCGCCGACGACTCCAACCTGCGGCGGGAGGTGTTCCAGGGCTCGGAGAACTTCGAGACCGCCGGCGACGAGACGTTCTACGTCGCCGCCACCAACACCATCTACGACGCGCCCAAGGGGGCGGCGGACAAGCCACGCGCGGACGGCACCCCCGAGGGCCGGCAGAAGCAGGCCGAGGACACCGCCGCGGAGGACGCCGCGAAGGCCGCCAAGCTGCGGGCCGAGGGCAAGACGCCCGTCGAGGCGGACGGGGGCGTGAAGCCCGCCCCGAGCAGCGACACGCAGCGGGCCAAGGCCGCCGAGGCCGCCGCCAACGGCGTGGGCAAGCCCAACGAGCCCCTGCCGGTCGGCGACCCCGTCGTGGTCAAGGTGCGCATGCTCCTGCAGGACGACCGGATGACGGTCGCCGGCCGCGAGCTCCACGACGGCGTCGAGGCCTGGGTCATCCGGCTGCGGCCCGTCGAGGGCGAGGCCGAGTGGACGCTGTGGGTCTCCGCCGCCGACGGCAAGCCGCTCGAGCTGCGCGACCCGGGCCGCGGCAGCGACGGCAGGGCGGCGCAGGTCATCCGCTGGTCGACGTACGAGGTGCTGCCGGGCACCGCTGCGAACCGAGGCCCAGCTGTCGCTGACGGCTGCGCACCCGGACGCGCAGGTCGTCCACGACCCGGCGCAGGTCGACGCCGCCCGCAACCAGCTGTGGCCCCCGAAGGGCTAGCCGCCACCGCCGTTCGGACCACGTTCGCTGCCATTCCCTGAACGACGAAAGCCCCCCGTCTCCGGGGGGCTTTCTCGCATGCGCTGGAGAGGACGTGAACCTCCACGCCCTTGCGGAGACAAGGCGCTCGACGACGTCAAACCCTGAACCGACGGCCAGTTGTGCGCCGGTGCCACCGCGCGCAACGTACTCCGACCCCGCACGAGGAGGAGAAGGCGTCGCGATGCTGAGCCAGACGGAGCTCGTTCGTCCCATGCGCTGGCCCGTGCGCCTGATCCTGGTCGCGTGCGCGCTGGTCGTGTTCTCCGTCTGCGCCGCCGCTGACGCCAGCGCCGCCGTGCTGCTGGGCACCCAGACCATCCAGTCGACCGCCGACTCGGACGGCCCCGGCATCGCGGAGGCCTGGCGGACGACCGCGACGACGAGCGGCACGCTGGGGAGCCTCGCGATCTACGTCGACTCGGGCAACACGGCCACCCGCCTGGTCGCCGGGCTCTACACCGACGCCAGCAACAAGCCCGGCACGCTGCTGGCCCAGGGCGCCATCAACGGCCCGACGAGCGGCGCGTGGAACACCGTGAACATCCCGGCCACCAGCGTCACGGCGGGGACGGGCTACTGGATCTCGATCCTCGGGCCGACCGGCACGCTGCGCTTCCGGATCCACGGCGCGGGCACGAGCGGCGCCACGCCGGCCGAGGTGCACGCCAGCCGCAACCTCACCACCCTGCCGACGACCTGGACGACGGGCACCCGCTACACCGACGGGCCGCTATCGGGCTACGGCTCCGACAGCGGGGTGCTCGGGCCCGTGCTCAGCGTCGCGCCCACCGCCGTCTCCTTCGGCGGGCTGGTCGGCGGTGCCCAGCCCGGCCCGGCGACGGTCGACGTGAGCAACAACGGCGGCGGCACGCTGACCTTCACCGCCGCCTCCGACACCGCCTGGCTGAGCGTGTCGCCGACCGGCGGGACGGCGCCGCGCACGCTGCAGCTGAGCGCGTCCACCACCGGACTGGCCGCCGGCTCGTACACCGGCCACGTGACGGTGACCGCGGCCGGCGCCGGGGGCTCGCCCGCGACGGTGACCGCCACGCTCGTGATCTCCGCGCCGTCGTCCTCGCACGACTGGCTGCAGATCGAGCACGACGCCCGGCGCACGGGCCAGCAGACCGGCGAGACGGCGATCTCGCCCGCCAACGCCGGCCAGCTCAGCCAGGCCTGGGCCACGACGCTGGACGGCAAGGTCACGGCCCAGCCGCTGTACGCCAAGACCATCCTCGTCGGCGGCACCTCGCACGACGTCGTCGTCGCCGCGACCTCGGCCAACTCGATCTACGCGCTGGACGCCGTCAGCGGCGCGGTGCTCTGGCGCCGCAACCTGGGCTCGCAGACCAACGCCAACTGCGCGATCCCGGGCGGCTACGGCGTCACCGCCGCGCCGGTGATCGACCGCGCTGCCGGCCGCGTCTACACGGTGGCCGACAACGGCAGCCTGCGCTCGCTGGCGCTGGCCGATGGCAGCGATGCCGCGCCGGCGCTGGCGGTCATCCCCAACTCCGCCACCAACAAGGTCTGGGGCGGCCTCACCCTGAACGGCACGGACCTCTACGTGTCGACGGCCAGCGACGGCTGCGACACGCCGCCGTGGCGCGGCGCCGCCTACCGCATCGACGTCTCCGGGGCGAACCCGCGCCTGGTCTCGTCGTGGACGGTCGTGCCCTCGATCGCCGCGCCCAACGGCGGCGGCGGCGTCTGGGGCTACGGCGGCGTCAGCGCCGATCCCGCCACGGGCAACGTGTACGCCGCCACGGGGGCTGACTCCAACGAGGCGTATCGCGACTACGCGAACAGCATGGTCGCCCTGAACGCGAACCTCGGCGTCCTGGGCTTCTACCAGCCGCCCGAGCCGAACAACTTCCCCTGCAACGGCGCGCCCTGCGATCTCGACTTCGGCTCGACGCCGCTGGTCTTCACACCCCCCGGCTGCCCGACCCTGGTGGCGACCGGCAACAAGAACGGCAACATCTACGTCGAGCGCGCCACCGACCTGGCCGCCAGCGCCAATCCGTTCCAGACGCTCATGGTCAACGCGACCAACGACTGGCTGGGCGACGGCGGCGTCGGCGGCACGCCCGCCTACTGGGCGGACGGGAACATGGTCTTCGTCGGCACGGCCGGCGCCGGCCTGCCGGGCATCTCGGCCGGCATCGTCGGCCTGCGGGTCGGCAGCGACTGCCGCCTGTCGGTCGCCTGGAGCGCCGGCCTGGGCGGCAACTCGCAGCCCAACTCGACGGTGACGGTCGCGAACGGCGTGGTCTTCATCGGCGTCGGCTCCACCGGCCGCGTGCACGCCTTCGACGCCGTCACCGGGGCGGCGCTGTGGACGAGCGGCACGTTGGGCAGCGGGAGCGCGGCCTACGCCGCGCCGATCGTGGCGGACGGCCGCGTCTTCGCCGGCTCCTGGAACGGCGTCACGGCCGGCGACGCGGGCACGATCCGCGCGTTCGCGCTGCCCGGCCTCTCGGTGTCGATCAGCGCGCCGGCCAACAACGCCACGGTCAACGGCTCGGTCGCGGTCAGCGCGACGGCGAGCGGCGCGGTCGGCGTGCAGTTCAAGCTGGACGGCAACGACCTCGGCACCGAGGACACGACCGCCCCGTACGGCATCACCTGGAACACCACCACGGCCAGCGAGGGCACCCACACCCTGACGGCCGTGGCCCGCTCGGCCGGGGGATCGACGGTGACGTCGACGCCGGTGACCGTCACGGTCAACAACGTGGTGCCGCTGACGGTGTCGATCACCGCGCCGACCAACAACAGCACGGTCAACGGGTCGATCGCGGTCAACGCCACGGCCTCGGCCTCGGCGGTCGGCGTGCAGTTCAGGCTGGACGGCAACGACCTCGGCAACGAGGACACGACGTCGCCCTACGGCATCACCTGGGACACGACCACGGCGACCGAGGGCGCGCACACGCTCACGGCCGTCGCGCGCAACGCGCAGGGCGCGACGGTGACGTCGACGTCGGTGGCGGTGACCGTGAACAATGCGGTGCCGCTCACGGTGTCGATCGCCGCGCCGACCAACAACAGCACGGTCAACGGCTCGATCGCGGTCAACGCCACGGCCTCGTCCTCCGCGGTCGGCGTGCAGTTCAGGCTGGACGGCAACGACCTCGGCAACGAGGACACGACGTCGCCGTACGGCATCACCTGGGACACCGCGACGGCGACCGACGGCAGCCACACGCTGACGGCGGTGGCGCGCAACGCGCAGGGCACGACGGTCACGTCGACGTCGGTGACCGTGACGGTCGCCAACGCGCTGACCGTCTCGATCACCGCCCCGGCCAACAACGGCACGGTCAGCGGATCGATCGCGGTCAACGCCACGGCCACCGGTCCGGTGGCCGGGGTGCAGTTCAGGCTGGACGGCGCCAACCTCGGGAACGAGGACACGACCTCGCCCTACGGCAGCACGTGGAACACGACCACGGCGACCGCCGGCCCGCACACGCTGACGGCGGTGGCGCGCAACGCGCAGGGCGCCACGGTGACGTCGACGCCCGTCACGGTGACCGTCAACAACAGCACGCCGACGCTGCTCGTGGGGAGCCAGACGCTGCTGACGGGGCTCGACTCGAACACGCCGGGCAAGGCCGAGGCCTTCCGCACCACGGCCACGGCCAGCGGCGGGATGACGCGGCTGACGATCTACATCGACACGGGCAACACCGCCACCACGCTCGTCGCCGGCATCTACACCGACGCGAGCAGCAAGCCGGGCACGCTGCTCGCGCAGGGCACGCTGACCGGGGTCACGACCGGCGCATGGAACACGATCACGGTCCCGTCGGCCACCCTGACCAGCGGCGCGAGCTACTGGATCGCGATCCTGGCGCCGACCGGCACGGTCCGCTTCCGCGACCGGGCCGGCATCGGCGGCGCGACGCAGCCGTGCGAGACGAGCGCGCAGACCACGCTGACGACGCTGCCGACGACCTGGACGACGGGCGTCCGCTACAACGACGGGCCGCTGGCGGCCTACGGCACCACGTGAGGCCGAGCGCGTAGCGCACGAGCGCCCACTGCTCAGACCTGAGCGGCGTCAGTCGTCGGGCGGCGCTCGAGCCGGGGCGGACGGCGCCCACGATCTGCGCGAGGTTGATGCTCCACCCGACGCCGAACACGCGCGGTGTGAAGATCCGCGGGTCGTCCGGGTTCCACCAGCGCTCGCGCAGGCGCTCCATCGTCGGCAGCCGCAGGTCGTACGGCACCGGCCCGATCGCGCCGTGCCACTCGCGCTCGTCCGCCGGCTGCCGCAGCTCGCGCGCGACCGCCGCGACGATGAACCCGAGTCCGACGAGGGCGATCAGCTTGCGGAGCGGCGAGCGCGCGGCGAGCCATCGCGGAAGCGTACCGCCGGCGGCAGGTGGTGGCAGCAACGGTCGAGCGGGGCCGCCAGGCCGCGCGGTTCGCCGGGCGGCGCGAGATCGCCGACATCGACCGGGGCGACGCTTCCGGAGCGCCGAAGCCGCTGCCCCGTCAGTCGCGGCACACGTTGGGCCGAAAGCACGGAAACCCCCGTGGCGAGACGGGGGCTCCCGAAGTGCGCTGGAGAGGACTTGAACCTCCACGCCCTTGCGGGCACAAGGCCCTCAACCTTGCGCGTCTACCAATTCCGCCACCAGCGCGTGGCCGTCGGATGATAGGCCATCGCGGAGGCCCGGCGACGCACGGCTTGCAGTCCGTCCGGAAGGAGGTCTAGACTCCATCCCGAACATCAGTTCGATCACCTCGACGAGGAGGAGACCTTGACACCGACGGAGCTCACGGAGCGACAGCAGGCGATCCTGCAGGTCGTGCGCGAGCACATCTCCCAGCACGGCTACCCGCCGACCGTGCGGGAGATCGGCCTGGCGGTCGGCCTCACCTCGACGTCGACCGTCCACGCGCACCTGCGCGCCCTCGAGGAGCGCGGCGCCCTGAAGCGCGACGCCTCCAAGCCGCGGGCGATGGACCTGCCGGAGCGGTCGGCCGGCGGCGGCGAGCGCGCCGACGTGCGGGTGCTGCCGCTGCTCGGTCGCATCGCGGCCGGCACGCCGATCCTCGCCGAGGAGAACGTCGAGGAGGAGATGGCCGTCCCGATGGTGATCACCGCGTCGGGCGACTGCTTCCTGCTCAAGGTGCGCGGCGACTCGATGATCGACGCGGGCATCCTCGACGGCGACTTCGTGGTCGTACGCCGGCAGGAGGACGCCGGCGACGGCGAGATCGTCGCCGCGCTCGTCGATGGCGAGGAGGCGACCGTCAAGCGCCTGCGCCGCGTCGGCCAGCGCGTCCGGCTCGATCCGGAGAACCCGACCCTCGAGCCGTTCTTCCCCGACCAGGTCGACGTCATGGGGCGGGTCGTCGGCGTGTTCCGGAGGCTCTGAGCGATGGCCCCCCTCCTCGATCTGGCGACTGGGGCGGTCGCCGGGGGGCTGACGCTCGACCAGGTGCTTGCGGGCGCGCTCGACGCGCTCGATGGGGGCGAGGAGGGGGCCTGCGTGGTGTGCGGCAGTGAGGCGTTTCCGGTGGTCAGGCGATCGGGCGTGCGCGCGCACGTGTGCCGCGGCTGCGGGTCGGTGATGGAACGACCGGCGGCCTAGCGGCGGGGCGCACCCCGCGGCGGTCCGGGCCGGGCCGCTACGCCGGCTGCGGCGTTGCGGCGAGGCCTGCAGGACGGCGGGCGCGCTTGCGACACTTCGGGCGTGCACGCGCTGCAGCAGCTCCACCTGACGCGGGCGCAGCGCGACCTCTACGCGGAGGCTGGCGGTGGCGATCCCGAGCAGCTGGCAGCGCACGCGGTCGCGCTCGTGCGGCGGGTCGTGATCCTCGTGCGGCACCGCTGCGTGCGCGACCGCGACTCGACGGCGCTGCTGCGACGGGTCGAGGAGCTGAGCGCGCTGATCGCCTGCGATCCGCGTGACCCGGTGATGCGCGCGTCGATCTGGAGCACCGTCGAGTCGATCACCCGGCGGCCGTGGGGGCCCGGGGCGCCGGGCGCCATCGACCGGCTGGTCGTGGCCGGTGCGATCGCGGACGCGCTCGCCGTCGACGGGACTGGCTGATCCGACGGGCCGGCGGGCGCCGGCGGGCGGGCGTGCCGGCCTGCCGTCAGGCGGTCGCGAGCGGGCGGAGCTCCTCGCTCGCCGGGATCGTGCGGCGCTCCAGGATGCCGTCCTCGCGGACGACGTAGGCGCCCATGCGCACGAGCGGTGGCGAGTACGCGTGGATCGTGACGGTCGGCTCGTCGCCCGTGTGCTGCAGGCGGTGGACGTGCGAGGCGTCGAAGCTCGCCGTGTCGCCGGCCAGGAAGCTGCGGGAGCGGGGGCCGTCGAGGGCCAGGCGGTCCTCCACGATCTGGCCGTCGCAGCACCGAGAAGGCGCCGTTGGAGACGTCGTGGTCGTGGAAGCCGGTCTCCTGCTCGTCGTTCCAGCAGATGAGCCAGACGTCGACGTGCTCGTCGACCTGCAGCTGCACGTAGTGCCGGCGGTCGGCGTGATGCTCGACCAGGTGGCGCCACTCCGCCGGCCGCGCCGCGAAGCCGCGGACGACGTCCGCGAGCTGCTCGGGAGTCAGGTCGGTGGTGTGGGCCTCGGGGTGCATCGGTTGCTCCTTGACGACGAACGCGTGCGCCCCTCCCCGGGGCACATGCAGAAGTCTTATACATCAACATAAGAACTCCTTCTTCTCGCGTCAAGTCCTTGACGACATCGGGTGCGCGCCGGTGCCGGACGGGGGACGGACGGCGCGCCCGCCGTCAGCGCACGAATCGGGAGAGCGCGAGCACGCCGGGGGACGTGTGCCTCGGCCCGCGGCCGCCTCGGCGAGCTAGCTGAGCTCGACCCGGTAGGGCGCGGCCGTCACGGCGGCGACGTCGTCGAGGGTCGCGCCCCCGAGCAGCTCGGTCAGCACCAGGCCGTCGCGGAAGCGGAACACCGCTCGTTCGGTGATCACCACGTCGGCGGCGGCCTTCGCCGTCAGCGGGTAGGTGCAGGCGGGGACGATCTTCGGCTCGCCGCGCGAGGAGGTGCTCGTCATGGTCACGATCACGCGCCTCGCGCCGACCACCAGGTCCATCGCGCCGCCCACGCCGAGCACGTCGCGGCCCGGGACGGCCCAGTTGGCGATGTCGCCCTCGCCCGAGACCTGCAGGGCGCCGAGCACCGCCACGTCGACGTGGCCGCCGCGGATCATCGCGAAGGAGTCGGCGCTGTCGAAGTACGCCGCCCCCGGCCGCGCCGTCACGGGCTGCTTGGCGGCGTCGATGAGGTCGGGGTCGAGCTCCTCCGGCGTCGGTCGCGGGCCCGACGCCGAGCAGGCCGTTCTCCGTGTGCAGGTGCACGTCGGTGGTCGCCGGCAGGTAGCCCGGGATCAGGTTCGGGATGCCGATGCCGAGGTTGACGACCTCGCCGTCGCGCAGCTCCAGGGCCGCGCGGGCCGCGATCACGGCCCTGCGGGTCGCCCTCAGCCACGGCGCACCACCAGCGCGTCCACGTAGAGGTGCGGCGTGTGGACGGCCTCCGGCTCCAGGCCGCCGATCGGCACGAGCTCGCCGACCTCCGCCGCGCTGTAGGCGGCCGCCGTCACCATCGCGGTGTTGAAGTTGCGGGCCGTGCGCCGGTACCACAGGTTGCCGAGCTCGTCGCCGCGCGCCGCGTAGACGAGCGCGACGTCGGCCCGCAGCGGCCGCTCCAGCACGTGCGGGACGCCGTCGATCAGCCGCTCCTCCTTGCCGGCCGCGAGCTCCGTGCCCGCGCCCGACCGGCGTGTAGAAGCCGCCCAGGCCTGCGCCGCCGGCGCGGATCGCCTCCGCCAGCGTGCCCTGCGGCAGGAGCTCGTACTCCAGCTCGCCCGCCTGCGCCGCCGCCACCGCCTCGGGGTTCGAGGTGAAGTACGAGGCGATCGCCTTGCGGATGCGCCCCTCCCGCAGCAGCTTGCCGAGACCGCGCCCGGCCTCGCCGACGTTGTTCGAGACGATGGTCAGGTCGCGCGCCGTCGAGGTCTCGACCAGCGCGTCGATCAGCGTCAGCGGCGCGCCGACGAGGCCGAAGCCGCCGACCATGATCACGTCGCCGTCGCGGATGGGGGCGACGGCCTCCTCGGGCGTCACGAGGGCGCGCACGGTCACGCGCAGGAGCGTAGCGGCGGCGGTTCGGGCATCCATCCGGCCGCACCCGCCGTTGCTACGGTTGCGCCGGGTCCGCGTGGGACGACGTGAGCGCTTCAGGGGTCTCCGGCTCGGCACCGCGAGCACCTTCGCGGCGCTCCTGCTTGCCGCGCCCGCCACCGCCGCGACACCCCTCTCGCTGCCGTCGAAGCCGGCGCTGGTGCTGGCCGGGCGGCTGGCCGCGATCGACGCCGCGGGCTCGCGGATCGCGGCGCTGCTCGCGCGACCGGCGCAGCTGCCCACGTGCCGCGTGGTGCTGGCGGAGCCGGCGCGCGGCGGTCCGGCCCGCCGGGTTCCCGGTGCGCCCGGTCCGTGCCGCAGCCGGGGGCTCTTCCTCGACGACGCCGACCTGGAGCTCGGCCGCACCGCCCTCGCCGTGACGGTGGCGGCGTCGCCATCGCCGCACTCCGAGCGGTGGGCGCTCGCGACCGTCGCAGGTGCCGGCCGGCGCCCTCGTGGCGCGCTCGACCTGGGTGCGCGGCGACAGCGACGCGCCGCGCGGGTGCTGGCAGCACGCCGCGAGCGGCGGCGGCGCCCTCGCCATCGCGCCCGGCCCCAACGTCCAGACCGGGCTCGACGGGATCGCCTGCCCGCCGGCCGCCGGCGCGCCGACGCGCATCTCGCTGCTCGGCCCGCTGCGCCGGCAGCTCGACGTGCCCGGCGCCTGGGTGCTGCTGGCGACGGACGGCCGCCGGCTGGCGCTGGCGCGGCTCGACGGCGGCGGCGAGGCCACCGGCCAGCTCTCGCTGTTCGCGCTCGACGGGTCGGCGCTGCCGCCGCCCTCGGTGCCGTCGGCCACCGTCCGCGGGGCGTTCGCACGGCCCGGCGCGCACGGGCCCGCGCCGCCCGCGGCCTGGCTCGCACCGGAGGCCCTCGTGCTGCGCGTCCGCGGCGGCGGGCTCGCGGGCTTCCCGCGCGACCGTGCGCGTCCCTGGAGCGTCGCCTCGGCGGCGTCCGTGACGGTCGGCAGCGGGCGGCTGATCTACGTGCGCGGCCGCAGCGTCCGGGCCGTGCGGTTGCGCGACGGCCGCGATCGCGAGCTGCTGCGGGTGCCGCGCCTCGGCTGGGAGGTTGCCGCTGGCTCGTTCGGCGTCGCGCTGGCGGGGCCGCGCAGCGGGGCGAGCGGCACGACGGTGGTCTACCGCCTGCCGTGGCGGCAGGTCGATCGGGTGCTCGGCGCCTGAGACCGCTCAGCCGGCGAGGGCGTCGACGGCGCGCTCGACCGGCTCGTCGCCGCGACACGACGTCGAAGGCGCGGCCCGCGGTCTGCGGCCGCGCCAGCACCGCCGCGAGCACGGCGGCGACGTCGTCGCGGGTGATCTCGGCGTGCTCGAGCCGCCCGGCGACCTGCACGCGGCCGGTGCCCGGCTCGTCGGTCAGGCGGCCGGGCCGCACGACGGTCCAGGCGAGGTCGCTCGCCATCAGCTCCGCGTCGGCCCGGCCCTTGGCGCGCAGGTAGACGCTGAAGGTGTCGTCGCCGGGCACGTCCGGGTCGGCCCGGATCGCGCTGACCATCACGTAGCGGCGCACGCCCGCCGGGCCGCACGCCTCGCGCAGCCTCGCCGCGCCGCCATGGTCCATCGTCAGCTTGCGGGCCGAACCGCTGCCCGGGCCGGCGCCGGCAGCGAAGACCACCGCGTCGGCGCCCGCGATCGCCGCGGCGACCTCGTCGACACCGGCCGCCTCCAGGTCGCAGACCACCGCCCGTCCGCCCGCCGCCTCGACGTCGTCCGCGTGCGCCGGGTTGCGGATCAGCGAGAGCACCTCGTCGCCGCGCGCGTGCAGCAGCCGGGTCAGCCGCAGGGCGATCTGGCCGTGCCCTCCTGCGATGGCGACGCGCACGTGGAGAGCTTAGCCCGGGCGCAGATCATCCCATCCGGGCGAGGCGGCAGCCTCCGTCGCCGGGATAGCGTCGCGGCGTCGAGAGGACGGTGGACGATGCCCACGAAGACCAGCCCGCGCTTGAACGACGACCAGCTCGCCGAGGTGTTCCAGCTGCTCGACGGCGCCGACAGCGCCGAGCTCAAGCTCACCATCCCGGACGGCGCCCAGGTCGCGACCATCCGCGCCCTCGCATTCGACCCGCTCGAGGCGCAGATCCGCCAGGTCTTCTTCTTCGACACGCCCGACCTCGAGCTGAACAAGGCCGGCGTGGTCGTGCGGGCGCGGCGCGTCCAGGGCAAGGGCAACGACTCGGTCGTCAAGCTGCGGCCGGTCGTGCCCGACGCGCTGCCGCCGAAGCTGCGGCTCTCGGAGAACCTCGTCGTCGAGGTCGACGCCGGTCCCGAGGCGTTCGTCTGCTCCGCCAGCATGAAGCGCGCCATGGGGCCCGACGCGGTCCACGACGTCGTGCTGCGGGGCAAGTCGGTCCGGCAGCCTCTTCTCCAAGGAGCAGCGGGCGTTCTACGCCGAGAACGCGCCCGACGGCATCCCGCTCGAGTCGCTGCAGATGCTCGGCCCGATCTTCGTGCTCAAGGCGCGCATCGTGCCGCCGGAGTTCAAGCGCCGCCTGGTGGGCGAGCTCTGGCTCTACCCCGACGGCAGCCGCATCCTCGAGCTCTCCACGAAGTGCACGCCCAGCGAGGCCTTCCAGGTGGCGGCCGAGGGGCGGGCCCTGCTGCGCTCGCACGGCATCGACGTCACCGAGGGCCAGCAGACGAAGACCGCCACCGCGCTCCGCTACTTCGCCCGCCAGCTGGCCGCGAGCTAGACCGGGGAGCGCGCGAGGGCGGCCGACGTCGCCCGGGCGCGCAGCACCAGCAGGCCGAGGAGGAGGATCGTGACGGCGGTGGCGCCGGCGACCCACGCCGTCGCGAGCTCGCTCCACTCGCCGAGCAGGAGCAGCGCCCCGGGCACGCTCGTGGTCACGATCGACTCCATGATCGCGAGCCCGCCCGCCGGCACCTGCAGGGTCTCGTGCTGCAGGCCGAGGAGGGCGAAGAAGGTGGCGAAGAGCAGGGCCCAGAGCACCCACAGGAGGCCGAGCTTGGCGTCGTCGAGGCGCCCGAAGGCCACCACCGCGAAGAACGCGGAGACGGCCGCCGCCCAGCAGCAGTACCAGCCGAGGCCGCCCGCCGAATGGCCCGTCCACGCGTTCAGCGCGACCCACAGGTAGGTGAACGCGAACAGCAGGAAGCCGGCGCCGCCGATGACGTCGTCCTGGTTCGCGGCGATGTCGAGGTCGCGCACCGGCCACACCACCCACGCGGCCACGCCCACCAGCAGCAGGCCGACGAGGGCGTTGATCGGCGCGGCGCCGCGGGCGTCGACGAGGCCCAGCAGCGCGAGCCCGTTGACGAACAGGACGGCGCCGATGAAGAAGAGGCCGACGGAGGTCATCTACAGCAGCCCGAGCCGGCGGGCGCGGTGCACGGCATCCCCGCGCGACGTCGCGCCGAGCTTGCGGAAGAGGCCGCGGGCGTACCAGCGGCTGGTCGACTCCGCGATCCCGAGCGCGGCGGCGGCCTGCTTGAACGGCACGCCGCGCTCCAGGTGCACGAGCAGCTGCTGCTCGCGCGGCGTCAGCATGGGCCGCGCGTCGACCGTCCGGCGCCCGGTGCCGCGGGCTCCGGCGAAGGCGAGCGCGATGGCGTCCAGCACCGCGTCGGATCCGCCGTCGCGCGGCGCGTAGCCCGCCCCGCCGGCCTCGGCCGCGCGCCGGCTCGACGCGGAGTCGCTGGCCGGCGCGAGCACGACCGCAGCGACGTCCCCGGCGGCGCGCAGGGCTGCGGCGACCGCCTGGGCCGGCTGCCCGTCGAAGCGGCGGTCGAGCACGAGCACCGAGACGCCCGAGCTCGCGTGGGCGACGGCGGTCGAGAGCGTCCGCGGCGTCCCGACGACGAGGCCGCCGGCCCGCTCCGCGAGGCGCGCCACGCCCTGGGCGGCCACGTCGTCCTCGACGCAGACCAGCACCGTCGGCCGCCGCGCCGGGTACGAGCCGGACTCGCGCATCAGGCGGCTCAGCAGCGGCGCCGCGCGGGTGATGGCGGCGACCCGCCGGTCCGACGCGCCCCTGGGGTGCAGGAACGACGCGGAGACGACGCCACGCACCCGGCCGTGGTCGTCGCGGAGCGGCACGGAGCAGCCCGAGCGGAAGCCGAGGGCGAGCATCAGGCGGTCGGTCGGCTCGGCCCACGCGGGCTCGCGCCGGAAGTCGCCGCACGACCAGCTCGTGCCACGCGCGGCCGCCAGGATCTGCGTCGAGGTCACGAGCGGCAGCGTCGTCCCGGCGGCCAGGATGCCGCGGCCGGCGTGGGCCACGATCGTGAAGTGGTCGTCGCCCGTCGTGGCCACGGACACGCGGTCGACCGCCAGCTCGCGGCAGAGGTCGCCAGCGGCATCCGCAAGCGGGCCCGGCGGCGTACGGCCCTGCGGAGCGGCGAAGACCTCGCTGTCGACGGCGCCCGACGTAGGGGGAGCGTACGCGGGGCCGGCGGCCAGGGCAACGCCGACCCCTCCGAACGTGAGGGTTGGCGCGGCGGCCGCCGGCCCGCGAGGCTTGGCCGACCGCGGCGCCCGAGGAGGCTGGCATGTCGGCTGACGCCTATCCGCACCTGTTCTCGGAGTGGCAGCTCCGCAACACGACGATCCCGAACCGCATCGCGTTCGCGCCCACCTGCCCGACGTGGGTCGACGATCCGTACGAGGGCGTCTTCAGCGACCAGGCCGTCGCGTACTACGAGGAGCGGGCCAAGGCCGGGCTGGGGCTGATCATCACCGGCGCCAACATGATCCAGAAGAGCGCCCTGTACGGCACCGTGGCCTTCCCGGGCCTGTGGAGCGACGAGCAGGTCGAGGGGCTGCGGCGGGTGGTCGACGCGGTGCACGCGCACGGCACGCGGTTCTGCGTCCAGCTCCTGCACGCGGGCCTGCGCGCGGAGGCGACGCTCAACAAGGACAGCGCCTACGACGTCGACGCGCCGTGGTACGCGCGTCGCGCCCAGCCAGGTGCCGCCCGGCGAGTTCCCGTGGGCGCCGATGCCGAAGGAGCTCGAGGAGCACGAGATCGAGGAGGTCCTCGAGGCCTTCGCGAACGCGGCCCGGCTCGCCGCCGCCGCGGGCGTCGACGGCATCGAGTTCCACCTCGCCCACGGCTACCTGCCCTGGCAGTTCCTCTCGCCGCTCTACAACCACCGCACCGACCGCTGGGGCGGCAGCGAGGAGAACCGGCTCCGCTTCTCCGTCGAGGCCCTGCGGCGGATGCGCGCGGCCATCGGCGACGACGTGTTCATGGGCTACCGCATCAACTCCACGTCGTTCTGGCCGGGCGACCTGGAGACGGAGGACGTCGAGCGGGTCATCGCGGCCCTCGAGCGGGAGACCGACATCGACTACGTCAGCGTCTCCGCGGGCGTCCACCACTCGTTCATCCACACGCCCATGACGTACGAGGGCGGCTGGGAGCGGCCGTACACCGTGTCGGCCAAGCGGGTGTCGACCAAGCCGGTGCTGCTGGTCGGGCGCATCACGCTGCCGGACGTCGCCGAGAGCATCCTGGAGGCGGGCGAGGCCGACGCGATCCTGCTGGCGCGCCAGCTCTTCGCCGACCCGGAGTGGCCGCAGAAGGTGCGCGAGGGCCGGGTGCAGGACATCCGCCGCTGCGTCGCCGCGAACTACTGCTGGCGCCAGGTCGTCTCCAGCCGCCGCGTGCAGTGCGTCTACAACCCGACCGTCGGCCGCGAGCGCCAGTGGGGCGCCGGCACCGTCACGCAGGCCGCGCAGCAGCGGCGCGTCGTGGTCGTCGGCGCGGGCCCGGCCGGCCTGGAGTACGCCCGCATCGCGGCGGCGCGGGGCCACGTCGTGACGGTCGTCGACCGCGCCCAGCAGCCGGGCGGCCACGTGCGGGCGCTGGCCGCGCTGCCGGGCCGCACGGAGTACGGGCGCATCGGCACCTGGCTCGCCGAGCAGGCCGCGGGCAACGGCGCGACGCTGCGGCTCGGCGAGGAGGCGACGCTCGACGGCGGCGTCCTCGCGCAGGACGACCACGACCACGTCGTCATCGCGACCGGCGCCCGCTACCGCCCGGACGGCTGGCAGGGCCAGACGGCCTCCTCGCTGGCCGGCTGGGAGACCGGCAACTGCGTGGCGTGGGACGACGTCGCCAACGGCGAGGCGGAGCCGCAGGGCCGGGTGCTCGTGATCGACGACCTGCAGGACGTCGCCGGGCCGCTGACCGCGGTGCTGCTCAAGGAGCGCGGCTGCGACGTCACGGTCGTCACCCGCTGGCCGATGGTCGGCATGGAGACGATCCCCGAGGTCTACTACCTGTGGCTGCGCCAGCAGCTGTTCGCCGCCGACGTGCCGGTGATGCCCGACCACTTCGTCGCGCACATCGACGGCACGCAGGTCGACCTCATCAACGTCTACGTGCCGGAGCGGACCACGACGCTGCAGGCCGACTGGATCGTCATGAACACCGGGCGCCAGTCGGAGAACGCCCTCTACCACGGGCTGCGCGAGCGGGGTGCGAGCGTGGAGATGATCGGCGACGCCGTGGCGCCGCGCTCGACGTACGACGCCGTCTTCGAGGGCCACCGGGCGGCACGGGCGTTGTAGCCAGCGACCCTTGCTACGGTCGCGACATGGACGGGTTCCCACTTCCCGGGGCCGGCCGCGCGGTCGTCGCCGTGCCCGCCCCGGGCGCAGGGCCGGGCTGGTGGGCGGGCGCGCCCGGCGTGGCGCTGGCCGAGGACGGCACGTTCGTGATCGGCTACCGCGTCCGCAACGGCCACGACGGCAACGACCAGGTGGTGGTCGCGGTCTCCGAGGACGGGGAGCGGCTGCAGACCGCGGCCGTCCTCGACGAGTCGTACTTCGGGGCGATGGCCGTCGAGCGGCCGTCGCTGGTGCGCCGCGCCGACGGCGGCTGGCGGCTGTACGTCTGCTGCGCCACGCCGGAGAGCAAGCACTGGTGGATCGGCGCACTGGACGCGGACGACCTCGCGGGCCTCGCGACGGCGGACGTGCGGCGCGTGTTCCCGGGCGACGACCTCAACGCCGTCAAGGACCCCGTCGTCCGGCGTCGTCGACGGGCCGTGGCACGCGTGGATCTGCTGCCACCTGCTCGACCAGCCGGGCGAGGAGGACCGCATGAACACCGCCTACGCGACGAGCGACGACGGCCTCGACTGGCAGTGGCACGGCACGGTGCTGGAGGGGCGGCCCGGCAAGTGGGACGCCCGCGGCGCGCGCCTGACGACGCGTCCTGCCCGACGGCCGGGCGGCCTACGACGGCCGGCGGACCGCCGAGGAGAACTGGTTCGAGCGCACGGGGCTCGCGCGCCGCACGGACCGGCCGGGCGGCCTGGAGCACGCGGCCGAGGAGCCGGTCGCGGACGTCCGCTACCTGGAGGCGCTGCCGCTGCCGGGCGGCGGCTACCGCATCTGGTACGAGGCCCGCCTGCCCGACGAGAGCCACGAGCTGCGCACGGAGCTGGTGCCGGCATGAGCGACGGCAACGGCTTCGCTGCGGGCGCGGCGTTCGTCGACGGCCGCTACGTGCCGGTGGCCGAGGCGTCCATCCCGATCCTGGACTGGGGCTTCCTGCGCGGCGACGCGACGTACGACGTGGTGCACGTCTGGGACGGGTCGTTCTTCCGCCTGGAGGAGCACCTCGACCGCTTCGAGCGCTCCATCGCGCGCCTCTTCTACTCGATCCCCTTCGACCGCGACGCCATCGCCGAGACCCTGCACCGCTGCGTCGCGCTGGCGGGCCTGCGCGACGCGTTCGTCGAGATGCTGGTGACGCGCGGCATCCCGCGCAACCGCGACCCGCGCACCGCCGAGAACCGCTTCGCCGTCTTCGCGGTCCCGTTCGTCTGGATCCTGCCGCCGGAGCGCCGCGACGCGGGGCTGCACCTCGTCATCACGTCGATCGAGCGCATCCGCGCCCAGTCGGTCGACCCCACCGTCAAGAACTACCACTGGCTCGATCTCGTCCGCGGGCTCTACGAGGCCTACGACCGCGGCGGCGAGACGGCGGTGCTGGTCGACGCCGAGGGCCACGTGCTCGAGGGGCCGGGCTTCAACGTCTACGCCGTCTCGGGTGGCGGTGCGGTCACGCCGGGCGAGGGCGTGCTGGAGGGCGTGACGCGCGGGACGGCCGCCGAGCTGCTGGCGCGCCGCGACGTGCCGGTCGCCATGCGCCCGCTGCACGGCGACGAGCTGCGCGCCGCCGACGAGGTCTTCGTCACCAGCACCGCTGGCGGCGTCATGCCGATCACGCACCGTCGACGGCGCGCCGGTCGGCAGCGGCGCGGTCGGGCCGGTCACCGCACGCCTGATCGAGGACTACTGGGCGGCGCACCGGCTGCCGGAGTGGGCGACGCCGGTGCGCTACGAGCTGGCGGACGCTACCGCCGGTCTAGACCGACACGTCGACGAACGGCTCGCCGAGGTCCGCCAGCCGTGCCTCCACGCCGAGCCCGGGCCGTCCCTCCGGCGGGCCGAGGGCGCCGTCGACGACGTCCGGCAGGCCGTCCGCGTTGTCGACCGTCACCCAGTGGTGGAAGTCGCACGTGTGCAGGCGGAGACGCTCGGGCGTGCCCAGCGCCGACGTGCACGATCGCGGCCGTGTCGATGCTCGCGCCGCCCCCGTCCTCGACCGTCACGCAGATGCCGGCGGCGACCGCCACGTCGCGGATCAGCGCCGCCCGCGTGACGCCGCCGACGCGCGAGACCTTGACCGTGATCCCGTCGGGCACGCCGTCGTGGTGCGCGCGCAGGAGGTCGGCCAGCGACTCGATCGACTCGTCGAGCACCAGCGGCCGCCGGCACGCGCGGCGCACCTGGCGGCACTCCTCGTAGGTGGCGCAGGGCTGCTCGAGGACGTAGTCGAGATCCTCCGTGGCGGCCAGGAAGCGCAGCGCCGCGGCGGTGGTGAAGCCGCCGTTGGCGTCCGCGAAGAGCACCACCGCCGGGCCGACGAGCTCGCGCACGGCGTGCAGGCGCTCCGCGTCGAGCAGCGGGTCCTGTCCGACCTTCACCTGCAGCCGCCGGTAGCCCTTGGCGAGCAGCCGTCCGGTGAGCTCGACCGCGTGCTCGACGTCCCCGATGGTGACGACGTTGTACAGCGCCACCCGCTCGCCGAAGCGCGCGCCGAGCTCCGCGTACAGCGGCCGTCCGGCGGAGCGCGCGGCGGCGTCCCAGCAGGCCATGTCGATGGCCGACTTGACGTACGCCTGCCCGCGCATCTCGTCGTCCAGCCGGGCGAGCAGGGCGCGCGGCTGCGCCTCGTCCTGCCCGATCACGACCGGCGCGAGGTCGGCGACGCCGGCGCGGGCGCCCGAGGCGAAGGCGTCGGCGTAGCGGGGGGTGATGGTCGCCATCTCGCCCCAGCCGGTCACGCCGCCGTCGGTGTCGAGCGCGACGACGGTCGAGTCGAGGCCGTCCGAGGCGGCGTGGCTCATCCGGTAGGTGCCGTCCTCGAACGGCTGCCACTGGCGGAAGGCGCGGACGCGTGTGATCACGGCGGCGATGGTACCGGCGCGCGCCTGCCGCCGCCGGCTCCGCCTACGCGGGGCGGCGACGGGGCCGGCGCGACCGCTCGGTCGTCGCGCCCGCCCACAGCATGCGCCCGGAGCGGACGAGCGCGGTCGCGGCCGGCTGCTGCTCGTCCGCCGGGTGGCGGCGCGTCAGGCACTGGTTGAGCCACGCGCCCTCGACCAGGCTCGCCACCGCCGACGCCAGGTCGGTCAGCGTCACCTCCTCGCGAAGCGCTCGCCCGAAGTGCTCGAGCGCCCGCCCGAGGACGTCCTCCAGCCGTCGCCGCCACTCGGCGTGCTCCGCCAGGCTCGGCCGCGCGATGCGCTCGCTCCAGAGGCCGTACGGCACCGCCGTGAGCCACAGCGCCCACAGGGTCGCGTAGCGCACGGTCGGATCGCTGCCGTGCTGCGGCCCGCGGGCCGACTCGAAGCCGAACAGCGCGTCGACCCACGCCTCCGCGCTCGGGAACGCGGTCGGGTCGGGGTACGCGAGCTCCTCGATCCAGTCGCCGGCGCTGAGCGCGAGCGCCATCGTCTCGGCCTGGTACGTCGCCTGGCTGCCGAACAGGTTCGTGATCGCGCCGCGCGTCTTGCCGTCGCTGGCCGCGACCGCGTTGGCGTCGAGCCGCGCGAACGGCCCGACGGCGATCGCCCGCTCGTCGAGCGCCTTCGCGTCCTCGCGGATCTGCTCGAGCGCCGCGAGCTCGCCCATCTCGACGTAGCGAGCGCGCGCCGCCTCCTTGGACAGCGTCGAGCGGGCGCGGGATGGCGGCTGGCGGGCGATGGGCGGATCGTAGCCTTGACGGCGGACATCTGGATACGTACGGTACGTATTCATGATACGTACGTACGGTACGTACGCATGTGTCGTGGAGGTGGGCGCCATGCGAGCACGAGTGCGCGATCGGCGAGGCTCGGCGACCGCCACGGCGTGGGTGGTGACGATCGTCGCCACGGCCGCGTCGGCGTACGCGCTCGACGCCATCGCGGCCGGGGCGGGGGTCCTGCTGGCGGGTTCGGGCCTGCTGCGCGGCCTCGACCCGGCCGTGCTGCTGGTGGTGCTCGCGGCGTCCTACGTCGCCTGGGGCGCCGGGCTGCGCGTGAACCTCGGGCGAACTGGGCGCTGCTGCAGGCGACCGGCACGAGCACCAACGCGCTGTCGAAGGCGGCGCACGATCTGGCCCGCCGACGGGGCGCGAGCGAGCGGACGCGGCGCGTCGCGGCCGGGGGCGGCTACGTCGGCACCGAGGTGGTCAAGGAGATCCCGTACTACGCGGGCGCGTTCGGCGCCGCGCTCACCGACACGGTCTCGTCGGCGGACGCGATCGTCTTCCTGGCGGGCGCGAACCTCGGCGCCGCCGCGTACGAGTACGGGCTCGCCCGCCTCACTGCCGTCTTCCTGCGCCGCCGCCCAGCCGCCTAGAAGGTTGATTCCGTGCCGGGGTGATCGCAGTCGGCGGTAGCTGCGCGTCTCGGGGCGTGCCGAAGCCGACCGGCCGCGACCAGCCGCCCGACACGCTCCTGCGCTCGCAGCCGCAGAGCATGGCGGCTGGCCTGGGCCGGGCGGCGTCCGAGGCCCGCAGATGCCGTCGAATGCCCGGCACGGTTGCGGAATCGGCCGCCAAGGGAAGCGTGTCGCCGCCGCGGACGTTGTCGCCCGTACATGCTCGTCTGGAATCGCGGTCGAACGGCAGGGCTCGTGCGTCTCGAGGACGCGGCGCGCCGCCTGCAGCCGGTCGCGCAGCGCTACCTGGGGCTGCGCTCGATCCCGGTCGACCACATCGTCGGCACCGCGAGCCGCGACGGCGACTTCGACCGCGCCTTCCGCCCCCGGCGCCGCGACGTGCGCAAGCGCCGCGACGCCGTCGAGGCCGCGTTCCCCACCGGGCAGTTCCCGGCCATCGTCGTGCGCAAGCTCGGCGACGCCTACTTCGTCGTCGACGGCCATCACCGGGTCGCCGTCGCGCGCGATCTCGGCATGGCGTTCGTCGACGCCGACGTCACGGAGCTCGTCGCGCGCTGGCGCCTGTCGCCGGCGGCCGATCCGGAGGAGCTCGTACACGCGGAGCAGGAGCGCCTGTTCGCGGAGGAGAGCGGGCTCGCCGACGCGCGGCCGGGTGTCCGGCTGCGGGTCACGCTGCCGATCGGCTATCGCGAGCTGCTCGAGCAGGTGCAGCTGCACGGCTACGCCCTCGTGCGCGGCACCGGCCGGGCGCTCGACGCGGCGTCGGTCGCGGCCGACTGGTACGACGCCGTCTACGTGCCGTCCGTCCACCGCATCCTGCGCGACGGCCTGGCGCTCGCCTGCCGCAACGGCACGGAGTCCGATCGCTTCCTCTACGTCGCGCACGAGCAGCGCCGCGGGCTGCTGCTGGGCGGCGGCGGTCACCCGCTCGGCGTCGTCTAGGACGCCCCTCTCACCCCACCGACAAGGAGCCAGCCAAATGCCTGGCGCGATCGTCATCGGCGCCGGCCCCGGCATCGGGGTCGCCGTCGCCCGCCGCCTCGCGCGCGAGGGGCTGCCCGTCGGCGTCGTGGCCCGCGCGCCCGCCACCGTCGAGGCCGCGCTCGCCGCGCTCGCCGACGCGGAGGTGCGCACGTACGGCGCCGTCGCCGACGCCACCGACGAGGACGCGCTGCGGGAGGCGCTGGACGGCTACGTCGAGCGCCTCGGCGTGCCCGACGTCCTCGTCTACAACGCCGCGATCATCCAGTGGGACGGGCTCGGCGAGCTGACGGCAGGGCAGCACCTCGACGCGTGGGCGGTCAACGTCGTCGGCGCGATCACGGCGGCCGCCCACCTGCTGCCCCGCATGGCGGATGCCGGCGGCGGCACGTTCCTGCTCACGAGCGGCATGCCGACGCCCGTCCCCGGCGTGCTGAGCCTGTCGCTCGGCAAGGCCGGCGTGCGCGCGCTGGCCGAGGCGCTCGCACGCGCAGTTCCGGCCCGCCGGCGTCCACGTCACGGCGGTCACCGTCGCCGGAGCGGTCGCGCCCGGGTCGGCGTTCGATCCGGACGAGATCGCCGAGCACTACTGGCGGCTCCACACGCAGGCGCCCGACGCGTGGGAGCACGAGCTCGTCTACCACGGCCGAGCCGCCGCGGCGCCCGTGGGCTGACTGCGCGCGGGGGCGAAGCGGTAACCTCGGCGGCCCATGGAGGAGTCGAACCAGCCGCCGACGTCCTTCCTGCTCGATCCGTTCGCCCGCGTCCTGATCGACACCACGGAGGCGCTCGTCTGCGTCTTCGACCGCGAGGGGCGCATCCTCCTGTTCAACGAGGCGGCCTCGCGCGCGACCGGCTTCGCGCCCGAGGACGTGATCGGCCGCGACGCGGGGGAGTCCGTCATCCCGCCCGAGGAGCGCACCGCGTTCCGGGAGCTCCTCGCGTACCTGTGGAAGACCGGCTTCTCCAGCCCGCGCCTGGGTCACTGGATGACGGCCGACGGCGGGCGCCGGCTCGTGTCGTGGTCGAACCGCCTGCTGGTCGACGCGACGGGGGAGCCGCTCTGCCTGGTCACGTCCGGCCTCGACCTGACGGGTCGGGTCCGGCAGCGGGAGGACGACGCGCGCGCCCTGGAGGACGACCCCGAGCTGCGGCTCGCGCAGGTCGGGCGCCTGGCCCAGGAGCAGCGCGCCCTGCGCCGGGTCGCCACGCTGGTGGCGTCGGAGGCCAGCCCCGAGCAGGTGTTCATGGTGGTCTCCGAGGAGAGCGCCCGCGTGCTCGACGTCGACGCCTCCGCCGTCATGCGCTACGAGGCGGACGGCGGCGCCGTGGTCATGGGCCGCCACCATCGCGACGGCGTCGACACCTTCCACCTCGGGGAGCGCTTCCTGCCCGACGATGCGAGCTCGCTCGGGCGCGTGCGGCGGACCGGCGCGCCCGCCCGCGTCGACGACTGGGGCGCGCACTCCGGGGCGATGGCGCGGCGCATGGCGCGGGTCGGCTACCGCTCGACGGCGTCGGCGCCGATCGTGGTGGCGGGCCAGCTGTGGGGTGCCGTGGCCATCGGGTCGAGCGACACGATGCCGCCGCAGAGCGAGGCGCGCCTCGGGGCGTTCTGCGAGCTCGTGTCGCTGGCCGTCGCCAGCGCGCAGGCCCGCGAGGACCTGCACGCCTCCCGCGCCCGCGTGGTCAAGGCGGGCGACGAGCAGCGCCGCCGGCTGGAGCGCAACCTGCACGACGGCGCGCAGCAGCGTCTCGTCTCCGTGGCGCTGATGCTGCGCATCGCCCGCCAGCAGCTCGCAGCCGGCCGCGACGGCGCCCTGCAGGTGCTGGAGCAGGCGGCGCACGAGCTGGACGCCGGCCTCGAGGAGCTGCGCGAGCTCGCGCGCGGGCTGCATCCGGGCGCGGTCGCCGAGCACGGCCTGCTGCACGCCCTCGAGGCGCTGCAGCGGCGGGTGACGCTGCCCATCGAGCTCGACGTGGCGCCGGAGCGCCTGCAGGAGGACCTCGAGGCCACCGTCTACTACATCGTGGCCGAGGCGCTGACCAACGTGACGCGCCATGCCGGGGCCACCCGGGTGCGCGTGACGGTCGCCCGCGAGGACGGCGTCGTGCGCGTCGAGATCGCCGACGACGGCAAGGGCGGCGCGGAGACCACGGCCGGCACGGGGCTGATCGGCCTGCGCGACCGGGCCGAGGCGGCAGGCGGCACGCTCGCCGTCGTCAGCCCGCCCGGCGGCGGCACGGTCATCACCGCCTCGCTGCCGCTCGCCGAGGCGTGAGCGAACCGCCGCGGGCCGCGCGGTTACCCCGGCCGAGGGACGACAGGGCGCGCACCCTGGCCGGACGGGCGGACCGCCGCGACGCCCGGGGGCTGACAGGGCCCCGGCGTCCGGCATACGGTGGCCCGCGTGAAGCCGCACGTGACCATCGCCTGCGACTGCGGGATCGTCGCCGAGGTGCGCCTCGGCCGGCGCCTCGAGTGCGCCTGCGGAGCCGTCTTCCGCGTCGCGGCGGGCGGCGCAGCGACGGAGCTCGGCCGCCGCCACCGCCGGGCGCTGGTCGTGTCGCTGCTCGTGCTGCTGGTCGCCTTCGCGGCGCCGCTGCTGGCGCTCGACCGCGGCGCGGCGCTGTTCGTCCCGCTCGCGGCGCTCGCGGCCTGGTACGGGTCGGTGGTGCCGCACCTGCAGGCGCGCTACGAGCGGCAGCTGGCCCGCGTGCCGGCGTGGGTCGTCAGCGCCTGACCGTCACGTGCGGGGCGCCGCGGCCGTCAGCTCGGCCATGAGCGCCCACTCCGGCTCGTACACGTGCGCGGTCTTCACGTGGATCACGAGCCGGCCGACCGGGGCCTCGACGGCCGCGGCGACGCGCTCCTGCAGGTGCGCGAGCTCGACGAGGTTGCCGTACGCCTTCTTGCCGAAGTCGAGGCCGTGGGCGTAGACGACGAGCTCGACGGGCCCCTCGGGCCGCCAGAAGTCCAGCATGCTCACGCACGGCACGTAGGTGGTGTCGTCGAGCGGCTCGAAGGTCGTGATGGCGGCGTCGCGGCAGGTCGGGTCGGCGCGCAGGCGGTCGGCGACCCACGCGAGCTGGTCGCGGCCGGCCCCGCCGTAGTCGAACAGCCGGTGGGCGTAGCTGCGGGCGTCGCCGAGCTCGGGCACGCGCCGGTGCTCGAAGAAGTTGGCGTGCATCCACGCGAGCCAGTCGGGGTCGCCGAGCTCGGCGATGACCGCGTCGTCGGAGCTCGGCTCGGCGATGGCGACGGTCAGCCGCGGCAGCTCGCGCGTCGTCAGGCCGCCCCAGGTCGCCGGCACGCCGTGCTCCAGGATCGCGCGGGAGACGTCGAGCCATCCGCGGCCGAGCGTCGGCGCCTCGATGACGGTGATGCTCACGCGGGGCAGGCTAGCGGCTGAGGACGATTGCGCTGCCGTGAAATCCGATCGTCGATCCGCGGCGTACCGCGAGTGCTCGTGTCTGTATCGCGGGAAGCGAACGCGGCGCGCCCACGCCCCCGGCGGCGCGCGCCGGCCGGTGCGATGGCAGTCCCCATCGCGTTGCTGGCGCTCGCTGCCGCCGCGGCTGCGCCCACGGCCCGGGCCGCCGATGCGTCGTTCGGGACGAATGGCAACAACTTCACGCCGGCGACGCCCGCCACGGTGTTCGTCGGCGAGAAGGTGACCATCACGAACACGAACGGCGGCCCGGGCCAGCACAACCTCGTCTGGGACGACGGTGCGCCCGGCCAGCCCACCCTCAGCACGAACGCCTGGTCGACGATGCGGACGTTCACGACCGGCGGCGACTACCGCTTCTACTGCGCGATGCACGGCGGGCCCGGCGGTGCCGGCATGTCCGGCCTCGTCCACGTCGTCGTCGCGACGCCGCCGCCACCGCCCCCTCCGCCGCCTCCGCCGCCTCCGCCGCCTCCGCCGCACCGCCGCCGCCGCCCGGCACGCCGCCACCGCCTGGCACGCCGCCACCGCCGCCTCCTCCGGGCACGCCGCCGCCGTCGCCCACGCCGCCCGCGCCCGACCGCACGGCGCCGCGGCTGACCGCCGCCGTGACCGCGAAGTCGCGCGAGGGCGTGACGGTCAAGGTGACGCTCGGCGAGCCCGCGAAGGTCACGGTCACCGTCCTGCGCAAGGAGCACGTCCTGGCGCGGCGGGTCTACAGGGCGCGGCCGAAGGGCGTGTCGAGGTTCCGCGTCAAGGCCGCGTTCGGGGCCGGACGTCTCGCCGTCAAGGTCGTCGCCGTCGACGCGGCGGGCAACAAGACGACGAAGGTCGTCCGCGTGCTCGTGGTCTAGGCGCTGAGCGAGAGCCCGGCCGCGACCGCGAAGCCGAGCACCGTCGCCAGCCCGGCGACGTCCCCGGCCCGGCGCGTGGCCTCCGGGATCATCGCGTCGATCAGCATCACGAGCAGCGCGCCGGCGGCGAACCCGTCGACGGCGGCCTGGAACTCGCCCGAGACGTTGTCGGCGATGGCCCAGCCGACGCCCGTCGCCAGGGTGCAGACGACCGCGACCGGCAGCCAGATCCGCGCCACCGCTCCCGCGCCCTTGCCGTCGGCGCGCAGCTCCGTCGACGAGCCGATCGCCTCGGGCAGGTTGGAGACGAAGATCGCGGCGAGCAGGCCGACGCCGATCTCGCCGCCCGAGGACAGGCCGATGCCGAGCACGAGCTGCTCGGGGATGCCGTCGAGGAGCGCGCCGAGGGCGAGCGACGGTCCCGCTTCCTGCTCCTCTGCCGCCGCCGCTCCGGCGCATGAGGATGCGGTCGGCGGCGAAGTACGTCAAGGCGCCCGTCGCGAGCCCGAGCGCCAGCCACTCGCCGCCGCCGACGTCGATCCCCTCCTCGGCGAGGTCGAAGCTGACGGCGCTGATCAGGGCGCCGGCGCCGAACGCGAGGACGACGCCGACGAGGACGTCGGGCCACGGCCGCACGTAGCCGATCAGCGCGCCGATCAGCAGCGACGAGGCGGCGAGGGCGCCCCAGGCGAGCGCGGCGGTCACGCCGACGACGATATCCGGGCGATCAGATGCGAGGTCGTCCAGGATCAGGCCGCTCGCGCCGGCGGCCAGCAGGCGCCGCGCCGTCGCGAGGTCGCGCGCGCCCCAGGCGAGCACCGTCGGGATGCCCGCGAGCGCGGCGGCGGTCCCGGGGACGTCGAGCAGCAGCCGGGCCCGGACTACGACGGCGTCGCCGCCGTCGCGCAGCGCGCGGAAGCGGGCCAGCTGCGCCCGGGAGCCGATCGAGCGCAGCACCCGCAGGTCGTCGTCGCCGCGCAGCGCCCGCAGGTGCGACCAGTTCCGCGAGCAGACCCACACCGGCCCGGGCGCGTGCGACCGCACGGCCTGCCGCACGAGGCCCGCGAGCCGCGGCGACACACCCTTGAGGTCGAGCAGGAACGGCGCGCCCGGCGGCGCCGTCGCCAGCACCTCCTGCAGCGTCACCGTGCGGGCGGGCCGGCGGGCGACGTACCAGCGGTCCCAGCGTAGCGGCAGGGGGCCGAGGTTCTTCTCGTGGCGCAGCTCGAGACGGCCTCGCGCGGCGTGGACGTCGGCCTCGACCATCGCGGCGCCGGCGGCGAGCGCCGGGGCCACCAGCGCAGGGTCGTTGCCCGCCCGGTGCGCCACCAGCAGCGGGTTCGCTGCGTCCAGGGTGCCGTCCACGCCAGCCCGTCAGTGGCGGAGCGACGGCACCTGGACGCCCGTGCCCGCCGGACGCTGGCGCTCGTCCGCCGCCCACGCCGGCGCCCGCCGCTCGAGCCGCAGCGCGACCGCGAGACCGAACAGCGCGAGCGCGCCGCCGGCCACGATGTCGACGACGAAGTGGTTGGCCGTGACGATGACGGCGAAGGCCATCAGCACCGGCATCATGACGCCGGCGAGCCGGACCGCGAGGTGCCGCGCCTCCATCGCGTCGCTCGCTGGTCCAGGCATGTCGGGACCAGACGTCGGACGCGTGCGCGGGCAGCCGCGAGATGGGTGCCCGCGCACGCTTCTCCGCTACGCCTTGGCGGAGGCCTCCTTCTCGACCTCCTTGGCGCTCTCGGCGTCGACCTCGCGCTTCGTGACCTTGCTCGCCTTCTTGAGCGCGGCGTCGACGGAAGCCACCCAGCGCTCCTCGAAGAGGGCGACGATGCCGGAGCTCCCCGGCGGCATGACGTCCTCGACGTCCTCCTTGATCTCCTTGTTGCGGTGGCGGTCGAGGATCTTGCCGAGGCCCGCGCCGATCCCGCCGCCGACCAGCGCGGAGGCCAGGAACGCCGGCGGGAAGATGAGGCCGATGACCGCGCCGCCGACGGCCCCGAGGGCGGTGCCGACGCCGACCTCGTGCGCGTCGTCCTTGACGTCGATCTTCCCGTCCTCGCCGCGGCTGACGAGCACCATGCCGTAGACGGTGATGAGCCGGCCCTTGACGAGCTCCTTGAGGGCGTCCCAGTCCCCCTGCGCGGCGTCGGGATCGTCGTAGGTCGCGATGTACAGGTAGGCGGGCGCGTCGCTCTTGTCGGCCATGCGGTGTGCTCCTTGGCGTGAGGGGACTTGGAGCATCCGACCGCGATGGGCGAGGCGTCGTCATCCGGCGCGGATGAATATGGTGGCGGTTCGAGCACCTCACGACCTCGAGCGAGCAGAAGGAGCAGGGACGATGGCGAGTAGCGGCACGGCGACGGTCACCCTCCCGGCCGACGAGCAGATCCTGATCACGCGTGTGTTCGACGCACCGCGCCACCTGGTCTTCCGGGCCTACACGACGCCGGAGCTCGTGGAGCGCTGGTGGGCGGGCGATCGCGGCACGGTCACCTCCATCGAGATCGACCTGCGCGTCGGCGGGCGCTGGCGCTACGTGATGGAGGCGACCGGCGGCTTCGAGGTCGCCTTCCACGGCGAGTACCGCGAGGTCGTGCCCGACGAGCGGCTGGTGCAGACGGAGGTCTACGAGGGGATGCCGGACGGCGAGGCCCTCGACATCGTCACGTTCACCGAGGAGGACGGGCGCACGACGCTGACCGTGCTCGTGCAGCACTCCTGCAAGGAGCACCGGGACGCGCACATCGACTCCGGCATGGAGGGCGGCATGCAGGAGGCGATGGACAAGCTCGAGCAGGTGGCCATTTCCCTGGCCTAGCAGGGAGATCGGACCAGGGCTCCCGCCGGGCGATCGCCGGGCGCGGGGTGAGCGGGGTCGGCCGTAGGGTCGGCCTCGTCCCCCTGAAAGGAGTCGGTCATGTCCCTCCGATGCAAGGCGTCCGTGGTGGTAGCGCTGGCCGCCGTGGCGGTCGCGGTGGTGCCGGCGGCGCACGCGAAGACGCCGCTGAGCGCGATCGACCACTTCAAGTGCTACAAGGCGACGGAGGCCGCCGTGCCACCCGCACCGGGCATCCCGGCCGCGGTGCGGCTCTCGGACCAGTTCGGCAACGCCAACCTGCAGGTCGGCAGGGTCGTGCGGCTCTGCAACCCGGTGCGCAAGCTGCACGACGGCAAGGCGTTCGAGATCCGGCATGCCGACCTGCACCTGGTCTGCTACGCCATCCGCCAGGACGTGCCGCGCCAGGTCCGGGTCACCAACCAGTTCGGCTCGCGCCGGCTGAACGTGACGCGGGCGAACCGGCTGTGCCTGCCGTCGTACAAGAACGAGTCGCCGGAGACCCAGGAGCTCGAGCCCCTGGGGAACCTCGACCACTACAAGTGCTACCAGGCGCGGGAGCCGGGGCCGGGCGCGCCCGGCATCCCCGGGATCGTCAACCTGCTCGACCAGTTCGGCGCGAACAACGTGTTCGTGGACGAGCCGACGACCCTGTGCAACCCGACGCGCAAGGGCCATGACGGCGTCGTCACGCCGGTCCGCTTCCCGGACCTGCACCTGACCTGCTTCGCGATCCGCCAGCCGGGTGACCTGCAAACCCGCAGCGTCTTCGTGCTGAACCAGTTCCAGCGCCGCGACCTCACGGTCACGACGCCCATGGAGCTGTGCCTCCCCTCCTACAAGCGCGTGCTGCGCAGCCGCCTGATCCGACCGTCCGTCGCGGCCTCCGGCGCACCGGCGTCGGAGGCCGCACCGCGTTCGTCGCCGACCGGCCGGGCGAGCACCTCGGTACGCTGGGCCGCAGGACGTAGCCCCACGAGGAGGTCGCACATGGCAGGCGAGCGGGTCGCGGTCGTCACGGCCGGCGGCAGCGGGATGGGCGCGAGCGCCGCGCGCCGGCTCGCGGCGGACGGCTTCGCGGTGGCGATCCTCTCGTCGTCGGGCAAGGGCGAGGCGCTGGCGGAGGAGCTCGGCGGCGTCGGCGTCACCGGCTCGAACCAGTCGAACGAGGACCTGCAGCGCCTCGTCGACGCCGCCATGGCGCGCTGGGGCAGGATCGACGCGCTCGTCAACAGCGCCGGCCACGGCCCGCGGGCGCCGCTGCTCGAGCTCACCGACGAGCAGTGGCACGCCGGGATGGAGGTCTACTTCCTCAACGTCGTGCGGCCGACCCGCCTCGTGACGCCGATCATGCAGGCCCAGGGCGGCGGCGCGATCGTCAACATCTCCACGTTCGCGGTCTTCGAGCCCGACCCGGGCTTCCCGACCAGCGGCGTGTTCCGGGCCGGCCTCGCCGCGTACGCGAAGCTCTTCGCCGATCGCTACGCCGCGGAGAACATCCGCATGAACAACGTGCTGCCCGGCTTCATCGACTCGCTGCCGGAGCGCGAGGGCGTGCGCGACCGCATCCCCATGGGCCGCTACGGGACGACGGACGAGGTCTCCGAGCTGATCGCGCTGCTCGCCTCGGATCGCGCCGCCTACATCACGGGCCAGAACATCCGCATCGACGGCGGCATCACGCGCTCGGTCTGAGCGGCAGCCGTGACGGGCGACACGTCCGCCCGCCACGCCGGTTCGCGCTCAGGTCTCAGGTGACGTCGCGCCCGACGAAGCGCCAGCGCGCGAGCGCCACGAGGCGCTCCGCTGCTTCCAGGCGGAAGGAGCACTGTGGGGGTAGGCTCCGCCGGTGGCAGCGGACGCGCACGCCGAGCGACTGTTCGCAGCCCATTTATCGGGCTCCACACTCGGCGGCGCGGAGGCCACCCTCGTCCTTGCGGAGTGGACGGATCCTGGAGGCGATCCGCGGTTCCCGCGCTTCATCGCTCCGCTTCACATCCATCACGAGGACGACGAGGCGTGGTATGTGCTGACGGGCGCGCTCGTGGTCCGCGCGCACGATCATGACCACCGCCTGGGTCCGGGCGGTGCCGTACTCGTTCCGCGGGGCGTGGCCCACACCTACTGGAACCCGACGGGCGAGCCGAGCACCTACCTGCTCGTCATGACAAGACGGATCCAGTCTCTCATCGGCGCGCTGCACGTGCTGGAGCAGCCGGACGAGTCGACGATCGCCGCGGTGTTCGAGGCGCACGCCAGCAGCTATCTCGGGTGGCCCTGACGCGCGGGCGGTCGGTCGTGAGGGTCATGGAGCGTGTCCGTGCGGGCAACGCGAAACCCCGGCCCCGCGCGATGGCGGGACCGGGGCGTCGGGTCGGTCGGATGAGGGGGCGGCCCTACGCCGGCGTCGGCGCGGGATCGAGGGTCGGGGTCGGAGTCGCGGTCGGGCCCTGGGGCTCGGCGGCGTCGTGCTCCAGCCGGGGCAGCCACTCGAGCCACCGCGGCAGGTACCAGTTGGCGTCGCCGAGCAGCTTCATCGAGGCCGGCAGCAGGACGGCGCGGACGATCGTGGCGTCGATCAGGATCGCGATCGCGAGGCCGATGCCCATCTCCTTGAGGTCCAGGAAGGGCAGGAGGGCGAAGACGCTGAACACCGCGACCATCACCATGGCGGCGCCGGTCACGACGCCCGCCGTCTTGCGGATGCCGAGCTCGACGGCCTGCTCGGTGCTGAGGCCGCGGTCGAAGGCCTCGCGCACCCGGCTCAGGATGAACACGTGGTAGTCCATCGAGAGGCCGAACAGGATCACGAAGAGGAACATGGGCAGCCAGGACGCGATGCCGCCGGTGCTGTTGAAGTCGAGCAGGTTCTCGCCCCAGCCCCACTGGAAGACCGCGACGAGGACGCCGTAGGCCGCAGCGACGCTGAGCAGGTTGAGCAGGATGGCCTTCACGGCGACCACGATGGAGCGGAAGGCCACCAGCAGGAGCAGGAAGGCGAAGAGCAGGACGAAGCCGAACACGAGCGGAGCGGTGTGCTTCATCGCGTCGGTGGAGTCCTTGGAGCCGGCGGTCGGGCCGGTCACCGCGTACTCGGCGCCCGGGAGGGTGCCGATCGTGGCGGGGATGAGCTCGTTGCGGAGCGTCATCAGGGCGTGGTCGGACTCCTTGTTCGTGCCGCTCCCGGCGAGCGGGATGTCGATCTGGTACACGGAGCCGTCGTCGCTCGGCGTGACGTCCATCGGCTCCTGCATCTCGCCCGAGGCGCGGGCCGCGGCGATCAGGTCATTGATGGCGGCCTGGGTCTGCGGCGTGTCGTCGGCGCGCAGGGCGACCATCGCGGCCGTGCTGCTGCCGGGGAACGCGTCGTTGAGCTCGTGGAACGTCTCCAGCTCGGGCATGCTCTTCGGAAGCGCGTCCATGCCGGACTCGGCGGTGTGCATCTGCGTGGCGGGCAGGGCGAGGGCGACGAGGACGCCGGTGGCCAGGACGGCCGCGACCAGCGGGCGGCGCAGGACCGGGCGCAGGATGGCGCCCCAGACGCGGCCCTCGTCGCCGCGGCGGCGGCCGAGGAACGGGATGCGGATGCGCTCGATGCGGTCGCCGAGCATGGACAGGATCGCGGGCAGGACGGTCAGGGAGCCGACCATCGCGACGAACACCGCGATGATGGTGCCGACGGCGA
Source organism: uncultured Actinomycetota bacterium (assembly GCA_963767885.1). Lineage (GTDB taxonomy): Bacteria > Actinomycetota > Thermoleophilia > Gaiellales > F1-60-MAGs149 > CAVYFW01. Next base: position 84,440 of record CAVYFW010000006.1, read on the forward strand.
AGGAGACGAACGTGGCGTCGCCGGAGAGGAACATGCCGGCCATCGCGATCATGACGGTGATGCCGGAGATCAGGACCGACGCGCCCGAGGTGGCGGCCGCGGCCTGCAGCGCCGCCGCGGCGGAACGGCCGGCTCGGCGCTCGTCGCGCTCGCGGCGGATGTAGAACAGCGAGTAGTCGACGCCGACCGCGAGGCCGACCAGCAGGATCACCTCGTTGACCGAGGCGTCCATCGGGACGATCGAGCTCGCGGCGGCCGTGAGGCCCATCGAGGCGAAGACGGCGCTGAGCGAGAGGCCCACCGGCACCAGCGACGACGTCAGCGAGCCGAGCACGAGCACGAGGATCAGGATCGTCAGCGGCACGGCGATGAGCCCGGCCTTGGCGATCTGGCCCTGGATGGTCGCCTGGAGGGCCTTCTCGGTCGAGACGCCGGCGTCGCCGATGTACATGTCCGGGTGGGCCTTCTGGACGTCACCGACGGCGGCGGTGATGTCGTCGATGTAGAGCGCCGCCTCGTCGTACGTCCCCTTCGGTACGAACGACACCATCACGGCGTGGCGGTCGGGCGAGATCTGCCCGTTGTTGACCTGCTCGAGCGGCGAGCGGCAGCTCCGTCACCTCGTCGAACGAGGAGACGGCGCGCTCGACGTCGGAGATCGCGGCTCGGAAGGCCGGGTCGTCGACGGTCATGTCGTTGGACTGCACGAGCACGAACTCGCCGAGCCCCTCCTCGTCGGTGTCGAACGACGACTCGAGGATGGCGTTGCCGAGCCTGCGCGCGACGGCCTTGTCGTTGCGGTCGATCAGCGACATGGGGTGCATCTCGCCGGCCGCGACGGTCGCGACGACGAACAGGACCCGGACGAGCACCGCCTTCGTGCGGTGCGTGGCGCTCCAACGGCCGATCCGCGCGGCAACGCGATTGGCCTGGCGACGCGGGCGCCGGGCCGTCGGCGTCCGCCGAGCACGACGCTGGCTGCGTCGGGCGACTTGGGCTTGCGCTGGATGATGCGGGTTCGCATGAAACCCTCCTGCAGGGGTCGAGTGAACTGATGCATCGAATGTCGCAGGCGGGCGCCCGCTCCCAGCCGGCACGCAGGTGGACCGCACCGTTCGGGTTTCTGGGGGATGGGCCTCGCGGTCCGAGCCGTCGCGGTACGGAACGCGTCAGGGCGCAGGTACATGAGCACCGCGAGGACGCGGCGGGAATCCTCCGTCGAGCTCGACGGCAGGCCGAGCTTGCCGAAGATGCTCGAGACGTACTTCTCCACGGCCCGGAGCGTGATCACCAGCGCGTCGGCGATGCCCTGGTTGGAGCTGCCCGTCGCCATGAGCTCCAGCACCTCGCGCTCGCGCGGCGTCAGCAGCGACAGGGGATCGTCGCGCCGGCGCCGCGAGAGGAGGGTGGAGACGATGATCGGGTCGAGCGCCGAGCCGCCTCCCGCCACCCGCTCGACGGCGGCGACGAACTCCTCGACGTCGCTGACGCGGTCCTTCAGCAGGTAGCCGACGCCCTCCGCCGAGTCGGCCAGCAGCTTCATCGCGAGCCCGAGCTCGACGTACTGCGACAGCACCAGCACGCCGACGTCCGGCTGGTGCTCGCGCAGGTCGAGCGCCGCGCGCAGCCCCTCGTCGGTGTGCGTCGGCGGCAGGCGGATGTCGAGGATGACGACGTCCGGCGGGTCGTCGCGGACGTACGCGAGCAGGCCGTCGACGTCGCCGAACTGGGCGACGACCTCGTGTCCGGCAGCGCCGAGCAGGTGCACGACGCCCTCCCGCAGCAGCACGCCGTCCTCGACGATCGCTACCCGCACGGGATCTCCGCCCGGACGCGGGTGCCCTCGCCGTCCGCACTCCATACGCGCAGCCGGCCGCCGAGGGTCTCGATGCGATCGGCGAGCCCGCGCAGCCCGCTGCCCCGCTCGCTGTCCGCGCCGCCGATGCCGTCGTCGACGATCTCCACCGTCACGACGCCATGGTTCCGCGACACGTCGACCGTCGCGGAGGTCGCCTGGGCGTACTTGCCGACGTTGGCGAGGCTCTCGCTGACGAGGTAGTACGCGGCGACCTCGAGCGCCTCCGGCAGTCGCTCGTCCACCTCGACCGTGACCTCCACCGGCACCGGCGAGAGCGCCGCGAGCTGCTCCAGCGCCACCGCGAGGCCGTGGCCGGTGACGACGGCTGGGTGGATGCCGCGCGCGATCTCCCGCAGCTCCTGCAGCGACGCGGCGATCTCCGGCGCGCCCGCCGACCCGCGCGCGGGCCTCGTCGTTGCCCGCGAGGTCGCGCCTCCAGCAGCGCCAGCTCGAGGGAGATCGCGACGAGCCGCTGCTGCGCGCCGTCGTGGAGGTTGCGCTCGAGGCGCTTGCGCTCGCGGTGGCCGGCCTCGACGATGCGGGCCCGCGAGCCGCGCAGCTCCTCCAGCCGCGCGCGCAGCTCGACCTGCAGGCGCGCGTTCTCGAGCGTGATCGAGGTGGCCGCGGCGACGCCGTCGAGCAGCTCGGGCTCGTCGAGCAGCGACGGGTCGTGCAGGAGCGCGGCGACGCGGCTCGCCCTCACGCTCGATGACGGTCACGGCACGCTGGCCGCCGGGCTGCGGCAGCACGACCTCGCGGCCGTCGAGGTCGGCGTACGTCTCGAACTCGGGCAGCCAGTACGCCAGCTCCAGCGAGGAGTCGCGCAGCGCACGGGCGAGGGCGTCGCGCAGGTCGGCGGGCTCCGACGTGGAGCGCAGGCCGATCACGAGGTCGCCGATGGCGGAGCGGGCCAGGCGCAGGTCGAGCAGCGCGTAGCCGAACGCGATGGGCGAGATGCCGAGGATCACGAGCGTCACGCGCTGGATCTCGACGAAGTAGGACCACTCCATCGCGCCGAAGACGAACAGCACCGCGAGCATCGCGAGACCCAGGACGAACGAGTCGACGACGAGCGCCAGCGGTCGGCGCAGCGGCCGCCCGGCGTGGCGGCGCCGGTTGGTCAGCAGGCCGATCGCGATGAGGCACATGGCGCTGATCGACAGGAGCTGCACCTGCTCGACGGTGTGCGCGGCGTCCGGGCTCGTCCCAGATCGCCAGCAGGTTGTCGGGGCCGAACGCGCCGAGCGTCCCCTTGAGCACCTGCAGCGCGATCGCCGAGAAGTAGGCGCAGCCCACGAGCACGCGCTCGAAGGTCGAGCGCAGGCGGCCGTCGGGAAACGCGAGGTAGACGTGCAGGAAGAGGGCGGCCGGCACGATGTCGAACAGCGCGCCGATCGTCTGCAGCGCGGCGGCGTCGGCGAACTGCAGCGTCCCGGCGAGGGTGGCGAACCCGCCCGCCACCATCAGCGGGCCGAGGCGGCTCTCCGGTCGGCGGGCCCATGCGACGAGCCCGGCCAGGATGTAGGGGACGCTGATCCACTCCAGCAGGACGATCTGGATCGTGCTGGCGTCGGCGTGCACGCCCAGCGCGATCGCGCCGGCCGCGGCGAGGCATCCCGCGACGCCGAGCCCCACGAGCAGCGCGGTGCGGGGCGGTCGCAGGCGTGGCCCGGTCGCGCGGCCTGACACGACAATGGGGGTGGTCTGCGCGCTCGTGGGCCGAGGATACGCCGGACGCAGTGGACGCGCCCGGCGCGCGCGCTCAGATCTTGCGGTAGCGCGGGTCCATCAGGGAGTACGCGCCGAACACCACCAGCCCCAGCGCGACCGCCGTCAGCGCGGCGCCGCCGTGCTCGTACGTCGCGGACGGCGTCAGGTGGAGCGCGGGCGTCCGACGCGCGGCGCGGGGCGCGGCGTCGGCGAGGGCCTCGACGGCCTCGTCTGCGGCCTCCTCGACGACCGCGCCGAACTGCAGCAGGCGCCCACCGAACGCGATGGCGCAGAGCATGAACCACGACCAGCCGAGCGCCACGCCGGCGATGGTGTCCGACAGCCAGTGCACGTCCAGCAGGACGCGCGTGCCGGCCACCAGGACCGCGACGCCGACGGCGATGCCCGCGAGGATGGAGCGCACCTGCGGCGAGCGGCGCCGGCCGAGCAGCAGCGCGGCCGCCGCGAAGAAGGCGGCGGCGGTCGACGAGTGCCCGCTCGGGAACGACGGTCCCGAGCGTCTCGGCGATCGGGTTGAGGGTGGGGCGGGCCCGGTCGGCGAGGTCCTTGATGGTCGTCGTGACCAGCCAGTTGCCGAGGGTGACGGCAACGAGGAACGGGACGATGAAGCGGCTCGGCGCACGCCAGAGCTCGACCGCCGCGACGACGACGGCAAGCAGGACGACGGCGCGCGTGTCGCCCAGGTCGGTGATGCGCTGGAGCACGGCCGTGCCGTCCTCCGTCGCGTGGCGCGCGCCCCAGTCGGCGGCGCTCGTGTCGATGCCGCGCAGGGTGTCGTTGCCGCGCACCAGGTAGGCGAGGATCCCGATCACGACGCCGCCGGCGATCACGATCGCGGCGCCCATCGTCAGCAGCAGCCCCGTGGCCTCGCCCGGGTGGAGGCGTGCGCGCCACCACGTGGGGGCGTGGCCCGGTCCGGCGGCGTGCGCGACGGCGTGCGCGGCGGCCTCGGTGGCGGGCGTCCCGTGGAGCAGCCGCTGGCACCAGCGCGCGATCAGGACGGCGATCAGCCCGCCGGTGACGGCGACGGCGATGAGGACGGTCAGCAGCAGCATCGGTTGTTGGGCCTCCGTTTCCCGGCGCGATCGGCGGGGAAACTCTGCAGCGTGTCTACCACCTCCGCTTCCCCATCGCGGCTCGAGGGGTCGGCCGGGAAGGCGCTCCGGAAGCCGGCGCACGAGCCGACCGAGGAACGCTATCCGGTCCTCGCCCCGGCGCCGCCGGCCCGCGTCCAGGCCCTGCTCGACCGCTACGGCCCCGAGCGGCCGGCCGCGGTCTTCGCGGTCGTCCTGGTCGTCGGGCTATCTCCTGCTCGCCGCGGCCACGATCGCCGTCGGGTTGCTGCTCGTGCACGTCGTCCTGTCCGTGCCGGGCATCCGCAGCGCGGACGGGGAGCTGCCCCACGCGTTCGCGGCGCACCGCACCGATCTGCTCGACGGGCTCTCCTTCGCCGGCTCGATGATCGGCGACATCCCGGTGCTGCCGCTGCTCGTGGTCGTCACGGCCGCGGTCGCCGCGTGGCACCGCCGCTGGCGGGTGGCGGCATTCATCGCCGGCGTGGGGCTGCTGGAGCTCGCGACGTACCGCGTGGCCAGCCTGCTCGTCCACCGCGACCGCCCCGACGTGCCGCACCTCGACCACCTGCCGCTGGCCCAGAGCTACCCCTCCGGCCATGTCGCGGCGTCCGTCGCGGTCTACGGCGGTCTCGCCCTGCTGCTGACGTCGCGCTTCCCGGCACGCTGGGTGCGCATCGTGTGCTGGTCGCTCGTGGTGGTGCTGCCGCTGATCGTGGCCCTCTCGCGGCTGTACCGCGGCATGCACCATCCGTTGGACGAGCTCGCGGGGATCTGCATCGGCGTGCGGCGCGATCCTCGTCGCCCTGGTCGCGACACGCGCCTACGGCGAGGCCGTGCGGCGCCAGGCGGACCGGCGCGCGCGGGCGTGTCGAACGGGGCCCCGCGGTGATGTCGCTCGCGGTCATCGCGCACAGCGGCAAGACCCTCGGCGGCGGGCTGGAGGAGCTGCGCGCGGTCCTGGCCCGCTACGGCGTGACCGATCCGCTGTGGCTGGAGGTCGACAAGAGCCGCAAGGCGCCCAAGGCGGTGCGCAAGGCGCTCGCGGCCGGCGCCGACCACATCCTGGTGTGGGGCGGCGACGGCACGTGCCAGCGCTGCGTCGACGTGCTCGCCGGCCACGACGCGACGATGGCCATCCTGCCGGCCGGAACGGCCAACCTGCTGGCCACGAACCTCGGCATCCCGGCCGACCTGGAGCAGGCGGTGGAGATCGCGCTCCACGGCGCGCACCGGCGCATCGACGTCGCGCGCCTGGACGGCGAGGGCTTCGCGGTGATGGCCGGAGCCGGCTTCGACGCCCAGATGATCGCCGACGCCGACGGCCGCCTGAAGGACCGCCTGGGCCGTGCCGCCTACGTGGTGACGGGCGCGCGCAACCTGCGCACCCGCCCGTTCGAGGCGAAGGTCGACGTGGACGGCGAGCGCTTCTACGCGGGCCCGGCGACCTGCATCCTGATCGGCAACGTCGGCAAGCTCTTCGCCGGCGTCGCGGCCTTCGAGGACGCCGAACCGGACGACGGCCTGCTGGAGGTCGGCGTGGTGACCGCCGACGGCGCGGTGCAGTGGCTCCGCACCCTGGCCCGCGCGGCGCTGGGCGACGCGAGCAAGTCCCCCTTCGCCCACGCGACGAAGGGCCGCGACATCCGCCTCCGGTTCGACCGCAAGGTGCGCTACGAGCTCGACGGCGGCGATCGCGACAAGGTGCGCAAGCTCCACGTCGAGGTCGAGCCGGCCGCCCTGACGGTGTGCGTCCCACCGGTGCCCGTGCCGGCGACCGTGCTGGCCGGCAGCCGCGCGGACGCAGCGGGGTAGGCGGGCAGCGGCCGCTGGTCTTGGGGGCGAGGTGGCCAATTGTCCGTCACCGCGTCGGACAATTGTCCAACCGCCGACCCGCATGGATAGACGCCTAGCGTCGCTGTCTGACCACCAAACGCAAGTGCCTGGTTAGACGGCTGCCGGGGCCTGGGCTCCGCTTGAGGCCGCCTCGGGGCGGCGGCTCGCTGGTGGTCGTTCTGGCCATTTGTCCGTCACCGCGTCGGACAATTGTCCAACCGCCGACCCGCATGGATAGACGCCTCCCGACGCTGTCTAACCACCAAACGCAAGTGCCTGGTTAGACGGCCGCCGGGGCCTGGATTTCGAACACGACGGCAGCCGCGGGGCGCCAGCTCGCTCGTGGTCGATCTGGTCATTTGTCCGTCACCGCGTCGGACAATTGTCCAACCGCCGACCCGCATGGACAGACGCCTCACGGCGCCGTCGCGGCGCCGTCTAACCATCAAACGCAAGTGCCTGGTTAGATGGCCGCCGGGCCTCGCGCCCCGAGCGGCGACGGCATGATTCGCGCCATGGAGCGGGTGGCCGAGGTGCAGGCGTGGCTCGAGGCGCGGGCCGACGAGATGGCGGCGCTCGTCGAGGAGCTCGTCGCCGTCGACACGGAGAACCCGCCGGGCCGCAACCTCGGGCGCTGCGGGCGGCTGCTGCGGGACGTGCTCGACCGCCTCGGCTTCGCGCCGGAGCTGATCGAGCTGCCGCCAGCGCGTGCGCTCGAGGAGCCGTGCGTCGTCCGCGGCAGCGTGGGGACGGGCGCGCGGACCGTCTACTTCCACGGGCACTTCGACGTCGTGCCGGCCCAGTCGCGGGCGCAGTTCGAGCCGCGGCGCGAGGGCGGGCGGATCGTCGGGCGCGGCACCGCCGACATGAAGGGCGGGCTCGTCTCGCTGCTCTACGGCGCCGCCGCCGCACGCGAGCTCGGCCTGCTCGGCGACGGGCGCATCGCGGTCCACCTGGTCTGCGACGAGGAGACGGGCAGCGTCACCGGCTCCGGCCACCTGCGCGACGCGGGCCTCATCGACCCGGCCGCCGTCGCCATGCTGACGCCCGAGCCCACCGGCGGCGTCGTGTGGCACGCCAACCGCGGCGCCATCACGCTGCGGGTGGAGGTGCGCGGCCGGCCGGCGCACGTCGGGCAGGCGCACCTCGGCGTGAACGCGTTCGAGCACATGGTGCGCATCGCCGAGCCCCTCGCCGACCTCGGGCGCGAGCTGCTCGAGCGGCGCACCGACTACCCGCTGCAGGACGAGGGCGGGCGCGGGCTCGATGCTGGTGGTCGGCGGCGCGTCGGGCAGCGGTGCGAACTTCAACGTCGTGCCGGGGGAGGCGTGGTTCTCCGTCGACCTCCGCTTCAACCCGGAGGACGAGCTCGACGCCGAGCTGGCGCGCCTGACGTCGACCATCGAGGACGCCGCTGCCCGCGCCGGGGCGGACGTCGCCATCGACGTGCTGCAGCGCCAGCCGTCCGCCGGCACGGACGCGGGCCACCCGGCGGCGCGTGCGCTGGCGCGCGTCGTCGAGGCGGTCGAGGGCGCCGGCCCGCGCTTCGAGCTTTGCCCGGGCGTGCTCGAGACGCGCTGGTACGCCCAGCTCGGCATCCCCGCGTTCGCGTACGGCGCGGGCCGGCTCGACGTCTCGCACGGGCCCGACGAGCACGTCGAGGAGGCGGCGATGCGGCGCTGCGCCGCCGTCTACGCGCTGTTCGCGGCCGACGTGCTGGCCTAGCTAGATTGCCGCCCGTGCACGACGACGGCCACTTCGGCGAGCAGATCGCCGCCACCTACGACGACGAGTCGGAGGAGCTGTTCCAGCCCGCGGCCATCGACCCGGTGGTCGACCTCCTGGTCGAGCTCGCGGGCGGCGGCCGCGCGCTCGAGCTCGGCATCGGCACGGGTCGCATCGCCGTCCCGCTGGCGCGGCGCGGCGTGGCGGTGCACGGCATCGACCTCTCGCGGGCCATGGTCGCCCGACTGCGAGCCAAGCCCGGCGCCGAGGCGATCGGCGTCACGATCGGCGACTTCGCGACGACGACCGTCGAGGGCACCTTCGCGGTCGCGTACCTGGTCTTCAACACCATCCAGAACCTGACCACGCAGGCCGAGCAGGTCGCCTGCTTCCGCAACGTGGCCGCGCACCTCGAGCCCGGCGGCACCTTCGTGATCGAGGTCGGCGTGCCGGAGCTGCGGCGCCTGCCGCCGGGCGAGACCGTCCGCCCCTTCCACGTCAGCGAGGGCTACTGGGGCTTCGACGAGTTCGACGTCGCGAACCAGGGCCTCGTCTCGCACCACCTCTCGATCGTCGACGGCCGCGTCGATCGCGTGTCCATCCCGTTCCGCTACGTGTGGCCGGCGGAGCTCGACCTGATGGCGCAGCTCGCCGGCATGCGCCTGCGCGACCGCTGGGAGGGCTGGCGCCGCGAGCCCTTCACCAGCGAGAGCCGCGAGCACGTGTCGGTCTGGGAGAAGCCCGCCTGACGCCGCGCGCCCGACGAGCCGCTGTCGGACGCGCTGCGCTGGATCATGTGCGGCGGGTTCGCGCTGCACCTCCTGGTGATGGCGGTGGCCGGTGCAGCGGGCGGTGCCCCACGGCGCTGGTTGCTGGGGTGGGCGCTGCCGTGCACGGTCGCGCCGCTGGTGGTCGCGCTCGCGGGCGGCGAGCGGTCGAACGGCGGGCTGCTCTGGCTGCTCGCTGCCTCCGTCGGCTGGCTGGCCCTGTACGGGCGCTTCGGCGGCCGGGCTAGCGGATCGCCAGCGGGTTGATCGGCGAGCCGACCGCGCCCGTGAAGGGGAGCGGCGGCGCCGTGAAGCAGAAGTCCCAGCGCCCGTCGGCCCGGCAGGACTCGGCCAGGGCGTCGAGGGCGAAGATCTCGCCGATGAGCAGGCCCATGTAGACGATGCCGACGGCGTGGAACGGCAGGTCGAGCTCGTGGCGGCTCGGGATGACCTCGAAGGCCCAGTTGTCGCAGGCGACGGCGGCCACCTGCCGGTCGTGCAGCCACGGCAGCGCGTCCCAGCCCAGACCCGGCTCGTCGGCCTCGACGAAGCGATCCCAGGCGCCGTCGCGCTGGATACGGCCCAGGTGGCCGGTGCGCACGATCAGGGCGTCGCCGCGGCCGACGTCAACGCCCTGCGCGGCGAGGGTGCCCTCCAGCTCCGCGACGGTGACGTGGTGGTCCGACGCGAGCGCGTCGACGCCGAGGTGGCCCGCCACGTCGGCCAGCACGCCGCGGGTGAAGACGCGGTCGCGCAGCACGGCGATGTCGTTCGCCGCGGCGCCCTTCGCGCCGACGAGCTCGCAGGGCCGGCCGTTGTACATGTGGTAGTCGTGGAAGCAGTGGGCCAGCGAGTCCCACTGCGTCGCGGCCTGCAGCGACATCGTGACCATGTCGTCCGCGAACCCGTGGCCGGCGAGCCCGAAGGCCGCCTGCCGTCCCGTGCGCACGTCGGTGCCGGTGGCGACCATCGCGCGCTGGGGGTTGAGCCGGTACGACGCCTTGAACTGCGGCGTGTCCGCCTCGAAGTCGACGGCGAGCGAGTGCACCTCGCCGGTCTGCACCAGGGCCGCGGCGGCGACGCGCTTGGCGGCGTCGATGTGGTTGACCGTGCCGAGCTGGTCGTCCGGCCCGAAGCGGCCCCAGTTGGAGACCCGCCGGATCAGATCCTCCGTGTTCACGCCGGCACCGCCAGCCGTTGCAGGCGCGGCAGGACCTCGCGCGCGAAGAGGCGCATGGACGCCTCGGCGTCGGCGTACGGCACGCCGGCGTAGCGGAACGCGAAGACGACGTGGTCGGTGCCGATCGTGCGGGCCGCGTGCTCGCACTTCTCGACGATCTCGTCCGGCGTGCCCCACATCTGCGTCTCCGCGAAGCGGCGCAGGTCGTCCTCGCCGCCGGCCAGGCCGTAGTGGCCGATCGCGCTCTCGCGATAGGCACGGGCGTAGCGCTGGCCGAGCTCGCGCGCCCGCCCGGCGTCGCCGTCGCAGTACGCGTAGGTCAGCAGCACGCAGGGCGGCGGCGGCTCGCCGACGGCCTCCGCGAAGCGCTCCGCGTGTCGCTCGACCTGCTCCGCGACCTCCTCCCACGTGCGCAGCACGATGCGCAGCAGCGGCAGGCCGGTGTCCGCGGCTCGGTCGAGCGACTGCGGCGACCCGGCCGCCATGAGGATGCGGTTGCGGAACGAGCCCCGCGGCGCCGGGCGGATCACGACGTCCGCCTCGCCCTCGCGCCGCAGCACGCCGCGCTCGAGTCCCTCCAGCACGAGGTCGAGGTTCGCCTCGAAGCGGCGGCGCCCCTCTTCGAGGTCCATGCCGAAGCCGCTGAACTCGCGCTGCGCCTCGCCCTTGCCGATGCCGAGCAGGAAGCGACCGCCGGCCAGGTAGTCGAGCACCACCGCCTGCTCGATCACGCGCAGCGGGTCGTTCCAGGGCAGCACCACGACCATCGAGCCGAGCTCCATGCGCGGGAAGCGGCCCGCGACGTAGGCGAGCACCGTCAGCGGCGCCGGCGCGAGGTTGTAGTCGCCGAAGTGGTGCTCGGTGACCCAGAAGGAGTCGAAGCCGAGCTCGCCGGCGACGTCCACGAGGCGCAGCTCCTGGCGCATGCGCTCCCCGTCGTCCAGCGTCTCGGGCTCGCTGGCGACGTTGCCCTGCGGGAACATGGCGTAGCCCGCCTTCACCGGGCGACGATACGGGGTCGGCCGCGGGCGAGGCAAGCGTGCCCCGCGCCGGCCGCCTCAGGCGAAGAGCGGGCGCAGGTGGTCGTTCAGGAACACGCCGTCGGGGTCGAGCTCGCGGCGCAGCGCGATGAAGTCCGCGGCGCGCGGGTGGCGCTCCAGGAGCTGGTCGTGGGTCAGGAAGTGGAGCTTGCCCCAGTGCACCCGCGCGTCGAAGCCGCCGAGCAGCGCGTCGACCTCCCGCAGGTACGGCTCGTAGGTCGTCCCGGGCTGACCCGACACGCTGATGACGAGGCTCGCGCGGCGGTAGGAGTGCGACAGCCAGGCGTCCTCGGCGGCGACCGTCCGCACCTCCATGGGGAAGATCGCGATCGGCTGGCGGGCCAGCATCAGCTCGCGCATGGCGGCGATCGCCTCGCGGCCGCGCTGGTACGGCACGAAGTACTCGAGCTCGTGGAAGTTGGGGTCGAACTCCGTCGGATAGATGGTGTACGGCCGGCCGACGCGGGCGTCCGGCGTCGCGGAGTCCGGCACGTCGTCGCCGACGGCGTCGTAGATCTTCACGTAGCAGCTGTCCGCGATGCGCGCGCCCGGCGGCGCCGTCAGGCCGTACAGCGCTCCCGAGTCCTCCGACGGGCACCAGAAGAACGAGAAGTGGCGGTGCGCGCGGGCCATCTCGTCGAGGCGCCCGAACGCCTCGTCCCATGGCCAGTGCTCGATCCGCTCCGCCATGCGGTAGGCCCGCACCGCGCTCACCTCGAGCTCAGTGAGTACCCCCAGCAACCCGAGCGAGACCTGCACGGCGGGTAGGCGCGGGTCGTCCTCGCCGACCTCCAGGACGTCGCCGGAGGCGAGGACGAGGCGCGCGCGCCGCAACGTGGCCGAGAACGACGGGAGCTCGAGCCCGGAGCCGTGCGTCGCGGTCGCGACGGCCCCGGCGATGGTCTGGCTGTCGATGTCGCCCTGGTTCGCCAGCGCCAGCCCGGCGTCCCAGAGCGGCGGTCCGAAGGCGCCGACCGGCGTGCCCGGCCGCGTGACGACCCGCCCGGCGGCCGCGTCGACGGCGACGATCCCGTGCAGCGCGTCCATGGCCAGCAGCGTGCCCGCCGTCTCGTGCAGCGGGGTGAACGAGTGGCCGGCACCCGTGGCGCGGACGCTGCTGGCATCGCGCAGGGCGGCCTGCACCTCCGCCTCGCTGCGCGGCGCGACGAGGGCGGCCGGAGCGAACGACTGGTTGCCGGCCCAGTTGGTGAAGCGCGCGCCCGGCATGCGTGCCGGCGAGCATACGGCTGCGGTGGGGTTCAGCGTTTGCGCGGCCGGGCCCGGAGGCCGTCGAGCATGAGCTCGACCATGCGCCGCCAGGCGTCCGGCTGCGCGTGCCGCACCGCGCGGGCGCCGACGATCGTCACGGTGATGTCGATGCGCGTGGCGTCGGCCCGCACGGCGCCCTGCGCCTTGGCGCGCTCCAGCAGCGTCTCGATGCGGGCGTGCACGCGCTTGCGGGCCTTGCGCACCGGCTTGAACGTGGACGTGCTCGCGATGGCCTGGGCTGCGACGTCGTCGGACCCGTCGTCGCCGAGCGCGCGCCAGACGAAGGCCCGCAGGCTCGCCCAGGCGTCGTCGCCGGCGAGGGCGTCGTCGAGCGCCGCCTGCAACGCGGCCAGCCGCCGCTCGGCGAGCGCGGCGACGAGCTCGTCCTTGGAGGAGAACTGCCGGTACACGCTGCCGACGCTGGCTCCAGCCTCGCGCGCGATGGCGGGCATCGGCGCGTCGAGGCCGCCCTCGGCGAAGACGTGCTCGGCGGCCGCCAGCAGGCGATCGCGCTTGGCCTCCGGCGCAAGCGCCGTCCAGGTCGTGTCGCCGGTGGGCTGGAGCGTGGAATGCATGTTCCGCTAGTATGCCGCACCCAGTACCGGAATGACCATTCCGGTTTGACGGCTCCGCGCCAAGTGTCGCATCCCCCCACCGCAATCGTCGCCCCGCCCGCGCCCGCTGGCTCGGACGCGCGCCGCGGCTTCGTCCCGGCGCTGCTGGGCATCGGCCTCGTGGTGTCCGTGATCAGCTCCCTCGGCGCGCCGCTGATCCCGACGATCGCGCAGGAGATGGACGCGAGCCTGAGCGCGACCCAGTGGTCGCTGACGGCGACCCTGCTGGTCGGCGCCGTCGCCTCGCCGCTCGTGGGCCGCCTGGGCGACGGACCGCACCGCCGCACCGTGCTGCTGGTCTGCCTCGGCCTCGTGACGCTCGGCGGCGCCACGGCCGCGCTGGCGCAGGTGCTGCCGCTGCTCATAGCCGGCCGCGCGCTGCAGGGCCTCGGGCTCGCGCTGATGCCGCTGACCATGGCGAGCGCGCGCGACTACCTGCCCCGGCCGCGAGCCGAGACCACGATCGCGACGCTGTCGGTGACGGCCGCGGTCGGCGTCGGCCTCGGCTACCCCATCACGGGCTGGATCGCGGAGTACGTCGACGTCTCGGCGGCCTTCTGGTTCGGCGCGATCGCGAGCGCCGTGGCCTTCCTCGCGGCCCTCGTCTACGTCCCGCCGTCACGGCCGGCCGGACGGCACGACGGGTCGCTCGACGTCGTCGGCGCCGTGCTCGTCGGCGGCGGCGTGCTCGCGCTCCTGCTGGCGCTCGAGAAGGGCCCGGACTGGGGCTGGGCGGCTCCGGCGACGATCGGCCTGGCGCTTGCGGCCATCGTGCTGCTCGCCCTCTGGACGCGCAACGAGCTCCGCGTCGAGCGGCCGCTGGTCGAGCTGCGGCTGGTCCGCCGCCGGGCCGTGCTGACGGCCAACGTCTCCGGGCTCGTGCTCGGCATCGCGATGTACCTCGGCATCTCGCTGGTGACGCAGATCGTGCAGCTGCCGACGGGCATGGACGAGTCGGTGTTCGTGGCGGGGCTGACGCTGCTGCCTCTCTCGGCCTGCTCGCTCATCTCGAGCCGCCTGATGCCCGTCGTGCGGCGCTTCGCCGGCCCGCGCGCGATCATCCCGATCGGCGCCGCCATCAACGCCGTCGCGATGCTGTTCCTCGCGCTGACGGGCGACGCCGTCTGGCAGGCGTTCGTGACGATGGGCATCGTCGGCCTCGGCCTGGGCTTCACGTTCGCCGCGATGCCCACCCTGATCGTGGGCTCGGTGCCGCGCCGCGAGACGAGCAGCGCGATGAGCTTCTACCAGGTGACACGCTACGTCGGGTTCTCGATCGGCAGCGGCCTGGCCGTGACCCTGCTGCGCGCCTTCGACGGCGACGGCACGCCGACGGCCGACGCGTACGCCTCGACGATGCTGGTCGGCGCGGGGCTGTGCCTCGTCGCGGCCGCCGTGGCCTGGCTCGTGCCCGGCCGGGCGCTCACACGCCCCGCGCCCGCCGACGCACGCGAGACGGACGAGCTCGCCATCGAGGAGGGCGAGCTCGGCGCCGCCGGCCTGCAGCGGCTCGAGGAGGACTGAGGGCGCGGCTGCCGCCCCGGCCTACGCCCCGAACCGCTCCTGCAGCAGGCCGTGCCGCAGGCCGCGGTCGCTGACGGTCAGCGACGACGCGCCGAGGCGCTCGAGGACGGTGCGCACGATGCAGGCACCGGCGAGGATGACCTCCGCGCGCTTCGGCTGCAGGCCCACGATCTCGCGCCGCTCGTCGGCGGTCGCGGGTGCGGTAGAGCTCGATCTGGCGGTCGATCTCGGCGGCCTCCAGCACCGTCCCCGCCACGACGTCGGGGTCGTAGGTCGCCAGCCCGTGGCGCACCGCCGTGAGGTTCGTCACCGCGCCGCCCATGCCGACGACCGCGTCCGGGGCAGGGCGGCCGTCGAGGCGCTCGAGGCCCGCGGCGATCGCGGTGCGGGCCGCGGCGAGCGTCTCCTGCGACACCGGGCCGTCGAGCCCGAACTGCTCGGTGTACCGCGCGGCGCCGACGTTGACGCTGAAGCGCTCGTCGATCCGCTCGCCGACGCCGAAGGTGAACTGCGAGCTGCCGCCGCCGGTGTCGAACACCACGAGTGCCCCGTCGCCGACGTCGAGCGCCGACAGCACGCCCTGGTAGGCGAGCCGCGCCTCCTCGTCGCCGGACACGACCTCGACCTCGAGACCGGTGCGGTCGCGCACGGCCGCCACCAGGTCCGCGCTGTTGGTGGCGTTCCGCATCCAGGCGGTGCCGACGGCGGCGATGGTCTCGACGCCGTGCTGCTCGGCCTCCTCGCGCCATCGCCTCGATCGCCGCCACCGTCCGCGCGATCGGCTCCGCCCCGAGCGGGCCGCCCTCGCCGAGCCCCTCGCCGAGGCGCGTCACCTCCGCCCGGTCGACGACCGTGCGCCACGCGCCATCGAGCGCGCGCTCGCCGACGTGGAACTTCACGGAGTTCGTGCCCACGTCGATGACCGCGAAGCGCCGAGCGCCGAGGCCGACCAGCGCCCCGAGCCCGCGGGGCACGCTCACGTTGGGACGTCCGTCCAGCCCCAGCGCGCGCACGGCGCCGACGATGCGCTCGCGGTCCGGGGATTCGACCGCGATGGAGCGCGTCGAGCGCTGCGCCGTCCGCATCTCGGTGAGCTCGGTCATGCACCCCTCGAACGTGAAGTGCGTGCGGCGCTTGTGCACCGCCACGGCCTGCAGGAGCGGCTCCGGCTCGACGAGGTCCGCGATGAACTGCTGCAGCGTGTAGTCGGGGCGCGCGAGCTCCGGCACGGGCACGCCGAGCCCCGCGAGCAGCCGACGCACGTCGGCCGCGGCGAAGGGGACCTCGGCCTTCGCGACCGGCCGCCACAGCTCGAGGCCGTGCTCGTCCACCTGCTCCAGGCGCTTGACGTCCATGACGCCGTCGCGGAACTTGGCCGAGCCGTTCGCCGCGGCGGACAGGATGTACACCTCGTCGCTCTCCTGCGCACGCTCGGGCTCGAGCGCCGTCAGCGTCCGCTCCGCCTCGGGGAACGCCTCGCCGAACGTCCGCCACTCCCAGCGCGGGACGATGTGGGGCGGCTGGTCGCGCGTCTCGCTTGCAGGCGTGTCAGGCGCCATCGGCCGCTCCTCCGGGTCCGTTGCGCCTAGCCTACGCCGTCGATGGGCAGCGCGCCGGGTGACCACCGCGTCCACATCCGCGATGCGACCGCCGCCGGGCACGAAGGGTACGGCGTCGACGAGGTACGCCTGCGGCTGCGGCGCTGAGCCCGCAGTGGCCGAGCGCGCGGGGGCGCTACCCGGCCCAGCCGAGCTCGCGCAGCGACCAGCCGGCGTTCCAGATCTTGGTCATGTGGCGGATGCGCTCGCCGTCGAACTCCATCGCATAGACGTAGTCCGCCGCCACGCGCTTGCCCGTGGGCGGCACCGGCCCGCCCTCGCCGGTGTGGGTGCCGGCGAAGACGCCGTACACGCAGACGTTGCCGCGCTCGTGGTCGGTGCCGAACGACTTCACGGTCGCGGTGCCGTCCGGCACGAGCGTCAGCAGCCCCTGCATCCAGTCCGCGTACTCCTGCAGCGTGCCCATCTCCGCGAGCGGCTCGGCCTGGGCGGCGAAGGTCGCATCGGGCGTGCAGTACGCCTGGCAGGCGTCCCACCCCTGACCCGTCTCGCAGGCGTCGAAGAACGCCCGTGCGGTGTCGGTGATGGACGGCGCGGTGGTCGACATGTCGTCGTACCTTTCTCGTCGCAGTGCCGCGCGAATCTAGCACCCCCGAGACGGCCGGGCGGCGCGGCGCGTGTCACTCGTAGCGCAGCGCGTCGGCGACCGGGATGCGGGTGATGCGGCGCGCCGGGAGGCTGGTGACGAGCGCCGCCAGCAGGGCGATGCCGAGCGGGAGCGGCGCGAACCACCACCAGGGCGTGGCGAAGTCGAGCTCCCACTGGCCGCTCGCGGCCCCCCGCACGAGGACGTAGAGGCCGAGCCCGAGCGGGATGGCGAGCAGCCCCGCGACCGCCGCCAGCGCGGCGTGCGCGCTCGTCAGGGTCGAGCTGAGCTGTGCCGGCGTCAGGCCGATGGCCTTGAGCACGCCGTGATCGCGCGTGTGCTCCCGCACGGACAGCAGCGCGACGGCCACCAGCGCCGTGAGGGTGAGCGCCAGCAGGACGCCGTCGAGGACGTAGACGATGGCCCGCAGCCGCGTGTCGCCGTCGTCCGCCGCCGCGACGTACACGCCCTCCCCGGCCATGGTGGCGCGTTCCACCGCCTCGCGCGCCGCGACCGCCGCGTCCTCGTCGAGCTGGGCCTTCATCGCCAGCGCCGCGACGACGACCGCCCCCGCGAGGGCGATCGCCGCCAGCAGCAGGAGCGCCCGCTGTCGCCGCGCGAGCAGGTCGCGCAGCCCGAGGGCCAGGGGCAGGGGGAGTGGCGTGGCGGCGATCGAGCGGGCCACCCGCGAGCCGGCCGGTCGCACGGCCCCCGCCTGCATCGCCTGCAGGACGCTGAACCGGGTGCTGCGCCGCGCGCACAGGTAGGCGCCGGCGACGAACACGATCAGCACCCCGCCTGCCGCGAGCAGCAGGTGCTGCGGCGTGGTGGTCGCGGACGGCGCCGTGAGCAGGGTCTCGGACGTCAGCGCCGCGACGTGCGGCGCCACGAGGACGCCGATCGGCAGGCCGATCGCCGCTCCGAGCAGGGCCAGCGCGCCCGTCTCCAGCGCGAAGATGGCGCCGACCTGGCGCGGGGTGAGGCCGGCCGCCTTGAGCAGCCCGAGGTCGCGGTGCTGCTCGCTCGCCCGGGCGCTGACGAGGATCGCGACGACCGCCAGCGTCACGATGCAGAGCAGGACGGCGAAGGCGGTCAACACGACGGTCGTGGCATGGGTGTCCGCGGCGGCGGCCTCGCGCATGTGGTGCCAGGTCTCCAGGATCACGCCGCCCGTGCACGTGTCGGGAGAGCAGCGGGCCTGGGCGTCGCGCGGGAGCGCCGCCAGCGCGTCGTCGGCGAACGCTCCGTCCGCGGACGGGTCGTCGAGGCGGATGGCCTGCGTCCAGTTCCAGCGATCCTGGTCCGGCGCGATCCGCTCGAGCGTCGCCCGCGTCGTCCAGGCGGTGCCGGGCTGGGAGTCCGGGAAGCTGCCCTGGCTGGACTGGATGGCAGTCCCGGCGACCACCAGGTCGAGCGGGCCGCGCGTGCCCTGCACTCGCACGGACGCACCGACGGGGATGTCGAGCGTGTCGGCGAAGCTGCGCTCGAGGACGATCGTGCCGTCGCCCGGGGCGCTGCCGGCCGTGGCCACCGGCGCGTCGACGCGCGGCGCGCCGTCGAGGCCGCTGACGCGCAGCTCGATGAGCCCCTGCGGCAGCTGGAGCCGCGCGAACACCGACGGCACGGGGTCGCCGCGCTCGGCGACACCGGGCCGGGCAGCGACCGCCTGCACGTCGGCCTCCGTGTCGGACATCGCGACGACGTGCGCGCCGTGGCCGGCGTCGAACGTCTGCTGCCAGGGGTCGAGCGCGGCCGCTCGCAGGTCGAGGGCGATCAGCAGCGTCGCGACCGGCGCGGCGGCGAGGGCCACCGTCAGCGCGCTCGCCAGCAGGCGCCCGCGGATGCCGCCGAAGGCGAGCCGCGCCAGCGTGCGGGTCATGCCCACGCGTCGTGCTCGAGCAGCGGCGGCTGCGGGCGGCCGGCGACCAGCCGGGACTCGTCGACGACGAGCCCGTCGCGGAGCGTGATCACGCGGTCGGCGACGGCCGCGACGCTCGCGTCGTGGGTCACGAGCAGCAGCGTCTGCCCGCGATCGCGCGCGGCGCGCAGGAGGGCCATCACGTCCCGCGCAGCGCTCGAGTCGAGGTTGCCGGTCGGCTCGTCGGCCAGCACGATGTCGGGCCCGCCCGCGAGGGCCCGGGCCAGCGCGACTCGCTGCTGCTGCCCGCCCGAGAGCTGGTTCGGAGCGGCGGCCTGCTTGTCGAGGACGCCCAGGCTGCTGAGCAGGTCGCCCGCCGAGCCGCGCGCCTCGCGGCGGGGCCGGCCGATCAGCAGCAGCGGCAGCTCGACGTTCTCGACCACCGACAGCGTCGGGATGAGGTTGAAGAACTGGAAGACGAAGCCGACCTTGCGGCGGCGCAGGTGCGCGAGCCGCGTCTCGCTCAGCTCGTCGATGCGCTCGCCGTCGAGCCACACCTCCCCGGCCGTGGGGCGGTCGAGGCCGGCCAGCAGGTTGAGCAGCGTCGACTTGCCGCAGCCGCTCGGCCCGCGGATCGCCACGAACTCGCCGCGCCGCACCGCGAGATCGATCCCGCGCAGCGCGAGCACCTTCGAGCCGCCCGTGTCGTAGGTCTTGGCCAGGTTGCGCGCTTCGAGCACGACGCTCACGTCGCCACCTCCTCGGCTGCCAGGCCGCGCTCGATCAGCTCGAGCCACTCGAGATCGGCCTTCAGGTGCAGGACGGCTCCCTCCAGCAGGAGCTCGGCGGCGCGGCCGCGCCCGTCGGCCGCGAGCATCTCGTCGAGCTCGCGCAGCGACTGCAGGTACTCCCGCCGCTGCGCGTCGATCAGCTCCTGCGGCGGGGCGAGCCCGGCCGCCGCCACGATCACGACCTTCATGAAGAACTCGTCCTTGAGCCGCGTGCCGGAGACGGGCCGGTCGATCCACTCCGCAAGCACGGCGCGGCCGGCGTCGGTCAGCGCGTAGACCCGCTTGCCACGACCATCGCCGGGCACGTCCTCGCCGACGACCAGGCCGTCGCGCTCGAGCCGCGCCAGCGTGGTGTAGATCTGCCCCGCGTTGAGGGAGGGCAGCACAGCGCCGAACTCGTGCTCGAGCGTCTGCCGCAGCTCGTAGCCGTGGCTGGGCCCGGCGGCGAGGAGGGCGAGGAACGGTGCGCGCATGGGTAGGCGCGATGTATACCGGATATCTATGTGGGTTGCACGGGTCCGCGCCACCGTCGTCCGTCGGGGCATGGCGGAGACGCGGACACTTGGCCGTCACGTCATTGGACATTTGGCCGTGCGCCCGTTGGACATTTGGCCGCGATGCGCGGCGCGCTGCGGAGCAGACGGGCTAGCGGTTGGCGCCGAGGCGCTCGGCCATGGTGTCGCGCAGCACGCGCTCGAACGACGGCACCGCGCTGCAGATGCGGCGGAAGTCCTGGTCGAACAGCGTCAGCACGCGGATCGGCGACGTCGCCGTGACCGTGGCCGTGCGCCGGCCGGTGACCAGCAGCCCGATCTCGCCGAAGAAGTCGCCGGGGCCGAGGTCGGCGAGCTGCGCGTCGCCGTCGGTCACGGTCGCGGTGCCGTCCTCGATGATGAAGAACGTGTAGCCGAAGTCGCCCTGGGGGGCGAGCACGGCGCCCTCGGGCAGCTCGACGGCGTTGCTGGCTGCGGCGATGCGCGCGCGGTCGTCGGGGGCGAGCTCCGCGAAGGCGGGCACGGCATCGAGGCGAGAGACGTCGACGGGCATGGGCGGCAGGGCCTCCGGCGCCCCATCGTTACCGCCCGGATCGGGTCGGTCAATGGCCCTTCACCGCATGTTCACCAGTTGCGATCAGCGCCACCCGGGCCGGTGGCGGCGGGTCACCGCGCCGCCGTGCGACGCAGGTCGCCCGTCGTCGCGACCTCCGGGCAGCTCCCGCTGCGTTCGTAGACGGCGAGCGAGGCGGACGTTCCCTCCCGCTTCAGCACCAGCGTGGTGCCGGGGCGGCTGCCGGCGAACCGGTAGGTCGCGCCCTGCTGACGGCGCAGCGCCAGGCGCCTGCCGTGGAACCGGGCGACGAGGCTCCCACCGGCTGCCCGCTCGACGCGCAGCGTGCCGAGGACGTACTCGTTGCTCGGGGTCGTGCCGCCGTTCTCGTTGCACTGCTCCGTCGTGACGAAGCCGCGCCAGGTGCCCGTGACGGGCGCCGGGCCGCGGCCGAGCTGGAGGCGGAGCGGGCCGCTCGGCGCCAGGACCGTATCGGGGATCGGCGACACGCCCCAGACGACGCCGGCGGTCGGGCCGCGCACCGAGGCCACCGAGCAGCCGGCTCCGAGGATGGCCGAGCGCGCCGCGGCCAGCGTCCTGCCGTAGACCTCCGGCACGACGCAGGCCGCCGGCGGCGGCGTGGTCGTGCGCGTCGCGACGGCGCCGCCGCTCGCGGTGCGCGCGGCGAACCACAGCGCGCCATCCCCGGCGACCGCGACGACCAGCGGGTCGACCGCCTGCGGGTAGAGCGTGACGGCGCCCGCCGGGTCGAGCGCGCCCAGCTGGGCCGGCTCGACGGCGAGGAACGACGGGTCCGTCGACGAGGTGCCGAACCAGAGGGTGCCGGCGCCGTCGAACGCCAGGCTCTCGATGCCGGCGGCGATCTGCCCCGTCAGGTCCACGACGCGGAGCGCGCCGTCGGGCGCCACCCGCGCGAGGTCGACGCCGGCCGCCACCCACAGCGCACCGTCGGGAGCGAGGGCGCGCACGGCGGCGCCGTCGGCGTAGCGCGGCAGGTCGACCGCGAACAGGACGCTGCCGTCGGGCGCGAGCCGCGACAGGCGGGTGCCCGTGTTGCCGACCCGCCGGGCGATCCAGAGCGCGTCGGTCGCGTCCGCGGCGACGAGCCGCCGCGCGACCTCGCCGGGTGGCGGCGGCAGGACCTGCAGGAGGCTGCCGTCGGCCGCGAGCTCGCCGATGCGGCCGGCGCCGGCGTCGAACCAGAGGTGGCCCGGCGCGCCGGCCGCGACGGCGCCGAACGCCTGGTCGCCCGGGAGCGCGATCCGCGTGTCGAAGCGGCGCACGTCGCCCGACGCCGTGATGCGCCCGACGGCGCTGGTGGTGTCGGTGAACCACGCCGTGCCGTCGGCCGTTGCGGCGAGCCCGCCGATGCGGCCGCCCGGCGACGGGAACGAGCGGAGGCCACCGCCGGGCGCCAGCAGCACGATGCCGGGCGCCGCCGAGAGGCCGCCGCCGGCGAGCCAGACGCTGCCCTCGGCGCCGGCCGCGGCGTCGGTCGGCTCGAAGCCGTCCGGCAACCGCACCGTCGCGGCGTGCACCCCGGGCGCGAGCACCGCGGCTGCGAGCAGCGCCAGCCCGGTCGCCACCCCCACCGGCGACCGACGAGCCCTCACCGTGCGACCGCGATCGCGGTCAGTCCCATGCCGGACACCAGGCGATTGTAGATCGCGACGCGTCCCGGTTCGGACGGCGGCGTCACCCGCGTCCGGTCGCAGCGGTCGGACGGATCAGGCCAGGCCGCGGTCCTGGATTCCGCCAGCGGATCGCCCGGCCCTGCTCGACGCCGAGCGCGCCGGAGCGGATGGCCTCGCCGAGCACGGGCTCGACGGCGGCCGCCGCGACGGCCCGGACGTGGGCGGGCTCGACGCCGCGCTCCCGGGCCAGCACGCTGATCCCGTCGGGCTGCGAGGCGTGCGCCGAGACCTCCGCCGTCGTCAGGCCCAGGGTTGCGGCCATGGCGGCCAGGGCGACGAGGGCGATGCGGGCGGGGATCTTGAGGGCGGCCACGCACGCATTGGAGCGCACGGACGTGATAGCCGCGTGAGAGCAGCCGAAGAGCTTCCTCAGCGACGCGTCTTGCGAGGCCCGCCGGATGCCTGTACCGTCGGCCGGCGGGTGGAGGAACCGCTGGGGGTCGCTCGCCGGGAGGCTCGCGGGTTGGCGTCGACACGATGATCTACGTGGCGGCCGTCATCGTGGTCGCGGCACTCGTCGCGATGGCGTCGGGCCGCGTCGATCCCGTCCTCACGCTGCTGGTGGCGCTGATCGTCGCGGGCCTGTTCCGCATCGCGACGGTCGGCGAGCTCTTCGCCGGGCTCTCCAACCCGGGCGTGGTGACGGTGGGGGCGATGCTGGTCATCGCCAAGGGCGTCGTCCAGACCGGCATCGTCACCCGGGTCACGTGGACGCTGCTGTCCGCGACCACGACGGCGAAGCAGGTGCTGCGTCGCCTCATCCCCCCGCTCGGCGTCGCCTCGGCGCTGATCAACACGACGCCGATCGTGGCGATGCTGATCCCGGCCAGCCGGGAGCTCGAGCAGTCGCGCGACATCCCGGCGCGGTCCATCCTGCTGCCGGCGGCGCACGCGACCACCCTGGCCGGCACGACGACGATGATCGGCACCGGCTCGAACCTGCTGATCGCGGGCATCGCCAACGGGGCCGGCGTCCACATCGACATGCTCTCGTTCGCGCCTGTCGCCGTGCCGGTCGCGCTCGTCGGGTGGCTGATCATCTACCTGATCGCGCCCCGCATGCTGCATGGCCACATGCGCGTCGAGGCGCCCGCGAAGGAGTGGCGGGTCGAGATCCCCGTCGCGGCGTCGGCACTGGCGCGCAACCGGCAGGCGGCGAGCATGGGCATCAGCGCGACGCAGGAGTACGAGCTGACGGGCATCGAGCGCTGGGGCGAGCTGCTGGCACCGGACACGCCGATCGCCGAGGACGACGTCCTGGTGTTCGCCGCCAGCGAGGGCGGCGTCGCGGCGCTGTGGCGGAGCCCCCTGTTCGGCCTGCCGCCCCAGCGCCTCTTCGGCGTGACCGTCAAGGCGGGCGAGAGCGGCACCCTCTACGACTTCGAGCACGACGGCTCGATCCGCGTGGTCGCCGCGCGCACCGACCGGCCGTTCCGCGACACCGAGCTGATCCCGGGCGACACGTGCTACGTGGCCGGCGACAACGCGGCCGCCGTCGACGGCAGCGACGGCGTCGGGCTCTGGCAGGTCGCGGGCAGCCGCGCGCCGCAGCCCGGCAAGACGTGGATCGCGCTTGTGATCCTGGCGGCGGTGGTGGTTGCCGCGTCGTTCGGCCTCGCTCCGGTGGAGCTGGTCGCGTCCGCCGGCGCCGTGCTGATGGTGCTGACCGGCGTCCTGCGGCCGAGGCCTGCGGCGCGCGCCATCGACATGCGGCTGCTGTTCATCCTCGCCGGATCGATCGGGCTCGGGACGATCGTGGTCGAGAGCGGCCTCGCCGACGCGATCTCCGACGGCATCCGCGAGGCCTCCGGCGGGAACGTCCTGCTGGTGATCATCGTGCTGGCGCTGACCACGGCGGCGATGACCAACCTCGTCACCAACGCGGCCACCGCCTCGATCCTGACGCCGGTCGGCATCGGGCTGGCGAGCGAGCTCGGGATCGATCCGGCCACCCTCCTGGCCCTGATCGGGACGTGCGTGTCGTTCACCCTCCTCAACCCGTTCAGCCACCAGTCGAACCTGATGGTGATGCGGCCCGGCGGCTACACGACCGCGACGTTCGCGCGGTTCGGCGCGCCGCTGTTCGTCGGCGTGCTGGTCACGGCCTGCGCCGTCGCCTACGCGCTGGTGGAGACGTGAGGGCGCGGGGCATCGCTACGAGCTAGATCGGCCGTCGCCGCGGTCGTCGGGGCACCGCGGTGCCGACGGACGGACAGCCACATCGTTCGTCATATATCTGAACACCTCTTCAGGTATTCTCTCTTGTAGATGGCGCACGGACACGATCCCGATCCCACCCGCCTCCTGGACGACGCGGCGTACACGCGTGCGGTGGCCGACGTGATGCAGGCCCTCGCGGCTCCGAGTCGGCTCCGCATCCTGGCGCGGTTGCATGCCGGCGCCGGCATCCGTCGGTGATCTCGCCGAGGCAGTCGAGATGGAGGGCTCGGCGGTGTCGCACCAACTGCGCCTGCTGCGGCATCTCGGCCTGGTCATCGGCCGGCGCGTCGGCCGGCAGACGATCTACGCGCTGCACGACGACCACGTTGCCGCGATGCTCGAACAGGTCGTGTCGCACGTCGATCACGTACGGCTCGGCCTGCCCGCGCCGGTCACGGCACTCGAGGCGGCGGAGGCCTAGCCGAGGCATGGCGGGGCATGACCACGGGAGCCTCGCGCATGGCCACGGGCACAGCCACGGACTCGTCGACCGATCGATCGCGCGCTCGCGCGCGGGCTTGCGCACCGTCGCGATCAGCCTGGTGGTGCTTCTCGTCACGGCGGCCGTGCAGGCCGCGATCTTCGTCTCGACGGGAAGCGTGGCGCTGCTGGCCGATCTGATCCACAACTTCGGCGACGCGCTGACGGCGTTGCCGCTGGCTGTCGCCTTCGCGCTGCGATCTGCGACGGCGGAGCGACGCGCCGGCTACGTCGTCGTCGGCACCATCTTCGTCAGCGCCTGCGTGGTGGCCGTCCAGGCCGTCGACCGTCTGCTCCACCCACAGACTCTCGACCACCTCCCGCGCTCGCCGCAGCAGGAGTCGTCGGCTTCCTCGGCAACGAGATCGCTGCGCAGGTGCGCCTCCGCGCCGGGCGACAGCTGCGGAGCGCGGCGCTGATCGCCGATGGGCAGCACGCGCGCGCCGACGGGCTCGTCAGCCTCGCGGTGGTGGCAAGCGCCGTGCTGGTCGGCCTTGGCTTCGAGCTGGGAGATCCGCTCATCGGGTTGGTGATCACCGTGGGGATCCTCCGCATCACCTGGCAGTCGTTCCGGACCATCCGCACGGCCGACCCGGCGCCCTAGGCGGGTCATGGCGGACGCCGATGCGGGCGGTCTTGCCTCCGGTCTAGCGCCGTCGAGCGGCGCGCTGCAGTGCGACCTCGCCGTAGCTGGTGTCGGCCGGGTTGATGACGACGCCGGGCTTGACGATCTCGTCGATGCGATCGAGGACGGCATCGTCGAGGGCGACGGCGGCCGCGGGCAGCTGGCTCTCCAGCTGCTCGATCGTCCGCGGTCCGACGATGGCGGAGGTCACGGCGGGATGGTTGACGACGAAGGCGATGGCCAGCTCGATCAGCGACAGTCCGGCGTCGTCGGCTACCTGCGACAGCTGCTCGACCGCCTCGAGCTTGCGCTGGTTGTCCGGCAGCGACATGTCGAACCGCGCCGCGAGCCGCTGCCGGACCGGCGAGGTCGGTGTCGCGTCCGCGCTCCAGCGGCCGGACAGCCAGCCGCCGCCGAGCGGGCTGTAGGTGAGGATGCCCATTCCGTGTCGCTGCGCGGTGGGCAGGACGTCCAGCTCGATGCCGCGGACGAGCAGCGAGTACGGCGGCTGCTCGGTGCGGAACCGCTCGAGGTTGCGCTCGCGCGCCGTCCACTGCGCCTCGACGATCTGCCCGCCCGAGAACGACGAGGAGCCGATGTAGCGGACCTTGCCCTGGCGGACGAGGTCCGTGAGCGCGCCGAGGGTCTCTTCGACGTCGATGTCCGGGTCGGGGCGGTGGAGCTGGTAGAGGTCGATCCAGTCGGTCTGCAGGCGCCGCAGGGAGTCCTCGACGGCCTGGACGATCCAGCGGCGTGAGGCGCCGCGGCGGTTGCGGTCCTCGCCCATCGGCATGAAGAACTTGGTCGCAAGGACGACGTCGTCGCGCCGACCGCCGGCGAGGGCCTTGCCGACGATCACCTCCGACTCGCCGTCGGAGTAGATGTCTGCGGTGTCGACGAAGTTGACGCCCGCGTCGAGGGCGGCGTGGATGACGCGGATCGAGTCGTCGTGGTCGGGGTTGCCCCAGGCGCCGAACATCATCGTGCCGAGGCAGAGCTTCGAGACCTGGACGCCGGTGCGTCCGAGCGGGCGGTAGTCCATGCTCAAGCCTCCGGGATGTCTCGGCTGTAGGACTCGAGAGTGGCGTCGAAGCCGTAGTCGCTGATCCACACCTTCGTCTCGACGAAGACGTCCCCGCGGGCGACGCGCGAGCGGCGGATGCCTTCGCCGACCTCGCGCTCGTTGCCGTACGCAGCGGCCGTGTCGATCAGCCGGTAGCCGCCGCGCAGGGCCGTCTCGACCGCGTCGGTGGTCTCCTCGGGCGGGGTCTGGAACACGCCGAGCCCGAGCGCGGGCATCGTGATGCCGGTGTTCAGCTGCAGGATCGGGGCGGTGGCAGGGGTCATGGTCGTGCGGTCCTCTCGGGGTCGGGCGTGGCGGTCCAGCTCGCCAGCAGGTCGAGCGCGTGTTGGGCTGCGGATCCGGGCGGCGCCGTGTAGACGGCGACGCGCAGGCCGTCGTCGGCGTCGAGGGTCAGCGTCTCGTAGTCGAGCTCCAGCTCGCCGACGACGGGATGCTGCAGGCGCTTCGTGCCGGTCCGGTGGAAGCGCACGTTGTGCGCCGCCCAGCGCACGCGAAACGCGTCGCTGCGGGTCGACAGCTCGCCGATCAGGTCCTGCAGGCTGCGGTCGTAGGGGTTGCGTCCCGCCTGGGAGCGCAGCGTGGCGACGAGATCCGTCGCCAGCCGCTCCCACTCGGGGAAGAAGTCCGGCGGCGGCGGGGTCGAGGAAGGTGAAGCGCGCGCTGTTGGCGGGCTGTTCGCGACTCTCGAACACCGGCGCGTAGAGGGCGCGGCCGAGCGCGTTGGCACCCAGGTAGTCGCCGTTGCGGTTGCTGACGATCGCCGGCGCCGTCGAGCTGGTCGAGCATGCGCTGCACGACCGGTCGGATGCGCTTGCGGGCCGGCCGCGGCGCGCTTCGCGGCGACCGGGCTGGCGGCTCGGGCCAGGTCGAAGAGGTGCGCGTGCTCGGCCTCGTCGAGCTGCAGCGCCCGGGAGAGCGCCTCGAGCACGAGCTCGGAGACGCCGCTGACCTGGCCGCGCTCCAGGCGCCGGTAGTAGTCGGCGCTGACACCGGCCAGGGACGCGACCTCCTCGCGGCGCAGCCCCGCCACCCGCCGCTGGCCGTAGCTCGGCAGGCCGGCCTGCTGCGGCGTGATCCGCGCGCGGCGGGTCGCGAGGAACTCGGCGATGTCGCTGGCGGCGTTCACGATGTTCTCGACGGTAGACGGTCTCCGCGGTCGTTGAGGGGTCATGCCGATGCCCCTCTCGCAGGGCCCCTTACGAGCCCGGCGCAGTGGCGACGGAGCTCGTCGACCACATCACCCACGGCGAGACCAGGGGGGCACCGAGCAGCTCTACGAGGCCAGCGTGATCCGTCCGCCGGTCAGGCCCGCCGAGGTCGCGACGAGCCCGGCGATCGCGACGCTCGGACACGCCCCACGCGACGCTCGATCCGATGGCGAGGGCGATCGCGAGCGCGCCCATTCGCTCGATGCTACTGCGGTGCGCTCAGCTCGCGGCCGGCGCCACGGCCATGGCGTCGATCTCGATCATGAGGCCAGGCAGCGCCAGCGCGCCGACCTCCACGATGGTGTCCGCCGGGTACGGGGCGGTGAACCAGCGCTCGCGCAGCTCGACGATCTTCGGGAAGTTCGCCATGTCGGTCAGGTAGATCGTCACCTTCACCACGTCGCGCAACGTCGCGCCGGCGAGGCCCAGCACGTGCTCGAGGTTGCGGAACACCTGCTCGGCCTGGGCATCGAAGTCGCCCTCGCCGACGACCGTCCCCTCGGGGCTGATGGCTGCCTGGCCCGACAGCACGATCAGCTCGCCGATCCGGTAGCCGAGCGCGATCCGGTACGGCTCGTACCAGTCGCCGTCCGTCGTGATCCGCTCCGGTCGCGTGTTCGCCACGTCGCCTCCTCGGGGTTCCGCGACCGCTCGGGACAGCGGACGCTCGGCGCGAGGTGACTCTAAGGCGCCGGCAAGGTGTCATGAAGCCTTCGGCGTGGAATGCAGCCTCGCGGGCACAACGCGAGGAAGGAGCGTCGAGATGCGAACCCGAGGGGTGCTGTGCGCGACCATTGCCGTCGCGCTCGTTGCGCTGAGCGGGGCCACCGCCAGCGCCGGCCAGCGGGGCGACGCCCACCACCGCCATCACGGCGATCGCGGGCCCGGGCACATCGTCGTCATCTACCAGGAGAACCACAGCTTCGACAACCTGTACGGGGAATGGGAGGGCGTCGACGGCCTCGACTCCGCGCCGTACCGCCGCACGCTCCAGCGCAACCAGGCCGGCGGCCTCTTCTCGTGCCTGCTGCAGAACGACGTCAACCTGGCCACGCCACCGCTGACCGCCACCTGCGGCGACATGACGACGGCAACGCCGTTCCAGAGCCACTTCGCAAACGCGCCGTTCCGCATCGACGACTACATCCCGGCGTCCGCGACGACGTGCCCGGCGCCCGGCGTCTCGGCCGCCAACGGCGTCCTCAATGGCATGGGGCTGGCGGGCGGATGCACCCGCGATCTCGTGCACCGCTTCTACCAGGAGCAGTACCAGCTGGACGGCGGCCGGCAGGATCGCTACGTCACCGGGAGCGATGCCGTCGGCCTCGTCATGGGCACCTACGACACCACCGCGCTGCCGATCTACGCGTACCTGCACGCGGACGGGCACCCGTCCTACGCCATCGCCGACCGCTTCTTCCAGTCGGCCTTCGGCGGGTCGTTCCTCAACCACCAGTGGCTCGTCGCGGCCCGGACGCCCGTCTTCACCGGCGCCCTCAACGACGGGTCGGCCGACGACCTGCACTCCGTGGTGGACACGAACGGCATGCCGAACAACTACCCGCTCTACGCCTCGCCGGCCGGCACGACGGTGAAGGACAACCCGCTGACCGCGTCGTGCTCGCCGCCGGCCGGCCGCGGCCCGACGCCGCCTGGCGTGCTGTGCGGTGACTACGCCGTCAACACCATCCAGCCGCCGTACCAGCCCTACGCGCCGGGGACTGCTCCGGCCCGGCGCCTGCCGCCTCAGAGCGCCCCGACCATCGGCGACCGGCTCAGCCAGGCGCACGTGAGCTGGGCGTGGTACTCCGGCGGGTGGTCGAACGCCAACGGCGACGTCGGCGCACCCGGCTGGACGAACGGCACCGCTCCGCTTCCGCCCAACGCCACCAGCACGGCCCCGTGCCCGGACACGAACGCGCTCGCGAACGCCGTCTGGCCGAACTGTCCGGACAAGCTGTTCCAGTTCCACCACCAGCCGCTCAACTACTACGCCTCGTTCGCGCCGGACACCAGGGCACGCGCCCGGCACCTGCGGGACGAGACCGAGTTCGTCGCCGCCGCCTCGCGCGACGATCGCTGCGGTCTGCGGAAGGTCAGCTTCGTGAAGCCGGTCGGGGCCGAGAACGAGCACCCGGGCTACGCGAGCCTGCCCACCGGCAGCGACCACCTCGTCGACCTCCTGCGGGCCATCGAGGACGGCCCGTGCGCCGACGACACGATGGTCATCGTGACCTACGACGAGTTCGGCGGCCAGTGGGATCACGTGCCGCCGCCCGGCCAGGGTGGACGTCCCGGGCCGGCCGACGCCCACGGCCCGGGCACGCGCATCCCGGCCCTGGTCATCGCGCCGGGGCTCGACGCCCCCTTCGTGGTCGACCACGTCTCCCACGACACCACCTCGATCGTGGCCACGATCGAACACCGCTTCGGCCTCGCGCCGCTCAGCTCGCGCGACGCGGCCGTGGCCGACCTGACCAGCGTCTTCCACGCGCAGGCGCCGGCGGACGACTGAACGACGGCACACGCGGGGCCCGCGCGCGCGGGCCCCGCGCCGTCGATGCGGTCGTTCGCCGAACCTCAGTCGCCCAATCCTCCCGGAGGTGTCGTCATCGCCAGCTACAAGGTCGGCTACTTCGTCGGCAGCCTGTCCTCCACGTCGATCAACCGGGTCCTATCTCGCGCGCTGATCCGGCTTGCGCCGGAGGATCTGGAGTTCACCGAGATCCCGATCGGGAACCTCCCGCTGTACAGC
Source organism: uncultured Actinomycetota bacterium (assembly GCA_963767885.1). Taxonomy (GTDB): domain Bacteria; phylum Actinomycetota; class Thermoleophilia; order Gaiellales; family F1-60-MAGs149; genus CAVYFW01. The sequence goes on from CAVYFW010000006.1 coordinate 115,045, forward strand.
CCGGACTACGACGCCAGCTTTCCGCCCGAGGCGACCGCGCTCAAGGACGCGATCGCCGCATCGGACGCGATCCTGTTCGTGACCCCCGAGTACAATCGCTCCATCCCTGGGGGCCTGAAGAACGCCATCGACTGGGCGTCGCGGCCCTGGGGCAAGAACTCGTTCCACCATGTCCCGGCCGCAGTGATCGGGGCGTCCATCGGTCAGATCGGGACCGCCCTCGCACAGCAGAGCCTGCGGGGCGTCCTCAGCTTCTGCAACGCTCGACAGATGACGGCTCCCGAGGCCTACATCCAGTACTCGCCGGACGTGTTCACCCCGGACGGCGAAGTTACCAACGATTCCACGGCCGAGTTCCTGAGGACCTTCATGTCCGACTTCCGGGAGCACCTGAGCAGGGTGCTGACCGTGATCCCACGCACCACTCTCTGACGACCCCCGCCCCGCGCGGCGCTGTCGGGAACGCCTCGACTCGAGCGGACTGGCCTCGGCGCAACGCGGGATCGCCTACGACGGGTCGACGCTGCCCGCTGCCTTCCCGCCGGCCGCGTCGTTCGACCCGTGGTTCGCCGAAGGCATCTCGGAGGGCGATGCGCCGAGATCACCTATAGAAGTGAAGAACCCCCCGGCCCAAGGGTCCGAGGCGCCGTCCAGCGCTCGCGCGAGTGTCGTGAACGGGGCGACGTGAGCACATCGCTCGACGCTCCATGCGGGTTCGCCCGCGGACATGTGCAGTCGCACAACCACGCATCTTGAGCATTTGTTTGCCAGCGGCGATTTGGCCGCGAAGCCGATACGGCCTCCGGGCCCGCGGAGAGGGCGCCGTCGTTGTCTTCGCGTGCGTCAGCTGGTGAGTCCGACGAGCGCCTGCCAGCGTTGGACGGTCGTCGCGTCGCAGGGGGTGTAGGCGCGTTCGAGGGCGACGCCGCCGAGCGTCTCCCTGCACGGTGATGCCGCCGGCGACCAGCGTGTCGCAGAGCAGGTCGGCGGGGACGGGCGCCAAGAGCACGTAGCGGTCGGCGATCAGCCCCGCGCAGGCCGCTGATGGGTCGGCCACGCCGATGGAGGTGCCGCCGGCGCAGTCGAGGACTGCGTGCACGGTCTCGGGGCCGCTCGCTGTGGTGCGCGAGAAGGTCAGCTCCAGCCGCGTCGGGCCGGTCAACCCGGCTGGCGGCGGCGCGGTGCCGAAGCCGAGTCGGAGCCCGGCGCCGCCGCGGTTGAGGTACCCACCGGTGCGGCTTCGGTTGCTCTGGACGAACACCGGCGTCCCGTCGGGCGCCTCGATCACCAGTTGGGCGGCGTAGCCGTCGTCGAGGTCGCTGGCGTCGGCGAGCAGCGTGTGGGTCCAGTCCGCTAGCCCGTCGAGGAACTGCCGCTCGGTGAGCCGCAGGGTGAGTGCGACGGCGCCCGGCCCGACCTGCCAGCCGCGCACGGCGCGCACGATCCAGCCGGCGTCGATCGCGCGCTGGCGGATGGCCCGGGTCAGCGTCAGGGTGGCGCCGGCATTGCGGCGTGGCACACGGTCGTTGAGGAAGGGCCACGTGTCGTTGAGGTTGGTGCCCACGCCGACCCACCACACGGGCAGGCCGGCGCCTCGCAGCCGCCGAGCGAGATCCTCCACCACCACGCTCGCGAGCCAGCGGCGCTCGAACGCCGGAACCCGGACTCCGTCCGCCCCCACCACGAGGGAGAAGCCGCGACGGCGGCCTTGCCAGCCGAAGACGATGCGATCGACCGGGAGGCTCGTGGGCACGTGGGCGAGGGCCCGGCGCATGATCCGCCGCTCGGCCGGCGTGGCGCCGGCGATCCGTACGGCCGCTGCGCTGTAGCGGTCGCCGCTGAAGTCGACGGACGCGCGGGCGGGGACGCCGAGCAGCTCCTGCCATGCCCCGGTCGTGCCGCCGTAGCATTGGTCGTACCCCCGGACGATGTCGACCCCGAGGAACGTCCCGCTCAGCTCCATGGTGTCGCTGGAGTCGCCGGCGCAGGTGGAGTCGGAGACGACCGGTGCCAGCAGGGAGTAGCGCCGGGCGATCAGTTGTGCGCAGGCTGCGGGCGGGTCCGGAACGCCGACCGAGGGGCCGGCGGCGCAATCGAGCACGTAGCTGTGCTCGCTAGGCCGGGAGCGGGTCCTCGAGCAATTTCAGGTCGATCTTCAGTCGGGTCGCGCCGGCGAGCCCGGCCGGCGGCGGCGCGAGTCGCGCTGGTCTCTCGGCGCCGTAGCCGGCGAACCCCGCCGACCCGCCGATATTGCCGCCGAGGCTGAGAACCGTGCCGTCGGGCGCTTCGACCGCGTGCAGGGCGTCGTAGCCGGCGCCCGGCGCCCGGCGGTCGCCGACCAGCGTGCTGGCCCAGTCCGTGCGCCCAGCGAGGAACTGCAGCTCGGAGATCCGCACCCGCACCGAGACCGCGCCGGGCCCCAGCTGCCATCCGCGCACCGTCGCGTCGTCCCAGCCGGCGGCCGCAGCCCGGTCGACGATGGCCTGCCCCAGCGCGGCCAGCCCCGCCGCGTCACGCCGCGGACGGACCCCCGGGCTCCACACCGCGCCACCGGAAGGGCGCAGCTCCACCCACCGGATGGGGTGCGAGGCCCCGGCCCGCGCCGCGGCGATCGCCTGACCCAGCAGGCTCCCGAGCCAGTAGCGCTCGGCGCCGGCAATGCCGGGCCCGATGACCGCCCGCCCGCCAGCCAGCACGACGGCCACCGACCGCCTCTTCCCCTGCCAGCCGAACACGACACGACGCACCGCCAGGTCGTCCACCACCGCCGCCAAGGCCCGGCGGGCGGCCGCCACCTCGCCGGCGGTGCCCCCGACGATCGGAACTCGCGCCGCCGCCGGGGCGTCGAGCGGCGCAACCTGCACCGTGGCCGCGCCGGCATCCGGGGCGAGCCCCGCGGCGACGAGCAACATGACACCGGCCAACCACAGCCCGGCGGTCGACCGGATGCTCCAACCCCTCGACGGCACGTCCCCTCCTACGGGGCGATGCTCGCCCGACCCTCGATAGCTGCTCGAGCCAACGATGTTGGCAGTCGAGCACACGATGCCGCACACCGGCAGAACGACGGCATGCCTGCCCGAGTTTTCGTGATCCGCACGGCCTCGCGTGTCTGATGGCGCACGTCGTCCGCTCGCGACAGGATGTCGTGAACGCGTCGACCTGAGCTGCCCGACCTCCACTGGTGCGGCTCCGCCACCAGGATGAGCACCGGTGCAACCACGCATCTCGAGCATTCGCTGCCGTTACCAACCGGCAGGGACCTCTGGCGGCGCGTACATGAACCGAGGGGCGGCGCGGTCCCTGCCTTCGGGACGCCGCGGATCAGCGCCGGCCCAGAATCGAGACGGATACCCGAACCTGTAGCGAGGACGGTGCTTCGGACTGACGTGCTGACGCCCCCGCCGCTGCCGCAGGGCCATGGCGCCGCGGGTACGCCGTCGTCACAGCCGGTGTCGGCGGATGAAGGCGGCGAGCGCCTCGGCCACCGCGCGCGGTTGCTCGAGCTGGAGGAAATGGCTTGCGCCGGGCAGGACGGAGCCCTCGGCGTCCGGCAGCCACTCCAAGAGCAGGCGGTACGTCTCGCCGAAGCGCGGATGGAGCGCCAGGCTCTCCTCCCCGAGAACGACGAGCGTCGGCTGCGCGACCCGCCGCACCTGCGCCTCGCCGAGATCCGACGCCAGCCCGCTCGGGAGGTCGACCTCGAAGGAGGTCGCCGCGTCCGCCAGGGCCTGGTCGAACGCGCCTGGAACCACGCTGTCGAGGCGCTCCCGGTACGCCGGCCAGCGGAGCCGGAAGAACTCGTCGACGGCGACACGTGCACCGACGTCGCGGTACCGCGCAACCGACTCCTCGAGCCCGCGACGATAGAGATCGGCGCTGTCGCCGACGAGCAGGCCCGCCTCGAGCAGCGCGAGCGTCCCGACGAGCTCCGGCGAGTCGAGCGCGAGTTGCAGCGCGACGAGCCCACCGAAAGAGTGGCCGATGACGTGCGCGCGTGGCACGCCGGCGTGCGACAGGACTGCGCGGCAATCGGCCGCGTGCTCCCCGAGCGTCATCGACGCGGACGCCGGACCGCTCCCGCCGTAGCCCCGGCGGTGATACGCGATCAGCCGATGGTCGGCGAGCGCCGGCTCCGAGAACAGCGGCCGGAACGCGGCTGCGATGAACGCGCCGTGGACGAAGAGCAAGGGCTCGCCGGCTCCCGCGTCGTCATACGCGAGCGCGACGTCACCTTCGGCGACCGCGTGCACTGAGTCGACTCTATTCGACCAGGAAGCGGTCTACCTGCTCGGCGACCCGGAGCGGGTCCTCGAACCACGGCATGTGGCCGGCGCCTTCGACGAGACGCAGCTCTCCGCTCGGCAGCGCGTCCGCGACGCGCTGCCTGCTCTCGGCCGAGCCGACGGTTTCGTCCGAGGTGCCGTGCAAGTGGAGCGTCGGCTGTCGGATGGCAGCGAGCTCCGCGTCGCCGAAGGTCAGACCGGGGCGGTACGACTTCCCCTTGACGATCGCGCAGACCATCTCGCGCTCGTGCCGCATCGAGTCGGTCTCCTTCTCGACGGACACGCGCCAGTCGACGAACTCGTCCGGGATGCGCCCGTCCTCGAGGCTTGGTCCGTGTCCCGACTGGCGCAGGATCGAGCGCAGCCGGGAACGGTTGCCGGGCATGCGGACCATGAGCGCGCCCGCGGGTGAGGCGATGAGTCTGATGATCCCGGGAACGCGGGCGTCGGACGCGATCGGCCCGGCGCCCAACAGGGCGATCCGGCGGACCCGGGAGGGGTGCTGCGCTGCAAGGCGCAACGCCCACACGTTGCCGATCGAGCCGCCGACGACGTGCGCCGACTCGAGCTCGAGCGCGTCGAGTGCCCCTCGCAGGACCTCCGCGACGAGCGTTCCGTAGTCCTGCCCCGAGAAGTCGATCGCCGAGCTCAGCCCCCAGCCGGGCCGCTCGAGGACGATCGAGCGAAAGCCGGGGAGCTCGCTGATCAGCGACGCCCACCCACCCGGCCCGACCGTGCCGTGGACGAAGAGCACGGGCTCGCCCGATCCGACCTCCAGCACGCGCAGGCGCGCAGTCGGCGCGTCGAGGTCGACGAATCGTGCTTTGGGCTCGAGCCCGTAGTGCTCCCACAACCTGCGTTCGGCTTCCAGGTAGCGCTCGGTCCGGGTGCTCTCCGAGGTGGTTGTGGTCGCAGTGCTCGCCATCATGGCCTCCCTTGCTCGGCGTCTACCGCGTTCGCTGCGGTCGACGCGCTCGTGAAGGGAAGCTAGGAGCGTGCGGCGATGCCGCCAATCGGGAGTTCTCCCCAAGGCGCGGCAGGGTCAGCGAGGCCAGGGCGAGGGATACTGCCGCGGAATGGCTGCCCAGCCGCAGGGCAACGAGCGAGTACGCACGGCCGAGCTGATCGCGGCGCTTTGCCTGGCGACGGACCTCGGCATGGCCTTTCCGTTCGAGCACGGATTGCAGACGACGGTGATCGCGATGCGCCTCGCCGACAGGCTGGGCATCGACCGACGGAGCGCCTCCGAGACCTACTACGCCTGCCTGCTCTCCCACGCCGGCTGTACGACCGAGGCCCACGTCGCCGCGGAGGTCTTCGGCGGCTCGCTGACCACGAGCTTCAACCCGCTCATGTACGGGTCTGCGCGAGACGTCCTCACGGGGCTGCTCCGCGCGCTGCCCGATCCCGGCAGCCCGGCGCTCGTTCGCACGCTGCAAACCGCTCGCCGGCTTCCCAGGATGGCTCGCGAAACGCGTCCCTCCCTCAGCGCAGCCTGCGAGGTCGCGGGAATGCTGGCGGATCGAGTCGGCGCTCCCCCTTCGGTGCCGGGTCTCCTCGCCCACCTGACCGAACGCTGGGACGGCAAGGGTCCGCTGCGCCGGGCCAAGGGCGAGGAGATCCCGTTGCCGATGCGGATCGTCCACGTCGCGACAGACGCCGCGTTCCAGCGCCTTCTTGGCGGCGCAGAGCACGCGCGCGACCTCGTGCGCGAGCGCGCCGGGCACGCGTTCGACCCGGAGGTCGCAGCCTGTCTCGTCGACGACGCTTCGAAGATCCTCGCGCTCGAGGCGGGCACCTCGGCGTGGGAAGAGGTCCTCGCCTCGGAGCCGCTCCCCGCGCTGGTGTTGGAGGCCGAGGCTCTCGATCGGGCGCTTGCGGCGATGGGGAACTTCGCCGACCTGATCTCGCCGTACCTCGCCGGCCATTCGGCCGGCGTCGCCGAGCTCGCCGGTTCGGCGGCGCACGCCTGCGGGATCGACGCGGTGGGTGCGGCGGCGATCCGACGGGCGGGGCTTCTTCACGACCTCGGCCGGGTCGCGGTCCACGCGCGGATCTGGCAGAAGCCCGGGCCGCTAACGGCGGATGAGTGGGAGCAGGTGCGCCTGCACCCCTACCACACCGAGCGCGTCCTCTCGCGCTCGCCGTTTCTCTCGGCGCTATCGCCGATCGCGGAGGCTCATCACGAGCGCCTCGACGGATCCGGCTATCACCGGCGGGCGACCGGCGCGGAGCTCGGCGTTCCGGCGCGGCTGCTCGCCGCGGCCGACGCGTACCACGCGATGACCGAGCCGCGACCGCATCGCGACCCGCTTCCGCCCGAGCGGGCGGCGCAGGTCCTCGCCGAGGAGGCGAGCGCCGGACGGCTCGACCCTGACGCCGTCGCCGCCGTGCTCGAGTCCGCCGGCCAGCGAGCCCCACGCCTCGAGCGGCCGGCCGGGCTCACCGACCGCGAGGCCGAGGTGGTCGCCATGCTCGCCCGCGGCCTGCAGACCAAGCAGGTCGCGCGGGCGCTCGGAATCTCGGTCAAGACCGCCGACCGGCACATCCAGAACGCCTACCGCAAGATCGGCGTCTCCTCCCGTGCTGCGGCAACCCTGTTCGCGATGGAGCACGGGCTGGTCGCATGGGGAGAGCTCCCGATTGCCCGGTCGGCGGCGCGCTCCTAGCGTGGCTCGCTACCTGGCAACCCGCCGAGATCAAACGACGCGAACGAGAAGCCATGAGCATAGAAACGCTCGGTGAGCAGAAGCGCGTGATCTACGAGATCGCCCAGGCGATCGCGCCCACCCGGAAGCGCCGCCGGGCCGACGTCGAGAAGGTCGCGACCCCGGTCCGAGGAATGGATGCTGCGGGAGCTTCCCTCGGAGGCGGGAGACACCGTGCTTGAGCTTGCCGGCGGGCTCGGTTAGACCGGGTTCGAGGCGGCCAGGATCGTTGGTGAGACCGGCCGGCTGATAGCCGATGGCGAGGCCGGCCTGGCCGCCGCCGATCACGACGACGTCGTACGAGGTCGAACGCGGGTCGTCGAGTCGGCTCGGCCGGCGACGTCCCATGAGCCGTCACGGTGGTTGCTCCTCGGCGCTCACGGACCCTGCCTACTCGGCAGCGGGCAGGACGTCGAAGCTGAACATCATTCCGCTCTCGTGGTGCTCGGCGATGTGGCAGTGCGCCATCCAGCGGCCCGGGTTGGTGACGTCGAGCAGGATGTCGACGACCTCGCCGGTTCGCACGAGCACGGTGTCCTTCCAGACCAGGTTCTGCTCCACGTCGCCGTCACGGGCGATGACGAGGAATCGTCCGGCCCCGTGGACATGGAACGGGTGGTGCATCGGGTGGTCCGAGTCCATCTCGTTCACCAGCCGCAGCTTCACTCGGTCGCCGACGCGGAACTGCCAGGAGATCGCGTGGTTCTCCGCTCCCGTCGACCGGTCGACCAGCATCCAGCGCGTGTTGGCCGGCGTCGTCAGGCGGTTGACCTCGACCATGTCGTCTTCCCACTCGATGCCGCCCGAATGCGCGTGCTCGTGCCCGTGGGCGTGTTCCTCGCCCTCCTCGTGCGGTGCTCGTGTGCGTGGTCGTGATGCTCGCCGCCCTGTGCGACCAGGTGCGCGGCGACCAGCTTCATGCCGCACTTCGGGCAGCGGTCCGGCTGGTCACTGGTCACGTCGGGGTGCATCGGGCAGACGTAGCCGGTGGGCAGAGCCTGCGCGAGCAGCTTCATGCCGCACTTCGGGCACCGGTCGGGCTGCTCGCTCGTGACGTCGGGGTGCATCGGGCAGACGTAGATCACGGCCTCGCCTTCGGCTGGCCCGCCCATGTCCATCTCGGCCACGAACGCGAGCGTCTTGTCGGGCTCGGCGGCGGCCCACGATTCCAGCGCAGCGCGCTCAGCGTTCCACTCGTCGTTGTGCCGCAGGGTCTCGAACGCTTCGCGGAGCGGCGGCTGCGCGACCTCGTCGGACACGTCGACCGTGGCCAGTGTGTAGGTGTGCTGCGGAGTCCGGTGCTCGAGCACCGCGCTTCCCGCGGTGTCGAACAGCACGTCCACGATGACCCGCTCGGACGGTGCCAGCACGACGCTCTCGACGAACTGCTCGTCCTCGACGCGACCGCTGTCGCCGCCTACGAGCTTCATGCGTCCGCCGCGCACGCCAACGTTGAAGACGCGGGTGTTGGCGGTGTTCGTGAGGTGGAAGCGGATGACCTCGCCGTGCCGGGCCTGCAGATGCAGATGCGGCTCGCCCGCGACCAGCAGGACGTTCCCGAACCGGCCCATGGCCACGTGTGTGGTTTCGTCGCCGAACGGCGCGAGCCGCCCGTCCTCCAGCAGCACGTCGTCGAGCGTGACCGGTAGCTCGCGGTGCGCCCGGGGCCAGTACCCCTCATCGGCCGGCACCACGAGGACGTTCCCGTACAGGCCCATGTCCTGGGCGTAGTCCTCCCGGATGTGGGGGTGGTACCAGTACGCGCCCGGATCGGGGAACTGCACACGGCAGGAGTAGCTGCCGCCGATCGGAATCGGCGCTTGCGTCTCGTGGGTACCGTCGGACGCGTTCTCCAGACGGAGTCCGTGCCAATGCACGGTCGCCTCGAGGTCGCCCTCGTTGACCACGTTCACCGTGATCTCGGAGCCCTCGCGGACGCGGAGCGTCGGCCCCGGGATCGAGCCGTTGTACCCGAGCATGCGCACCGTGTGCTCACCGAGCTGCTTGGCGACCGGCGCGATGCGCAGCTCGAACACGTCGCCGTCGGATAGATCGACGACCGTCGAGGGCTGGGCTGGCTCGAGGTTGCTGGTGTCAGTGGGAAACATCTGAGACACGGTGGGAACCTCCTTGCAGGGCGCGCGCGGATCGCCCAGCGCGGCGTGCCGGCGGCCTCGCTTGACGTCCTCCGAGGGCGTGCGATTCCCTCGGACTGCGCCGCCTCCCGCCGGTCCGGATCGCGCGGGGCGGCGATGATACGACCCGGGCGAGACGGGCGCAAGGTCGGGTAGAGGCGCGAGGGAGTGGCCGCGTGCATGCCGCTTGACCGACGCCTCGCCCGGGGCGAGATCGACGTCGATGAGTACGAGCGTCGGCGCGATGCCATGGCCGCGAGCGGCCTGAGCTGATGAGAACGGGCGGGCGGTCGCCATCGCGGCGCTCGTTCGCGAACGCCGGAGAGGCGCCCGATACGGGCGCCTCTCCGTGGTCGTCCGTGAGTTGCGGGCCTACGCCGCGACCGTTTCCCGTGGCTCGTCGGCGGTCTCGACGTCGGTCGCCGGCGTCGGACGCGGGCGGCGGAGGAGCGCGAGCGTAAGGATCACGCCCACGGCGGCGACGCCGGCGGCACCGAGGAAGGCGGCCTGGAAGCCGTCCGTGAGCGCCTCGGTGTCGCGGAGCTGGTCGGCGCCCTGCGAGCTGGCGACGGCGGTCATGACTGCGAGGCCGAGCGCCGAGCCGACCTGGTAGGTGGTGTTGACGATGCCGGAGGCGAGCCCGCCCTCCTCTGGCCGCGCGGCGCCGATGGCGCTCATCAGGGCCGGGATGAAGGCCAGCGACATGCCGACGGCGGCGACGAGCGAGCCGGGCAGGACATCGGTGGCGTAGCTGCCGTCCGCCGGGACGAGCGAGAGCCACGCCAGGCCGACGGCGAGCAGCGCGGTGCCGGTCGCGATCAGGCTCTTGAGGCTGTACCGGGCCATCAGACGGCCGGTCAGGCCGACCATCAGCAGCATGATCGTGACGGTCATCGGCAGGAGGGCCGCGCCGCTCTCGAAGGCGCCGTAGCCGAGCACCTGCTGCAGGTACAGGTTGAGGAAGAACCACATCGGGATCCACGCGGCGCCGAGGAGCGCCATGGAGACGTTGGCGGCGGCGAGGTTCGGACGGCGCCAGATGCCGAGCGGCATCAGGGGGGCTTGCGACGCACGCGCTGGCTGAGGACGAAGGTGGCGACCAGGACCGCGCCGGCGGCGAGGGAGACGAGCGTCTCGGGCGACGTCCAGCCTTCCATCGGGGCGCGGACGATGCCGAGCACCGTCAGCGCAAGACCACCGGTGACCGCGAGCGCGCCGGTGATGTCGATCGAGCCACGCTGGCCGGTGGTGCGCGGCAGCACGGCGGGCACGGCGAGCAGGACGGCGAGGCCGATGGGGATGTTCACGAAGAAGACCCACGGCCAGTCGGCCCACTCGGTGAGCACGCCGCCGAGGAACACGCCCGCGGTGCCGCCGGCGGGTGCGGCGGCGCCGTAGACGGCCATGGCCTTGCCGAGCTCGCGCGGCTCGCCGGCGAAGAGCATCATCAGCAGCGTCAGCGCCGACGGTGCGATCAACGCCGAGCCAGCGCCCTGGATCGCACGAGCAGCGATCTCGACGCTGGTGGTGTCGGCCAGACCGGCGAGCGCGGAGCCGGCGACGAGGACGACCCAGCCGGCGGCGAAGACCCGTCGGGGCCGAGGAGGTCGGACAAGCCGTCCGCCGAGCAGCAGCAGGCCGCCGAAGGCGATGACGTAGGCGTTGAAGACCCAGGAGAGGTTGTCCTGGGAGAAGCCGAGATCGGCCTGCATGTCGGGTAGGGCGACCCCGATGATCGAGGTGTCCATGATGACCATGAACTGCGCGGCGGCGAGCACGAGCAGCGCCCACCAACGGCGAGGAGAACGGGGTTCCATCGTCGGCTCCTTCCGAGCAACTTGGTCGAATCCGGATACCTATAGGGGGTATCTGGTTGCGACGGAAGATACCCGCAGGGGGTATACTGGCCAAGTGCGGCCTCCACCCGTTCCTGCTGCGGGCGGGCCGAGACCTTCAGCGCGCGGAGCGAGTAGCGAACCCCCACGGCTCGCCGTTGGTTGCGGCGCTGTCAGCGCCTCGCGCAGCCAGCCGGCTTCCGGCAGCGGCCGCAGGCCGTCGGATGTGCGGTAGAGACGGCAGCCGTACGCGTAGTCACGGCGATTGTCGGCCCCGGGCTCGACGTCGCGACCCTCGACCCGGATCGAGGGCGAGCCGAGGAACCGAAAGGCCTCGGTGTCCGCGTCCCTGACGTTCACGACGCGAACCGCGGCCAGGACGGAGGCCTCGTCCACCACCCGTTGGGCGAGTTCGATGGCGGCGGCGGTGTGTGGGCAGCCCTCGAACGACAAGACCTCCACCAACATGGCTCGATCGTAGCCGTGCGCCACGGTCCCGCTAGCGTGTCGGCGGTGGTCAGAGGCCAGGAACAGCCGCTGTCCGGAGGTCGGGTCACACCCGGCGTGGTTCGGGTCGGCGATACCGTTCGACGGCCGACTGGCCCGCACAGCGCGTTCGTCCACCAGCTGCTGGTGCACCTTGAAGCGGTTCGCTTCGACGCAGCGCCGAGGCTGCTCGGACTGGATGAGCAGGGCCGGGAGGTGCTGTCGTTCTTGCCCGGCGAGGTGCCCGCGGACCTCGGCCTGTTTACCGACCAACAGCTGGCCGACGCAGTTCCGGCTTCTCCGCCGCTTCCACGACGCCACCGGCGGCTCGCCGCTGGCGGCCGGCGCCGAGGTCGTCTGCCACGGCGACGTCTCCCCGTGCAACACCGTCCTGCGCGACGGCCGCCCGGCCGCGCTGATCGACTTCGACGCCGCCGCACCCGGTCGCCGCCTCGACGACCTCGCCTACGGCCTGTTTCTCTGGCTCGACCTCGGCAACGTGGACATCGCACTCGATGACCAGCGCCGCCGTCTCGAACTCGCCGCCGCGGCATACGGCGCGCCGGTCGACCCCGCTCTGCTGGCCGAGATCGCCCGGCAGGTCGCGATCACCACCGAGCGTCTACGACGCGAAGGGCGGCGCGAGAGCGCGGCATGGTGGGCCGCAATGCACCGCTGGGTGCTCGACCATGCCGCCGCCCTTGCACCGGGCGACGGTCAGAGCTAGCGGCGCGCGGCAAGGTCTCTACGGGCTCGATCGCAGCAGAGGCAGTTGAGTCGCGAGGGACAAGAGCGCGGATGCTCGATCGGCGAGGCGTTACGTCCTCTGATGATGCCGTCCAGCGCCTCATGTCAGGAGCGCGTCGGCTACGCGTGCCGTCCACCCCCTTCGATGAGCCTCGCCGCCGCGGCCTTCTCTCCGACCTCCGAGTCATCGAAGAGCCGGCGCACCCCGCTTTGCTGGATCGGGCGCCTGCAGTCCCCGCTGGAACAGCGCCCTGCAACCTTAGCCGGAGCGGAGGCCCGAATCGCGATCCGACGGGGGGTGCGCACGTTGCTGGTTGAAGGCGGAGATGTGCGCACGTTGGTCGGGTAGTGCGCAGGTCTACGCGTTCCCGACACTCGCGTGGTCGTCGACCCGGCGAAAACTGAGAAGCCCCGCCGAGGCGGGGCTCCTGGTAGCAGGCCTGTAAGCCGGATTCTGTCGCGGGCAGCCATCCATCTAGGCGGGCCGTCTCCGACTCGCTCGTGCCGCCGACCTGGGACTCGGCGGGCAGCGTCGTCGTCCCTGCTTGGCGTTGCACCGGGTGGGGCTTGCCGAGCCGACCCGTCACCGGGCCGCTGGTGCGCTCTTACCGCACCGTTTCACCCTTGCCTGCGACCCCGAGGGGTCACATCGGCGGTGTGCTTTCTGTTGCGCTTTCCGTCGGGTTTCCCCGCCTGGGAGTTACCCAGCACCCTGCCCTGTGGTGTCCGGACTTTCCTCACGGCACGAGGCCGCGCGGCTGCCCGGCCTGCGAGGGGGATCCTGCCCATCCAGCCCCGTGACTCCCCTCGATCCGCGCCTTCCTGCAGGTGCGCGCCGCCAGCTCGCCCCAGTGGCTCGACCGCGGCGCACGCCTCGCCTTCCTCACCGGCATCACCGGCATCCCGCAGGCTGGGCCCTGCCCGCGGGCGGCGGCTGGCCCGACCAGCTGACGTTCGGCACCGAGCGCGTCGGCGGCCAGCTGGCCGGCGCCCGACGGCAGCGTCCTGGCCTTCGAGCGCGACGTCGGCGGCGACGAGCGCCACCGGCTGCACCTCGCCGAGCCCGAGCGCCCGCTGGCCGACGCCGACGCCATCCACCGGCTGGGCGCCTTCTCGCCGGACGGCACGCGCCTCGCCTTCACCCACACGGCCCGCAACGGCGTGGACTTCGACCTCGCCGTCGTCGATCTCGCGACGGGCGAGCGCCGCGAGGTCGCGCAGCCCGGCGGCTGGAGCATCGCGGCCGACTGGACGGAGCGCGGCATCCTGGTGGTGCGCGCCTTCTCCAACGCCGACCACACGCTCTACCTCGTCGATCCGGCGACGGGCGCAGGTCGAGCACCTGACGCCGCACGAGGGCGACGTGCAGTACGGCTCGCCCCACCTGCTGCCCGACGGCTCGGTGCTGTGCGCGACCGACCTCGGCTCGGAGTTCCGGCGCCTGGCGGTGCTGCGCGACGGCCGAGCCCGAGTTCCTCACGCCCGACACCGCCGACGTGGAGGAGATCGCGGTCCACGGCGAGCGGCGGGCCTAGACGGTCAACGAGGAGGGCTACGGGCGCGCGTGCTGGACGGCGAGCCGGTCGGCGGGCTGCCCGACGGCGTCCCGGGCGGCCTCGCCTTCTCGCCCGACGGCGAGCGCGCTGGCGCTGCACGTCTCGCAGCCGGACGACACGACCGACGTGTGGGTGGTCGAGCCCGACCGCCTGCCGCGCCGCGTCACGCGCTCGGCCCGCGGCGGCCTCGGGCGCCGACGCCTTCCAGCGCCCGGAGCTCGAGCGCGTGGAGAGCTTCGACGGCCTGGAGGTGCCCTACCTGCGCTACGGCCCGCGCGACGCCCCGACGCTGTGCTGGGTGCACGGCGGGCCGGAGTCGCAGGAGCGGCCCGGCGCTCAACGCCGTGGTCCAGTACCTCGTCGCGCGCGGGCTGACCGTGGCGGCGCCGAACGTGCGCGGCTCGACCGGCTACGGCCGCACCTACGAGCACCTGGACGACGTCGAGAAGCCGGCTCGACTCGGTCGCCGACCTCGCCGCCCTCGCCCGCGCACCTGGGCGCGGAGCGGGGCGTCCCGGTCGGCGTGATGGGCGGCTCCTACGGCGGCTACATGACGCTCGCGGCGATCACCGAGCACCCGACCCTGTGGCGCGCCGCCGTCGACGTCGTCGGCATCGCCAACTTCGTCACCTTCCTGGAGCGGACGGGCGCGTACCGGCGGGCGCTGCGCGAGGCGGAGTACGGCTCGCTGGAGACGCACCGCGACGTTCCTGGAGTCGATCTCGCCGCTGGCCAAGGTCGACGCCATCGTCACGCCGCTGATGGTCATCCACGGCGCCAACGACCCGCGCGTCCCCGTCGAGGAGGCCGAGCAGATCGTCACCGCGCTGCGCGAGCGCGGCCGCGAGGTCGAGTACCTGCGCTACGACGACGAGGGGCACGGCCTGGTGCGGCTGCCCAACCGGCTGGACGCGTACCCGCAGGTCGCGGCCTTCCTGGAGCGGCACCTGCTCGCGGTAGGTCAGCGCCAGCGCTGCACGACCGCGGCCGCCGCGAGGCCGACCGCGGCGAACGCCAGGCCCGCGGCGCCCGCCGCGAGGAGCGTCGCCGCGCCGGGCCAGGCGCTCGCGCCGCCGATAGCCTCGGCCGCGTAGACCTGTGGGGCGGCGGAGTGCAGGAGCGGGCGCGCGGCCGACGGAGCGTCCGACGCCACGGCGTTGACCGGCACGCCGAGCGCCCAGACCGTCACCGCGAGCGCCATCGCGGCGCCCGGGCGCCGCAGCACGGGCGGTGCGACGAGGCCGCCGAGGGCGAGACCGGCGAGCAGGGCGGCGAGGTGGATCCAGGTCGCAATCAGCAGGTCGCCGACCGTCAGCGGCCGGTCGAACGCGCGCATCGCCACCGGACCGAGCACGAGGATCGCGACGCCGGCGCCGCCGAGCGCCACGCCGGCGGCGAAGCGTGCGGCGGCGGCGCGAAGCGGGCCGCCGAGCGCCGTGGCCGTGACGTCGCGCTGGGCCGGTCCCTCGCTGGCGGCGATGGCCACCGCGAGCCACGCTGCGAGCGGGAAGAGGAGGAACGACGTCGTGGCGGTGCTGCCGGCGACGGGGTCCGGGCTGTACGCGTAGACGCCCGCTACGACGAGCAGCAGTCCGGCCAGCGGCGGCACGATCCGCCGCGAGCGCACGAGGGTCGCCGCGTGGTAGGCGACGGCCGCGAGCAGCGCACGCACGGCGGTCATCCTCCGACCCGCCGGATATGGTGGCCCTCGCCGAGCAGGCGGCGCAACGTGTCGTCGACGTCGCCCGGAGCGACGTCGAGCTCGATCGCCTCGCCCGCAGGCGACGTCGCCGCGATGTGCACGCGCCCCTCGCCCGCGACGCCCGCGCCGAGCTCGAGGCGGCCGTCGTGCAGCCGCCAGACCGCGTCGGGCGCCGCCGCCCCCTCGGGGCGGTGGTCGGCGACGAGCACCGCCACGCCCGCGCGCCGGCAGTCCGCCAGCAGCCCGTCCAGCGCTGCGGCGGCGCCGGCGTCGAGGCCCGACCACGGCTCGTCGAGCACCAGCAGCGCCGGCGAGCCGGTCAGCGCGGCGGCGATCGCGACGCGCTGGCGCTGGCCCTTGGAGAGCGCGGCGAGCGGCTGCGCGAGCACGTCGTCGCCGAGCGCCAGCCGCTCCGCCGCATCCGCGGCCGCGCGCACCGCGGACGCCCGCGGCCCGTCGGCCGTCCGCGCGCGGTGGAGCAGCGTCGCGCGCGCCGTGAGGCCCGTCGCGTCGCCGCCCAGCTCGGGCACGTAGCCGACCCGCGCCGCCCGCCGCACGCGTCCACGGGTCGGTTGCGCGGCGCCGGCGGCTACCCGCAGGAGCGTGGACTTCCCGCTGCCGTTCGGCCCGCGCAGCGCCACCAGCGCCCCCGGCTCGACCGCCGCGGTCACGCCGTCCAGCACGGCCCGCCCGCGCCAGCGGTAGCGCTTGACCACGCCGTCGAGCTGGAGCGCCGCGGGCACGCTCGCATCCTACGGTCTGAAAACCGCTGCGACCCGGCGCGGAGGGAGCCGGCCGGGTCGCAACAGGGGAGAGAACGAGCGAACGGGAGGGAGAGGCGAGAGGGGAAGGGGAGGCTGAGAGGGGGAAGGCGTGCGGCGTGTGCGCCGTCCGCGCTCGCGGCCCGGGGTGGGGCGCGGCGGCGGAGCGGGGGAGCGATCCAGCGCGCGCCAGGCGGGAAGCGGAGCGAGAGGGGGAAGGCTCGGGGGAGGAGCCGGCACCGCGGGCCGCCGGCGTGCGCGGACGGCGCTCGCCGAGGTCGGGCCCGGAGGGGTTCGGCCGGTTCCTGGAGGGACGGTTCCCTACCGGATGGCGCGGCCGGCCCTCGCGGGCGCCGCGGCTTGCTGGGTGGTCCCAGCGATCCGGAACAGGGTCGTCGTGCTCACGGGACGAATGGTGCCGGCCCCGGGCCGTTTCGGCCTCCCTCGTGTGGGGGAACGTGTGGGGCTGGTACCCTGACCGGAGGTCCTGGCGCTCCCCCGGCCAGCACGGGCCTCCGCCTGAATGTCGATCCCAGAACGTCCAGTGCGAGCGCGTCTCGGCGCTCGTGGTACCGGTCCGCGACCGGGCCATCGCCGTCGAGAGCGCGCCCGTCGCGCTTCCGCGGCTCGGCCGCGTGGGGCGCGACGCGCTGATCGCGGCCGTCCTGGCCGGGCTCATCGCGTCGCTGATCCTCTCCGTCGGCCCGCCCGGGGTCGACGCCGCCGCGCACCTGTACCACACGCGCGCCTTCGAGGAGCAGGGCTGGCGCATCTGGGACAACTACTGGTACGCGGGGCGCTACGACCTCGTCAACTACAGCGTGCTCTACTACCCGCTCGCCGCCGCGCTCGGGCAGGCGACGGTCGCGGTCGGCGCCGTCATCGGCTGCGCGGCGGCCTTCGCGCTGCTGGCCCACCGCCTCGGCGGACGCCAGCCGCAGGCCGCGATCATCGTCTTCGCGGTCGTCTGGCCGACCGTGCTCATCGCGGGGCAGTACCCGTTCGGCCTGGGCATGCTGGCGGCGCTCGTGTCGCTGCTCCTGTGGCTGCACGGCCGGCCGCTGGCGGGCCTGCTGGCGGCCGTCGCCGCGCTGCTCGCGAGCCCGCTCGCCTTCCTCTTCCTCGCCATCGTCCTGGCCGGCTGCGCCGTCAGCCTGCCGCGCCCTCTTCGCCTCCACGCGCATGCGCGCTGGCGGCGGCGGGCGTGCTGCTGGCCGGTCTCGGCGAGGTCGTCGTGCTGCGGCTCTTCCCGAGCGGCGGGCGCAGTTCCCGTACCCGCTGCTCGACCTCGGCGGCGTCGCGCTGTTCTGCGTGGTCGGCGTGATGCTCGCGCGCCGCAGCGGCCGGCTCGGCTTCCTGACCGGCCCGCTCGTCGCCTACCTCGTGGCCAGCGTCGCCGTCGCGATCTACCCGAGCGGCGTCGGCGGCAACGTCGCGCGCCTCGTCGAGTACATCTCGCTGCCCACGCTGCTGCTCCTGCTCGGCGACCTCCGCTTCCGCCCGCGCCTGCTCGCGCGTCGCCGTGATCGCCGTCGCCGTCACCGGCCACGTCATCCCGGTGTCGCGCGACCTCGAGGGCGGGCTCGCGGTGCGCGCCGACGACGCGGCCTTCTGGGAGCGCTCCGTGGCCTGGCTGCAGGATCCCGACCGCTCGAGCGTCGAGTACCGCGTGCACGTCGTCAGCACGTGGGGCCACTGGGAGAGCTACTACCTCGCCTCGCACGACATCCCGATCACGCGCGGCTGGTTCCGCCAGGACGACTTCCCGGTCAACCGGCCGCTGTACTCGGGCACCTGGACGCGAGCTCGTACCAGGCGTGGCTGCGCTCGCTCGGCGTGCGCTACGTGCTGCTCCCGAACGAGCAGCTCGACTACTCGTCGCGCCGCGAGGCCGAGATCCTGCGCTCGCCCGGGCACGGCGGGCTGCGCCTGGTGCCGCGCAGCGACCCCAACGTGCAGCTCTTCGAGCTGCCCGACCCGACGCCGCTCCTGACCGCGACGACCGGGCCGGGCGGGCCCGTCGCCTCCGCCGCCACGCCGCGCGTGCTGATGATCGATCGCACGTCGATCGCGCTCAACCTGCCGGCGCCGGGCCTCTACGACCTGCGCATCCGCTTCACGCCCTACTGGGTCGCCAGCGATCCGAACGCCGTCTGCGTGATGGAGGGCGACGACGGCATGACGCGCGTCGTGTCCTACCGCGGCGGCTACACGCGGCTGCGCTTCGACCTCACGCTCGGCGAGTCCGCGCGGCAGGCGCTCGGCGAGGGCGCGGGGCGCTGCGCATCGGTTCCAGCCGGCATTCCCGCTGGAACCTGACGCATCGTCGGCCCGATCCAGCGGGCCCCGTTACCAAACCGATGTGTGCTGTCCACCGTCGCTCAACCGACCCGCCCATACCGTGAGCGTATGGCCACGATGCTTCCCTCCCGCCGGCCGCTCGGGCTCCCGCGCGACCGCTGCGGCGCCCTCGCGCTGCGACGCGACCGCGTCCGGCTGCGGACCGTGATGGCGGACGGGCAGACCATCGGCCGCATCACGGACGTGATCCTCGACGGCCGCGTGCGGCGCGTCGCGGGCTTCTCGGTCGCGTGCGCCGACGGCGAGCGCTTCCTGCCGCTGGCGGCGGTCGCGGCGGTCGGGCCCTCGGGCATCGAGGTCGAGTCGCCGCTCCACCTCGTCGACGAGATCGACTTCTACCGCCGCGACGGCGTCGGGCTGAGCACCGTGCTCGGCCGCTCGCAGTCGGGCGGCCGCGTCGAGGACGTGATCGCGCGCCTCGACACGGGCGAGATCGAGGCGCTGGTGCTGGACTCCGGCGCGCGCGTCGCGCCGTAGCGGGTCAGGCCTGCGAGGTCGCGACCTTCGTCATCTTGACCGCCTCGCGGGGCTGGTCGCGCGCGTCGCGGTCGACCTCGGAGATGGCGTCGACGACGTCCAGCCCGCCGGTCACCTGGCCGAAGACGGTGTGGCGCCCGTCGAGCCACGGGCACTCGTCGGCCGTCACGATGAAGAACTGCGAGCCGTTCGTGTTCGGGCCGGCGTTGGCCATCGCCAGCGCGCCGCGCACGACCCGGTGGCCGCTGTCCTCGTCCTCGAACTTGTACCCGGCGTCGCCGGTGCCGTCGCCCTTCGGGCAACCCGCCTGCACCATGAAGTCCGGGATCACGCGATGGAACGTCGAGCCCGTCGTAGAAGCCCTTGCCGGCCAGGTCGACGAAGTTCTGCACCGTCTTCGGGGCGTCGTCGGCGAAGAGCTCTACCTCGATCGTGCCCTTGGTCGTCTCGATCGTCGCGGTGGTCGGCACCGTGCGTCCTTTCGCGTGAGGGCCGCCCACCGTAGCACGGGCCCTCGCGCCCGCCGGGGGGTAGGATCCAGGCCGTGAACCGGTATGGCGCCGGCCTCTCGACCGACCCGCGCACGCTGCCTGCCGCGGCCGAAGCCGCCGCGCAGGCGCTCGCCGGCCTGGACGGCGTGGACCCCGACCTGGCCTGGGTCGTGGCCTCGCCGGACCACGGCGACGCGGCGGCCGACATCGCCGCCGCGGTGCTCGACGCCGTGGGCGACGTGCCGCTGGTCGGCGCCGTCGCCGCGGACGGCGTGATCGGCACGGCGCGCGAGATCGAGCAGCGGCCCCGCGGTCTCCGTGTGGCTCGCGAGCCTCGAGGACGGCGAGGTCGCGCCGTTCGCGCTGCGCACGGTCGGCGCGGAGGACGGGCGCGCGATCGTGGGCTGGCCGGAGGACGCGCCGCTCGGCGCCGATGCGGTCTGCCTGCTGCTCGCCGACCCGTACACCTTCCCCGCCGACCAGCTGCTGCACGGGCTGGCGGACGAGGCGCCCGGCGCTCGCCGTCGCCGGCGGGCTGGCCGGCGGTGGGGCGCCAGGCGCCGCGCGGCTCCTGCTCGGCCGCGAGGTGCTGACGGAGGGCGCGGTCGGCGCCGTGGTCGCCGCGTCCGGCCTGCGCGTCGCGGTCTCGCAGGGCTGCCGGCCGATCGGCCCGGAGCTCGTGGTCACCGATGCCGACGGCAACGCCATCCTCGGGCTCGGCGGGCGGCCGCCCCTGGAGCGGCTGCGCGAGCTCGTGGCCGGCCTCGACGCGGCCGACCGCGCCCTCGTGTCGCAGGGCCTCCTGGCCGGGCTCGTGATCGACGAGAACCGCCCGGAGTACGGCGTCGGCGACTTCCTGGTGCGGGTGATCCTCGGGCGCGACGCCGAGACCGACGGACTCCTGGTCGGCGACGTCCCGCGCGTCGGGCAGACCTTCCGCTTCCACGTGCGCGACGCGCTCAGCGCGACGACCGAGCTGCGGCACCTCGTCGCCGAGCTGCAGCCGGCCGGCGGCGCCCTCGTCTTCTCCTGCAACGGGCGCGGGCGGCGCATGTTCGGCGCGCCGGACCACGATGCCGGCGTCGTCGACGACCTCCTGCACGCGCCGGCCGCGGGCCTCTTCTGCCAGGGCGAGATCGGCCCCGTCGGCGGTCGCAACCACCTGCACGGCTTCACGGCGACGGTCGTCGCCTTCCCGGGCTGACGGCGCCCGGACGTCCCGCCGGCGCTCGCTAGGCCGACACGGCGCCGCGCCCGTGCACGCGCAGCGCGACGCCCTGCACCAGCCAGATCAGAGCCTGCAGGGGCGGGATGTAGAGCAGCGCGATGCCGACGATGTCGTCGTCGACGATGGCGAGCCACGCCACGACGCCGACTGCCACCGCGGCCATCGCGACGAGGGCGACGAGGCGGCCGACCTGCGTGCGCCGCTCGGCCCTGCGTAGCGCGACCACGGTCGCCGCGAGCGGCAGTCCGCCCAGCCACAGGCCCCAGAGCAGCGCGGCCGAGGTCTCCAGCCGCGCGCCGCTCTCGTCGTGGATGCCGACGCCGGCGCCGACGAGCAGCGGCACCAGCCCGGCCATCACCATCGCCGCGGTGATCGCGCGCCGCCCGTCCCGGACTCCGTCGCTCACGCCACGACGGTACACGCGGTCCGGGGCGCGGACCCCCCGATCAGACCGGATCCGTGGCCGGCTGCGCACGAATCGGACGGTCGGATTGCGACGGCGTTTAAACCCGAACGTGGATCCGTTCGAAACGTCCTTGTAGAACGACCGGTCTCGTCACTGTCCCCGACTCGTTAGGACCCCCGCGTGACACTGCACCTGTCTGCCCCTCCCGTCAGCACGATCCCGCCCTTCGTCCGCACGCTCCGCGCCGCCGACCGTGCGATGCTCGACGTCGCCCGCCGCCACCGCCTGCGGCCGATGGAGGCGTACATGCTCCTGCTCCTGGTCGAGCTCGACGAGCCCGCGCCCACCCAGGCCCTGGCCGCCCGCGTCGCGGCATCGCCGAGCCAGGCCAAGCAGCTCGCCCTCGCGCTCCAGGCGCGCGGGTTCGCGGAGCGCCAGGCGCACTCCGGTCTGACCGCCATCACCGACGCCGGTCGCGACGCGGCCGCGGTCCTGGCCAGCGAGCTCCACGAGGCGCTGCGCACGCGCGTCGCGCCGCTCGAGCCCGCCGAGGCCTGGCGGGCGCTCGAGATCTAGCGCAGGCTAGGCCCCGCCGCGGCGCCGTCCGCGGCCGCGGCGCCAGCTCCGCCTCGACCTGGTCGAGCCAGTCGAGGTGCGCCTGCAGCCAGCCGCCGCGCCAGGCGATGGTTCAGCATCAGGCTGCTCTGGAGTTCGATCGGCCCGCCGCTGCTCCTGAGACGTCCGTCGCGCGGGTCAGCGCCGGGCGGCGTCAGCCGTTCAGCGCGGCCCGCGCCGCGGCCTCGACCTCGTCCGCGGTCGCGGCGCCCTCGAACTTCGCCGTCACCTTGCCGCTGGCGTCGACGACGAACACCCACGGCTCGGACACCAGCCCCCACTCGGTGACCCACGGCGCCACGCCTGCTCGGGGTTGTTGTCCTTGTAGATCTCCGCGTGGATGAAGCGCATCGGCGTGTCGCTCATGCGCTTCTGGACGTCGAGGACGATGTCCACGATCGGCCCGCAGATGCGGCTCTGGCAGAACTTCGGCGTCGCGAACGTCACGACGAACGGCGTCTTGGCCGCGATGCTGTCGGCGATGGAGTGCTCGAGCAGCGACGTGTCGGGCGGGTCGGCCGTGGTCAGGGCCGCGAGGTCGCCGTTCGTCGAGGACAGCGTGGGCGTCTCGCTCGGCGGCGCCTGGCTGCCGACGGCGGGCGTCGCCTGCTGCGGGCTGCACGTTGAGGCCCGTGTTGGCGCTGCGCGGCTGGCCGTCGACGGTGTAGCTCGCGACGAGGAAGTACGGGCCCTCCGCCGGCAGCGGGACCTCCGTGCGTCCACACGGCGTGGGGGATGCCCGGCTCGAACGTCGCGCCCGGCACCTCGAGGTTGCGCCAGGTCGCCTCGAACGGGCCGATGGCCGGCGTCTCGGCGTCCGGCGCGAGGTACACCTCCGCCTTGTCGCCGTCCGGGCGGACCGACTCGCCGCTGTCCTTGTCGATGACGGCGAACGGGATCCGCGTCGTCACGCCGGTGGCGAAGTCGGCGCCGCCGAGCAGCGCGACGTCGGGCGTGACGATGTTGGCGTCCTTCAGGTCGAGCAGCTCCTGCAGCGTCGGCGCGCCGGCGGCGGCCGTCTCGCCGGCGCCGTCGCCGGTCGCGCGTGCCTCGCCGGGGCGCCGGCGGGGGCGCTCGCCGCGCTGTCGGCCGGCGCGCTCGCCGCAGGGATCCGCGGTCGCGGCGGGCGCCGCCGAGCTCGGACGGACCAGCCGTCTGGGGGGCATCTTCGTCGCCACCGCAGGCACCCAGGGCCAGGGCCGTGGCGCCGAGCGCAAGGAGGACCAGCAGCCGCCGCGGCACGGTCCGGACTGTAGCTCAGGCCTCGAAATGCCGATGTCGGTCGGGATGGAGGACCACACGCAGGTCCACGAGCACGCTGTCGATCCGTACCTGGCGCGCGCTGCGCTCGACCGGCTCGCGGTGCGCGCGCGCGAGGCGCTGGTGTGGAGCGGGATCGCCGCCGCCGCGGGCCTGACGCTCGTCATCGCCGGCCAGCCGCGCTACGGCTTCCCGCCGCTGCTCGGCGCCGTCGTCGGCCTCCTGGTCGCGCTGCTCGCCCGCTCCGACCGCCACGCGCTCGTCGCCGGCTCGTGCGGCAGCGCTCCGCGTACGCGATCGAGGAGGTCGCGGCGCTCGCCAGCCGCCTCGTGACGCGCGGAGGCCCGCGCGCTACGGCGCGCGCGCCGTCGGCCAGCTCGTGCTGGAGGCCGAGGGCCTGATGCCCAGCAACCCGGTGCACGCCGCCCGCAACGCCCGCATCCGCGCCTGCCGCGCCGAGCTGGTCGCGATCGCGTTCCACCTCGCCCGCTCCGAGGCGGAGGTGCACCCGACCGCGATCCTGCTCCTGCAGCGCATCCTGACCGAGCTCGCCGACCAGCCCGCTGTACCGGGCCGAGTCGAGCGACGCCAGCCTCCGCAGCGCCCTGCGCCGCGTCGAGGCCGGCATCGTGCCGCCCCGCTGAGCCCCGCGTATTCCCGCCGCCGACCGCGTCGGTGAGCCGGCCGGCGGGCACGTGCGGAGCGCGCACGAAGACCCGGCTCGAAAGCCGTGTTTGCAGGGATGAATGTCGGTCGCATGGACACGTCGCGTCCCGCACGTCATCGCCGATCGCCGCGAGCTCCGCTCGGGATCCCGGCCGCCCTGCGCGCCCGCGGCGCGGACGTCGAGACGCGGACGCTGTTCGCCGCCGACTACGTCCTCTCCGACCGCCTCGCGATCCAGCGCCGCAGCGCCGACGACTTCGACGCCGCCATCGTCGACGGCCGCCTGTTCCGCCACCTCGCGGCGCTGACGGCGACGTATCCCGCGGTGACGCTGCTGGTCGTCGGCCGCTCGACGACCGCCCTCAGCGCGGAGTCGCGGCGCGGCGCGCTGGCGTGGGTCGCGCGTCAGGGCGTGGCGCTGATCCGCGCCCGCGACGCCGAGGACGCCGCCGGGTGGCTGCTCACGCTCGCGGCGCAGGAGGGGCGCGCGCCGCGCAACGTGCTGCTGCCGCCCGGCGGCCGCAAGCCCGTCGACCCGGACGAGCAGCTCGAGGCCCTCGTCGCCACGCTGCCCGGCATCGGCCCGGTCTGCGCGCGCCGGCTGCTCGAGCGCTTCGGGTCGCTGGCGGCGCTGGTCGCCGCCGGCGAGCAGGAGCTGCGCGCGGTGCGCGGCATCGGGCCCACGCGGGCGCGCACGCTCGCGGCGCTCTTCGGCCACGCCTATCGCGGCGTGGTGCCGGAGGCGGCGCCCACGCTCTGGGCCGCCGCCTCCTAGGTCGCTACTTCGCCTGCTCGGCCTTCTCGCGGGCCGTCGAGACGAACGGCATCATCGCGCGCAGGCCCTTGCCGACCTGCTCCAGCTCGGTCGCTGCCGCGCGCTCGCGCAGCATCTTCATCATCGAGCGGCCGGAGCTGTTCTCCTCGACGAACTCGCGCGCGAAGCGGCCGCTCTGGATCTCCGCGAGGATCTCCTTCATCGTCGCGCGCACGCGGTCGTCGACGATGCGCGGGCCGCGCGTGAGGTCGCCGTACTCGGCCGTGTCGGAGATCGAGTAGCGCATCCAGTCGAGCCCGCCCTCGTACATGAGGTCGACGATCAGCTTGAGCTCGTGGAGGCACTCGAAGTACGCGATCTCCGGGGCGTAGCCGGCCTCGACGAGGGTCTCGAAGGCCGCCTGCACGAGCGCCGAGGTGCCGCCGCAGAGCACGGCCTGCTCGCCGAAGAGATCGGACTCCGTCTCCTCCCTGAAGGTGGTCTCGAGCACGCCCGCGCGGGCGGCGCCGATGCCGATGGCCCAGGCCAGCGCGGTCGCGCGCGCGTTGCCGGAGGGGTCCTGGTAGATCGCGATGAGGGCCGGCACGCCCGCGCCCTCGCTGTAGAGGCGCCGCACGAGGTGGCCGGGGCCCTTCGGCGCGACCATGATCACGTTGACGTCCTCGGGCGGCACGATCTGCCCGAAGTGGATGCAGAAGCCGTGCGCGAAGAGCACGGTCATGCCCGGCTTGAGCGCGGGGGCGACGACGTCGTCCCACACCTGGCGCTGCACGTGGTCGGGCACGAAGAGGCCCACGACGTCGGCGTCGGCGACGGCCTCCTGCGGCGTGACGGGCGTGATCCCGTGGCTCTCGGCGCGCTTCCAGCCCTCCGAGTCGGCCGCAGTCCGACCGTGACGTCCGCGCCGGAGTCGCGCAGCGAGAGCGCGTGGGCATGGCCCTGCGAGCCGTAGCCCAGGATCGCGATCTTGCGGCCGAGCAGCACGCCGAGGTCGCCGTCGGACTCGTAGTAGACCTTCGCCATCGTTCCTCGCGGTCGGGGTCGGGGTCGGTTCCGGGCGGCAAGCGTACCGGGAGGCGCTGCGGCGGCGTGTCGCTTCGGCTGCGGGCTCCGCGCCTCGCCGGCGGATCCCCGTTGCCGATCTTCTGACCGGTCTCCACGCGGCGATACGCGTCGACGATCCGCTCGAGCGGGTACCGCCGGTCGATGACGGCACGCAGCCGACCCTCCTCGAGGAGCCGGCCGAAGTACTCGATGTCCTCCTTGCGGGCCCGCGGATCGGGAAGCGCACCCTCCGCCCCTCGCCGAGCGACGGCACGAGCGCGAGCAGCGGGTTCTGCCAGCCGTAGCCGAGATCGGTCGACATGTAGGTGCCGCCCTCGCGCAGGAGGCGCGCGGGGCGGACGTCGGCGCTGCGGGCGACGGCGTCAGGCGGCGGCGGGCGGCCGTCGGACCGCGTGGAGTCGGTGCCGGTGTAGTCGAGGACCTGTCCGGGCCGAGGGAGCGGACTACCTCCACGCCGCCGGGCCCGCAGACCGCGGTGACGTACGCCCCGGCCGCCTTCGCGAGCGCACGGCGGCGGTGCCGATCGACCCGAGCGCCGTAGACGAGGAAGCGATGCCGGCTCCGAGGGCGACGCGGCGCACGTACGCGTACGCCAGCAGCGCACGGTCGCCACTGCGGTCGCGGCCCGGTCTCGAGCTCGGCGAGGATCTGCGCGATCGCCTCGTCCGGCCGGACGCG
Organism: uncultured Actinomycetota bacterium; assembly: GCA_963767885.1. Lineage (GTDB taxonomy): Bacteria > Actinomycetota > Thermoleophilia > Gaiellales > F1-60-MAGs149 > CAVYFW01. Next base: position 141,283 of record CAVYFW010000006.1, read on the forward strand.
CCGTGCTCCGCGTGGGCGCCGAAGTCGTCGCTCGTGAGGCCGCAGACGAGATCGACCGGGCGGTTCACGGCGAGCGCGGAGCCGACGGCCTCGACGTCGTCCGCGAGGACGCAGCGGGAGGATCGTCGGCGCGGCCGGAAGAGGCCGCTGACCGGCCGGACGTTGGGCGTGTCGAGCGGCGGCATCGGCTGCCCGGTGCGATTGACCGTCGTCGCGTGGTCTCGAACGAGCACGTCCTCGGTGCGGGAGACGGCTTCTCGACGTCCCGTATCGCGACGACGTCCGGCTGCCCGTACCGCGTGTTCACCGCGGCCTTCATCGGCGGCGAGTGTAGTCCGCGGGCCGTGGGCCCTTACGTGGCGGCGCCACCGCCCGCCGCGGTTGCGGCTTGGGCCAAGTGCTTCGCCGGTATCCTCACCGTCATGCTCGCCTCGGTCCTGCTCGTCGCGGCGTGCCGCCTACGGGGCGTTCACACCTGCCGACCAGGCGCTACCTCGACGAGGCGCGGCAGATGCAGGCGCTGTCGTTCGCCGTGCACATCCCGCTGGTCTGCTTCGGGATCGCGTTCCCGGCGATGGTGCTGTTCGTCGAGTGGCTGCTACCTGCGCACCGGCGACGCGCTCTACCGCGTGCTCGCCCAGCCGCTGGTCGAAGGTGATGATCGCGCTGTTCGCCGTCGGCGTCGTGACGGGCACGATCCTGTCGCTTCGAGCTCGGGCTGCTGTGGCCGAACTTCATGGCGACGTTCGGCGACGTGTTCGGGCTGGCGTTCGCGCTCGAGGGCTTCTCGTTCTTCCTCGAGGCGATCTTCATCGCCATCTACGTCTACGGCTGGGACCGCCTGTCGCCGCGCACGCACTTGCCTGTCCGGCATCCCGGTCGTGATCGCCGGGCTGCCGGGCTCGCTGATGGTCATCGCGGTCAACGGCTGGATGAACCACCCGAGCGGCTTCCGGCTCGTCGACGGCGAGGTCGACGGACGTCCATCCGTGTCGAGGCGCTGTTCGGGAACAGCTACTTCTGGCACGAGCTCGCGCACATGTACGTCGCCGGCTACATCGTCGCCGGGTTCCTCGTCGCGGCCGTCTACGCCTGGGGCTGCGCTGCGCGGCCGCCGCGGGCGCTACGAGCGGACGGCGCTGCTGATCCCGCTGACGGTCGCCGCGCTCGCCGCGCCGGTGCAGGTCATCGTCGGCGACTGGGCCGCGCGCGAGGTCGCGAAGGCGCAGCCGGTCAAGCTCGCCGCGTTCGAGGGCCTCGGCCACGACGGAGAGGGCGCGCGCCATCCACGTCCTCGGCTGGTACACGGACGGCGAGGTGAAGTACGGCATCGGGTTCCCGAGGCTGCTCTCGCTGCTGGCCTTCCACGACCCGAACGCCGACGGTGCAGGGGCTCGACACCGTGCCGCCGGAGGACCGGCCGCCGGTCAACGTCGTGCGGATCGCGTTCCAGACCATGGTCGGGATCGGCACGCTGCTCGCGCGGCCTCGGCCGTCGTCTACCTGGTACGTGCGCTCCGGCGCCGGCGCGTGCCCGAGTCGCGGTGGTTCTACCGGGCGGTGGTGCCGCCGGGCCGCTGTCGGTGGTCGCGCTCATCGCCGGCTGGGTGACGACGGAGGTCGGGCCGCCAGCCGTGGGTGGTCTACCGGCGTGATGCGCACGAGGAGGCGGTCACCGGGGCGAGCGGGATCCCGGTCGGCTACGCGCACGCTCGTCGTCGTCTACGCCGCGCTGCCTGGTCGCGGTCATCTGGGTGCTGCGACGGCTGCAGCCGCGCGCCGCTCGAGCTGCCGGAGGAGGCGGCCGGCGATGTCGCTCGCTGAGGTCCCGAGCGTCCTCGATCCTCGTCGGGCTCATCGCCTACGCGGTGCTCGCGGCGCGGACTTCGGCGCCGGGCTTCTGGCAGCTGTTCGGCGGCTCGAGGCCGCACGGGCGGCGCGTCACGCGACCACGCGCACCACGCGATGGCGCCGGTCTGGGAGGCCAACCACGTCTGGCTGATCTTCGTCCTGGTGGTGACCTGGACGGCCTACCCGACGGCGTTCGGCTCGATCGTGTCGACGCTCGCGGCGCCGCTGTTCATCGCCGCCGATCGGGATCATCATGCGCGGCACCGCCTACGCCCTGCGCTCCGGCGCGCGCGTCGGCCCGCGAGTCGAAGCGCGCCGTCGAGACGGTCGCTTCGGCGTCTCGTCGGTGCTCACGCCGTTCGCGCTCGGCGCGGCGATCGGCGGCATCGCCTCGGGCCGCGTGCCGGTCGGCAACGCGGCGGGCGACCTCGTCGACGAGCTGGCTGAACCCGACCTCGCTCGTCGATCGGCACCATCGCCGTCGCCACGGCCGCGTACCTCGCCGCGGTCTACCTCGCCGCCGACGCGGCGCGGTCGGGCGACGACGAGCTCGTCGCGGCGTACCGCGTGCGGGCGCTGGCGTCGGGCGTTGTCGCCGGCGTGCATCGCCGATCGCCGGGCTGTTCGTGATTCGCGACGGACGCGCTCGGCGATCTGGGACGGCCTGACGAGCGGCGCGGGGCTCGCGTGCGTGCTCGTGTCCGCGGTCGCCGGCGTCGCGACGCTCGCGCTCGTCTACGCGCGGCCGCTACGAGCCGGCGCGCGTACGCCGGCGGCGCTCGCGGTCGCGGCGATCGTCGCGGGCTGGGGCGATCGCCCAGCGGCCGGACATCCTGCCGGGGCTGACGATCGAGGACGCCGCGGCGAGCGACACGCGTCATCTGGGCGCTGCTGATCAGCTGCGCGATCGGGGCGATCCTGCTCGTGCCGTCGCTGATCCTGCTGTTCGGGCTGACGCTCCGCGGCCGCTTCGACGAGCACGCGGACCAGCCGGCGCCGGGGACGGGCCGCGCCGGCCGCTGGCGACGGCTCCACGGGCGATGCTGGCGGCCGCCGGCGTCTGCCTGGTGCTCGGCGGCGGGCTGATGTTCGTCTTCGAGAGCCCGTGGACCGCCGTGGCGGCCGCGATGCTGCTGCTCTGCTTCATCGCCATCGGCGGCATCGCGCTCGCGCGGAGGGCGACGGCGAGCGGGCTGGCGGATCGGGAGCGGGCCGCGGCTGACTGAGGGTCAGGCTGAGGTGGAGTGTCGGGTCAGGCGGGGGCGTCTGGGCGACCAGTTGGGTCGCGCGGTGCGCCCATTCGCGACGATCCGAGCGCCTTTCGTGGCACGTCTTGCCATCACGGGCCGCCGGCGCTGCCGGCGTCGACGTCGGCTCTACGACGAGGGCACCATCGCTCGCGACGTCGTGCTCCCATCGACCTGACGTGACGGCTCTGACCGCGCCGGCCGCCCGCTCGGGGGAGGGGCGGCCGGCTCCGGTCGGCGGCTAGGCCAGGACGCGCATGCGGCGCTGGCGGCCGCGGTCGACCGTGGTCTTGCGCAGGGCCACGCGGCCGGTGCGGACGGCCTCCTTGATGCCGTAGGGCTTGAGCAGCTCCTCGAAGGCGTGCAGCTTGTCGGGGTGCTCGACGCACTCGAACATCAGCGAGGTCGGGCCGACGTCCACGACGCGGGCGGAGAAGACCTCGGCCAGCTTGATGAGGTCGGCCCGCAGGTCGGGGCTCGCCGTCACGCGGACGATCAGGAGCTCGCGCTCGATCGACTCGTCCGGCGGTCATCTCGTTGACCTTGAGCACGTCGATGAGCTTGTAGAGCTGCTTCGATGACCTGGTCGAGCGAGTGCTGCGCGCAGTCGACGCGGATCGTGATGCGCGAGCGGTCCTCGCGCTCCGTCGGCCCGACGGCCAGGCTCTCGATGTTGAAGCCGCGGCGCGAGAACAGGCCCGGCCACGCGGGCCAGCACGCCCGGCCGGTTCTCCACGAGCACGCTCAGGGTGTGCTGCATGGCTACACCCCCTCCTCGACCCACTCGTTGTCCCACTCGTCGTCGATCATGTCCGACGAGCGCGGCGCCGGCCGGCACCATGGGGTAGACCTTCTGCTCGCGGTCGACGCGGAAGTCGATCACGCTCGGGCCGTCGCACGCCAGCGCGGCGTGGATGACCTCGTCGACCTCGCTCCTCGGTCTCCGCGCGGAAGCCCGCGCAGCCGAAGGCCTCGGCGAGCTTCACGTAGTCGGGGATCGTGCCGAAGAGGTCGGTCTCGGAGTAGCGCTCGTCGTGGAACAGCTCCTGCCACTGGCGCACCATGCCGAGCCAGCCGTTGTTGATGACGGCGTTGATGACCGGCACGTCGTAGCACGACGGCGGTGGCCAGCTCCTGCATCGTCATCTGGAAGCAGCCGTCGCCGTCGATGTTGACGACGATGGACTCGGGCGAGCCCCTGCTTGGCGCCGATGGCCGCCGGGACGCCGAAGCCCATGGTGCCGAGGCCGCCCGACGTGACCCAGCGGCGCGGCTTGTCGATCTGCAGCCACTGCGCCGCCCACATCTGGTGCTGGCCGACGCCGGTCACCCAGATGACGTCCTTGCCGCGCGTGAGGTCGCGGAAGCGCTCCAGCACGTACTCCGGCTTGAGCGCGCCGGCGCGGCGGTAGCGGAACGGGTGCTTGAACTTCCACTCCTCGACCTGGTCGCGCCACTCGCGCTTGTCGACGATGCGGTCCTGCGCGCGCAGGTCGAGGTAGGCGGCCGTCAGCGCCGGCAGCACCTGCTTCAGCTCGCCGACGATCGGCACGTCGGCCTCGCGGTTCTTGGAGATCTCCGCGGGGTCGATGTCCATGTGCACGACGCGGGCGCCCGGCGCGAAGGCGTCGAGCTTGCCGGTGACGCGGTCGTCGAAGCGCGCGCCGACCGTGATCAGCAGGTCGGCCCGGTTGAGCGCCCAGTTGGCGTACTTCGAGCCGTGCATGCCGGGCATCTGCAGGCTCAGCGGGTGCGTGTCGGGGAACGCGCCCTTGGCCATCAGCGTCGTCACCACCGGCACCTTGGTGGCCTCGGCCAGCGCCATGAGCTCGTCGCTGGCGTCCGCGTTGACGATGCCGCCGCCGACGTACAGGACCGGCCGCCGGGCCTTGGCGATGGCGTCGGCCGCGGCCTGGATCTGCAGCGGGTGGCCGTCGCGGGTGGGCCGGTAGCCGGGCAGGTCGATGGTGTCCGGGTAGGTGAAGTCGAAGCTGGCCTGCGCGACGTCCTTCGGGATGTCGATCAGCACCGGCCCCGGGCGGCCCGGTGCGCGCGATGTGGAACGCCTCCTTGAACGCGCGCGGCAGGTCCTCGACCCGCTGCACGAGGTAGGAGTGCTTGACGATCGGCATCACGATGCCCGTGATGTCGGCCTCCTGGAAGGCGTCGGTGCCGATCAGGTGGGTCGGCACCTGGCCGGTGATGGCGATCAGCGGCGTGGAGTCGAGGAACGCGTCGGCGATCGGCGGTGACGAGGTTCGTGGCGCCGGGGCCCGACGTGGCCATGCAGACGCCGACCTTGCCGGTGACGCGCGCGTAGCCCTGGGCCATGTGGCCGGCGGCCTGCTCGTGGCGGCAGAGGACGTGCTTGACGGTGTGCTCGACACGCATCCAGGCGTCGTAGATCGGCAGGATGGCGCCGCCGGGGATGCCCCAGCAGATCTCGACGCCCTCGGCTTCGAGACAGCGGATGACGGCCTCGGCGCCGGTCATCCGCCCGGTACGGGCGGCGGCTGCGGCCTGCGGCGAGTCCGGTTCGGCCGGGATCGGGTTGGTCGCGTTCATGTGAGCACCTCGTGCGGGGTCTGCGCCACGGCGCGGGCGATGGCCGAGCCGAGCTCCTGGGTGGTGGCGTCGCCGCCGAGGTCGGGCGTGACCGGGCCGGCGTCGAGGATCGTGGTGACGGCCGCTCGATGCCGCGGCCGCGGCGGCGTGCTCGCCGAGGTCGCGCAGCAGCATCGCGAGGGAGAGGATGGTGGCGGCCGGGTTGGCGCGGCCGGTGCCGGCGATGTCGGGCGCCGAGCCGTGGATCGCCTCGAACAGGCCGGGCCGGCCGGCGCCGAGCGAGGACGACGGCGCGAGGCCGATGCCGCCGCCGACCGACGCGGCGAGGTCGGACAGGATGTCGCCGAACATGTTCTCGGTGACGACGACGTCGTAGGCCGCCGGCTGCTCGACGAGCTTCATGGCCATGGAGTCCACGAGCTGGTGGCTGCAGCTCGACGTCGGGGTAGTCGGCCGCGATCTCGGTGACCACGCGTCGCCACAGCCGGGACGAGTCGAGCACGTTGGCCTTGTCGACGGAGCAGACGCGGCCGCGGCGGCTCGCGGGCCAGGGCGAAGGCGCGGTGGGCGACCCGCTCGATCTCGACGCGCGTGTAGATGCAGGTGTCGAAGGCGCGGTCGTCGCCGAGCTCGCGGGCGCCGAAGTAGAGGCCGCCGGTCAGCTCGCGGACGATGACCAGGTCGATGCCCTCGGCGAGCTCGGGCCGCAGGGGCGACGAGGTGCGCGTCGTCCAGCGGCGGATCGGCCGCACGTTGGCGAACACGCCGAGCTCGGCGCGCAGGCGCAGCAGGCCCTGCTCGGGGCCGGACGCGGCGCGCCGTCCCAGCGGGGGCCGCCGATGGCGCCCTTGAGGACGGCGTCGGCGGCCAGCACGCCCGCTCGCGTCCCGGCGGGGAGCGGCTCGCCGGCGGCGTCGATGGCGGCGCCGCCGAACGGCAGCTCGACGAGCTCGTAGGCGATGTCGAACGTCGAGGCGGCCGCCTCGAGGACGCGGACGGCCTCGGCGACGGTCTCGGGGCCGATGCCGTCGCCGGGCAGGATGGCGATGCGATGCGGAGAGGTCACGAGCTGGGCTGCTCCAGGGGCTCGGGGGCAGGGAGGTTCGCGGTGGCGCGGGCGGCGGCGCGCAGCCACGCCCGGGCGGAGGCGTCGAGGACGTCGGCACCGAGGGCCTGGCCGGCAAGGCGGGCGTCGCCGTCGCGCAGGTGCAGGCGCACCTCGACGAGCGTGTCGGCGCCGCGGCCCACGCCCTCGGCGGCGTAGTCGGCCAGCGGCAGCTCGAGCTCGGTCGCGGCGCCGAGCGCACGGAACAGGGCGTCGACCGGGCCGACGCCCTCGGCGGTGCCGATGCGCGGCGCGCCGTCCTCGTCGTCGGCGAGCGCGATGGTGGCGCGCGCGAGGTCGCCGCTCGCGGAGCGGACGTCGATGCTGGCGAGCTGCAGCCGGTCGTCGGCGGCGCGGTGCCGGTCGGCGGCGACGGCCTCGAGCTCGTCGGCCGTGATGGTGCGGCGCCCGACGGCCACGCCGCGGAAGACGCGGTACGCGGCGCGCAGCTCGTCGCCGTCGACGTCGTGGCCGAGATCCTCGAGCGCCAGGCGCAGCGCGTGGCGGCCGGCGTGGGCCCCGAGGTCGAGCGGCTGGTCGGCGCCGTCGGCGAGGGGCGCGACGGAGCGGCCGCCGATGCGCGCGGCCAGGCGGCGCGCGGCGGCGAGGTCGTCGGGGTGCAGGCCGAGCGTGCCGGGCGCGTGGGCGGCGAGCAGGGCGGCGATGGTGGCGAGCGGCGCGTCGCGCCCGCCGGCGTCCGCGCCGATCGAGCCGTCGACGCCGTCCGCGCCCGCGTCGAGCGCGGCGAGCGTGTCGGCGGCAGCGAGGCCGAGCTCGTCGGACGGCCGCACGCTCACGGTCGCCGCGCCGCTCGCGTCGCGCGCGGCGGCCACCAGCGCCGCGACATCGGCGGGCAGCGTGGCGCCGCCGGCGTCGCCCAGGCTGATGCCGCTCGCGCCGCCGCTGGCGACGGCCTCGAGGAGCGCGAGCAGGGTCGTGCGGTTGGCGGCCGTGGCGTCGGGGATGACGACGTGCACCGCGGGCACGTGGCGGCGCGCGAGGCGGACGGCGCTGGTGACGGACTCGGCGAGCTCGTGCGCGCTCATCCGCAGCTCCTGGCGCAGCCGCGCGTCGCTGGCGGGGACGTGCACGTGCACCCGCGGCTGGGCGGCGCCCTCGACGGCCTCCCACGCGGCGGTCAGCCCGTCGGCGCGCAGGCCGGTGCAGGCGGCGACGGGCGTCTCCCCTGCCGCGCCGGCGGCGGCGCGCACGGCGGCGGCTGCGGCCGGCGTGGCGGGCCGGCCGGCCTCGATGGCGTCGACGCCGAGGCGGGCGAGCGCGGCGGCGAGCTCAGCGGCCGCGCCCGGCGGCGGCTCGGCCCCGGGCAGGGCCACGAGCGCCGCGAGCGTGGTGTCGCAGGTGGTTGCGCGAGGACGGGCGCCGCGAGGGGTGCTGCTCATGGACGGCGCCTCCGAGTCGCCGCGTGTCGACGCGGCCTGGTGGGCCGGTCAGCGCGGAACGACGACGAGAAGGAGGCAGATGATCGGCAGAAGGCCCGCAACCAGCAGGCCGCCGGGGATGCTCCCCTGACGGCCCGAAACCTCCTGGATAGCGATGGCTCGACTGCGCTCCTGCACTCTGTTTCGGACAGTAGCACGGATCGCGCGGCCCCTCGCAGCGCGGGTTGGGGGGTACCGCGGGATGGTGGTGGTGCGCCTGGAGGCGTTCACGGACGACGACGGTCGAGCCGCAGCGCTGCTGCTCTGGGCGGCTCGCCGGCCGAGGTCGCCGAGCGGCGTACGGCGCTCGCGCGCTCGCCGACGGGTCGTCGGCGCCGACGGCACCATTCACACCAGGCACTTGTGTTTGGTGGTTAGACAGCGTGCGGGCCGGCGTCCGTGCGGGTTCGGAGTTGGCCAATTGTCCGTCGCGGTGTCGGACACTTGGCCGGGGCGGGGGCGACGGGCGGCTGGCCGCCGACGCGGCGCTGGTCGTTCCGGGCGTCGCCCGGCGGTTGATGGCGGCTCTTTGATCTGGTCGATTTCTTCAAAGAACCACCCGCGCTGCTCCCGTAGGTGGAGGCCGTCGGCGTCGGTGCACACCAGGCACTTGCGTTTGGTGGTTAGACGGCGTCGCGGGCCGGCTCTCCGTGCGGGTTCGGAGTTGGCCAATTGTCCGTCGCGGTGTCGGACAATTGGCCGACCCGGCCAGCTCTCGCCGCGCCGACCTGCGCCGCCCAGCCCGCCGCGCGCATGTCGCTGAACGCGCCGCAGGGCGACCACGTCACCATTCGAACGCCGCGCGGCGGGCTACGGTGGCGCGCCTGGGCGGCCCGGCCCGGCCGCCCAGGCCTCCGCCACCGGAAACGAGACGGTGGCGGGTCCGCCTATCCAACAAAGCACACGAAAGGCGGCTCGGTTCGGCTCCTGATGCCGGGTTCGCGCCAGGCATCCCGATTTGTGCGTGAGACAGTGGTGCGCCGTGTTGATTCAGACGGGTTCATATTCGAGCCTACGAAGCTCGCCCGAGGGCTGGCAAGGCGCAGCTGCGTCAGGTGATCGCGACGGGCGTGCCGGCGATCGCGAGCCGCGCGAGGAAGACGATCTGCGCGTTGTCGATCCGCACGCAGCCGTGGGACGCGGCCGTGCCGAGCGGCGTGGCGAGGCTGGCGCCGCCGCGGCCGTGGATGCCGACGACGCCCGGGCCGCCGCCGAAGGTCTCGAAGACGTTCGAGAACGCCGTCAGCGCCAGCACGTGCGGACCGTAGAAGTTGTTCGCGCTGGCGAGGTCGAAGCGCTCCGCGACGGCGAACAGGCCGTGCGGGGTCGGCGTGCCGGGCGCGCCGACGACGGCCCGGAAGCGGCGCGCGACCTTCCCGGCCCGCCGCACCGTCACCGTCCGGGACGACGTCGAGACCTCGATGCGCCACGGCGTGTGCAGCAGCCGCACGTGGTCGGCGAGCACCCAGGCCGCGCTGCCGTTGGGGCGCCGTCGCCAGCTGCACCTGCACCCACAGGGCGTGGTCGGCGTCCCGCTTCGAGGCGAGCACCATCAGCTGCACCGGCCCGCCGGCCCACGGCGCGCTCGTCCCCAGCCGCTGCACGGCGCGCGCGTCGGCGCGCGGGGCGGCCCGGCCGACCGTCGGCGTCACGACCTTCGCGACCCAGCTGCCGGCCTTGCCCGGACCGCTGGGGTCGGGCTTCTCCGCAGCCGCCTGCGCCACGCCCGGGAGGGCGAGCGCGGCGATCGCCAGGAGGCAGGCGAGCCACCGCATGGCGGCGGAGGATACCCGGCTCAGCGGCGATCGGGAGCGGCCGCCGCGAACCGGGCGAGCTCCTCGGTGATCCGCCGGTCCTGCACGTGCGCCAGCCGCACGACCTCGAGCAGCGTCCAGTCGCCGACCTGCCCGCCCGTCATCAGCAGTGCCACGACCTGGCCCTGGAGCCACGCCAGCACGAAGCCCTCGACCTGTATCGATGGGTAGGCGAGGTTCTCGCTGCTGAGGCGGTACGCGGTCGCGCGCTCGCCGGGCGCCCCCGCCGTGCCGACCGTCTCGCGGGCCAGGACGTGGACGCCGGGATCGGGGTTCGTCAGCAGCCGCTCCGGGACGATGGCGAACGCCGCCTCCGCGTCCGACCGGTCGACGAGCGGGATCGCCATGGAGGCGATCGACGTCAGGTCGGCGCTCTCCCGCTCGAAGTAGGCGCGCGTGCTGCGGCCGCGGCGCACGCGGACGCGGTCGGCCCACGACGTGCCGCGGTCCGCCATCCCGGTCCGCTGGTGGAAGGTCTGGCGGAGCTGGAAGCCCGGCAGGTCCTCGATCTGCAGCACCATCGCGTCGGGGTCGGGCAGCCCGGCGGCAGCCGGCGACAAGCGCGCCGCCACCGAGGCGACGCCCACTGCGAACCAGCGGCGACGCTCGCCCATCGCGGGAGAGGCTAGCTGGCCGGGCGGCGCGCGACCCGATGGCCGGCGGAGCTACTGCAGCGGCAGCGGGGGCTGCCAGCGGTGGCTCGACTCCAGCACCTCGATCCGCTCGACCCACTTCACCCACTCGAAGCCGCGGCGGCCCGGCGCGACGAGCCGCAGCGGGGCGCCGTGGCCGTGCGTCAGCGGCGCGCCCGCGACGGCGGTGGCCAGCAGCAGGCCGCCGGCGACGTCGAGCGCGAAGCGGCGGTCGTAGCCCGTGGTGCTGACCACGCGGACCGAGCGCGCGGCGTCCGTCGGGCCCGCGCGGGCGAGCAGCTCGCGCAGGTCGACGCCGACCCAGTCCTGCTCGCACCACCAGCCGCCCGTGCAGTCGAGGATCGCCCGGCGCCGCGCGGCCGGCAGCGCGGCGAGGGCCGCGGCGTCGAGGTCGAGCGGCGTGCGCACGGCGCCGTCGACCGTCAGGCGCCACGCCGCGGCGTCCACCGGGTCCGGATCGTCGAGCAGCCAGCGCACGCGCGGGAAGTCCGGCGAGTGCGAGCCGCGCTCGTAGGACCCGGTGAAGCGGCGCCGCCCCTCCGGGCCGATCGCCGCCTCGACCAGCCGCTCGGCGCGCCACAGCACGAGGCCGAGCAGCGCCGCGCCGCCGTAGCGCAGGAACGCCGCCCGGTCGCGGGCGCCTGCCGCGCGGAAGACCCGGCGCCGCGCCGCCACGTGCCACGTCAGCAGCAGCGCGAGCGCGATCGCCAGGTACGCGTGGACGTTGATGAGGCTGAAGTAGCCGAGCCGCCGGTAGCCGTCGAGCAGCACCCACGCCGCGCCGCTCACGAGCACCGCCAGGAGCAGCGCGAGCAGCAGCAGGAACGCCGCGCGCGAGACGGTCACCGCGGGGCGCCGCCGGATCGCAGCGACGATGACGCGGCCCTTGACCACCAGCAGCCCGGCGATGGCCCAGGCGGCGACGCCGTGCAGCCAGAAGACGACCGCGCCGTCGCGGTCGCTGATCAGCAGCCCGCCGAGGCCCGTGGCCACGGCGACGGCCACCAGGGCCAGCAGGGCGACGTTGGCCCACGCGTGCCGCATCGGCCGTCCGATGGTATCGGCCCGGCGAAGATACGGCCGTGCGCCGCATCGTCCTCCTCACCCTGGGCCTGCTCGTGCTCGCGGGCGGCGTCGCGCTCGGGGCGACCGGGCGGAACGGCGGCGACGGCGTGGTCGTCGCCCGTGCGGTGCCGGCCGACGACGTCGCGCACCCGGGCTCCGACACCGAGTGGTGGTACGTCCACGCGCTCGACCCGGCGACCGGCCGGACGGTCGTCCTCAGCCTCTTCTCGGCGCCGCTGGCGATCTCGAGCGGCTTCTTCTACACCGAGGACGCGATGACGAGCTGGATCGCGCCGACCGCCGCGCGCCCCCACGAGGGCCCCGGCGTCGTCACCGCGGCCGGCTCGATCACGTGGGACGCCGCCCGCAGCGCCTGGCTGGTCGACTACGCCGGCGGCGGCTACCGCGTCCGGCTGACCCTGACCGAGGTCGTGCCCGGGCTGACCGCCGGCCCGCTGCGCTTCGGCGACCAGGAGATGTCGTGGACCGTGCAGGCGGCGACGGCGCGCGCCGACGGCGAGATCACGACGCCGGACGGGACGACCATCGCGGTCGACGGCTGGCGCGGCTACCACGACCACAACTGGGGGCCGTTCGAGCTGCAGTCCGACCAGTACGACGGCTGGGAGTGGGCGGTCGTCCACGAGCCGGGCGGTCGCGCGGCCCTGCTCGGCGGGATCGTCGACCTCGACGGCGTCTTCCGCGGCGTGCTCGGCCGCTTCGGCGCGGACGGCTGGTCGTGGTGCCGGCCGTCGCTCGAGCGCAGCGGCTGGACGACGACCGACGGCTTCCGCTACCCGACCGTCGTCGAGGCGGCCTGCGGCGGGGACGTCGCGCGCTTCACCGTCACCCGGCCGTACGTCGCCGGCCTGCTCTCGCACGCCCTGACCGAGAGCGTCGGGCGCACCGACGTGCCCGGCTCGCTGGGGCTGATCGAGCACCTCGCCCGGCGGGCGCCGTGAGGAGCAGGGCCGCCGTCGGCGTCGCGCTGGCCACGGCCGCCGCCTTCGCGGTCGCGCTCGCCGGCACGGGCAGCGGCACGCCGTCGGCACCCGCGGCGTCGGCCGTCGCCGTCGAGCTCAACGACGCGATCACGCCGATCGGCCAGCGCGTGCTGACCGGCTCGATCCCGGCCATCGCCGACCACGTGCGCGTCACCAGCGACGGCGTCACGCGCGTCGAGCCGATCGACGCAGCGGCCGTCGTCAGCGGCGGTCGCCGGTACGTCGTGATCCCGATCCAGGGCATCGGGCCGTGGCAGGTCGACGGTCCTGTGGGGCGAGCACCGGCTGGGCACGGCCGGCGGCGGGCCGACGCCGCCCGGACGCGTCTAGGCCGGCTCGCGGAGCGGTCCGCGAGCCGGCCCAGACGGCCTACGACCAGGGGTACGGCGAGTTCGAGACCGGGTGCAGGTCGCCGGTCGCGAAGCGCTCGAAGCGGAACGGGTACAGCAGCGACGAGTGGTCGCCGAGCAGCACCTTCGAGACCTCGCGCCCGACCCCGATCATCTTGTAGCCGTGGTTCGAGTCGAGGATCGCGTAGCAGTTCGGCTTCAGGTAGTCGAAGACCGGGAAGTTGTCGGCGGTGAACGCGCCCATGCCGCCGGAGCGCGCCATCTTGTAGAGCGGCCGGCAGCCCTCGAAGCGGCTCATCGCGTGCGAGAGCGCGGCGCACCACATGTCCGGGAACGCCGGGTCGACGTCGGTCGTGGCGGGGTACGGATCGACCTGCGCGTCCGGGCCGACGGTCAGCGGCGAGGCCCCGCCCTGGATGCCGTGGCGGTCGCGCTTGTAGTAGATGCCCCAGAGCTGGTCGGTGACGAGCTCGCCCTCGTCGGTGTGGAGCGGCGCGTCGGTGTCGAGGTGGATGACCGGCGGCGCGCCCCCGTCGGCGAGCGCGAACATCGTCGGGTCGACGGTGATCTCGCCCTCCTGGAGGTTCCAGTACGTCCACATCGGCTGGTCGCGGGCGACGTCGCCGGTCGGCGTGCGGACGTCGATCTCCATGGGCAGGTCGAGCAGCGCCCAGAAGTGCTTGGCCCACGGCCCGGGCGCGATGACGAGCTGCTCGACGGCGATCGGGCCCCTGGTTCGTCTGCACGCTGCGGACGGTGTCGTCGTCGCCGAGGTCGATCGCCGTCACCTCGACGCCGCTGAGCACGCGGACGCCGGCCGCCTCGGCCTTGCCCTGCAGGCCGTGCACGCTGTCGAGGTTGAACGCGAAGCCGCCCTGGTGCTCGTGCAGCAGGGTCGTGACGCCCTTGGCCCGCCAGTCGGGGAAGAGGCGCTTCATGTAGGCGTCGACCTCGGCCTCGCCCTGGATCAGGGTCGAGCGGTAGCCGATCTTCTCCTGCCGCTCGTACGTCGCCGCGAGGTCGCCGTCCATGACCGACGGGCCGAGGGCCATGTAGCCGACCGGGTTGTAGGCGTAGGCCTGCGGGTCGGACTCCCAGACCTCGACGTTGGCCTGCATGAGCTCGCTCATCGCCGGCTGGTAGTAGTTGTTGCGGACGACGCCGCACGCGATGCCGGAGGCGCCCGCGCCCGGCTGCGACTTGTCGACCACGACGACGTCGGCGCCCGACCCGAGGCCGCGGCGCTCGAGCTCCGTGGCGAGGTGGTAGGCGGTCGAGAGGCCGTGGATGCCGGCGCCGACGACGAGATAGCGCACGGACTGGGGCAGGCTCACGAGTGACTCCTCCGAACTGCGTTGCCCATACGGCAACACCATTGCCTAACTGGTTCCGCCGCTAACGCTACCACCGGCCCGGGCCGCTGTCGACGATCGCTGCGGCACCGCCCGTCGGCTCGCCGCCGGCCGCCCGGCGGTAGCCTGCCCTGGATGACCGAGTGGGACGCCCTCGACCTCGACGCGCGGGCCGCCGCGCGGGCCTCGCTGCCCGTGACGATCATGGCGCCGCGGGGGGTGCCGGAGCGCGAGCCGGGCGCCCAGTTCACGCGCGCCACGGCCGCCGCGTGGGCGCGCCGGTTCGTGGAGGAGCACCCCGACGATCCGCGCGGCGCGCCCCTCCGCCCGCTGATCGAGAAGGAGCCCCTGTGGGTCGAGCTCGAGCCGCTGCTGGCCAACGAGGACTGGGTGCCGGCGCGCGCGCTCCTCGACCGGGTGCTGGAGCTCGACCCGGACGACGCCTCGGCGCGCTTCAACCGGGCCTCGGCGCTCCGCAACCTCGGCGAGCCGCAGGCGGCGCTCGACGGGTTCCTCGCCGTCGCCCCGACGTTCGACGACCAGGCGATCTACCACGCGAACCTGGGCCGTGCGCACGAGGATCTCGGCCACGACGCGCAGGCCGTCGCGGCGTACCGCCGCACGCTCGAGCTCGACCCCGGCAACGCCTTCGCGCTCAACCGCCTCGTCGCCCTCGGGCAGCTCGTGGTGGCCGCCGGCGAGCAGGGCGAGCCGGTCTACGTCGAGCGCACGGACTTCGAGGAGGCCGTTCGCACCGACCTGGCCCAGAACGACGAGAACCCGGCATACCTCGCGAACGCGGCGAACGTGCTGCTCGACCAGGGGCACGCCGACCTGGCGCGCGCCGCCGCCCAGCTCGCGCTCGCCGCCGACCCGGGCCGCGAGGAGGCGCACCTCGTGCTGGGGACGGCGCTGACGCGGCTCGGCGACCCCGAGGCCGGGCTGCGCGAGCTCGACGGCCACGTCGAGCGCGTGCCGGCGTCGGCGGTCGGCCACACGCAACGCGCCCACGCCCTGTACCTCGCGGGCCGTCGCGACGAGGCCCGTGCGGCGGCGCAGCGCGCGCTCCAGCTCGACCCGGGCTCGGTGACCGCGGCCCAGGTGGCGGTGGCCGGCGACGACGGCCCGCGCGCCGCGCTCGCGCGGGCCATCGCGCTCGCCGGCGAGCTGCCGCGGGCCTGGGCCGTCTGGCGCGTGGCGGGCGACCTCGCCCTCGCGGACGACGATCCCGAGGCGGCGGTCGAGCACTTCGAGCGCGCCATCGAGGGCGGGGCCGACGACGCGACCATCGGCGCGATCCTCGGCGAGCTCGGCCAGCGCGGGCGCATCGACGACGTCTGCCGGCTGGCCGACGGCATCCCGCGCCTCGCCACCCGCGACCCCGGACTGCGCTGGAACGCCGCCTCGGCGCTGGAGCAGGCCGGCCGGCACGACGAGGCGCGCATCGTCTTCGCGTCGATCGCCCATGACGCCCGCATCCCCGACGACCTGCGCCAGGCGGCGAGCCAGCGCGCGGCCTCGCTCGGGCGGGGCGGCGGCGGCTCGTGAGGACCTCGAACCGCGCTTGTATACTTCCGCTCAGGTGATATCCGCCTGACCGACGACGGCGACAGTACCAGGGTCGCCACCTCGCGGATCGCGTCCCAACGGTGGAGGCGCGAGCCGCGGTGAGCACGACGACCGCGATCGGGCTCGCAGCGATCGCGCTGATCATCGCGTGGAACGCGTTCTTCGTTGCTGCGGAGTACGCGTTCGTCGCTGCGCGCCGGACGCGCCTGCGCGAGCTCGCCGACGAGGGCTCCCGCCCGGCGCTCCGCGTGCTCGCGGTGATGGCCGACCCCACGCGGTTCATCGCCGCGATCCAGGTCGCGATCACCCTGTCCTCGCTGGCCCTCGGCGCCATCGGGCAGCCGGCGATCTCGCACCTGCTGGAGTCCGTCCTCGGCCCGGCCGACTCGTCCCTGGGCGAGAGCGTGACCTTCGCGATCTCCGTGATCCTCGCGTTCTGCATCATCACGGCGCTGCACGTCGTGCTGGGCGAGATCGTCCCCAAGACCTTCACGCTCGTGCGGCCGGAGGCCGTCGCGCTGCGGGTCGCCGGCCCGGTGCGCCTGTTCCTGACCGTGTTCGGCCCCTTCATCTGGGCCCTGCGCGGCCTGGCCGGGCTGACGACGCGCGCGCTCGGGCTGCCCGAGGCCTCGGAGGGGCGGCTCGCGCACTCCGAGGAGGAGCTGAAGATGCTCGTCTCGGCCTCGCACGAGGAGGGCGTGCTCGAGGCGGGCGAGCAGGAGATGCTGCACAAGGTCTTCGACTTCGCCGAGACGCAGGTCGATGACGTGATGGTGCCGCGCCCCGACGTCGTGGCCCTGCCCGTCACGCTCACGCCGGCCGAGGCGGTGGCCCGCGTGCTCGAGCACCCGTACACCCGCTACCCCGTGTACGAGGGGGACATCGACGACGTGTGCGGCGTGCTGCACCTGCGGCGGCTGTTCGACGCCATGCAGAACGGCGCCCGCAACGCCCCCGACCTGCGCGGCCTCGTGCGGCCGGCGTACTTCGTGCCGGAGACGAAGAAGCTCGGCAACCTGCTCGGCGAGTTCCAGCGCACGAACACGCACCTCGCCGTGGTGGTCGACGAGTACGGCTCGACCGCGGGCATCGTCACGCTCGAGGACCTGCTGGAGGAGATCGTCGGGGAGATCGCCGACGAGTTCGACCTGCCGGACCGCTCGATCCTGCGCCTGGGCAAGGACCGCGTGCGCGTCGAGGGCTCGTACCCCATCGAGGAGTTCAACGAGCGCTTCGGCCGGCACCTGCCGGAGGAGGACTACAACAGCCTCGGCGGCTTCGTCTTCGGCGAGCTCGGCCGCGCCGCGGAGCCGGGCGACCGCGTGCGCTACGACGGCTGCACGTTCCGCGTGCACGCCACCGACGGGCCGCGCATCCTCTCCGTCGACGTCGAGCTCACGGGCCGCCAAGCCGACGACGCGCCGGGCGAGCCGGGCAGCGTCTCCACCGAGTAGCCCGTGCGGGCGTACCAGCGCGAGGTCGCCGCGTCCGTCGAGCGCCTGCGGGACGGTGGCGGCCGCGGAGCCGGTGGCCGCCGTGCTGGCAGGCGTCGCGCGCGCCATCGCGGGCGCGCACGGCGTCGAGGAGGGCGCCGAGGCGCTGCCGCTCCTGCGCCGCGCCGCGCCGGCCGAGGTGCCGCCGCCGCCGCCGGGCCCTGGCTCGTCCGGACCTGCTCGGCGAGCTGCACGAGCTGCTGCTGGCGCCCGAGGGCCGCCGCCGCGCCGGGGCGCACTACACGCCGGCCGCGATCGCCGACGGCATCGTCGCCCGCGCGCTCGACGGCCTGGACCGGCGCGCGCCGGCGATCTGCGATCCGGCCGTCGGCGGCGGCGCGTTCCTGCTGGCGGCGGCGCGGCGGCTGACGGCCGAGGGCGTGCCGATGGAGACGGCGGTGGCCGGGCTCCACGGCGTCGACCAGGACGGCCTGGCGGTGGACGTCGCCGGCACCGCGCTCGGCCTGCTGGCGCTGACGCACGGCGCCGCGGCGCGGCCGCAGCTGCGGGTCGCCGATGCCCTCGCCCTGCGCGGGCCAGACGAGCTCGGCGTCGCGGGCGGCTTCGACGCGGTGCTCGGCAACCCGCCGTTCCTGGGCCAGCTCGCGCGGGCGACGGCGCGCTCGGCGGCGGCTCGCGCGGCGCTGCGCGAGCGCTTCGGCGCCGCGGCCGGCGGCTACGCCGACGCCGCGCTGCTGTTCGTGCTGCTCGGCCTCGACCTGGTGCGGCCGGGCGGGCGCGTGGCGCTGATCGTCCCGGAGTCGGTGCTGGCCGCGCGCGACGCGGGGACCGGCCGCGCGGCGATCGCCGCCCGGGCGTGGCCACGCTGGCTGTGGCGCGACGGCGGCCGGGCCTTCGCGGCCAACGTGCGGACGTGCGCGCTGGTGTGGGAGCGGGGCGCAGGGCCGGCGGGCCCGTCGACGCTGCCGCGATCGACCGGCCCCGACCTGACCGAGGCGCCTGCGCTCGCGCTGCCGGTCGACGCGCTGGCCGGCGGCGCCAGCTGGGGCTGGCTCGTGGCCGACCTGTTCGGCGGGCCGCCCGTCGATCTCAATCTCGACTATAGCTTGACGCTTGACGCGTACGCTACGGCGACCGCCGACTTCCGCGACCAGTACTACGGCCTGGCGCCGTACGTCGCCGACGGCCTGCCCGCGTCCTGCCCCAAGCTGGTCACGGTGGGGATGCTCGATCCGGCGCGCTGCCGCTGGGGCCGGCGGCCGGTGCGCTTCGCCCGGCAGCGCTACGAGCGTCCCGCGGGTCGATCTGGAGCGCCTGAGCGCGGCCGGCGGCGCGCTGGCCGGCTGGGCCGAGCAGCGCCTGGTGCCGAAGGTGCGTGCTCGCGACGCAGACGCGGGTGCTCGAGCCGGCCGTGGACGAGCGCGGCGCGTGGCTCCCGTCCGTGCCGGCGATCACCGTGCGTGCCGCGCGCGGACCGGCTGTGGCACGTCGCGGCAGCGCTCGCCTCGCCGGTCGCCGCGGCCTGGGCGCTGCGCGAGACGGCGGGGACGGCGCTCGGCGCGAGCGCGATCAAGCTCGGCGCCCGCCACGTCCGCGCGCTGCCCGGCGCCGGCCGAGGGCGTCGCGTGGGACGAGGCGGCGGCCGCCTTCCGCACGGCGAGCGCGGCGGACGGCCGGGTCGCGTGGGCGGCGGCGCTGCGCCGGTCGGCCGAGGCGAGCTGCCGGGCCTACGGGCTCGGCGGGCGCAAGGCGGACGCGCTCGTCGCGTGGTGGGAGCGAGCGGCTGCCGCGCTGGCCGGCCGCACGCTAGCGCACGTAGTGCGCTAACATGCGGTACATGGGCACGATCTCCGACGTCCTCGCGGCTCACGGGCTCCGCGACGAGGAGCCGTGGATCGCCGAGCTCCTCGATGAGTACCTCCGAGAGCGTTGGTCGCGCGCATCCGTCGGACTACCGGCGGCGGACCGCGCGCTGCTGGAGGCCGGCGGCCTGGCGTTCGGCGAGACGCCGCCCGAGCTGACGGATCGTGAGCGCGAAATCCTGCGGCTCCTGGCAGACGGGCGCGCCGCGCAGGACGTCGCGGATCTCGTCGGCGTGGAGCAGGCATCGCTAGCCGCCTGCATGCGTTCCACGCTCCAACTCGTGAGCGCCTTCAGCTGGGGTGAGGCTCGTCCGCCGCAGCCAGCGTCGACTGCGGCCTTCCTCCGTCTGGTCGCGGACAGCCTCACTGCGAACGAGGTTGCAGTGCGCCTCGGCGTCGACGTCAGCCGGGTCCGCCATCGCATCGCGGACCGGCAGCTCTACGCGATGCGCAAGGGCGGAGGCGTCAGGATCCCGATGTTCCAGTTCGGGGCCGACGGCAAGCCATTGCCCGGACTGGCCCTCGTGCTCGCCGCGATTCCGCGAGACGCCCATCCGCTGAGCGTTGCGGGCTTCTTCGAGACGACGCAGCCGGAGCTGGTGGACGAAGCCGACGTTCCCATGACGCCCGTCCAGTGGCTGGATGCAGGCGGTGATCCGACGCTCGCGGTTGACCTTGCCGCCGGCGCATTCGGCGACGTCTAGCGTGGCGAAGCTACCGCTCGCGCCCGACCCGGCGGCACTACGAGACGTCGGGATCCGGCCGAGCGAGATGTTGGTGGTGGCTCCCGATCAGGTTCTCTGGCGCGTGCATCGGAGCACCGGGGCGCACGCCTTACCGTGGAACGCATTCCGACACTACGGGCCGCTGGTGACTGGGCGCTTCGATCCGCACGAGCCGCCGCCGTCCATGCAGGCCGCCGGCGTGATCTACCTCGGTGAACGCGTGCAGACCTGCGTCGCCGAGGTCTTCCAGGGAACGCGCCGTGTCGACCCGCCCCAGGGTTCGCCCTACCTCGTCGCGCTCGAGCTAACCCGCGACGTGGAGCTCCTCGATCTCCGGGGGACTTGGCCGACGCGTGCGGGTGCGAGCCAGGCGATCGCTTCCGGGCCTCGACCGCGAGCGCAGACCTGGGCGCGCGCGATCCGTGCGGCGTTCCCTCACGTCGACGGCGTCGCCTATCCGTCGAGCATGGACGGTGGACGCCTCGCGATCGCGCTCTTCGATCGGGCACGCGACGGGCTCCCGAGCGATCCACGCGGGAGCTGGCCGCTCGACCATCCCGAGCTGATCTTGCCGCTCCAGAAGGCCGCCGACGAGCTCGGCTACCTGCTCGTCTGACGGCCTACGCCTGCACGAGCACGCGGCCGTCGTCGACCCGCACCGGGTACGTCGCCACGCGCATGCGGCCGTCGTCGATGCAGCGGCCGCTCGCGAGGTCGAACTCCCAGCCGTGCCACGGGCAGGCCAGCACGCGCCGCTCGCCGAGCGCGTACCCGCCCGGCGTGCCCTCCAGCCGTGTCCGCAGCGTGCCCCTGCAGAGCGGTGCGCCGTGGTGCGGGCAGCGGTTGCGGACGGCGTGCACGTCGCCGGTCACGGGGTCGGCGAGCACGCCGATCTCGCGGCCGCCGATGCGTACGACGACCCGGCCGGCGCCGCGGAGCTCGTCGAGGGCGCCGACGTCGTGCCAGTCGCCGCTCACGCCGGGACGGCCCCCAGCCGGGCGCCGTAGAAGGCGGCGGCGTTGTCGTGGAGGACGGCCGTGCGCCAGCTCTCGGGCAGGCGGCGCAGCAGCTGGCCGGGCTCGTCGTAGTCCCAGTGCGGGTAGTCGGACGCGTAGCAGAGGATGTCCGGCGCGCCCGCCGCGGCGAGCATCTGCGCGAGCAGGTCGTCGTGCCCGTCCGTGTGCTCTAGCGGCTGGGTCGTGAAGCGCACGTGGCGGCGCATCGTCTCGCTCGGCCGCTCGCGGAGCCACGGCGTCTCCTCCCGCAGGCCGCGCCAGTTCGTGTCGAGGCGCCAGAGGATGCCCGGCAGCCACGCGAGGCCGCCCTCGAGGAGCAGCACCCGCAGCCCCGGCACGCGCTCGAAGCTGCCGTGGCAGAGAAGGGACACGAGGTGGGCCATGATCGAGCACGCCGAGCCGAGCGTGTGCCACTCGACGTAGAACGTCGGCATCCCGGCGCCGCCTGGGGGCGCGGCCAGTCCGAGACCCTCGGCGCCGGAGTGCACGGCGAGCGCCAGATCGAGCTGCGCGCAGGCCTCGAGCACCGGCAGGTAGCGGGGATCGCCGTACGGCCGCTCGCTGCCGCCGCAGAGCAGGACCTGCACGAAGCGCGGGTCGGCGCCGGCGCGGCGGATCTCGGCGACGGCCGCGACCGGATCCTGCGCGGGGACGAGGATCGAGCCGCGGAAGCGGGGATCGGCCTCCAGCCACTCCTCGCGCAGCCAGTCGTTGTGCGCGCGGGCGAACGCCGCCGCGCGGTAGGCGGACGTGATCAGGCTCGTCGCGACGCCGTAGTCGCCGGTCAGGATCGCGACGTCCGCGCCCTGCCCGTCGAGCACCTCGCGCACGACGTCCGCGACGGTGGAGGCGGGCTCGCCGGCGGGCCCGAGCGCGAGCTCGTCGCGGTACCACGACCCCGGATGCGTCCACAGGTACGGCGCCGTGCCGAGCAGCGGGCCCTGGGCGCGGAACCAGTCTCGCTGGCCCGCGTCGACGCGCGCCAGGAAGCCCTCGCGGTCGCCGATCTCGATGTGCACGTCGCAGTCGATCATCTCGCTCCGATCCTAACTGACTAGTCAGTCAGGAGCAACCGCGTGCCGATCCTCCCGCGCCGCGCGTGCGGCCGCGGGCTACGCCGCCGGTCGACTGCGCGTCGTCTCGATCGCCGCGTACAGCCGCGCGACGCGGGCGCCGACGCCGGACCACGAATGGCTCGCGCGGGCGTGGCGGCGTGCGTTCGCGGCACGACGCGAGCGCTCCGCCGCGTCATTCACGGCGACCACGATCGCGTCGGCGAGCGCGGCCTCGTCGTCGGGCTCGACGAGCCAGCCGTCCGGCTCGCCGGCGACGACGTTGACGAAGCTGGGCGGGCCGCCGCTGCGCGTCCCGATGACCGGCACGCCCGCGGACATGGCCTCGAGGTAGACGAGGCCGAAGGGCTCGTCCGTCGAGGGCGCGACGAAGCAGTCGGCGCACGCGAGGCCGAGCGGGAGCTCGTCGTGATCGCGCCAACCGGTGAGGAACACGTCCTCCACGCCGCCCTCCGTCGCGACGGTGTGCGGATGCGCGCCCTCCCACTCTCCAGGCACGCCGCCCCAGATCACGAGCGGCGCCGGCACGGACATGCGCTCCCGCGCTCGAGCGTAGGCGCGGATCAACAGCGGCACGCGCTTGAAGTCGAGGAAGCGGCCCACGAACAGGAGCACGGGCAACGGCGCTCCCGACGTGCGATCGAAGAACGCGTCGACCACCTCGCGCTCCCCGTAGCGCACGCTTCCGGGCACGCCGCTCGCCTCGTCCCAGCCGCGCGGCTCGCGGCACAGCCACCGCACCCAGTGCTCGCGCTTCTCGTCGGCACGCAGCAAGCGGGGCGTGAAGAGGTCCACGTCGACGCCGTTGGCGATGCAGTGCACCGTCGTCGGATCGAGCCCCAGGAGGCGCACGGCCTCGGCCGCGTCGTGCGGCGAGATGGCGATGGTGCAGACGGCGCGGTGCGCGGCGGCGCGCATGCGGGACGCCCACCAGCGCGCGTGCGGCCCCATCAGCCCGGGACGGCTGCGGGCGATGCCGTCGAGCATCTTCAGCTCGGTGCCGTGCAGGTGGGTCACGACGGGGATGCCGGGCAGCGCCAGGGCGGCGGCATCGTGGAGCGGCGTGAGGTGGTGGAGGTGCAGCAGCTTGGCCTGCGAGAGGCGCTCGGAGCGACCGAGCACCGTCGCCCAGGCGGCGCCCATGTGGGCCGCCTGTCCGGGCGAGACCCACGGGAACGCCCGGTCGGGCACGCCCCGGCGCGCCTCGTAGGACGGGTGCATCGGGAAGGGGGCGTCCATCGGGTCCGCGCCGTGCGTCCAGCTCTCGACGGCGTCGTCGTAGCGGGCCGGGACGACATCGAGGCCGGCGAATGCGGTCAGGGCGTCGCCGAGGGCGCCGCTCGGCCCGAGCGACCCGGACGCGAGCGTCACGTCCCACCCCTGCCGTGCGAGCGCGCGCGACAGGTAGCGAGCGACCTTCGCGGAGCCGCCCCGGGGATAGAAGAACAGCCCCATGCCGCACCGCTGTCGATTGACGCTCACGAGCACCGTCCTTGCTAGCCGACGACAACCGGACCATCACCGGATCGCAACCGGATCGTCACCAGCCCGACACCAGGGTACCGCGTCTCGGCCGCGAACCTGCGGAGAATGCCGGCGGACCGCGAGCCGAACCGCGTGATCGTGGTGCTGGGGTACGACGAGATCGGCGACGACGGTGCGCACCGCATCAGCGCCATCTGCCGGGCCGGCGTCCGGCGCACCGAGGCGTTGGCGGCCGAGTCGAGCCCGCTCGCGGTGATCTTCACCGGCTGGTCCTCGAACGGCGGGCCGTCGGAGGCAGAGCAGATGCGGGACGCCTGGCAGGGCCGGTGGGACGTCCCGCTCCTGCTCGAGCCGTTCGCGGTCAACACCGCCGAGAACGCCGTGCGCTCGCTCCTGCTGACGTCGCGCATCGCGGACGTGGAGGAGGTCGTCGTCGTCTGCTCCGTCCGGCACGCGCTGCGCGCGCACTTCTTCTTCGACGGCCTCTACCGGCGCCACGGCTACCGCGTCGGCTACCGCTACGTCCTGCGGCCCGCACCGTCGCCGGCGCTGTGGGCTGCCGAGGCCTCGTCGATCACGCGCATGGTTCGCGATCGGCGTGCGGCGCTCGGCCTGCTCGGCGATGGCGCAGCAGGTGACCGGGCGGACGCGCGCGTTCCGCAGGGTCACGCCGCCGGACGCTGAGGCGCGCGCCCCGAGCCGGTCTCAGCCCATCGTCGGGTCGCGCAGCCGCTGCAGTGCGACGAGCGTGCGGTCGCGGCGCTCGGCGATCGCCCGCGCCCCGTCCGGGTCGTACGGCCCCAGCACGCCGAGCCCGCCCTTCACGCCGAGCGCGCCCTGCTCGCGGATCGTCCGCAGCGCGGCGGGCGGCTCCGTGTCGTTGGCGAGCTCCGGGTAGAGCTCCTGCGCGACCGCCTCGTGCACGTCGAGGCCGGCCAGATCGACGGTCTGGAAGGGGCCGATCGCAGCCCAGCGCGCGCCGAGGCCCTCCACCACCGCGCGGTCGACGTCCGCCGGGCTGCACACGCCCGCCTCGACGAGCGCCCACGCCTCGCGCAGCAGCGCGTACTGCAGGCGGTTGCCGACGAAGCCGGGCACCGCGCGCTGGACCACCACCGGCGCCTTGCCCAGCGCCTCGCTGAGGGCCACGAGGCGCTCCAGCACGGCCGGCGCCGTCGCGGGCGCGCCGACGACCTCGACCAGCGGCACGAGCTCGGCGGGGTGGAACCAGTGCCAGCCGGCGAACCGCTCCGGCTTGCTGAGCGCCGCGGCGAGCTCCACCAGCGGGAGCGAGGAGGTGTTGGTGACCAGGAGGCCGCCCTCGGCCAGCGACTCCTCCGCTTGCGGCAGCACCTCGAGCTTGACGTCCAGCGACTCCGAGACGGTCTCCACGACGAGGTCGAAGCGTGTCGCGTCCCAGCCGAGCGTCGCCGCCACCCGCGCCGCGGCGGCGTCGGCGGCGCGTTGCGACGAGGCGCCGAGCCGTACGAGGTTTGCGAGCCGGGCCCGCGTCGCGAGGACGCTGGCGTCGACCGCCTCGGCGCGGCGCACCACCAGCGTCGTCGGGATGCCGGCCAGGGCGAGCCGCGCGGCGATGCCGGGGCCCATGGCGCCCGCGCCGGCGACGGCCGCCCGTTCGATGCCACCGCTGCTGTCCACGCGCACATGGTGGCGCGCACGGCGGGCGGGTGGGAGCGGGCGGTAGCATTGGCCGCGTGCCGGGGGTGGGTCAGGAGCCGGAGCGCACGCCGCTCGGCGGGATCTCGCGCGGCCTGACGCGGCGCGCGCTCGTCCGCCGCGGCGCCGCCGTCGCGCTCGGGCTGCCGGTGCTCGGCTGGCTCGTGGCGGCGTGCGGCGGCGGCAAGAAGGACGCCACAGGCTCGACCGCGGCCGCCACGAGCGCGGCGGAGACGACGGAGGCGACGCCGACCACGGGCGGCGCCGGACCTGCCTCCAGCGACGAGGCGAAGGCACCGGCGTCCACCGCCGAGGGCGGGGCCGTGAGCATCGAGGGCGTGGCGCCGCCGACCGGCGCCGTCGTGCGGATCGGTCTGGTCGCGCCGGCGCCGCAGCTCGACCCGCTGCTCCTGGCCGACCACGCCGGCATCGTCGCCGCGCAGCAGGTCGGCGAGCACCTGGTGTGGGTCGAGAACGACCTCTCGCTGCGGCCCGTGCTGGCCGAGCGCTGGGCGCCGAACGACGACGGCTCGGAGTGGACGTTCCTGCTCTACGAGGGCATCACGACCCACGACGGCACGCCCGTGACCGCCACCGACGTCGTCGCCGTCCTCGACGCCATCCCGCCCCGCACCGGCGCCTCGCCGGCCGACCGCACCCTGCGCGACGTGCTGCCGCAGGGCGGGGTGACGGCGCTCGACGACCGCTCGCTCGTCTTCAAGCTCACCACGGTGGTCTCCGACTTCCCGTACCTGCTGTCCCAGGAGACGCCCGAGGCGCTGATCCTGCCCGGTGCGGCCAGCGGCAGCTGGAACGGCACCGGCCCCTTCCGCCTCGTCGCCCACGAGCCCGGCGTGCGCACCACCTTCGCCCGCCACGACGGCTACTGGAACGAGGAGCGCGCGCCGCTCCTGGACGGCGTCGAGCTGGTCTACCTGCCCGACGTCGACGCCCTGCTCGCGGCGCTGAAGGCGGGGGACGTCCACGTCGCCGACGAGATCGCCGCCGTCGGCGCCCGCGCCCTCTTCGACGACGCCACGCTCGTCGTCCTCAACGCCCGCACGTCGGCGCACCGGCAGGTGCACATGCGCGTCGACACGGCGCCGTTCGACGACGTCCGGGTGCGCCAGGCGGTCGCCCTGCTCGTCGACCGCGACGCGCTCCTGGAGGACCTCCTCGACTTCCAGGCGGACGCCGGCAACGACTCGCCGCTCGCGCCGGTCTTCACCACGACCGATCCCGACGTGCCGCAGCGCACCCTCGACGTCGACGAGGCGAAGCGGCTGCTCCGGGCCGCCGGGCACCCGACGCTGCAGGTGACGCTGACCGTCCCGCAGACGGCGGAGCTGCCCGCGCTCGGCGAGGCGCTCGCGCAGCAGCTCGCGGAGGGCGGCATCGAGGTCGAGCTGCAGCCGGTCGAGCGAGAGGCCTACGTCGGCACCGGCGCCGGGGGCGGACCCACCTGGCTCGAGGTCCCGTTCGGCATCATCGACCACCCGCACCGCGCGACGCCCAACACCATCCTCGCGGGCTCCGTCGCGTCGGACGGCGCGTGGAACGCCGCCCACTACGCGAGCCCGGTCGCCGACGACCTCGTGCGCCAGCTCGAGGCCGCGCTCACCGACGACCAGCGCCTGCCGCTCTCCGGCGAGCTCCAGCGGCAGCTGCTCGAGGACACGCCGATGGTCGTGCCGTACTTCCCGAGCGCGCTGCGGGCAGCGTCGGTGAAGGTCGTCGGCGTCGAGGCGAGCCCGTACGGCGCGCTCGACCTGTCGCAGACCTCGCTCGCCTGACACACGGCGGCCGCGCGATGTGGCGGAACCGCTGCAGCGCGCCGCGCCTCCGGCGTGCACGCTACCGACGTGCGGATCCGCGCAGCCGTCCTGCCCCACACCGGCGCCCCGCTCGAGGTCGGCGAGCTCGACCTCGCGGGGCCGCAGCGCGGCGAGGTGCTGGTGCGCCTGCACGCGTCCGGCGTCTGCTCGCATCGCCTGCCGCTCGACGGGATCGGGGCGGCGTTCGACCTGCTGCGCGCCGGCCACGCCCGCCGCGCGGTGATCACGCTATGAGGAGCGCGACGTGACGCAGCACCGTGACCCGCTCGACGGGCGCATCGGCGAGGGCTGGTCGGGGGAGGCGCCCAACGGCAGCCACATCAACGTCGTGGTCGCGCGGCGCGGCTCGCCGTCGCACGCGGCGATCGTCGGCGCCCTGGCGAGCCCGCGGCCCGGGCACGTGCCCTTCCTGCCCGTCATGCAGCTCGGCGAGGTCGTGCGCCCCGTCGCCGTGATCGTCAACAAGAACACGCTGCCTGCGGACGGGGGCGAGCTCGCCCGCCTGACCTGGGGCGCCGCCCAGCTCGGCATCGCCCAGGGCGTCCTGGACTGCGTCGCCGACGGCACGCTGCCCGCCGAGCAGGTCGACGACCTCGCGCTGCTGGTCGCCGTCTGGGTCTCCGGCGACGCGAGCGACGAGACCGCGCTGAAGACGGCCAACCGCGAGGCGTGCGCCGCCGCGATCCGCGACGCCGTCGCGGCGCGTCTCGGCCGAGGAGGCGCGCGGCGCTGGCCGATCGCCGCGAGGAGGCGTCGAACGTGTACTACCAGGGGTCGTAGCGTGCGCATCGCGAGCATCGAGACGCGCCGCTACCGCGTCGCCTTCGACCCGCCGTTCCGCGCCGCCTGGGACCCGGTGCCCCGCACGGGGCAGGACGCGACGCTCGTCATCGTGACCGCGGACGACGGCACGCAGGGCTTCGCGAGCGGCGACCACCTGCCGGACGCGGACGTGCTCGCGCCGCTCGTGGTCGGCCTCGACCCGCGCCGCACCGAGGTCGTGCGCGAGCTCGTCGAGACGGTCGACTTCCACGGCGGGCGCGGCTGGATCCTGGAGGTCGCCGTCTGGGACCTCGTCGGCCGGGCGCTCGACACGCCGCTCTGGCAGCTCCTCGGCGGCCGCTCCGACAGCCTGCTGGCGTACGCGTCGAGCGGCGAGCTCGTGGCGCCGGAGGAGCGGGCGGCACGCGCGGTGGCGCTGCGCGACCGCGGCGTGCGGGCGATGAAGATCCGCTTCCACCACGCCGACTGGCGCCGCGACGTGGAGGTCGTCGAGGCGGTGCGCGACGCCGTCGGCTCCGACCTCGAGCTGATGGTCGACGCGAACCAGGGCTGGCGCATGGCCGGCGACCGCGAGCCGCGCTGGGACGTCGCCACGGCGGCGCAGTGCGCGGCCGCGCTGGAGCGCCTCGGCGTGTGGTGGCTGGAGGAGCCGCTGCCGACGGCCGACCTCGAGGGCTACGCGCGGCTGCGGGCGCGCACCGACATCCGGCTCGCCGCCGGGGAGATGGTGCGCACCGCACACGAGGCCCGCGACCTCGTGCTGCGCGGCGGGCTCGACGTCATCCAGCCCGACGTCGTGCTGAGCCGGCGGCATCGGCGGCTGCCGTCGGCTGGCGGCGCTCGCCGACCTGTGCGGCCGCATGTTCTCGCCGCACACGTGGTCGAACGGCTACGGGCTGGTGGCCAACCTGCACCTCGCCCTGGCGGTGTCCACGTGCCCGTTCGTCGAGGTCCCGTTCGATCCGCCGGCGTGGTCGGCCGAGCGGCGCGACTGGCTCCTGCCGGCGCCGGTCGAGATCGCCGCCGGACGGGACGATCGCGCCGCCGCCGGGGCCCGGCCTCGGCGTCACGCCGGACCTGGAGGCACTGGAGCGCCACCGCGTCGGCTGAGCCGGGCGGCCTGCGCGCCCGTCCTACGGGCGACGCCGCCCGAGGCGGTTGCCGACCTCGGCGATGGCGAGGGCGGCGACGATCATGCCGGCGAGGATGCCGAGGCAGCGCACGAGCACGCCGCCGTAGCCGAGCTCCGAGGCGTCGAGGAACGGGTACGGGTACCAGTCCACGATCTCCCCGCGGATCAGGCTGTAGGCGAAGTACGCGAGCGGGTACAGGAGCCACAGGAGCGCCACCCGCGGCGCCAGGCGGTGGCGCGGCGGGTCGACGAGCCAGTCGGCCAGCAGCGCGACGGGCATCAGCCGGTGCACGACGAAGTCGACCCAGGCGATGTGCGTCTGCAGCTCCTCCTGCATGCCGGACAGGAAGAGGGCGAAGACCACCCCGGTGATGACCATGTAGAGCGTGACCGCACCGCGCACCGCGTCGAAGGTCGGGCCCCGGTCGTCGCGCCGCACGAGCACGCACGCCGCCAGCAGCGCGATCGCCAGGACGTTGCTCTGGACGGTGAAGAAGCTGAAGAAGTTCGCCGGCCGGAAGACGTCGGCGTCCTCCAGGTTCGCGATCTGGTACGCCAGGGCGGCGACCGCGCTCCCGGCCATGGCGAGCCGCAGGACGTCGTGCAGGACGGACGCGCCGAAGCGCCGGGTGGCCACGCGGGGAACCTACCAGGCCCCCGTTCCGGTTACAGTCGTGGCATGGCCGCGAGCCCGCCGCGTCCCGAGGCGCCGCCCGTCGTCACGCCGCGCGAGTGGGTGCGCCTGCTCGGTGGCGAGGACGTGCTCGCGATGCCGACGGACCGCTGGCGGGCGCTCGACGTCGGCGTGTTCCGCTTCGGCGACATGCGCGATCCGGTCGTCGTGCCGCCGATCGACCACCACTACGTCTCGTTCACGGTGCGGGGGCCGCTGCTGATCGAGCGCGAGCTCGGCGGCGGGGTCGAGCGCGGCAGCTTCCGGCGCGGGCTCTCGCTGATCATGGCGGCCGGGCAGACGAACCGGTGGCGCTGGGACCAGCCGACGACGGAGCTGCAGCTGTACCTGCGGCCGAGCTTCCTGGAGGAGACCGCGCAGCAGGCTGGCCTGCAGGCGCCGACGCTCATCGACCGCTTCGCGTTCGAGGACCCGATCCTCCGGCACGCCGTCGAGGGGCTGCTCGACGAGCTCCGCGACCCCACCGCGGCCGGTGCCCTGTTCGGCGACGTGGCCGCGCAGTTCGTGGCCCTGCACCTGCTGCGCCGCCACTGCACCTCGGCGCGGCTCGGCGAGGAGGTCGCGCGCGGCCTCACGCCGCGGCAGCTGCGCCGCGTGAGCGAGCTCGCCGACGCGCGGCTGGGCGACGACCTGACCCTCGACGACCTGGCCGCGGCCGCCGGCCTCAGCCGCTTCCACTTCGCCCGCGCCTTCCGCCGCAGCACCGGCACGTCGCCGCATCGCTGGCTGGTGGCGCGGCGCATGGCCCGCGCCCGCGAGCTGCTGGCGGCGACCGACCTCCCGATCGGCGATGTCGCGCTGCTGCTCGGCTTCCGCAGCCAGAGCCACTTCGGCCAGGCCTTCCGCCGCGACGCGGGCGCCACCCCGGGCGCGTACCGCCGCGACCGTCCGGTACTAGACGCGCACGTTCGCGACAGGGCGCGCACGGCGCCGAGAGACGCTGCGGCGAGGGGTGCGGACAATGGTCGGACCGGAGGAGTCACGGCTGACGAGGTGGCGGGCTTGACGACCGACAAGCGCTGGGGCGACGAGCCGTACTACGGGCTCGACCGCGAGTTCGACCCGGGCTGGTTCCTGACCGACGAGCAGAAGGCGCTCGAGGAGGAGCTCATCGAGCGCTGCCGGACGGTGCTGCGGCCCGTGGCGATCGAGTCGGACCGCACCAACCGCTACCCGCGCGAGAACCTCGAGGCCATCGCCGACATGGGGCTGCTCGCGATCGTCGTGCCGGAGAAGTGGGGCGGCCGCGGCGAGAACCACGTCGGCACGCTGATGGTCACGGAGACCATCGCGCGCTACGGCTGCCCGTCGACGGCGCTGATCTACATGATGCACATGGTCGCGGTGGCCGGCCTGGTCTACCGGGCGCACGACAACCCGGAGATCCAGTCGCTGCTGCGGCGCATCGACCCCGACTGCCTGATCGGCTCGGCGTCGTACACCGACCCGGAGACGGGCGGCCACTTCTGGTACCCGAAGGTCTCCAGCGCCGAGCGCGTCGAGGGCGGCTGGCACGTGCGCAAGAAGGCCGCCTGGACGACGTCGAGCGGCTACGCCGACTGGTACATCTCGCAGACGACGAGCCCCGACTTCTCGGGCGACTACTCCGACCTCTCGGTCTTCCTGTTCTACAAGGACGAGGTGCAGGGCAGCGCGGGGGCGTGGGACGCGATGGGCATGCACGGCAACCAGTCCGGGCCCGTCACGATCGACGCCGTCATCCCCGAGAACCGCATCGTCGGCTGGCCGGGCGACGGCGCCGCGTCCAACGACGAGGCGATCGACCCCCTCGCGTACCTCATGTACGCCGGCGCGTACAACGGCGTGGCGATGGGCTGCATCGACGTCGCCAAGCGCCACGTCACGCGCAAGGCGCACGCGCAGTACGGCCGGCGGGTGGCCGACTACCCCACGATCCAGGACGCGTTCGGCGCCGCGCTCTGCGACGCGCAGGCCTCGCGCCTCTTCGCCTACTCCTTCGCCCGGGCGCTGGACGACATCACGGATGACGGCAGCTGGGAGATGTACGAGCGCGACCCGCACACGAAGCCGCGCGCGACGTACACGTCGTGGGGCCTGGTCGCCAAGGTGCTGGCGGCCAAGCTCGCGACCGAGGTCTCGGACGCCATGCTGCACACCTGCGGCGGGCGCGGCTACATGCGCGACCTGGAGCTGGAGCGCCTGGTGCGCGACTCGAAGGCCGGCTGGGTGATGGCGCCGTCCAACGAGGTGTCGCGGCAGATGGTCGGCAAGTGGGCGCTGCTCGGCCCGCAGGCCGTCGACTGGTGGAACCAGCAGGTGGACGAGCCCGTGCTGATGAACGAGCTCGGCAAGCTCGACGACGAGGGCAAGCGCCGGATCATCGAGCACCTCAGCTCCACCCTCCCCGTGCAGGCCTGACCGGAGGACCCCATGAGCATCGTCGTGCCGAACAACGCCTACGCGCTCTCCGACCCACCGCTGCTGGGGCACCTCGGGATGCGCTCGGAGCTGGTCGTGCCGCCACACGACGACGAGCGCATCTGGGTCGAGCTCGAGCCGAACGTGTGGACGCGGCCGCTGTACTTCGACATGAACTCGGGCGGCCACTGCGAGGTCCTGCGCGTGCGCCGCGGCGGGGTGCTCGGCCGCCACCGCCACCCGAGCCCGGTGCACGGCTTCGTGCTCAAGGGCCGCTGGCGCTACCTCGAGCACTCGTGGGTCGCCGAGGAGGGGTCGTACGTCTTCGAGACGCCGGGCGAGGTCCACACGCTGACCGTCGACGACGACGACGAGATGCAGACCTTCTTCTACGTCGGCGGCCCGACGCTCTACGTCGACGACAACGACCAGGTGACGGTGGTCGAGGACAACTTCCAGCTCATCGAGCTGGCGCGCGAGCACTACGCGAAGGTCGGACTGGGCGCGGACTTCGTGAACCAGTTCATCCGCTGACGGCGGAAGGGAACGGGCGCGCGTACGGTTCCACCCGTGCGCGCGCCCGCCGCCTCCACGGTGCTGGTCACCGGCGCGACCGACGGCCTCGGCCGGGCGCTGGCGGAGCGCATCGCCGCGACCGGGGCGGAGGTGCTGGTGCACGGGCGCGACCCCGGCCGGGTCGAGCGGGCCGTCGGCGAGATCCGCGCGGCGACGGGCAACGGGCGCCTGCGGGGCCTCGTCGCGGACCTCGCGTCGCTCGCGGCCGTGCGGCGCCTGGCCGCCGAGGTCGAGGCCGCGGTCGACGAGCTGCACGTGCTCGTCTCGAACGCCGGCATCGGCGCCTCCGGGCCGGACGGCGAGCGCCGCGAGCTGAGCGCCGACGGGTACGAGCTCCGCTTCGCCGTCAACCACCTGGCCGGCTTCGCGCTGACGCTGCACCTGCTGCCGCTGCTGCGCCGCTCGGCGCCCGCCCGCGTCGTGCTGGTGGCGTCGGCGGGCCAGGAGCCGATCGACCTCGACGACGTCATGCTGGAGCGCGGCTACGACGGCTGGCGCGCCTACCGGCAGGCGAAGCTCGCGCAGGTGATGACGGGGTTCGACCTCGCGGAGCGGCTGCGCGGCAGCGGCGTCACGGTGACGAGCCTGCACCCGTCGACGTTCATGCCGACCAAGATCGTGCTCGAGGCCGGCAGCACCCCGATCGACTCGCTGGAGCAGGGCGTGGACGCGACGTTCCGCCTCGCGCTCGGCGAGGACGTCGAGGGCGTGACCGGCCGCTACTACCTGCGCCAGGTCGAGGCGCGGGCGAACGCGCAGGCGTACGACCCCGAGGTGCGGCGCCGGCTGTGGGAGCTGAGCGTGGCGCTGACGGGCGCGCCGGAGCCGTAGCCCGCCTACCCCGCCGTCCCGCAGTAGCGCATCGCCGCGAGCGCCAGCCCCTGCGCGCAGGCGACGAGGTCGGCGATCGGCACGTGCTCGTCGACGGCGTGCGCGCGATGGACGTCGCCCGGGCCGAAGCAGACCGCCGGGATGCCGGCCTCCACCGTCAGCGTCGCGCCGTCGTGCCAGTTGTCGAGACCGCCGAGCGGCGCCAGGCGGCCGAGGTCGTGCTCGGCGCCGGTGAGGGTGGTCACCAGCGGGTCGTCCGCCGCCACCTCCGCAGGTGGCACCTCGCCGATCAGCCACTCGATCCGCGGCGGATGGTCGCGCAGCCAGGGGTCGGCCGCCGCGGCCCGCGCGATCCAGTCCTCGAACTCGGCCCGGACCCGCTCGCCCCAGCCGTGCTCGTCGGCCTGCGCGGGCAGGAACTCGATGTGGCAGTCCAGGCGGCAGCGCCCCGGGTAGGAGACGAGCCACTCCCCGCCCTGGATCATCGTCGGCACGCAGTCGGGCGGCGAGAGGTACGGGTGGCGCGGCAGGAGCGACCACTCCTCGCGCAGCCGCCGCACGGCCTCGATCAGGTACGACGCCTTCTCGATCGCGTTCACGGCGCCGCCCTCGGCGTGGTGCCTCGGCGCGATGCCCGCGTGCCCGGCGCGCCCCTCGACGTGGATCGCCGGCAGCAGCGAGCCACGGCAGCAGATCCAGACCGCGAGGCCGCTCGGCTCCGGCACGATGGCGCCGTCCGCCCGCAGGGTGCGCGCGCTGACCAGGCCGCCGAGACCCGTCGACTCCTCCTCGGTGACGGTGTTCACGAGCAGGTCGCCGGCGAGCGGGACGCCGAGGTCCGCCAGCACCTCCGCCGCCAGCACCATGCACGCGACGCCGCCCTTCATGTCGCAGGCGCCGCGCCCCCAGACGGCGCCGTCGCGGACCGCCGCGTCGAACGGGTCGCTCGTCCAGTCGGCGCGCGGGTCGGCGGCGACGACGTCGACGTGGCCGTTGAGCAGGAGCGTGCGCCCACCGCCGCGGCCCGCGAAGCGCGCGACGAGCTGCGGGCGGCCGGCGAAGTCGAACCCCGGCGGCGTCATCACGTGCCCGGCGACGAGCTCCAGCGGGGGCACCGACACCTCGACCGCGGCGCCGCGGGCCCGCAGGCGCTCGGCGAGGAGGTCCTGCAGCGCGGCCGTACCGGCTCGTGGCGCGTCGCCGACGGCATGCGTGACGGTGTCGAACCCGATCAGCGCCGCCAGCAGCTCGACGAGCTCGCGCTCACGGCCGGCCACCGTCTCGACGACGCGGCGTTCGAGGTCGTTGAGGCGCTGCATCGGCGGAGTGCTAGCGGTCCTCGCCCGACTCCAGCGCCGCCTGCAGCCGGCGGGCCTCGTCGATCAGCAGCGGCACGACCTCGCTGCGGCGCACGCGGCCGAAGCGCTGCGAGGGGCCGGCCAGGCCGAGCATCGCGACGAGGGTGCCGTCGACGGCGCGGACGGGGGCGGCGAGCGTCACGAGCCCGTCCTCGAGCTCGTCGAGCGACTCCGCGTAGCCCTGGCGGCGTACCCGCTCGAGCTCACGCCAGAGGACGTCGAGGTCGGTGATCGTCTGGGCCGTGGCGCGCTGCAGGACGAGCCCGCGGTAGCGCGCCTCGAGCTCCGGCCGGCGCAGGTCCGCCAGCATCACCTTGCCCGCCGACGATGCGTGGAGGGCGAACAGGCGGCCGATCCAGTTGGTGGTCGAGATCAGGTTCGGCGCGTCGACCTGCACGATCACCTCGATGCCGGTCAGCCCCTGCGGGACGCTGACGGTCACGCTCTCGCCGCTGGCCTCGGCGAGCCGGGTCGCGTGCGGCCGCGAGCGGCGCGCGAGCGCGGCGTGGGGGTCGGCGCGACGGGCCAGGCGGTGCAGCTCGGCGCCCACGACCCAGCCATGGCGGCCGCGGTCGAGCAGGCCCGCGTCGCCGAGCGTCGCGACCAGCCGAGCGGCCGACGCCCGCGGCACGCCCGCGGCCCGGGCGAGCTCCAGCGCGGTGCTGCCGTCGGGGTGCGCGGCGGCCGCCTGCAGCAGCCGGACCACCCGCACGAGGACGTTGTTGCGGGGCGCGGTGGCGCCCGTGGCGGGCTGCACGTCGGCCACGCCCACACTCTAGCCCCGTCGTTCCCGTCCTGTGAGATCTGCCTGCTCGCGTCGCGGGACTCACTCCTTGACAGGTTGCCGGTCGCGTGGGATAACCCCGCGACTGCGGGTGCGAGGAGAGGGGGTCCCGCGCGGGCCCCCGCACCGAGGGAGCAAGAGGAGGACTGACGTGAGCGAGCGCGACCGCCGGATCTCGGACGCCCGCAAGGGACGGAACGAGATCGAGAACCACATCGTCGACGTCTACATCGCCGGCCGCATCAGCCGACGCGAGTTCGTCCGTCGCGCGTCCGTCGCCGGCATGAGCGTCCCGATGATCGGGTTGCTGCTCGCCGCGTGCGGCGACTCGGACGACGACACGAGCTCGTCCGCGGCGTCGGCCCCTGCGACGTCCGAGGCCGCGGCGCCGTCCTCGTCGGCCGAGGCGTCGGCGTCGGAGAGCTCGGAGACGGGTGGCGTCGCCACCACGCCGGAGGCGACGGGCGAGAGCTCGGCTGCGAGCGACCGCCGCCGCGCGGCGCGCCCGGCGGCACCGTCCGCGTCGGCATCCAGACGCCGTCGACCGAGGTCGACCCGGTGCTGAACGGCGACGTCGGCGGCATCGGCGTGCTCGGCCTGACGGGCGAGTTCCTCGCCGTCAACGAGACCGGCGAGCTCAAGCCGTGGCTGGCCGAGAGCTGGGAGCCGAACGCCGACGCGAGCGAGTGGACGTTCACGATCCGCCAGGGCGTCACGTTCAACGACGGCACGCCGATGACGGCCAAGGACGTCGCCGCCACGTTCGACCGCCTCGCCGACCCGGCCAACAAGTCGAACGCCCTCTCCGTGTTCAAGGGCGTCCTCACGGCGGGCAACACCACGGCGCCGGACGACGCCACGGTCGTGTTCAAGCTCGACGCGCCGAACGGGTCGTTCCCCTACCTCGTCTCGA
Organism: uncultured Actinomycetota bacterium; assembly: GCA_963767885.1. Lineage (GTDB taxonomy): Bacteria > Actinomycetota > Thermoleophilia > Gaiellales > F1-60-MAGs149 > CAVYFW01. The sequence goes on from CAVYFW010000006.1 coordinate 177,895, forward strand.
GCGACAACTACAACGCGATCATCCTGCCCGAGGCCTACACGGGCGAGTGGACGAAGACGTTCATCGGCACGGGCCCCTGGAAGATGGACAGCTACGCGGAGGGCGCGTCGGCGTCGTTCAGCCGCAACGACGGCTACTGGGGCGCCAAGGCCCTGCCGGACAAGCTGCGAGGTCACCTTCGCGCCCGAGGAGTCGGCGCTCGTGCTCGCGCTCCAGGGCGGCCAGCTCGACATCGTCCAGCAGGTCACCGTCTCGGGCGCCCAGGCCATCCTCGACGACCCGGCGTACCAGATCATCTCGATCCAGGCCTCGACGCATCGCCAGCTGTCGATGCGGACGGACATGAAGCCGTTCGACGACGCCCGGGTGCGCCGCGCCGTCGCGCTGACGATCAACCGTCAGGAGATCATCGACGGCCTGTTCCAGGGCAAGTCCGACCTCGGCAACGACAGCCCGTTCGCCCCGGTCTACGCGCAGACCGACACGTCGGTGCCGCAGCGCGAGCAGTCGATCGACGAGGCAAAGGCGCTGCTCGCCGAGGCGGGCGTGCAGGCGGCTTCAAGACCGAGCTCGTCGCCAACAAGAAGCAGGAGATCCCGGAGTACGCCCAGATCGTGGCCGACTCCGCCAAGCAGATCGGCGTCGACATCTCGCTCAAGGTGCTCGACGAGGGCCAGTACTACGGCGACGCGGTGTTCGGCTCCTCGCCGTGGCTCGACTCGGTGATGAGCCTCGTCGACTACGGCCACCGCGGCGTCCCCAACGTGCTCCTGGGCGCGCCGCTGCTCTCGGACGGCACCTGGAACGCGGCGCACTTCAAGAACCCGACCTACGACGGCCTCGTGGCCGACTACGTCGCGGCGGTCGACATCGACTCCCAGAAGGCGGCGGCGAACAAGATCCAGACGCTGCTGCTGGAGGAGACGCCGATCATCTTCGCCTACTTCTACAACTACCTGATCGCCGGCACGGCGGGGCTGAGCAACATCCGCGGCACCGCCATCGGCCACATCTGGCCCGACCAGGTGTCGGTCGCCTGATCCATCGGGCCCGGCGCGCGACCGCGCGCCGGGCCCAGCCGTCTCGCTCGCTCCGATGACCCGCTTCATCGTCAGACGCCTCCTCCTCGGGCTCGTCACGCTCCTGATCCTGTCGGTGCTGATCTTCCTGGGGACCCGCGTGCTCCCGGGCAACCCCGGACGCGCCATCCTGGGGCCCTTCGCCGATCAGGCGTCGGTCGAGGCGCTCAACGAGGAGCTGGGCGCCAACGACCCGCTGTACCAGCAGTACTGGGACTGGATGAGCGGGCTCCTGACGGGGGACATGGGCGACTCGTACGCCTACGAGCGTCCGGTCAGCACCATCGTCTTCGACGGGCTTCAAGAACTCGATGAAGCTCGCGGCGCTCGCGTTCGTCCTCGTGGTGCCGCTTATCGATCGTCGGCGGGTGTGATCGCCGCCTTGAAGGCGGGGAAGCCCGCGGACCGCATCATCACGGCCGGCGGGCCTGTCGGTGGCGGTGATCCCCGAGTTCGTGACGAGCGTCGCGCTGCTGCTGGTGTTCGCGCTGTGGCTCGACTGGCTGCCGGTGTCAGCCCGCTGGCCACCGGGCACGAGCGGTCTCGAGCAGATCAAGTACCTGATCCTGCCCGCGACGGCGCTGGTGCTGCTGCTGTTCGGGTACATCGCGCGCATGGCCCGGGCGGGCACGATCGACGCGCTGCGCTCCGACTACGTGCGCACCGCGGTCGTCAAGGGCCTGCCGCGCGGCACGGTCGTGCGGCGGCACGTGCTGCGCAACTCGCTGATCCCGACCATCGCCGTCATCGCGACGCAGATCGGCTACATGATCGGCGGCCTCGTCGTCGATCGAGCTGATCTTCAACTACAACGGCCTCGGCTTCACGCTGCTGCAGGCCGCCCAGAAGAAGGACTACCCGCTGCTGCAGTCGGCGACGATGGTGGTCGGCGTCGTGTACCTGGTCGCCACGCTGTTCGGCGACCTGCTGACGTCGCTGCTCAGCCCGCGCATCCGCTACGCGCGGAGCGATGAGCGAGCTCGCCGCCGATCCCGCCCTGCCGCCCGGCACGCTGACGCCGAACCTCGGCGAGTCGACGAGCGACGCGCGGCGCGAGACGCTCAACCAGATCCTGCGCTCGAAGACGGTCTGGATCGGCAGCATCATCCTGCTGTTCTGGGTGTTCTGCGCCATCTTCGGCTACATGATCGTGCCGTACGACCCGTTCGCGACGCACCCGCTCGACAAGCACCAGCCACCGTCGAGCGAGCACTGGTTCGGCACCGATCTACTCGGTCGCGACGTCTTCTCGCGCGTCATCGTCGGCGCCGGGCGATCCTGGTGATCGCGCCGATCGCGACCGTCATCGCGACCGTGCTCGGCACGACGCTCGGCCTGATCATGGGCTACTTCCGCGGCTGGGCGGACGACATCCTGAGCCGTCGTGCTGGAGGCGATCCTCGCGCTCCCGCTGGTCGTCGTCTCGCTCGTCGTGCTGGCCGCGGTCGGCGTCTCCGACTTCACGGTCATCGTCGTCATCGGTCTCGTCTTCACGGCGCCGATCGCGCGCACGGTCCGCGCGGCGGTGCTGACCGAGAGCGACCTCGACTACGTGACGGCGGCACAGCTGCGCGGCGAGCGCTCGACCTTCATCCTGTTCCGCGAGATCCTGCCCAACGTGACCGCCGCCGATCCTCGTCGAGTTCACGATCCGCATCGGCTACGCCGTCTTCACCGTCGCGACGCTCGCCGTTCCTCGGCTTCGGGCCCGCCGCCGCCGTCGCCCGACTGGGGCGCGCAGCTGCAGGAGGCCTACGGTACATCTCCGCCGGCTACTGGTGGGAGTCGCTGTTCCCCGCGATCGCCGTGGCGTCGCTCGTCGTCTCCATCAACCTGATCTCCGACGGTCTCCGACAGGTACAGGACGCATGACCGAGCAGGCCGAGCCGATCGTCGACCCGACGCCGCTGCCCGACGCGCCGGCGCTCGAGGTGAACGACCTCGACGTCGTCTACCGGGTGCGCGGCATCGATCGCGAGGTGCTCCGCGGCGTCTCGTTCGCGATTCCCGACGGCGGCTCGTACGGCCTCGTCGGCGAGTCGGGCTGCGGCAAGTCGACGGTGGCCATGGCGGTCATCCGCTACCTGGCCACCAACGGCCGCGTGCGCAGCGGCGGCATCAGCATCGGTGGCCGCGACGTGCTCGCGCTGCGCGAGGAGGAGCTGCGCCGGCTGCGGCTGGACACCGTCTCGATGGTCTACCAGGACCCGAGCCGGGCGCTGAACCCGTCGATCCGCGTCGGCCGGCAGGTGGCGGAGGTCTTCGAGCTGCGCGGCGCGAAGGCGGGCGCGGCCCGCGAGCGCGCCGAGGCGATGCTGCGCAAGGTCCAGATCTCCGACCCGGCCGGGGTCATGGACCGCTACCCCCACCAGCTCTCGGGCGGCATGCAGCAGCGCGTCGTGGTCGCGATGGCGCTCGCCACCGACCCGACGCTGCTGGTGCTCGACGAGCCGACGACCGCGCTCGACGCGACGGTGCAGGCCGAGGTGCTCGACCTCGTCGACGCCCTGCGGCAGGAGTTCTCGACCGCGGTGCTCTTCATCTCGCACGACCTCGGCGTGATCGCCCGCATGTGCGATCGCGTGGGCGTCCTGTACGCCGGCGCGCTGGTCGAGGAGGGGACGTCCGAGCAGGTCCTGCGCGAGCCGCGGCACCCGTACACCGTCGGGCTCATCCGCTGCATCCCGAAGCGCGGGCAGCGCAAGGACCACGGACGGCTCGACACCATCCCGGGCTTCCTGCCGCTGCCGGGCGCGGACCTGCCGGGCTGCGTGTTCGCCGACCGCTGCGCCATCGCGCGCGACCGCTGCCACACGGATCCGCCGCCGCCGTACGACGTGGGCCCGGCGCATGTGAGCCGCTGCCACTACCACGAGGAGGCGCGCGACCTGCCGCGCGAGACGCCGGCCGACGTGGCGCCGGCGCCCGCAGCCCGACGGGGACGCGACGCCGGTGCTGCGGGCCGATCGACGTGGGCAAGACGTTCCAGCAGTCCGGCCACTCGGTCTACGCCCTCTCCGGCGTCACGGTGGACGTGCTGCCGGGCGAGACGCTCGGCCTGGTCGGCGAGTCCGGCTCGGGCAAGACGACCTTCGCCAAGACGATCCTCGGCATCATCGCCCCCGACAAGGGCGGCGAGCTCGAGCTCGAGGGCAAGAACCTCGCGGCCCGCGTCGGCGACCGCCGCTCGGACGAGCGGCGCGCGATCCAGATCGTCTTCCAGAACCCGGACAGCGCCCTCAACCGCAGCCACACGGTGCGGCAGCTGGTCGGCCGCGCGCTGTCCCGCCTGACGCCCCTGCGCGGCCGCGAGCGCGAGGAGCGGCTGCAGGAGCTCGCGGCCAGCGTGCGCCTCCGCGAGCGCTACCTGACGGTGCGGCCGAGCGCCCTCTCCGGCGGCCTCAAGCAGCGCGTGGCGATCGCGCGCGCGTTCGCCGGCGACCCGGAGCTCGTGGTCTGCGACGAGCCGACGAGCGCCCTCGACGTGTCGGTGCAGGCGGCGATCCTCAACCTGCTGGCCGACCTGCAGCGCGAGAAGGGCGTCTCCTACCTCTTCATCTCGCACGACCTCGGCGTGGTGCGCTACCTGTCCGACCGCATCGCCGTGCTCTACCTCGGCCGGCTGATGGAGCTCGGCCCCGCGGAGGTCGTGTTCGACGGGCCGCACCATCCGTACACCGAGGCGCTCCTCTCCGCGGTGCCCGAGGTCGACGGCACGCGCGCCCGCATCCGCCTCGAGGGCGACATCCCGAGCGTCGCCGACCCGCCGAGCGGGTGCGTCTTCCACACCCGCTGCCCGCGCTTCCTGGGCGACATCTGCGTGAACCAGGAGCCGCCGCTGGCGGAGGTCGAGCCGGGGCACCACATGCGCTGCCACATCCCGGTCGACGAGCTCCGCCGCCTGCAGGCGAAGGACGCGCCGACGCCGGGCGAGCCGCTGCCGACCGGCGACTGAGGCGGGGCGCTCAGGGGGCGTCCCCGGCGACGACGACGGCCGACGCGGCGCGGTCTAGTGTTGCGCCATGGCGGACAGGTTGCTCTGGCGCATCGGCGCAGTCGCCGGCGTGGCCGGCGCGCTGGCCCAGCTCACGGCGACCGCGCTCGAGCCGCAGTGGGGCGACGACGCCGCCGAGACCGTTCGCATCGCCGCCGACAGCGAGGTCTGGACCGGCGACCGGCTGCTCGATCTCGTGGGGGTGCTCCTGACGGTCGGGGCACTCACGGTCGCCGGCCGTACGTTCGCATCCGGGCCGGGCCGGGAGTGGGCGCGCGTGGGTCAGGTCTTCCTGGTGCTGATGGGCGCCCTCGGGTGCACCGCGATCGTGCTCGGCGCGACCATGAAGGACGTGGCAGACGCGTGGGCGAGTGCAGCGCCGGACGCCCGGCAGTCGTACCTCGCCACGTTCGACGCGACGAGCACGGCGACCGAGAACCTCTTCTTCGCCGCGTTCATGTCGCTCGGCCTGTACCTCGCGGCGCTTGCGATGGCGGTCGTGAAGGGTGGCGTGCATTCGCGCTGGATCGGCTGGGCCTCGGCGGCGGCTGCGGTCCTGCTCGTCGCCGGTGATCTGCTCCTGCTGGCCTCCGACCTGGCCTTCGTCGCGGTGCTGCTCGGGTTCCTCCTCTTCCTCGTGGTCCTCGTCACGCTCGCGCTGGTCCTGTGGCGGTGGGAGCCTCCGCGGACCGGTGACTCGACGATCGCGCGAGCCGGGGGCGTGCCCCCCGCGGTCTGAGACGCCTACGCCAGCGCGGCGCCGATGCGCTCGCGCGCACGCGCGGATCGCGGCGAGCAGCTCCTCCCGCCCGTCGACGTCGCCGCGCCGCGAGGGGCAGCCCGTCGCCACCGTCAGGAGCGGCGTGCCGGCCGGTGCGGGGACCGGGACGGCGAGCCCCGACAGGCCGTCCTCGAGCTCGTCGACGCTCGCGGCGTAGCCCTGCTCGCGCACCTCCGCGAGGTGGCGGCGGAAGGCCGCCCGATCCGTGATGGTGTGCGCGGTGATCGGCGCGAGCGGCGTTGCGGCGAGGTACGCCTCGAGCGCGTCGTCGGGCAGCGCCGCCAGCGCGAGCTTGCCGGCCGCCGAGGCGTGCAGCGGGAAGCGGCGCCCGACCCAGTTCGTGATGCCGACGAGGCGCGACGCGTCGACCTGGGCCACGACCTCGACGGTGGTCGGCGTCGAGTTCGCGGTCAGCGTCGCCGACTCGCCGATGTCCTCCGCGAGGGCGGCGAGGTGCGGGCGGGCGACGCGCACGATGTGGCCGAACGGGTCGGCGGCGCGGCCCAGGCGCACGATGGCGGGCCCGAGCACCCAGTCGTCCGACGACGGCAGCCGCTGCACGAGTCCGAGGTCGGCCAGCGTCGCGAGCAGCCGGCCGGCGGTCGGGCGCGGCAGCTCGGTCGCCCGGGCGAGCGCGGCGGCGGAGGCGCCCTCCGGCCGCTCGCCGAGGGCCTCCAGCAGCGCAGCGCCCCGCTGGAGCGACTGGTTGCGGCGCAGGCCAGGCGCGTGGCGGTCGCTCACCGACACGCCCTGATCGTACCGTGATCGCCCTCTCCGGCGCGCGGCGGTATGCTCGGAGGGATGGCGACCGAGAGCCGCACCAGCGCCAGCGTCGGGATCGTGGCCTGCGGCGCCCTCGCGCTCCACGTCGGGGCGATCGCCCGCCGGCGGGGCTGGGACGTCGAGATCCACCCGCTGCCCCCGCTCCTGCACAACCGGCCGGAGCGCATCGCGCCCGAGGTCGAGGCGCTGTTGCAGCGCCTCGCCGGGCGGCACGCGCGGCTCGCCGTGGGGTACGCCGACTGCGGCACGCGAGGCGCGCTCGACCGGGTGCTGGAGCGCCACGGGGTCGAGCGGCTGCCCGGCCTGCACTGCTACGACGTCGTCGCCGGCGCCGAGGAGATCGCCCGGCTCTCCGCCGAGGAGCCGGGCACGTACTTCCTGACCGACTTCCTGGTGCGCTCGTTCGACCGCGTCGTGGTCGCCGAGCTCGGCCTCGACCGCTACCCCGAGCTGCGCGACGACTACTTCCGCCACTACCGCCGCGTCGTGTGGCTGGCGCAGCGCCAGACGCCCGAGCTGCTGGCCGAGGCCGAGCGCGCCGCCGCGGTGCTCGGGCTGCCGCTCGAGGTGCGACCCACCGGCGAGGACCGCCTGGAGCGCGCGCTCGCCGACCTCGTCGGCGCCGCGTAGGCCTCAGGGATCGAGCCGGAAGGGCGGGTACTCGTCACGCATCAGCGCGACGTACGCGCCGACGCGCGCCGTCCACCGGCACATGCCCACGACGAAGCGGTACAGGTCGCGCGGGTAGCGGCCGCTGAACAGCAGGGCGACGACCGCGAACAGCGTCAGCGCCCCGATCAGCCCCGGCCAGGCCACGATCGACCCCACCGGCGTGCTCCAGCTACCGCCGAGGAAGACCCCGACGACGACCAGCTGCGGGAGGGCGAGCAGCCAGCTCTTCACCAGCACCCGCCCCCGCGACAGGCGCTCCGGGTAGGGCACCTCGAGCGTCGCCGGGTAGTCCGGCTCGGCCGCGAGCGAGAACGGCGGGTAGCGGTCGGTGCCCAGGCCGGTGAACGCGTACCAGCCGACGCGCCACGTCCAGCGCAGCACGCCCACGTTGAAGTCGAACAGCCCCCGCGGATAGCGCCCGGTGATCAGGATGGCGAAGAACGCGACGATGGTCAGCACGGCGAACGCGGCCCACAGGAACACCAGCAGGACGACGTGGGGGAGCGCGAGCAGCCACTTGATCAGCCACAGCCCGCGGGACAGCGCCGGGTCCAGCGCCGCGTCCAGCTGCACCGGGTACGCCGCGCTGGCGGCGTCCGCGCCCGCATCGGCCACCGCCGGTGCGGCCGCGGCGCCGCTGCCGTGGCGCCGGCCACGATCAGCGCGACGGCTCCCGCCGCCGACGAGGAGCGCCGCGGCGATCAGCACGATGCCGACCCACAGGATCCAGTCGGCGTCGGCGCCGAGCTGCACGTCCGCCGCGAACCCGGGCGCGCCGTCGGCGCGCATGACCACGAGCGACCAGGCACCGCCGTGGACGTCCCAGCTCAGGGTGCGCGTTCCGGGCCCGGTCGAGGACGCCACCCAGAACGGCTGCTCGGCCGGCGGTGTCGCGCGCCGGCCGCCCTCCGCCGCCCGCGTCCGGTAGCGGAACGGGTCGAACTCGACGTGGGTGACCTCGTCGTGCGCGACGCTGCCGAGGTAGCCGGCGACCGCGTCGGACGGGCCGATGCCGACGAACAGCGGGCGACCGCCGTCCGGGGTGGCGACGACGCGCACGGAGCCGATCTGGTCGACGATCCAGTCGGGCGCCTCGGAGGCGTCGCCGATGTCCACGCCCTCGTGCGTGAGGGCGGCCGTCGAGGTCGTGAACCGCTCGGTGGGCGTCGTGAAGTACCCGTCGGCGTCTCGCTGCGTCAGGTCGATGACGACGGCCCCCACCCCGCCGGCGAGCAGGCCGAGCGCCACCAGCGCCAGCACGCAGCCGCTGACCAGGAGGACGATGCGCCCGGCGCCCCGACGCGGCGGCGCGGGCAGGGCGTTCGGCGCTGGCTCCTCCGCGGGAGTGCTCATGGCGGCATCGTCCGGGCTCCTCCAGCTCTGGGCATCCGCGGCGTCTACGCGACCGCCCTGCGGCTAACCCGCAGCGGGACCGTCTACACGCGCCGCGCGGGGTCGAACGGCGCCAGCTCCGGCGCGTCGCGGCCCTCCAGCACCAGCGGGGCCAGCGCCGCCGCGGTCGCGGGCGCGAGCGTCACGCCGAGCATGCCGTGCCCCGTGGCCAGGAAGACGTTCGGCGCGGCCGGGGCGCGGCCGACCAGGGGCAGGCCGTCGGACGTCATCGGGCGCAGGCCGGCCCACTCCAGGAGCGGCGGCTCCGCGGCCGGCTTCCACGCGTCGAAGTAGGGCTCGCAGGACGCGAGCATGGCGTCGAAGCGCTTGCGGTCCAGGTCGCCGCGGCGACGGCCGAGCTCGAACACGCCGGCCACGCGCACGCTGTCGTCGTACGAGCTGATGCCGACCTTCGCCTCGGCCAGGTACAGGGCGTGCCGCGGGCGCGTGCCGGAGTCCGCCGTGGTCAGGCTGTAGCCGCGGGCGCCGACGAGCGGCACCTTCACGCCGAGCGACGAGAGCAGGCCCGCCGACCCCGCGCCGGCGGCCAGCACCACGCGCTCGACGCGCTCCCACGCGTCGCCGGTGCGGACGCGGACGCCGCCGCCCTCGGCCACGATCTCGTCGACGGACACGCCCTCGCGGATCTCGACGCCGTTGGCCCGCAGCCAGGCGGCGAGGCCGTCCGTCAGGCTCTGCGGCTGCACGAAGCGGTCGACCTCGGCGTGCACCGCGCCGACGATGCGGCTGCGGCTGAGCGACGGCTCCATCTCGACGGCGGCGCCCGCCTCCAGCTCGGTGGTCGCGCCCTCGAAGCCGAGGGCGCGCAGCGAGCGGAAGAGCTCCGTGTACGGCTCGAGGCCGTCGTCCGTGATCGCCACGAGCAGCAGGCCGGACTGGTGCATCTCGAACTGGACGCCGTCGGCGGCGTACGCGTCGAACAGCTCGAGGGTGCGCGCGTTGAGCGCCACGTACGCGCGCGTGCCCTGCTCCCAGCGCGCCTGCGAGGACGCGCGGCGGAAGCCGAGGAGCCAGCGCACGAAGGTCGGGTCGGGGCTTGGCGCGATGGACAGCGGGCCGCCGCCCGTGACCAGCGACTTCATGCCGTCGCGCACGATGCCGGGGCCGGGGAGCGGATACGTGAAGCTCGGGCAGACCCAGCCGGTGTTGCCGAGCGACGCGCCCTGCCCCGCGCGGCCGCGGTCGAGGACGACCACGTCGGCACCGGCGCGCCGCAGCTCGTAGGCGCACGCCAGCCCGATGACACCTGCTCCGACGACGATGATCCGCATCGGCGGCAGCGTAGCCCGAGCCGCGGCTCGCGGGCGCGGAGCGCCGCGCGGAACGGACGTTCCGCTCCGTGGCCTGCGCCGACCGGCCGCGCCAGACCGGAGCGGCCGGGAGGGTGGGGCGGGCGGACGGCGAGCCGCGCCGTCCGCTCCTGGCCCCGATCGGTGCCGCGCCGCCGGGGGCAGCGGCGCGTGCGCCCCGTGGGGGTCGATCGGGCGCCGCCGGGGGCAGCAGCGCCCGATCCCCCCGAGCCTCCAGCCACACTCCCCTGAGACCGGAGACCATGTGCCGGGGGAACCGGCGCCGCCGGGGGCAGCGGCTGCCGGGTCCCCCCGGTTCCTCCGACCGCCCCTGTGGTCGGAGAAACGCTGCCGGGGGACGTCAACACGACGGGTGACGTACCCCGGCGCGGGACCTATCCGCGATGAAGCTCGGCTCTGGCGAAGCGAGATCGACGGTCGCGGACCGTCCCGCAATCCAGACGCGCGAGCGCTTAGGGAGCGGCGCTCGCGCGCCGCCGGCTTATCCGGGCCTGCCCGCTGGGCGGACGCAGATGCCGCGAGGCGGCCGCTCGCCTGCAAGTGCGATCGGCGATCGCAGCAGCGGCGGCACGAGGAGGCTGAGGAGGGCGGTGACCAGGCCGACGAGGCCGGTGCCGACGATGCCGGCGTCCGGCGACGACGACGACGAGGCGCTGCCGCCGCCGCCGATCGGCACGGACGGGCGCAGGGCCGGCGGGTGCGCGCGCGCCGACGAGGTCGGCGGCGGCGTCGCTGCGGGTCTCTCGACCGGCGGATCGCCGGCGAACGCGGAGTCGGCCGTCAGCGGCGGGCTCGACGTCGCCGCCACGCGCAGCCGCTTCGGCATGCGCGCGTCGGGGTCGGCCTGCTGCGCCGGCGTGACGACGGGGCCCTTGCCGGCCATGATCGTGCGCCGGGCTGCCGCCTGCAGCGCGACGGTGGCGGCCGGAGTCGGGTCGGACTGGATCACGCGCCGGGCGCGCTCTGCCGACGGTGCCGGGTCGGGCCTCGGCACCGAGGAGTGCATCGCCTGCTCCGGGCCCATCACGACCGGGGCCTGCACGAGCGCGAGGGGCAGCACGAGGGGCTGCGCCGTCGCGCCGGCCGGCGCCACGGCCTCCGGCGCCGCAACGGGCGCCGGCAGCGCGGTGGCGGCCGCCAGCGGCGCGCTCGTCGGCGGCGGGCTCGCCAGCGGCGGCGTGGTGGACTCGGGCGTCGGGGTCGGCGCCGGGTCGGTCTTCGCCGGCGGATCTGTCTTCGCCGGCGGATCGTCTTCGCCGGGTGCTCACCGGTGGGTCGTTCTTCACCGGCGGGTCGGTCGTCGGCGGCGGATCGGTCTTGGGCGGCGGGTCCGTCGCGACCGGCGGATCGGTCTTGGGCGGCGGATCGGTCTTGGGCGGCGGATCGGTCTTCGGCGGCGGATCGGTCGCGACCGGCGGGTCCGTCGGCAGCCGGGGTCGTCGGCGCGGGCTCGACCGGTGCCGGGTCCGCGGACCCGCCCGGGATCAGCGGCGGGTCGGGCGGCGGGGTGACGACCGGCGGCTCGGGCGCGGGCTCCGGCGCCGGGGTCGGATCAGGCGTCGGAGCCGGCGCCGGGTCGACCGGTGGCGGCTCGGACGCGACGGGCGGATCGGGCGCCGGCACGGTGCCGCCGCCGGCGATCGGCGTGCTGCCGCCGCCGTCCACGGGCGCCGGCGGCGCCTCGGTGACGGACGTACCGGCCGTGGTCAGGCCGCCGAGCGCCAGGTCGCTCGCCGACGCGGTCGGCGCGAGGCAGACGAGGGCAGCCGTCAGCGCGATGCCGAGTAGCCAGCGTGCGACGGATGGGCAAGCTCGACGTTCCAAGGTGCGACCCACGGACACCGGGCGCCCTGCCAGCTTCTCGACAGGTCCGCCCGGAACACATCGGAGATGTGTTGGCCAGCACGATACCCGTCCCGGGCGCGTCCTGCCACCTTGGGCCATACGTCCCGGTTCGCGACTACAGGACCGGCGCCCCGAGCCGCTCGCGCAGCAGGGGCTCGACGTCGCCCGGGTCCGGGTAGTGGCCCAGCATCCGCTTGGTGAACACGAGCTCGCCGTCGACGTGGACGTCGAAGATCCCGCCCGTCCCCGGCACCACCTCGACGCCCCGGAGCACCGGGCCCCAGCGCTCGAGCAGCAGCGCCACCAGACCGGCGGCGTTCGAGGCGGCCCCTCAGGGGACGCAGTACTCGATGCGGACGTCGAACGTCGGGTTCATCGCCACGGCGGGGAAGCGTGCCACACCCGAGCGCCCGCAGAGGCTCACGCCCCGATGCGCGACTCCTCGCCCGGGCGCAGCCAGGCGACCTCGCCCCCGCTGACGACGGCGGCCACGGGGTTGCGCCCGAGGCGGTACGGGACGTGCGTGAGCGGCCCGTCGAGCAGCACGAGGTCGGCGCGCTTGCCGACCTCGACGCTGCCCGCCTGCTCGTGCCGGCGCAGCACCCAGGCGGCGTTGAGCGTGGCGGCGAGGATCGCCTCGCGCGCGCTCCAGCCGTAGCGGCGCACGGCCAGGCCGACGATCAGCGGCAGCGAGAGGATCGGCGACGTCCCCGGGTTGAGGTCGGTCGCGAGGACGCAGATCGCGCCGGCGTCGGCGAGGGCGCGACCCGGCGCGGCGTGCTCGGCGTTCATGAACTCCGCCCCCGGCAGCAGCACCGCGGCGCACTCGCTGCGCGCCAGCAGGCCGACGTCGTCCGGGTGCAGCAGCGACAGGTGGTCGACGCTGCGGGCGCCCTCCTCGACGGCCACCGGGACGCTGCGCATGGTGGTCAGCTGCTCGGCGTGGCAGCGCAGGTCGAGGTCGTAGGCCCGGGCCCAGCCGGCGACGCGTCGGATGTCCTCGACGCCGAACGCGATCGACTCCACGAACAGGTCGAGCGCCTGCAGCTCGGTCTGCGCCATCAGCTCGGGCAGCGCCGCCTCGACCCGGTCGAGCCACTCCTCGCGCGTCGTGTCCGGCGGCAGCGCGTGCGCGAGCAGCCCGGTCATGCGCAGCGGCTGCGCGATGCGCGCGGCGAGCCGCCCGCCGAGGGCGAGCTGCCGCCGCTCCTGCTCGATCGAGAGCCCGTAGCCGGACTTGCCCTCCAGCGACGTCGTGCCGTGGCGCAGCATCTCGGCGGCCAGCCCCTCGGCCTGGGCGAGCACCTCGTCGTCGCTCGCCGCGGCGAGGCTGCGGGCCGACGAGCGGATGCCGCCGCCCTGGCGCGCGATCTCGGCGTACGGCACGCCCGTGACCTTCATCTCGTACTCCTCCGCGCGCCAGCCGGCGAACGGGAGGTGCGTGTGGCAGTCGACGAGGCCCGGCACGACGGTGCAGCCGCGGGCGTCGATCGCGAGGTCGGCCGCCGGGTCGTCGTCCAGCGCCGCGATGCGGCCGTCGCGGCAGGCGATCGACCCGGCCTCCAGCCGCAGCTCGTCCGCGCGGTCGTGGCGCAGGTACGGGAGGCCCGGCTCGGGCGGCAGCAGCACCGCGTCGGCGCCGCGCACGACGAGTGTGCTCACGCGCCGTCCTCGCGGCCGTCGACCCACGTGCGGTCGACGCTGCGCGCCGAGCCGCTGAAGACGAGGGCCGCCGCCAGGTCGTCGTCGGCCACCCCGTGCAGCTCGTCGCCGTCCAGGCGCCAGGCGACGAGGTCGGCCGGCGCGCCCGCTCGCGATGCGCGGCTCCGGCAGGCACAGCGCGAACGCCCCGTCGGCCCAGCCCGCCCGCAGCAGCGTCGGCGCCGGGCCGTCCTCGCCCTCGCGTACGAGCACGTTGCGGCGCAGCGCGGTGCGGCGCGCGACCAGCTCGAGCTCGCGCAGCTCCTCGAGGCCGTCGATGCGCACGTTGGAGTCGGATCCCACGCACATGCGCACCCCGGCGTCGTGCAGCCGCTCGGCCGGGACGTAGCCGTCGCCGAGGTTGCCCTCGGTGGTGGGGCAGGCGCAGACGCGTCGCGCGCGTGCCGGGCCAGCAGCTCGATCTCGGCGTCGTCGCAGTGCGTGCCGTGGACGATCGTCGTGCGCGGGCCGAGCGACGTCGGTGCGGGCCAGCAGCTCGACCGGCCGGCAGCCGTGCTCGGCGAGGCACTCCGCGATCTCGCGCGGCTGCTCGTCGGCGTGGATGTGCAGCGGGTAGCCGCGCGGCGCGCAGTGGGCGCCGATCGCCTCCAGCCAGTCCGCCGGCACCGCGCGCACCGAGTGCGGGCGCCGCTCCGACCGTGACCAGCGGCCGGACGACGGCCCAGCGCGTCGCAGGGCCTCCAGCCGCTCCAGGTACGCGTCGACGGTCGGGTCGCAGAAGCGCCGCTGCCCGGGCTCGGGCGCACGCCCCGCGCCGCGCGCGGCGCGTAGGCGACGAGCAGCAGCACGATCCGCAGGCCGACCTCCTCGGCCGCGTCGCAGACCGCCTCGGCGAGGGCGTTGGGACGCTCGTAGGGCGTGCCGTCGGGCTGGTGGTGGACGTAGTGGAACTCGCCGACCGACGGTGTAGCCGGCGCGCCGCATCTCCGCGAAGCAGCGGCGGGACGACGTCGTGGATGCGCTCCGGGTCGATGCGCGCGGCGCCGCGCGTACATCGCCTCGCGCCAGGTCCAGAAGTCGTCGTCCGGCCGCGCGGGGTCGACGCGCTCGACCGCGGCCGCGCAGGTCGCGCTGGAACGCGTGCGAGTGGGCGTTCACGAAGACCGGGCGTCAGCAGCCGGTCGGTCAGGCGCTTGACCTCCGCGTCCGGCGGCAGCTCGGCGAGCGGGCAGGACGCGGCCGATCGCGGCGCCGCTCGAGCTCGACCGCGACGTCGCGCCGCAGCGCCGTCGCCGTCGAGCACCGCGTCGGGGACGAGGAACGTCATGCGTCGAGCCCCGCGAGGTCGAGGCCGGTCGCGCGCGCGTGCTCCAGCGCCTCGTCGTAGCCCGCGTGCGCGTGGCGCATGACGCCCGTGCCGGGGTCGTTGGTCAGCACGCGCTCCAGCCGGAGCGCGCCGTCGTCGGTGCCGTCGGCGACGACCTGCGCGCCGGCGTGGATCGAGCGGCCGATGCCGACGCCGCCGCCGTGGTGGACGGCGACCCACGCCGCGCCGCGACGCGACGTTGAGCATCGCGTTGAGGATCGGCCAGTCCGCGATGGCGTCGGAGCCGTCGCGCATCGACTCGGTCTCGCGGTACGGCGAGGCGACGGAGCCGGAGTCCAGGTGGTCGCGCCCGATCACGATCGGCGCCGTGACCTCGCCGCTGCGCACGAGCTCGTTGAAGCGCAGCCCGGCGCGGTGGCGGTCGCCGTAGCCGATCCAGCAGATGCGCGCCGGCAGCCCCTGGAAGGCGATGCGCTCGCCGGCCTGGTCGAGCCAGCGCTGCAGCCGCGCGTTCTCGGGGAACAGCTCGCGCATGGCGGCGTCGGTGGCGGCGATGTCGTCGGGCTCGCCGGACGAGCGCCACCCAGCGGAACGGGCCGACGCCGCGGCAGAACAGCGGCCGCACGTAGGCCGGCACGAAGCCGGGGTAGTCGAAGGCGCGCTCGAAGCCGCCGGTGCGGGCCTCGGTGCGCAGGTTGTTGCCGTAGTCGAAGACGACCGCGCCGGCGTCCTGGAACGTCGACCATCGCGGCGCAGTGGCGCGCCATCGAGGCGCGGGCCGCGCTCGACGTAGCGCCTCGGGGTCGCGCGTCGCGCAGCTCGGCGGCGTCCTCCAGCGACGAGGCCGGTCGGGACGTAGCCGCCGAGCGGGTCGTGCGCCGACGTCTGGTCGGTCACGACGTCGGGCACCACGCCGCGGGCGCGCGACGGCCTCGAAGACCTCGCGTGGCGTCGCCGACGACGCCGATCGAGCGGCCGTCGCCCTGCGCCCGCGCCTCCTCGACCTCGCGCAGGGCGGAGTCGAGGTCGGGCGCCACGAGGTCGAGGTAGCGCGTCTCGTAGCGGCGGCGCAGGCGCTCGTGGTCGACGTCGGCGATCAGGCAGACGCCGCCCAGCATCGCCACGGCGAGCGGCTGCGCGCCGCCCATGCCGCCGCAGCCGGCGGTCAGCACCAGCCGCCCCTGCAGGCTGCCGCCGAAGCGCTGCTCGGCGACGGCGGCGAACGTCTCGTACGTGCCCTGCACGATGCCCTGGGTGCCGATGTAGATCCACGACCCGGCGGTCATCTGGCCGTACATCGTCAGCCCGGCCGCCTCGAGCTCCCGGAACGTCGCCCAGTCGGCCCAGTCCGGCACGAGCAGCGAGTTCGCGAGCAGCACGCGCGGCGCCATCGCGTGGGTGCGGAAGACGCCGACGGGCCGGCCGCTCTGCACCAGCAGCGTCTCGTCGTCGCCGAGCCGCCGCAGCGCCGCCACGATCGCGTGGTAGTCCGGCCAGGAGCGCGCGGCGCGGCCGGTGCCGCCGTAGACCACGAGGTTGGCCGGGTCCTCGGCGACGTCCGGGTCGAGGTTGTTCTGCAGGCAGCGCAGGGCCGCCTCCTGCAGCCAGCCCTGGCACGACAGCTCGGCGCCGCGCGCGGCGCGGACGGTCGACGGGGCCGGTGGCGTCGGTCATGCGTCCTCCAGGGATCGGACCGGTCAGGTCGGCGGGCGCTGCCGTCGAGGCGCGGGCGCGCAGGGCGGGCGGCATGGTGGCGAGCCGGTACTGCGGGCGCCCGTCGAGCGCGTCGAGCAGGAAGCCGGTCGCCACGCGCGCGAGCACGTCGACGCCCCAGTCGACGCTGGTCAGCGGGGGGTGCACGACGCGCGACATGGGGTGGTCGTCGAAGCCGCACACCGACACGTCGGCGGGGATCTCCAGGCCGAGCTCGGCGCACGCGTGGTAGACGGCGTAGGCGATGGAGTCGGCCTGGCAGAAGACCGCCGTCGGCCGGTGGCTGCGGGCGAGCAGGCGCATGGCACGGGGCGCGGGCGGCGTCGAGCGAGGCCGGCACCGAGAGCACGGTGCAGTCCAGGTCGAGCGTCTCGGCCCAGTGGCGGACGAGCGTCTCGGTCGGCCGGTGGTCGGTGGCCTCGATGGACGGCGTCAGCACCGCGATGCGGCGGTGGCCGAGGCCGTGCAGGTGCCGCATCACGGCCTCGACGCCGCGCGGGTTGTCGAAGACGACCTCGCCGGCGGTCGCGGCGCCGCGCAGCGCGTCGCCGATGGCCACCACCGGCAGCGCGTTCGGCGATCTCGGCCCAGCCCTCGCTGGTCGGGCCGATCGGCGCCACGAGCAGGCCGTCGACGCGCTGCGAGACGAGGCGGCGGGCGAGGTCGAGCTCCCGCTCCGCGGAGCCGTCGGCGTCCGCCACCAGCGCGTGCAGGTCGCGGCCGCGGAGCTCGCCCTGCAGCGCGTGCACCAGGCCCTGGTGCCAGAAGTCCGCGAGGCTGCCGACGAGCACCCCGACCATCCCGGTCGAGCCGCCGCGCAGCGCCCGGGCGATGGGGTCGGCCGCGTACCCGAGCTCGGCCGCCGCACGGCGCACGCGCGCCTGCGTCTCGGCGGACGTCTGGATCCCGCGCAGCGCGTAGCTGACGGCCGCGGGCGAGAGGCCGGTGTGCTCCGCGAGCTCGCGGATCGTTGCGCGCTTGCGAGCCGGCACGGCCGAGACTCTAGACCCGCGGTTGACAACGCGACGAAAACGGGGGTGTACTTAAACGGTTCAGTTAATCGGTTCACTGGAACGGTTCAGCATCGTAGCCGTCGACGTTCACCAGCACATCTGGCCGGAGCCGTACATCGCTGCCCTCGCGGCGCGCACCGCCTCCCCGCGGCTCCGGATCGACGGCGACGCGTGGACGCTCGACCTGCCGGGCGAGCCGTCAGGCCCGATCCGCCCCGGCGACCACGACGTCGAGGCCCGGCTCGCGCTCATGGACCGCGACGGCATCGACCTCGCGATCGTCGCGCCGAGCTGCTCCATCGGCATCGAGTGCCTGCCGCCGGGCGAGGCCTCCGCGGTCGCCAACGCGTACAACGAGGGCGCGCTGGAGCTCGGCGGCCGCCTGCCGGCCTGGGCCTGCGCGCCGCTCGTCGAGCCCGATCCCGCCGCCCTCGACGCGGTGCTGGTCCGCGGCCTCGTCGGTCTCGCGCTGCCGGCCGCGGCGCTGGCCGAGCGCGAGGGGTGGGAGCGCTGCGCGCCGCTGCTCGAGGTCCTGCAGTGGCGCGCGGCCGCCCCCTCTTCGTGCACCCCGGCCCCGCCCCGTGGCGCCCGTCCCGCGCCGGCCGCGGGCGACGAGCCGCTGTGGTGGCCCGCCCTCACGGCCTACGTCGCCGACATGGCCGCGTCGTGGTTCGGCTACCTGGCCTGGGGCCGCGACCTGTTCCCCGACCTCGGCGTCTGCTTCGCCATGCTCGCGGGCCTCGCGCCGGTGCACGACGAGCGCTTCCTGCAGCGCGCCGGCCACCAGGTGCCGCGGCTGCCGCAGCACGTGTACCTCGAGACGTCGTCCTACGGCGCGCGCGGCGTGGACGCCGTGATCCGCGTGCTCGGGGTCGACCACCTGCTCAACGGCTCGGACCGGCCGTACGCCGAGCCCGCCGACCTGCGCCTGGGCGCTGCCGTCGACACCGCCCTGCGCCAGACCAACCCCGCCCGCCTGCTCGACACGGAGGTGCCCGCGTGATCCCCCCGCTACCCGGCCGCGATCTGACGCCGGAGGAGCTCGAGCTCCTCGTGCACGACCTGGCCGCGCCGCCGGGAGGAGTGGCAGGAGGTCGTGCGCTACGACGCCGACAAGCGCTGGTACGAGTGCCTGCATCGCGACGCCAACGTCGACGTCTGGCTCATCTCCTGGATCGAGGAGCAGGACACGGGCTGGCACGACCACGACGTCTCGTCCGGGGCGGTGGCCGTGGTCGACGGCGCGCTGGTGGAGGAGCGGCTCGTGCTCGGCGGTCCGCCGCACCGGCGCGAGCTCCCGGCCGGCGAGGGCACGCGCTTCGACCCGTCGCACGTGCACCGGCTGCGGCTAGCGGACGGCAGCATGCAGGCGATCTCGGTGCACGCCTACTCGCCGCCGCTGTGGCGCCTCGGCGTCTACCGCGTGGACGAGGAGGGCGTGCTGCGCCGGGAGTCGGTGTCGTACGCGGAGGAGCTCCGGCCGGTCGCGTAGGCGCCTGGCGTTGATCCGTGGGCGGATCGGCGGTGGGCGGATCGGCGGTGCTCCGCTGCCGACTGGACGTGGGCGGCGGGTCCTACGGAGGGGTGGCAGCGGTCGCTCGCGACCGCGTCTGCGGCTGACGGCAGGGTCCACGGCGCTCGCTCCGGGTGGCCCATCGCGCTTCGCTCGTTCCTCGCTGCGCTCAACGGCTACCCCTCCTCCGGACATGGGGACCCGCCTCCGGCAGCACGGTACTGCTGTGCTGCTCCGGCTCTCGCTCGCCACCAGCAGTCGCTTCGCTCCTGGCGACAAGCCCCTCCGCTCCTTCGTCGCTGCGGGGCAGGGCTCGCTCACGATTTCATGACTGGATCCGCTAGACCTCAAGGATCGACGGCGTTCTTGAACGCCGATCCGCTCGGGGCTGTTGGCGCGACGAGCCGGTAGCCGGAACGGCGGGCGACTGCCTCGCCGGGGCCGGCGACGTCCTCTGCCCCACCCATCCGGCTTTACAGAGCCGGACGCCACCCCGACACCTCGATCGCCGGCAGCGCGAACGCGCCGCCCGCTGCCTGCAGGCGCTCGCGGAGGGCGGCCGGGCGGAAGTCCTCCGGGATCGCGCTCGCAGGGCACCAGCGCAGGCCGACGAGGGAGCGGTCGCCGAGCTGCGGGTCGAGGGTCGCCTCGCCCGCCACCAGCCGCGCGCGGAAGACCACCTCGAGGATGCCGTCGTCGTCGCGCTCGCCCGGGCCGTCGGCGATCCAGATCAGGCCGGCGAGCTCGACCTCGACGCCCGCCTCCTCGTCCATCTCGCGCAGCGCCGCGTCGACGATCGGCTCGCCCGGCTCGACGCCGCCGCCCGGCAGGCACCAGAAGCCCTCGTCGTCGCGCTCGTGCCGCGCGAGCAGCAGGCGCCCGTCGTGCTCCAGGGCGACGCGGGCCTTCAGCCGAGGACGCCGGCGGGGCACGGACGGGATGGTAGGCCGTGCGGCGTCCGGCGCCAAAACGGGCCGCGCCCGGCCGGAGCCGGGCGCGGTGGGAAGGAGGGATGGATGGGGAGAGGAGTTCTCGGTGCGCCCTAGCGGCCGGTGCGGCGGATGCGCACGTCGCGCTCCGCGTTGATGCGGAGGCGGTCGGCGAGCAGGAGGGCGAGGGGGGCGTACAGCATGATGGGGTTCCAGTCGGGCGGGATTCTCGTGAACGGGAATCGCCTGGGCAAACGTTCAACTACCGTGGCGTATTCCCGCAGATCGTTCTAGTCGGGCGGAGTATGGCAGAAGATACTTCGGGCGTGCGCCTGCCGGCGCGCCGACGGCGAGCGGGCGGGATACTTCGCGGCCACGTGAAGGCATCGATCCATCCCAAGGACTGGGAGCTGCTGGCGATCCTGCAGTCCGAGGGGAAGGCGACCTACGCCGACCTCGCACGCCGGGTCAACCTGTCGCAGACGGCCGTCCACGAGCGCGTCAAGAAGCTCGAGGCGCGCGGGCTGATCCACGGCTACTGCGCGATGGTCGATCCCGCCGCGCTCGGCCTGCCGGTCACCGCGTTCGTCTTCGTCGAGCAGCAGCCCGGCCCGAGGGGCAACGCCCTGCCGGAGCGCTTCGCCGAGCTGCCCGAGGTCGTCGCCTGCCACAGCATCGCGGGCGACGAGACGTTCCTGCTCAAGGTGCGCGTCGCCGACAACACCGAGCTCGAGCGCGTCATCTCGGAGATCCGCGCCCTCGACGGCGTCGGCCGCACGCGCTGCGTCGTCGGCCTCACCACCTGGTTCGAGGCGCGCCCCGTGCCGCCGCCGGCGCCCCCCGGCAGCTCGGACGAGCCGCCCCAGACCGTCTAGAGCTGAGACCTCCTCGCGAGCTCGGTTGGCGCTCACGCGCAGTTCGTCTTGATTTCGCGGGCAACCTCTGAGACGGTCGTGCGGACGGAGAGACGGAGCTCGGGGGAGTTGCGCCGATGGTCGGCACGCGGCCGCGAAGGGATGTCCGACGCGCGGCCGCTGGAGTCCTCGGCCTCGCGGCGCTGATCGCCGGGCCGGTCGCGGGGAACGCCGCGACGACCGAGCCGACGCCGGCCGGCGTGCTCCGCGCCGCGTCCGTGCTCGCGCGCGACCTCGGCCGCCAGGGCGTCGTCGACGTCGACCACGCCAGCGGCAGGCCGCGCGTCATCGCCCGCCTGGACGGGTACCTGACGGGGCCGAGCGCCGCGTCCGAGGAGGACGTGGTGCGCGACTACTTGCGCGACCATCCGCAGCTCTTCGGGCTCGACGCCGACGATCTCGCCGGCCTGCGGCTCGCGCGGTCGTACGTCTCGCGCGGCCGCGTGCGGCGCCTGGTCTTCGAGCAGCGGGTGGGCGGGGTGCCGGTGCTCGACGGGGAGCTGGTCGCCAACGTCATGACCGACGGCCGTCTCGTCAACGTCCTCGGCGCCCCGCTGCCGGACGTGCCGCTGCCGCCGTCGCCGTCGCTGCTGCGGAGCGCAGCGCGGGCGCGCGCCGCCGACGCGGTCGTCGGTTCGCCGGCTGCGGCGGCGTACCCGAGCGGGCAGGGCACGGAGCTCGTGCTGCTGGACGGCCGCCTGGCCTGGCGCTCACTCGTGGAGGGGCCCGGACGCGACCTCACGGAGGTCGTCCTGGACGACGCGAGCGGCGCGGTCGTCAGCTCGCGTTCGTTCCGGCGCGATGCCGCCGCACTGGTCTTCGACTACTACCCGGGAGCGCCGCTGGGCGGGACGCAGCGCGCGGTCGACATCGCGCCCTACGTCACGACGCCGGGTGGCCCCCGTCTGCAGGGGCCCTACGCGATCGTGTCGGCCGACGAGGACGACGACGACGTGATCGACGCCGGCGAGGACATCCCACCGAGCGCCGGCAGCGACTACTCCTATCCGTACACGCCGTTCCCGACCGTGGCCGGCGTGGTCTGCCCGCCCGCGCCGACGGCCTGCTCGTGGGACCGGAACCAGCCGTTCAGCTGGCGGACCAACCGCAACCAGGCCGCCGTGCAGGCGTTCTACCACGTGAACGTGTTCCGCGACCACGTGCGCAACGCGTCCATCGAGTTCACGCCGGCAAAGGGCGGCTTCGAGGGCGCCTCGCGGTACTGGGTGGACGTCGCGGACGGCGCGGCGATCGACAACGGCCTCCCGGACTTCGAGCACCGCAACAACGCGTACAACTACACGCCGCCAACGGGCGCGGGGGCCCTCACCTTTCTGCTGTTCACCGAGGACTCGACCAACACGGCGGATGACGCCTTCACGGTCTACCACGAGTACGCGCATGGGCTGTCCTCGCGGCTCGTGTCGGCGGGGCGCGGCCTCCTCGGCCTGCAGGCCGACGCGATGGGGGAGGCCTGGAGCGACTGGTACGCCGCCGACTTCCTGTCCCTGCTCGGACACGCGCCCGACGGCCCCGCATCGGGCGAGATCGTCACCGGCCGGCTGGACCGCTCGCAGCCGTTGGACTGCCCCGTCGGGTCGGCGGGCCCCGCCTGTCCCGGATCGCCCGGCGCCGGCCCCGGCGGCTACACGTACGGCGACCTCGGGCGGGTCATCGAGCAGCCCGAGACGCACGCCGACGGCGAGATCTGGGCCGAGACCCTGTGGGACCTGCGCAGTCGCCTGATCGTCCGCCACGGGACGGCGCTCGGCATCGCGTGGGCGGAGCTCCTGGTGACCGCAGGCATGGAACTGTCCCCGGGCGAGCCCTCGTTCCTCGACATGCGCAACGCCATCCTGGAGGCCGACCTCGTCTACGGCGCCGGCTCCCACTACGACCTCCTGTGGGAGGTCTTCGCGGCGCGCGGCATGGGCTGGCTCGCGGCCGCGGTGGACTCGCGCGACGTGCATCCCGTCGAGAGCTTCGCGACCGTGCCGCCCGCCGGTGGCCCGATCGGGAACCTCGCCGGCCGCGTGCTCGACGACGCCGGGGCCCCGGTGCCGGGCGCCCGCGTGACCGTGGCCGGTCTACGCGGCTACGCCGACGCCGTGGCGGACGCGGAGGGACGCTGGTCGATCACCGGCATGGACGTCGGCGTCTACCCGCGCGTCTTCGCCCGCGCCGGCGGCGGGCTCGACGACGGCGTCGCCGCGGACGTGCCGGTCACCGCGGGGGCCACGACGAACCGCGACATCGTGATGCGTCGCGACTGGGCGGCGTATGCGGGCGGCGCGCGCGTCACGCAGGGGACCGGCCCGTACACGGACACGAGCGGGTGCGGCCCGAGCAACCTCCTCGACCAGGATGCCGGTTCCGCCTGGCGCACGGACTCGCCGGCCAAGGTGCCCGGGGAGAAGACGGTGACGATCCGGCTGGCCGAGGCGGTCGACGTCACGCGCATCGAGATCGATCCGACGCAGGGGTGCGGCGTCGGCACCACGGCGATGCTGGGCACGTGGCGTCTCGAGGTCTCGCGCGACGGGACGACGTTCACGCCGGTCGGAGAGGGCACCTTCGGGCTGGCCGACGCCTTCCGCCGCAACGCGATCCCCATCGCCGGCCCAGCCGCGTTCGCGGTGCGCCACGTTCGTCTGGTCGCCGTCTCCTCCCGTGACTCGTCGAACCCGGAGTTCACGGGCGCGCGGTCCCTGGCCGTCACGGACCTCGGGGTCTACGGCACGCGCGCCGACGTCGAAGCACCGGACACGTCGATCGCCGGCGGCCCGGCCGACGGGGCGGTGCTCGCCTCGCGCGACGCCACCTTCGCGGTCACGGCCTCCGAGTCCGGAGCGCGGCTCGAGTGCCGGCTCGACGGCGGCGCCTGGGCCGCGTGCCCCGGCTCGGCCGCGTACGCCGGGCTCGCCGAGGGGCGGCACGTGTTCGAGGCGCGGGCGGCGGACGCTGCCGGCAACGTCGATACGAGTCCGGCCGGCCGCTCGTGGACCGTCGACGCGACGGCGCCCGAGACCGCTTTCCTGGGCGGCCCGCCGGAGGGTGGGCGCGTCCGCGTGCGCACGGCGCGCCTGATCTTCGCCTCGGAGCCCGGCGCGACGTTCCAGTGCCGCGTCGACGGCGGCGCGTGGCGCGCGTGCACGACGCCGCTGGCGCTCGACTCGCTCGCGCTCGGCCCGCACGTCGTCGCGGTGCGGGCGCTCGACGCGGCCGGCAACGTCGATGCGACGCCGGCCGAGCGAGCGTGGCGCGTGGCGCCTACGACCGCGAGCTACACGCTGACACTCCCCCGGCTGCGCGCCGTTGCGGCGCTGCGGGTGCGGTACACCTGCCCGAACGCCTGCCGGCTCGTCTGGACGCTGACGATGCGGGCGCCCGAGGCGGGCGGCTGCGCCTCGGCTCGGGAGCGCTCGTCCTGGCCCGGGTGACGACACGACGTGCGACGGCGGGCTCCGGCGTGGCCGTGCTGCCGCTCGGCCGGCGAGTGGCCGGCGTCCTGCGGCAGGCGCGCACGGCGGCGCTGGTGCTATCAGTGACGGGCGTCGAGGCCCCGCCGAAGCCGCGCACGCTCGTGCTACGGCGCTGAGGCCTCCGGCTAGACCGGCAGCACGCAGGCGAACGTGCGCGTCGTGGACGCAGCGGCCGGCGCCTCGCGCAGCGCCGCCTCGGTGTCCACGCCCTGCCACGCCGGCACGGTCACCGTCCGCGCGCCCGGCCGGCCGCCGAGCAGCAGCGGTCGGACGACCCGGTCGTTCGCCCGCGACGCCTGCACGAGCCGGCGGCGCGGGTCGACGGCGATCTCCAGGCCGTAGCTCCCGTTCGGCAGGTCGGTGACGTCGAGCGTCTGGCCGGGCAGCGTCTGGTCGTACTGGTCGCCCCAGCCCACCTGCACCGACATGTGCACGGTGCGCGCGCCGGGCCGCCCGCTCGCACAGCCGTCCGTCGCGAACGGCGGGTTCCAGCGCGCCGACGGCCGCGCCAGGTCGATGGCGTCGGTCGAGCCGAAGCAGAAGCCGATCTTGTCGCTCGTCAGCACCGCCCGACCGCCGGCGTCGAGCAGCCGGTAGCGCGCGAGCCCGTCGAAGTGCCAGTGCAGGTGGCCGTCGCGGACGTCGTAGACGAGGTTGCCCGCCCGCCGCTGCTTCCCGTGCAGCACCTGGTAGGCCGGCATCGTCCGTCCGCGGACGCCGGCCGGCCGCCGACCGATGACGACCGCGGGCGCCGTCCCGGCGTTCCAGACGTTGGAGCCGAAGCGCAGCACGTCGCGCCCGGCGAGCGTGCGCGCGACCGAGAACCCCTGCGGCGCCAGCGGCACGAGGTCCGGCAGCGGCTGCGCCTTGCGTGCCGCGCGCGCGCCCCGCCGGCACGGTCGCCGTGCCGCGCGCGAGGGCACGCGTCGGGCGCGCCGCCACGACCCGCCCGCCGACGCGGGCGCGTCACCTGCACCGGCACCCGCAGGCGGTCGCCGGCGCGGTTCACGTGCAGCAGGCGGTCGGGCGCGATCGAGGCCTCGAAGACGTACGCGCCGGGCTCGAGCTGCGGCAGCTGCAGGTCGAGCGGCACCGCCCAGCCGCGCTGGAGGCCCCAGACGACCGCCGTCGACAGGACGTGCCCGCAGTCGAACGGGTACCTGCGCAGCGGCGGCGCGCCGACGAGGTCGAACGGCTGGGCCAGCGGGCTGTTCGGGCACGCGTCGACGTACGTCGTCGTCACCACGCCCCCGAGGGTCGCCGGACGACCAGCCGCACCAGGCCGCGGATGCCGCGCGTGAACGAGGCGCGCCGCATCGCGAGCGGCCGCCGCTGGCCGCCGAGCACCTGCTCGA
Organism: uncultured Actinomycetota bacterium; assembly: GCA_963767885.1. Lineage (GTDB taxonomy): Bacteria > Actinomycetota > Thermoleophilia > Gaiellales > F1-60-MAGs149 > CAVYFW01. The sequence goes on from CAVYFW010000006.1 coordinate 203,680, forward strand.
CCGCCACGCCGCCGTCCGCCCGGCGCGTCGCCCACAGCTCGAGCTCGCCTGCCCGCACCCCCACCAGCAGGGTGCGGTTGGCCATCAGCAGCGCACGCCCGTCGGGCGCCGCGAGCACCACCGACGGGTTGCGGTCCGCGAGCACGGCGAGGTCGGGCGGGGGCGTCGCCGCCAGCACCGCCCCAGGGTACGCGAGCCCGAGGGCGCCGCGGAATGCGCGCTAGGGTGCCAGTCGTTCACCGACCAAACCCGTTGCCGAACCCGGGAGATTGGGATGAGCGCCCCGACCGAGCTCGATCCTCGTCGTTGGAAGGCCCTGGCCGTCGTCTGCGCCGCCTTCTTCATGACCGGTCCTCGACGTCGCGATCGTCAACGTCGCGTTGCCCTCCATCCAGGAGGACCTCGACTTCGCGCCCTGCGGACCTGCAGTGGGTGCTCACGGCCTACGCCATCACGTTCGGCGGCTTCCTGCTGCTCGGCGGCCGCGCGGCCGACCTGCTCGGCCGCCGCCGCGTGTTCCTCGTCGGCGTCGCCCTCTTCACGCTCGCCTCGCTGCTGTGCGGCCTCGCCCAGAGCGACACCATGCTGATCGTCTCGCGCGCGATCCAGGGCTTCGGCGCGGCCATCATCACGCCCTCCGCGCTGTCCATCGTCACGACGACCTTCTCCGAGGGCGCGGAGCGCAACAAGGCGCTCGGCGTGTGGGGCGCCATCGGCGGCTCCGGCGCCGCGGCCGGCGTGCTCTTCGGCGGGATGCTGACGGAGTGGCTCGGCTGGGAGTGGATCTTCTTCGTCAACCTCCCCGTCGGCATCATCGCCTTCATCCTCGCTCCGCGCTTCGTCAAGGAGAGCCGCGAGGAGGGGATCGAGCGCGCGCTTCGACCCGCTCGGCGCCATCACCGTGGCCGGCGGCCTCGCGCTGCTCGTCTACGCCATGTCGCAGGCGCCGAACGACGGCTGGACGTCCGCCACCACGATCCTGCGGCTGGCCGTGGCCGTGATCCTGCTGGTCGCCTTCGTCGTCATCGAGCGCCGCGTCACGGCCCCGCTCGTGCCGCTCAGCATCTTCAGCCACCGCACGCTGACGGGCGCGAACATCGTCGGCTTCCTGCTCGGCGCGACGATCTTCGCCAACTTCTTCGTGCTCACGCTCTACGTGCAGGACGTGCTGGGCTGGTCGGCGCTGCGCACCGGCGTCACGTTCCTGGCCACGGCGGGCACCGCGGTGGTGGTCGCCGGCGTCGCGCAGGCCATGGTCACGAAGATCGGGGTCAAGCCCGTGATGACCGTCGGCCTGATCCTGCTGGCGCTCGGCGATGCTCTGGTACACGCAGCTGCCCGTCCACGGCGACTACGTGCGCGACCTGCTACCGGGCTACGTCGTCGTCGGCATCGGCATCCCCGCGGCCTTCATCCCCATCTCGATCGCCGCGCTCGCCGGCATCCGAGCCACAGGAGGCCGGGCTCGCGTCGGGCCTCATCAACACGAGCCAGCAGATCGGCGGCGCGATCGGCACGGCCATCGCCTCGACGATCTTCATCACGCGCATCAAGGACAACCTCGCGGAGGGCATGAGCGCGCCGAACGCCCTGACCGACGCCTACACGCTGGCCTTCTGGGGCATCTTCGTGATCGCCGTCCTGGGCGTCGTGGCGTGTCTGGTCTTCGTGCGCAGCTCGGAGCTCGGGCCGGCCCACGACGCGAGGCGGCCGAGGCGGCGCCGGCGCAGGCCTGAGCTCAGTCGACGAGGAGGAGCTCGCGGCGGGCGATCTTGCCGCCGGCGATGGCGTAGGCCTTGAGGTCGGCGGGGTCCGTCGCGAGCGACACGATGAGGTAGGCGGCGTCGGGCCAGAAGGCGAGCTCGACGTCGGTCCGCGAGGGGAACGCCGGCGACTGCGTGTGCGAGTGGTAGATCGCGAGGATCTCGTCGTCGGCGTCCTCGATCTCGGTGACGATGCGCAGCAGGTCCTGCGACTCGATCGAGTAGCGGTACGGGCTCGCGTCGCCGTTGACGGCGGGATGGAAGCGCGTGACCGCCGCGCCCGTGCCGGAGAGGATGCCGCACGCCTCGTCGGGCAGGCCGGCCCGGGCGTGCGCGACGAGCTCGTCGGCGATCGCGCGCGGCAGCTCCAGCGCCGGCGCGCTCACCACCAGAGCTTCGACTCCATCTCCGCCTCGAGCTCGTCCTCCGGGCGATCCCAGAGGCCGGCCGAGGCGTACTTCCAGCCGCCGTCCGCGAACAGCATCACGACGTTCTGGTCGGGGTCGAGCTCGGCGGCGACGCGGCGGCCGACGGCGAGCACCGCGCCGGCGCAGACGCCGACCCAGAGGCCCTCCTGGTCGAGCAGCGCGCGCAGGCCGCGCACCGCCTCGCCGTTGGAGACGAGGATCTTGCGGTCGAGCTGGGTGATGTCGAGGATCTCGGGCGTGTAGCCGTCGTCCAGCGAGCGCAGGCCCATCACCGGGTCGCCCTGCAGGGGCTCGGCGGCGATGATCTGCACGTCGGGCCGCGCCTCGCGCAGCGCCCGGCCGGTGCCCATCAGCGTGCCGCCCGTGCCGAGGCCGGCCACGAAGGCGTCGACGTGGCCGTCCAGGTCCTCGAGGATCTCGGGGCCGGTGGTGCGGTAGTGCGCGTCGGGGTTGGCCTGGTTCGCGTACTGGAACGGCATGTAGACCGTCGGGTCCTGGGCCGCGAGCTCGCGGGCCAGGCGCACCGACCCGTTCGAGCCCTCCTCGCCGGGCGACCAGACGATCTCGGCGCCGTACATGCGCAGCATCTGCGCCCGCTCCGGGGTCGCCGACTCCGGCATCACGGCGCGCAGCCGGTAGCCGCGCACGGCGCAGACCATGGCCAGCGAGATGCCGGTGTTGCCGCTCGTCGGCTCGAGCACGGTCTGCCCGGGCAGCAGCAGCCCGTCGCGCTCGGCCGCGTCGATCAGCGACAGCGCGACGCGGTCCTTGACGGAGCCGGTCGGGTTGGCCTGCTCCAGCTTCGCCCACAGCCGCGCGCCGCCCTCGGGGCGCAGGCGCGGCAGCTCCACCAGCGGCGTGTTGCCGATCGCGGAGAGGACGTCGGGGCTGGTCCCGCGCGCAGCGAGCGCGATCGGGTTCACCGGCCGCCGCCCGCCATCGCCGGGATGACGCGCACCGTGCCGCCCTCGACCAGGGTGCGTCTCGAGGCCCTCGCCGAGGCGCACGTCCTCGTTCTCGACGTAGACGTTGACGAAGCGGTTGAGCTCGCCGGCGTCGTCGACCAGGTGGCCGCGCACGCCCGGGTAGCGCGCGAACAGGTCGTCCAGCGCCTCGCGCAGCGTCGCGCCCTCGACCTCGACGTCGCGCTCGCCGTCGACCTGCGGGCGCAGGACCGGCGGCATGCGGAGCTTCACGGCCACCTCAGGCACCCGCGGCCTGCGTCGCCGGAGCCGCGTGGGCGCCGCCCGCGCAGAACTCCTCGTAGTCGATGTAGCGGATCTCGCCCGCGTGCTCGCCGCAGACCGGGCAGCTCGGGTCGCGCCGCAGCCGCACCTCGTCGAACGTCGAGTGCAGCGCGTCGACCAGCAGCAGGCGCCCGGTCAGCGGTCTCGCCGATGCCGAGCAGCAGCTTCAGCGCCTCGGTCGCCTGCAGCGTGCCCATGATGCCGGGCAGCACGCCGAGGACGCCGCCCTCGGCGCACGACGGGGCCATCTCGGCCGGCGGCGGCTCCGGGAAGAGGCAGCGGTAGCACGGGCCCTCGTACGGCTGGAAGACCGTCAGCTGGCCCTCGAAGCGGAAGATCGACGCGTGCACCACCGGGATGCGGTGGATCAGGCTCGCGTCGTTCAGCAGGTAGCGCGTCGGGAAGTTGTCCGTGCCGTCGACGATCACGTCGTAGCCCGCGAGGATGCGGTCGACGTTCTCGGAGGTCAGGCGCTCGCGGTACTCGACGATCTCGACGTCCGGGTTGAGGGCCGTGCAGCGTCTGGCGCGCCGACTCCGTCTTCGGCCATGCCGATGCGCTCGGTCGAGTGCAGCACCTGGCGCTGCAGGTTCGAGTCGTCGACGACGTCCTCGTCGACGATGCCGATCGTGCCCACGCCGGCGGCGGCCAGGTAGAGCGCGGCGGGCGAGCCGAGGCCGCCGGCGCCGATCATCAGCACCTTCGAGGACAGCAGCTTGAGCTGGCCCTCCTCGCCGACCTCGGGGATCAGCAGGTGGCGGCTGTAGCGGCGGCGCTTGTCGGCGTCGAGCAGCGTCGGCTCGGCCCACTCGTAGCCGTTCTGCTTCCAGCGGGAGAAGCCGCCGGCGAGCGAGCGGACGTGCTCGTAGCCGAGGTCCTGCAGGCTCTTGGCGGCGAACGCCGAGCGGGCGCCGGACTGGCAGGACAGGATGATGGGCGTCGAGCGGTCGCGCACGATGTTCTCGATGCGCGACTCGAGGAAGCCGCGGGGCACGTGCACCGCGCCGGGGATGGCGCCCTGCTCGAACTCGTCCAGCTCGCGGACGTCGATGAGCAGCGGCGGCGCGTCGCCCGTCAGCTCCTCGTTGGCGGTGCGGGCGTCGACCTCCTCGATCTCGCCCTTCACCTGGGCGAGCAGTTCGCGGTACGACGACATCAGTTCCTCTCTACAAGCGGGTTCCCGCCTCAGGCCGGCCTGGAAACCCGATAGGTAATGCTTATGCGAAGCGCGCTCGTGTATAGACGATGCTGCGTGATCGAACGCCCCGCGTCAAGCAGCTATTCCCCTGCTGGCGCCGTGCCGGAGGGGGCGCACGGTTCGCGCTGGTACCCTCGCGCTCCGTGGAGCATCCGGTCGGTCCGACACTCCGGCGCGCGCCCGGCCGCCGGCTGGCCGTCCTGGTGATCGCCGCCCTCGTGGGCGCGCTGGCCACCGTCGCCATCGCGGCCTGGACGGCGACCGACGAGCCGGCGCGGCCAGTCGGCCGCCGCGAGCGCGAGCGCCGACCCGCTGCCGGGGCGCCCGCCGCTGCTGGTGCTGCCGCTGCCGGAGACGGCGGCGCTGACCGGCGAGCCGCGCCGCACGGCCGTCGAGGACCTGGCGCGGTCGCGCCCGGACGACCTCGACGCGCAGCTCGCGCTCGTCGCGGTCGACCTGCGAGTTCGAGCGGCGCGACGAGGCCACGGCGGCGCTCGAGCGCGCCGCCGCGATCGCCCCGGACGACCCGCGCGTGGCGGCGGCGCGGCTGACGCTGGGCTACGACCCGGCCAGCCCGCAGGCGACGATCGACGCCCTCGCGACGCTGGTCGAGCAGCAGCCGGACGTCCCGCTGGCGCGCTTCCAGCTCGGCGTCGCGCAGCTCTGGGCGGGCCACGCCGACACGGCGCAGAAGACGCTCCTCGACCTCCGCGACCGCGAGGGCGAGGGGACGTACGCGCTCGGCGGCCGACGACCTGCTGCACCCCGGCCTGGCCCCGGGCTACCCGCCGTACTTCACGTCGTTCGATCCCGACGAGGGCAGCATCGAGCAGCTGCAGGCCATCGCCAAGGAGCGCTCGACCGACGTCCAGGCGCAGCTGCAGCTCGGCGCCGCGCTCGCCGGTGCGGGCCGTCGGGCCGACGCCGCCGAGGCGTTCGCGCGCGCGCTGACGCTCGACCCGAACTCCGTGGAGGCGCAGGTCGCGCGGGCCGTCAACGCCTTCGACAAGGACGACCCGTCCGGCACGTTCTCGATCCTCGGGCCGCTCGCCGCCGACCATCCGGACGACCCGTCGGCACGCTTCGCCCTGGCCGTGTGCCTGCTCTGGCTGCGCGACGTGGAGCGGGCGCGCTCGGAGTTCCGCCAGGTGCAGGACGATGCGCCCGGCACGCGGCTGGCGCGGCTCGCGGCGGCGCTCGAACAGCAGGCTCGGTAAGCCCGCGCAAAGCTTCTAGTATTTATGTCCTAGTAACAACTAGGACTTCCCTGGCATTCCGCCGATCTCGCCCGTATGCTGCCCACTCCAAGGGCACAGGGTTCCTCGTAGGGGGGAAGGCGGCCAATGGAAGCGGGAATGGGGGACGACGCAGGTGGGCGCGCGTTCGCGGACGTGCTGGCCCTCGACGAGGCGCAGCGGCTCCTGGAGCGCGGTCTCGAGGTCGGCTTCCTGACCCAGGACGAGATCGTCGGCGCGCTCGACGACCTCGATCTCGACGCCAGCGCGATCGACGACGTCTACCGCGCGCTCGAGCTGCACCAGGTCGACGTGGTGGAGGGCGAGGAGGGCGCGCCCGCGCCCGAGCAGGACCTCGATCTGTCCACGCGCGAGATCTCGATGGACGGGCTGCAGCTGTTCCTCAAGGACATCGGCCGCGTCCCGCTGCTGACCGCCGCCCAGGAGATCGAGCTCGCCAAGCGCATCGAGCGCGGCGACCACGCGGCGAAGACGCACATGATCGAGGCCAACCTGCGGCTGGTGGTGTCGATCGCCAAGAACTACCGCAACCAGGGCCTGCCCTTCCTCGACCTGATCCAGGAGGGGACGATCGGCCTCGTGCGCGCGACGGAGAAGTTCGACTACCGGCGCGGCTACAAGTTCTCGACCTACGCGACGTGGTGGATCCGCCAGGCGGTCGCGCGCGCGCTCGCGGACAAGGCGCGCACGATCCGCATGCCGGTGCACGTCGTCGAGAAGCTGAACAAGATCGGCCGCGTGGAGCGCAAGCTGCTGGCGCGGCTGGGGCGCGAGCCCACGCTGGAGGAGCTCGCCGTCGAGGTCGACCTGCCCGTCGACGAGATCGAGTACATCCGGCGCGCGGCGCAGGCGCCGATCTCGCTGGAGAAGCCCGTCGGCGAGGACGAGGAGTCGACGTTCGGCGACTTCCTGCCGGACGGCGCCGACCGGCCCGAGGAGACCGTCGAGGTGCGGCTGCAGAAGGAGACGCTGTACGAGCTCCTGGCGCAGCTGCCGTACCGCGAGCGGCGCGTGCTCGAGCTCCGCTACGGCCTCGACGGCAAGAGCCCGCGCACGCTCGACGAGGTCGGCCGCACGTTCCGCGTCACGCGGGAGCGCATCCGGCAGATCGAGAACCAGAGCCTGCGCAAGCTGCAGGGCATGGCGGCCGCCCAGCGGCTGCGCGTGGCGTAGCAGCCGGACGCTGCCTCGACCTGAGCGACCCGTTCGGCTTCCGCAGCTCGACGCCGCTGTCCCCGCGTCAGCGGCGCAGCAGCGCGACCGCCGGCAGCACCAGGGCGCAGACGACGCCCGCCGCCAGGTAGGCCATCTGCGCGCCGTCGTGGACGGCGGGGACCGACCCCGTCCCCGCCTCCGCGGCGTCCAGCGCCGACTGACCGGCCACCGCGGCGACGATGGCGCCCGCGAGCGCGATGCCGACGCCGCCGCCGATCGTGCGGGCGACCGGCACGCTGGAGGTCACGCGGCCCTCCTCGCCCTCCGCCCCGTCGACGACGGCGATGAACAGGCCGGGGCTCTGGATGCCCATGCCGAGCGCCGCGACCGTCAGCCCGAGGCCGACCGCGAGGCCGCCCTCCACGGGCAGCGCCATGATCCCGCAGCCGAGGCAGGCGATCGCGGTGCCGAGCCCCATCATCGTGCGCGGGGTCAGGTGCACGCGCGCCATCGTCATGGAGCCGATCGTCCAGGCGCAGGTGGCCAGGATCAGCGGCACCGCGGCGGCGATGACGCTCCAGCCGATGCCGGCCTGCAGGTCGAGCTGCACGAAGGCCTCCGACCCCACGAAGGCCACGCCGGCGCCCCCGGCGAGCAGGCAGACGGCGCGCCCGTTGGTGGTGCGCGGGAAGACGGGCTGGGCGGAGCGGCGCTCGTACCACACGAAGAGGGCCGCGGGCACGACGGCGGCGAGCGGCACCAGCAGCAGGAGGAGGACGACGAGGGCCAGCAGCGCGGGGCCGATCACGTTCAGCCGGACGTGCTCCGCCGGCGCCGGTACGTGCCCGCGCAGGCCGCGGCGCGCGAGGAACAGGCTGAGCGCGAGCGGCGGCAGGCCGACGAGGAACACCAGCCGCCACGATGCGACCTCGGTCAGCAGCGAGCCGAGCGGCGGCCCGAGCAGCGCGGACGCGCTCCAGGTGGCGGCGTTGAGCGCCAGCGCGTGCCGGTGCAGGTACGACGGCAGGAACTGCATGATCGCCGCCAGCGGGACCGAGAACAGGAGGCCGCCCCCGAGCCCCTGCAGCGCGCGCGCCGTGGCGATCACCCACATCTGGCCGGCGGTCGCGCCGACGAACGAGCCGCAGGTGAAGCAGATGGTGCCGAGGACGAGCGTCGGCCACACGCCGCGGCGGTCGTTGAGCGCGCCGCCCACGGGCAGGCCGGCCGTCATCATCACGGAGTAGACGCCGACGACCAGCGCGTAGAGGTGGATGCCGCCGACGTCGCGCGCCGCGCTCGGCAGCGCCGGGGCGACCATCAGCACGTCGAGCGAGGCGAGGAACGTCGCGCCGCTCGCGCCCAGCACCAGCGCCGCGTACGGGCCGGTCAGCAGGTAGCGGTAGGACGGCGCATCGGCCGTACCGGTCACCACGGAGGCCGCCCGTGCACCCAGCGCCCGCCGACCATGGTGGCGACGACGCCGATGTCGCGGATGCGCTCGGGGGCGACCTGCGTGGGGTCGGCGTCGAGCACCACGAGGTCGGCGTCGAGCCCGGGCGCGAGCCGTCCGCGGCGCCGCTCGTGGCCGGCCGCCCACGCCGCGCCGGCCGTGAACCCGGTCAGCGCCTCGAGCGGCGAGAGCGCCTGCTCGGGACGCCAGGGCGGACGCTCGTCGAGCGTGCGGGAGACGGCGGCGCCGATCCCCGCCAGCCCGTCCAGCGGCTCGATCGGCGCGTCGGAGCCGAAGGCCAGCACGGCGCCCGCGTCGAGCAGCGCGCGCCAGGCGTAGGCGGTCGCGGCGCGCGCGCCGAGGGCGGCGTCGGCGGCGTCGCGGTCGCTCGGGGCGTGGGACGGCTGCATCGACGCCACCACGCCGATCGTCGCGAAGCGCGGCACGTCGGCCGGATCGACGATCTGCGCGTGCTCGATGCGCGGCCGCAGCCCGGCGGGCTCCCACTGCGCCCGGGTGGCCTCGAACGCGTCGAGCGCGACGCGGTTGGCGCGGTCGCCGATGGCGTGCACGGCGACGGCGAGACCGCCCTCCGCGGCGCGGCGCACGAGCTGCTCGAGGTCGGCGGACGCCAGCAGCTCGACGCCGGTCCCGCCGTCGGCATAGGGCGCGAGCATGGTGGCGGTGCGCGAGCCGAGCGTGCCGTCGAGGAACGCCTTGACGGGGCCGACCTGCAGGCGGTCGTCGCCGAAGCCGCCGCGCAGGCCGGTCGCCAGCACCGCGTCGAGATCGGTCGCCTGCTGCGCCGCGACGACGCGCAGCGTCAGCCGGCGGTCGGCGTGCAGCTCCTGCCAGAGCGCGAAGCCGTGGCTCCGCTCGAAGTCGTGGATGCCCGTGATGCCGCGCGCGTGCGCCTCGCGCTGCGCGGCCTCGACGGCGCGGCGGCGCTCGCGCGCGTCGGGCTCCGGCAGCTCGAGGCCCCAGGCGGCGCGCTCGCGGACGATCCCGGTCGGCGCGCCGTCGGCGTCGCGCTCGATGACGCCGCCAGCCGGCGCCGACGTGCCGCGATCGACGCCGGTGGCCCGCAGCGCCGCGCCGTTGAGCCACAGCGAGTGGTGATCGTGCGCCCACAGGGCGGCGGGCCGCTCGCCGGTCACCGCGTCGAGCGCGGCGGCGGTCGGCTCCGCGTCGAGGCGGTCGGCGCGCCAGCCGCGGCCGTGGATCCAGCCGCCGGGGCCCGGCTCGGCGGCCGCGACGACGCTCCAGGCAGGCGGCGAGCGTCGTGCAGTCGCCGAGGTCGAGGGTCGCGCGCTCCACGGCCCAGCTCAGGAAGTGCACGTGCGCGTCGACCAGCCCCGGAACCACGCAGCGGCCGTCGAGATCGACCCGCTCGTTCGAGACGGCCGACTGCTCGCCCTCCCACGCCTCCACGCCCCGCGCGATGCGGCCGTCGCGCGTGACCGCGAGCGCCCCCATCGCCGGAAGGGCCGGGTCGAGCGTGAGGACCCGGCCGTTCTCCAGGATCACGCGCCGGAGGATACGGCGGGCGGGACGGGGGAGACGGTCGAGTTCCGTGGATCGGTGATCGCTTGCGCCCGGCGAGAGCACGGAATCGACCGTCTAAGGTTCGGTGCGAACGGGGTCATCAGGGGGCGCCCCTTGCCCCCGCGCTCGAAAGGTCACTGCATGCGACGAATCGCCAGCCTGTGCGTCGTCGGCGCGCTTGCCGCCACCGCGCTCGTGCCGGCCGCCGCCGGCGCGCGGGTGCTCGACAACACCACCATCGTGCTCGGCACGTCGATCGGCAAGGCGACGGTCGGGACGAGCAAGACGAAGCTCGACGGCCGCCTCGGTCCGGGTCGCGTGATCAAGCGCACGACCAACGACCTCGGGACGTTCACGACCGTGCGCTACGCCGACCACCACGTCGACGTCATGTACCGCCGCTCGCAGTCGGTGCTCGTGACGACGACGAGCCCGCACTACGGCACGACGAAGGGCATCTACGTCACCGCCACCAAGGCCGACCTCAAGCGCACGTACCCGGCCGCGAAGTGCCCGACCGCGACCCTCTGCACCCTCGGCCGCTTCACGCCGGGGAGCCGCGTGACCGAGTTCCGGCTGAAGCGCGGCACGATCACCAGCATCGGGGTCGGTATCGTCCTGGATTAGGAGCCTGGAGTCACCGTCTGGCGCGTGCATGGGCACGCCCCGGGACGCCCCGGCCGCTCCCCATCCGACCCGCGGCGCGCGGTGGTCCGCTCTGACCTGGGCAGTCACGGGCGCCACGGGACGGCTGGTACGCTTCGAGGCCATGGCCGCTGGAACGGGCTACCAGCCCGCCCTGCGCGGCCAGACCTCACCCGGGACGCCCCGAGACGCACCCCTGCGCTCACGCCAGACGACGACTCCAGGCTGATGCTCGACTACGAGGCCGTCCCCGAGGACGAGGCGGCCCGGCGCGTCCGGGCCTTCCAGGAGGGGCTCGCGGCCGCCGGCATCGACGCGGCGCTGCTGGTCGAGAGCGCCGACCTCTACTACCTGACGGGCACCGTCCAGGACGCCCACCTGCTGGTGCCGGCCGAGGGGACGCCGCTCATGCTCGTGCGCCGCGACCTCGAGCGGGGCCGCGCGGAGTCGCGCGGCGTGGAGGTGCGGCCGCTGCGGTCGCTGCGCGAGCTCCCGGAGGCGCTGGGCGCGGCGGCGACGGGACGGCTCGGGCTGGAGCTCGACGTGCTGCCGGCGGGCCGCTACCTGCGCTACCGCGACCTGCTGGGCGGGGCGGAGCTCGTCGACGCGGCGCCGGCGCTGATGGACGTGCGCTCGCGCAAGAGCGACGTGGGAGGTCGGCCGGGTGCGGGCGGCGGGGCGGCAGGTGGCGCTGGCCCAGAAGCACGCGCGGCGAGATCCTGCGCCCCGGCATGACCGACCGCGAGCTGATGATCGAGTGCGAGGCCGTCCTGCGCCGGGCCGGGCACCAGGGGCCGATGCGCTTCCGCGGCATCAACGGCGAGATCTTCTACGGCGCGGTGCTGGCCGGCCCCGACGCCGCCGTGCGCGCGCACTCGGACACGCCGTTCGGCGGCCCGGGCCCGTCGCCCGCGGTGGGCCGCGGTCCGCGCGGCTGCCGCATCGAGCCGGGCTCGGCGGTCAGCGTCGACCTCGTCGGCGCGCGCGACGGCTACCTCGCCGACCAGACGCGCACGATCTCGATCGACGGCCTGGCGCCGCCGCTCGACCGCGCCCTCGCCACCTGCGATGCGATCCTGGGCGGCATCGAGGAGCTGCTGGTGCCGGGCCAGAGCTCCGAGCTCCTGTACCGCTTCGGGCTGGAGATCGCCGAGGAGGCCGGGTTCGGGGACGGCTGGATGGGCAGCGGCCCGGGGCGCGTGCGCTTCGTCGGGCACGGCGTCGGGCTGGAGATCAACGAGCGGCCGTTCCTGGCGCAGGGCGACACGCGGCCGCTCGAGGCGGGCAACGTGATCGCGATCGAGCCGAAGATCGTGCTGCCCGGCGTGGGCGCCGTCGGCCGCGAGAACACGTACCTCGTGCGCGCGGAGGGCGGGCCCGAGAACCTCACGCCCGACCCGGCGTAGACTCCCGGCCATGGCCGTGACCGCCGACGAGCGGGCGCTGATCCTGCAGACGGTGCGTGACGTCGCCCGCGAGCGCATCGCCCCGCTGGCCGCCGAGGCGGACGCGACCGCGACGATGCCGCGCGCCTGGATCGACGCGCTGACGGAGAACGGCATCTTCGCGCTGCCCTTCGACGAGGAGCACGGCGGCACCGGCACGGGCGCGCTCCTGCTGCTGCAGGCGGTGGAGGAGCTGTCGAAGGTGGACGCGAGCGCGGGCCTGCTGCTTGCGGTGCAGGAGCTCGGCTCGCTGCCGGTCAAGCTCGCGGGCACGCCGGAGCAGCGGTCGCGCTGGGAGCCGCGCTGGGCGGCGGGCGAGATCGCGGCCTACGCCCTGACGGAGCCGGAGGCGGGCTCGGACGCCGCGGCGCTGCGCACGACGGCGCGCCGCGACGGCGACGGCTGGGTGCTCGACGGGACGAAGCGCTTCATCACGAACGCCGGCATCGCCACGACCTACGTCGTCTTCGCCCGCACCGGCGAGCCGGGCCCGCGCGGCATCACGGCGTTCCTGGTCGAGCACGACGACCCGGGCTTCGCGGTCGGCAAGCTCGAGCACAAGATGGGCATCCGCGCCAGCACGACGGGCGAGGTGCACCTGGACGGCTGCCGCATCGACGACGACCGCCGGCTGGGCATGGAGGGCGAGGGGTTCCGCCTCGCGATGCGCGTGCTGGACCGCTCGCGGCCGGGCATCGCCGCGCAGGCGCTGGGCCTGGCGCAGGGCGCGACGGACGTGGCGGTCGCCTACGCACGGGAGCGCCAGGCGTTCGGCCGCCCGATCGCGGAGCAGCAGGCCATCCAGTTCCTGCTGGCCGACATGCAGGCGCAGACGGACGCGGCCCGCCTCCTGCTGTACCGGGTGGGCGAGATGATCGACGAGGGCGGCACCGACCCGACCTTCACCCGCATGAGCGCGCAGGCCAAGCTGGTCTGCAGCGACACGGCGATGGCGGTGACGACCGACGCGGTGCAGGTGCTGGGCGGCTACGGCTACGTGAGCGAGTACCCGGTCGAGCGCATGATGCGCGACGCGAAGATCACCCAGATCTACGAGGGCACGAACCAGATCCAGCGCATCGTGATCGCGCGGGAGCTGCTGGCGGGGCGCTGAACGATCGGGTTGGCTGATCCCGAGCTGACGATCCACGCCGGCACGCCGGAGTCGCGCCGCCTACGAGCAGATCACGCGCGCGATCATCTCGCACGCCCTCGGGCTCCGCGGGCACTGGTAGCACGCGCTCGTCGAGGGGCCGCGTCCGACCGGACGCGGCCTCTCGACCGCTAGCTGTACGTCTCGTCGTCCTCGAGCGCCGCGCGCGTCAGCTCGTCGATCGACATGCCGCGGTCGTAGAGGAAGAGCTGGGTCTCGGCGACGGCCACCTGCAGCGCGGTGTCGTAGGAGCGGGAGACCCTGTCGCACACCCGGATGAGCGGCAGCACGTCACGGAGCTCGTCGGTGGCCCGGACCACGTCGTCGAGCGCCTCCGTGCCGACCACGCCCTGCTCGTGCAGGGTCGTGAACAGGCTCACCATCTCGTCGAGGTAGGCCTCGACCGCCGGTCCTTCCACGGCTCCCCCTCCGGGCCGTTTACAGGTCGCCCGATGATCCCGATTCCGTTCGCCGGGGCGAGGCCCGGCGTGTGCCGGGCACGGGCCGGAGGCGGCTCCGGTGGCTGGGGTGACACGGTGTTCGTCGGCCGACTCACACTGCGCGCCGGACCTGGGAGGCGGCCCAGGCCAGGTAGCGCTCGATGGCCGGCCCGAGCGTGCGCAGCCGCCATTCGCGCTGGGCTGCGGCGTGCGCCGTGTGGGCGTGCAGGAACAGCCAGCCGAGGGTGACCAGGCGGCGGGCCATGACGAACGTCGGCAGCTCGGCGAGCACGTCGTCGGGCAGCGGCGCCACCGCCCGGTAGCCGCGCACCAGCGCGTCGCGACGCTCGTCGAAGCCCGCCTCGCCGTCGAACGGGAAGAGGGCCACGGCGAGCTCCCACGGGTACCACGACCAGCCGCAGTCGTCGAAGTCGATGATCACGGGCGTGCCGTCCGCCCGGACGAGGACGTTGTCGAACGCGAGGTCGCCGTGCACGAGGCCGTAGCGATCGGGCGTGCGGGGCAGGGCGCGCAGGCGCTCGCGCACCGTCGCCCGGGCGGCCTCGATGGCGCGTACCTCGCCCGCGTCCCAGACGCCGAGCGCCAGCGGGTCACCCCACAGCGGCCGCGCGCCGACCAGACCCTCGTCGTCCCAGGCCTGGCGGACGAAGCCCTGCGGCCGCTCGAAGCGCTGCCCGTGGAGGTGCAGGCGCGCCATCAGCTCGCCGAGCATCTCCCACAGCGAGGGGTCGTCCAGCCGCGCGAACGACTCGCCCTCGATCCAGCCGAAGAGCGCGACGAGGCGCGGCCCGTCGGGCGTCTCCGCCTCCTCGACCACGTCGCCCGAGACGCCGCGCACCACGTCCGGCGTCGCCACCCCCGCCGAGCGCAGCGCCTGCGTCCAGGCGAGCTCCGAGCGCACCGACGCGGCCGTCTGGTAGCCGGGGCGGTGGATGCGCAGCGCGTACGCGTGGTCGCCGTGATCGACGCGGTACGTGACGTTCTCGCCCTCGCGCACGAACGTCGTCTGCGCGCCCGCGAGGCCGTAGCGGGCGAGCGCCGCGTCAGCGCTCGAGCTTCGCATGCCGGCGCGGCACGGGCCGGTCGACGTCCTTCGCACGGCGCAGCCCGTCGGCCAGCAGCTGCAGCGACTCGTCGACCGTCGCGTCGTCCAGCAGCAGGCCCGGCTTGAACTGCAGGACGGACTGGTCGAAGCCGCTGGCGATCGCCCACAGCCCGAGCTCGTACAGCTCCTGCTGCAGGAACACGGCGCCGTCGGGATGGTCGACCCTGAGGCCGATCACGAGGCCGCTCTGGCGGATCTCCACCAGCCACGGCTCGGCCGCCCGCAGCTCCGCCAGCCCGGCGCGGTAGCGCTCGATCACGTGGGCGACGTTCGCCACGGTCTCCGGGCGCGTCGTCATGTCGAGGACCGTCGACGCCACGCGGCAGCCGAGCTCCGAGCCGCCGAACGTCGACACGTGGCCCCAGCCGAACTCGTGCAGCCAGCCGGCGGCGCGCTCCGAGATGACGCACGCCGCGGCGGGGTAGATGCCGCCGGAGAGGCCCTTGCCGGCGACCAGCAGGTCGGGCTCCACGCCGAAGTGCTCGACGCCCCAGAGCCGGCCCGTGCGCCCGAGGCCCGCCTGCACCTCGTCGGCGACGTAGAGCGCGCCGGCCGCCGCGGCCGCCTCCTTGACGGCGGGCAGGTAGCCGTCCGGCGGCACGGGGAAGCCGTACGTCGCCGGCACCGTCTCCAGGAGCACCGCCGCGACGTCGCCGCCCGCCAGGGCCCGCTCGACCACGCCCACGTCGCCGAACGGCACCTTCGTGAAGTCGTCCGGCTGGTCGGACAGGAAGCGACGCGCGCCCGCGTCGTCGCCCGCCGCCCCGCTGAGGCCGGTGCGCCCGTGGTAGCCGGCGTCGAGCACCACCAGCCGCCGGCGGCCGGTCGCGTGGCGGGCGGTCTTGATCGCGACGTCGATCGCCTCGCTGCCGCCGCTCGTGAAGACGGAGTACGCGAGGTCGCCGGGCGTCAGCCGCGCGAGCTCCTCGCCCAGGCGGGCGCGGGCCGGGCTGGCGAAGTGGTGGTTGCCGATGTCCACCTCGTCGAGCGCCGCCACCAGCGCCGCGATGACCTCCGGGTTGCGGTGGCCGAGGTTGAACGTGCCGCCGTTGAGGTGGAAGTCGAGCAGCGCGTGGCCGCTCAGGTCCCACATGCGGTAGCCCTCGCGGCGGCCCATCACGAGCTGCGTGCCGAACGCGTCCCACACGCTGACCCGGTGTGGCGCCACGTGGGCCCGCGTGGCCTCCAGCACGGCGTCCTTCGCGGCGGTGCTACTCGTACCAGGCATCGGGGGCGATGCGGAAGCGCGTCTCGTAGTCGACCTCGTGCGTCGCGAGCAGGAGCGCGTCGGCTCCGCCACGATGTCCGCGACGCGCCAGCGCGGATTCAGGCTCGCGTACGGATCCTGGAAGATCATCTGCATGCGCCGGCGTACTTCGGGACTCCAGGTGCCGGCGCCGGGCAGCTGCGCGTGCCCGTCGAACTCGATGCGTCCTTGCGTAGTCCGGTACAAGCCGACGATCAGGCGCGCGACCGTAGACTTGCCGCACCCCGATTCGCCCACCAGCGCGAAGGTTTCGCCGCGGCGAATCTCGAATGACACATCGTCCACCGCCTTGAGCAGCAGGCGCGGCGCGCGCTCCACCACTCGATTGAGCCACGGACGCGATACGTCGAAGTAGCGGGCTACGCCGTGCACGCTGACGAGCGGCGGGCGCGTTCATTCGACGCTGGCATGGTCGCATACAGCCAGCACGCGGCCAGCGCTGATCGTCGGCGTCATCAGGTCGGGCCGCTCGACGATCGCAGCGGTCGAACCGCATGCGGGCAGCGCGGATGAAATGCGCAGCCGGTCGGTATCGCGTTCAGCCGCGGCATCGTGCCGTCGATCTGAGCGAGCCGTCGCGCTCGTGCGCCGATCGAGCGGGATCGAGCCCATCAGTCCCACGGTGTACGGATGCTGCGGCGCCTGCAGGACGTCGCGCACGGGACCGATCTCGACGATGCGTCCCGCGTACATCACCGCGACGCGGTGCGCGGTCTCGGCGATCACGCCCATGTCGTGCGTGATCAGCATCACTGCGGTGCCGTGCTCGCGGCGACAGGCGCTTGAGCAGCGCGATGATCTGCGCCTGGATCGATACGTCGAGCGCTGTGGTCGGCTCGTCCGCGATGATCAGCTGCGGCTTGCGCACAGCGCCAGCGCGATCACCACGCGCTGACGCATGCCGCCGGAGAACTGATGCGGATAGTGATCGAGGCGCGCTTCGGCGCGGGGATGCCGACCTCGTTGAGCAGCGCGACGGCACGCTCGCTGCGCTTCCCGGCCGACATGGCAGGTGCGTCGTGATCGTCTCGATGAGCTGACGGCCGATGGTGTAGAGCGGATTGAGCGAGGTGAGCGGATCCTGGAAGATCGCGCCGATCTCGCGGCCGCGGATGCGCCGCAGCGCCTCGGCCGGCAGATTGTCGATGCGCCTGCCTTCGAGAAGGATCTGCCCGCGCGCGATGCGCCCGGGCGGCTCGAGCAGACCGATGATCGCCGCGCCGGTGAGCGATTTGCCGGCGCCGGATTCGCCGACGACGCCGAGCACCTCGCCGGGCGCGATGCGAAATGAGACGTCGATCGACGGCGACGAGCGTGCCGTGACGCGTCGGAAACTCACGTGCGAGGCGCTGACTTCGAGCAGCGCGCTCATCGCAGCTTCGGATTCAGCGCGTCGCGCAGCCAGTCGCCGAGCAGGTTGATCGACAGCACCAGGATGACCAGCGCCACGCCCGGGAACACCGTGATCCACCATTCGCCGGAGAACAGGAAGTCGTTGCCGACGCGGATCAGCGTGCCGAGCGACGGCTGGGTCGGCGGCATGCCGACGCCGAGGAACGAGAGCGTCGCTTCGGTGATGATCGCCGTCGCGATGTGCAGCGTCGCGATCACCAGCACCGGCCCCATCACGTTGGGCAGCAGATGCGCAGCATGATGCCAGCGGCCGGATGCCGATCACGCGGGCGGCCTGCACGTATTCCTTGTTCTTTTCCACCATCGTCGAGCCGCGCACCGTGCGCGCGTACTGCACCCAGCCGGAGATGCCGATCGCGAAGATCAGCACGAACAGCGCGATGGTCGCCGTGCATCTCGCGCGGCAGCACCACGCGCGCGATGCCGTTGATCAGCAGCGCGATCAGGATCGCCGGAAAGGAAAGCTGCACGTCGGCGATGCGCATGATGAAGCGCATCGAGCCGGCCGCCGACATAGCCGGCGATCAGACCCAGCGTCACCCCCAGCACCATCGCGAATAACACCGAGGCGAGGCCGACCACCAGCGAGATGCGCGCGCCGTACAGAATAGCCGACAGCACATCGCGTCCCTGGTCGTCGGTGCCGAGCAGATAGGGTGGGCGCCCGCCTGCCGTGCGGCGGCGTGAAGCGCGTCGAGCAGGTTCGAAGGACGCGAGATCGAACGGATTGTGCGGCGCCACCCAGGGCGCGAGCAGCGCGCCGCCGATGCACAGCGCACGAGGACGGCGGCGACGATGGTGACCGGCGAGCGGCGGAAGCTGTAGGCGAGGTCGTGAGTCGCCCAGCGCGCGAGGCGGGACGCGCGAATCGCTGTCACCGCGGTGCCGTCATCACCGCCTGTCATCGCCGTCGCGGTCCGGCTCACTTAATCACCCACTTCAAATAATTGAAATTATTCGCCAGCAGCACCACCTCGATATTCTTCTTCATCCCCCACACCAGCGGCTGCTGATGCAGCGGCAGGTGGCCGATGTCGTCGGCGTGGATCTTGAAGGCTTCCGCGATCATGGCCTGACGCTTGGTCTGTCGAGCTCGGAGGCGATCTTCTGCGTCAGCTCGTCGAGCTTGGTTGGAATACGTGCCGAGATTGAACTGACCCTGCCCGCTCTCGCCCGGCGTCGCCATCAGCGCGAACAGCGCGTTGTGGCTGTCGAGCGAGTCGGGTGTCCAGCCGAGCATGTAGAACGAAGTGTCCCGGCGCAGGACCTTCGGAAAGAATATGGCCTTGGTCTCGGCCATCAGATTGACTTTGACGCCGATGCGCGCGAGCATGGCCGCCACCGCCTGACAGATCTCGCCGTCGTTGACGTAGCGGTCGTTGGGACAATTCATGCCGACCTCGAATCCGTTCGCGTAGCCGGCCTCGGCCAGCAGCTTCTTCGCGGCCTCGGGGTTGTAGGGCAGCCGCTTGTTCAACTCGGGCACGAAGCCGTCGACGCCGGGCGCGACCATCAGCTGGTCGGCGTCGAAGTGCCGCGCATGATGCGCGTCTTGATCGCCTCGATATCGATTGCCTGGTAGAAGGCCTGACGCACGCGCTTGTCCTTGAACGGGTTCTTGCCCTTGATGTTGGAGAGCAGCAGCTCGTCGCGCTTCTGATCCATGCCCAGAAAAATCGTGCGCGCCTCCATGCCGTGCAGCACCTTGAGCTGCGGCGCGGCCTTGATGCGCGCGATGTCCTGCAGCGGCACCGGCTCCATCATGTCGATCTCGCCCGAGATCAGCGCGGCGACGCGCGTCGCGGCGTTGCCGATCGGCGTGAACATCGCCTCGGTGACGTTGTGCTCGGCCTTGCCCCAGTACGCCGGGTACGGCACGAGCACGGTACGCACGCCCGGTTCGCGCGACTTCAACATGAACGGTCCGGTGCCGTTGGCGTGATTGCTCGCGTAGTTTTCGGTGCCTTTGCGCACGTCGACCGGGTTGTGGCGTTGTTCTTTTCGCACCAGGCCTTGGAGACGATGTACCAGGTGGAGAGCGCTCGGAAGGATGGGGAAGGGCTGCAGCGTCACGATATCGACGGTGTGGTCATCGACCTTGACGATCTCCTTGATCGGGGCGATCTTTGGTCTTGATGTCGGAGCCGTCGCTTCGAGCGCTCGCACGAGAACATGACGTCGTCGGCCGTGAACGGCGTGCCGTCGTGGAACTTGACGTTCTGCCGCAGCTTGAAGCGCCACACCGTCGGCGAGGTCTGCTTCCACTCGTCGCCAGATTGGCGGTGAGCTCGAGCTTCTTGTCACGGCCGACGAGCGGCTCGTACATGTTGCCGTCGAAGCTGCAGCGCTTCGTTGAACATGCGGGTCCATCGACAGTGACGTCGCCCTGATCGGCAAATTGGTACATCGCCGCATGCGTTGCGGCGGTGAGCGCCCGGCAAGAAATGCGAACAACGCTCGCGTCCGGCAGGCGGTCGATTTCATCGTCGTTTCCTCCAGGAGCATGGTTTTTCGCAATGTCGTACGATCCGCGGCCGAGTTGATCAATCGCCCATGCGGCATGCGTCGACCGCCTGCGAATGGATCATGTGCTTCCAGTCGTCGGCATCGATATAAAAAACGTCGCGGATCGTGCGCTTGATTTCGGTGCGCTGCGCCGGCGTGGGCATCCGGATGATTATGCAGCCAGTGCTCGGCGCGAAGCGCCTGCAGCGCCTGCTCGACCGGATAAGTGCCGTATTCGAGCGCGATGCCGGCGAAGTCGGCGTTCGGGCACTCGTCGGACGCGGCGTAGCCATTGACGCCGGTCAGCGGCGCCGACGTCGACGTGCCGTCGAAATACGAGGTCACCGCGTCACCCCACCAGGCCTTGGTGCGGGCGATGTCGGCGGCGACGTTGCCGCCGGCGTAGATCAACTCGCCGTGGCCGCGCGGCCCCAGCCCGGTGTGAAAATCGATCCAGCCGAGTGAGCTGCGGCTCGCCGCATGCTCGCGCAGCACGCCGCGCAGCACGCGGTTGCTCCAGGCGGACCGGCGCCGCCATAGAAGATGCCATCGGCGAAACGGTACTGGCCGCCGCTGACGGCCGCCTGGTACGCGGCCGGCCCGTGCGCGGCGATCCATGCTTCAGCTGCCGCTCGCTGTCGATCGGCGGCGGCCAGGATGCCGGCAGCAACAGCGAATGGATTTCCGCGTAAGCCGCGTTGACCGGCAGCGGCGCGCGCGAAATCGATGAAATTGCGATTCAGGTCGGCGTTGTCCTCGTTGACCCGGCGCAGGTGCGAAAAGCCATACGGATTGAGCGCGTGCAACATCAGCACGCAACGCCGGTGCGGTCGATATCGGCCCGAAAATCGTCGTCGTCAAGCAGCGCGACCTGGCAGCCCGAGCCGCAAAATCCTTCGACGCCATGCGTACCCGAGATCAGCAGCAGGAGACCGGGCGCATCGGCGTCGCCGAGCATGCGCCAAATCGATCGACAACTCCTCGCCTTCGGCGCCGCGCGCGGTCGGATGCACATGCCGGGAGACGTTTGCGCCGGCAGACTCGGCGGCGGAAAGGAACTTGGCCCGCGCTTCGCCGTAGCTTGCGGCGAAATAGCCGGCCGGATTCATCGCGTCGGGCCGTCGCGTTCAGCGGCATCGCCGCCTCCGCCAGCGCCGCGAGGTAGCCGGCGCCGAGCGGTATCACCTCGTCGTTGAAGTCGTAGCGCGTGTTGTGCAGGAAGCAGCCGCCCTCGGCGCCGCCCTGCCCCAGGCGCGCGTACGCTCCCGGACGGCGTTGCAGCATGAAGGAAAAATCCTCCGAGCCCATCGACGGCTCGAGGTCGCGCACGACGTTCTCGGCGCCGACCAGGGTGTCGGCGACCCGTGCGGCAAACACCGCTTCACGCTCGCTGTTGACGGTCGCCGGATAGACTCGGTCGTACTTGAGCGTCGCGGTCGCGCCGAACGCCGCGGCGATCGAATGCACGAGCTCGCGCAAGCGCTGCGCTCGATGTGGTCCTGCGTCCTGGCGTGAACGTGCGCACGGTTCCGACCAGGCGCGCGTCGCGCGGCATCACGCTCATCGCGGCGAGGTTGCCGGCGTGCATTGCGCACAGGCTGACGACCGCGGTATCGATCGGGCTCACGTTGCGGGCGACGATCGACTGCGCGGCGGTGATGATGTGCCCGGCGACGAGGACCGGATCGATCGGTCAGGTGCGGATGCGCGCCGTGGCCGCCGCGGCCCTCGATGTGGATCTCGATGCGATCGGCCGCTGCCATCATCGGCCCCGGACGCACGGCGATCTTTCCCGGCGGCAGCCCCGGCCAGTTGTGCAGCGCGTAGATCTCGTCGGCGGGAAAGCGCTCGAACAAGCCGTCGTCGATCATCGCCTTGCCGCCGGCAAAGCCCTCTTCGCCCGGCTGGAAGATGAGGTAGACGGTGCCGTCGAAGTTGCGCGTCGCGGGACAGATAGCGCGCGGCGCCGAGCAGCATCGTCGTGTGCCCGTCGTGTCCGCAGCCGTGCATCCGCCCCTTGAAGCGCGAGACGTGCGCGAACTCGTTTTCCTCGTGCATCGGCAGCGCATCCATGTCGGCGCGCAGTCCGATCGCGCGGCCGCTTTCGGACTTCGCCCCCGGATCACGCCGACGATGCCGGTCTTGCCGATGCCGCCGTGATGCTCGATGCCCCAGCGCCGTCAAGCTCGCGCGCGACGACTTCGGCGGTGCGATGCTCCTCGAACCCGAGCTCAGGATGCGCGTGCAGATCGCGCCGCAGCGCGGTCAGCGCGGCATGCTCGTTGCGGACGAACTCGACGGGATTCATGCGCTTGCTCCGGCGGCGGTCTGCAGGCTCGTGCGAATCATTGCGCCGCCGCAAGGCGTTCGATGCGCAGTCGCGGATCGACGGCATAGTACAGCAGATCGACGACCAGATTGATCAGCACGAACACCAGGGCGATAAAGCACAGGTAGGCCGCCATCACCGGCACATCGGCGAAGCTGACCGCCTGAATGAACAGCAGGCCCATGCCCGGCCACTGGAACACGGTCTCGGTGATGATCGCGAAGGCGATGATCGCGCCGAGCTGCAGGCCGGTGATCGTGATCACCGGAACCAGCGTGTTCTTCAGCGCATGGCCGAAATGCACGGTGCGGTCGGTGAGTCCCGCGCGCGCGCGCGAACTTGATGTAGTCGGTGCGCAGCACCTCGAGCATTTCCGCCCGCACCAGCCGCATGATCAGCGTCATCTGGAACAGCGACAAGCGTGATCGCCGGCAGGATCAGCGCCTTGAGCCCGCCTTTGGTCAGGAAGCCGGTCGTCCACCAGCCCAGCGCCACGGTGTCGCCGCGACCGAACGACGGCAGCCAGCCGAGGATCACCGCGAAGACGAGGATCAGCAGGATGCCGATCAGGAACGTCGGCAGCGACACGCCGATCAGCGAACCGCCAGCAGCAGTTGCGAGAGCCACGAGTCGCGCCGGAGCGCCGTGTAGACGCCGGCCGGGACGCCGAGCACCAGCGCCAGCAAGGCCGCGACGAAGGCGAGCTCCAGCGTCGCCGGCAGGCGCTCCTTGAGCAAGGTCGACACCTTGCGTCCCTGGCGCAGCGACAGGCCGAAGTCGCCCTGTGCCGCCCGGCCGACAAAGCGGCTGAACTGCACGTAAAACGGCTGGTCGAGGCCGAGATCGGCGCGCAGTCTGCGCGCGCTCTTCCTGCGTTGCGTCCTGCCCGACCATGAACGTCACCGGGTCGCCGGTGAAATTGAACAAGGCGAACGCGATGAACGCCACCACCGCCATGACGGCGAACGATTGGAGGATGCGGCGGATGATGAAGGCAAGCACGGAAAAGCGGCTGCGCTCGCGCCCGGAGTGGTGAAAGACCGCGTCGCGACGCCCGCCGATGATGCCTAAAGCCCTGGGCAGCGTCAATCGGACGCGCCGCCGCGATCTCGGCGCGTGGAGAACAGGGTGGACAGAGTCCTGGCTAGCCGTCGATCTCGGCGGCGCGATGGCAGGCGACCAGCACCTTGCCGAAAGGCTCGAGCGGCGGAACCTCGATCCGGCAGCGTTCGATCGCGTACGGGCAGCGCTTGTGGAACGTGCAGCCCGGCAGTTGCGACAGCGGCGACGGCGGCTCGCCCCGAATCGCGGCCCGCTCGCGCCGCGTGTCGATTCCCGCGCCGGAAACCGCGCTCCCCGTGCGCGACGCATCGCGGCGCAAGCGCGGCGTGCTCGCCAGCAGCGACCGCGTGTACGGATGCGCCGGCCGGGCGAACACATCGGCTTTCGACCCGTATTCGACGATCTTGCCCAGATACATCACCGCGATCGCATCGGCGATGTGGCGCACGACTTGCAGATTGTGCGAAATGAAAAGATAGGCGATGCCCATCTCCTGCTGCAAATCCATCATCAGGTTGAGCACCTGCGCCTGGATCGAGACGTCGAGCGCCGAGACCGGCTCGTCGGCGACGACCAGCTTCGGATGCAGCATCAGCGCACGGGCCA
>CAVYFW010000007.1:0-311687 GCA_963767885.1 uncultured Actinomycetota bacterium
CGCCGGGCGGCGAGCCCGCGTCCGGCGGCGGGTCGGCCGACGCCCCGGGACTCGGGTCGGCCGCGGCCGTCGACGGCGTCGGGACCGGCGCCGGCGCCTCGTGCTCGCTTGCCGTTCTCGGCCGCTTCGCGGGCGATGCGGACGGGGTTCTCCGGCTTCGGCGGGCGGGCGAAGCCCGCGATGCGGTACGCGTCCTCCTCGTCGAGCGTCTCGCTCTCGAGCAGGGCGCGGGCCAGGTCCTCGAGGTTCTCGCGGTGCTCGCGCAGCCCGTCCAGCGCCGCCACGTACGACTCGTCGATGATGCGGCGCACCTCGTCGTCGACGATCTCACGGGTGCGCTCGGACGTCGCGCCGCTGCCGGTGCCCGGGAACAGCAGCGGCTCGTCCTGCGGACCCGGAAGCACCGAGACCTGGCCGACCTTCGGCGACATGCCCCAGCGCCCGACCATCTGGCGGGCGATGCGCGTGATCTGCTCCAGGTCGGACTCCGCGCCCGTGGTGACGTCGCCGTAGACGATCTCCTCGGCCGCCCGGCCGCCCAGGGCGCCGATGATGCGGCCGCGCAGGTAGCGCTCGTCGTAGCCGTAGCGGTCGGCGTCCGGGCTCTGGAACGTGACGCCGAGGGCGCGGCCGCGGGGCACGATCGAGACCTTGCGCACCGGGTCGGCGCCCGGGCTGGATCATGCCCAGGATCGCGTGGCCGGCCTCGTGGTAGGCCGTGCGCTCGCGCTCCTCGTCGGACAGCATGATCCGCCGCTCCGCGCCGAGCAGGATCTTCTCCAGCGCGTCCGTGAAGTCGGCGAGCTCCACCTTCTCGTGGTTGCGCCGCGCCGCCGTGCAGCGCCGCCTCGTTGACGAGGTTCTTCAGGTCGGCGCCGACCATGCCGGGCGTCGTCGCGGCGATCGCGTCGAGGTCGACGTCGTCGGCCAGCGGCACCTTGCGCGTGTGCACGTCGAGGATCAGCCGCCGGCCGCGCTGGTCGGGCGGGTTGACGGCCACCCGGCGGTCGAAGCGCCCGGGCCGCAGCAGTGCCGAGTCGAGCACCTCGGGCCGGTTCGTCGAGGCCAGCACGATGACGCCCTCGGAGCCCGTGAAGCCGTCCATCTCCGTGAGGATCTGGTTGAGCGTCTGCTCGCGCTCGTCGTGGCCGCCGAACGACGCGCCGCCGCCGCGCGAGCGGCCGATCGCGTCGAGCTCGTCGATGAAGATGATCGCCGGCGCCGCCGTCTTGGCCTGCTGGAAGAGGTCGCGCACGCGGCTCGCGCCGACGCCCACGATCATCTCCACGAACTCCGACGCGGACAGCGAGAAGAAGGGCACGTCGGCCTCGCCGGCGACGGCGCGCGCGAGCAGCGTCTTGCCGGTGCCGGGCGGGCCGTACAGCAGGACGCCCTTGGGGATCGCCCCGCCGAGCCGCGAGTAGCGTTCGGGGTTGCGCAGGAAGTCGACGATCTCGACGAGCTCCTCCTCGGCCTCGTCGATGCCGGCCACGTCGTTGAAGGTCGTGCGCTGCTCGGACTGCTCGTAGCGCTTGGCCTTCGAGCGCCCGATCGAGCCCAGCGCCCCACCCGCCCCGCTGGCCGCGCGCCGGAAGATCCAGATGAACAGCGCGATGATGAGGATCGTCGGGCCGAAGCCGAGCAGCAGGTTCGCGATCAGCGAGCGGCCCTCGTCGATCGGGCGCGCGTTCACGACGGCGTTCTCGTCGATCAGGATCTGCAGCAGCGAGTCGTCGGCGAACGACGGGCGCTCGGTCTTGAACTGGGTGTCGCTCTTCGCGTCCTTGCCGCTGCCGATCGTGACCGGGGACCTGAACTCGCCCTGGATCGTGTCGCCCTTGGAGGTGATCTCCTTGACGTTGCCGCTCTCGGCCTGCGCGCGGAACGTCGTGTACGGCACCGTGATGCGCGACGGGGTGTTGTCGGGCAGGAGCGACGCCAGGAACCAGTTGAGCGCCAGCAGCCCGAGGATGAGGATCAGGAAGCGGCGCCCGAACGGCAGCTGCCGGCGCCCGCCCTGCTGGCCCTGCTTCGGCTTCTGCCCGTCCCGCGCGCCCTCGACGCGCCACTCGGGCGGCGGGCCGGCCGCGGGCGGACGGTCGGGCGGATCGCGCCGCTGGTCGCGACCCGTCGTGTCGGCCATCAGAGACTGGCCCCGACGGTGCTCTGGTCGCGTGCCACGAGGGCAGCGTAGCGACCGCCGAGCAGCAGGAGCTCGTCGTGGGTGCCCCGTTCGACGATCGCGCCGTCGTCCAGCACGAGGATCTGGTCGGCGTCGCGGACGGTGGACAGCCGGTGGGCGATCGTGATCGTGGTGCGACCCGCCGCGAGGCCGTCCAGCGCCTCCTGCACCGCGCGCTCCGTCTCGACGTCGAGCGAGCTCGTCGCCTCGTCGAGCAGCAGGATCGGCGGGTTGCGCAGGATCGTCCGCGCGATCGCGATGCGCTGCTTCTCGCCGCCGCTGAAGCGGTAGCCGCGCTCGCCGACGACCGTGTCGTAGCCGTCCTCGAGCGACGCGATCGTGTCGTGGATGCGCGCGGCGCGCGCGGCGGCCTCGACCTCCTCGTCGGTGGCGTCGGGGCGCGCGAAGCGCAGGTTGTCCCGCACCGACGAGTGGAACAGGTACGTCTCCTGCGCCACCACCCCGACGAGGTCCGACAGCGACGCGAACGTGAGGTCCCGCACGTCGACGCCGTCGATCGTCACCGACCCGCGCTCGGGGTCGTAGAGCCGCGCGACGAGGTAGCCGAGCGTCGTCTTGCCCGACCCCGTCTCGCCGACCAGCGCCGTGCGGGTGCCGGCGGGCACGAAGAAGGAGACGTCGCGCAGCGTCCACGGACCGTCGCGGTCGTAGCGGAACCACACGTCGTGCAACGCGACGTCGCCGCGGACCTCGTCGCGCGGCAGGGTGCGGGCCTCGTCGTGCTCGTCGATCTCGACGGGCAGGTCGAGGTACTCGAAGACGCGGTCGAAGAGCGCCAGCGACGTCTGGATGTCGATGCCGACGCTGAGCAGCTGCCCGATCGGGAAGAAGAGCCGCGTCTGCAGCGTGGTGAAGGCGACCAGCGTGCCGATCGAGATCGCCTCGCCGCCGTTCGAGATGCTCCAACCCGCGAACCAGTAGACGGCGGCGGGCATGATGGCGAAGGTCATCTGGATGAGCGACATGACCCAGCGCCCGGCCATCCGCTGGCGCACCTCGAGGTCGGCCAGCCGCCCCGACTCCTCCTCGAAGCGGTCGGCCAGGGCCCCCGAGCGCCCCATCGTCTTGCCCAGCAGGATGCCGCTGACCGAGAGCGACTCCTCGACCAGCGTCGACATGTCGGCCATCGTCCGCTGGCGCGTCGTGGTGATCCGCTTGCGCTGCTCCCCGACGCGCCGGGTCAGCAGCACGAAGACCGGCAGCAGCACCAGCGCGAAGACGGCGAGCCGCCAGTCCAGCAGGAACATCGCGACGATGGTCGCGAGGACGGTGGTGACGTTGGAGACGATCGAGGTGGCGGTCGAGGTGACCACGCTCTGCACGCCGCCGATGTCGTTGGCGATGCGCGACTGCACCTCGCCGGTGCGCGTGCGGGTGAAGAACGCCAGCGACATCCGCTGCAGGTGGCGGTACACGCGGGCGCGCAGGTCGTGCATCACCGCCTGGCCGACCTGGTTCGAGAGCCACGTCTGGTAGACGCCGATCACGCCGGTCGCGATGGCGATGCCGATCATGCCCGCGACCAGCCAGCTCAGCAGGGTCGTGTCGCCCTGCGGGATCGCCTCGTCGAGGACGTCGCGCAGCAGGAACGGCGAGGCGATGCCGAGGAGGGCCGCCACGCCGATCAGGCCGAGCACGGCGCTCAGCCGCAGACGGTAGGGCCGGAACAGCGTGACGACGCGGCGCAGGTTCGCCCGGCGCACGGCACGGTCGGCGGGGCGCTCTGGCGCCTCACTGGAGCTGAACATGCGACCGCGTTCCGACACTGGTACCTGTCAACGCCGCATGGTCACGCGGTATTCGTGGCCCCGCCCGCCCCGGCCCGTGCACTCTAGGCTGCGGGGCGTGGAGGGCAGCGAGCCGGACCCCGACGAGACCGCCGCCGCGGAGGCCCTCGCGAGCGAGACCGCGCGCCTCGCCGCGAGCCTCGCGTTCGCCATCGCGCAGCACCGCACGGCGGGCCGCTTCGCCCTCGCCGCGGCGCCGGTCGCCGTCGTCTTCCAGCGCGCGAGCGACGACCGTGCGCGGCCCCTGCACCGCTCGGGACGGATGGCGCCCGAGCTCCTGCCGTTCCTCGTCGACGCCGTCCTGCGCACGCGCGAGCGGCTGGCGCTGCCGGACGACGAGGACAACCCGTACCTGATCGCGCTCGTGCTCGCCGCCTTCTACGTCGTCGACGCGCCGCGGACGGGCCTGCTCGGGCCGAGCGCCGCCGCCGGCCGCACGCCGGCGGTGGCCGCCGTCGGGGAGGTCGAGGCGCTGCTCGACCTGGCGGGCCCGCCGGGCACCGTCGCGCTGCGGGTGATCGCGCCCGTCGAGCAGGACGACGGCCGGGCGGTCAACGCCGCGGTCGAGCTGCGCTGGAGCCCGTCCTAGGCGCGAGCCGGCGCCCGCCCCCGCGGCGGCAGCGGGTGGTACGGTCGCGCCCATGGACACCGTGCACCCCCTCCTGCGGCGCATGCAGCGGGAGGCGCTCGAGGACCCGTCGGCGTTCTGGCTCGCCGAGGCACGCACGCTCCCGTGGTTCCGCCCGCCCGAGCGCGGCCTCGAGTGGACCCCGCCGACCTTCACCTGGTTCTCCGACGGGGAGACGAACCTCGCCTGGGCCTGCCTCGACCGCTGGGTCGACGCCGGCCGCGCAGGGCACGCGGCGCTGATCTTCGCCAGCGAGCGCGGCGAGCGGCAGGTGCTGACCTACGGCCACCTGCTGCGCGAGGTGCAGCGGGTCGCGCGCGGGCTGCGGGCGCTCGGCATCGGCCGCGGCGACCGGGTCACCCTGTCGCTGCCCACCATCCCCGAGGCGATCGTGCTGATGCTGGCCTGCGCGCGCATCGGCGCCATCCACTCCGTCGTCTTCGCGGGGTTCGGCGCGGGCGCCCTCGGCGACCGCATCCGCCTCTCGGGCTCCCGCCTCGTCGTCACCGCGGACGTCACCTGGCGCCGCGGCCGCGCGGTGCCGCTCCTGCCGATCGTCGAGGAGGCGCTGCGGGCCGGCGAGCACGCCGTCGAGCGCGTCGTCGTGCTGCGCCGCGATCCGGACGCGCCGGCCCCCGCCGACGATCACCTGGACTGGGACGACTTCCTGGCCGGCGGCGAGGGCGGCGACGCCGCGCCGGAGCGCATGGCCGCCACCGACCCGGCCTTCATCCTGGCCACCTCGGGCACCACGGCGACGCCGAAGCTCGCGGTGCACGTGCACGGCGGCTACATGGTCGGCGTCGACACCCTCGCCCGCTGGACGTACGGCCTCGGCCCCGACGACGTCTGGTGGTCGACCTCCGACATCGGCTGGATCGTCGGCCACTCGTACATCGTCTACGGGCCGCTGCTGCGCGGCGCGACCACGATCGCCTACGAGGGCGCGCTCGACCATCCGGGCCCCGACGTCTTCTTCCGCATGCTCGAGGAGCACCACGTCAGCGCCGTCTTCACGGCACCCACCGCCGTGCGCATGCTGATGAAGCACGGCACCGACGCCGCCCGCCGCACCGACCTCTCGTCGGTGACGCGCGTGTTCTGCGCCGGCGAGCCCCTCAACCCGCCCGCCTGGGAGTGGCTGCAGCGCGAGGCGTTCGAGGACCGCGATCCCCGTCATCGACCACATGTGGCAGACGGAGACCGGCGGGCCGCTGTTCGCCAACCCCTGGGGCCTCGGCATCCTGCCCATCCGCCCGGGCTCGGCCGGCGTGGCGCTGCCCGGCTGGGACGTCGACGTCGTGACGCCCGACGGCCAGCCGCTGCCGCGCGGCGAGCAGGGCGTGATGATCGTGCGCCGCCCCTTCCCGAGCCTGACGCCGACGATCTGGAACGACCCCGAGCGCTACGCCAGCGACTACTGGGGCCGCATCGAGGGCGTCTACTCGAGCGGCGACGCGGCGCGCCTCGACGAGGACGGCTACGTGTGGTTCGGGGGCCGCGCCGACGAGATCATCAACATCGCCGGCCACCGCATCGGCACCGTCGAGGTCGAGTCCGCGCTGCTGCGCCACCCGGCCGTGGCCGAGGCCGGCGTCACCGGCCGGCCCGACGAGCTGCGCGGCGAGGTCATCGCCGCCTTCGTGGTGCTGCGCCCGGGGCACGAGGCCGGCGAGGAGCTCGACAAGGCGCTGCGGGCCACGGTGCGCGCGGAGCTCGGCGCCCATTTCGTGATCGGCCAGCTGCTGGTGGTCGACTCGCTGCCCAAGACCCGCAGCGGCAAGATCATGCGGCGCGTGCTGCGGGCCGTGGTGTCGGGCCGCGACCCCGGCGACATCTCCACGATCGAGGACGAGGGATCGGTCGAGGACGCACGCGAGGCACACGACCGCCTGCTCGCAGAGGTGGGGCCACCGACGCCGTAGCGGCTGCTTCCCCGCGAACGTTCGCAGGCGCGGACGAACTCGTACGATGGGGAAGCAGCTGGGTGAAGGCGCCGTGAGGGGCTGGTTAGCCCGGGCGGCGGGTCAAGCGCGCGCCGATCGTCATCGGCCCGGCGACCGCGAACGCGCACGTGGTGTCGGTCCACGCCGTGCAGCCGGTCCACTCCACCGTCCACCGCTCCCACTGCGTGAAGCGCAGCGTCACCTGCGTGCCGACCGGGTACGCGGCCGCGCAGACCCCGCCGCAGCTGATGCGCGGAGCCCCGGGGTCGGAGCTCACGATCCAGCCGTTGCCCGGGGTCATGTCGTCCGGGGGGTCCACCTCGACCCTCACCACTGGGCTGAACGACGCGCCCACCGTCACCGGCAGGGTGAGGCTCGTGATCGTGCAGACGTCGCCCGGCACCGTGGCGCAGAGGCCGCTCCAGCCGGCGAAGGCGAAGTCCGGGTCGGGCGTCGCGGTGAGCCGCACGCGCGCGCCGGGCGCGAAGCTCCCGGTGCACTCGGCCGCGACGCAGTCGAGGCCCGCCGGGTCGCTCGTGACGCGCCCGCCGGGACCCACGAGCAGCGTCAACGGCACCGGCGGCGGTGCGGCGGGCTGGAACTCGCCGACGACGAGCACGTCGTCGTGCGCGACGAGCGTGCAGACCGCCCCGGCGCCGAAGCAGTCACCGCTCCAGCCCGCGAACACGCTCCCGGGATCCGGCACCGCCGAGAACGAGACGACGGCGCCCCACCCGACCACGGCGCCGCAGACCGTCCCGCAGTCCACCAGCGCGGGCTGCGTCACGACGCGCCCCGATCCGGAGCCCGTGCGCTCCACCGCGACGGGCACCTGCCGCAGGGCGAACAGGGCGGTCGCGGTCGCGTCGGCGGTCAGCGAGAGCGCGCAGACGTCCGCCGACGCCGCACAGTCGCCGCGCCAGCCCGCGAACAGCGACCCCTCGGCCGGCTCCGGCGTCAGCTGGACGCTCGTGCCGAACGGCAGCACCTGGACGCAGAGCGGCGGGCAGGCCGTGCCGCCTACCGCCTCGCGCACGACGCCGACGCCGCTGCCGCCGGTGGCCACGGACAGGCGGTGCGGCACCTCGCAGTCTGGCCCGACGCGATCCAGCGGGTCGACGACGACGGTGTCGAGGCCCGGGCCGCAGGCGAGCTCGTCGCGGACGCCGTCGGCGGCGTCCAGGGCGTCGTCGCCGAGGCCGCCCTCGAGCCGGTCTCGACCGGCGCCGCCGACGAGCCGGTCCGCGCCGGCGCCGCCGACCAGGAGATCGTTCCCGCCGCCGCCGCGCAGGCGGTCGTCGCCGCCGCCGCCGCGCAGGACGTCGCTGCCGCCGCCGCCGTCGATGCTGTCCGGTCCGCCGAGACCGTCGATGCGATCGGGGTTCGCCGTCCCCACCAGCCGATCGCCCAGCGGCGTCCCGCGCTTCACGACCGCGCCCGCCGCCGCCGGCAGGAGGGCCAGCAGGACCAGGGCGGCGATCGCGGCCAGCGACGACCGACGGAACGCGCCCATGGTGACGGAAGCCCGCGACACGTCACCACGATCGTACGCCCTCCGACCGCCAGGATGCGAGAGAAATCGTTGTGTTTCAGGCGACAGGCGGGTGAATCCGGAGATTCGACGCAACCCCGGGCTCCCCGCCCGGGCCGACGTAGTGGACGTCCACCGCGTCGCCCTGGCCGTAGAAGCCGACGCCGGCCGTCAACATCGTCAGCCGGCGCCAGAACCCGTCGGCCCGGCTGGGCACGACCGGGCGCGCGAACACGAGGATGGCGCCCTCCGCGCGCGTAGTCCTCGGGCTCCCGCTGCTCGTCCCCGTTGACGTACACGCGGAGCTCGCCCGTGGCCTCGGGCGGGAGCTCGACGGTGCAACCGGCGAGGGCGACGGGGTGCGCCATGGGCGCATTGTGACGCCCACGCGCCGGAGGACGTTCCCGATTGGCGCGTCTAATAGCGAACATGAGCGTGTGTTATCGTTCGCGCGGATGAGCATCATCGACGTCGCCCGCACGCCCCTGCTGGACGTCGACGAGGCCGCGCGCGAGGCCGAACGCCTCGAGCCGGCGTCGGCCGAGGAGGTGCTGGCCTGGGCGGCCGACCGCTTCCCCGGGCGCGTCGTCCTGACCTGCTCCTGGCAGCGGCAGTCCGGCGTCCTGGTGCACATGGTCGCCTCCGCCGGACTCGACATCCGCATCGTCGAGCTCGACACCGGGCTCCTCTTCCCCGAGACGCTGCAGACGCGCGACCGGCTGGTCGAGCGCTACGGCGTCGCCGTGGAGACGATCCACCCGCGGCGCACGGTCGCCGAGCAGGCCGAGAAGTTCGGCGACGCCCTCTGGGAGCGCCATCCGGACCGCTGCTGCGCGATGCGCAAGGTCGAGCCGCTCGAGCGTGCGCTGGCCGAGGCGGACTGCTGGGTCTCCGGCATCCGCCGCGAGCAGTCCGCGACCCGCGCGACGACCCGCAAGGTGGAGATCGACCCCAGGCGCGGCGTCGTCAAGGTCGCGCCGCTCGCCGACTGGACGAAGGCGGACGTGATCGGGTTCGTGGAGCGCCACGACATCCCGACCAACCCGCTCTACGGCCAGGGCTTCCCGTCCATCGGCTGCTGGCCCTGCACGCGGCCGGTCGGCGAGGGCGAGGACGAGCGCGCGGGCCGCTGGGCCGGGCACGGCAAGACCGAGTGCGGCCTGCACGTCCAGGGCTGAGCGAGACCCGTCAGCCTCCGGTCAGCTTGACGCGGTGACCCTGGGCGCCGAGGTGCGCCGCCACCTTGTCGCGGTGGTCGCCCTGCACCTCGACGGCGCCGTCGCGCAGCGTGCCGCCGGTGCCGCACAGCCGCTTGAGCTCCGACAGCACCGCCTTCAGCGCGGCCTCGTCGCCGGGCAGCCCCGTCACCACCGTCACGAGCTTGCCGCCGCGTCCGGCCTTGGTGCGCCCGACCCGGACGACGCCGTCGGTGGGCGGCGCGCCGCCCGGCAGCGCCGGCGCCGGCTTCGCGCGGCGGCGCTCGCGATCGCGCCCACGCAGGTCGCCGCTCTCCGTCGAGTAGACCGGTCGCGCGTCGTCCCGCATCGCTTGCCAGTCTACCGGCGTGCTCCAGGGTCGCTACGCCCCCAGCCCGAGCGGGCCGATGCACGTCGGCAACGCCCGCACGGCTCTCCTCGCCTGGCTCCAGGCGCGGGCCGGCGGCGGGCGCGTCGCGCTGCGCATCGACGACCTCGACGTCGAGCGCTGCCGGCCCGAGCACGCCGCGGCGGTCGTCGACGACCTCGCCTGGCTGGGCCTGGACTGGGACGGCGAGGTGCTCGTGCAGTCCACGCGCGGCGCGGCGTACGACGCGGCCCTCGCGGCGCTCGACGCTCGAGGCCTGGTCTACGAGTGCTTCTGCACCCGCGCGGAGCTGCGCGCGCTGGCGACCGCACCGCACGACGCGTCGGAGCTCGGGCCGCCGTATCCGGGCACCTGCCGCGAGCTGACGGACGCCGAGCGCGCCGCCCACCGCGCGGCCGGCCGCGGGGCCGCGCTGCGCCTGCGCGTGCCGCCGGAGCCCGTGCGCTTCCTCGACCTGCTGCACGGCGAGCAGGTCGTCGACGTCGCAGCCGACGGCGACTTCCCGCTGCGGCGCACCGACGGCCTCCACGCGTACGCGCTGGCGACCGTGGTGGACGACGCCGCGAGCGGGGTCACCGACGTCCTGCGCGGCGACGACCTGCTCGCGCCGACCGGCCGCCAGGTGCTGCTGCAGCGGCTGCTGGGGGCGCCGACGCCGACCTACTGCCACGTCCCGCTCCTCTACGGCCCCGACGGCGCCCGGCTGGCCAAGCGCCACGGCGCCGTCGCCGTCCGCGACCTCCGTGCGTCCGGCGTGACGGCGGCCGCGGTCACGGGCTGGCTCGCAGCCACCGCCGGGCTCGCGGAGCACGGGGAGCGCCTGCTGCCGGACGCGCTCGTCGACCGCTTCGACGTCGAGCGCCTGCGCGGCGCCGCGGCGACCGTGGATGCGTCAGGACTCGCGGAGCTGGACCACGCCGTGGGGAACGAGCGGGTCGACCTCGACGGGTAGCGCGTCGAGGGCGTCCATCTCGTCCGCGCGCAGGGGCGGCAGTCCCAGGGCCGGGTCCGCGACGTGCACCTCCGTCGCCGGGTTGAGCACGATCGCCAGCGGCTGCACGCCCGCCGCCACCGCCTCCTCCACGGCGCGGCGCAGCGACGCGAGGTCGAGGCCCGCGCTCACCGCACGGTGCCGGACGCCCGGAAGGCCACGCCCGGCAGCGTCCCGGCCGCCAGCAGCACGGCCTCGCTCGACTCCACGAGCTGCGCCACCATCTCGGCGCGGCCGGGGTCGAGCACGCGCTTCGCCACGTCCTTCCAGAGGTACGGGTACCAGGCCGGCTCGTCGAGCACGAAGCGCGCGTCGAGCGCCGCCCACATCTCGGCGCCGGTGCGCAGCCCGTTGCGCTGCCGCTTCTCGGCCCAGAGCCGGACGACGCCCGCGGGATCCTCGATGTGGCCGGACTCCGCCTCGCCGGCGCGCACCAGCGGCTCCGCGACGGCCGCGAGCCAGGCGGCCGTCGCGTCGTCCACGCGCTCGGCGCAGAACTCGTCGACCGCGATGACGCCGCCCTCCGCGAGCACGAGCGCGGCACGCTCCGCGACGGCGTCGACGTCGCTGCAGTGGTGTAGCGAGCGGCCGAAGCGCACGGCGTCGAAGGAGCCCGCCCGCAGGTCGTCCTCGCCGAAGCGCGCGTGCACGACCGTGGCGTCGGTGCCCGCCAGCGTGCGGCGCGCGACCGCGCAGGCCGCCTCCGACGCGTCGATGGCCGTCACCACGTGGCCCGCGTGCGCGAGCTCGAGCGCCACGGACCCGGCGCCGCAGCCCACGTCGAGCACCCGCTCGCGACCGGCGCAGGCCTCGATGGCGAACGCCGCCGCCGGCCCGTAGAAGCGGCGCGCGACCGCCGGGTGGCGCCAGACGGAGGCACCGACGTCGGGCCGCGGGACGAGGGCGGCGAGGTCGGCGACGAGGTCTGCGGGGAGGTCTGGCAAGGGGTCTTCCGGCGCGCGCGTGTCCGGGGCACGCGAGACCGCTCGGTACCATACGGCGGATGCCGCGGTCGCTGCTCGCTGCCCTGGTCCTCGCGACCGCTCTGCTCGCCGGCTGCGGCGGCGGAGGCGACGACCGCCCCGCCACCATCGAGATGGGCTCGAGCGCCGCCGGCGAGGCGACGTCGGCGGCGGCGGAGAGCAGCGCCGCCCTGGAGACCACGACCGCGGAGGAGCCCTCCGCGCCCGAGGAGAGCGCGCCGCCGACCGACGAGGCCACGGCCGAGGACGGGACGACGGCGGAGGGCGCGCCGGAGGACCCGTCCACCGTCACCGTCGACCTCGACCCGTTCACCGTCCAGGCGGACGACGCCGAGCGCGCGCCGTTCCCGCCCGAGAACGCCGCCGGCGTGATCGCGCTCGCCATGCAGCGCCCGCCGGGGCGGGTGGTCTACGACGTGTCGTTCCCGCAGGGCGCCTACCAGCTGACGCTGGCCAACGACGGCACGAACGCGGTCGCGCACCAGTCCCAGGACACCGGTGACGTCTGGATCGGCGCGAGCGTCGAGGACGGCACGATCTCGTGGTTCTGCACCGCCCTCAGCGGCGGCACGCCCGACTGCCGCAAGGGCGACCCCGACGGCACGGCGCTCGTGACCGCCCGGGAGATCGCCCTCGTGGTCGGCTCCGAGTTCATCCGCTCGACCTTCGGCCCCGTCGCCGACCTCCCCGACGTGGGCTACGCGCAGGACGAGCAGATCGGCCGCCCGGTCGCCTGCATGGCGACCACGGTCGAGGGCCAGGACCTGCGGCTCTGCGCGACGGAGGAGGGCTACGTCACGCAGATCACGGCCGGCACCACGCAGGCCCTCGCGACCGAGGTGAGCGACGAGGTGCCCGCGTCCGAGCTCGAGCCGCCCGCCGAGCCGCAGTAGCGCGGACCGTCGGGCTCAGGCGTCGTCGCCGCTGACGAGGTCGGCGTAGCGGCTGCCGCCGTAGGCCTGCTTGAGCCGGTCGTCCTGGCTGTCGGCCGTGATCGCCACGACCTCGATCGCGCTGTGCAGCTCGTCCGGGTCGAGGTCGTCGCCCAGCACCGCGTGCTCGAACCACAGCTCGCCGTACTCGGGCGAGAGGGCGAAGCGGCCCAGCGGCGAGCGCAGCGCGACCTCGTGCACGTCCAGGGCCAGCCCGTCGCTCTCCTCCACGCCGCTCAGCACCGGCGATGCGACCGTGATCGCGGTCGAGGTCTCCAGGTAGTGGCCGACGGTGCAGAACACGCGCGCCGACCCGAACGGGCCGTGGTACCCCCAGTGCGGGTCGTCCTCGAACTCGCCGTAGCGCTCGCGCAGGAACCGTTCGACGCGCTCGCGCGCCGACTGGATGCGCTCCGGGGCACCGCGGCGCGGCTCCACCCGCGGCACGGGCAGCGCCTCGTCGACGGGCTCGCCGCGCAGGCGCGCCTCGATGCGCTCGCGGAACGCGGCGGCGGCCCAGCCCACGGCCCACGCGGAGACGCGCACCTCCTGCACGTGCAGCGTCGGGCCGCCGAGCACCGCCTGCTCGATGACCACGGCGCCGTCGCGGTAGCGGAAGCGGCCCAGCACGAGCGCGTCGTTCTCGAGCAGGACGGCGCGGGCGACCGCCGGCGTCAGCTCCGGCGCATCCGCGACGTGCGACTCGATGCGGACGGCGGCCCGCTCCTCGTCGAACGGCTCGACGTCGACCAGCACCGTCTCGCCGCGCGGGCCGACGCGCCCCTTCCACACCGCGTCGCCCGGGTCGACGCCGGTGAAGCTGCGCTCCATCGCGCGGCGGACCACGGCTGCGGTGCCCTGGAAGTCGCTCGTCACAGGATCGACGCGGGCGGCGCGAAGTCCTCTTCGCGCGCGTTGTGGCTGGCACGGCGGGCCCGGGCGCCGACCTCCTGCCCGTCCTCCACCACGGTCACCTCGGTGATGATCGAGTCCTCCCGTACGCAGAGGCGGGCGGTGCCCGACCCGACCGACTGGATGCAGGCGACGGGCACGCCCGTCATCTCGCCGGACAGCACCGGCGGGGCCTGCGCCGCGAGGGCCCCGAAGTTCGTCTGGACGGCGTCGGAGGACAGGAGGCCGTTCACGAACTGCTGGATCAGGTTGCGGTACTCCTGCTCGCGATCCTTGCCGTTGTTGCAGAAGGGCTCGTCGAGGTCCAGGGTCTGCAGGCAGCCGTACTCGATGTTGCCGTCCTGGAAGGCCGCCCAGATCGTGCCCTGCTGCTTGAGCTGCACGCGGTAGGCGATGTGCGTGCCGCCGTCGAAGGCGACCTGCAGGGTGCCGGCCTCGCCGCCCTGGATCAGGTCGTAGAGCGCGACGAAGGGCACGGGCTGCTTCGCGAGCGTGAGCAGCTCGGCCGCCGTCGCGGGCGGGAAGCCGCCGGTCGGCGTACCGGTCTCGACCGGCGCCGTCTCGGCCACGGTCGAGAGCGTGTCGTCGCCGAACAGCGTGCTGCCCGGCGCGCTCGAGTCGACGGGCGCGGTCGGCTCGGCCGCCGCGCTGCTCGCGATCGGCGCGCTGGAGTCGGCCGGGGGCGTCGTGGCGTCCGGGCCGCTGGTGGCGGCGACGCTCGACGCGGCGGGCGCGGCCGTCGATGCGATCCCGCCCGTCTCCTGGACGCCGGCGCCGGTGGTGGGCGTCGGCGACGCGTCGGCCGTGACGATCTCCGTGACGATGCGCTTCTTGCCGCTGCCGCCGCCGAGCGCGAACGCGGCAATGACGCCGATGACGATGAGCGCGACGACGGCCGCGCCGCCGATCAGCACGGGCCTGCGCCGGAACCACTCCGGACCCCCGCCGCCCGACGATGCCGCCGCCGGCCGGGGCGCGGCAGGCGCCTGCGAGGGCACGTCGCCGCCGACGAGCGTCCCGCCGCCGCCCGTCGTCGCGCCGCCGACGACGGTGCCGCCCGCGACGGTGCCGCCCGGGCCCGTCGCCGGCACGGTGCCCGTGGCGCGGCCGGTCACGGCCTCGGACGCGGCGCGCGCGAACTCGCGGCACGTCGCGTAGCGGGCGTCGGGCTCCTTGGCCATGGCCCGCGCGATGACGTCGTCGATGGCCGTCCCGAGCTCCGGCCGCACCGCGCTCACCTTCGGCGGGTCGTCCCGGATGTGCGCCCACATGATCTGCACGTCGCTGTCGCGCCGGAACGGCACGGAGCCCGTGAGCGCCTCGTAGAGCACGCAGCCGAGCGCGTACTGGTCGGCGCGCCCGTCGACGTCCTTGCCCTCGATCTGCTCGGGCGCCATGTAGTCGACCGTGCCCACCCACTTGCCGGTCTGGGTCAGGCGCTCGTCGGAGCGGCCCTTGGTCAGCCCGAAGTCGGTGAGGTACACGACCTCCTCGTCGTCGGCCTCCTCGCCGATGAGGATGTTGGCCGGCTTCACGTCGCGGTGGACGAGCCCGCGGCGGTGCGCCGCGTCGAGGGCGACCCCGATGTCGTGCACGATCTCGACCGCCCGCACCGGCTCCAGCCGGCCCTTGCGCTCGATCAGCGTCTTCAGGTCCGTGCCGGGCACGTGGCGCATGACCAGGAACGGCTGGCCCTCGAACTCGCCGGCCTCGTAGATCGGCAGGATGCTCGGGTGGTCGATGGCGGCGGCCATCGCGGCCTCGCGCCGGAAGCGCTCGCGGAAGCCGGCGTCGTTGGTCAGGTGCGGCGCGATGACCTTGAGGGCCACGAGCCGCGAGAGCCGCTCCTGGCGCGCGCGGTACACGACGCCCATGCCGCCGCGGCCGAGCACGCCGTCGATCGTGAAGTCGGCGAACTTCGCGCCGGGCGGCAGCTCCTGGTTCGCGCTCATTGCAGGGTGATCGGCGCGGTGCGACCCGACGGCACCTGGAGGTCGGTCTCCTGACCCGTGTTGGGATCGACGAGGTGCAGCTCGATGGTCGACCCGTTGCCAACGCCCTTCATGACGGCGCAGTAGTCCTGGTACGT
This sequence comes from uncultured Actinomycetota bacterium, assembly GCA_963767885.1. GTDB lineage: Bacteria > Actinomycetota > Thermoleophilia > Gaiellales > F1-60-MAGs149 > CAVYFW01. The sequence goes on from CAVYFW010000007.1 coordinate 15,587, forward strand.
GTGGATGTCCGTGCCGTTGATGGACGTGATCGCGATGCCCGCCGGCACGCCGGCCTGGGCGAGCGGCCCCTGGGCGTCCAGGTAGTCGGTCACGATCGCCGTCGGGTTGCCCTGGTCGTCGCCGAACTGCGCGAACGTCGAGCCGAGCCAGGCCTGCGAGTCGCCCGTCTTGAGCCGCGGCAGGAGCTCCTGGATGCGGCGCACGGAGATCGCGTAGTTCTCGCCCTCCAGGCGCTCCCCGTTGGCGAAGTAGATGGCGGTGTTGATGCCGATCTGCTTGCCCTGGAGGTCGAACAGCGGGCCGCCCGAGTTGCCGTGGTTGACGGCGGCGTTGTGCTGGATGGCGTCGGTCAGCGGTGCGACGTCCGAGCCCGGCACGTCGTACTTCGTGCCGACCTGGGAGACGATCCCGTTCGTGGCCGAGAGCTGCGCGTTGGGGAACTCCTCCGGACGCGCCGTGGCGGCGGTGCCGGGGTAGCCGAGGGCCAGCACCTGCTCGCCCTGCGAGATCGAGGCGGGATCGGCGAACTCGACCTGCGTGAAGTCCGCGCGGTCGGCCGGGTTGGTGATCTGCACCAGCGCGACGTCCTCGCACGGCATCGCCGCGATGAGCCGGGCCGGGACCTCCTGGCCCGTCGCGTTGCGGACGCTCAGCTCGCCGACGCCCGCGACGTGGTTGTTCGTGATGATCAGGCCCTGGCCCTGGTCGATGACCGAGCCCGAACCGGTCGCGGCGGCCTCGGGGGAGAGCTTCGCGAAGATGCGCACGGTCGCGGTGCGGTTCTTCTCGATGATGTCCGGGATGTCCGGCGTCGTCGGCACCTGCTGCTCGGTCACGGTCGCCGGGATGCGCTCGATGACGCGCGTCTCCTTGCCGCTGTCGCGCGTCAGCGCGATGGCGGCGGCGATGCCCGCGGCCAGCACCGCGATGGCGCCGACGATGATCAGGTTGCGCGTCGACTTGCGGCCCTGCTCGCGCACGTCCGTCGGCACGGAGCCCATGACCGTGGGCGCGGGGCCGAGGCCCGTCGCGCCGGGCACGCCGGAGGACAGCACGAGCACCGTCTCGCCGAGCTGGATCTCGTCGCCGGACTTGACCTCGCGGCGATCGTTGCCCTCGACGGCGTCGCCGTTGACGTAGGTGCCGTTGGCGGAGCCGAGGTCCTGCACCGTCACCTTGCCGTCCTGGCGGCGCACGACGGCGTGCCGGGCGGAGATGCGCGGGTCCTGCAGCATGAAGGTGGACTCGGGGCTGCGTCCGAGCGAGACCTCGGAGCCCTCCGGCAGCTGCTCGACGCGGCCGGTGTCCGGGCCCGTGCGCACGGACAGGCGGAACTCGGCCGGCGGCGCGGGCGGAGGCGGAGGCGGGGGCGGGGGCGGAGCCGCTGCGGCGGGCGGCGGCGCGGCCTCGGCGGGCGGCACGGCGGCGACCGGCGGCGGCGTGGGCACCGGCTCCTCGGCGGTGGGCGTCGGCAGCTCGCCGATCTCCGTGCCGGCGAACTCCGTCCCGCCCGCGGGATCCGTCGCGACGGGTGCGGCATCCGGCTCGGCCACCATCACGGTGGAGCCGATGCGCACCTCCTCGCCGCCGCGCAGCAGGACGCTGCCCGAGAGCCTCGTCCCGTCGACGAAGGTGCCGTTCGTGGAGCCCGTGTCGGTGAGCTCGATGCCGCCATCGGCGGGCTTCAGCGTTGCGTGGCGGCTCGAGACGCGCGGATCGACCACGACCACGTCGTTGCCTTCGATCCGTCCGACGCTGAGCTCGCGATCGACCTCGATCACGCGCCCCGCCTCGGCCCCCTCCCGGACGATGATGCGCACCGACGCACTCTAGCGGGCGGTACTCCAGACCGGAGAGCGTCGCCCCCGCACCCGGCCAGGTCCCGCTTGCGCTTGCGGCGTCTCTTAGGTTAGCCTAACTCCGTTGACTTAGGATGCCCTAACGCGGTGGTGGTCCACTGCGAGGAGGTCGTGCACCACCGTGTCCCGCGCGTCGCTGCTCCTGCTCGTTCCGCTCGCCCTGGCCCTCCCGCTCGCCGCGTGCGGCGACGATGACGACGCCGGCACGCCGAGCGGCGCGCCGTCCACGGCCGCGGCCGAGGCGACCGCCCCGGCGGCATCGTCGGCCGCGCCCGACGCCTCGGCGTCCGCCGGCTCCGCGGCCGCGAGCACGGCCGACTTCACGGCCATCCGCACCTTCCTCGACCAGCACACGACCGGGCTCGCCACGTCGGCCGCGACCTTCCTGGCCGGCTCGCAGCAGTACTACGACCTCGCCAGGGCCGCGAACTTCGACTACGCGAAGCTGTGGGCCGAGCAGCAGGACGCCGTGGTGCCGATCCTGACCGGCCTGCAGGAGACGTACCGCGCCTCCAACCCGCAGTACGAGCAGATGGAGGGCATCGTCGCCGGCGTGCCCTCGCTGAGCCGCTTCGACGTCATCCTCGACGCCGGCTCGAGCGCGGCGGACGACCCGGAGAACGCCGTGCCGTTCGACCTGACGCTGCCCGACGGCCGCGTGCTCGAGAAGCCCGGCAACCTCTTCTACCTGGAGGAGACGAGCCTCTTCGGCACCAACCCGGACTTCACCGCGAAGGACGTGCAGGCGGACTTCGACGGCGACGGCACCGTGGAGTTCGGCGAGGTGCTGCCCGACGCCAACGTGCTGCTCGGCTCGGCGCAGGCGTTCGACGGGTACGCCAAGGAGCTCGTCACCACGGCCAACGCGTGGGAGCCCAACGAGTCGGATGCCTTCACCGCGCTGGTCGTGATGATCCCGACCATGAACGAGTACTTCGAGAGCTGGAAGAACTCCCGCTTCGTGGCCGGCGACGGCGCGAGCGAGCAGGCCTTCGCCGCGACCTCGCGCCTCTCCGACATCACGGACATCCTGTCCGGGCTCGAGGTCGTCTACGGCGACGTGCAGCCGCGCGTGGCCGGCGCCGACGCCACGCGCGCCGACCAGATCGGGGCTGGCCTCGGCGAGCTCACGGACTCCATCGCCCAGCTCCGCGACGAGGAATCCGGCGGCCGGGTGTTCAAGCCCGAGGAGGCCGACCAGCTCGGCGCGGACAAGCAGGCCCGCGCGTCCGACATCGCCGGCCAGATCTCGCAGGTCGCCGCGCAGCTCGGGGTCGAGATCTCCGCGTGAGGCTGCGCTGGGCGGCACTCGCGCTGGTCCTGCTGCTCTGCCCGGCGACCGCGGGCGCCGCCGAGCCGTGGCAGGACGCCGAGGCGCTGCGCAGCGGGCTCCTGGACGCCCAGCTCGCGCTCGGCGGCGGCGACGCGGACGGCGCGCGCGCGGCGATGGAGGCCGCGCCCGACGTCGATCCCGCGCTGGGCGCCGAGGCCGAGGCGGCGATCGAGGAGGGCGACGCCACCGCGTTCGCGGCGCTCCGCGGGCGCATCTGGACCGCGCTCCTGGCGCAGGCCGCGACGCGCACCATCGACGCGGCCGCGCAGGGCGACGTCGCGACGGCCCGCGCGTGGTTCAACGTCCGCGAGTACCGCACGCCCACCCGCTTCACCCGCGCCAAGGCCGACTCCACCCTCGCCCTGCAGGCCCTGGCCAACGGCCGGCTCGACGCCGCGACGGCCGCGGCGACCGTCCGCGACGACCTGCTCGACACGTACGACGCGCGCCTGCGCGAGGCGCTCGCCGACGTGCAGCAGGCCGAGGAGCGGGACTTCGCCGACCAGCGGGCCGAGGCCGCCGGGCGGGCCGCCGGCTACTTCGCGATCGTCCGCGACGCGTACGCGGCCCAGCGGGGCGCCCCGGCGGCCGACGCGCTCGCGGCCACGCTCGACCGGCTCGTCGCCGGTGACGCGGCGGCCCTGCAGGAGGCGCGCGACGCGCTCGCCGCCTTCCGCGCCGTGGCCCTCTCGCCCGAGGACCTCGCCCGGCGGGCCGGGCAGTCCGTCCGCTTCGTCGACCTCGTGCGCGTGGAGTACGGCCGCGGCGTCCACGACGGCCAGGTCACCAAGGCCTTCGAGATCAACGAGGCGCAGAGCTTCGCGCGCGCGACGACCGAGGCCTTCGACGACCTGCGGCCGACGCTCGAGGCCCAGGACCCGGCGGCGACGAAGCGGATCGCGACCGACCTCGACCGCGTCTCCGCCATCCTGCGCAACGCCGCCAACGGCCGCGAGGTGGCCGACCCGAAGGTGCTGAAGGAGCTCACCGATCGCATCGGCGACGACCTCGACGCCCTCTTCCCGCCGGAGTGGACGCGGGCGGGCTCGGACTCCGACTTCGACGTCGTCTCGGCCATCCTCGACCAGGCCGTGGGGCTCGCCAGCGCCGGCCAGTACAGCCAGGCCGAGCGGGCGCGCCTGGAGGCCTACGGCCTGCTGGACACCGGCATCGAGCTCCGCCTCAAGGCGCTCGCGCCGCACCTCGCCGCCCGCATCGAGGCGCTGCTCTGGTACGGCGACGGCGGCGACGCCGGGCTCGCGACGCTGATCGCCGACCACGCGTCGCCGGAGGAGATCGTCGAGGCCCGCACGGTCATCGACAAGGAGATGGCGGACGCGCGCCAGCGCCTCGGGGCCGGCGACGGCGAGCCGGCGGCGGTCGCGACGAACGCCGCCCTGATCGTCTTCCGCGAGGGCCTCGAGGCCGTGCTCATCCTGGCCGCCATCACCGCGAGCATGACCGGCCGCTTCGCCCGCTACCGCCGGCCGTTCCTGATCGGCGCGGGCGCGGCGCTCGGGTTCACCGCGCTGACGTACTGGGTCGCGGGCGGCGTCATCGCCAGCCTCGCGCGCTACGGCGAGCGCCTGGAGGCGGTGATCTCGCTCATTGCGGTGGGCGTGCTGCTGCTGATCACGAACTGGTTCTTCCACAAGGTCTACTGGACCGACTGGCTGTCGAGCTTCCACGGCAAGAAGAAGCGCCTCATGCAGCGCTCGGACTGGATGCAGACGGCCGGCCTGGTCATCCTCGGCTTCGCGAGCGTGTACCGCGAGGGGGTCGAGACCGTCCTGTTCCTGCAGGCCCTCGCGTTCGACTCGGGCGACGGCGTGGTGCTGGCCGGCGTGGCGATGGGCCTGGCCGGCGCGGCGGTCATCGGCGTCCTGACCTTCGCGCTGCAGCGCCGGCTGCCGTACCGCAAGATGCTGATCGCGACCGGCGTCACCATCGGCGTGGTGCTGGTGACGATGACCGGCACGACGGTGCACCTGCTGCAGGCGGTCGGCTGGATGCGCATCACCCCGATCGAGGGGCTGGAGCTGCCGTTCTGGGCCGGTCAGTGGTTCGGCTTCTACGCGACCTGGGAGACCGTGATCGCCCAGTTCGCCGCCGCCGTGTTCACGATCGGCTCGTACTGGCTGGCCGAGCACGGCCGGGCGCGGCGGCGCGCGGGCCTGCGCGATGGACCGGCGAGCGAGCCTCCGGCGGCGGCGGCGCGCCAGCCGATACGATCCGGTTCGTGAACGCCCTCGACACGGCCGCGATCCAGGCCACGATCGGCGAGCCGCTCGACTTCGTCGTCGCCAAGCGCCTCCCGGTCCTCGACGCGCACTGCCGGCGCTTCATCGAGCTCGCGCCGTTCCTCTGCCTCGGCACGGTCGGCCCGGACGGCGACTGCGACGTCAGCCCGCGCGGCGACCCGCCCGGCTTCGTGCGCATCCTCGACGACCGCACGCTGGCGATCCCGGAGCGGCCCGGCAACCGGCTGGCCGACTCGCTCCGCAACGTCGCCGAGAACGGCCACGTGGGCATGCTGTTCATCGTCCCGGGCATCGAGGAGACGCTGCGGGTCAACGGGCGCGGCCGCGTCACCGACGACGCGGAGCTGCTCGCGTCGATGACGGTCGGCGGCAAGCCGCCCAGGCTGGCCATCGTGGTCGACGTCGAGGAGGCCTTCCTGCACTGCGCGAAGGCGTTCAAGCGCTCGCGGCTGTGGGACCCCGCCGCGCAGGTCGAGCGCTCGGCGTTCCCGACCCTCGGCCAGATCCTCCGCGACCAGGTCACGCACCCGGACACGGCCGACGCGGAGAAGCTGGAGGTCGAGATCCAGGAGGAGTACCGCACGCAGCTCTACTGAGCCTGGATCGGGCGGCCGCGGCGAGCGCGGGGGCGCGTCTCCGGTCGTCTCGGACGGTGAGTGGCCGCGTATGGCGGGCTGGTTGCCCTTCGTAGCGGCCAGTCGCCGGAGCGCACCAGCCCGGCGCAGGCGCCGACGGCTCTTTGTCGACGCCGGAGCCGGGATGGGAGCGGCCGTGGCGATCGGAGGCGTGCCCACGCACGCCCCGGACGTCGATCCAGGCTAGGCCTGGGCTCCAGGCTCAGCCGGGCGCAGGCCGACCAGGCCGACGAGCAGCTGCTCCAGGTGGTCCTCGATCGGCGGCCAGGGGAAGTGCGCCGAGACGATGCGCAGCATGACGGCGCCGTGCATCGCCGGCCAGGTCACGGCGGCGCGCGTGAACGCGTCGCCCGGCGGCGCCTCGCCCGCCGCCTGGCACGCCGCGATGCCGTCCACGAGCGTGCCGAACGCCGCGGCGGCGGCCTCCTCGGTGTCGCCGCTGAAGGGCCCGGTCGGCGTGTCGAAGAGGACGCGGTAGTGGCCCGGGTGCTCGAGGCCGTACTGCACGTAGCCGCGCGCGCCCGCGCGTAGGCGGTCGGACGGCGTCGCGTCCGGCCCTGCGGTCGCGACGCCGGCCTCGATGGCCTCCGTCAGGTCGTCGAAGCGCTGGGCGATGACGGCCTGCACCAGGGCATCGCGGTCGGGGAAGTGCATGTAGACGGAGGGCGCGCTGACGCCGGCGCGCCGCGCCACCGCGCGCACGGTGGCGGCCTCGGCGGTGCCGTGCAGCGCCATGAGGTCGCTGGCGGCGTCGATCAGCTCGCCGCGCAGGCGCCCGCCCTCCCCGCGCGGGTTGCGCGGTCGCTGGGGCCGAGAGCCGGGTTCGATCCGCTGGCTGGGCATGCGTGGACTCCATCTTGACACGTCGATGAACACCTGTAAGCTAACGCATGTAAGTTTACAGGTGTGAAGGCTCTCGGAAGGAGACGCGTCCCATGCAACGCCTCGCCCGCCTCGTGACCCGCCGGCCACGCCGAGTGCTCGGCATCGGCCTCCTCTTCGTCGTCCTCGCCGTCGTCGTCGGCGGCCCGCTGCCCGGCGTCCTCAAGGCCGGCGACGACTTCGACGACCCCGGCTCGCAGAGCGCCGCCGCCCGCACCGCCGTCGAGCAGGCGACCGGCACCGGCGCGTGGCCCGACGTCGTCGCCCTCGTGCCGACCCCGGCCGGCGCGGCCACCCCGCAGGGCGAGGCCGCCGTCGCCGACGCCGCCGCGCGCCTCGCCGCGGTGCCCGGCGTCGCGAACGTCGTGACGCCCGTCGAGGGCGGCAGCGCGCTGGTCGCCCGCGACGGCTCGTCCGCGCTCGTCGCCGCGGTCCTCGACGCCGACGCCGACGAGCAGCAGGTCGTCGCCGACAGCGAGGACGCGTTCGCCGGCACGGCGGTCGAGCTCGGCGGCGACGCCGTCACCCAGGAGCAGGTGTCGTCGCAGGTGCAGGAGGACCTGCTGCGGGCGGAGCTCATCGCCATGCCGCTCCTGTTCCTGCTGACGCTGTGGATCTTCCGCAGCCCGATCGCGGCCCTCCTGCCCGTGCTCGTGGGCGGCTCGACCGTGATGGGCACGTTCTTCGTGCTGCGGCTGATCGACGCCGGCGTGACCGACCTGTCCGCGTTCGCCCTCAACCTGGTGACCGGTCTCGGGCTCGGCCTCGCGGTCGACTACAGCCTGCTGCTGGTCTCGCGCTACCGCGAGGAGCTCGGCCGCGGCCGCGCGCCGCGCGACGCCGCCTTCGCGATGCTGACGAGCGCCGGGCGCACCGTCGTGTTCAGCTCGCTGACGGTGTCCGCGGCGCTGCTCGCGCTCGTGGTCTTCCCGCAGCGCTTCCTGCAGTCGATGGGCATCGCGGGCGCGATCGTCCCGCTGGTCGCTGCGACGATCTCGCTGACCGTCCTCGCCGCCGCGCTGGCACTGCTCGGGCCACGCATCGACGCGCTCACCCCGCGGCGCATCGTGCGCCACGAGCCGTCCGACGCCACGCTGCACCGCACGCGCTGGTACCGCCTGGCGCAGTGGGTGCTGCACCGCCCCGGCCGGGTCGCGGCGGCCGCCGGCACGCTGCTGCTCTTGCTCGGCCTGCCCTTCCTCGGCGTCCGCTTCGTCGGCGTCGACGCGAGCGTCCTGCCGGAGCAGCACTCGGCCCGCCAGGTCGACCAGACGCTGCGCACGGCGTACGAGCGCGACGCGTCCTCGCCGATCCTCGTCAGCGTCGAGGCGCCCGCGTCCGCCGCTGGCGAGGTCGCCGACTACCGCGCGCGGCTCGTGTCGGTCGCCGGAGCGGACGCCGTCTCGGCGCCCCAGCAGCTCGACGGCGTGTGGCGCATCGACGTGTACCCGTCCGGCTCGCAGCTCGACGCCTCGACGAAGCAGCTCGTGCGCGACCTCCGGGCCGAGGACGCGCCGTTCCCCGTCGCGGTCGGCGGCTCGACGGCGCGCTTCCTCGACCAGCAGTCCGTGCTGCAGGCGCGCATCCCGCTCGCGCTGGCCATCCTCGTCGGCACCACCCTGGTGCTGCTCTTCCTGATGACCGGCTCGGTGGTGCTGCCGATCAAGGCCGTGCTCATGAACGCGCTGACCGTCACCGCGACCTTCGGCCTGCTGGTGCTGATCTTCCAGGACGGCAACCTGACCGGGCTGCTCGACTACACGTCGCAGGGCGCGCTCGAGGCGACGCAGCCCATCCTGCTCTTCGCCATCGCGTTCGCCCTCTCCACCGACTACGGCACGTTCCTGCTCGCCCGCATCGGCGAGGCCCGCACCGCCGGCGCCTCGGATCGCGAGGCCGTGGCGGTGGGCCTGGCCCGCACCGGCCGCATCGTGACCGCCGCCGCGCTCCTGCTGATGACCGCGATCGGGGCGTTCGCCACGTCGGAGATCGTCTTCATCAAGCTGATCGGCGTCGGCGCCGCCCTCTCGGTGCTGATCGACGCGACCATCGTGCGCGCGTTCCTGGTGCCGGCCCTGATGGGGCTGCTCGGCCCGGCCAACTGGTGGGCGCCGCGCTGGCTCCAGCGGGTCCACGCCCGCATCGACACGCCCGAGGCGCCCGCCGCCGGGCCCGTACCGGTCGACGCGCGCCCGCGCACGCCGCGGCGCCGGCCGTCGCCGCCCGCGGCTGACGGCACCCGACCCCCGAGACACGGAGGGCGAGCCCGCCATGGGCTCGCCCTCCGTCGTTCTCGGACCGTGCGGGGTCAGTGCTGCCCGGCGGTCTCCAGCGGGCGCTCGTCGTCGACCGGCGCGTCGCGACCGTCGCCCTCGTGCGGCGGCTCGATCGTGATGTTCGGCAGGGTGCGATCGAGCCAGCGCGGGATGTACCAGGACTTCTCGCCCAGCAGCGTGAGCAGCGACGGGACGAGGGTCATGCGGACGAGCAGCGCGTCCGTGAGGATGGCCACCGCGAGCAGGAGGCCGAACTCCTTCGGAACGCGGTCGGCGCTGAGGATGAACGCGGCGAAGACCGTGCCCATGATCACCGCCGCGGCCACGACCACGCGGCCGATGGCGGCGATGCCGTGCTCCACGGCGTCCTTCGTCTTCAACCCGTGGACGTGCTCCTCGCGGATGCGGCTCGTGATGAACACCATGTAGTCCATCGAGAGCCCGAACAGGATCGCGAAGGCGATGGGTGGGACGAAGGTCTCGATCGGCCCCGTCTGGTCGAGGCCCGTCAGGCCCAGCAGGTGGCCCTCCTGCACCACCAGCGTGAGCACGCCGAAGCCGACGAACGCCGACATGATGGTCGTGATCGCCGCCATCAGCGAGATCACGACCGAGCGGAAGGCCATCGCCAGCACGATGAAGGTGACGCCCAGGATGTAGAGCAGGAAGTAGGGCATCCGCTGCAGGATCTGGTCGGCGATGTCCTTGAACGCCGCCGTCTGACCTGAGACGTACGCGATGTGCGCCGCCGCCGGCGATCGCCGCCGGGACGACGTCGTCGCGGATGCGGTCGACGAGGTTGTCGGTCGCCTCGTCCTGCGGCGCCGACCCCGGCGTCACGAAGACGATGGCCACGGTCTTGTCGTCGTTGAACTGCGGCTCGGCGACGAACTTGACGTCCTCGACGCCCTGCAGGCCGTCATAGATGCGCTGCGGCGCCTGCTCGTCGCCCTGGACGTCGACGACGATCGGGATCGGGCCGTTGAAGCCGGGGCCGAAGCCCTCCGCCAGCAGGTCGTAGGCCCGCCGGCTGGTCTGCTCGTCGGGCTGGGTGCCCTGGTCGGCCGCGCCCAGCCGCACGAGCGACGAGGTCGAGGCCGCGGCCAGGACGACCAGCAGGACGACCGGGAACACGATCTTGGCGCGCCGCGTGACGAACCGCCCCCAGCGGGCCACGGGCGTCTTGTTGCGGCCCTCCTCGGAGTCGTCGAGGGGCTTGACGAAGGGCACCTTGAGGCGGTCGACCTTGTGCCCCAGCTTGGACAGCACCGCCAGCAGCAGCGAGTTGGCGATGAGCACCGTCGTCAGCACGCCGAGGGCGCTGCCGATGCCGAGCTTGGTCACGAAGTCGAGGCCGATGAAGGCCAGGCCGGTGACCGAGATCGCGACCGTGACGCCGGCGAAGATGACCGCGCGGCCCGCCGACGCGCCGGCCTCGGCCGCCGCGTCCCTGGGCTCCAGCCCGTCGTGCAGGAGCTGCCTGAATCTCGTGACGATGAACAGCGAGTAGTCGATGCCCACGCCCAGGCCGATCATCGACACGAGGATCGGCGTGATCGTGTTGATGTCCATCAGGCCCGCGAGGATGAACAGCAGCAGGAACGCCGTCGCCAGGGCCACGATCGCGAGCGCGATGGGGATGATCATCGCCACGAAGGTGCGGAAGACGATCAGCAGGACGATGACCGCCGCCAGCAGGCCGAGCAGCTCGGACGCGCCCTGCTCGATCGGCGGGAACTCGGCCTCGCCGTTGAACTCCACCTGCACGCCGACGGGCTCGCCGGCCTGACGGAAGAAGTCCTCGACCGCCACGACGCCGTCGCGGTCGGTGTCCTCGATCGTCTGGTCGAACTGCGCCTCCGCGTAGGCGATTCGCCCCGCCTGCGAGAAGCGGTTGGCACCGAACGGGTCGTCGATGCTCTCCAGCGCCGGGTGGCCGTTCTCGGGCTCGGTCTGCCCCGCCGGAGCGGCGAACTTCGTACGCGCCTCGTTGACGGCCGCCTCGATCGCCGCCTTGCGCTCAGGCGTGTCCAGGCGTTCGCCCTCCGGCGCGGCGAAGACGACGTTGAGCACGCCGCCCTGCTCGGAGACGAACTTCGACTCGATCAGGTCGGTCGCCTTCTGGGTGTCCGAGCCCGGGATCTCGAACTCGTCGCGCAAGGAGCCGCCGATGGTCGCGACGAGCGCGATCAGGACGACGATGATCCCGACCCACCCCAGGATGGTTCTCCAGGGGTGGTACGCGAACGAGCGCGCCAAGCGGGCCAGGGCTCCGGTCGAGAGACGCTCGTGCGCGGAAAGCCTCTGCTGCGCCACGTTGTGTTCCTCCTAGGTGGTGGGAGCCGTCATCGGGGTGTAGGCACCCAGTGCGGCCAGGTTATACAATGGACGTGCGGATAATGGAAGCGGTGATCGTGGATGACTACTACTAATTCCGCTCCGGCCGATGCGCTGCGTGTCGCCCAGGAGTTCAGCGCCTTCGGCCCGGTCTGGATCCAGTACATGCGGAGCCGGCTGCACGCGATGAGCCAGTCGCGCATGCGGCTGCTCGCGACCCTCGAGAAGCACGGGCCGCAGATCATGTCCCGGCTCAAGGACGAGCTCTGCGTGACGGCCAAGAGCATCACGGGCCTCGTCGACCACCTGGAGGCGGACGGCCTCGTCCGGCGCACGCCGCACCCCAGCGATCGCCGGGCGACGGTCGTGGAGATCACGCCGGCGGGCAGCGCGGCCTTCGCGGCGTCGTGGGACGAGTTCGTGGCGGAGACGGTCGACGTCTTCCTGGTGCTGCCGCCGGAGGACCGCGAGGCGCTCGCCCGCATCCTCGGCGCGGTGCGCGAGGAGGTCGTCCGCCGCAGCACCGAGGCCGGCGCCCTCGCCGGAGCCGGAGCACTAGACCGGCACCCCCTGGCGCGGCAGGGCCAGCGCCATGCGCCGCGCCGTCGCGCCGTCGAGGTCGAGCAGGTGCGGCGCGTCCTTGCGGCCCGCGACGTCGAGGTGGATGGTCGCCAGCGCGGCGCGGCGCTGCAGGGGCGAGGTCGAGGCGCGCGCGCTCTGCAGGCGCGCGTGCGGCACGAGGTGCAGGCGGTGCAGCACGACGCCGGCCGCGAGCGCGCTGAGGCGATCGGTCGTCGCATGGCCCGCGCGGCGGTGCGCGGCGCGGCCCCAGACGAGCCCGAGGACCAGCGCCGGCGGCGTCAGCAGGACGCTCCAGGGCGTCAGGAAGACGGCGGCGCCGATCACGGCCAGGAGCGGCACGGTGCGGCGGACGACGGCCCGGCGCAGCGCCGCGCGCGGCCGCGGCTGCAGCGCAGGGGGGCGCCACGAGGGATCGTCCATCAGGCGCACCAGGAAGTCGTCGAGCTCGGCGCGCGGCAGGATCGGCACGCGCAGCACCGTCGGCGCGGAGCGGTCGCCGGCGGTCGTGGCGCTCGCGACGGCGATGGAGACGAGCCCCAGGCGGCGGCCGACGATGTTCTCGCGCACGGTCACGACCTGCACCCGCCGGCGCGGCACGGTGATGCGCCGCGTCTCGACGAGCCCGTGCGCGAGGTGCAGGCGGTCGCCGTCGAGCGTGAGCCGGTAGCGCCCGTAGCGGTAGACGCCGGCGAGGGCCGCGGCGACCGGCGTGAGCAGCGCGATCGCGACCACGGCGACGACGACGTGGGTCTCGGAGCGCGCCTGGTCGGCGACGTCCTCGGGCGTGACGATCCCGAGCTGCCAGACGAAGCCGAGCAGGCCCGCCGCGCCGGCGAAGGCGACGCCGACCGCGTCGCTCATCAGGCCCGCGACCAGCAGGCGCCGGGTGGAGAGCTCCAGCAGCACTTCGCCGCGGTCCGTCTCGGCCGGCGCCGGGACGCCCTCCGCCGCGAGCTCGTCGTCGCGCCGCGCGAGGACGAACGCCTGCAGCGAGCGCGCGCGGGGCTCGGGCAGCACGTCGAGGCGGACGCCCTGGCCGGCGCCGCCGGCGACGTCGATGCGCACGGACGCCGCGCCGAGCACGCGGTGGCGGATGTCGCTGCGCAGGTCGACCTGCTGGATGCGCTCGTACGGCACGACCCGCTGCGTGCGCTGCAGGATCCCCTCGTCGACGACGATGCGGTCGTGCTCGAAGGTGACGGTGCGCCGCCACCAGCTCGCGACGCGGCCGACGGCGACGAGCGCGATGGAGATGAGCGCGATGCGCGCGCCGCCGGTCGGCAGCTCGCCGCCGGACAGCACGAGCAGGCCGGCGATGGCCGCCGCGAGGCTCGAGAGGTGGTACGGCACCGTGCGCAGCGCGGTGCGCGACGGGGTGCTGCCGAAGGGCGGCTGCGCGCGCATCAGACGGCGTCGTCCAGTCCGGCGCGGGCGAGCAGGGCGGCGCGCAGGTCGACGGCATCCCCGTCGGCCAGCCCGGGGAGCGTCGCGTCCGTGGTGGCGGCGGCGCTGCGCAGCACGAGCGTCGCGAGGCCGAGGCGGCGCTCGACGGGCCCGCGGCGCACGTCGATCTGCTGGATGCGGCGGTGCGGCAGCACGGACAGCGTCTGCACGATCACCCCGTGCGTGATCTCGACCGCGTCGTCGGTCACGCGGTAGCGGTACGACGCCCACTCCAGCCGCGCGCCGACGGCGCCGGCGACGGCGAGCACGACGCCCGCGGCGACGAGCAGGAGCGCCAGCCACGCTGGCCCGTCGACGAGCACCGCGATCACGGCGCCGGCGATGCCCGCGAGGAGCGCGCCGGCGGCGGCCGCCAGGGTCCAGGCCTTGCGGAGCCTGGGATCCAGGCCGTGCTCGGTGCCGTCCAGGGCTGGGACGACTGCAGCCACGGCCGGAGTATCAGCGCGCCGGCCGAACAGCCGCAGTGGGGTTACCCGCCCAACCAGCGGGACGTCGCAAATGTCGAACGGTCGCACGTCGCACATAGGACTGCCGCGCGGCGCGGAACTCATCGCGCCCCGGAGCCGTCAGGCGGCGTCCCGCTCCGCGACGCCGTGCGCCGCCACGCCGGTCCGCCTAGCCGGCGATACCGCACGTAGCCCTGCTTCGAGACCTTGAAGCCGACGCGCGGCGCGACCTTGTAGCGGCAGGTGACGCCCGAGATCGCCGAGATGCACTTGATGGGGCCGATGTCGGTCGAGCGCCCGTACGGCAGGACCGAGCAGCGGTCGCCGCTGTTGGCGATGCACAGCGAGCCGACGTCGCCGCGGCAGGCGCCGACGGAGACCTTGCGGTTCGCGAGCGCCACCTCGGTCGGCACCCAGTCGAGGTCGCAGCTGCGCGGGCGCGGCGGCTTGTTGGGCCAGGTCGCCACCTGCACCACGCAGGAGACGAAGATGGGCTTCGTGTTCGCGCCCAGGCAGTCGATGTTGCCCGAGGGCGACGTGAAGTGGATGAAGCGCGCCTGCGCCGGCGCGGCGGCCACGAGGCCGGCGAGGACGAGGGCGGCGAGCAGCGCGGTGCGGACGGTGAGCCTCATCGGCGGACTATGCCAGGCCGGGTCACGTCCGCCCAGCCCGGCCGGCGAGACCCAGGTCGAGGTCGCGCGCGACCAGCCCCGCCGTCACCTCGGCGCCGAGCAGCACGCCGGGCACGGCGCTCAGACGGCGTCCGCGTCGCCGGCGAGCCACTCGTGCAGCAGGCGCGCGAGGCGCTCGGGAGCCTCGAGGTGCGCGATCTCGAGGCCGTGCGTGTTGTCCGTGGTCGCGGCGACGGCGCCGGCGCGCGCGACGAGGCCCGCGTGGAGCGCGGTGGAGGCGTCGCTCCCGTAGCGCGCGGGGACGGCGACGCGCACGCCCGTGCCGGCGCGCTCCCCGGCCGCGACGAGGCCGCGAACCAGGGCGGGCGGGAACATGGTGCGGGCGTCGCCGGCGAAGACCACGGGCTCGGGGCCGGCGTCCACGCCGTACTCGGCGGCCGTCGGGTGGACCTCGACGGCGATCAGGGTCTCGATGTCGGTGCTCCTCCGCAGGTGGTACTGCACGCCTTCGCAGCCCACCTCCTCGCGGCTGGAGAAGACGAGCTCGACGTCGCCCGGCGGCGCGTCCAGGCGCTCCGCGAGCAGGAGCAGGACGAGGACGCCGAGCCGGTCGTCGAGGTGGTGCCCGGCGATCCACGCGCCGTCCGCGCCCAGCCGCACCGGCTCGCGGCGGGCCGGAGCCAGGATCGCGCGCGTGCCGGGCCGCACGCCGGCGGCCGCGAGCTCCTCGGGGCTGCGGCGCGTCTCGACCCAGGTGTCGCGCCAGCGCAGCGGCTCCTCGGCGTCGACCTGCTTGCGCTGCGGCGACTCCTCCGACACGTGGCGGGCGCCGAAGGAGAGCGCGCCGAGCACGGTCTCGTGGTCGCCGAGCAGCTCCAGCACGCTCTCGCCCCAGACCCACGGGTGCGTGTCGCCGAGCGCGCCGAGCCGCACCCGCCCGTCGGGCTCCACGCGCCGCACCACGGTGGCGATCTCGTCGAGGTGGGCGGCGAGCGCGACGGCCGGGCGCCGCCCCTGGCCGGCGATGCGCAGCAGCACGTTGCCGGCGGGGTCGACACGCGGCGCGCCGTGCGTCCCGAGCACCTCGAGCAGGTGCTCGCGCATCGGGTCCTCGACGCCGGCGGGCGCGCGCAGCAGCATGAGCTCGCGCAGGCGCGCGAAGGCCTCGTCCATGACGGCGCAGTGTAGGCAGCGCCGCCGAAGCGGACGCGGCTCCTACGCGGCCGTGACGGTCGGCTCGGGCGCGGGCGCCGACGTCTCCGGCCCGTCGGCGGGCAGCGCCGCCTCGACCTCGACGACCGTCGGCACCGACGTCAGCCACGCCCGCAGCACCAGCAGGTCCTCGCGGCGGTAGTGCTGGAAGCGGTCGGCGATCGGCACGCGCTCCAGGTCGTGCGGCAGCGCCTGGCCGTGCTCCTCCTGGAGGATCGAGAAGCCCGCCTCGGCGAGGAGGTCGCGGTAGTCGGAGATGCGCAGCCGGCTCTGGTACTGGATGCCGCCGTTGAGCAGGCGCCAGGCGCGGTCCGAGAAGCGCAGGTAGTGGTACTGCGAGAGGCGCCGGTCGAAGTACGCGTAGTGGTCGGCCATGTCCACGAAGTGGCTCATCACCGCGCGCGCGGAGGTGACCCGGCGGAACTCCAGCAGGATCTCGAGCAGCGTCGACGGCGGCACGTGCTCGAACGTGTTGTTGGAGACCACGAGGTCGACGCTGCCCGCCTCCAGGCCGGTGGCGCGCGCGTCGCCGACGACGACGTCCACGCCGAGCCGGTGCAGCAGCAGCTCCGGGTCCTCCTCGTCGGCCCAGGCCGCGGCGTCGCGCAGCGTGGCCACGCGGTCGGCCCAGGCGCCCGGCAGCAGGCGGTCGAGCACGCCGTTGCGCGCCGCGGTGTCGTAGAGCTGGACGGTGCGGCGCACGCGCTCGGGCTCGAGCAGCGGGTTCTTGTCGATCGTGGTGACGCGCCGGGCGCCGCACAGCCAGAGGCCGATGGGCACGATCGGGTACCAGCCCGTGCCGAGCTCCAGCGCGTGCGGCCCGAACGGGCGCGCGGTGCGCACGCTGCGGGCGGCGGAGACGTGGTGCCGGCACTGGCGCAGCTTCGTCGCGAAGGCGGCCTCGCCGATGGTCAGCGAGCGCGTCACGTGGACGCGGGCGGCGCGGTCGAGCCGGTCGCCGAGGGGCGCGGCCGCGATCGCGCCCTGCGCGGCAGCCTTCAGGAGCCAGTGCGGCATCGTGGCGCAAACTACGCGGCGGGTCGGTCGGATCCTCCTTGCGATCGCTTGCTGCGGATGAAGCGGATGCGGCGCTCCTGGATGAGGGCCCGCCACTCGAGCCGCGAGAGCACCACCAGCGGCACCACCACGAGCACCACGGCGAGCGCGATGAAGTGCGGCTGCAGGCCGCGATCGATGAGCCCCTCGATGCCCTTCTCGGCGCCCGAGGCCACGATCACGACGCCCGTGTACCAGACGAGCCGGCCGAGCGCGAAGCCCGTCGCCAGCGGCAGCAGGCGCAGGTGCAGGGCGCCCGCGGCGACGAAGATGGTCGTCGTCGGGGAGCCGGGCACCGCCAGCGCGGCGGTGAGGGCGAGGGTCGCGCGCTTGCGCCCCTCGAGCCAGCCGTGGAGGTACTCGATGTTCTCCGCGACGGCCCCGCGCAGGAAGCGGTCGAAGCCGTAGCGGACGGCGAGCGCGAGGGTCACCCGACCCAGCGTGATGCCCGCGACGCCGGCGACGACCGCAGCGACCGGCCCGACGTCGTCGCGCAGCGAGAACGCGGCGATGACGGCCGCCGCGGGGATGAGGTTCGGCACCGCGCCCAGCACGAAGACGATCCCGAACAGCGCGGCGATCTCGAGCACGCGGCCGGAGCGTACCGATTCGCCCCAGACGGGAACATCGGGGCCGCGCAACGCGTTACCTCAGTCAGTTGTACGCAGATTATCTTGAAGGGAAGTCCTCACCCGTGAGTTCCTCGCTGCCGCTCATCCCGCTCGAGGACGCGATCGTCCTGCCCGGGATGGCACTCTCATTCGATCTCGCCTCGGCCGAGGCCAATGCGGCCGTGGACGAGGCCCTCAGCGCGCCAGAGCCCCAGCAGGGCCAGGTCGTGCTGGTGCCGCGCCACGAAGGGCGGTTCGCACGCATCGGCGTCGTCGCCGTGATCGACGGCGAGCCCGCCATGCTGCCCCAGGGCCACCGCGGGGTCACGCTCCGCGCCCTCCACCGCGCCGAGCTCGGCCGGGCGGAGGCCGCAGGGGGCGCGCTCCGCATCGACGTCGTCGAGCGGCCCGATCCCACCGACATGTCCGACGACCTCGCAGAGAAGGTGCGGGCGTTCCGCGCCGTCCTCGAGTCGATCCTGGACGCCCGCGGCGCGAGCCGCATCGCCGCGTTCCTGCGCTCCGTGGAGGAGCCCGGCGCGCTGGCGGACACCGCCGGCTTCAGCCCCGACCTCAGCTGGGCGCAGAAGCTGGAGCTGCTGGAGACCCTCGACGTCGCAGCGCGCCTCGACAAGGCGACGGAGTGGCTGCGCGAGGTGCTCGGCGACCTCGAGCTGAAGCGCCGCATCCGCGACGACGTCACCGAGGGCATGGAGAAGAGCCAGCGGGAGTTCCTGCTGCGCCGCCAGCTCGACGCGATCCGCAAGGAGCTCGGCGAGACCGGCGAGGACGGCGACGAGGTCGCGCGCTATCGCGACCGCATCGCCGAGTCCGGCATGCCGGAGGAGGCCCGCAAGGAGGCCGAGCGCGAGCTCGGTCGCCTCGAGGCCGGCGCCCAGGGGCCCGAGGGCTCCACGATCCGCACCTACCTCGACTGGCTGCTCGACGTGCCGTGGGGCGTCGTCTCCGACGAGCAGAACGACGTGCACGCCGCGCAGGGCGATCCTGGAGGCCGACCACGCGGGCCTGAAGGACGTCAAGGAGCGCATCCTCGAGTACCTCGCCGTGCGCAAGTTCCGGCGCGAGCGGGAGATCGAGGACGAGCGCGCCGGCGTGATCCTGGCCCTGGCCGGGCCGCCCGGCGTCGGCAAGACGTCGCTCGGCGAGTCCATCGCCCGCGCCCTCGGCCGCAAGTTCGTCCGCATGTCGCTCGGCGGCGTGCGCGACGAGGCCGAGATCCGCGGCCACCGGCGCACGTACGTCGGGGCGCTCCCGGGCCGCATGGTCCGCGCCCTGAAGGACGCCGGCACCATGAACCCGGTCATCCTGCTCGACGAGGTCGACAAGCTCGGCGCCGACTGGCGGGGCGACCCGTCCTCGGCCCTGCTCGAGGTGCTCGACCCGGCGCAGAACTCGACGTTCCGCGACCACTACCTCGACGTGCAGCTCGACCTGTCGCAGGTGCTGTTCATCGCCACGGCCAACATGATCGAGAACATCCCGCCGGCGCTGCTCGACCGGCTGGAGCTGATCCGGCTGGACGGCTACACCGAGGACGAGAAGGTCGCGATCGCCAAGGGCTACCTGGTGCCGCGCCAGCAGCGCCGCAACGGCCTGCTGGACGGCGAGGTGACCGTCAGCGAGGCCGCCATCCGCACGCGTCATCGCCGACTACACGCGCGAGGCGGGCGTCCGCTCGCTGGAGCGCAGCATCGGCACGATCCTGCGCAAGGCCGCCACGCGGCTCGCCGCCGGCGAGGCCGAGGCCCCGATCGCGGTCGACGAGGCCGACGTGCAGACGGCCCTGGGCCGGCCGCGGTTCTTCGCCGAGGCGGCCGAGGCGACCTCGGTGCCCGGCGTGGCCACCGGCCTCGCGGTCACCGGCACCGGCGGCGACGTCCTCTTCGTCGAGGCGTCCTCGCACCGCGGCAAGGGCACCCTCACGCTCACGGGCCAGCTCGGCGACGTGATGCGGGAGTCGGCCACGATCGCGCTCAGCTACGTGCGCTCGCGCGCCGACGAGCTCGGCATCGACCCGCGGGACTTCGCCGACCGCGACTTCCACGTGCACGTGCCCGCCGGCGCCGTTCCCAAGGACGGCCCGTCGGCCGGCGTGACGATGACCGTCGCGCTGGTGTCGCTGCTCAGCGGCCGCAGCGTGCGCCCGGACGTCGGCATGACCGGCGAGGTGACGCTGCGGGGCCGCGTGATGCCCGTCGGCGGCATCAAGCAGAAGGTGCTCGCCGCCCACCGGGCCGGCCTGACGTCGGTGATCGTGCCGGCGCGCAACGAGGGCGACCTCGAGGACGTGCCGGAGGCCGTGCGGGAGGCCATGACCTTCCACCCGGTGCACACGGTCGACGAGGCGCTGGCCTTCGCGCTGGCGTCGTCTGCCGAGCAGGCTGGCGACAGCCCCGTGCGGTACGCTCAGCCGGAGCCCGCGGCCGCCTAGGCGCCCCGCCCTCGGCCCGGGCCTCGCGGGCCTGGGAGGGGGCCGTGACGACAGAAGACAGCATCGAGGTGGAGGGCGAGGTCACCGAGGCCCTGCCCAACACCATGTTCCGCGTCAGGCTCGACAACGGGCACGACGTCCTCGGTCACATCTCCGGGAGGATGCGGCGGCACTACATCCGCATCCTCCCGGGGGACCGGGTGAAGGTCGAGCTCTCGCCCTACGACCTCGCGCGCGGCCGCATCACGTACCGCTACAAGTGATGCCGAGGAGCGCCGGCAGCCCGGCCAGCGACTCCAGCACGTGGGTCGGCGCCGGGCCCGCCCAGCGCTCGACGTCCTCGCGACGGGCCGTCCCCGTCAGCACGAGCGCCGTGTCCATCCCCGCCGCGGCGCCGCCGGCGACGTCGGCGTCGAGCCGGTCGCCCACCATCAGGTAGCGGCCGTCGCCCAGCAGGCGGCGCGCCTCGTCGAACATCGCCCGCTCCGGCTTGCCCGCGCAGCGGGCGTTCGTGTCGGTGGCGTACTCCACGGCGGCCACGAGCGGGCCTGCCGACGGGGAGGGTCCGCCGTCGTCCGGGTAGGTGCGATCGCGGTTGGAGCCGTAGAGCGCCGCACCGGCGAGCACCGCGCGGACCGCGGCCTGCAGGTGGGAGAACGCGAAGTCGAGGTCGCCGCCCAGCGACACGACCTCGGCGTCGTGCCAGTCGTCGACGACCTGGAGGCCGGCCTGGCGGTGCTCGTCACGGTAGGCCTCGGAGCCCAGCGCGAGCACGCGGGCGCCGGGGTGCTCCTCGGCCACGAGCTGCGCTGCGGCCCACGCGGCCGTCACCACGTCGCCCGGCGCGGCGGCGATGCCGAAGTAGCCGAGCCGCCGGACGTAGTCGGCGCGCGCGCTGACCGGGTCGTTGGTGACGAACGCGGTGCGGATCCCCGCTGCCCGGAGCGCCGCGATGGCCTCCGGCGCGCCCGGCACGACGCTGCGACCGACGTAGACCGCGCCGTCGAGGTCGAGCAGGACGTGGTCGTAGCGGGTCGGGCTCAGGCGGCGCTGGTGTCGGGGTCGACGTCCGACTTCGCGGTGCTGCGCCGGCGGCGCGACGGCGCGGCCGGCACGTCGGCGGCGGCAGCCGGGGCCTCCGGCGCGGCCTCGACGGCGGCGACCCGGCGGCGACCACGGGGCGCCGGGGCCGGCGTCTCGACGTCGGCCGCGACGCGCGCCGGCGCGTCCTCCGGCGCGGCGGCGCTGCGAGCCCGCGTGCGCCGCGGCTTCGGGGCGGGCTCGGCGGGCTGCTCGACGGTCGCGGCGGCGGGCTGCTCGGGCGCGGGCGGCTCGGCGGCGGCCGTGCGCCGACGCGCGCGCGGCGCCGGGGTGGCAGGCGCAGCGGTCGCCGGCTGCTCGGCCACGGCCGCGGTGCTCGCAGGCTTCCGGCGACTCCGGACGGGCTTGCTGGCGGGCGCGGCCTCGGCCGCGGGCGGCTCGGCGGAGGGCTGCTCCGCCACGACCTCCACGGCCGCCGGCTTGCGGCGGCCGCGCGTCGGCTTCGGCTCGGCCGGCGGTGGGGTGTCGGTGCCCGTGTCCGCGAGCTCCAGCTGCCCGGCGGGCTGCTTGCGGCCGCGGCGGCGGGCCGAGCGGTCGGGCGCGGCGTTCTCGACGGCGCGCGCGTCGCCGTCCGCGGCGGGCGTGGCCGCCTCGGGCGCGGGCTCGACCGTCCCGCTCTCGTCCTCGCCAGCCTGCTCCGGCGCGGCGGCGTGTCCGTTGGCGACGGCCAGAGCCTCCGCCTCGGCGGCGCGGCGGCGGCGGCGGCGTCGGCGGCGTCGGCGCGACGGCGTGTCGGCGCCGTCGCCGTTCTCGGAGGCGGCGGCATCGACCGGCGCAGTCGCGGGCGCGGGCGCGCCGGCGGCGGCCGCGGCCGGCGCGGCGGGGGGCGGGGCGGGCCGCTGCTTGCGCTGCGTCGGCCGCGTGCCGCGCAGCCCGCGCGGCAGCGGCACGTTGGCGGCCAGGGCGGCGGCGAGGGCGCGCGGGTCGACGACCAGCCGGTGCGCCGCCTGGTCGAGCAGCCGGTTGGCGCTCGGGTCGGTCGTGTAGACGATCGCGATGAGGGCGCCGCCGACGTCCAGCGGCGCCGAGAGGGCCGTGGTGCCGATCAGGCGCGCGGCGTCGTAGGCCGCCTGGCCGCTCTTGCCGGCCAGGCTGCGCGCCAGGTCGCGCCCGTTCGGCAGGCCGGCGGCGACGCGGCGGAACTGCGCCTCGCGCGAGGTGCGGGCCAGGCGCCAGATCCAGTCGACGACCTGGTGCTCGGAGGCCGGGACGCGGCCGTCGCCGAGGGCCAGGAGCAGCGTGCGCGCGCCCTGCGCCCGGTCGAGGCGCCACGTCGGCATGCCCTCGACCATCTTCACGGCCTCGTTGAAGACGCGTGCGCTCGGGCTGTGCTGCGCGAGGTCGCCGAGCGCGATCAGCCGCAGCTGCCGGCTCTTGTTCTGCGCCGCGCAGGTGGCGAAGAAGCGCATGCGCGTCTCCTCCGTCACGTTCAGCAGCACCTTGGCGAGCTTGGCCAGGTCCTTCTGCTGCACGCGCAGCGCGGCGTGCTCGGCCCAGTGCTCCTGCTCGTCCGGCGGCAGGCGCTCGATCGCGATCGTCTTCCAGTCCTGCTCGATGATCCGCCGCCGCGCCGCGGGGTCCGGCGTGACGGGGACGATCCAGGGCTTCTCCGTCACCAGCGGCTTGGCCGCCCGCCGCCAGCGCCGCCGGGCCTTCGGCGAGCGCGGCGTGACCAGGGCGCCGGGCTGGTACAGGTCGACCCCGAGCAGCGAGTGCAACGTCACCGTACGGTCGGTGTGCGGCGCGAGCTCCTCGACGAAGTCGATGACGACGCCCGCCTCCTTGCGGCGGTGCAGGCGCATGATGCGGCCCACCCGCTGCTGGTAGACGCGGCGGCTCGCGGTCGGCGCGAGGTGCACGCAGACCGTCGCGCGCGGAGCGTTCCAGCCCTCCGCCAGGAGCTGCGCGTTGACGAGCACGTTCACGTCGCCGCGCTCGTACGCCGCCAGGGTGTACGCGAGCTCGCGCGGGGGCGTGCGGCCGGAGACCGCCGCGGCCTTCAGGCCCACCGCCACCATCGCGTTGGCGACGCGGTGCGCGTGGTCGACGCCGGCCGCGTACACGATGCCCGGGCGGTTGCCGAACATGTCGGCGTAGAACATGGCGGCGGCCATGTTGACGGCGTCGTGGTCGAGGGCGTTGGCCAGCTCGCGCTGGTCGTAGTCGCCGCCGACGATCTTCACCCGCTTGACGGACGCGCCGGGCTTCACGCGCACGGCGCGCAGCGGCGCGACGACGCCCTCGCGCACGGCGTCCGCCAGCGGGAAGTCGTCGATCTCGACCGGGAAGACGTCGCCGACGTGCTTCTGCAGCAGCTGGTCGGTCGCCGTCATGCCGATGTACGTCGGAGAGTCGAGGCGGCGGATGGCGGCGGACGTGCGTTCGCCGAGGGCCGTGTGCGCCTCGTCGCAGAGGACGACGCCGTACACGTCGCGGTTGATGGCGTCGACGTTGCGGATGAACCAGGCGTAGGTCTCGATCGTCACCGGCGGGATCGCGGGCGCGCGATGGCCGCGCAGCACCGCGGGCTTGAGGCGCCGACCGTAGCCCTGGCTCTTGAGGTCGCGCTCGAACTGGTCGACCAGCAGGCGCCGGTGGGTGAGGATCAGGACGCCGGTGATCTTGGCGGCGTCGACGAAGCCCGCCGCGGCGACCGTCTTGCCGGACGCCGTCGGGTGCTTGAAGCGGTAGCGCCGCGCCGCGCCGGGATCGGGCGCCGGCGGCTCCGGGTCGGCCTCGCCGTCGTCGTCCTCGTCCTCCTCGTCGGCAGCCGCGGCCGGCTCCTCGTCCTCGGCGTCGTCCTCGTCCTCGTCGTCCCCCTCGAGCTCGTAGCCGAGGGTCCGCTCCTCCAGCTCCTCCTCCTCGACCTCGACCGCGGCGGCGGGCTCGTCGGCGTCGCCGTTCTCGCCGTCGCCGTTCTCGTCGGCTCCCGCCGCGTCCTCGCCCTCGCGCTCGATGGCTCCGAGCAGCGCGCCGAGCATGCCCGCGAGCGCGTCGACCTGGTGCGGCCGCAGCTCCAGCCCGCCGGCGAGCTTCGGCGTCGAGTCCGCCAGCAGGCGCTGCAGGCCGAGCGGCAGCGCCCAGCGGCGGCGCCACTCCGGCGAGGGGGAGGGCCGGCCGGCCGCGATCTCCGCGCGTCGCCTCCTCGAGCGCCAGGCGGTAGGGCGAGCCCGGCGCCAGGGCCTCGGTGGCAGAGTCGCCCGGCGGCACGAGGAGCTCGCCGGCCCAGCGCTCGATCTCGGCCACTTGCGCCGGATCGATGCCGTCAATTCCGATCATGTCAGCGGCCGCTGCGGTATCACGCACGCGCGCTCTTCCTCGAACCCTTCACCGCACGCATGGGGCCGCCAGCGAAGGCGGCATGCGTGCGTAGCCGACGAGGGCGGGCCCATCGACCCGCCTAGGGCGCCCCTTCCTCTCCGGACGGGGCGCGAGCATCGTAGCGCAGGGTCAGGGAAGCGGGGGCGCCGATCCGTCGTCGCCCGCGAGGATCGCCGCAACGGCCTCGTCCGGATCGTCCGTGAGCGTCATCAGCTCCAGCTCCTGCGGGGTCAGGCGGGCGTCCGCGACCGCGTCCGACGTGAGCCAGTCGAGCATGCGCTGCCACGTCTCGGTCCCCATCAGCACGACCGGGAAGCGGCGCACCTTGCCCACCTGGATGAGCGTGATGGCCTCGAACAGCTCGTCGAGCGTGCCGTAGCCGCCCGGGAAGACGACGAAGGCGCGCGCGTACTTCACGAACATCGTCTTGCGCACGAAGAAGTAGCGGAAGTCGATGACGAGGTCGCAGTAGGCGTTCGTCATCTGCTCGTGCGGGAGCTCGATGTTGCAGCCGACCGAGAAGCCGCCGGCCTCCCGCGCGCCGCGGTTGGCCGCCTCCATGATCCCCGGCCCGCCGCCGGTGATCACCGCGTAGTTGGCCTGCGCCAGCCGCTCGCCGAGCGCCCGCGCGAGGGCGTAGTGGCGGTGGCTCTGCGGGGTGCGGGCCGACCCGAAGACGGCCACGCCGCGGCCGATGCGGCTCATCGCGTCGAAGCCCTCGACGAACTCCGACAGGATGCGCAGCGCCCGCCAGGGGTCGGTGTGCAGCCACGCCGTCTCCTCCTCCGAGGCGAACAGCCCCTCGTCCGCGATGCCCAGTCTCTCGCGGCGCCTCGGCGCTCTGGACCTGCATGCGTCCTGCCCGGTAGCGACGCTCCGCCTTCACGTTTGGCTCCCTGCTAGCCTCTGCCGCCGAGGAGGTTCGACCACGTATGGATTTCGCCTTCTGGGGCACCGTGCCTCCCGAGCTCGCCGAGTTCAAGGACGGGCTCGAGCGAGCGCTTGAGCAGCGCTACGACCGTGCCGAGGAAGCCGGCGAGGCGCGGCTCATCATCAACTTCGTCGACGCCGACGACCCGCGGCCGTTCCGGCGCCAGAAGAAGTCCACGTTCGTCGCGTCGTTCTGGTTCGCGGCGGACGTCCCGCAGGACTTCGTGAAGCGCGCCTACCCCGTGCTCGTGCGGGCGCTCTCGAACCTCTCGGTCTGCACCGTCCCCGGGGTCGAGGCCCGCTTCCTGACGCTCGAGCAGGGCAACTACGCCGTCGTCAACGACGGCGACCTCGACTCCTTCTACCGCCAGATCGTCGGCCGCCTCGCGCCGCTCGCCGAGTCGAACCTCGTCATCGAGAACATCTGGAACCGCGACCTGGAGCCCGAGCTCTGGGACGGCGACGAGCAGACGGAGTCGCTGTACCGCGCGGGCGTGAAGCTCGACGAGCTGGACCTGCTGCCCGCCGCGTTCCCGATCGAGGAGATCCTCTCGGAGCGCGATCTGCGGCACGTGAAGCGCCTCTACTCCATCGGCGGCCTCTCGTACGGCAACCTGTCCGCCCGCAAGGACGACACGCGCTTCTGGATGAGCGCGTCGGGCGTCGACAAGTCCAACCTGCGCGAGATCGGCCGCGACATCCTGCTGGTCACGGACTACGACGCCGAGAAGCAGGCGATGGTGCTGTCGGTGCCGCCCGACCTCGCGGAGCCGCGGCGCGTCTCGGTCGACGCCATCGAGCACTGGATGATCTACCGCGAGCATCCGAGCGTCGGCGCGATCATGCACGTGCACGCGTGGGTCGACGGGGTGGCGGCGACGGAGATCAACTTCCCCTGCGGCACCGCCGAGCTCGCCGTCGCCGTCGCCGACCTCATCCGCGTGGCCGACGACCCCGGGCACGCGGTCGTCGGCCTGAAGAACCACGGCCTCACGATCACGGGCTCGAGCCTCGACGAGATCTTCGAGCGCGTCGGGCCGCATCTGGTGCGCAACGTCCCGATGACCTAGGTGGCCCGCTCGATCGCGGGCGTCTCGCCGCTCGCGCTCGCCGTCGCCTGCACGGGCGTCTTCCTCGCCTACCTCGACGTCACGATCGTCAACGTCGCGCTGCCGACGATCGCCGACGACCTCGGCGCCGACGTCCGCGACACGTCGTGGGTCGTGACGGCCTACGCCATCGCCTACACCGCGCTGCTCGTGACGGGCGGCCGCTTCGCCGACGCGCGCGGGGCCCGCGGCGTCTTCGGCTTCGGCCTGCTGGCCTTCGCCGTGACGTCGGCGCTCTGCGCGCTGGCGCCCGGCCTGTGGTCGCTGGTCGCGATGCGCACCGCCCAGGGCGCGGCCGGCGCCGTGCTGGTGACGGTCTCGCTGGCGGCGCTGCTGCACGGCGTGCCGGTGCTGCGGCGCGGGGCCGTGATCGGCGCGTGGGGCGCCGCCGGGGCGGCGGCCGCGGGCATCGGGCCGCCCCTCGGCGGGCTCCTGAGCGAGGTCGACTGGCGCCTGATCTTCTGGATCAACGTGCCCCTCGCGATCGGCGCCGCGCTGGCGACGCGGCTCGTACCGCCCGTCCCGGCCGAGCACCGTGCCGGCTTCGACGTGCCGGGCGTGATCCTCGTCGGCGTCCTCGTCGGCTCGCTCGCCCTCGCCATCACCGAGGGGCCCGTGCAGGGCTGGACGTCGCCGGTGATCCTCGGCCTGTTCGCGCTCGCTGCGGCGACCGCGGTGCTGCTCGTGATCGTCGAGGGCCGCGCCCGCGCACCCGTGCTCGACCCGCGCGTGTTCGCCCAGCACGGCTTCGCGGTCACCAACGTCGCGGCGGCGGCGTTCTTCTTCGCCTTCCTGGCCAACGCCCTGCTGGCGGTGCTCGTGCTGCAGGGCGCGTGGGGCTTCTCGCCGCTCGAGGCCGGGCTCGCCGCCATGCCGGGCCCGGTGATCGCGACCGCCTTCGCCCCGCTCGCCGGGCGCCTCGTCGACCGCCACGGCCCGCGCCGCATCGGCACGATCGGGCTGGCGGTGTTCGGCGCCGCCCTGCTGGCCCTCGCGCTGCTGGTGACCCCCGAGCCCGCCTACCTGACGCGCTTCCTGCCCTGCGCGATCGTGGTCTCGCTGGGCGTCTCGCTGGCCTTCCCGGCCATCACCCAGGCGGCCACCAGCGAGCTCGCGCCCGGCAACCTGGCGACGGGCACCGGCGTGCTCGCGACGACGCGCCAGACCGGAGGCGTGATCGGCATCGCCGCGGTCGTCTCGCTCCTCGGCGACTTCCCGGAGGGCATCGGGCCGTACCGGGAGGCGTACGTGCTGCTGGCCGCCGGCGCCTTCCTGGGCGCCGTCATCATGCTCGCCCTGCGACGCGCCGAGGGGCCGTAGCCCGGCGCAGGCCTACCGGCCGCGGGTGCCGTTCTGGCGGTACCACTCCACGGTCGCGGCGACGGCCTCGCGGACCGGACGGCTGGTGAAGCCGATCTCGGCGCGGGCGCGGGCCGCGGTGCAGAACCAGTAGTAGCGGCCCGAGGCGAGCTCGTCCGGCTTCACGGGCAGCGGCGCCCGCACCTTCGCCAGCACCCGGGCCGACGGGATCAGCATCGCGGGCGGCAGCGGCACGGTCAGGCGCTTCTTGCCGGCCACGTCGCCCACCAGCGCGAAGAAGTCGCGGTGCGAGAGGTTGCCGTCCTCGGCGGTGAGGACGTAGCGCCGCCCGCCGACCCCCGCGCCCTCCAGCAGCAGCAGGCCGTCCACGACGTCGCGGGCGTCGACGTAGGACAGGCCGCCGGGGATCGTGAAGCGCAGCGTGCCGCGCAGGTACTGCTCCACGGTGAAGGTCGAGATGCGGTTGACGTCGCCCGCCCCGATCACGAAGCCGGGGCACGCGATGACGACGTCCTGGCCCGCGTCCGCCGCCGCCTGCGCCCGCTGCTCGCCGAGGCGCTTGGTGCGGCAGTACGCGTACTGCATGGCGAACTCCGGGAACGGCGAGTCCTCGTGCATGACGTCGTGCTCGCTCGGCGCGGGCCCCAGCGAGGCGACGCTCGAGACGTGCACCACGCGGCCCGCGCCGGCCTCGCGCGCCGCGGTCAGCACGTGCTCCACGCCGTCGACGTTGACCGCCTGCATGAGGTCGGAGTCGCGCTCCAGGTGCGAGACGACGCCCGCGAGGTTGAAGACCGGCCCGGCGCCGTCGGCCGCCCGCCGCAGGCTCTCGGGGTCGGTGACGTCGCCGGACACGCGCTCGACCGGCGTGTCGTCGAACGCGTCGGACGGCCGGCGCTCGAGGACCCGGACGGGCCGCCCCTCGCCCACCAGCCGGCGGACGAGGAGGCGGCCCAGGAAGCCCGAGGCGCCGGTGACGAGGATCGGTCGGTCGTCGGCCAAGCTACTCGTACTGCAGGGCGTCGAGCACGTTCAGCTTGGCGGCCCGGCGCGCCGGGAAGATCGCGGCCAGGATGCCCGCGACGATGGCGACGAGCATGAACACGATGATCGTGCCGATCGGCAGCACGAACGACAGGCCCTCGTCCTCGAGCGCGGTGCTCATCACGTAGCCGAAGACGATACCGACGGCGACGCCGAGCAGCCCGCCCAGCACCGCCGTGATGACGCTCTCGTAGCGGATCATCCGCCGCAGCTGCCGGCGGGTGGTGCCGATCGCCCGCAGCATCCCGATCTCGCGCGTGCGCTCGTAGACCGAGAGCACGAGCGTGTTGACGATGCCGAAGAGCGAGATGATCACGCTCATCGCGAGCAGCGCGTAGAAGATGAACAGGATCTGGTCGACCTGGCTCGAGACCTCGTCCTTCAGCTCCTGGTTGGACTGCACCTTCGCGATCGGGAACTGCTTCAGGGCGGTCTCGACCGCGGCCTGCACCTTCGCCGCGTCCGCGCCGTCGGCCTCCTTCACGAAGATGTAGTTGATGCCGGTCTGACCCGCCGGGAGCACCGGCGTCAGCGCCGCGTTGGAGACGACGATGCCGTTGAGGAGGTTCGGGTCCTCGTACGTGCCCAGCACCTTCAGCTCGGTGGTGGCGCCGGACTGCGACTCCACCGCGCAGCGTGTCGCCGGGACCGAGGTTCTCGCTCTCGGCGATGTCCTTCTCGACCAGCGCGCCGTTCGTGCCGAGCTCGCCGAGCAGCGCGTCGTCGCCGTTCACCCAGTCGAAGCGGTAGACGTCCGACAGGCGGTCGGTGTCGACGCCGATCATGGCGTTGGTGAACGAGTCGTTGAAGCGGGCCGGCAGGACGCCGATGGGCGACGCGAAGTCGACGCCGTCGACGGCCTCGATCGGCGGGCACGGCCTCGGTCGGCAGGCCCACGCCGAAGGTCTCCGAGGAGACGATCAGGTCGCCGCGCACCGAGCGGTCGACGGCGCTCGTGAACGAGTCCTTCAGCCCGCTGAAGAGGATCGTCACGAACACGACCAGCCCGACGCCGATCATCAGCGCCGCGGCGGTGACGGCGGTGCGCCCGGTGTTGCGGGTCGTGTTCTCCATCGCGAGCTTGCCCGACGCGCCGAGGCGACCCACGAGGAGACCCACGACGGCGACGACCGGCCGCACGAGGTACGTCGCGATGAGCGCGACGCCGATGAAGAACAGGATCGCGCCGCCGGCCACGCCGAGCAGCAGGCGCGTGACGATGTCGCCCTCGCCCGCCACGCCGTAGTACAGGAGGAAGGCCGACAGGGCGAAGACGAGCAGCGGCGATGACGGGGCGGATCCAGGGCCGGTGGTGCTTCTTCGTCGCGTGGCCCTCGCGCAGCGCCTGGATCGGCGTCACGCGGGTCGCGCGCGACGGCGGGGATCATCGCCGCGAGCACCGTCACGCCGAGGCCCACGGCGACCGCCCAGATGACGGTGCGCAGCTCGATCGGCGTGCCCGTCGACGGGATGCCGAAGCCGACGGCGTCGAACAGCGCGGTCAGCCCGGCGGCGAACAGGATGCCGCCGACGAAGCCGAGCGCGGTGGCGATCGACCCCGACGATCAGCGCCTCGCCGAGCACGGCGCCGAGCACCTGCCGGCGGGAGGCCCCGATCGTGCGCAGCATCCCGAACTCCCGGGTCCGCTGGGCGACGGTGATCGTGTAGGTGTTGAAGATGATGAAGGCGCCGACGAACACGGCCACGAAGCCGAACGCCAGCAGCAGGTAGTTGAGGAAGGAGATGTCGTCGGCGATGTCGTTGGCGTCCTTCTCCGCCTGCTCCTGGCCGGTCAGCACGGTGAGGTCGGTCGGCACCGCGGCGCGCACCTCGGCCGCGAGCTGGTCGTCGGACACGCTGCCGTCGCCGCGGACGTTGACGAGCGACGTCTTGCCCTCGAGGTCGAACCACGCCTGCGCGTCGGCGAACGTCATCACGGTCACCGTCGCCCCGCCGATCGAGGAGACGTCGCCGAACTTGAGGATGCCCGAGACGGTGACCGGATGCAGGCCGGTGTCGGTCGACAGCTGGAGCTGCTCGCCGACGGTGATGTCGTCGTCGTCGGCCTGGTCCTCGAGCACCGCGACCTGGCCGGACTGCGCGGGCATCGCGCCCTCCTGCACCGTGAACGCGGTCATGTCGGGCGGCGTGACGGTGAAGACGAGCGGCGGCGCGCCGTTGGACGGCGGGCGCAGCTTGTCGTCGCCGCGCACCAGGAAGCCCTGCGCCTGGATCTCCGGCGCGACCGTCTCCACGCCGGGCAGCCCCTGGATGGTGTCGGCCACGGACTCGTCGAAGGGCACGTAGTTGGACGCGCTGTCGTCGGACGAGAAGCGCGCCTCCTGGCTGACGACGACGGAGATCTTCTCGTTGCCCGACTCGAAGATGTCCGAGAAGGCCGCGTTGATCTTGTCGGTCAGCACGAACGTGCCGGTGATCATCGCGACGCCGAGCAGGATGGCGATCGCCGTCAGGGCAGAGCGGAGCTTGCGGGTGAGGAACCCGCGGACGATGACCGAGCGCACGGCGCCCTACTCCAGGCCCTTGACGATGTCGAGGATCTGGTCGGACGACATGCGCCCGCGGTCCTCGACGATCAGCCCGTCGGACAGGAAGAGGATCCGGTCGGCGCTGGAGGCCGAGCGGGCGTCGTGGGTGACCATGATGATGGTCTGCTGGTACTCGTCCACGGAATGGCGGAGCAGCTCCAGGATCTGGGCGCTCGTCTTGGAGTCGAGGTTGCCCGTCGGCTCGTCGCCGAAGATCACGGCCGGCCGCGTCAGCAGGGCGCGGGCGACGGCGACGCGCTGCTGCTGACCGCCGGAGAGCTCCGACGGCTTGTGCGAGAGGCGGTCGCGCAGGCCGACGGCGTCGATCAGGCGGTCGCGCCAGGTCTTGTCGACCTTGGCCCCGGCGATGTTGAGCGGCAGGTCGATGTTCTCGGCCGTCGTCAGCATCGGCAGCAGGTTGAAGAACTGGAAGATGAAGCCGATCTTCTCCCGGCGCAGCAGCGTGAGCTGGTTGTCGCTCATGCCCACGATCTCGGTGCCGTCGATCTGCACCGAGCCCGACGTCGGCAGGTCGAGGCCGGCCAGGATGTGCATCAGCGTCGACTTCCCGGAGCCGGACGGGCCCATGATGGCCGCGAACTGGCCGTGCGGGAACTCGACCGTGACGCCGCGCAGCGCGTGCACCGCGGCGTCCCCCTCGCCGTACACGCGGGTGACGTCGCGCGCGGCCACGGCGATGCCGCGCGTCGTCTCACTGACCGCCGGGGCGACGGCGGTCGGGCTCTCGTCTTGCATCTGTTCCGGGTCCTCCCGGGTGCGCGTTCGCTCGCTCTACGCCGCGCAGCGTAGCCAGGGACCGCAGGCCGGTGCGGGCAGCGACCCCCACCGGACCGGGTACGGCTAGCCGTACCTCCCGGACGGGAGCGACTCGAGCGCGGCGAGGCCGGCGAGAACCAGCGTCGCGGCGGCGGCGACGGCGAGCACCGGCAGCAGGGGCGCGAACGGGACGATGAGCAGCAGCGCCGCCAGGCCCGCGAGGCGCAGCGGCGAGACGGAGCCGACCATGCGCAGGCGGAAGAGCTGGTGGCCGAGGAGGTACAGGAAGGGCCCGCCGACGAGCAGCGCCAGGTCCCAGGCGTGCGCGTCGCCGCCGGGATGCGCGATCGTGATCTCGTCGCCCGCCGCCGTGACGATGATCCCGGCCACGATCGGCAGGTGGAGATACGTGAACGCGTCGCGGGCGAGCCGGCCGCGGTCGTCGGCGTCGCGCAGGCGCACTCGCGCACGCTGCGCCACGTGGTCGAAGTACAGCCACCACATGGCCGCGGCGCCGGCGAAGGCGACGGCGAGCGCCACGAGCGTCGCGGCGTCCAGGGAGCGATCGGACGCGGTCGCGCCCGTGACCACGATGGACTCGCCGAGGGCGATGATGACGAAGAGCTGGAAGCGCTCCGCGAAGTGGCCGCCCTCGATCTCCCAGTCCGTCGTCCGGGAGCGGCCCAGGCCGGGCGTCCAGTAGCCGGCGTACGGCCCGAGCAGGTCCGCCGCCAACGCGACGACCCAGACGACGGGCCTGAGGTCGTCGTCGACCAGCGCGCCGGCGATCCAGAGCACGCCGACCCAGGAGCTCCAGGCCAGGATGCGCGCGAACGTGACCCGCAGGGCGCCGTGCGGCCCGGCCGACCAGACGACGAAGGCGTTGCGCACGAGCTGCAGCGCGACGTACGCGCCGGCGAACAGCAGCGCCCGGTCGCCGAAGGCCTCGGGGATCGCGACGGCGAGCAGCAGGCCGGCGAGCATCACCGTGAGCAGCACCAGCCGCACGGCGAACGCCTCCGGGTCGAACCAGTTCGTCATCCACGCCGTGTAGATCCACGCCCACCACGCCACGAGCAGCAGCAGCAGCGTCTGGGCGACACCGCCGGCGTCGAGGTGCGCGAGCAGGTGGTGCGAGAGCTGCGTGATCGCGAAGACGAAGACGAGGTCGAAGAACAGCTCGAGCGTCGTCGCCGCCTGCTCCTCGCCCGTCCGCTGCCGCAGGTGCCCTCGCGCCACGGGCGCCGATCCTAGCCGTCGGCCGCCGCGGCTACGAGCGGTAGACGTACACCGCCTCGCCCACCGGCGTCAGGTTGTAGAGCCAGTCTGCGGCCCAGATCGGCACGCGCACGCAGCCGTGGCTGGCGGGATACGCCGGCACCGGCGAGAAGCCGTGGATGGCGAAGCTGTTGCCCCAGAACGTGAGCGTGCGGTAGAGGATCGCGGAGCCGAGCCAGGTGCCCGTGGCCGGCGCCTTCCAGCGCACGTGCCAGCGGCCCTCCGGCGTGTTGCCGGTGGCGCCGCTCGAGATGTGCAGGATGCCGACGACCCGGTTGGCGTGCACCTTGGTCAGGATCTGGCGCGTCTTGTCGACCTCGATGCGGTCGGGCGGGCCCTTGAAGTGCGGCCGGATCGGCGTCGCGCTGGTGAGCCGGGCCCAGGTCTGCGGCCCGACCGTCGAGGTCCGGGGCAGCCCGACGGCCTTCTGGAAGGCCAGCACCGCATCGCCGACCGGCGCCGAGTAGACCGTCGTGGCACCCTGCACGTGGATGCCGAGCTCGGCCAGCCGCCGCACCAGTCCCGCGACGTCCCGGCCGCTGGAGCCGAAGCCGAGCGGCCGCGCGGTCGAGCGCATCGCCGCCTTCGCGCTCGCGGCCGCGAAGCCGGCGCGCGGGGCGAGGTCGACGCGCACGGTCAAGGCGCCGACGCCGGGCGCAGGCACGTCGGCCCGCAGGACGCCGCCGCGGACGCGCGCCCGCACGGTCGCCACCGGCCGGCCGCCCCGCAGGATGGTCAACGTGGCCGGGCCGTCGGCACGCGCCGGGCGCACGCGCGCGCTGACCGTGCCGCCGACGAAGGCCGTCGCGCGGCCGGCGCGCAGCGTCACCTGTGGCGCGACCTCGACCGGCAGCTCCGCGCTGACGGCGTCGGGCGCGAGGGCCACGACCCGCAGCGGCCCGCCGGCGACAAGCGCCCCGCCGAGGGCGAACGTCCCGTCCGCCTGCGTCGTCCCGCCGCCGAGCGCGTGCCAGGAGCCGCCGCGGCGCTGCTGCAGGCGCACCTCGACGCCCGCGGCCGCCGGCACGACGCGGCCCGAGACGGTCACGCGCTGGCCCGCGACGATGCGCTTCGGGCGTACGGCGGCCTCGACGCCGCGGACGACGACGGCCACGGTGGCCGTTCCCACGCCGCCGGCGTCGTCGGTCACCGTCGCCGTGGCCGTGTAGGCGCCCGGCTGCTGGTAGACGTACGTGACGGACGTGCCCTCGAGCGATGCGCCGTCGCCCGTGTCCCAGGCGATGCGCACGACGCTGCGGCCGGGCTCGACGGCGCTGCCCGACGCGTCCAGCACGACCTGCGCCGGCGCGGCGGCCAGCGCGGGCGTCGCCGTGGCGGCAGCGGTCGGCGCCGCCGCCGCGACGGCGGGCAGCACGAGCAGCAGGGCGAGCAGCGACGCCGCGGCCCGGACGGCCCTCCGCAGGTTCAGGAGAGCTTGCCGGCGGCCGCGAGCGTCAGTCTCGTCCAGA
Source organism: uncultured Actinomycetota bacterium (assembly GCA_963767885.1). Classification (GTDB taxonomy): domain Bacteria; phylum Actinomycetota; class Thermoleophilia; order Gaiellales; family F1-60-MAGs149; genus CAVYFW01. The sequence continues at coordinate 50,525 of CAVYFW010000007.1, forward strand.
GCTCCTCCCCGACCTTGGAGCGGCGAACGTACACGCCGCCCTCCGGCACGCGCTCCCCCTCGAGCGCCAGCACGGGGCCGCGCTTCGGGCTCGTCGCGTCGACGTACCAGTCCCCGTCGTCCAGCTCCTCGCCGGGGTGCGAGTACACCACGGCTGCCAGCTCCTCGTCCGAGAGCGGCGCCATCCAGGCGAAGCGCTCCGGCGCGTCGATCGGCCCGGCGGCGCTCACTTCTTCTTGGCGGCCTTCTTCGACGCCTTGAGCGGGTTGAGCATCTTCTCCTTGGCGTCGGCAGGCGCGTCGGCCAGGGGCATCGTGGGCTGTCCGCAGATGTGGCCCTTGACGCGCGAGAGGCACGTCTCCGGCACCGACCAGAGGGCGACGGTACGGTGGCCGTTCTTGCAGATGTAGACCGTGGCTACGGTGGGAGAGGGCTGCTCGGCAGCTTCCATCGGGGGCTCCTGGGCGAGTCGGGACTCGGCGTAGCTTACGGGAGCCACGACGCGTAGGGGTCAGCGGCCCGGGGCGGCGGCGTGGGCCACGGCTCGGACGACCGACCGAGGTGCACGATGCCGACCGGACGGGCGTCCTCGGGGAAGCCGAGCAGCGCCGCGGCGGCCGGATCGTGCAGCGCGCGGGGCGTCCGCCAGTACGACGCGAGCCCGCGCGCGCGGGCGCCCAGCAGGACCGCGTAGATCGCGCACGCGCACGCGGCGTAGTCCTCCTGCGCGGTGGCGGGGTCCGGGTCGACGACCTGGGTCACGACGACCGCCGTGCGCGAGCGCCGCAGCTTGGGGTCGCCGGTCGCCTCGGCCAGGCGGTCGATGGTCTCGGGGCCGAGCACCGTGAAGCGCCACGGCTCGGTGCGGTGGTGGTTCGGGGCGTGGACCGCGAGGGCGAGGAGCTCGCGCACCGTCGCCGCGTCCACCGTCTCGTCGGTGTAGGCCTTGAGGGTGCGGCGCTCGCGGATGGCGTCGTCGACCTGCATCGGCCGGAAGGGTGGCCGATCGGGCGCCGACGAGCGGCACGCCCGAGCCGCGTCAGTAGCCGATCTGGTGGATGCGCGTGATGCCGCGGCGCAGGTCCCAGTAGGAGGCCCACGCGCCTCGGCCCTCCAGCGCGAGGCCGACGTAGCGCCGCGTCCCGTCGGGCAGCCTCGCGATCACCTGGCGCCCGCCGCCGACGAGCGGGCGCACGACGACGGCGGAGCCCTCCACGCCCTGCTCGACCCAGCCGACGCTGCGGGTGCTGAGGGCGGGCGCGGTGAGCACCAGGCGGTGGCTGCGGCGCAGCAGGTCGGGCGCGCCCCACGGCACCGCCAGGACGCGCACGGCGCTGCCGCTGCGGGTCACGGCGGCCCACGCGAGGCGGCCGGCGCCGAGGGCGGGGCGCGAGAGGTCGTCGCCGCGCTTGACGAGCGCGACGACGCGCTCCACGCCGGTGGTGAGGTCGCGCAGCACGAGCGCGCGGGCGCCCCGCGCCGCCGGCCGGCGGTAGGCGAGCCACGGCCAGTCCAGGGCGGGACGGTCGGCGCCGGGCGCGTCGACCCGCGCGACCGGCGTGCCGCTGTGCCAGTCGAAGACCACGATGCCGGCGCTGTCGCGGAACGCCACCAGCCCCTCGTCGAGCGCGACGCCGGCGGCGCCCGGGAAGGTGACCCGCGGCGCGTTCGGCGGCACGATGACCACGCCGGCGCCCGGCCCGCGCTGCGTGAAGGCGAGCACGCCGTTCGAGAAGGCCGGGTCGTCCTGGCCGCCGGGGCCGAGGTTCAGCACGTGCGGACGCGCGTCGGCCGCCGGGGCGACGACGAGCGCCGCGCAGAGCACCAGCACGACGGCGTTGACGCGCAGCAGCAGCGGCCGCGCGGCCAGCGCGCGCTCGGCGGGCACGGCGGCCGCGAGCGCTCGGCCGGCGCCGAAGGCCGCGAGCGCCGCGGCGGCCGGCAGCGGCTCGCGCGAGCCAGACGGCGGCGGCGCAGACGACCCAGAAGGTGGCGACGGCCTGGTGCGTCAGCACGCCGAGGCCGAGCCCCGCACCGTAGGCGGCGCTCCACAGCGGCAGCGGCCACTCGCGCCGCCAGCGCTCGGGGACCTGCCGGCGCACCTGCGGCAGCGGCAGTCGCACGAGCCCCGACTCGCGGGCGGCGGCGACCAGGGCCAGCGCGCCCACGGCCAGGGCGACGCCCAGCCGGTCGGCGCCGGCGAGCCCGCCGAGCGCGCCGAGCGCCAGGCCCAGGGCCGCCGCCGCGGCGATCGCACCGAGGGCGAATGCGGCGAGGGCGAGGTTCCGGCGGTGGCGTCCCCCGCACCCGGCGGGGCTGATCGTCGAGATCATCGACAGCCCTCAGGGCGACCAGGCGCCCGACACGCCCGCGATCAGGCCGGCGACGGCGATGCCGAGGGTCGTCAGCACGGGACGTCGAGATCCTGGTACATGACGCAGAAGACGTGGTGGGTCTTGACGCAGTAGCCGCGCAGCGCCGCGTCGCCGTTGATGCGCTTCCGCGACGTCGAGCAGCAGTCCACGAGCCGCCGCACCCGCCCGTCGCAGCAGCGGTACCACGAGCCCTGGGTGTCGGCGTCGACGCTGAAGCGCTCCGGCACCCAGTCCTCGCAGATGCGGGTGCGCGGCGCGCGCGGGAGCGGGTCGCCGTCGGGCCCGAGCAGGCGGCGGCCGCGCTCGTCGACCGGCAGGCCGGCGGTGTCGACCAGCCGGCCGAGGTTGTCGATCGGGTGCCCGTCGTGCGGTCGCAGCGGCAGCCCGATCCCGTCGATGCGCGGCAGGCGGTACGGCCCCGGGCAGGACCCCGTCGTGAAGTAGTGCCCGCAGAACCCGTACCAGCCGCCCGGGATGGCCTCGGTGCCGGGGAGCCGGGGCGCGCGGCGCTTCCGCCTGGCCTCCGCACGGGTCGCCCCGAGGCCGAGCAGGGCGAGCGCGCCCAGCGTCACACGGCCCAGCACGGAACGGCGCGTGGCCGCCGTCGCGAGCTGGACCGCGAGATCATCGAGCCCATCTCGCTCCGCCGCCACCGTCTCTCAGCGTACCCGGACCGCGGCGTGACGCCATGCACGCCGCCCGCTCGATGCGCCTGGATCACAGGCGCGGTCGGCTCAGCGCTCCTGGATGTCCCAGTCGTTCTGGATCTCCGCGGTGGTCGACGCGGAGATGAAGCAGTCGCGCTCCGCCTTGCCGATGAGCTCGCGCGCGCGGTCGCCCTGGCCCGGCGCCACGAGCACCTCCGGCCGCTGGTGCACGTGCACGAAGGCGTAGCGCCCGTCCTCCACGCGGCGCATGACAGAGCCGTCGATCTTCGCGTTGTAGCTGCGCACCTCGACGCCGCGATGGTCCGCGTGGGCGAGGAACGAGATCATCGTGCAGCTCGCCAGCGAGGCCAGGAACAGCTGCTCCGGGCTCCAGCGCGTCGCGTCACCGAGCGGGAAGTCGGCGGGAGGGCCGGAGCTGATGGCCTGGCGTCCGTCGGTGACGAGCGTTGAGGAGCGACCGCCCGCCCAGGACACGTCGACCTCGTAGGAGAACTGCTTGGAGCTGGGCATCGTGCGCCGATCATAGAGGCCGGAGGACAACGGCGGATCGCCGCTCAACGGCCCCGGCAGCCCGCGGCGGCGTAGCCCGGCGGGGGCTCCCGGCGGCCGGCGCGACGCGGCTGGGCCGCCGACCCTCGCGGGATATGCTGCGGCGCCATGTCGATGCGACCGTTCCGCGACGACGAGGCGGGGTTCGCCGGCGTCGGGCTCACGTACTGCCGCGTCCCGCTCGTGCTCGACGCCGCGGGGCTGGCCGGCGCCGACGTCGTCGTCGTCGGCGCGCCGTTCGACGACGGCGTCTCGTACCGCCCGGGCACGCGCTTCGGGCCGCGCGCCATCCGCCAGGCCGAGGACGTCGGCGACCCCGGGCCGCGGCCGCACATGGAGCTGGGCGTCGACCCGTTCGCCGAGCTGCGCGTGGTCGACTACGGCGACGTCGCGACGCCGCCGGCGAGCCTCGAGACGAGCCACGCCAACCTGCGCCAGGCGCTGGGCGAGGTCTACGCCGCGGGCGCGGTCTCCGTCGTGCTGGGCGGCGACCACTCGCTGTCCTGGCCGACCCTGCAGGCGCTGGCGGAGCGGCACGGCCCGGACGGCTACAGCGTCGTCCACCTCGACACGCACGCCGACACGGGCGCCGACATCCACGGCAACACGAACAACCACGGCACGCCGTTCTACCTCGGGGCCACCGAGGGGGCGATGCGCGGCGCGAACATCGTGCAGGTCGGCCTGCGCGGCGCGTGGCCGTTCCCCGACGAGTTCCAGTGGATGCGCGACCAGGGCTTCCGCTGGCACACGATGGACGAGATCGACGAGCGCGGCCTGTCCGCCGTCGCTGGAAGACGCCATCGCCCACGCCCGCTCCCGCGCGCCGCGGACGTACCTCACCGTCGACATCGACGTGCTCGACCCGGCCTTCGCACCGGGCACCGGCACCCCGGAGCCCGGCGGGCTGACGACGCGCGAGCTGCTGCGCGCGGTGCGCCGCATCGCCGCCGAGCTCGACCTCGTGGCGATGGACATCGTCGAGGTCGCGCCGCCGTACGACCACGCGAGCGTCACGGCCATGGCCGGCCATCGCGTGGTGCTGGAGACGCTGTCGGGGATGGCGCTCCGGAAGAGCGGCAAGGCGGCGAGGCCGGAGCGGCCGTGACGGAGAGCCGCACGGTTCGGGGATGAGCGCAGCCAGTTATGAAACCGTGAGCGAGCCCCGCGCCGAACGAAGTGAGGTGCTTGTCGCACAGGAGCGAAGCGACTGCTGTCCGGCGAGCGAGAGCGCGGAGCGCCGAGGCTCTTTGCGGCGCGGAGGCGGTTTCTTGTCCGGAGGAGGGGTCGTAGTTGAGCGAGCGCAGTGAGCGCGTTGGCCGCAACGAGCGTCGCGCCGCCGACGCGGATGCTGGACGACGTCGCCGCGAGCGACCGACTGGCACCCCTCCGTAGGACCCGCGTGAGCAGCGTCGTCGCATACGGGGATCTCGCCGACCACGGGCTGGTGTCGTCGGCGTTGACGCCTGCGCAACGGGAGCGGCGACGACGCCGACGCTGCGCAGGCGCTCGCCGCCGGGCTGTTCGCACTCGACGAGCCCGTCGCGCTCGCCGTCGCGCGGCTCGTGCTCGCCTCGGAGGGGCCGTTCGCCGTCGCCGCGCGCGCCGGGCTCGCCCCCGACGACCCGCGCCTGGCCCGGGCGGCGCGCGAGCTCGACGACCTCGGGCGCCTCGCCCACGGCGACCTGCGCGACCTGCTCGAGCCGCACGGGCTCGCCGACTGCCTGCCCGCCGCGGCCACCGCCGACGCCGCGATCGATCCCGGCCGCGTGCCGCCCGCCGCCGCAGCGCTCCTGCAGAAGCTGGCCACGGGCCCGAGGTGGGGCCGGCACGCCGCACGCATCGCCGACTTCCACCGCGCCGAGGGCACCGGCCCGCTCGCCGTGTCCCGCGTGCTCGGCTGGAGCGACGGCATCCTCGACGGCATCGCCCACCCCGACGGCATCCACGTCGACGATCTCGAGGGCTACGAGGCGCAGCGCGCGCCCCTGCTGGCCGACCTCGACGCCTTCACCTCGGGGCTGCCCGCCAACGACGCGCTGCTCTACGGACCGCCCGGCACCGGCAAGTCCGCCAGCGTCCGGGCCTGCGCTGCGGCGTACGCCGATCGCGGGCCTGCGGCTGGTGCAGGTGGCGCGCGGCGAGACGTCCGCACTGCCCGCGGTGTTCGCGGCCCTGCGCGGCGAGGGCCCGTGCTGCCTCGTGTTCCTCGACGACCTCGTCTTCGACGACGCCGGCCGCGCCGACCGGGCGCTGCGCGCGGCGCTCGAGGGCGGCGTCGCCGGGCGGCCGGCCAACGTGCTGCTCTGGGCGACGTCGAACCGCCTCAACCTCACGGCGCAGACCCACTCCGAGCGCGCCGACGACGTCGACCCGGCCGAGGCCGCCGGCGAGAAGGCCGCGCTGGCCGATCGCTTCGGCCGTCGCGTGCGCTTCGAGCGGCCGAACCGCGACGCCTACGTCGCGATCGCCGTGCGGCTGGTGCGCGACCGCCTCGGCGAGACCCCCGCCGGCACCGAGGAGGCCGCGGTGCGCTTCGCCCTCGCCGGCCACGGCTTCTCGCCGCGCACGGCCCGCCAGTTCGCCGCGGCGTTCCGGGGATGAGCGCGTCGGACGAGGCGAAGCGCGCCGCCGCGGAGCGCGCCGTCGCCGAGGAGGTGACGAGCGGCATGGCGGTCGGCCTCGGCACGGGCTCGACGGCGTCGCCGGCCGTCGAGGCGATCGGCCGCCTGCTGGCCGAGGGCGCCCTGCGCGACGTGCGCGGCGTGCCGACCTCGGAGGCCACGGCGGCGCTCGCACGGCGCGTCGGGGTGCCGCTGACGACCCTCGACGAGACGCCGGAGCTCGACGTCGCCATCGACGGCGCCGACGAGATCGCGCCGGGCCTGCGGCTCGTGAAGGGCCTCGGCGGGGCGCTGCTGCGCGAGAAGATCGTGGCCGCCGCGGCGCGGCGCTTCGTGGTCGTCGCCGACGCGTCGAAGCGCGTCGAGCGGCTGGGCGAGCGGGCGCCGGTGCCCGTCGAGGTCATCCCGTTCGCCCTGGAGCCGACGCGCCGCCGGCTGGCCGCGCTGGGCTGCGAGCCGGTGCTCCGCACGGGCGCCGACGGCGCGCCGTTCACGACCGACGAGGGCAACCGCATCCTCGACTGCCGCTTCGGCCCGATCGCCGATCCGGAGGCGGTCGCGGCGGCCATCCGCGCCGTCCCGGGTGTCGTGGAGCACGGTCTCTTCCTCGACTTCGCCGACATCGCGTACGTCGCGGGACCGGGTCACGTCGAGGTGCTCTCTCGCTAGACTCGCCCGGTGCGGCGACGACACCGCCTCCTGTGCGCCGCTGCCGTCAGCGCGGCGCTGCTCGTACTGCCCGCCCTCGCGTCGGCGGACTGCGGCGACCAGATCCTCAGCCAGGCGACCCAGCAGGGAGCGGTCACCGGCAAGTACCCGCTGCGCTGCTACGACCTCGCCCTCTCGAAGATCGACCCCGATCTCGAGGAGTACGGCGAGGCGCCCGGCATCATCCGCGCCGCCAAGGCCGCGCGGCGCGCGGAGCTGAACGCCCAGGACGACCCGCGCGACCCGGCCGGCGTCACGACGACCGAGGAGCCGGATCAGCAGTCGTCCGGCGGCGGCGGCAACGAGCCGTCCGACGGGCCGGGGCCCACGGAGGGCAGCGGCGACGCGCAGGGCACGTCCGGCGATGCGCCCGACACCGAGGCCGTCGAGCCGTCCAGCGAGGACCTCACCGAGCAGCCGGCCGACAGCACCGACGCCAGCACCGTGGCGGCGTCGAGCTTCGACGACGGCGACCACGGCGGTCCGCCCACGCCCGTGCTGCTGCTCGGCGGAGCCGCGATCATCCTGATCGGCGTCGGCACGGGCGGCATGGTCTACCGCCGCTTCCTGCAGCGGTAGGCCGCGCGTTCAGCTGCCCGGGCGCCCCAGCCGCCGCCGCCCGGCGTGCGGACGGTCACGACGTCGCCCGGCGCCAGGTCGACCGCCACCTTCGCGGCCGACCGGCTCGCCGTTGACGCGGTTCTCGCCGCGCGCCCCGTCCGCGCCGCCGGCGGCCCCGCGCGGCGCGCGGCGCCGGCGCTCCGTGACCAGCGACAGCGCCGCCGGCGCGAGCACCTCGACCTCGCGCACGATGCCGTCGCCGCCGGGATGGCGGCCGGCCCCGCCGCTGCCCGGCACGAGCTCGTAGCGGCGCACGCGCAGCGGCAGCTCGAGCTCGAGCGCCTCCACCGGCGTGTTGAGGGCGTTCGACATGCCGACGTGGACGCCGGAGTCGCCCGGCCCGCGCGGGCCGCCGCCCTGTCCGCCGCCGATCGTCTCGTAGTACGTCCAGCCCTCGCCGCCGAGCACGAGGTTGTTCATCGTGCCCTGCCCCTGCGCCGGCAGCTCGACGGCCTGCGCCAGCGCCGCCAGCACGGTGTCGGCGATCCGCTGCGACGTCTCCGTGTTGCCCGCGACGACGGCCGACGGGCGCTGTGCGTGGACGAGGCAGCCGGCCGGCGCCTCGACGGCGAGCGGCGCGTAGAGGCCGGCGTTGGTCGGGATGTCGGCCGGCAGCACCACCCGCAGCGCGAAGCAGCACGCCGAGCGGGTCACGCCGATCGCGCAGTTGACGTTGCCGCGGGTGGCGGGCGCGGTGCCGGCGAAGTCGACGCGGAGCGTGCTCGCCGCGGATCTCGACCGCCACGCGGATCGGGATGTCGTCGTCCGTGATCCCGTCGCCCTCCAGCACGTCCTCGGCCCGGTACACGCCGTCCGGCAGCTCGGCCACCGCGGCCCGCGCGCGGCGCTCGGCGTACGCGACGAGGCTCGCCATGGCGTCGCGCACGAGGTCGCCGCCGCGCCGGGCCACGAGGGCCTCCAGCCGCTCCTGCGCGACCGCCGCGGCCGCGAGCTGCGCGCGCAGGTCGCCGCGGCGCATGCCCGGGGTCCGCACGTTCGCCAGCACGAGGTCGAGCAGGTCGCGCTGCCAGCTCGCCGGCCCGCACGAGCCGCACCGGCGGGATGACGATGCCCTCCTGCAGGATCTCGGTCGAGTTCGGCGGGATCGACCCCGCCCGCATGCCGCCGACGTCCGAGTGGTGGGCCCGCGAGACGGCGTAGGCCAGCGTCGCCCCGTCGACGGTGACGGTCGAGACCAGCGTGATGTCCGGCAGGTGCGTGCCGCCGACGAACGGGTCGTTGAGCACGAACACGTCGCCCGGGCCCGGTTCGCGGGCGATCACGGCGGCGACGGCGTCCGGCATCGCGCCGAGGTGCACGGGGATGTGGGCCGCCTGCGCGATCAGGCGGCCGTCCGCGTCGAAGAGGGCGGTCGAGAGGTCGCGGCGCTCCTTGACGTTGGCCGAGTACGCGCCGCGCACCAGCACCACGCCCATCTCCTCGGCGATGCCGACCAGGGCGCTGCCCAGCACCGACAGGGTCACGGCATCGAGCGGTCACGCGCCCTCCCGCGCCAGCACCAGCGTGCCCGCCGCATCGATGCCGCCGGCCCAGCCGGGCGCGACGAGGCAGGTGGCGCCGTCGAGCTCGACGATCGCCGGCCCGCGCAGCTCGGAGCCCGCGCCGAGGCGCCGGCGGTCGAGCACCGGCGCGTCCACGGCCACGCCCTCGACGACGATGCGGCGCCGGCCGGTGACGCCGTCGTCCCGCGGCGGCCCCTCGGCCAGCGCGGGGCGCGGCGAGGAGCGCGTCGCGGCGACGCGCAGCTGCACCACCTCCACGGGCTCGTCGTCCTGGCGGTAGCCGTAGCGCCGCTCGTGCGCGGCGTGGAAGCGCTCCGGCAGCGCGTCGAGATCGTCCGCGGGCACCTCGAGCTCGAACGACTGGCCGCGGTAGCGCACGTCGGCCGACCGCTCCACCGCCGCGCCCGGCAGCTCCGACTCCGCCCGCTCCGCGAGCGCGGCGAGGGCCCGCAGCAGGTCGCCGTCGGCGGGCGCCGGCGCGGCGTGGTCGCGGCGCTCGTCCGAGAACGCGAGGCCCAGCGCCGAGAGCACGCCGCTCTCCCGCGGCACGAGCACCGTCCGCATGCCCAGCTCCTCGGCCAGCGCGCACGCGTGCAGCGGGCCGGCGCCGCCGAACGCGAGCAGCGCGAAGTCGCGCGGGTCGAGGCCGCGCTCGACGGAGATGCGGCGCAGCGCGCGGGCCATCTCCGCGTTGGCGACCGCCACCACGCCCGCGGCCGCCGCGGCGACGTCGCCGCCGAGGCCCCGGGCGATCGGCTCCAGCGCGGCCTCGGCCAGCGCCCGCTGCAGCCGCACCTCGCCGCCGAGGACGGCGCCGTCCGCGAGGTAGCCGAGGGCGACGTTCGCGTCGGTCACGGCCGCCTCGGTGCCGCCGAGCCCGTACGCCGCGGGGCCGGGCCGGGCGCCGGCGCTCTCGGGCCCCGCCCGCAGCACGCCGCCGGCGTCGAGGCGGGCGATCGAGCCGCCGCCGGCCGAGACGGTGTGCACGTCGACCGTCGGCAGGCCGACCGGCACCCCGCGCGATCACGCTCTCGTGGGTCGTGCCGAGGCGGCCGCCGACGATCGGCGCGACGTCGGTCGACGTGCCGCCCATGTCGAGCGTCAGCACGTCGGCGAACCCCGCGAGCCCCGCGACGTGGGCCGCGCCGACGACGCCGCCGGCCGGGCCCGACAGCACGCACGCGGCGGCGTTCGCGGCCGCGAGGTCGAGGTCGATGAGCCCGCCCGACGACGCCATCACGAGCGGCGCCGGGAGGCCCGCGGCGGCGGCCCGCTCGCCGAGCGCGCGCAGGTAGCCGGCGAGCCGCGGCGCGAGGTAGGCCGACGCGACCGTCGTCGCGGTGCGCTCGTACTCGCGGAAGGCGGGCAGCGCGCGGTGCGAGAGGACGATGCGGACGCCCGGCAGCGCGGCCTCGAGCGCCGCGCCCACGGCCCGCTCGTGCGCGGGGTGGAGGTAGCCGAAGAGCAGGCTGACGGCGACGGCCTCGGCTCCGGACGCGCGCACGGCCTCCACCGCGGCCTCCACGCTCGCGCCGTCGAGCGGCCGCAGCACGCCGTCCGGCCCGCAGCGCTCGCCGCACGGTGAAGCGGCGCTCGCGCGGCACCAGCGGATCGGGGCGGCGCGCCGACAGGTCGTAGAGGTCGGCGCGGGTCTGGCGCCCGATCTCGAGCACGTCGCGGAAGCCCTCGGTGGTCACCAGGGCGGTCGGGGCGCCGCGGCGCTCGAGCAGCGCGTTCGTCGCCACCGTCATGCCGTGCGCGAAGGCGCCCAGCGCGCCCGGTTCCAGGCCCGACGCGTCCACGGCCGCCACGACGCCGCGCGACTGGTCGTCCGGCGTCGACGGCACCTTGGCGACGACGACGCCGTCCGGCCCGACCGCCGCGAGGTCGGTGAACGTGCCGCCGACGTCGACCCCGAGCCGGTACCCCGCCATCGACGGCGGATGGTAGGCGGACTCGGCGATGTGGCCGGGAACCCGCGCGTGATCGGCCTCCGGACCCCCCGTGAGCCCACGGTCTATCCTCCGCCGGTGCACCGGGGGGCGACGCGCCTGGCCTCGGCCTTCTCCTGCGCCCTCGCGACCGTGCTCGGGGCGTCGTCGGCGCACGCCGCGGTGGACTTCACGCCCTGCGCCAAGCGCCCGGGCATCGCCTGCGGCACGCTGACGGTGCCGCTCGACCGCACGGGCGCCGTCGCCGGCACGCTCGACCTGCGCGTGCACCGCCTGGCCGCCCGCGGGCCGCGCCGCGGCGTCTTCGTCCTGCTCCCCGACGGGCCGGGCGAGCCTGGCCTGGTGCCGGGCCGCGGCGACGCGACCGCGCGGCTCGTCCGCAACGCCGCGCGCGGCCTCGACCTCGTGCTGCTCGACCCCCGCGGCACCGGCCAGACGGCGCTCGACTGCCCGGGCATCGCCGGCGTGCTGGCGCGGCGGCGTGCCGCTCGGCACGGCGCGCGAGCGCGTCGCGGACTGCGCCGCCCGGCTCGGCGCCCGCCGCGCGTTCATGGGCACCGGCGCCACCGTCGAGGACGTGGAGCAGCTGCGCGCCGAGCTGGGGGCCGACCGCCTCGTGCTGGGCGGCGTCGGCTACGGGGCCGTCGCGGCGCTCGCCTACGCCCGGGCCCATCCCGACCGCGTCGCGCGCCTGGTGCTCGACACGCCCGTCGACCCCGAGGCGCTGGACGGGCTCGCCCTCGAGCGGCTGCGCTCCGTCACGCCCGTGCTGCGGGAGATCTGCGCGAAGGGCGCCTGCCGGGGCGCCACCCGGGATCCGCTGGGCGACCTGACGAAGCTCGACCGGCGCCTGCGGGCGCGCCCGGTCACCGGCACCGTCGCGCTGCCCAACGGCCGGCGGGCGCGCGCCGGCTTCGGCGGCCCGCGCGACCCGCGCGCGCTGCTCGACCTGCTGGCGGCCGGCGATCGGCTCCCCGCGCTGCGCGCCGGCGTGCCGGCCGCGGTGCGCTCGGCCGTCGCCAACGACCCGGCGCCGCTGCTGCGGCTCGCCGCCCGCGCCGTCGAGCCCGACCAGCCCGCGGCGCAGGACGCCGCCGCGACCCGTCTGGCCACCGGCTGCCGCGACGCGTCGCTGCCCTGGACCGACGCGACGCCCGCCGCCGACCGCGCCGCCGCCCTCATCGCTGCGGCGGGGGCGGTGCCGGACGCCGCACTGGCCCCGTTCGGGCGCGGCGCCCTGCTCGGCGGCTCGCTGGCGCAGCTCTGCACCGCCTGGCCCGAGGGTCCGCAGGCGCTGCCGGCGGGCACGCTGCCCGACGTGCCGGTGCTGGTGCTGAGCGGGCGGGAGGACGTGCAGGCGCCCGCCGAGGCCGTCGCCCGCATCGCGGCCCGCTTCCCGCACGCGACCGCCGTCGCCGTCCCGCACGGCGGCCACGCGCTGCTCGCCGCCCGCAGCTGCGCGCGGCAGGCGCTGCGGCGCTTCGTGCGCGGCGTCGCGGTCGGCAACCCCTGCGCCAGCGCCGGCCGGCCCGTGCTGCCGCCGCCCTTCACCCCGGCGACGCTCGGCAGGACGCGCCGTGCGCCCGGCTTCGACGCGAGCCGCGGCCGCACGCTGACGGCGGTCGCCGTGGCGCTCCAGGACGCGGTCTACGCCGCGCAGCTCGGCCAGGGCACGGCCGTCGCCGGACGCTGGCGCGCGGGCGCGCTGCGCAGCGGCCGCGCGACGGCTCGCGTCCGCAGCGGCCACCTGACGGTCGTGCTCGACCGCTGGAGCGCCGTCGGCGGCGTCACGGTCACCGGCACCATCGCCGTCTCCGCCAACACCGTCAGCGGCGACCCGCTGCGCGTCCGCGGACGCGGCGCGCACGGCACGCTGCAGGCCACGTCCGGCTTCCTGGTCGGCTTCCTCGGCGACGAGCCCGTCGTCCTCGACATCCTCGGCCTGCTGGGAGGTGGCAGTGCGTAGGGTCCTGCTCGCACTCGTCGCCCTCGTCGCAGCGGCCGCCATCGCGCCACCCGCCGGCGCGGCGGCGTTCCACCCCTGCCCCAGCAAGACGGGGTTCGACTGCACGACCGTGTGGGTGCCGCTCGATCGCACGGGCGTCACTCCGGGCCGCATCCCGCTGCGCGTGGAGCGCCTGCGCGCCGGGCGGCAGCCGTACCGCGGCGTCTTCATCTTCCTGTCCGGCGGCCCCGGGCAGGAGGGGATCTTCGACACCGACGGCGAGTACGAGCAGTACCTGCAGGGCATCGCGCCGGGCTGGGACATCGTCTCGGTCGACCAGCGCGGCACCGGCCGCAGCGGCGTGCTGCGCTGCGAGGGGCTGGAGGACGACGTCCTGCCGCCGCCGTACGGGGACGACCCGTTCCACGACGCGGCCGAGGCGGCCAGCCAGTGCGCGAACGACATCGGCGCCGCCGCGGCCCACTACGCGACGGCCGACACCGTGGCCGACCTCGAGGCCGTCCGCTCGGCCCTCGGCGTGCGGCGGTTCGCGCTCGGCGGCGTCTCCTACGGCACGGTCGTCGCCCAGGGCTACGCGGCGGCGTTCCCGCAGCACGTCTCGCGGCTGGTGCTCGACTCGGTCGTCGATCCCGAGGCGAACGACGGCTTCGCGCTCGACACGCTGGAGACCGTGCCGCGCGTGCTCGACCGCCTCTGCGAGCGCCCGGCCTGCAAGCGCATCACGCGCGACCTCCCGGCCGACGTGCGGACGCTCGACGCGCGGCTCGCGACGGCGGCGCTGGCCGGTACGTCGGTGGACAAGACCGGCAAGCCCTACGCCGCGAGCTTCGGGGGGCCGCTGCAGCCGACGGCGCTGCTCGACCTCATCGTCACCGGCGACCTCGAGCCGATCAAGCGGGTGCTCCTCCCCGGGGCGGTGAAGGCCGCGCTGGCCGGCGACGCCGCGCCGCTGCTGCGCCTGGTGCGGCCGTCGCCCAACGATCGCTTCGAGCCGGCCGAGCTGTCGATCGCCCTCTTCGTCGCCACGAGCTGCCTCGACACCCGCCTGCCGTGGGCGGCCGACGCGTCGCCCGCCGACCGGCTCGCCGCCCTCGATGCGGCCGCCGCCGCCGTGCCGGACGCCCGCCTCGGGCCCTTCAGCCGCGGCGTGCTCGCCCGCAACGACCTCATGGGCACCTGCCTGGGCTGGCCGTACGGGCCGGAGCCGCAGGCCTTCACGCCGCTGCCGCAGGTGCCGGCGCTGATCCTGAACGGGCTCGACGACACCCGCACCACGGTCGCCGAGGCCCGCCGCGTGGCCGCGCGCATCCCGGGCTCCGAGGTCGTCATCGTGCCGAACCAGGGCCACTCCGTCGTCGGCAGCGCCCGCTGCGCCGACACGGCGATGCGCCGCTTCATGACGGGCCGCCCGGTCAAGCGGCCGTGCCTGCGCAACGGCCAGCGGACCCCCGTCGCGCCGCTGCCGCCGCAGCGCCTGGACGCCGTGCCGCTCGCCCCCGGCCTGGGCGGCATCCGCTCGCGGGCGTTGCAGGCCGTGCGCATGACGATCGACGACCTCGACTTCGCCTTCGCGCTCGCCACGGAGTTCACGCGCCGCGACGGCCTGATCCTCACGGGCCTGCGGCAGGGCACCGCGGTGCTCGACGTCGACGGCGACTTCAACCTGCTGGTGCGCCTGCGCGGCTACACCTTCGTCCCCGGCGTGCAGGTGACGGGGATGGTGCGCTTCAAGGAGCGCGAGACGGAGGCCAACCTGCGCATCAGCGGCGACCGGCGCGCGACGGGGCGCCTGGTGCTGGACGAGCGGCACTGGTCGGGCACGCTCGGCGGCCGCGCCGTCGACTGGGACGTGCCGTAGCCGGAGCGTGATGGAGCCGATCCAGCTCCTCTACCTGAACGGCCCGGACGTCGAGCTCCTCGCGCTGACGGACGACGAGATCCTGGACGCCGTCGAGGCCGCCCTCCGCGCGCAGGGCGAGGGCCTGACGGTGCTCGAGCCGCGCGTCCACCTGGTGCCGGGAGGCGGCGTCGACGGGCACTTCAACGTGCTGCGCGGCGTCGTGCACCCGCTCGGCCTCGCGGGCGTGAAGGTGGTGGGCGACTTCGTGGACAACCATCGCCTCGGCCTGCCGTCCGAGCTCGCCGTGCTCAACCTGTTCGACCCCGCGACCGGCGTGCCCGTCGCGATCGTCGACGCCACCGGCATCACCGAGATGCGCACCGGCGCCGTGACCGCGCTCGGCGCCCGCCACCTGGCCCGCCGGGACGCGCGCGTGCTCGGCCACGTCGGCAGCCGCGGCACCGCCTACTGGAACGTGCGCCTGCTGGCGCGCGTGCTCGACCTGGAGCTGGTGCGCGTGCACTCGCGGCGGCCCGAGAGCCGGGAGGCCTTCGCGGCCCGGCTCGACGCGGAGCTCGACGCCGAGGTCGTCGCCGTCGACGACTGGGAGTCGTGCGTGCGCGGCGCGGACGTCGTCGTGGAGGCCAGCCGGCTGCGCGCGCCGGAGCCGCTGCTGCGGACGGCGTGGATCGAGCCCGGCGCGCTGGTGGTGCCGTACGGGACGATGAGCGCCGTCGAGCTCGACCTGCTGGAGCGCATGGACAAGGTCGTCGTCGACGACTGGGGCCAGGCCGGCGCCGGCCCGTTCGGCGCGCTGCGGCGCCACGTCGACCAGGGCCTGCTGACGCGCGAGACGCTGCACGCCGAGCTCGGCGAGGTGGTGGCCGGGCGCCGGCCAGGCCGCGAGGCGCCGGAGGAGACCATCCTCTTCTGGCACCGCGGGCTCTCGACCACCGACGTCGCGCTCGGCTACGCGCTCGTGGAGAAGGCGCGGCGCCTCGGCATCGGCCAGACGCTGCGCTTCGCCTGACGCGTCCTCAGGCCAGGGCGCCGGCCAGGCGATCCACGTCCGGCCCCGTCGGACGCTCCTCGCCGAGCGGCTCCACGTGCCGGCGCACGAGGCGGTGGACCTCCGCCGTCGCGGCGCCGAGCTCGTCGACGGTGCCCCGCAGGTCGATCGCCTGCGCCGCGCAGACGAGCTCGACGGCCAGCACCAGGCGCAGCCGCTCGACGATCGTGGCGGCGTCGGCGATGGCCTGCAGCGCCGGGGCCGTCAGGTCCTCGACGCCGAGCGCCGCGTCCGTCGCGTCGAGCGTCACCGGCGCCGCCAGCCGGCGGATCTCGAGCACGAGCGCGGACGCCGCCTTCTGCAGCGGCGCGAGCCCCGCGGGCGTGCCGACCGCGGTCGAGAGGCAGCGCGGGAGGTCGCTGGAGCGCGTGTCCAGATGGTGGGTGACGCGCGCGGCGCTGGCCGCCGCCACGCCGTGCAGCGCCAGCGCGAGCCCTGAGACGGCGAGGGCCAGGGCGCCGGCGTGGAAGTTGCCGTTCGGCAGGACCGCGCCGTCGTCTGCCACCACGAGCGGGTTGTCGCTGGCCGCGGCGAGCTCCACCTCCACTGCCGCGCGAGCCGCCGCGAGCGCCGCGATCGCGCAGCCGTGCACGGAGGCCAGGCAGCGGAAGGAGAGCGGGTCCTGCAGCCGGCGGGCGGCGCCGGGCCGCTCCAGCGCGCTGCCGGCCAGCAGCGCCCGCAGGCGGGCCGCCGCCTCGACCTGCCCGGCGGCCGGCCGCGCGGCCGCGACGCGGGCGTCGAACGGCGAGAGGCTGGCGACGTACGCCTCGAGGCTGAGGGCGGCGGTCTCGTCGGCGCGGCGCAGCACGGCCTCCGCGTCGTGCACCAGCAGGGCGCCCCAGCCGGCCGCGACGGCGTTCGTGGCCACCAGCGCGAGGCCGTCCTTGGGCGCCAGCGCGGGGCCCTCGACCAGCGGCAGCGCGGCGTGCGCGAGCAGGACGAGGTCGGCCATCCCGACGGAGCCGATGCCCGGCACCACCGGCGGCGCGTCGCGCTCCAGCAGGCCGGCGAGGGCCTCGGCGGTGGCGGGCGCGACCCCGGCCCCGCCGGCCGCGAGCCCCGCGAGCCGGGCGCACAGGGCGGCGCGCACGACGTCGTCCGCCAGCGGCGGCCCCACGGACGCGGCGCGGGCGCGGATGACGACGTGCTCGCGGGCGGGGTCGGGCGGCGTCGCCTCGCCGCTGCGCGGACCCAGGCCGCGCGTCGCCCCGTAGACGGGCGTGCCGGCCGCGATGGCGGCGTCGAGCGCGTCGCGGCCGGCGCGGAGCCGCGCCCGTGCCTCGTCCCCGAGGGTGACCGGGACCCGCTCCCGCGCGACCCGGACGACGTCCTCGACGGCGATCCCGTCCCCCCGCAGCACGACGGGCTCCATGCGGCCGAAGGGTAGGGCAGGCCGGACACCGAGCGGCCGCCCGGTGCTTGACACGACCCCGTCCTCTGCCTGTATGTTGGGACTCCCAACGAATCCCGCGGCGGCCCGCGGGCGTCCGTTCCGGCCAGACGCTATGCCACGCCTTCCAGGGATGCGGAGCTGATGCGCGAACGCGCAGACCCGACCGCGGTACGACGCACCAACCTCGGCGTGATCGTGCGGCGCCTGAACGCCGCTGGGCCGCTGTCGCGGGCGGCGCTGGCCTCGGAGACCGGCCTCAACAAGTCGACGGTGTCGAGCCTCGTGGCGGAGCTCGTCGACCTCGGGCTGGTGCGCGAGGAGCTCGATGCCGGACGGCCGTCGCGCGTCGGGCGCCCCGCGACGCCGGTCGCGCTCAGCCCCGCGACGGTCGCCGTGGGCGCGGAGATCAACGTCGACCGCCTGGCCGTCTGCCTGGAGGACCTGACCGGCGCCGTGCGGCTGGAGGCGGCCGAGCACGTCGACCTGCGCCAGTCCTCGCCGGCACCGGCCCTGCAGCGGCTGGCCGTGCTGGTGGAGGACGTGCTGCAGCGGGCGCACTCCGACGGGTTGCGCGTGGTCGGCGTGGGCGTGGCGGTGCCCGGCCTGGTCGACGTCGCCACCGGCACGCTGCTGCGGGCGCCGAACCTGGGCTGGACGCGGGTGCCGATCGCCGAGGAGCTGGCCGGCCGGCTCGACCTGCACGCCGTCCCCGTCGCCGTCGAGAACGAGGCCAACCTCTCGGCCCTCGCGGAGCTCTGGGGCGGCGCGGCCCAGGGGCTCGACGGCTTCGTGCACGTCACGGGCGAGGTCGGCGTCGGCAGCGGCATCGTGATCGGCGAGGAGCTGTACCGGGGCGCGCGCGGCTTCGCGGGCGAGCTCGGCCACGTGACGGTCGAGCCGGGCGGCCTGCCCTGTGCCTGCGGGGCGCGCGGCTGCCTGGAGACGGTCGCCGGCGTCGAGGCGATCCGCGAGGCGTCGGGCCTCGTGGTGCCGCCCGGACTCGGCGAGCACGCCGTCGCGCAGCTCATCGCCGGGCGGGCCGGGAACGGGGACGCCGCGGCCACCGCCGCGCTCGAGCGGGCCGGCGACGCGCTCGGCATGGCCGTCGCGAGCGCCGTCAACCTGCTCGACCTGCAGTGCGTCATCCTCGGGGGCTCGTTCACGCCCCTTGCGCCCTGGCTCGCGGCGCGCGTGCGGGCCGCACTGTCACGGCACGTGCTGGCCGCCGACTACTCGACGTTCGACGTGCGGCCGTCGGCGCTCGGCGGGCGCGCTGCCATGCGCGGCGCGGCGGCCGCCCACCTGCGGGCGGTGCTCGACCGCCCGTGGCTCGTGGGCCGCAACGGCGACGCCTTGCGCCGTCGCGTGCGCGCCACCGCCGTCGGCGACTGAGCGCCCGCCCGGCGCGCGGGCGGCACGCAGAGCGGCGCGGCGTCGCCGTCCGGTTCGTGCGGGTGACGTCACACCGCACCGTGTGCGCGTGGGCGACGCCGCTCTCCGAAAGCGTTTCCGAGCGAAAACCGGGTTCACCAGGTCTTGACATCTCCCGAGGCCGGGAATAGTTTGTCGCACCAACCTACTAATCCCCATGATGAGGAGGAGGCGGGATGGGTAGCTTTGGTTGGAGGGGCGCCACACTCGTTGGCGCTACAGCCCTGCTGGCGCTGGTGGCCGCGGGATGCGGCGGCGACGACGACGGGGACTCTTCGTCGTCGGCTGCTGCACCGGCGACGTCGGCGGCGGCGGAGGCATCGAGCGCCGTCGAGGAGGCAACGAGCGCCGCGGAGTCCGTGGCGAGCGAGGCGGAGTCGGCTGCGAGCTCGGCCGTCGAGGAGGCCACGTCGGCCGCCTCGGAGGCGGCCAGCTCGGCAGAGTCCGGCGCTGCGCCCACGGGCAAGATCGGCGTGATCCTGCCCGACACGAAGTCGTCGATCCGCTGGGAGTCGTTCGACCGTCCGCTCCTCGAGGAGGCCTTCGAGGCCGCGGGCGTGGAGTACGAGATCCAGAACGCCGAGGGCGACAAGAACCGCATGGCGACGATCGCGGATCAGATGATCACGAGCGGCGCGACCGTCCTGATGATCACGAACCTCGACTCCGAGTCGGGCGCCGCGATCGAGCAGAAGGCGGCTGACGCGGGCGTGAAGACGATCGACTACGACCGCCTCACGCTCAACGGGCTCGCGGACGTGTACGTGTCGTTCGACGGCGTGAAGGTCGGCGAGGCACAGGGCGACGGCCTGATCAAGTGCATCACCGACAAGGGCGTCGAGAAGCCGGCGATCGCCGTGCTCAACGGCTCGCCGACGGACAACAACGCGACCCTGTTCAAGCAGGGGTACGACTCGAAGATCAACCCGAAGTTCGACGCGGGTGAGTGGACCAAGGTCGACGACCAGTCCGTGCCCGACTGGGACAACCAGAAGGGCGGCCAGATCTACGAGCAGATGCTCACGAAGGCCAACGGCAAGATCGACGGCGTCCTGGCCGCCAACGACGGCCTCGCCAACGCGGTCATCGCGGTCAACAAGAAGAACAACCTGCAGATCCCGGTGACCGGGCAGGACGCGACCCCCGAGGGTCTGCGCAACATCCTCGCCGGCGACCAGTGCATGACGGTCTACAAGGCGGTCAAGGACCAGGCCGCTGCGGCCGCCGCCGCTGCCGTCGCCCTGCTCAGCGGGCAGGAGCCCGACACGGGCGGCACGACGATCGAGGACACCGAGAGCGGCCGGCAGGTGCCCGCCGTCCTCCTCGACGTCCAGCCGATCTTCGAGGACAACGTGAAGGACGTCATCGACGACGGCTTCGTCAAGGTCGAGGACGTGTGCACCCCGGAGCTCGCCGACGCGTGCGCCGACGGCGGGCATCCAGTAGCACGAAGCTGTAGGCTCGACGCGACAACACAGGGGGCGCCCGCTGCCGAGCGGGCGCCCCCTCCACGTTCGGAGGGGGGCCAGTCGGTGCAGCAGGCAGGGAACGGCCAGCCGATCCTCGAGCTCAAGGCGATCAACAAGAGCTTCGGGCCGGTACACGTCCTGCATGACGTCGACTTCACCGTCTATCCCGGGCAGGTCACCGCGCTGGTGGGTGACAACGGCGCCGGCAAGTCGACGATGGTGAAGTGCGTCACCGGCGTCTACACCACCGACAGCGGCGAGATCCTCTTCGAGGGCCAGCCGGTCACCATCCACGGGCCCAAGGACGCCGCCGCGCTGGGCATCGAGGTCGTGTACCAGGATCTCGCCCTCGCCGACAACCTCGACATCGTCCAGAACATGTTCCTGGGCCGGGAGCTGAAGAACTGGCAGGGGCTCGACGAGCCGCACATGGAGGTGATGGCGCGCAAGACGCTCTCCGACCTCTCCGTGCGGACGGTGCAGAGCGTGCGGCAGCTCGTCGCGTCCCTCTCCGGCGGTCAGCGGCAGACCGTGGCCATCGCCAAGGCCGTCCTCTGGAACTCCCGGGTCGTCCTCCTGGACGAGCCCACCGCGGCCCTCGGCGTCGCGCAGACCGCGCAGGTCCTCGACCTCGTCAAGCGGCTCGCGGAGCAGGGCCTCGGGGTCGTGATCATCTCGCACAACATGAACGACGTGTTCGAGGTGGCCGACCGCATCGTCACGCTCTTCCTGGGGCACGTCGCGGCCGAGGTCAAGCGCGAGGACACGAACATCACCCAGGTCATCGAGCTCATCACCACCGGGCGCTCCGGCGACCTCGGCCTGGCGCGCGCCGAGCGCGTCGAGATCTGAAGGGGGAGAGATGGCGAAGACCACCGACGACCCCCTCGGGAACCTCGACAGCGAGGCCGGCCGCGCCGCGTTCGCCGTCGACGAGGCGCACCTGTCGACGGCGCAGGCGCTCAAGGCGTCGCTGATCCCGACGAAGGGCGGCGACCTCGGCGTCACCCCCGCCCTGCTCGGCCTGATCGCGCTGACGGTCTTCTTCGGCATCTTCGCCGACCGGTTCCTGTCGAAGGGCAACTTCGCGAACCTGATCACCCAGGCGACGTGGGTCATCCTGCTCGGCGTCGCCGTCACGTTCGTGCTGCTGCTCGGCGAGATCGACCTCGCCGCGGGCTACACCGCCGGCCTCTCCGTCGTGACGATGGCGTGGATGATGGCGCCGCCGCACGGCATCTCGCCGTGGATCGCGATCCCGACGGGCTTCCTGGTCGGCGCCACCGTCGGCGCGGTCATCGGCTTCCTGGTCGCGAGAATCGGGATCCCAGCCTTCGTCGTGACCCTGGCGTTCTTCCTTCGGGATCCAGGGCATCGTCCTGCAGATCGCCCGGGAGGGCGGCACGATCTCGGTCCGCAACGAGCTGATCATCGGGATCGTCAACCGCAACATGGAGCCGATCGTCGGCTGGATCCTGTGGGCCGCCGTCGTCGCCGGCTACCTGGCGCTGGCGCTCCTGCGCACGAGCAGCCGCCGCAAGGCCGGGCTCAACGCCGAGCCGCTCGGCTCGATCGTCGTCAAGGCGATCCTCATCGCGGCCGGCTGGGGCATCGCGACGTACCTCCTCAACCAGAACCGCGCCTTCGCCGGCGCGGTCCGGGAGCTCCAGGGCGTGCCGTGGGCCGTCCTCGTCATCCTGGTCACGGTCGTCGGCCTGCACCTGCTGATCTCGCGCAGCGGATGGGGCCGCGCCGTGTACGCCATCGGCGGCAACGTCGAGGCGGCGCGGCGCGCGGGCATCAACGTCCGCTGGGTGAAGATGTCCTGCTTCATCATGACGGGCCTCGTGGCCTGCCTCGCGGGCATGGCGCTCGCCTCGCAGCTCAACTCGGTCAGCCCGCAGACCGGCGGCAACGACACCCTGCTGCGCGCGGTGGGCGCGGCCGCGATCGGCGGCGTCAGCCTCTTCGGCGGGCGCGGCAAGCTGATCTATCCCGTCGTCGGCGGCCTGGTGGTCGCGACGATCGACAACGGCCTCGGCCTGATGGGCACGGTGGCCGGCATCGACTTCACGCAGTCCGGCCCGAAGTTCATCGTGCAGGGCCTCGTGCTCCTGCTGGCGGCGTCCGTCGACGCGATCTCGCGCCAGCGGCGGGCGGCGTAGATGGCGCCCGTCCGCTGGGGCGTCCTCGGAACAGCCAAGATCGCCATCCCGCTCGTCGAGGGGGTGCGCGAGGCCGCGGGGGACGCGGAGGTGGTGGCCGTCGCCAGCCGGGACGGCGCCAAGGCCCGGGAGTACGCCGAGCAGCACGGGGTGCCGCGGGCCATCGAGGGCTACGACGCCATGCTCGGGGACCCGGACATCGACGCCGTCTACATCTGCCTGCCCAACGGCATGCACCACGACTGGACGATGCGCGCGCTGGAAGCCGGCAAGCACGTGCTGTGCGAGAAGCCGTACACGCGGCGGGCCGACGAGGCCGTGGAGGCGTTCGGGCGCGCGGAGGCGTTCGGCCTGCTGCTGTCGGAGGCGTTCATGTGGCGCCACAACCCGCAGACGCAGCTCCTGCGCGAGGCGCTGACCGAGATCGGCCGGCTGGAGTCGATGCACGCGACGTTCGGCTTCCGGCTGGAGGACCAGACCAACCACCGGCTCGACGCCGTCGACGGCGGGTCGCTGATGGACGTCGGCTGCTACTGCATCAACGGCTCGCGCATGATCGCGGGCGAGGAGCCGACGCGGGTCTTCGCGCGCCACGAGCCCGGGCCCGGCCACGCCGACCTGCGCATGACCGGCGTGCTGGAGTTCCCGAGCGGCTTCACCGCCACGTTCGCGTCCACGTTCACCGCGAGCACCCAGGGCATCGAGGTGGTCGGCGAGCACGGCATCGTGCGCGTCCCCGACCCGTGGCACTGCCGGCAGGGCGTGGTGATCGTCGACGGCGAGGAGCGGCGCGTGACGCCGGTCGAACTCCTACGCCCTGCGAGGTCGCCGACGTGACGCGCGCCATCCAGACGGACGGCGAGGTGCTGATCGGGCGCGACGAGACGATCGGCCAGGCGCGCGCGATCGAGGCGGTCTATCGCTCGGCGGACACGGGCGAGCCGGTCTCGCTCGCCGGCTGAGCCACGTCGGCGTCGAGCGTCCCGGCCACGAAGGCGCGGCAGCTCGACGCCATCCCGGCGGCGCCGAGCGCGCCCGGGTGCAGGATGACGTGCAGCGCCAGGCCGTCCAGCAGGGCCGCGAACTGGCAGGCCCACTCGTACGCGTCGACCTGGCGGAAGGCGCCGCGGGCGGCGCCGGCGCGGACGATCGACGCGATGCGCCGGCGCCAGTCGTCGTAGAGGCCGGCATGGAGGTCGCGGAGCTGCTCGTTGCGCGCGGCGCGCACCCAGAACTCCGTCCACACCACCTGGTTCGCGACGGCGTCCGGCGTGTCGGGGTTGCAGGCGTCGGCCACGGCCAGCAGCCGCTCGCGCGGGTCGTCGACGCCGTCGAGCGCCTCGTCGACGCGCCGGCGGAACCGCTCCGCCACCTCGACGAGGGCCGAGGCCAGCACGTCGTCCTTGTTGGCGAAGTAGTAGTTGACGGTGCCCGTCGAGGTCCCGGCGGCGTCGGCGACGTCGCGCAGGGTCGTGGCCTCGTAGCCCTTGCGGGCGACGACGTCGATCGCCGCTCCGAGGATCTGCTCGCGCCGCTGGGCCTCGACGGAGATGCGCGCCATCAGGCCGAGACCGCCGCCTCCGCGGGCTCGGGCCAGCCCGCCACCCCCGCCACGCCGCGCTTGACGAGCTCGTTGGCGAGCACGACGCGCTGGATCTCCGACGTCCCCTCCCAGATGCGGTCGACGCGCAGGTCGCGGTACAGCCGCTCGACGGGGTTCTCGCGCATGTAGCCGCGGCCGCCGAGCACCTGCACGGCACGGTCGACGACGCGACCGGCCATCTCGGAGGCGTGCAGCTTCACGGCGGCTGCGCGGGCGTGCAGGGTGCGCGGGTCGAGCTGGCCGCGGTCGATCTCCCAGGCCGTCGTGTAGGTCAGGGCGCGCGCGGCGGCGAGCTCCACGGCGCTGTCGGCGAGCTGGAAGCCGACGCCCTGGTAGCCGACGATGGCCTGCCCGAACTGCTCGCGCTCGGTGGCGTACGCGAGCGCGACCTCGAGCGCCCGCTCGGCCCCGCCGAGGCAGCGCGCGGCGATCATCATGCGCTCCTCGACGAACCACTCCTTGGCCTGCGTCAGCCCCTCGCCGAGGCCGCCCAGGATCTGCCCGTCGCCGACCCGGACGCCCTCGAAGCCGAACTCGGGATGCTCGTAGACGAACGCGTGCATGTAGCGCGGCCGTCGCAGCTCGCGCACGCCGGGCGTGTCCTTGTCGACGAGGAAGGTCGTCGGGCCGTGGCCCTCGGCGTCGGCCACCACGATCAGGTAGTCCGCGATGTCGCCGACGGTCACGAACCACTTCTCGCCGTCGATCACCCACTGGTCGCCGTCGCGGCGGGCGGTGGTGGCGAGGCGGGAGGGGTCGGAGCCGGCGCCGGGCTCGGTGATGGCGTACGCGTAGCGCCGCTCGCCCTGGATCTCGGGCAGCAGGTAGCGCTCGCGCTGCTCGTCGGTGCAGTGGCGCAGGACGTTGGCCGGCCGCCAGACGACGTCCCACAGGGCGTTGGTCGAGCGGCCGAGCTGCTCCTGCGAGATCACCTGCTCCAGGCAGCGTGTAGCCCTGGCCGCCCCACTCGGCGGGCATGTTGACCGCGTGCAGGCGCTCGTCGAGCACCGCCCGCAGCGCGCCGTCGAGCTGCGCGCGGGTGAGGCCGTCCTGCTCGTCGCAGGTGAGCTCCAGCGGCAGCAGGTGCTCGTCGCAGTAGCGCCGGGAGCGCTCGCGGATCTCGAGCTGCCGGGGGGTGAGGGCGAGGTCCATCTGGCGTCCTTAGGGAGTTACCTGCGCCACGCGCAGGGGATGGCGCAGCAGGGTCACGGCGGGGCCGTCGACGGCGAGGGCGCGGTCGAGGGCCTGCGCGAAGCCGTCGGCCTCGCAGGGGAAGACGGGCACGCCGTAGGCGCCGGCCAGCGCCTCGAAGTCGGGCTGCACGAGGTCGACGGCGTGCGTGGCCTCGTAGGCGCCCGACTGGTAGACCTTGAGGATCCCGTACGCGTGGTCGTCGACCAGCACGAGCTTGGCCGCGATCCCGTGCTGGCGCGCGGTGGCGAGCTCCTGCGTCGCGTAGAGGAAGCCGCCGTCGCCGTGCACGGCCACCACGGGCACGTCGGGGTTGCCGACCTTCGCGCCGAGCGCCGCCGGCCAGGCGTAGCCGAGCGTGCCCGAGCCCAGCGGGTAGAGGAACGAGCCGCCGCGCTCGACCGGCAGGTGCGGCGCGGCCCAGTAGCCGAGGATCGTCATGTCGAAGGTCGTCACGCCCTCGGGCGGGATCGCGGCGCGGATCGTCGCGAGCAGCTCGCGCTCCGTGTCCATGCCCATGGCGGCGAGGCCCCGGGCGATGCGCTCCCGCACGGCCGCCGCGCGGACGGCGCCGTCGCGCTGCGCGCCGGGCACGGCCTGCGCGAGGGCGGCGAGGGTCGGCCGCGCGTCGCCGGCGAGCCCGACCGCCGTGGCGTAGGTGCGGCCGATGTGCTCGGCGCGGACGTCGAGGTGGATGAGCTCGCCGTGCAGCTCGAGGCCCCACTGGCCGGTCGTCTCGGCGCCGAGCTCGGTGCCGACGGCGAGCACGACGTCGGCGTCGCGCAGGAGCTCCTGGAACGCCGTCTCGTCGCAGCCGGCGCCGACCGCGAGCGGGTGCGAGTCGGGCAGCGCCCCGCGGCCCATGTAGGTGGTGCAGACGGGCGCGTCGAGCCGCTCCGCGAGGGCCCGCAGCTCGGCCTGCGCGCCGGCCCGCAGCACGCCGCCGCCGGCCCACAGCACCGGCCGCTCGGCCGCCCGCCAGCAGCTCGGCGGCGCGGGCGACGGCGCCGTCCGGCGCGGCCTGCGGCGCGGCGGGCGCGGCGTCGAGGTCGTCGGGCACGGTCACGTTGGTCGCGCCCTCCAGGACGTCGACCGGCACCTCGACCATCACCGGGCCCTGGGGCGCCGTGGCGGCCAGGCGGTAGGCCTGCGCCAGCACGTGCGGCAGGCTCTCGGCGCTCTGGGCGCGCAGCACGGCCTTCGTCAGCGGCCGGAAGACGTCCGTCTGGCGCGGCAGCTCGTGCAGGAAGCCGCGGTCCTGGTCGATGATCGCCCGCGGGATCTGCGAGACGATGTTGACCAGCGGCACGTAGGAGGTCTTCGCCTCCATGAGCGCGCAGGCCGCGACGAAGGAGCCGGGGCCGGTCGTCGTCAGCAGGGTCGCCGTGCGGCCCGTGGAGCGCGCGTAGCCGTCGGCCGCGAAGCCGGCGGCGAGCTCGGTGCGGTGCCCGACGTACGTCAGGCCGGCGCCGCCGCTGCGCATCCCCTCCCAGATCGCGAGCGCGTGGATGCCCGGCAGGCCGAAGACCGCCTCGGCGCCGCACGCCCGCAGGCTGTCGACGACGACGTGCCCGCCGATGCGGGTGCCCACGGCGCTAGCCACGGGGGAACATCCCGCGCGAGATGATGAGCCGCATGATGTCGCTCGTCCCCTCCCAGATCTCCTCGAGCTTGGCGTCGCGCAGCCAGCGCTCCGCCGGGTACTCCCGCGAGTAGCCGTAGCCGCCCAGCGTCTGGCAGCACGCCCAGGCGCAGAACCACGCCGCCTCGCTGGCCGCCAGCTTGGCCATCGCCGCCTCGGTGGCGAACGGCTGGCCGGCGTCGGCGAGCGCGCGCCGCGTGGTGGGCCATGAGCCGCGCCTGGTCGAGCTTCATGCGCGCGTCCACGAGGCGGAACGACACGGCCTGGTTGACGTGGATCGGCTTGCCCCACGTCTTGCGCTCGGAGGCGTACTCGACCGCGTACTCCAGCGCCGCGCGGCCCAGGCCGACCTCGGCCGCGGCGAGGTGCGACGCGCGAGCGGTCGAACTTCTCCATCAGGCCGTGGAAGCCCTGGCCTTCGTCGCCGATGCGCCGGTCCTCGGGCAGGGCGACGTCGTGCAGGAAGAGCTCGGCGGTCGGGATGCAGCGCTGGCCGAGCTTCCCCATCTTGGGCCCGACCTCGAAGCCCGGGTCGTCGCGCTCCACGACGAAGGCCGTGATGCCCTTCGAGCGCGTGCCGGGCGCGACGGTCGCGAAGACCAGGTAGAACGCCGACACGCCGGCGTTCGAGATCCACGTCTTCTGCCCGTTGACGCACGTAGCCGTCCGGGGTCCGCGCGGCGTGCGTCGCGATCGAGCCCGCGTCCGACCCGGCCTCGGGCTCCGTCGTCGCGAGGGCCCCGAGCAGCGGGTCGGGCCCGCACAGCGGCGGCACCCAGCGCTGCTTCTGCTGGTCGGTGCCGAGCTCGAGGACGGTGCCGGCGAAGAAGCCCGCGGAGCAGATGAGGTTGCCGATCGCGGCGTCGCCCCAGGTCAGCTCCTCGGCGATGAGGCACGCCGTCATGAGGTCCTCGATGCCCCCGCCGCCGTACTCCTCCGGGATGTCGAAGCACGTGAGGCCGATCTCCGCGGCCTTCAGGAAGACGTCGCGCGGGAACTCCTCGGTGGCGTCGTGGTGCGCCGCCACGGGACGGATCTCGCGCGCGGCGAACTCGCGCGCGACGGCCTGGAGCTCCTGCTGGACGTCGGTCAGCGTGGTCGGCACCGCGCCCTCTTTCGATCGGTCGATACGTAATTCGATCGGTCGATTTCAGCACGGCGCCCACGGTGCCGTCAAGCGACGAGGCGCGCAGTTCCCCGCGGCGCCGTGTCGCCTATCGGGGAAGAGCCAGAACTCCGAGACGGGTCAGCCCGTCGTGGCCGCCTCGGAGATCGTGCTCGCCTCCGCCTCGCCGGCCGCCTTCAGCACCACGCCGTTCCCGCTCGGCTGGGTCAGCGTCAGCTGGTCGGCGTCGATGTCGGCCGTGAGCGGGCCCGAGAGGTAGGAGAACGTCTGCTCCTCCAGCTTGCCCTGGTCGCCGGTGCACGGCCCGTGGGGCTCGAGCGTGATGGTGACCTGCTCGCCCGACGCGTCCGCCTCCCACGTGCCGAGGACGCCGCCGCACGCGGTGCTGCCCTGCAGGCGGCCGCCCGGCTCGAAGGTCAGCTGCGACTGCTCCATCCAGAGCTCGCTGGAGACCGCGCCGTTCTCGCCGCCGTCGATGCGGCTCGTGATCGTCCAGACGGTGCCCTCGAGCGGCAGGTCGGGGTTCGCGACCTCCTTGTCCCGGCCGCGCAGCACGGTGTCGTCCGTCGTCAGGACGATCGCGTCGCCGTCGAGGGTGACCACCGGGCTCGCCTCCAGCACGCTGGCGAACCAGGCGTCCTGGTCGACGAGGGCCTGGTCGGCGCACATCATCATCGTCTGGGCCAGCGGCCCGGTCAGCGTGAGCTTGCCGTCCACCATGGTGTACCCGCCGCTCGCGCCGTTGCAGCCAGGCTGCGCGCTCAGCTGGTCGACCTCGAAGGCGATCTCGATCGGCGCGGCCAGCGCCTTCGCGGCGCCGTCGACCTCGGCCTCCTCCAGCACGAACGCGCGGCCGGCGAGGTCGTCCGCCGTCGCCGGCGGGCGCGCGGGCTGCCCTTCCGCGTCGGTGGTGGCCGCGCCGCTCGCCGGTGCGACGCTGCCGCGCAGGACGGCATCCTCGGTCGTCAGGATGATCGCGTCGCCGTCGACGCTGATCTGCGGGCTGGCCTCCAGCACGCTCGCGAACCAGGCGTCCTGGTCGACGAGGGCCTGGTCCTCGCACATCATCCTCGTCTGCGCCAGCGGCCCGGTCAGCGTGAGGTTGCCGTCCTCGATCGTGTAGCCGCCGCTCGCGCTGTTGCAGCCGGGCTGCGCGCTGAGCTGGTCGGCCTCGAACGAGATCTGGATCGGGGCGGCGAGCGCCTTGGGCGCGCCGCCGACCTCGGCCTCGTCGAGCACGAAGGCGCGGCCGGCGAGGTCGTCGGCCGTCACGAGCTGCGGAGCGTCCGCGTCGGACCCGGCCGCCTCGCTTGCCGCGGACCCGGTCGTATCGGTGCCGGCCGGCGCGGCCGTCGGCTGCTGGTCGGTGGTGGTGTCCTCGTCGGAGCCGCAGGCCGCGAAGGCGAGGGCGAGCAGGGCGAAGCAGAGGATGCGCAGCATGTCGTTGAGACGCATTTCGACGGCCGCCAGTTCCTGGCTTGCACCGGATGGCGGCCATGCAGGTCGTATAGGATCGCCGGCCGTGCACCGCTACGACGAGGACACGAACGAGCTCGCGCGCGCCGTGCTCGCCTACGCCACCGAGCGCGTCGCGATGGACCCGCCGCCGCTCGACCACCCGCGCAGTGTCGAGGAGCTCGCCGCCGACGCCGGCCAGACCATCACCGAGGAGGGGCTCGGCGGCCACGAGGCGCTGCGCATCTTCGCGGAGGTGCTCGCGCCGGCCACGATCTCGGTCGACCACCCGCGCTACCTGTCGTTCATCCCCGGCGCGCCCTCCGAGGCCGCCGTGCTGTTCGACCTGGTGGTGGGCGCGTCGTCGATCTACGGGGGCAGCTGGTACGAGGGCGCCGGCGCGGTCTTCGCCGAGAACCAGGCGCTGCGCTGGCTCGCCGACCTGGCCGGGCTGCCGCCCGAGGCCGGCGGCGTCTTCGTCCAGGGCGGCACGAACGGCAACCTCTCGGCGCTGGTGGCGGCGCGCCACGCCGCCGCCGAGCGACGCGGCGGCCGGCCGGAGCGCTGGCGCGTGGCCGTCGCCGACAGCGTGCACTCGTCGGTGCGCTCGTCGGCCGCGGTGATGGACGTCGACGTGCTAGTGGTGCCGACGCCCGACCAGCGCCTGACCGGCGAGGCGCTGGCGGCGGCGCTCGAGCGCCACGGCGCCGACGACGTCTTCGCCGTGGTCGCCTCGGCCGGCAGCACGAACCTCGGCATCGTCGACGACCTGGCCGGAATCGCCCGCGTGGCCGAGCAGCGCGGCCTGTGGCTGCACGTCGACGGCGCCTACGGGGCCGCCGCGCTGGCCGCGCCGTCGGCACGCGGCCTGTTCGACGGCATCGAGCGCTGCGACTCCTTCACCGTCGACCCGCACAAGTGGCTGTTCGCGCCGTTCGACTGCTGCGCGCTCCTCTACCGCGAACCGCTGCAGGCTCGCCGGGCGCACGCCCAGAAGGCCGAGTACCTGGACTCGCTGCAGGCGCTGCGCAACTGGGACCCGTCGGACTTCGCCGTCCACCTCACGCGGCGTGCCCGCGGCCTGCCGTTCTGGTTCTCGCTGGCGACCCACGGCACGCGCGCCTACAGCGAGGCGATCGAGCAGACGCTGACGGTGGCGCGCGCCGCCGCGGCGGAGATCGCGGCGCGCGAGGAGCTCGAGCTGATCCGCGAGCCCGACCTGTCGGTCGTCGCGCTGCGGCGGCGCGGCTGGGCGGCCGCCGACTACGAGGCGTGGTCGGCGAAGCTCCTGGCCGACCAGGTCGGCTTCGTGGTGCCGACGTCGGTCGACGGCGAGCCCGCGACCCGCATCGCCATCGTCAACCCGCGCACGACGCTCGACGACATCCGGATCATCCTGGACTCGCTGCGGTAGGGCGGCCCGGCTCCGCCATCCTGAGCGCACCGCCGGCCCGCAGCACCGCCGGCGCCAGGACGAGCGCGCCGAGGATCCAGATCACGCCGCCGAGGCCGTAGCCCGCGCGCGGGCCGATCTCCTCGACCACCGGCCCGGCGACGGCCAGGGAGGCGATGAACGCGACGTTCGCGATCGCCTCGACGGCGGCGAAGACGCGGCTGCGCACGGTGTCCGGCGAGCGCCGCTGCACCACCCCCTGCCGCGCGACGTTCTGCACGCCGTGGCCCGCGCCCGCGGCGATCGAGGAGACGAGGATCAGCCAGAACCACGGCAGGACCGCGCAGATGCCGAGGCCGACCGCGGTCACCAGCGAGCCCACGAGCAGCGCCATGGGCTCGCGATGCTCCTTCAGCGCCCGCCCGGCCCACCAGGCGCCGCCGATCATGCCGGCGCCCCAGACCGCGACCAGCAGGCCGTAGCCGACGGCGCCGACGTCGAAGTGCTGCGCGAGCGGCGCGTCGGACACGATGATCAGCCCGACGCCGATGAAGGCGACGAACTCGGCCAGCACGATCGTGCGCAGCGCGGCCGAGCGGCGCACGAAGTCGACGCCGGCCCGGGCCGAGCCGTGATCCTCGTCCGGGCCGCGGTCGCGATCCGCGAACTGGCCGTGGACGGTCGAGACGATCGCCGCCGAGAGCACGAAGGACAGGGCGTTGAGGGCGAACGCGAGGCTCGGGCCGAACACGGCGATGAGACCGCCGGCGACCACGGGCCCGATCGTGATGCCGGTGGCGATCGCGCTCGCGATGCGGCCGTTGGCCCAGGCCAGGTCCTCCGGCGCCGCGAGGTTCGGGATCGCGGCGCTGGAGGCCGGCATGAACGGGATCTCCGCCACGGTCGCCAGGAACGCCAGCGCCACGAGCAGCCACGGCTGCTCGGCGAACGCGACGGCCACGAAGAGCGCGGCCGCGACCAGGTCCGAGACGATCATCACCCGCCGGCGGTCGAAGCGATCGCCGATCCAGCCGCCGAGCGGCATCAGGATGCCGTGGGCCGCGAGCGTGACGAAGACCGCGACCGACACCCACGTCGTCGACCCCGTGCGGTGGTAGATCGCGTACGTGAGCGCCGTGTAGGCGGCGGTCGACCCCGTCGACGAGACGACGCGCGCCAGCGCGATCCGCTGGACCGCGCTGCGCCGGTCCGTGCGCGGCGCCATCGCCTCCTCCACGCGGACAGCGTAGGCCACGCCCGCACCCCTCGGGTGCCCCGCGACGCGCCGTGCCGTGGCACGATTTCCGCCGTGGCCAGCGCCGTCAGCACCGCCGTCTCCGAGGCCGACTTCCACGAGCAGGTCGTCGAGGCCTCGCGTCAGCTCCCGATCGTCGTCGACTTCTGGGCCCCCTGGTGCGGGCCCTGCCGTCAGCTGACACCGGTCCTCGAGGATGCCGTCGCCGCCCGCGACGGCGCCGTCAAGCTCGTCACCATCAACACGGACGAGAACCCGTACATCTCGCAGGAGTACGGGATCCAGGGCATCCCGGCCGTCAAGGGCTTCCGCGACGGGCGGGTCGTGAGCGAGTTCGTCGGCGTGCAGCCGCGCCACAACGTCGACCTGTTCCTCGACGGGCTGGTCCCGTCGGAGGCCGACGTGGCCGTGAAGAGCGGCGACGAGGCAGCGCTGCGCAAGGCCCTGGAGGCCGAGCCGCGCCACCTCGACGCGCGCCTGGCGCTGGGCCGCCTGCTGCTGCGGCAGGGCCGTCCCGCCGAGGCGGTCGAGGTGCTGCGCGAGGCCGCGCACGATCCGGTCGGCGCCGGCCTGCTGGCGCGCGCCGAGCTCGCGGCGGAGCCGAGCGGCGACCCGGAGGCGGCCCAGGCGCTGGAGCTCTACGAGCAGGACCCGGAGGCCGCCTTCGAGCGACTGCTGGAGGCCGTGACGGGCGCGACCGGCGACCGCAGGGACCGGCTGCGGGCGGTCACGGTCGGCCTGTTCGGCGAGCGCGGCGCGGACGACCCGCTGACCGTCAAGTACCGCCGTCGGCTCGCGACCGCCCTCTACTAGCGCCCGGCGAACGCGGCATCCACCGACTAGGATGGCGGCGTGACCCGCGATCCGACAACGCCCGCGCGCGACCTCGTCTCCCACAAGGCGGTCGTCACCGTCGCGCCGGACGCGACGCTCGGCGAGGCGGCGCGCGAGATGCAGCGGCGCGGCGTCGGGTCGGCGCTCGTGATGGACGCCGAGGAGCGCTTCACGGGCATCGTCACGGAGCGCGACCTGCTGCGGGCCGTCGCGGCCAGCCGCCACCCGGACCAGTCCCGGGTCGAGGAGTGGATGACGGCCGACACCATCACCATCGCGCCGGAGACGACGCGCGACGAGGCGGCCGCGATCATGCAGGAGCGCGGCTTCCGCCACCTGCCGGTGGTCGAGGACGGCCGCGTGATCGGCGTCGTCTCGATCCGCGACCTCGTCTGACGGCGCGTCAGAAGGTGGTGCGGTCGACGCCGAGGTAGCGGCGCACCGCGTCGGCGTCCTGGCCCACCGCCTGCAGCTCGTAGAGCGGGCGCGGGCTCTTCAGCGTCTTGCGCACCTCGAGGCGGCCGACGGTGATCTGGTGGCGGCGGCAGAACGTCAGCAGGCGGTCGCGGTCGGCCGAGAGCAGGCGCCAGACCTCCTCCTGCCGCTTGGTGTCGAAGGCCGGGTAGAAGCCGACGCGCCCGTCGAGGGCCTGCTGGATCGCCTGGTTGTAGTTCTCGCGGTACTCGTCGGTTGCCACTACCAGCCACCCTACCCCGAAGTCGCGGCGACCGTGGCGATCGCCGCGTCGACTTTGGTCACGATCTCGTCAACGTCCGCAGCCCCGATGATCAGGGGCGGTGCGAGCATGACGGACTCGATCGTGCGCCGGCCGAACGGGGTGGGGCACGAGTAGATCATCAGCCCCTGCTCTCGGGCGGCCCTGGTGACGGCGACGGAGGCGCCCGGAAGGGGCTCGAGCGTCTCGCGATCCTGCACCAGCTCGAGGCCCCAGAGCAGGCCGCGACCGCGCACCTGGCCGACGATCGGCGAGCGCGCGCCGATCTCCTGTAGGCCGGCCTCCAGCCGCGCGCCCATGGCGGCGACGTTGGCGAGCACGTCCTCGTCGCGGATCGTGCGGATCAGCTCCGCGGCGACCGCGCAGCCGAGGGGGTAGCCGGAGAACGTGTGCCCCCACGGGAAGCCGTCCGGCGCGGCCATGAAGACGTCGGCCACGTGGCCGGCCACCGCCATGCCCGAGAACGGCAGCATCCCGGACGTGACGCCCTTCGCGAACGTGACGATGTCGGGGCTGAAGTCCCAGTGCTGCGCGCCGAACCAGGTGCCGGTGCGGCCGAAGCCCGTGATGGTCTCGTCGCAGATCAGCAGCACCTCGTAGCGGTCGCAGACCTCGCGCAGGCGCTCGAAGTAGCCGTCCGGCGGCACGATCGCCGCGCCGCTGGCCCCGGTGATGGGCTCGCAGAAGACGGCGGCCACGTGGTCGGCCCCGCGGGTCGCGATCGCGTCCTCGACCTGGGCGACCGCGAACTCGACCTCCTGCTCCGGCGTGCGGCGCGCGCGGATGTCGGCGTTCGGCGTCTGCGCGACGGCGTTCTTCTCCAGCACGAGCTCGAACGCCTTGCGCCACGCCGAGCCCGACAGGCCCAGGGCGCCGAGCGTCGAGCCGTGGTAGCTCGGGTAGCGGGAGATCAGCTCGATCTTGGACGGCCGGCCCAGGTGCTGCCAGTAGAGGATGGCCATGTGGATGGCCGACTCGATCGACTCCGAGCCGGACGAGTTGAAGAAGGCCCACGCGCGCTCCATCGGCGCGATCTCGCGGACGAGCGCGGCGAGGTCGACCATGGGCTCGTTGCCGAACGAGAAGCGGTACGTGAACGTGAGCTCGTCCACCTGACGCTTGAGCGCCTCGACCAGGCGCGGGTGGCGGTGGCCGAGGCTCATCACCATGGCGCCGCCGCACGCGTCGAGGAACTCGCGGCCGTCCGCCGTGCGGATGCGGCAGCCCTCGGCGTGCACTGCGATCGGCAGCTCGCGGCCAGGCGACGCGGTCAGGGAGTAGTCGGACGTCGACACGGCCATGCGTCGATCATGCCACGGCCCCTACACTCCGCGCCGCATGCTCCTCCGACCCGGTACACCCGCCCCGAGACAGCCGTCATGACTCGCCGCCCGCGCCTGCCCTCCGAGGCCTTCGACCTCCCCGTCGAGAAGATCCGGCAGGGCTA
This sequence comes from uncultured Actinomycetota bacterium, assembly GCA_963767885.1. Classification (GTDB taxonomy): domain Bacteria; phylum Actinomycetota; class Thermoleophilia; order Gaiellales; family F1-60-MAGs149; genus CAVYFW01. Next base: position 85,559 of record CAVYFW010000007.1, read on the forward strand.
CTACTCCGACGCGTACTTCAACCACACGAAGCGCGTGCTGGAGGTCGACGGGCAGCACCCGCACGTCCTGGTGCAGGTGTTCCAGAAGAAGCGCGCGATCCTCGGCGGCATGGACGAGGCCATCGCGATCCTGCGCGAGTGCGCGGGCCGATACGGGGCCGACGGCGCGTGGGTCGCTGGCTGGGACGCCCTGACGGTGAAGACGCTCGAGGACGGCGACGCGATCGAGCGCTGGGAGACCGTGCTCTCCATCGAGGGCGACTACGCGCTGTTCTGCCACCTGGAGACGACGTACCTCGGCAGCCTGGCGCGGCGCACGCTGGTCGCCACGAACGTGCACGAGGTCGTGGAGGCGGCGCGCGGCAAGCCGATCATGTACTTCCCGGCCCGCCACGACCACTACCGCGTCCAGACCGGCGACGGCTACGCGGCGCACGTGGCCGGCGCGATCGGCGTCTCCACCGACGCGCAGGCCTCGTGGTGGGGCGGCAAGGGCTACGGCACGGTGCCGCACGGGCTGATCGCGGCGTACGGCGGCGACACGGTCAAGGCGTCGGAGCGCTTCGCCGCGATCGTGGGCGAGGAGACCAACGTCGTCGTCCTCGTCGACTTCGACAACGACTCGGTCACCACGGCCCTGGCGGTGGCACGGGCGCTCGGCGACCAGCTGTGGGGCGTGCGGCTGGACACCTCGAACACGATGGTCGACCGCTCGCTGTGGCCGCAGATGGGCCGCTTCGACCCGCGGGGCGTCAACCCGCAGCTCGTCTGGAACGTGCGCCACGCGCTCGACCGCGCCGGCTTCGGCCACGTGCGCATCGTCGTCTCGGGCGGCTTCGATGCGGCCAAGATCGAGGCCTTCGAGGATGCCGGCGTGCCGGTCGACGCCTACGGCGTGGGCTCGACCCTGATCCGGGGCGAGAACGACTTCACCGCGGACGTCGTCATGTGCGACGGCCGCCCCGCCGGCAAGCGGGGCCGCGAGCTGCTGCCGAACCCGCGCCTGGAGCGGGTCGAGTAGCGCCAGGATCCGCCAGGTCGACGGCGAAGGACCGGCGGCCGTGCAACGCATTCCCGTCCCGCGCCCCCGCCCGCGCATCGAGCGGATCATCGCGAAGATCAACCTGTGGCGCGCGCTGGCCCTGATCGCCTGCGCCGCCGCGGCGCTGATCTTCATCGAGTCGCTGCTCATGCGCCTGGTCGAGCCGGAGACGTTCGACAACTACGGCGTGGCGCTGTGGTTCTCCGTGGTGACGGTCGCGACGGTGGGCTACGGCGACATCGTCCCGAGACCGAAGCAGGACGCAGCGTCGCGGCGATCATGATCCTCTTCGGCATGGCCTGGATCCCGCTCGTCGCCTCGCTCGTGGTGACGGCGCTGACGCAGGTCTTCACGCGAGCCCAGCGGGAGGAGCAGCGAGCGCGCGATGCGCCACATCGAGGAGCGCCTCGACGAGCTCCAGCGCGAGCTCCGCGAGCGCTGACGCTACGGCAGCTCGTCGTCCGGCAGCAGCCCGTAGACCAGCACGTCGCGCGCCGTGCCGCGGTCGTCGAGCGCCCGGCGCAGCAGGCCCTCGCGGCGGAAGCCGACGCGCTCCGCGACGGCGATCGAGCGGTCGTTGGAGGGCCGGATCAGCGCCTGCAGCCGCGGCAGCCCCGCGTCGTGGAGCGCCCAGCGCGTCGCCAGCCGCAAGGCGCGCGTCATCAGGCCGCGGCCCTGCGCGTGCGGCGCGAGCCACCAGCCCAGCTCGGCGCCCAGCAGGCGGGCATCCGGCGAGATGCCGATCGCGCCGACCACGCGCCGCGTCTCCAGCTCCTCGACGCCGAACCCGACCGCGCCGCCGTCGCGCCAGGCGTCGGTCGTCGCGGCGATCCACCACTCGGCGTCGGCGACCGTGTACGGGTGCGGCAGCCGCGGCAGCCAGCGCGCGAGCTCGCCCGACGAGCAGGCCTCGACGATCGCCGGGACGTCGGCGAGCGTGGGCGGGCGCAGCAGCACCACACCGTCGCTGGGCCCCGGGTCGGGGATCGTGAGCCGCACGCCGTCCACGCGCGGACCCTATCCCGATCGGGGGATACGCGCCGCGCCGGGTTCAGATCGGTCCGCGCCCTGCCGATACGGACGGGGTGCCCCTCGCGTTCGACGCCGGCGCCGCGATGGCGGTGTTCCGCGGCTTCCTCCTCGGGTGGCTGCCGATCTTCCTGCTGCTCGCGCTGCTGTACCTCATGTGGCGCGTGGTGGCGATGATGCCGCGCACGAAGCCCCAGGCCATCCAGCCGGACAGCAACTCGAGCGTCCGCTGGGTCGACGTGGCCGGCGCGGACGAGGCGAAGGACGAGCTGCGCGAGGTCGTCGAGTTCCTGCGCGAGCCCGACCGGTTCGCGGCGCTCGGCGCACGCGTCCCCAAGGGCATCCTGCTCTACGGGCCGCCCGGGACCGGCAAGACGCTGCTCGCCAAGGCGGTCGCGCACGAGAGCCGCGCCGCCTTCTTCTCGCAGTCGGCGTCGAGCTTCGTGGAGATGTTCGCGGGCGTCGGCGCGTCCCGCATCCGCAAGCTGTTCGAGACCGCGCGCAAGCACGCGCCCGCCATCGTCTTCATCGACGAGCTCGACGCGGTCGGCGCCAAGCGCACCGGCGCGGCGTTCAACCGCGAGCAGGACCAGACGCTCAACCAGCTGCTGGTCGAGCTCGACGGCTTCGTACAGGAGCCGGGCGTGGTGGTCATCGCCGCCTCCAACCGCCTCGATGCGCTGGACGCGGCCCTGCTGCGCCCGGGCCGCTTCGACCGCCAGGTGCTGGTCGGCGTGCCCGACCTGCGCGGGCGCCGCGAGATCCTCGAGGTGCACACGAAGGGCAAGCCGCTCGCGCCGGGCCTCGACCTGCAGCCGATCGCGCGGCAGACCGCGGGCCTCGCCGGCGCCGACCTGGAGAACATCACCAACGAGGCGGCCATCCACGCGGCCCGCACCGGGCGCACGCAGATCGGCGGCGACGACTTCGACTGGGCCGTGGAGCGCGTCGTCGCGGGCCTGCAGACGAAGCGCGTGATCTCGGAGCGCGAGAAGACCGTCATCGCCTACCACGAGGCGGGCCACGCGCTGATCGGCCACCTGCTGGGCGACGCCAAGTCGCTGGCCAAGGTCACGATCGTGCCGCGCGGCCAGGCGCTGGGCTACACGCTCAACCTGCCCGAGGAGGATCGCTACCTGCGCACCCGCGAGGAGCTGCTGGACGAGATCTGCATGCTGCTCGGCGGCCGCGCGGCGGAGCAGCTCGCGTTCGGCAAGGTCTCGACCGGCGCCGCCAACGACCTGGAGCGGGTGACGGCCATCGCCCGCGCCATGGTGTTCGAGTTCGGCATGGGCGACTCCGCCCACTCCCGCACCGTCCGCGCCGACAACTACAGCCTGTCGGAGGAGACGAAGCGCCTCCGCGACGAGGACCAGACCCGCATCTGCGACGGCTGCTACGAGGACGCGCTGGCCCTGGTCGAGCAGCACCGCGTGCGCGCTCGATCGGCTGGCGGAGGCACTGCTGGAGCGCGAGACGCTCGACCGCAAGGAGGTCCTGGAGCTCCTGCGCGACGTGCCCGTACGCTCCGACGAGTCGGCGGCGATCGGCACCCTGCTCGCGCTGTTCGACCAGCCGTCTGGCACGGCCGGCCCGGCCTGAGGCTCAGGCCTCGGGCGTCCCGTTCGTCGACGGCTCCTCTTCCTCGCCCAGCGCCGTGATCTCGGCCTGCTTGGCGTCGCGCGCCGCCTCGGCGTCGCTGACGGCCTGCGCCTCGGCGCTGAGGTCGGCCGTGGCGAGCGACGCGGACGTGTGGTGGGCGTGGGCCGCGCGCCCGAACGCCACGTACGCGGCGTCGAGCTCGCCCTCGAGCTTCTTGAGCTCGTGCTTGAGCTGCTGCGTCTTCGCGACGTCCTGACCCTTCTCGAGGCCCGCCTGGGCCTTCTCCTTGACCTTGTCGAGGAATCCCATGTGTCGTGCTCCTTTCCGAGCGGGGCATCTTCCCACGGCGCGACGGGTGGCATCACCACTCGTTCGGGGGCTCGGACCGAGACCGCGATAGCATCCCGCAGGTGCTCGCGGCCCTCGGCATCCATCACCTGGGCGTCGCGGTGCGCGACGTCGACGCGGCCGTGCAGCGCTACCGGCAGCTCCTCGGCGCGGAGGTCGACCACGAGGACGTCGTGGAGGACCAGGGCGTGCACGCCGTCGCGCTGCGCGTCGGCGAGGGCCCGCTGGTCGAGCTGCTGGCTCCGCTGGCCGACGACACCCCGGTCGGGCGGTTCCTGCAGAAGCGCGGCGAGGGCATGCACCACGTCGCCTACCGCGTCGACGGCCTCGGACGGCTGGCTCGACCGGCTGGCCGGCGACGGCGTGGAGCTGATCGACGCGCGGCCCCGCAAGGGCCTGTTCGGGCTGCAGGTCGCATTCATCCATCCTGAGAGCGCCTTCGGGGTGCTCGTCGAGCTCGTTGAACCTGGAGGCGAAGGGCATGGCTGACGGCAGCTTGGTGCGGTTCGAGATCGGCTTCACGGGAGGCGGAGCGACCTCAGGCCAGGCCGACGCCGCCGGCCTGAAGGCGCTGGAGGACGCGCTCACCAGTCCGAGCGGCGCACCGCTCGTGACGCTGGAGTCGGAGGGCACGCGCCTGCTCGTGCGCACGAGCGAGGTCGCCTGGCTGCGCCTGCACGGCCAGGGCAAGCGGGTCGGGTTCTAGGCGCCGAGGCGGTACTTCGGGCTCCGAAGGAGTCGGATACCCGCATGGAGAGCCAGTCGCGCCGGGAAGCCTGACGGCGCCCTTGTGAACGCCGTCGGTCCTGGGGACTAGCAAGCCCAGTTATGAAGGCGTGAGCGAGCCCCGCGCCGAACGCAGTGAGGCGCTTGTCCACCAGGAGCGAAGCGACTGCTGCCGGCGAGCGAGAGCCGGAGCAGCACAGCAGTATCGTGCTGCGGAGGCGGTTCTCGTCCGGAGGAGGGGTAGCTCTCCAGCGAGCGACGAAGGAGGGAGCGCCATGGCCGCAAGGAGCACGCGCCGTAGTCGACGGCTCCGCGACAATCGCTACCGCGGAGCGACCGACGCGCACCCCTCCGGAGGACCACCCTGGCCAGCCTCGAGATCGGCATCATCGGCCTGCCCAACGTCGGCAAGACGACCGTCTTCAACGCCCTGACGCGCGCCGGAGCGGCGGTCACCGCGTACGCCGCGACGTCCTCGTCGGCCAACGTCGGCGTCGCCGCCGTCCCGGACGCGCGGCTCGACAAGCTGGCGGTCGCCTGCTCCTCGCGCGAGACGATCCCCGCGACCGTGCAGTTCGTCGACGTCGCCGGCCTCGCGCGCGGCACCGGCAAGGGCGGCGGGCTCGGCGGCGAGTTCCTCGGGCACCTGCGGGCGGTCGACGCCGTCCTGCACGTCGTCCGCACGTTCCCCGACGAGGACGTCTTCCACGTCGACGGCAGCGTCGACCCCGTGCGGGACGCCGAGGCCGTCGACATCGAGCTCGTGCTCGCCGACCACGAGATCGTCGAGCGGCGCCTGGAGCGGCAGGCCAAGGCCGCCCGCGTCGGGCTCAAGGAGGCGAAGGACGAGGTCGGCCTGCTGGAGCGCCTCGCCGCGCACCTCGACGGCGGCGCGCCCGCCCGCACGTTCGGCGAGCCGGTCCCGGACGGCATCGACCTGCTGACGGTGAAGCCCGTGCTGTACATCGCCAACACCTCCGAGGACGGCGACGCCGAGGCCGTGGCGGCGCTGCGGGAGTACGCCGGCGACACCGACGTCGTGCCCGTCGCCGGGCGCTTCGAGGCGGAGCTCGCCGAGCTCGACGACGAGGAGGAGCGCAGCGCGTTCCTCGCCGAGATCGGCCAGGAGGAGGCCGGCATGCCGCGCATCGCCGCCGCCGCCTTCCGCCTGCTCGAGCTGCAGCAGTTCTTCACCGTCGGCCCCAAGGAGGCCCGCGCCTGGCCGCTGCGGCGCGGCGCGACCGCGGTGGAGGCCGCCGGCAAGATCCACTCCGACATCGCCCGCGGCTTCATCCGCGCCGAGGTCATCGGCTGGCAGGACATGCTCGACTGCGGCGGCGCGCACGCCGAGGCGCAGCGCCGCGGGCTCATGCGCGTCGAGGGCCGCGACTACGTCGTCCAGGACGGCGAGGTCATCAACATCCGCTTCAACGTGTAGGCAACGCGCCGGATGCGGTCGTGCGATCGGCCGCCGTCTGCCACCATCGGTGCATGGCCCAGTCCTCCGCCCTCGAGTCGCCCACGCTCGCGGTCCGGCTGACCGGCACGCCGGTCGACGCCGAGACGCGCGCGCAGCTGATCGAGAACCCCGGCTTCGGCACCCTCTGCGGCGAGCACATGGTGCAGATCGACTACGTCGCCGGCGAGGGCTGGCGCCGCGGCGAGCTGCGGCCGTACGGGCCGATCGAGCTGCTGCCGGCGGCGGCGGTCTTCCACTACGCGCAGTCCATCTTCGAGGGCCTCAAGGCGTACCGCCTCGCGGACGGCGGCGTCGGCGTCTTCCGCCCGGCCTCGAACGCCGCGCGCCTCAACCGCTCGGCGCGCCGCATGGCGATGCCGGAGCTGCCGGAGGAGCGCTTCCTGGAGGCCATCGACGCGCTCGTGCGGGCCGACGAGGGCTGGGTGCCGGGCGGCGACGGGCAGTCGCTCTACCTGCGCCCGCTGATGTTCGCCACGGAGCCCGTGCTGCAGGTGCGCCCCTCCTCGCGCTTCTCGTTCTACCTGCTCGACTCGCCCAGCGGCGCGTACTTCCGCGGCGGCGTCAAGCCGGTCACGGTGTGGGTCTCGGAGGACTACAGCCGCGCCGCGCCGGGCGGCACCGGGTTCGCCAAGGCGGCGGGCAACTACGCCGCCAGCCTGGCCGCCCAGCTCGAGGCGCAGGAGGCCGGCTGCGACGGGGTCATCTGGCTCGACGCGATCGACCGCTCCGCCATCGAGGAGATGGGCGGGATGAACCTCTTCTTCGTCTTCGGCGAGGGCGACGACGTGCGGCTCGTGACGCCGGAGCTGACCGGCACGCTGCTGCCCGGCATCACGCGCGAGTCGATCCTGCAGCTCGGCGCGGACCTCGGCTACGGCGTCGAGGAGCGGCGGATCACCATCGACGAGTGGCGCCGCGGCAACGAGGACGGCTCCATCAGCGAGGTGTTCGCCTGCGGCACCGCGGCCGTGATCACGCCGGTCGGCCACGTCCGCTCGCGCACGGACGCCTTCAGCGTCCGCGACGGCGCCTTCGGCCCGGTGGCGGCGCGCCTGCGCGAGACGCTGCTGGGCATCCAGCACGGCACCGCGCCCGACCCGCACGGCTGGCTGCACCGCATCCTGTAGGCGCGCGCCTCAGCCCCGGGGCGACGACGTCCGCAGGCGCCGGCGCAGGCCCTGGGCGCGGCCCATCGCCCCGAACACGACCCGGGCCCGCAGCAGGCCGGCGGCGGACACGTCGGGCGGCAGGTCGGCGCGGCGCAGGCGGGCGACCGCGGCCCCGGCGAGGTCGAAGCGCTCGTGCCAGAGGGCGATGCGCAGGCAGGCCGCGAGGGTGCGGGCGGCTGCCGGCCCGGGCTCGCGCGACGCACGGTCGAGCGCGCGGCCCCACGCCTCGCGGTCGCCGGCCAGCGCGGCGCGGTACGCGTGCGAGAGCGCCTGCGTCGAGCGGGCGTACCCGACGCCCATGCGCTCGACGTGCGGCAGGTCGGCGAACGCCTGCTCCAGGCGCCGGGCCAGCGCGCGCGGCTCGCCGACCGCCGAGTACACCGTCGGCTCGGCCACCCGCGGGCCCGGCGCGCCGTAGAGGTGCTGCGGCTCCTGCTCGGCGATCCGGCCCAGCGGCGTGTTCGGGTACGCGCGGGCGCCGACGGCGTAGGCGACCTCGACGTCGCGCCGCAGCCCGCGCACGAAGGCGATGGTCTCGGCGACGGTCTCCTCGGTCTCGCCGGGCAGCCCGAAGATGAGCCCGAGCTCCGTCCGCACCCCGTACGCCGCCGTCCGCGCCAGGATCTCGTCCAGGTGCCGGCGCCGGAAGGGCTTGCCGGAGCGCGCCAGGACGGCGTCCGCGGCGCTGTCGGCGGTGACGGAGACGAACCCCTGCGTGGCCGCCGCGAGCTCGGCGAAGCGGTCCGAGAACGGCGTCGGGTTCAGGTACGCCCGCCACTCCACGCTCCGCCCCAGCCCGGCGTCGGCGAGCGCCTGCGAGCACGGCGACGGCGTGCTCCTCGCCCGGCAGGTTGAACTCGTCGTCGGCGAAGAAGACCTGCACGGGGTCGATGCCGCGTGTGCGACCGAGCTCGACCAGCGCCGTCACCTCGGCCACGACGTCGCCGACGTCGCCGTTGGCGTGGCGCCGGCCCATCGCGCTCGCGGTGCAGTAGGCGCAGGCCATCGCGCAGCCGATCCGGGTGCGGACGGGGAAGCCGTGCGTCGGCGCGTACGTCGTCTCGCGCAGCGTCGGGCCGCCGAACGCGGTCTGCCAGCCGTCCGGCGCGCCCGCCTGCCCGCGGCGGACCAGCCCGCGCACGCCGTTCGGCTCGCGGCCCATCGCGAGCTGCGCCAGCAACGAGACGAACGGGCCCTCGCCGGCGCCGACGATGCCGTAGGGGACGTCGAGCGCCCACAGGCACGCGCCGGGACAGGCCGAGAAGCCCGCGCCGCCGAGCACGAGGACGGCATCGGGCGCCGCCGCCCGCAGCGCGTCGACCAGGCCGCGCACCTCGGCGATGACGTTGTGCACGTCGTGGGGGCCGGCGCCGTCGAGGTCGTCGATCGGGATGCAGTCCTCGAGCACCCGCAGCCCCAGGCCGATCACCTGCGGCCGCAGCTCGGCGGCCCGGCGCGCGGCCGCCGCGTGCGGCTCCTCGGACGTGAGGTAGGGGTCGAGCAGCTCGACGTCCGCGCCGGTCGCCACGGCCGCCGTGCGGATGCGCTCCAGCCCGTAGGGCGGCACGGGCAGCATCCGCTGCAGCGGGTTCGCGTGGACCAGGAGAACGCGCTGCGCCACCTGCACCGAGGATGCGCGCACGGCAGGACGCGGTCAACGCGCCCCGCGGGAAGTTCGGGGCGGGGCTTACCCAGGCTCCGTGAGACCCGCCCGCGAACACGCCCGCGTCGCGTCAGATCGCCAGGGTGTCCGGCCCGACGCGCTCGCGCTCGCGCTCGTACGCGGCGATCTCGCCCTCGCGCTGCAGCGTCAGCGCGATGTCGTCCCAGCCGTGGAGCAGCCGCTCGCGCACGCCCGCGTCGATGTCGAACGACGCCTCCCGGCCGGACGGCAGCACGACGACCTGCCGCTCCAGGTCGATGGTCGCCTCGGCCGGCGCGCGGTCGATGAGCTCGCGCACGTCGGCCTCCGGCAGCACCACGCAGAGCAGGCCGTTCTTGGACGAGTTGTTGCGGAAGATGTCGCCGAACGACGGCGCGACGATGGCGCGGAAGCCCCACTCCACCAGGCCCCAGGGCGCGTGCTCGCGCGAGCTGCCCGAGCCGAAGCCGGCGCCGGTGGCGAGGATCGGCGCATGCCGGAACTCCGGCCGGTCGAGCGGGAAGTCGGGGTCGTTGCGGCGCCAGTCGTGGAACAGGAACTCGCCGAAGCCCGTGCGCTCGATCCGCTTCAGGAACTCCTTCGGCATGATCTGGTCGGTGTCGACGTTGACGCGGTCGAGCGCGGCGACCGGGCCCGTGACGCGGACGAACGGCTCCATCAGCTCCAGCTCCTGACGTCGACGAGGTGCCCCGCGATCGCCGCGGCGGCGGCCATCTCCGGCGACATGAGGTGGGTGCGACCGCCGACGCCCTGGCGGCCCTCGAAGTTGCGGTTGGAGGTCGAGGCGCAGCGCTCGCCCTTGGCCAGGATGTCGGGGTTCATGCCGAGGCACATGGAGCAGCCCGCGTTGCGCCACTCGAAGCCCGCGGCGCCGAAGACGCGGTCGAGCCCCTCCGCCTCGGCGGCCGACTTCACCTGCATGGAGCCCGGCACGACCATGGCCCGCACGCCGCTCGCGACGCGCTTGCCCTCCACCACCCGCGCGGCGGCGCGCAGGTCCTCCAGGCGGCTGTTGGTGCAGGAGCCGATGAACACGCGGTCGATCGTGATGCCCTCGAGCGGCGTGCCGGCCTCGAGCGCCATGTAGGCCAGGGCGCGCTCCTCGTCGGGCGTCGTCGGCTCGGGCACGCGGGAGGTGATCGCCGCCGTCTGGCCCGGGTTGGTGCCCCACGAGACCTGCGGCGCCAGCGACGGCACGTCGACCACGATCTCCCGGTCGAACACGGCGTCGTCGTCCGAGCCGTAGGCGCGCCAGCGCTCGACGGCCGCGTCGAAGTCGCCCTGGACGCCGGGGCGGCCCTCCAGGTAGGCGAACGTCGTGTCGTCCGGCGCCACCAGGCCCGCGCGCGCGCCGCCCTCGACCGACATGTTGCAGACCGTCATGCGCCCCTCCATCGAGAGCGCCTCGATGGCCGGGCCGCTGTACTCGGCGACGTGGCCGACCATGCCGGCCATGCCCTCCTGGGCGATCAGGCCGAGGATCAGGTCCTTGGCGCCGATGCCGCGGCCGGGCTCGCCCTCGAAGCGCACGCGCAGGGTCTTCGAGCGCTTCTGCAGCAGGGTCTGCGTGGCCAGGACGTGCTCCACCTCGCTCGTGCCGATGCCGAACGCCAGCGCGCCGAAGGCCCCGTGGGTCGCGGTGTGGGAGTCGCCGCAGACGATCGTCAGGCCCGGCTGCGTGAGGCCGAGCTCGGGACCGATGACGTGCACGATGCCCTGGCGCTTGTGGCCCCAGCCGTAGAGCCGGACGCCGAAGTCCTCGCAGTTCGCGGTCAGGGCGTCGAGCTGGCGCTTGGAGACGGGATCGCTGACGCCGAGCGCGAAGTCGTGCGTCGGCGTGTTGTGGTCGGCCGTCGCGATCGTGCGGTCGGGCCGGCGCACCTTGCGGCCCGCCAGCTTCAGGCCCTCGAACGCCTGGGGTGACGTGACCTCGTGCACGAGGTGCAGGTCGACGAAGAGGAGGTCGTCGCCGATCACGTGCTCGTCCCAGATCTTCTCGTAGAGGGTGCGCCCCATCAGGACCTCCTCAGGCCGGCGCAGACGACGGACAGGAACGTCGCCGGCGCGGGGCCGGCGTTCTCCAGGCGGTGCGACAGGTCGGCGTCGAACACGGCGCTGTCGCCGGGCTCGAGCTCGTGCGACGTCCCGTCGACGACGAGCGTCACCCGACCGGCCTCGATCCACACGAACTCGCTCGACCCGGCCTCGTGCAGCGGGTCGTCGCCCGTGCTCGCGCCGGGCTCCAGCTCGTGCCGCGAGACGGCGGCGCGCTGGCCCGGCAGGTCGGGCGTGAGCATCGCGTAGCGGCGCCCGGTGCGCTCCACGAGCGGGACGCGTCCGGCGCGCACCACGCGCACGGGCGGCTCCTCGTCGAGGCGCAGGAGCTGCGACAGCGAGAGGTCGAGCCCGGCGGCGATGCGCTCGGCGACCGCGATGGTGGGCGACGTCTCGCCGCGCTCGACCTGGGACAGCATCGGAGCGGAGACGCCGCTGCGCGCGGTCAGGTCGCGCAGCGAGAGCCCGAGCCCCTCGCGCAGGGTGCGGACGCGGACGCCGAGGCTGCGCGCGCTGGGGGGTGCCGTGGCCACGGCCCGTACGTTATCACGTACGATCGTAAGTGTCCGATCGGGCGGCCGCAGTGCCCGCTCGGGCGGCCCGCCGCATGGCATGATCCACGGCGATGCCACCCGCAGCACGCGTCGGCGACATGCACACCTGCCCGCTCTCGGACGGCCCCAAGCCGCACGTCGGCGGCCCCATCCTGCCGCCCGGCATGCCGACCGTGCTCATCGGCGGGATGCCCGCGGCCCGAGTCGGCGACATGTGCACGTGCGTGGGGCCGCCCGACGTGATCGCGATGGGCTCCACGAAGGTGATGATCGGCGGCATGCCGGCCGCGCGCATGGGCGACTCGACGGCCCACGGCGGCGTCATCACCCTCGGCTACCCCATGGTGCAGATCAACTGATCCGCCGCTAGCGGATCGTGAAGCCCGCGAGGCCCCGCGGCCGCTCGTCCGCGGCCTCCACGCTGACGACGTGCGCGTGGCGCGGGCCCTCGGCGCAGTAGGCCTCGACGGCGGCGACGGCGTCCGCCGGGCCCTCCAGCACGACCTCGACCGACCCGTCGAGCTCGTTCGCGGCGCTGCCGGCCACGCCGTGCCGCTCGGCCACCCGCCGCACCGAGTCGCGGTACCAGACGCCCTGCACGACGCCGCGCACCACCAGGCGGCGTCGCACGACCTGGCTCACGGCTCGTCGCCGCCCCGCGCGGCCCGCTCCCGCTTGCGCTTCTCGCCCGCGGTCGCGACCACCAGCAGGACGGTCGCCGGCACGGCCCAGAAGATGCCGTAGGCGATGCCGCGCCAGAGGGGCTGGCCGAGCAGCGTCAGGTGGATGATCGCCAGCACGACGGCCAGGGTCGGGAACGCGATCACCGCCTGGTGTCCACCCTCGAGCGCCTCCCAGCGCTGCACCAGGCCGGGGCGGGCGGGAGCCGGGTCGGACATCGCAGGCAGGATACGCGGTTGACAGGTGAGTGAGCCGCCACTAACCTCCGCCGGTGGCCACTAGTGAGCGTTCACTCACCGACGACGGGACTCCCCGGGCGCGGCTGACGGCGGACGAGCGCCGCGAGGCGATCGTCAGCGCCGCATGGACCGTCTTCGCCCGCAACGGCTACCACCGCGCCTCCACGCAGGAGATCGCGGCCCTGGCCGGCTGCTCGGAGCCCATGATCTACAAGCACTTCACCTCCAAGCAGGCGCTGTTCGCGGCCGTGCTGGAGCGCGGCTCCTTCTGCATCAAGCAGCGCTTCGCGGAGATCCTCGGCCACGAGCTCGACCCCGACCGGGCCGCCGAGACGTTCGGCAAGGACCCGCTCGGGACCTGGGCCGGCGTGCTGACCGAGCTCGTGCACGAGCCGATGTACGCCGACGCCGCGCGGCTGCGGCTGTTCGCCCTGGCGCTCGCGGACGACCCCGAGATCCGCGTCGCCCTCGAGGGCCAGATCAGCCGCCAGCTGTCGATGGCCGAGCTCATGTTCGCGCGCAGCCAGGAGGTGGGCACCGCACGCACGGACGTGGACCCCGCCGTCGCCGCCTGGCTCTCGGCCTCCGTCTCCCTCGTCGCGGCGCTGCGCGTCGCCATCGAGGGCGACGACGGCCTGCACGACATGCCCGACCTCATCCAGACGCTCGTGGCGCTCCTGCGCCCGCCGAGCCTTGACCTGCACGAGCAGGAAGGATCGTCCCCGTGAATCCGACCAAGGGCCTCGAGAACGCCCGCCACATGTGGTGGACGCTCTTCGCGATGTGTTTCGCGCTGTTCATGATCATGCTCGACAACACGGTCGTGAACGTCGCCTTGCCGTCCATCCAGGAGGATCTGCGATGCGACCCCGTCCACGCTGGAGTGGACGGTCAACGCGTACGTCCTGACCTTCGCGTCGCTGATCCTGCTGGGCGGCAAGCTCGGCGATCGCTTCGGCCGTCGACGGCTGTTCCTCGTCGGCCTGATCGTGTTCACCGTCGCGTCGGCGCTGTGCGCGCTCTCCGACACCGACACCCAGCTGATCGCCGCGCGCACGCTCCAGGGCGTCGGCGCCGCGATCATGAACCCCCTCTCGCTCTCCATCCTCGTCGCCACGTTCCCGCGCGAGCGGCTCGCCGCGGCGATCGGCATCTGGGCCGGCATCTCGGGCCTCGGCCTCGCCCTCGGCCCGCTGCTCGGCGGCTTCCTGGTCGAGAACGTCGGCTGGTCGAGCGTCTTCTGGATCAACGTCCCGATCGGCGTCGTGGCTGCCGTCGTGCTGCTGTGGCGGGTCGCCGAGTCCCGCGATCCGCGGACCACGCGTCTGGACATCGTCGGCACGGTGCTGGTGACCGCCGGCCTCTTCGCCCTCGTCTTCGGCCTGATCCAGACGAACAACCACTCCTGGCTGTCGCCGGAGATCCTCGGCCTGTTCGTCGCCGCGGCCGTGCTCCTGGTGTCCTTCGTGCTGTGGGAGATGCGCACGCCGCAGCCGATGCTGCCGCTGGGCTTCTTCAAGTCCCGCGCCTTCTCGGTCGCGTCGCTCGTCGTCGGGCTGGTCGGCCTGGCGCTGTTCGGCTCGATCTACTTCATCACCCTGTACTTCCAGAACATCCAGGGCTACTCGGCCCTGGAGGCCGGCGTCCGCACGCTGCCGACGACGCTGATGATCCTCCTCGTCGCACCCGTCGCGGGCCGGCTGAACGCCCGCGTCGGCTCCGGGCCGATGATGATGGTCGGCATGCTCGCGGCCACGATCGCCCTGCTCGGCCTGGCCCAGATGGACGTCGGCACGTCGTACAACCAGATCTGGCCGTTCTTCGTGCTGCTCGGCGCGGGCCTCGCGCTGACCATGCCGTCGACGTCGGCGCTCGGCATGTCCGCCGTCGACCGCACGCGGGCGGGCATCGCGTCCGGCGTGATCAACGCGTCGCGGCAGGTCGGCGGCGCGATCGGCATCGCCGTCCTGGGCTCGATCACCGCGAAGGTCGCGGTCGACAACTGGCTGAGCTCGAGCGCCGCCGCAGCGCTGCCCAACCAGGGCCACGCGGCCGAGGACCTGGTCGTCGGCGGCCAGACGGTGCTCGTCGGCCAGGCGGCCGGGCCCGACGCCGCCACCGCCGCGTCGCACGCGTTCGTCCAGGGCATGCAGGTCTCGATGTACGTCGCCGCGGCCCTCTGCCTCGTCGCCGCGGGCCTCGCCGCCACGGTGCTGAAGGTGCGCGTCACCGCGCCGGTCGCCGAGCAGGCGCCGAGCGCCGCCCCGGTGCCCGCGCCGCCCGTCGAGGTGTAGCTCCCGCAAGCACGCGGCGCCGGCCAGCCCCACCGCTGGCCGGCGCCGCGGTTTCGTCCGGGACCGTGGGAGTCACCATGCCTCCCATGAGCGCCCTCGGCCCCCTGGACGCTCACGAGCGCGTCCTCCGCGTCTACCTGCGGACGGTGCTCTCGCTCACGGCGACGCTGCTCGCGGTCTTCGTCCTGCTCTACCTGCTCTGGCTGACGCGCCAGATCATCGTCTGGCTGCTGATCGCGGTCTTCCTGGCGGTCGCGCTCGACCCGCTGGTGGCCTGGTTCCAGGCGCACGGCCTGCCGCGGCGCGGGCTCGCGGTGCTGGCGGCGCTGCTGGTCATGCTGGCCGCGATCGTCGGCATCGCCCTGGCGATCCTGCCGCCGCTCGTGCGCCAGATCGACGACCTCGTCGGCGCCACCCCCGGCTACGTCGACGACCTGACCAGCGGACGCGGGCCGCTCGGCTTCCTGCAGCGCGACTACCAGATCGTCGATCGCGTGCAGGAGCGCATCGAGGCGGGCGGCTCGGCGGCCCTCGTCACCGACCTCGCCGGCGGGGCCGTGCAGGTGGCCGCGACGGTGGTCTCGACGGTCGTCGCCATCGTGACCATCCTCGTGATGGTGGTGTTCCTGCTGCTCGGCGGGCCGCGCTGGGTGGAGCAGTTCAAGGAGGCGCTCTCGGTCGAGCAGCGCGACCGCTTCGAGCGCGTGGGCGGCGACCTCTACCGCTCGGTCGGCGGCTACGTGCGCGGCAACCTCGCCATCAGCGTGGCCGCGGGCATCTCGACGGCGCTCGTGCTGCTCGCGCTGGACGTCCCGTACGCCCTGGCGCTGGCGTTGATCGTCGCCCTCTTCGACCTCGTGCCGCTCGTCGGGGCGACCATCGGCGCGGCGATCGTCTTCCTCGTCGCCCTGGTCGACTCGACCACGGCCGCGCTCATCTGGGTCGCCTTCGCGATCGTCTACCAGCAGCTCGAGAACCACCTGCTGCAGCCCGTCGTGTACGGCCGCGCGGTGCGGCTGCCGGCGTTCGCGGTGCTGCTCGCGGTGCTCGTGGGCGCGAAGCTCGCGGGCGTGGTCGGCGCGCTCGGCGCCATCCCGGCCGCGAGCGCGATCCAGATCATCGGCGCCGACATGCTGCACCAGCGCCGCGTGCGCGCGGGCTCGCGGGCCGACCCGCTGTAGGACCAGCCGCTGCTACGCGACCGCGGCGCCGAGCGCCGTGCGGAGCTGCGACTGCAGGTCCGCGTCGCCCTCGAGCTTGCCGTCGAGCGCGGCGGTGCCGATCGTGAACGCCCACACGCCGAGGTCGTCGAGCTCGCGGATGCGCGCCACGGAGTCGACCGAGCCCGCCGCGATGAGCGGCAGCGACGTCGCCTCCGAGACGGCGCGCACGAGCGCCGGCACGTCGCCGTCGTAGCGGTAGGCGAGCAGGTTGATGCCGTCCACGCCGGCCGCCTCGGCGCGCCGCGCGTCCTCGGCGATCGCGTCGATGGAGCCGCGCAGCAGGCACGGATGGCCGACGATCTCGCCGACGTACGGGAAGAAGCGGATGCCGGTGCCCTCGATGATCTCCTGCACCGGCTCGATGAGGGTGCCGCCGATGAGGTAGTCGGGCCGCACGTCGGCGGCGACGCGGGCGGACTGGAGCGTGTCCTGCTCGGTCTCCGCGACCACCTCGAGGTACGAGACGTGCCCGTGGCCGCGGATGTCGGACATCAGCTCCCGCAGCTCCTCGCGCGGGAGGCCGACGTCCTTGCAGCCGACGTGCCGCACCCCGGTGTCCGCGATCGACGCGTAGACGTCGCGTGCGTCCGCGAGCGTCGTGTCGTTGCGCGTCAGCATGAAGATGAACTCCGACACCGGTGCCTCCCGCTTCGCGTTCACTGCCGGTGCCTGGGCAGGCCGGCGCGCGTACTCTACACTGCGCGGCGAAAGTTGTCTGACAACTCCTGAGCGTGGGGGATGGGGATGCGCGCAGCGATCTGGCAGGGGCCGGGCGAGATGGCCCTCGGAGAGGTGCCCGACGCCACCTGCCCGCCCGACGGCGCGCTCCTGCAGGTGCTGGCCTGCGGCATCTGCGGCACCGACGTCCGCACCTTCTTCAACGGCGACCGCCGCATCGAGGCGCCGTGGGTGCTCGGGCACGAGATCACGGGCCGCATCCTGGAGCTCGGCCCCGACGCGCCCGACGCCGCTGACCTGCAGGCCGGCGACGTCGTCCACTGCATCTCGACGCTGTACTGCGGGCACTGCCGCCTGTGCCGCTCGGGCAACGAGCACATCTGCCTCAACGGCGAGCTCATGGGCTTCGACCACGCCGGCGCGTACGCGGAGCTCGTGGCGATCCCGGCCATCGCGATGAAGAACCTCTTCCGCGTGCCGGACGGGCTCCCGGCGACCGACTCGACGTTCGCCGACCCGCTCTCCGACGCGATCTGCGGCCACAAGGACCTGCAGGTCGGCCTCGACCAGACCGTGGCCGTCATCGGCGCGGGCCCCGTCGGCACGGCGCACTGCGCGCTGGCCCGGGCCCAGGGCGCCGCGCAGGTGCTGCTGCTCGAGCACGCCGCGAACCGCCTGACGCTCTCGGAGGAGGTGCTCGGCCGCGACCGCATGGCGTACGTCGACGTGTCCGACGCCGACGGCATCCGCGCCGTGCGGGACGCGACCGACGGCTTCGGCGCCGACGTCGTGATCGTCGCCTGCTCCAACGACGTGGCCCAGGAGCAGGCGATGGAGATGGCCGCCCCGCGCGGCCGCGTGCTGTTCTTCGGCGGCCTGCCCAAGGGCAAGACGCACATGCGCTTCCCGTCGAACATCCTCCACTACCAGGAGGTGCAGGTGCACGGCTCGTACGCCTCGCGCTACCGCGACCAGGTGCAGGCGCTGGACATGCTGGCGCGCGACGAGGGCGGCATCCGCAAGGTGATCTCCGAGGTCGTGCCCCTCGACGAGGCGCCGGGCGCCTTCGAGCGCATCCGCGCGGGCGAGGTGCTCAAGGTCGTGGTCGAGCCCTGAGCCGCCCCGCCGCGATGCCGCCACGCCCACGACGCGCCGAGGCCACCGCCGCGACGCTGCGCGCGGACATCGCCGCAGGTCGCTACCGCCCCGGCGAGCGCCTGCCGGCCGAGCCCGACCTGGCCGGCCAGCTCGGCGTCTCGCGCCCGACGCTGCGGGAGGCGTTCCGGCTGCTGCACGAGGAGGGCCTGGTGCGGCGCGAGCACGGCTCCGGCACGTACGTCCGCGAGCGGCCGGCGCTGCGCAACAACCTCGAGCGCAACTTCGGCGTCACGTCGCTGATCGAGTCCTTCGGCCTGGAGCCCGGCGTCGCGGAGCGCAGCGTCGGCGAGGAGCCGGCGAACGAGGAGATCGCGGCGGCGCTCGGCGTCGCGCCCGGCACGCCGCTGACGACGCTGCGGCGGGTGCGCACGGCCGACGGACGCCGCATCATCGCCACGGTCGACCGCTGCGTGCCGGAGTTCCTCGGCGACGAGGGCTGGCCCGAGAACGGCTCGCTGTACGCCGCCCTCGCGCGCCGCGGCGTCGCCATCCACCACGGCGTCGCGACCCTGCGCCCCGAGCGCGCCGACGCGGTGCTCGCGGTGCTGCTGCAGGTGCCGCCGGGCACGCTGCTGCTGGCGGTCGACCAGGTCGACTACACGGCGCGCGACGAGCCGGTGCTGCACTCGCGCGAGCACCACCTGGCCGACGCCTTCGAGTGGTCCGTCTACCGCCGCGGCCCGGGAGAGGACGAGACATGAACGCCGCCGCGAGGCCCACGCCAACAGCGCAGCCAGTCATGAAGGTGTGAGCCGGCCCTACGCGGAGCGAGGAACGAGCGGAGCGCCATGGGCTCCACCTAGGAGCGAAGCGACTGCTGCCACCCCTCCGGAGGACCGAACGCACTCGGACGGCGCCCAATGAAGCACCGCGATCTCGTCGTCGGCATCGACGTCGGCTCCCAGGGGACGTGCGCCCAGCTCGTGCGGGCGGCCGACGGCGAGCTGCTCGCGACCGCCTACGAGGGCTACGACGTCCGCTACCCGCGGCCGGGCTGGGCCGAGCAGGACCCCGCCGCCTGGCTCGCCGCCATCGGCCGCACCGTCCGCGACGGCGACGGGCGGCGTCGAGGCGGAGCGGGTGGCCGCGGTGTCCTTCGGCTCGCAGCTGGACGGGCTCGTGGCGGTGGACGGCGACGGCGCCCCGGTGCACGACGCGATCATCTGGATGGACCGGCGCGGCGACGAGGCGTGCGGCGACGTCGCGGAGCGGATCGCGCCGGACCGGCTGTACGAGCGCACGGGCACGAACCTCGACGGCGGCCACGTCGCGGCCAAGATCGCCTGGCTGCGCCGCGAGGCCCCGGCGGTGCACGGGCGGGCGCGGCGCTTCCTGCTGCCGGGGTCGTACGTCGCGCTGGCGCTGTCCGGGCGCGCGGCCGTCGACCCGTCGAACGCGTCGTCCACGATGCTGCTCGACCCGCGCACGCGGGCCTGGGACGCGCGAGGCGTGCGCCGCGTTCGACGTCGACGAGGCCACGCTCGCCGAGGTGCTGCCGGCCGACGGCGTGCTCGGCGAGCTCCTGCCGTCCGCGCGCGAGGCGCTCGGCCTGGCGCCGGGCACGCTCGTGGTCTGCGGCTGCGGCGACGAGATGGCGGCCACCCTCGGCGCCGGCGTCGTCGACCCGGGCGTGGTCTGCAACGTCGTCGGCACCGCCGAGCCGATCTGCGCCGTCACCCGCGAGCCCTGCTTCGACCCCACGGGGCTGGTCGAGTGCCACCCCCACGCCGACCCGGCGACCTGGCTCCTGGAGAACCCCGGCTTCGTCTCCGGCGGCGGCTACCGCTGGTTCCGCGACCACCTCGGCCGCGAGGAGCTCGCGCGCTCCGACGACGTGCGGGTAGACGTGTACGAGCTGCTCAACGAGCTGGCCGCCACGGCCCCGCCCGGCTCGGACGGGCTGATCTGGCTGCCCTGCCTGATGGGGGCGATGGCGCCGGAGTGGAACGCGGACGCGCGGGCCTGCTGGTACGGCCTGACGCCGGCCCACGGCCGCGCGCACCTGCTGCGGGCGCTGCTCGAGGGCTCGGCCTACGCGCTGCGCGACGTGCTGGAGGCCATGCGCGGCGCCGGGGTGGAGCCCGAGCGGATCGTGTGCGTGGCCGGCGGCGCGCGCTCCGAGCTGTGGCGCCAGATCCGCGCGGACGTCACCGGCGTCCCGGTGGGCGTCGCGGCCGACGTCGAGACGACGGCCCGCGGCGCGGCGATGCTGGCGGCGTCCGGCGCCGGCCTGCACGCGTCCGTCGCCGACGCGAGCGCCGTCGATGAGCCGCGAGGGCGGCGAGCCCCTCCTGCCCGACCCCGAGCGCCAGGCGATCTACGACGACGCGTACACGCTCTACCGCGCCCTGTACGACGCGCTGCGGCCGGTGTTCGCGCTGGGGGCCGGACGCGGCTGACCGGGCGGCGGGCGTCGCCCGCCCGCCGAACGGGTAAGGACGGACGATGCAGCTTCCCCTCGCAGCGGGCGTCTACATCAGCGGCGGCGTGCTCCTGGTGATCGTGATCGTCCTGCTGCTCATCCTCATCCTGCGCCGCCGCTAGCGCCGTTCGGTCAGGGCGCCCGGCGGAAGCGGAACCCGTCGACCGTCTCCTCGACCGGCACGACCGTGGCCACCCAGCGACCCTAGGCGTTCGCCGGGAACGTCGTCAAGACACCCGAACCCGCTCCGGCCCTACGATCCAGCGCGTGGCCCGCAGCGCCGTCGTCGTCAAGCTCGGCTCGTCCACGCTGGTGGACGAGCACGGGCGCGTGCGGCGGGCCCGGCTCGACGACCTCGCCGGCGACATCGCGGCGCTGTGGCGCGACGGCGTCCGCGTCTGCGTCGTCTCGTCGGGCGCCATCGCGCTGGGCCTCGGGCATCTGCAGCGCGCCGAGCGGCCGACCCGGCGTGTCGGAGCTCCAGGCGGCCGCGGCCGTCGGGCAGGCGCTGCTCCAGCAGGCGTGGAACGACGCGCTGGCCAGCGCCGGGGCGAGCGGCGCGCAGGTGCTGCTGACCGAGGCCGACGTGCGGCACCGCGCGTCGTACGTCAACGCCCGCCAGACGCTGCAGGCGCTGCTCGCGTGGGGCATCACGCCGGTCGTCAACGAGAACGACTCCACCTCCAGCGACGAGATCACCTTCGGCGACAACGACGCCCTCGCGGCCCAGGTCGCCGTCCTGCTGAAGGCGCGGCTGCTGCTGCTGCTGACCGACCAGGAGGGCCTCTACACGCGCGATCCGCGGCTGCCCGGCGCCGAGCTCGTGCGCGAGGTGACCGACCACCGGCTGCTCGACGAGCTCGAGGTCGGCTCCGGCGGCTCGCGCTGGGGGTCGGGCGGCATGCGCTCGAAGGTCGTCGCCGCGGAGATGGCGAGCGCGGGCGGCGTGGCGTCGGTCATCGCCAACGGCGCGCAGGCCGGCGTCGTCCGCGCCGCGGCGCTCGGGGAGGCAGTCGGGACGCGCTTCGCGGCCGACGAGCGGCCGGTCTCCGCCTACAAGCTGTGGCTGCGCTACGGCAAGCCGGCGACGGGCCGCATCGACGTCGACGCCGGGGCGCAGCGCGCGCTGGCGGAGGACGGGGCCTCGCTGCTGCCCGTCGGCGTGACGGGGGTGCACGGGCGCTTCGGCGCCGGCGACGGCGTGGAGATCGCCGGGCCGGACGGCACGGTGTTCGCGAAGGGCATCGCCGAGCTCGGCGCCGCGGACGTGCGCCGGCTGCTCGGCAAGCGCGGCGGCGCGCCCGCCGTGCACCGCGACGAGCTCGTGGTCTTCGGCCAGCCCCTGGTGGACTGAGCCGGACGCCGCGCGCCGGTATCCTGCAGCCCATGGCCGTGCGCACCTTCGACGATCTCGCCGCCCGCGGGCGCGAGGCCGCGCGCGTCCTGCGCGCGCTCGACACCGGCACCAAGGACGCCGCGCTGCACGCGATCGCGGACGCGCTCCTGGCCGACCGCGAGGCGATCATCGCCGCCAACGCCGAGGACGTCGCCGACGCCGTCGCGAGCGGCACCTCGTCGGCCCTCGTCGACCGCCTGACGCTGGACGGGCCTCGCCTGGAGGCGCTCGCCGACGCCGCGCGCGCCGTGGCGGCGCTGCCCGACCCGATCGGCACCGTCGTCGACGGCGGCCGGCGGCCCAACGGCCTCGAGATCACCCGGGTGCGCGTCCCGCTCGGCCGCGTGCTCGTGGTCTACGAGGCGCGCCCCAACGTCACCGTCGACGTCGCCTGCCTGTGCGTGAAGTCCGGCAACGTCGCCGTCCTGCGCGGCTCGTCGTCCGCGCGGCGCACGAACGCGGCGCTCCTGGCGGCAGTTCGGGCCGGGCTGCGCGCCGCGGGCCTGCCCGAGGACGCCGTGCTGGAGCTCGACGCGAGCCGCGACGAGCTGGCGCGCTTCGTCGGCAACGCCGACGGCGCGGACGTCGTCGTGCCCCGCGGCGGCGAGGCGCTCAAGCACTTCCTGCTGGAGCACGCCCGCATCCCGGTGCTGGCCGCGGCCGGCGGCGTCTGCCACGTGTACGTCGACGCCACCGCCGACCCGGCGATGGCGACCTCGATCGCGGTCAACGCCAAGACGCAGCGCCCGGGCGTGTGCAACGCGATGGAGACGCTGCTGGTGCACGCGGACCGCGCGGCGCTCCTGCCCGACCTGCTCGGCGCGCTGGCCGACCGCGGCGTCGAGCTGCGCGGCTGCGAGCGGACGCGCGCCGCCGCACCCGCGCTCGAGATCGCGCCCGCCGACGACGCCGACTGGGCTGCCGAGTACCTCGACCTCGTGCTGGCGGTGCGGGTCGTGGACTCCGTCGATGACGCCATCGCGCACATCGACCGCTGGTCGACCGGCCACTCCGAGGCCATCGTCACCGACACCGTCGGGGCCGCCGAGGCGTTCGTGCACGGCGTCGACTCGGCCTGCGTCTACGTCAACGCGTCGACCCGCTTCACGGACGGGGGCGAGTACGGGATGGGCGCGGAGATCGGCAACTCGACCTCGCGCCTGCACGTGCGCGGCCCCATCGGCCTGGCCGACCTGACCACGACGAAGTACGTCGTGCGCGGCAGCGGCCAGATCCGCGCCTGAGCCGGGCCCGTCCCGCCGTCAGACCCCGGCCAGGTAGCGCTCGGGATCGCGCTCGAAGCGCTGCTGGCAGCCGCCGCAGCAGAAGGCGTACGTCGCGCCCTGCATGCTCGACCCGCGGCCAGTCGGCACCCGGCGGCTCGACCATGCCGCAGACGGGGTCGACGAGCGCGTCCAGCGGCGGCGGCGGAACCGGAGCGGCCGCCACGCGCGCCCGCCGTGCGACGATCTCGGCCAGGATGGAGAGCGCCACCTCGGCGTGGGTGCGCGAGCCGATGTCGAGCCCGGCGGGCGACCGCAGCCGCTCGAGCTGCGAGCCGCAGAGCCCGCTGGCCTGCAGCTCGTCGCGCACGGCGGCGGCCCGCTTCGGGCTCGCCACCAGCCCCACGTAGGGCACGCCCGCGAGGAGGGCGGCCTCGACACGGCCCTCGTCGCCGTCGCCGTGGGCCGTCACCACGACCGCCGCGTCGGCCCGGTCGGGATCGCCGCCGGGCACGATCTCGAACCCCAGGGGCGCGCCGAGCTGCGCGAGCGCGTGGGCGATCGGCGAGTCGCCGAGCACCCGGATCACCGGGGCCGGCAGCCGCGGCTCGAGGAAGATCTCCATCTCGCCCCCCGAGAGGCACGGGTTGGCCACGGTCACGACACCGCCCTCGGCCGGCTCGTCGCCGGCGCCGGGGCGGATGCGGACCAGCATGGGCTCCTCGGTCTCGAGGGCCCGCGAGTGCGTGCAGGCGCACCGTCGACGTCGCACAGGCGCCGCCGACGAACCCCTCGATGCGGCCGTCCGGGTGCACGATCGCCGCGTCGCCCGGGCGCACGCTCGAGGGCCGCTGGCGGCGCACCACCGTCGCCAGCACGAAGGGTCGGCGCGCGGCGGCGAGCTCCTCCGCCGCGCGCCACAGGTCGCTCGTGGTCATCGAATCACACCGGCGGCTCCGGGCGGCCCTCGCTCGCCGCCCACACCCGCGCGGGCGAGCAGGGCATGTCCATGTGGCCGGATGTCGAGCGCGTCGCAGATCGCGTTGACGATGGCCGGCGGCGAGCCGACGTTCGGCGACTCGCCCACGCCCTTGGCGCCGATCGGGTGGTGCGGCGACGGCGTGACCGTGTGGCCGAGCTCGAAGTCCGGCACCTCCATGGAGGTCGGGATCAGGTAGTCCATGAACGACCCGTTGAGGCAGTTGCCGTCCTCGTCGAACGCGATCACCTGCATCAGCGCGATGCCGATGCCCTCGGCCAGCCCGCCGTGGATCTGCCCCTCGATGATCATCGGGTTGATGCGGGTGCCGCAGTCGTCGACGGCGATGAAGCGACGCACCTTGACGTGCCCGGTGCCCCTGTCGACGTCGACGACGGCGACGTAGGCGCCGAACGGGTACGTGAGGTTCTTCGGGTTGTAGGTGCAGACGGCCTCCAGGCCGCCCTCGACGTCGTCCGGCAGGTCGACGGTGGAGTACGCGCCGAACGCGATCTCCTGGATCGTCTTGCCGCTCGAGCGGTCGCCCTTCACGAACCAGCGGCCCTTCTCCCACTCCAGGTCGGCCGGCGACGCCTCGAGCATGGCCGCCGCGATGAGCCGCGCCTTGTCGCGGATCTTGCGCGCCACGACGGCAGTCGCGGCGCCCGACACCGGCGTCGAGCGGCTGCCGTACGTGCCGAGGCCGAACGGCGTGTTGTCGGTGTCGCCGTGCACGACGTCGATGTCCTCGGGCGGGATGCCGAGCTCCTCGGCCACGATCTGCGCGAACGTCGTCTCGTGGCCCTGGCCCTGCGACTGCACGGAGATGCGCAGGACCGCCTTGCCCGTCGGGTGGATCGTCAGGTCGGCGCCGTCGGCCATGCCCAGGCCGGCGATGTCCATGTCCTTGCGCGGCCCGGCGCCGACGGTCTCGGTGAAGAAGGAGACGCCGATGCCCATCAGCTCGCCGCGCGCCCGCTTCTCGGCCTGCTCGCGACGCAGGTCCTCGTAGCCGGCGATCTCCAGCGCCTTGGTCATCGCGCCGCCGTAGTCGCCGGAGTCGTACGTCCAGCCGGTCGGGTTGGTGTACGGGAACTGCTCCGGGCGGATGAAGTTCTGCGTCCGCAGCTGCGCCGGGTCGATGCCGAGCTCGTCGGCCAGGCAGTCGACCAGCCGCTCGATCAGGTACACGGCCTCGGTCACGCGGAACGAGCAGCGGTACGCCACGCCGCCGGGCGCCTTGTTCGTGTAGACGCCGCGTGACGGTGCAGTGCGCCACCGGGTAGTCGTAGCTGCCCGTGAAGATGTGGAAGAACCCCGCCGGGTACTTCGTCGGCTGGGCCGTGGCGTTGAACGCGCCGTGGTCGGCCGATCACGTGCACGCGGACCGCCTGGATCTTGCCGTCCTTCGTGGCCGCGATCTCGCCCCGCATCAGGTAGTCGCGGGCGAAGCCGGTGCTCATCAGGTTCTCGGAGCGGTCCTCCATCCACTTCACCGGCTTGCCGGTGAGGATGGAGCCGACGACCGAGCAGACGTAGCCCGGGTAGATCGGCACCTTGTTGCCGAAGCCGCCGCCGATGTCGGGCGAGATGACGCGGATCTTGTGCTCCGGCAGGCCCGCCACGATCGCGTAGAGCGTGCGGTGGGCGTGCGGCGCCTGCGTCGTCGTCCAGAGCGTCAGCTTGCCCGAGACGCGGTCGAAGTCGGCGACCGAGCCGCAGGTCTCCATCGGCGCCGGGTGGCAGCGCGGGTAGATCATGTCCTGCGCCACCACGACCTCGGCCGCCGCGAACGCGGCGTCGGTGGCGGCCCCGTCGCCCGCCTCCCAGTCGAAGATGTGGTTGTCGGTCTTGCCGTCGAGGTCGTCGCGGATGACGGGCGCGTCCGCGTCGAGCGCGTGGCGGGCGCTCGATCACCGGCGGCAGCGCGTCGTACTCGACCTGGATCAGCTCCAGCGCGTCGCGGGCGCTGTAGCGGTCGTCGGCCACGACGAACGCGACCTCCTGGCCCTGGAAGCGCACCTTGTCGGTGGCCAGCACGGCCTGCACGTCGCCCGACAGCGTCGGCATCCAGGCGAGCTTCAGGCCCTCCAGGTCCTTGCCGGTGATGACGGCGTGCACCTTCGGGTGCTGCAGGGCGGCGGACGTGTCGATCGAGACGATGCGGGCGTGCGCGAACGGGCTGCGCAGCACCGCGCCGTGCAGCATCCCGGGCAGCTGCACGTCGTCGACGTAGGTGCCCTGGCCGCGGATGAAGCGCGGATCCTCCTTGCGCTTCAGGCGGCCGTAGCCGATCGGTCGTTCCTCGGTTGCGGACATCGCTGCCTCCTAGGCCTCGGCGCGCCGCGGCCGCCTCGTGCTCGGCCGCCCAGCGGATCGACTTGACGATGTTCTGATAGCCGGTGCAGCGGCAGATCTGCCCGGAGATGGCATCCGGATCTCCTCGTCCGAGGGCTGCGGGTTCGCGTTCGAGCAGCGCACGCCCGGTCAGCATCATGCCGGGCGTGCAGAACCCGCACTGGAGGCCGTGCTCCTCCATGAACCCCTGCTGCACCGGGTCGAGCATGGCCGTTCTGCTCGACGCCCTCGATGGTGGCGATCTCGTGCCCCTCGGCCATCACCGCGAGCACGGTGCACGACTTGACGGGCTCGCCGTCCATCAGCACGGCGCAGGCGCCGCAGTTCGAGGTGTCGCAGCCCCAGTGGGTGCCCGTCAGCCCGAGCGTGTCGCGCAGGAAGTGCACGAGCAGGAGCCGGGGCTCCACCTCGGCGCTGCGCTCCTCGCCGTTGACCGTGATCGTGACCTGCATCGCGTGTCCTCCCCGTCCTAGAGGCTCGCCCCGGCGCGCTCGCAGGCACGCACGCAGGGCGCGCGTGCCGAGCTCCCGGGCCAGGTGGCGCTTGTAGTCCTCGGGCCCGCGCTGGTCGGAGTGCGGCGAGCAGTCCTCCGCCGCCAGCGCCGCGGCCTCGGCCAGGAGCTCGCGCGTCGGCGCCTGCCCCACCAGCCGGTCGTGTGCGCGGTGGCTCGCGACCTCGTGCGCGCCGACCGCGGAGAGCGCGAGGCCGGCATCCGCGATCGTGCCGCCGTCGACCCAGACGGCGGCCCCCGCGGCGGCCACGGCCCAGTCGCCGGCGCGCCGCTCGAGCTTCTCGTACGCGCTGCCGGCGCCGGGTCGGATGGCGAGCCGCAGCTCGGTCATCAGCTCGTCCTGCTCGCACGCGGTCTCGTAGGGCCCGCGGTGGAACTCCGCCATGGAGAGGACGCGCTCGCCGCGCGGCCCGCGGATGACGACGTGGCGCGTCGAGCGCGGCGCACACGGCCGAGAGGTCCTCGGACGGGTCGGCCTGGCACAGGGAGCCGCCGACGGTGCCGCGGTTGCGCACCAGCGGGTCGGCGACGACGGCCTCGGCGTCGGCGACGATGGGGAAGTACTCGCGCAGGAGCGGCGAGGCGAGCAGGTCCCGGTGGCGGGTCAGGGCGCCGATGTGGACGGCGTCGCCCTCGCGGCGGATGTAGCTGAGCTCGCTCAGGTCGTTGATGTCGACCAGGTACTCGGGCGTGGCCAGGCGCAGCTTCATCATCGGCAGCAGGCTGTGACCGCCCGCCACCACCCGCGCCTCGCTGCCGAGCTCCGCGAGCAGCCGCAGCGCCTCGTCGACGCTGGCTCGCCCGGCGGTAGTCGAACGGTGCCGGGAACCTGCATGGCCTCCCCTCCCTTTCGCGGGCACGGGGGCGTCGTCGCCCCACGCGGGATCGAGGCTGGCACGACGTGCGGGGCCGCACAAGGGCGGATTAAGCGTACGGTTAACATCGCGCCACGAACCGACGGCGCAGGTGTGACGGATGACGCTCTCGCAGCTCCAGGCCTTCGCGGCCGTGGCCCGGCTGGGCTCGGTGACGGCCGCCGCTCGCGAGCTCGGCGTCAGCGTGCCGGCGGTGTCGGCGGCGATCGCGGCGCTGCGGCGGGAGCTCGGCGACGAGCTGCTGCGCGCGCCAGGGCCACGGCGTCGCGCTGACGCCGGGCGGCGTGCGGCTGGCCGGCGCCGCCGCCGAGATCCTGGGCATCGCCGACCAGGCGCGCCGCGCCGTCGCGGAGGCCCGTGGCGGACGGCAGCTGCTGCGCGTCGCGGCCACCCACGAGCTCGCGGAGTACGTGACGGGCCCGCTGATCGACGCCTTCACCCGCAGCCGGCCGTCGCTGGAGGTCGCCGTCACCACCATGCCGGGCGCGGCCCTGGAGACGGCGGTGCGCGAGCGCCGCGCCGACGTCGCGCTCGGGCCGCGGGCCGTCGTCGGCCGGCCTCGACAGCATCCCCTTCCTGCGGGCGCGCGCGGTCGTCGTGGCGGCGCCGTCCCACCCGCTGGCCGGGCACCGCGCCATGCACGCGTCGGCGCTGCGGTCGGAGCGCTGGGCGTGCGGCCCGGAGGCCTCCGACCCGACGACTCCGCTCGCGGCCCTCGTGGCGCGGCTCGGAGTGCCGGCCGAGCACCTGCGCGCGCACCAGAGCCACGCCGCCGCCCTGGCCGCCGTGGCGTCCGGATCCGGCGTGGCCGCGGCGCTCGCGCACACGGTCACTGGCGAGCTCGCGCGCGGCGCGCTCACGCGCCTCGACGTGCGCGGCACGCCGTGGGAGTCGCTGTGGTGCGCGACGATGCTGCCGTTCGATCGCCGCTCGCCGGTGGCGGCCACGTTCGGCCGCTTCGTCGCCACCCCCGACGCGACGCAGGCCATCCTCGCACGCTCGGCGGGGACGGTCACGAGCCGCTTCCGGCCGCCGGTCCACGTCACGATCTGGGCGACCGACGCGGCATCCAGCTGACGGCCGCGCTGCGGCTCAGCGAGCGGCCTTGCTCACGTCCCAGGCGTCGACCATCTCGTCCAGGCAGTCGAGCTGCTGGATCGCGAGGGCGGCCAGCTCGTCGCTGACGCCGTAGAAGAGCTTGCCGGCGGCGGTCAGGCGCCCGGCGCGCGCCAGGCTGGAGGCGCGCGGGTAGACGCCCATGATCTTCACGGTGGCCGAGACCTGCTGACGCGGGCAGCCCTTCAGCCCGGCGAGCTGCTTGCGGACGCCCGGCAGCTGCTTCGCGGCGCGCCCGGCCGCGGCGGCGAGGTAGCGCGTCACGCAGGTCTTGGCGGCGGCGCCATGCACGTGCGCGCACGGCGTGATCGACCCCATCACGAGGTGCGACGCCTTCTCGGCGGCGACGACGGCGCGGCCCGGCTCGCCCGCGAACGTCGCGCAGTTCTCGGACAGGCGGTTGGCGCGGTCGCTGGCCTTCTCCGACTTCTCCAGCGCCACCTCGACGTCCTGCACCGAGATCGCCGACCCGGCCTCGATCATGGCGTCGAGCGAGATCAGCACCTTCGGGATCGACGGCGCGAGGCAGTCGCCGCCGTCGTGGTCGAAGGCCTCCTCGATGGCGGCGCGCTCGCGCTTGGCGGCCTCGGCGAGCTGACGCAGGAGGATGCCGCCGGACTCCTGGGCGCACGCCGCCGACTGCAGGCAGTCGGTGACGTTGCTCTGGAGCTCGCTCAGCCGCTGGTTCGAGACGAGCAGCGCCCGCTCGAGCTCGAGGGAGCCCTCGGAGGCGGCGGTGCTGGTGCTCTGCGGCGCGGTCGGGTCGAACGTCTGCATCTGCTCGGCCGTCGTCGGCAGCGCGGGCTCGGGCAGCGGCGCGCGGACGTCGCCCTCCGCGCCGCAGCCCGCGGCGATCGCGGTCAGCGCGAGGGCGGCCAGGGCTGCGCCGGCCAGCCGCCGGGCGCGCGTCGAGGAATGCCGTTCCATCCCGTTCCAGCGTCGGGTCGGAGACGCGCCGAGCGCCTCCCCCGATGGAGGGAGCTAGCGGTCGATTCCGCGGCGGCGGAATCGACCGCCTAGGCCGTTGGGTTGTCGCGCCGCTGGCCGGCGAGGCGCCAGAGCAGCATGGTGAAGGCGCCGAAGGAGACCGTCAGCACGATCTGCGGCACGATCAGCAGCGGATCGCCCCGCACGATGCCGAAGGCCAGGCCCAGCGCGAAGATCGCCGTCGCGACGCCGAACACCACGGCCAGGACCAGCAGCAGGTTGCGGCGGAGGCTAGACACGGGCGAGCAGGGTGCAGCCGTTGTGGCCGCCCAGCCCCATGGAGTTGGAGATGGCGTAGCGCAGATCGGGGATGCGGCGGGCGCCCTCGGCCGACGTAGTCGAGGTCGCACGCCGGGTCGCGCTCCCGCAGGTTGATGGTCGGCGGCACGATGCCGTCGCGCACCGCCAGCGCGCAGACGACCGTCTCCAGCGCGCCGGCGCCACCGAACAGGTGCCCGGTCATCGACTTCGTGGAGGACACGGCGAGGCGGTCGGCGTGCGCGCCGAAGACGGTCCGGATGGCGGCCGTCTCCGCGCTGTCGTTGAGCGGCGTGGACGTGCCGTGCGGGTTGATGTAGCCGATCTCCTCGGGCTGCACGCCGGTGCGCGCAAGGGCCCCGCGCATCATCTCCACGACCCCGATGCCCTCCGGGTGCGGATGCGCGATGTGGAAGGCGTCGTTCGACGCGCCGTAGCCGACCAGCTCGGCCACGATCGGCGCGCCGCGGGCCCGGGCGTCGTCCTCGCGCTCCAGCACGACCACCGCGGCGCCCTCGCCGACGATGAACCCGTCGCGGGTCGCGTCGAACGGCCGCGACGCGGACGCCGGGTCGTCGGGGTCGCGCGGCGAGCCGAGCGCGCGCATGTTGCAGAAGCCGCCCAGGATGAGCTCGGTGATGCAGGCCTCGACGCCGCCCGCGAGGATGCGGTCGGCGTCGCCGCGGCGCACCATCTCGGCCGCCTCGCCGATCGCGTGCGCGCCGGTGGCGCAGGCGGAGACGACCGCGAAGTTCGGGCCGCGGACGCCGAGATCGGTCGCCACGTAGCTGGTGGGCGTGTCGACGAGCATGGCGCCGATGAGGTGCGGCGAGATGCGGTCCGGCCCGCGCGCCTCGAGCTGCCGCGCGCCGGCCTCCAGCATCGCGAAGCCGCCGACGCAGGAGCCGATGACGACGCCCACGCGCGTCGGGTCGTCGACCTCGGCGCCGCTCGCCGTCCACGCCTCGCGCGCGGCCTGGACGGTCATCAGGCCGCAGCGATCCATCTTGCGGGCCTCGCGCTTGCCGACCACGGCCTCGCCGTCGAACCCCTTCACCTCCGCCGCGATGCCGCAGGAGATGCGCGACGCGTCGAACAGGGTGATGGGCGCGAGGCCGCTCTGCCCCGCCAGCAGCGCGCTCCACGTCGAGGCCGCGTCGAGGCCGACCGGTGTCACCATCCCGATGCCCGTGATCACGACGCGAGGGCCCATGCCGATCCCGGATGCTAGCGTCCGACCCGCGCCCGGGCGGCGCACCAGCGGCCGCCCTCACCACGCCCGTGCCGTCGCCGGAGGACCCTTGCGCTCCCCGTTCCGCATCGCCGCCCTCGCCCTGCTGCTGCCCGTCGCCATGGCCCTGGCGGCCTGCGGCGGTGGCGCTGACGACGGCTCGACCAGCGCGACCACGGCGGCCGCCGCCGCCACGACGACCGCCGCGGCCGACACGGCGACGGGCGCGACGGGGACGGAGACCGGCGCCTCGACGGCTGCGACGGACGCCGGCGGGGCGTCGAGCGCCGACTCGGCGGCCACCGGGGCGGCCGGCGACGAGGCCTCGACGGACGCCGAGGAGGGCTCGCAGGCCGCGGACGACGGCGGGGCGACGGACCTGCAGCTGCCGTCGACCGGGGCGGACGGCTGCACCCACGTCGAGCCGCCGACCGCCGGCGGGGAGCGCCGCTCGTACGACGCGCCGCCCTCGTCCGGCCTGGCCAGCGGCGCCGCCGGCACGGTGGAGATGCAGACGTCGTGCGGCGTCATCCGCATCTCGCTCGACTCCGAGGTCGGCGGCGTGGTCACGGACTCGTTCGCCGGCCTCGTGCGCGACGGCTTCTACGACGGCCTCACCTTCCACCGCGTGGTGCCCGACTTCGTGCTGCAGGGCGGCGACCCGGAGGGCAACGGCGCGGGCGGCCCCGGCTACGAGGTGACCCAGGCCCCGCCGGAGAGCTACGTCTACGCCAAGGGCGACGTCGCGATGGCGAAGCTGCCGTCCGACCCCGCGGGCACCGCAGGCTCGCAGTTCTTCGTGGTCGTCTCGCCGCAGGGCGCGGCGGCGCTGGGGCAGCCCGGCGAGCCGCCGCTGTACTCCGTGGTCGGGCACATCGTCGACGAGGAGTCGATGCAGACCGTGAACCGCATCGCCGCCCTCGGCGTGGGCGACGGTCCGCCGGTCCAGCCGGTCTGGATCTGGCAGGCGACGCTCGAGCAGGGCTGATCCGGGCGGCGGGGTGGCGCTGCTCGCAACCGTGGCGGCGGTGCTGGCCGCCACCGTCACGACGCCGGACGTGGTGCGAGGCCCGGTCGCCACGCAGGTGACGGCACGCGGCGCGATCGTGGCCTGGCGGCTGGGTCAGACCGCGGACCAGGCGCTGCTGGTGGGGCGGCGGACGTACCGGGTGGGCACGCCGCGCGACGCGGTGGTGCGCCTGACGGGACTGGTGCCGGGCCGCCGGTACCCGTACGCCATCCAGGCCGGCGAGAAGGTCGTGGCCCGCGGCAGCCTGCGCACGGCCCCGCCGCCGACCGGCCGCTTCCGCGCGGCGGTCTTCGGCGACCACGGCACCGGAGGCGGCGGCCAGCGCGCGGTGGTGCGGCTCGCGGCCGGCTGGCGCCCGGACGTCCTGATCCTGCCCGGCGACCAGGTCTACCCGCTGACCCTCGACCTGCTGCTGGAGCCGAACTTCTTCCGCCCGCTGCGCCCGCTCCTGCGCCGCGCTGCGCTCGTGCCGGCGCTCGGCAACCACGAGCAGGTGCTCTCCGGCGGCCGCACGTTCCTCGGCGCGCTCGTGCTGCGCGGCGCGGAGCGCTGGTACCTGGAGCGCTACGGGTCGGCGGCGCTGCTGGTGCTCGACTCCAACACGTCGCTCGCGCCCGGCACCCCGCAGGGCAGCTTCCTGGCCCGTGCCGCCGCTGCCGCCGGGCAGTCGTGCTTCCGCATCGCCGTCCTGCACCACCCGCCGTACGCGCCGTCGAGCGACACCCTCGCCGCGGGCCTGCGCCGCGACCTGCTGCCCGTGCTGCGGCGCCACGGCTTCCAGCTGCTCCTGCTCGGGCACGTGCACGCCTACGAGCGGACGGTGCCGGTCGACGGCATGACCCACGTGGCCGTCGGCACGGGCGGCGCGGAGATCGGCCATGCGCGCTGGACGACGGCCCCGCTCGCGGCGAGCTCCTACGGCCGCTTCGGCGCCCTGCGGCTCGACGTCGGGCCGCGCGTGGCGACCGGGGCCTTCGTGACGGTGGACGGCATCGTCCGCGACCGGTTCAGCGTGCGCTGTCGCGCGTAGAAGGCGGTGCTTCGGACTCGGAAGGATCGTCCGCAGCCTCCTCCCGGCGCGGGGCAATTCCGACGCCGCGACCGCTGGGCGCCCGTTCGGAACGCCGTCGGTCCTTGAGGACTCGCGCAGCCAGTTATGAGACTGTGAGCGAGCCCTGCCCCGCAGCGACGAAGGAGCGTAGGGGCTTGTCCACATAGGAGCGAAGCGACTGCTGCCGGCGAGCGAGAGCCGGAGCAGCACAGCAGTACCGTGCTGTCGGAGGCGGTTTTCCTTGTCCGGAGGAGGGACTGCGGTTGAGCGAGCGCAGTGAGCGCGTTGGCCGACCGAGCGACGCGCCTCAGACCTGCGGTCTGGCGACGAGCGTGGGCGCGGAGCGAGCCACAACCGTCCCTCTGCTAGGACCCGCCGCCCACCGACGGGCTAGCAGCGGAGAACGGTTGATTCGCCTACGGTCAGTTTGCCCTGCTGCCGATTCGCCCGCGGGTCAGCTCCATGGCGTGCGCGTCCGCCGGCGACCTGGCCCCGGGGTGGGGTCGCCGGCGGCTCCACCCTGACCTTCTGTCAGATCGGCGGTGCTTCGCTGCTGGTTGGACGTGGCGGCGGGTCCTACGGAGGGGTGCCAGTGGTCGCTCGCGAGAACGACGACCGCCAGCGCCGCGTCAGCGGCGCTCGCGACGGCGGCCATGGCGCTCACTGCGCTCGCTCACCTGCGACCCCTCCTCCGGACATGGAAACCGCTGCGCGCCGCAAAGAGCCGCGGCGCTCCGCTCTCGCTCGCCGGCAGCAGTCGCTTCGCTCCTATGTGGACAAGCACCTCACTGCGTTCGGCGCGGGGCTCGCTCACGACTTCATAACTGGCGCCGATGTTGGCGGCCTCCGTCGGCGTTCAGAAGGGCGCCGGAGGCTGTCGGAGGCGAACTACCTCCCCATGCGGCTTTGCCGGGCTCCTTCCGAGCCCGAAGCATCCGCTCCCAGGCGGGCTTCCAGCCTCAGCAGGCCGTCCTCCCGGCCTGCGATAGCATCACCAGACCATGGCGACCAAGGTCACGTACACCTCGACGACCCTCGGTGACGAGGCCGCCGACGCCGCGTTCGACGCCGCCGTCGAGCAGGCCCGAGCCGACGTCGGGGAACACCCGCTCGTCATCGACGGCCAGCGCCGGCCGGGCGGTGCGGGCTCGTTCGACGTCCAGAACCCCGCGCGGCACGCCGACCGCCTCGGCACCTTTGCGGAGGCGTCGGCCGACGACGTCGCGGACGCCGTGCGCGCGGCCCGGGCCTACGCGCCGGCCTGGCGGCAGACGCCGGGCGCGGAGCGCGTGCGCATCCTGCACGCCGCCGCCGAGGCGATCCGCGAGCGCGTGATGTACCTGTCGGCGGTCGTGGCGCTGGAGGTCGGCAAGAACCGCGTCGAGGCCGTGGGCGAGGTGCAGGAGGCGGCCGACCTCATCGACGAGTACGTGCGCCAGTTCGAGGAGCACGAGGAGTACGTCATCCGCATGCGGGCGGCGTCGGCCGGCGAGTCGAACACCTCGATCCTGCGGCCCTACGGCGTGTTCGGCGTGATCGCGCCCTTCAACTTCCCGAGCGCGCTCTCCGCCGGGCCGATCGGCGCGGCACTCGTATCGGGCAACACCGTCGTCTTCAAGCCGGCCGAGACGACGCCCTGGTCGGGCGTGCTGCTGGTCGAGCTCCTGCACGAGGTCGGCGTCCCGGCCGGCGCGCTGCAGCTCGTCACCGGCGGGCCCGAGGCCGGCAAGGCGCTCGTCCGCACCCCCGGCGTCGACGGCATCGTCTTCACCGGCTCGTACGAGGTCGGCCAGGAGATCGCCCGCACGTTCGGCACCGGCGGCCCGTTCGCGCGCCCCTGCATCACCGAGATGGGCGGCAAGAACCCGGCCATCGTGACGGCGAACGCCGACCTCGACCGCGCAGCCGAGGGCATCGCCCGCTCGGCGTTCGGCGCGAGCGGGCAGAAGTGCTCCGCGTGCAGCCGCGTGCTCGTGGAGGCGTCCGTGCACGACGCGCTGCTGGAGCGGCTGCAGCGCGAGGCGGCGCAGTGGACGCTGGCCGATCCCGTGTCGGCGGACTGCCGCCTCGGCCCCGTCAACAGCGGCGACGCGTTCGCGAAGTTCGAGCGGGCCGTCGAGGAGGCGCGCCGCGACGGTCGCGTCGTCACCGGCGGTGGCACGCACCGGGACCGCGGCGGCTGGTACGTCGAGCCCACGGTCGTCGCCGACCTTCCGCCCGGCCACCGGCTGACGCTCGAGGAGCTCTTCGTGCCCTTCGTGGCCGTCGAGCGCGTCGGGTCGCTGGACGAGGCCCTCGAGCGGGCCAACGATCAGATCCTCGGGCTGACCGCAGGCATCTTCTCCAACGACCCCGCCGAGGTCGAGCGCTTCCTCGACGGCATCGAGGCGGGCGTCGTCTACGTCAACCGCAACGCGGGCGCGACGACCGGCGCCTGGCCCGGCTTCCAGTCCTTCTGCGGCTGGAAGGGCTCCGGGTCGACGGGCAAGGGCGGTCTCGGTCCCTACTACGTGCAGCAGTTCCTGCGGGAACAGAGTCGGACGGTGATCTCGTGAGCGAAGGCTTCGGATTCGGCGGCATGTTCGATCCGGAAGAGCTCCAGAAGGCGATGGCGAACTTCGCCGAGCAGGCGCAGCGCGGCCAGCAGGTCGCGTTCGCCGACAACGCCATCGCCCTCGCGGTGCAGATGACGACCGCGGCCCTCGGCCGCATCAACCCGAGCGGCACGGCCGAGGAGCAGGCCCACCAGCTCCGCGCCGCGCTGACAGTGATCTACCCGGAGTGCGTCACGCTCGTGCGCGAGGCGCGCCAGGGCCTGACGTAGCACGGCGCGCGGCGGCCCGGACGGGCGTCGCGAAGCTGGCACCCACGACCGCGCACGGCCCTCTCGATCTTTCGGCTCTGCGGCCGATACCGAGAGGGTGCGCCTCTTCCCGAGTGCTGCTCCGCGGCGGATTCCGCCTGCTGCTGGCGGTGGGCTTCGCGCTGGTCCTGGAGCAGCTCGTGTTCGCCGCCACCGGCGCCACGCTGCCGGGCCTCGACGACCTGCGGGTGCGCGACTGGTGGTGGAGCGGCGTCCTCCTGCTGTTCACCGTGATCGCGGTCGAGCGCGCCCGGGCCGTGCGGCGGGAGCGGCTGCCGTGGACGCTCGTCGCCGTCGCGATGGCGCTGTGGTCGCTGGGCGAGCTCTACTGGGTCGTGGAGCTCGCGCCCCTCGGCGACGACGCGCCGTACCCGTCGTGGGCGGACGCGCTCTGGATCGCGTTCTACGTCCCGCTCCTGGCCGCCGTCGTGCTGCTCGCGCGGGCCCGGATCGGCGGCGTCCCGCGCATCCTCGGGCTGGACGCCGCCATCGTCGCGTTCTCCATCGCCGCCATCGCCGCCGCGGTGGTCGTGCAGACGGTCGTCGATGCCGGAGCGGGCGCCCCGACGTCCGCCATCGCCACGAACCTCGCCTACCCCGTGGCCGACCTCCTGCTGCTGTCGCTGACCGGTGCCGTGATCGCCGTCAATGGCTGGCGCATCGGCCGCGCGTCGCTGCCGCTCGTCGCCGGACTCGCGCTCTTCACGCTGTCCGACAGCGCGTACGCGTACACCGTCGCCGCGGGGACGTACGACGTCGGCGGCCTCATCGACGTCGGCTGGGTGCTCGCGTTCGCGGCGCTGGCGTTCGGTGCCTGGCAGACGCCGGCCCTCACGGCGACCGTGCGCATGCCCCACCGGCGCGCCGCGATCGCGCCGGCGGCCTTCGGCGCGCTCATGGTGGCGATCCTGGTCGCCGCGCAGGCCGTCGACGTCGGCACCCTCGCCGTGTGCCTGGCGGCGGCGGCCCTCGCGGCACTGGTGGCGCGGATGGCGGCCGCCGTGATCGCGCTCGACCGCGCCAACGCGCGCCTCGAGGAGGCCCGCCGGATCGCCGAGCAGCAGTCCCGCATCGACCCGCTGACCGGCCTCTTCAACCGCCGCCACCTGGCGGAGCGCGTCGGCGACGAGCTTCACGCCGCCCGCGCCGGCGAGCGCCTCGGCGCCGTGGCGCTGGCCCTGGTCGACGTCGACCACTTCAAGCTCGTCAACGACCGGCACGGGCATCCGGCCGGCGAT
Source organism: uncultured Actinomycetota bacterium (assembly GCA_963767885.1). Lineage (GTDB taxonomy): Bacteria > Actinomycetota > Thermoleophilia > Gaiellales > F1-60-MAGs149 > CAVYFW01. Next base: position 123,038 of record CAVYFW010000007.1, read on the forward strand.
CGCGTGCTGGCGGAGATCGCCGTCCGCATCGAGTCGGCCGTCGGCGAGCACGACGTCGTCGGGCGCTGGGGCGGCGAGGAGTTCTGCGCCCTGCTGGTGGGGGTGGAATCGACCGACGACCTGCGCGCCCGCTGCGACGCCATCCGCGCCGCCGTCTCCGCCCGCCCGATCCCGCTCGACGCGGAGGCTTCCGTCGTGGTCACGTGCTCGGTCGGCGCCGCGGTCGGGCTGCTGCGGCTGGAGGACGCGATGCACCGCGCCGACCGGGCGCTGTACGCCGCCAAGCAGTCGGGCCGCAACCGCACGGTGCTCGACGGCGACGCGTACGCCGCGGCGGTCGACGAGCCCGAGGAGCTGCGCCTGGCCCGAACCATGGCGATCGCCGCCAGCCTGCGCGAGGACGCGTCGTCGCTGCACTGGCAGCAGGTCGCGGAGCTCGCCGCCGCGGTGGCCCGCCGGATGGACCTGTCGCCGCAGACCGTGGCGCGCTGCGAGCTCGGCGGCCTGGTGCACGACATCGGCAAGGTCGGGCTGCCCGAGGGCCTGCTGCTCAAGCGCGGCCCGCTCGATCCCAACGAGTGGTCGCTGATGCGCGCGCACTCCGAGGTCGGCGAGCAGATGGCGCGCGAGGCCTGCGTGCTGGAGGCCGTGGCCGAGATCGTCCGCCACCACCACGAGCGCTTCGACGGCAGCGGCTACCCCGACGGGCTCACGGGCCACGCGATCCCGGTCGAGGCCCGCATCGTGGCGGCCTGCGACGCCTACTCGGCGATGACGACGGAGCGGGCGTACCAGCGTGCGCGCAGCCAGGACGACGCGATCGAGGAGCTGCGCCGCTGCGCCGGCAGCCACCTCGACCCCGTGGTGGTGGACGCCCTGATCGCGGAGCTCGGCGAGCGCCATGCCGCGGCGGCGCGCCACTTCGGCACCTGGGCCGCGTAGGCCGGCTCAGGCCGCGCCGGCCACGCCGCACCAGCGCATCGCCGCGAGGGCGAGGCCCTGCGCGCAGCGGACGAGGTCGTCGACCGGCACGTACTCGTCGATGGTGTGGCCCCACGCGATGCTGCGCGGGCCATACCCGATGCAGGGCGTGTCGCCGAAGCGCGTGAAGGTCGCCGCGTCGTACCAGGAGTCGAGCCCGCCGAGGCGCGTCGGCTCGCCGACCTCGGCGCTGGCAGCGCCGACGATGCCGCACCAGCGGGTGGTCCGCGGGCACCTCGCTGGGCGGGATGTCCTGCCCGAAGCGGATCGTCGGCGGGTGCTCGCGCAGCCAGGGGTCGGACGCCGCGACGCCCGCGAGCCACTCGGTCAGCTCCGCCTCGACGAGCGTGCCCCAGCCGTCCGCGTCGGCGTTGCCCGGCATGTACATGAGCTCGCAGGTCAGCGAGCAGGACGCCGGGTACGTGACCTCCCACTCGCCGCCGTGCACGATCACGGGCACGATCGTGCCGGGCGAGAGGTAGGGGTGCTGCTTGTCGGGGCGGTCGCGCCAGTCGTCGCGCAGGCGCGCCGACGGCGGCGAGCACGGCGCCCATCTTCTCGATCGCGTTGACCGCCCCGCCCGCCCGCCAGTGCGGCTGGCGCATCTCGGCGTGCCCCGGCCGGCCCTCGACGGTGATGACGGGCGTCAGCGAGCCGCGGCACGCGACCCACACGTCGAACGCGGTGGGCTCCGTGACGATGCCGGCGTCGGCGCGCACGCCGTGGCGGACGGCGGCGATGCCCCCGGCGCCGGAGGACTCCTCGTCGGTCACGGTGCAGACGACCACGTCGCCCGCCAGCCGCACGCCGAGGCCGGCCAGCACCTCGGCGGCGAAGACCATGCAGCCGACCCCGCCCTTCATGTCGCACGCGCCGCGGCCGTAGAGGTTGCCGTCGCGGACGTCGGCCCGCCAGGGGTCGGACGTCCAGCGATCGACGGGCTCGGGCGTCACGACGTCGATGTGCCCGTTGAGCAGCAGCGAGCGCCCGCCGCCGGCCCCCGCGAAGCGTCGCGGCGAGCTGCGGCCGGCCGTCGAAGTCGAGCCCCGCCTCGACCTGGCGGTTGTCCGCGACGTCGTCCGGCGAGGGCTCCCAGATGTCGACGCTCGCACCGTGCTCGCCGCAGCCGGTCGCCGAGGTAGGCCTGCAGGTCGGCCTCCGCGCGCGGCGGGTCGCCCACGTGGCGGGCGGTGGTGTCGAACGCGATCAGGTCGCCGACGAGCCGGACCAGCTCGTCACGACGGGCCTCGACGGCCTCGACCACGCGCTGCTCGGTCGGGTCCACGTCGCTCCTTCCGCATGGGGCGGCCAGCCTGGGGTGCGCTAGCGTATCCGCCATGCGGCGGCCCGTCATCGGCTACTCGATCCTGCTCGACGACCCGCTGCTGAAGGACGCGGAGCAGCGCCTGCGCGAGCCGCTGCAGCAGTCCGGCGCGCTGTTGATCGGCCTGCCGCGCGACACCCCGCTGGACGACGTCGAGCTGCTGCTCGACCAGGTCGACGGCGTGCAGCTCTGCGGCGGCTTCGACATCGACCCCGCGCACTACGGCCACGAGCGCCACGGCCTGACGAAGACCGGCGGCGATCCGCAGGTGGGGCCGGACGCGTCCGAGATCGAGCTGGCTCGGGCGGCGCTGCAGCGCGGGCTGCCGATCCTGGGCATCTGCCGCGGCAACCAGGTGCTGGCGGTGGCCGACGGCGGCACGCTCACGCAGGACGTGCACACGCTGCACCCCGGCGCGCACACGCACACCTACAAGTGGACGGACCTCGCGCTGGAGCCGCCGGGCGAGCACTGGCACGAGGTCGTCGCCGAGCCCGGCTCCGCGGCCGCGCGCTGGCTGCAGGGCGGGCCGTCGCGCGTCAACTCGTTCCACCACCAGTGCGTCGCCACCACCGGCGCCGTCATGCAGCCGACGGCGCGCACCCGCGACGGCGTGATCGAGGCCATCGAGCGCCAGGACGGCCGCGGCTGGGCCGTCGGGCTGCAGTGGCACAACGAGATGATGTGGCCGCACGACGAGCGCTTCCTCGCCCCGCACCGCGAGCTCGTCGACGCCGCGCGGGCCTACGCCGCCCGCCGCGAGGGCGCCGCGGCCTAGCGCGTGACCTGGGAGCCGCCGACGATGTCGTCGCCGGTGTCCGGGAAGCGCACCCAGGCCTTGTGCCCGCCGTCGTAGTCGGGCGCCCACAGCACCAGCCGGGCGGGCGCGCCGCGCACCTGGCAGGGCTCGTCGCCCTCGGGATCGATCCCGCGCCAGACGCGGATGAACGGGTTCTGCTCCCACTCGTCGCCGATGGTCGTCGGCGTGGTGTGGCCGGGGTGCACGCGGGTCTCGGGCGGCAGCGTCATGAGGCGATCCATGACCGAGCCCTTCAGGTCGGCGAACGTCGTGTGGCCGGGCGCGCGCGTGCCGCCGACGGTGCCGTGGAAGAGCACGTCGGCCGTGAAGACGTCGGTGCCGTCGACGAGGAAGCTGAGGTGCCCCGCGGCGTGCCCGGGCGTGAAGATGGCGCGGATCGTGAGGTCGCCGCTCGCTGAGCTCCTCGCCGTCCTCGATGGTCTGGTCGACGCCGGGCACCTCCCGCGCCGTCAGCGGGTGGGCGACCAGCGGCACGCCGAAGCGCTGCTTGTAGCGGTCGTTGTCGACCACGTGGTCGCCGTGGTGGTGCGTGTTGAGGAGGTGGGTGATGGTGATGCCGTCGCGGTCGATCCGCTCCAGCAGCGGCTCGACGACGCCGTTGCCGTCGATCAGGACGCCGTGGCCGCCCGGCCGGTCGGCGACGAGGTAGGCGTTCGAGAGCCAGCTGGGGTGCTCGGTCCGCTCGATGATCATGGTCCTCCAGGGCTCGAGGGCGGTCAGAACGTGATGACGCTGCGGATGCCGTCCTGCTGCTCCATCAGCTCGAAGCCGTGGTTCACCTGGTCGAGCGTGATGTGGTGCGAGACGAGCGACGGGACGTCGACGTCGCCCGCCAGCCAGCGGTCGACGAGCAGCGGCACCTGGGTGCGGCCCTTCACGCCGCCGAACGACGAGCCCGTGACGCGGCGGCCGGTGATCAGGAGGCGCGGGACGACGTTGAGCAGCTCGCCCTTGCCGGCGACGCCGATCATCGTCGCCAGGCCCCACGCCTCGCGCGCCGCCTCGACCGCCTGGCGCATGACGTTGACGTTGCCGGTCGCCTCGAAGGTGTAGTCGGCCCCGTAGCCGCCGGTCAGGTCCGGATGCGGTCGACGACGTCGGCGTCGGCCTTCATGGTGTCGGTGGCGCCGTGGTCGACGGCCATCTTCAGGCGGTTGTCGGCCAGGTCGACGGCGATGATCCGCTCCGCGCCCTGGATGCGCGCGCCGGCCACCGCGCCGAGCCCCACCAGGCCGCAGCCGAACACGGCCACCACCGAGCCCGGCTGCACGTCGGCCGTGTACATCGCGGCGCCGAGCCCGGTCGAGAGCCCGCAGGCGAACAGGGCGCAGCCGTCGAGCGGCGCCTCCGGGCTGACCCTGGCCAGCGCGATCTCCGGCATGACGGTGTACTCGGCGAAGGTGGACGTGCCCATGAAGTGGCGCAGCGGCTCGCCGTCGCGGTACAGGCGCGTGGTGCCGTCGGGCAGGTAGCCGCGGCCCTGCATGTCGCGGATCGCGATGCAGCGGTTGGTGCGCGGGCTGCGGCAGTGGATGCACTCGCCGCACTCGGGCGCGAACAGCGTCACGACGTGGTCGCCGGGCTGCACCAGCGTGACGCCCTCGCCGACGCGCTCGACGACGCCGGCGCCCTCGTGGCCCAGCACGCACGGGGCGTAGCCGGTCGGGTCGGCGCCGGATGCGGTGTAGAGGTCGGTGTGGCAGACGCCGCACGCCTCCAGGCGCACGAGGACCTCGCCGCGGACCGGGATCGGCGAGCTCGATCTCCTGCACGACGAGGGGCTGGCCGAACTCCTCGAGGACTGCCGCGCGCATCTTCATGGCGCCGGATGGTAGGGGCCAGGAAACCACCGCGCGACGAGCGCCGTGAAGACGTTGCCCTTCATGCGCCCCGTCGGTCATTGAGGACTAGCGGATCCAGTCATGAAACTGTGAGCGAGCCCTGCCCCGCAGCGACGAAGGAGCGTAGGGGCTTGTCGACGGAGCGAAGCGACTGCTGGCGGCGAGCGAGAGCCGGAGCAGCACGGCAGTATCGTGCTGTCGGAGGCGGTTTCCTTGTCCGGAGGAGGGACCGCGGTTGATCGAGCGCAGTGAGCGCGTTGGCCGACCGAGCGACGCGCCGCAGACCCCCGGTCAGGCGACCGTCGTGATCGCGGAGCGAGCCCGCAACCGATCCCCCTCCGTAGGACCCGCCTACGGACTGAAGCGGTTGGTGATCGGCACGCGCCGGTCGCGGCCGAACGCCTTCGGGTGCAGCTTCAGCCCCGGCGCCGCCTGCCGCCGCTTGTACTCCGCGCGGTCGACCATGCGGGCGACGCGCTCGCGCCGTCTCCAGGTCGGCGATGCCGGCGCGCGGCGATCTCGGCGGGCGAGAGGTCGCGCTCGACGTACGCCTCGAGGATCGGGTCGAGGCGCTCGTACGGCGGCAGCGACTGGTCGTCGCGCTGGTCGTCGCGCAGCTCGGCCGACGGCGGCCGGTCGATGATCGAGACGCGGGATGACCTCGCGCGCCGGCCCGCTCGTTGAGCCAGCGCGAGAGCGCGAAGACCCGCGTCTTCGGCACGTCCTTGATCGGCGCGAAGCCGCCGGCGGTGTCGCCGTAGAGCGTCGAGTAGCCGACGGCCGTCTCCGACTTGTTCGACGTCGTCAGCACCAGGCAGCCGTGCTGGTTCGACAGCGTCATCACGATCACGCCGCGGATGCGGGCCTGCAGGTTCTCCGCCGCGAGGCCGCTCGGTGCCGGGCAGCTCCTCGCCGAAGTGCGTGCGCAGCTCCTCGATCGCGAGCTCCTGGAAGCCGATGCCGAGGCCCTCGCACGAGCCGGCGGGCGTCCGAGCGGGTCTCGGCTGACGTTGTAGCGCGTCGGCATGGAGATGCCCTCGACGCGGTCCGGCGCCGAGCGCCTCGGCCGCCAGCGCCGCCACGAGCGCCGAGTCGATGCCGCCGGAGACGCGCGATCAGCACGCGCTCGAAGCCGTTCTTCTCCACGTAGTCGCGCAGGCCGATGACGAGCGCGCCCCAGATCTCCTCGTTGGCGCGAGGCCGGCGGCGGCGCGACCGGCGGGCGCAGCGGCGGCCCGCTCGTGCTCGGGCCCCGCGTCGAGCGTCACGTCGGGCTGCAGCGGGCCCGCGCTGGCGGCCGCGGCGCGGGCGCGTGTCGCGCAGCCGCGCCTCGACGGCGCCGCGCGGGTCGACGTCGGCGACCAGCAGCGCCTCCTGCGAACGACGGGCGCGCGCGCCAGCACCTCCCCGTCGGGGCCGAGCACGACGCTGCGGCCGTCGAAGACGAGCTCGTCCTGGCCGCCCACGAGGTTGCAGAAGACGACGGACGCGCGGTCGTCGCGGGCGCGCGTGCGCAGCATCTCCTCGCGCGTGTCGCCCTTGCCGACGTGGTACGGCGACGCCGAGATGTTGAGCACGACGGTCGCGCCGCCGCGCGCCGCGCGGTTGCCGGGGCCGTCGGGGAGCCAGATGTCCTCGCAGATCGTCACGGCGAGGTGCGCGTCGCGCAGCGCCAGCGACGACCAGGCGGCGACCGGCCTCGAACGTCCGCTCCTCGTCGAAGACGCCGTAGTTCGGCAGCTCCTGCTTGTCGTAGCGCGCCGCGATCCCGCCGCCGGCGAGCAGCAGCGCGCTGTTGCGCACCCGGTCGCCGTCGAGCCACGGGCAGCCGACCAGCAGCGGCACCTCGACGCGCTGGGCGAGCCGCTCGGCCTCGTGGCGGCAGGCGTCGAGGAACGCGGTGCGGAACAGCAGGTCCTCGGGCGGGTAGCCGGAGATCGCGAGCTCCGGCGCCAGCACGAGCTCCGCGCCCTGGCGGCGCGCGTCCGCGCAGGCGTCGGCGATGCGGTCGGCGTTGGCGGCGAGGGCGCCGACGGTCAGGTCGAGCTGCGCGAGCGCGACGCGGATCACGGCCGACAGTGTGTCATCGGCCGCACGCGGGGCGTCCCGCTACGCGGGCGATGCCGCGGGCCGCGGGATCGCGCGAGCCGGCGGAGCGACGTAGTGGCCGCCACCGCCCGCCCGCGGCGGCTCGTCGTCGTCGCGCCGGCGGGGTCGCGCCGGGGCGCGGTACGTGGGCCGGCTGGGCGGGGGCATGAACGCGATGACGCCGCAGCCGTCCGCGGGCGACCGCTTCCACGGGATGGAGTGGTCGCGATGCGGCTCGGGATGCCGCTTCAGGTAGCGACGGCGGCGCCACGACACGAAGGCGGCGCGCAACCAGGCGAGCACGGGGACCTCCTGTGATCGATCACGGGCAGTCTACGCCGCCCGGACGGGCCGTAAACCGGTCCGCTACCCCGCCGCCCCGGCGCCCGCCGCGGCTCGCAGGGCCTCGCCGACCGCGGCGTCGAGGGCGATGGCGCCGTGCAGGCACGCCGCCTCGGGCGTGCGCGGACGCTGCGACTCGATGGCGTGCAGCACCGGCACGAGGCGCTCGCGCGGCGTGCGGGCGCGCTCGGCGTGGCGCTCCACGCGGCGGGCCGAGAGGTGCGCCACCCCCAGCAGCCGGCCCTCGTCGCTGAGCCGCAGCGTCGGGCCGGGCGGGAACGCGTCCGCCGCGCCGACGCAGAACAGCAGCGCGGCGGCGCCCAGCACGGACGCGTCGAGGCGCGGCTGGAGCTGGGCGGCCTCCCGGCACAGCGAGGCGACCGCCACCGTGTGCTCCAGCGCACCGCCGGCGTAGGAGTGGTGGCCGTCGAGCGTCGCCGGCGCCGCGCGCAGCCGCAGGCGGAAGGGCTGCTCGGCGTAGACGCCCTCGGCCAGCGCGCGCAGGGTCGTGTCGACGATCTCGCCGGCCAGGAACTCCACGAAGCCGTCCAGGTCCTCGACGTCGCGGCGCGCCCCCGGCACGAGCTCCAGCGGGTCGCCGTCCGGCGCCCGCTCGATGCCGCGCACCACGAGCTGGACGCGGCCGCGGTAGTCCTCCGTCTCGCCCAGCACGCGCACGGTGTCGCCCTCGCCGAAGCGGCCGTCGAGCACCGCCGCGTCCTGGAACACCATGCCCCGGATGCGGCCCGTGCGGTCGGCCAGCTCGAGCGACAGGAACGGGCTCCCGGAGCGCGTCCGCCGCCGCTCCTTGCGCAGCACCGCGAAGGTCGAGTCGACCAGCTGCCCGGGCGTCAGGTCCCGAATCCAGACCTTCTCCGGGGTGGCGGCCACCGGGCCACTCTACCGGTACCATCCGGGCCCGATGTCGCCCCCCACGCGCCCCACCGCGGTACGCCCCTTCCGCGCGCTCCACTACGCGCCGGAGCGGGTGCGGATGGAGGACGTGGTGGCCCCGCCGTACGACGTCATCACGCCGTCGGACCGCGAGACGCTGCTGCGCGCGCAGCCCCTACAACGTCGTGCGCCTGATCCTGCCGGACGCCGGCGACGAGGCCGTGCGTCAACGACCTCTTCTGCCAGTGGCAGCGCGAGGGCGTGCTGGTGCAGGAGGCGCAGCCCTGCCTGTACCGCGTCGAGCAGGACTTCGTCGGCCCCGACGGGGTGCGACGCACCCGCAACGGCGTGATCGCGCTCGTCCGCCTGGAGCCCTACGAGGCGCGCGTCGTGCGGCCCCACGAGCGCACCTACAGCGGCCCCAAGGCCGGCCGCCTGCGCCTGCTGCGCGCGACGCGGGCCCAGCTCTCGCCCGTCTTCGCCCTCTACGACGACCCGTCCGGGCGCGTCGAGGCCGCCCTCGCCGCCAGGGCGGAGCACGACGCCGAGATCGACGTCACGGACGGCCAGGGCACGCGGCACCGCCTGTGGCGCGTGGTCTCCGGGCACGAGGAGGTCGAGGCCGTCCTCGCCGGCTGCCCGCTGCTGATCGCGGACGGGCACCACCGCTACGAGACCGCCCTGGCCTACCAGGCCGAGCGCAGCGGCAGCGACGACGCGCCGGCGGGCTGGACGATGATGTACCTCGCCAACGCGTGCTCGCCGGGGCTGCAGATCTACCCCACGCACCGCGTCGTGCTCGGCGTCGACGCCGAGGTGCGCGCGTCGCTGCCCGGGCGCCTGGCGTCCCTCGGCTTCACGGTCGACGCGCGGCCCGGCGACGACGCCGCGGCGCTCGCCCGCGCCCTCGACGCTGCCGGCGCGACGCCGGCCGCGGCGATCTGGCGCCCCGGCGACGTCCCGCTGCTGGTCCGCCTCCTCGACGACGCCGCGCTCAACGGCGCGCCGCCGACGCTGCGCGGGCTCGACGTGACCGCCGTCGACCGCCTCGTGCTGGCGCGCGCGCTCGGCATCGCCGCGGACGCCGCCGACCGCGCCGAGCGCATCGTCTACCGCCACCGGCCGGCCGAGGCCACCGCCCTGGCGGACGAGCGCGGCGAGGCCGTCGCGGTGCTGCTGCGGGCGCCCGCCGTGCGGGACGTCGAGGCGGTGGCCGACGCCGGCGAGGTCATGCCCCAGAAGTCGACGTACTTCTTCCCGAAGACCGTCGACGGCTTCGTCTTCTATGGCCTCGACGCCTGCACCTGACACGACCGCGCAGGTCGACTGGGCGGCGGCGTGCGGGCGCATGGCCGCCGGGGTGCGCCGCGCGCTCGACCTCGCGGCGCCGGGACACGCACGCGCGGAGGTCGTCGGGCGCGGCGAGGGCGGCGACTCCACCACCGCCATCGACCGCGCGGCGGAGGACGCCGTCGTCCGCGAGCTCGAGGCCGTGGCGGCGGGCGGCGCGCGGTTCCGCCTGGTCAGCGAGGAGCTCGGCGCGCGGGACTTCAACGGCGGCGGCCCGACGACGGTCATCGTCGACCCCATCGACGGCTCCCTCAACGCCAAGCGCGGCCTGCCCTTCTTCTGCCTCAGCGTGGCCGTCGCGGACGGCTCGACCGTCGGCGACGTGCGCTTCGGGGCCGTCTACGACCTGGTCGTCGGCGAGGCCTGGGTCGCGTCGCGCGGTGCGGGCGCGACCGTGGCCGGGCGCCGTCTCGGCGAGGAGCAGCCGCGCGACCCGTTCGAGGTCGTGCTCCTGGAGGCGACGACCAACGCCCGGCGGGTCAGCGCGGCCACGGCGGCGCTCGATGGGCACTGCTCGCGCGTGCGGCTGCTGGGGGCGCTGGCCCTGGCCCTCTGCCAGCTGGCCGACGGGCGCGCCGACGCGCTGGCGACCCTGGCGCGGACGCGGGCGGTCGACCTCGCCGCGGCCCAGCTGATCGTGCGCGAGGCCGGCTTCGCGGTCATCGCGCCGGGCGTCGAGGGCGGGCTCGACGCGATGCCGCTCGACCTCGCCCGCCGCGTCCCGGTCTACGCCGCACGTGACGCGGCCGCCGCACAGCGCCTGGCCGACCTGCTCGCAGGTACCATGCCGGCGTGACCTCCCGCGACGCCATCCTGGAGGCGCTCGGCCGCGTCATCGACCCCGAGCTCCGGCGCGACCTCGTGTCGCTGCGCATGGTGCGCGAGATCGAGCTCTCCCCCGACGGCGACGTCGCGGTCGGCGTGGCGCTGACGGTGCCCGGCTGCCCGCTGAAGGAGAAGATCGAGGGCGACGTCCGCCGCGAGGTCGGCACCCTCGACGGCGTGCGCTCGGTGGCCGTGCGCTTCACGCACATGACGGCCGAGGAGCGCGCCGAGCTGACCGGGCTGCTGCGCGGCAATCGCCCGGCAGCGAGCGGCGAGGGGAAGTCGATCTCGGTCGAGCCGCGGACCCGCGTGATCGCCGTGGCGTCCGGCAAGGGCGGGGTCGGCAAGTCGTCGCTGACGGTCAACCTGGCGCTCGCCCTGCGCGACCAGGGCCACGAGGTCGGGGTCATCGACGCCGACATCTACGGCTTCTCGATCCCGGGCATGCTGGGCATCCAGCAGCGGCCCGTGACGGTCGACCGCATGATCGTGCCGCCCGTCGCGCACGACGTGAAGTGCGTCTCCATCGGCTTCTTCATGGACGAGGACGGCGCCGTCATGTGGCGCGGCCCGATGCTGCACAAGGCGCTCGAGCAGTTCCTCTCCGACGTCCACTGGGGGCCGCTCGACTACCTGCTGATCGACATGCCGCCCGGCACCGGCGACGTCGCGATCGGGCTGGCCCAGCTGCTGCCGCGCGCGGAGACCGTGCTGGTGACGACGCCGCAGCCGGCCGCGCAGCGCGTCGCCGAGCGGGCCGCCGCGGTCGCGGCCCGGCTGGAGCAGCGCATCGTCGGCGTGATCGAGAACATGAGCTACCGCGTCTGCCCCTGCTGCGGGGAGCGCGACGAGCTCTTCGGCGCGGGCGGCGGCGCGCTGCTCGCGGCGCACTGCGGCGCGCCGCTCCTGGGCCAGGTGCCGCTGGAGCCCGCCCTGCGGGAGGGCGGCGACACGGGCCTGCCGGTGGTCGAGAGCGCGCCCGACTCGCCTGCGGCACAGGCCATCCGCGACATCGCCGAGCGCATCCACGCCACGCGGGTGCAGGACCCGGTGGCCCGCATCCGCCGCCCGCTGACCGTCCTCTAGCCGGTCAGTCGCCGGAGGCGGCGCTGCCGTAACGGCCGAGGTTCGGAGTCCTGAACCGTCTAGCTGGAGGCTGGCTCGGGCGACGGCGCCGCCGCGCGCAGCACGAAGGTCGCCATCCGCGCGGCCTCGACCTCGCTCAGGCTGAGCGCCGCGGTGGCCTCGCCGTCGGCACGCCAGACGCTCACGCGCACCTGCGGCTCCGACGCCGTCACCCGGCCGGTAGACGGACACCCGCAGCGCGTCGCCGTCCCCGTCGCGCGCCTCGACGGCGCGGAAGAACTCCACGGCCTTCAGCCGCAGCGGCGCGGCGCACCAGGGGCAGAAGCGGAAGCGCGGCTCGACCGGACGCGAGCACTCGCGGCACGACGGCTCGTCCATGCGACGATCGTACGCCCACCGCGAGCCGCCGTCGATCGCCGTCACGCGATCGCAAGCATCCGCCGAAGCGCGCAGGTTCGCGGAGGATCGGCCCCCGTCGGCGCCGTCCCTCCCCCGATCGAGGGATGACCTCGCCCCGCGCGCCGACCGATGCGGAAGCCAGCATGCTCGACGAGCTCAACACCCTCGCCCTCCTGCGGGCCCGCGACCAGGCCCGCGCCCTCCTCGCCACCGCGCGCAACGCGATGATCGAGGTGGAGCGCCCGGCGCGCTACGCGCTCGTCGCCCTGCTGGCCGACGGCCACCTGCTGCTGGAGGACGTGCCCGGCGTCGGCAAGACGACCCTGGCGCGCATCATCGCCCGCACCATCGGCGGCCACGACTCGCGCATCCAGTGCACGGCCGACCTGTCCCCGCGCGACGTCATCGGCCAGGAGATCCAGTCGGACAACCTCGCGCTGCGGCCCAACCACTTCGATCCCGGCCCGCTGTTCGCGAACGCCGTGGTCATGGACGAGATCAACCGCGCGACGCCGATGCTCCAGTCGGCCCTCTTCGAGGCGATGGAGGAGCGGTTCGTCACCGTCGCCAAGAAGCGCCACCCGCTGCCGCGCCCGTTCTTCGTCGTCGCGACGATGAACCCGCACGAGTCGGAGGAGACGTACCACCTGCCCTTCGGCCAGCGCGACCGCTTCGCGCTCTGCACGGGCATCGGCTACCCCAGCGCCAACGGCGAGTTCGACCTGCTGTCGCGCTTCGGCCGCTACGACGCGCTCGCCGACATCGACCCCATCGTCGCGCCCGGCGACGTGGTCAAGGTGCAGCGCTCCGTGACGCTCGTCGAGATGCCGAACGAGATCCGCGAGTACCTCGTGACGATGGTGCGCGAGACCCGCACCCACCCGGGCGTCGCGGTCGGCGCCAGCCCCCGTGCCGCCCTGAGCCTGCAGCGCTGCTGCCAGGCCCTCGCGCTGCTCGAGGACTCTGCCAGCGTGGTGCCGCGGCACCTGCAGGAGCTCTTCGTCGTCTGCCTCGCCCACCGCATCCAGACGCGCGCGGGCCACGACCCGAAGGCCGTGTGCCAGGAGATCGTGGCCAAGGTGCGCGCGCCGGAGTGGGAGGAGAAGCCGGCGGGCGACGCCCGACGTCGACCCCGACATGCTCGAGGGCAACAGCGCCGACCTGCCGGGCGTCTCCCGCCTCGAGCGCCGCTTCGCGAACGGCTGATCAGGCGCCGCCGAGCTCGATCGCCGGGCCCGGCCGGCCCGGGTCGGCGACGTCCATGCGGGCCACCAGCCCGTCGCGCAGCGTGAAGACGTGCACGACGTGCTGTTCGCCGATGCGCCGGCCCTCGCGGTCGCGCACCACCTGCAGGACGTCGGCGGCGACGCGGCCGTCGGGGAGCGCGCGCACGACGAGCGGCTGCACCTCGGGGTCGATCTCGGCCCACTGGCGCGTCCAGTAGTCGCGGATCGCGTCGTGCCCCACGACCCGGCCGCCCTCCCACGCGTTGGGCCAGTCGACGTCGGGCTGCATGAGCGCGAGCGCGCCGTCGATGTCGCGGGCGTTGAACCGCGCGTACGCGTCGCGCAGCAGGCGCTCGACGTCGTTCACGGCGCGCGGCCCGTCGCGAAGTTCGTCGCGAGGTCGACCCAGAGGCCGTCCGGGCCGGCGAGCTCGTCCAGCTCCGCGACGTGCTCGGCGCGCACCGCCGCCACCACGTCGGGCGGCACCCCCTTGAGCGCGCGCGCCTCGAGCGACGCCTCGATCTCGCGCCAGCGCGCCTCGCCGTCGGGCAGGTGGTAGCCGAGCTGCTCCGTCCACGCCTCGACGTCGACGAAGCCGGCCCGGTGGAGCAGGTCGCGGCTCTCCACCGGCTCCTGCAGCGGCATCGGCGGCGGCGGCTTGGGCGGGTAGCCGTGGCGCGCGAGCACGGCGCCGAAGCGGACCCGCAGGTCGGCCAGCATGCTCGGGCCGAACGACGTGAACGCGAGCTGGCCGCCGGGCACGAGGACGCGCCGGCACTCGCGCGCGGCGGCGTCCATGTCCGGGACGAAGAAGATGCCGGAGGCGCAGATGACGGCGTCGAACGACGCGTCGGGCAGGTCGAGCGCCTGCACGTCGCCGACCCGCACCTCGATCGGCAGGCCCAGCGGCTCGAGCGTCCCGCGGGCGATCTCCGAGCATGCCGTCCGAGATGTCGATGCCGAGCACCGACCCGGACGGCCCCACCCGCTGGGCCGCCGCGCGTGCGGCGTGGCCCGTGCCGGTGGCGACGTCGAGGACCCGCGCGCCGGGCTGGAGGTCGGCCACCTCGATGAGGCGCTCGGCGGCCTGCCGCACGAAGCGCAGCACCTCGTAGGACGGGGCGAGGACGTCGAAGGCGTTGGCGACGCGGCGCGTCGGGTCGTCGGCCATCACGGTGGGGGATGCTAGATGCACGTGCTGGCGCGTGGGGCTCGTGCCGCGATGCCCCGATCGGGGGAGCGACCGCCCGCCACGCGGGCCCGATGTCCCATACCAAGGTTCCGCGACATGGCTGGCCTCCACTCCAACACCGGCAGCGAGCAGAGGAAGCCCGCGCGCAAGCGGGAGGTGGAGCAGCGCCCCGCAGACCCGGCAGGCGCGCCGCCGCGAGGTGGAGACGCCGCCGGCCGGGTCCGTCATCGAGGTGACCGTCGCCGCCGGCGTCGTCGTCCCGGCGACGATCTCGCGCGTGCAGGACGACCTGGTCTGGATCCGGATGCCGCCGTGCGTGCCGTGCGGCCACTCGTTCCACTTCACCTGGGGCGCGTCCGACGGCGCGCGGGAGAGCGTCGCCGCGGCGATCATGCACTCGGGCGACATCGGGATGATGGCCCGCATGGAGTCCACGCAGAAGGCGGATCGCCGGACGTACGACCGCATCCGGCCGACCCGCAGCGTGCTGGTGCGGGCGATGCTGTTCGACGTCGCAGGCGAGGACAGCGTCGGCACGATCTTCGGCCAGCTCGCCGACGCCTCGTTCGAGGGCGCCTGCTTCCGCACGGCCGGCGCGCCCAACATCGGCCAGACGATGCTGCTGTGGTTCCGGGACGACGACCACGAGTCGCTCGGCGAGCCGGTGCCGGCGAAGGTCGTCAGCGTGACGCCGGAGACGGCGAAGTCGCGCCTCGTGCGGGTCTCCTTCGGCCGCGTCGGGCTGACGGCGCAGACGATCCGCGACGTGCTCATGGGCCGCGCGATCGCCGTCGACGCCGCGAAGCCGGCCGCGTAGCCCCTACAGCGACGCCAGGCCGTCGAGCGTCGCCCGGCAGTGCTCGGGCGTCGTGAACGGGTTCATGATCGTCACGCGCAGGACGGCGCGGCCGCCGAGGCGCGTCAGCGACAGGTGCCCGCGGCCGGACGCGTTCCACGCCTCGCGCAGCTCCTCGTCGCGGCCGTCTCGGTGGGCGAAGCAGAGGATGTTGGCCTCGGGCCGGTGCAGCGCGTCGAACGCCGGGTGCTCCTCGACGGCCGCGTGGAAGGCCGCCGTCGTCGCGCACAGGTGGTCGTAGAGCGCGGCGAGCCCGTCGGTGCCGTAGCGCTGCCAGGCGACCCAGAGCTTGAGGGCGTCGCCGCGCCGCGAGCACTGGAAGCTCCGGACGCCCTGGTCGTAGACCCGCTCCGAGCGGTCGTGGAACAGGTACTCGGCGTGCTGGGCGAACGCCGCGTCGAGCCGCCGCTCGTCGCGCAGCAGGAGCGCGCCCGACGCCAGCGGCAGCGAGAGCATCTTGTGCGGGTCCCAGGCGAGCGAGTCGGCGCGCCCGACCCCGGCCACCCGCTGGCGGTGGCGTGTCGAGAGCAACGCGGAAGCGCCGTGCGCGCCGTCGACGTGGAGCCAGATCCCGCGCTCGGCGCAGACGTCGGCGATGGCCTCCAGGTCGTCGAACGCCCCCACGGCGGTCGAGCCGGCCGTCGCCACGACCGCCATGACCGGACGCGGCTCGGTCGCCACCGCGAGGGCGAGCGCGCGCGGGTCCGTGGCGTGGCGGGCGTCGGCGGGGACCCCGACGCAGGCCGCGGAGCCGAGCCCGAGCTGCGACACCGCGCGCGAGACGGAGTAGTGCGTGTGCTGCCCGCAGAGGACCACGGCCTCGCGCCCGCCCACGCCGTGCTCCCACGCGTCGGGCCAGAGACGCGCCCGCGCCGCGGCCAGCGCGGTGAACGTCGCCTCCATGGCGCCGATCGTGAACGTCCCGCCGGCCTCGGCCGGGAAGCCCGCGAGGTCGGCCAGCCAGCGCAGCACCCGCCGCTCGATGGCCGTCGCCGCGCGCGAGAGCTCCGCGACGGCCATCGACTGGTTGAGCGACGCGACGACCGGCTCGGTCCAGATCGCCGCCGGCAGCGGGCAGGAGAGCTGGTGCGCCATGTGCATCGGGTCGTGCAGCCACGCCGCGCTCGGGATCACCTCGCGCTCGACCCGCGCCAGCACCTCGGCGAACGCCCGGCCGGTCGCGGGCGCCGGCTCGTCGAACAGCGCCTGGACGGCGGCGTGCGACGGCGGCACCGGGGTCTCGCCGGCCCGGGCGGCGGCGAGGAAGCGCGCGACCACGCCGGCGACGGCCTCGCCCGCCTCCGGCCGCGAGTCGGCGAGGATCTCGTCGAGCGGCCCCACGCGGCTCAGCCCGCGAGCGGCATGGAGCCGCCGGGCTCCAGATCGTGCACCGTGACGCCGCCGAGCCCGAGCTTGCCCAGCTCCTCGCGCAGGCCGGCGGGCGTGCCGGTGAGCGCCGGGAAGGTGCCCCAGTGGCCGCCCAGGACGCGCTGCACGCCCAGCAGCCGCACGGCGTGAGCGGCCCCCAGCGGGCCCATGGTGTAGAAGTCGCCGATCGAGAGCACCGCCAGGTCGGGCCGGTACATCTCGCCGATCAGCGCCATGTCGGAGAAGACCGTGGTGTCGCCGGACTGGTAGACGCGGGTCCCGTCCTCGAAGTGGATGACGTACCCCGCCGGCTCGCCGCCGTAGCCGACGATCGCGTCGTCCCAGACCAGGCCGCCGGAGTGCACGGCGGTGGTCATCGTGAAGCGGATGCCCTGCGCCTCGACGGTGCCGCCGACGTTGAAGCCGAGCACGTTCTCCACGCCCTGGTGCGTCGCCAGCCAGACGATGGTCTCGTACTTGCCGATGACCTGCGCGCCCGTCCGCTTGGCCACCGCCGGGGCGTCCGCGATGTGGTCGCCGTGCGAGTGCGTCAGCAGGATCAGGTCCGCCTCGGGGTGCTTGAGCGCGTCCGGGCACTTCGGGTTGCCCTCGAGCCAGGGGTCGACGAGCAGGCGCACGCCGCCGGGCGAGACGTAGCCCCAGCTGCCATGGCCGTACCAGGTGATGGTGGCCTCAGCGGACATCGCTACCTCCGGATGGAGGAGAGGATAGGCCGCGTCCGCCGATCGGGGTGGACGCGGCCAAACTACGGGCCGGACGCGACGATGGTCGTCGCCGCCTCGCGCGCCCAGTCGAGCGCGTCGACCGGGTAGACGCCGAGCCACAGCACGACGGCCGCGGCCAGGGCGGCGCCGACCGTGGCCGACACGAGGCCCGGCGCTGCCGGCAGCATCGCGTGGGACTCGCTGCGGCGGTCGAAGAGCGCGAGGCCGATGCGCAGGTAGTACCCGAGCGAGATGACCGACGTTGCGACGCCGATCACCGCGAGGTACGTGTCGCCGCTGTCGATCGCGCCGCCGAACACGTAGAGCTTGGCCAGGAAGCCGCCCGTGGGCGGGAAGCCGGCCAGCGAGAGCAGGAACCACGCGAGCAACGCCCCCAGGAGCGGCCGCGAGAAGCCCCAGCCGCGGATGGAGTCGAGCGTGACCGGCGCGTTGAGCTCGCGCTCCCGGACCGCCACCACGGCGAAGGCCCCGACCGTCGTCGCCGAGTAGACGGCCAGGTAGAAGAGGAACGCCCGGTGCGAGAGGTCGCCGCCCGCGACGATCGGGATCAGCAGGTAGCCCGCGTGGCCGATCGAGGAGTACGCGAGGATGCGCTTGACGTTGGTCTGCGCCAGCGCCGCGACGTTGCCCAGGATCATCGACGCGATCGCGATCACGGCCAGCGCCGGCTGCCAGTAGTCCGACTGGCTGGGCAGCGCCTCGACCAGCACGCGCAGGAGCACCGTGAAGGCCGCCGCCTTGGTGGCCGCCGACATGAAGCCGGTGATCGGCGTCGGCGCGCCCTCGTAGACGTCGGGCGTCCACATGTGGAACGGCACCGCGGCGATCTTGAAGCCCAGGCCCGTGATCAGCATGGCGGCGCCGATGAGCGCGAGCACCTCGTCGTAGGCCCCGTTGCCGAGCGCCACCGAGACCTCGTCGAAGCGCAGCGAGCCGGTGGCGCCGTAGAGGAACGCGGAGCCGTAGAGCAGGATCGCGGAGCCCACGGAGCCCAGCACCAGGTACTTGAGGCCGGCCTCCAGCGACGCCTTGCTGCGCGTCTCGAAGGCGCACAGCAGGTAGAGGGTGATCGAGAAGAGCTCGAGCGCCACGAACAGCGCGATGAACGTGTTGGCGACCGCCAGCATCGACATGCCGGAGGCCGCCACCAGGAGCAGCGCGACGTACTCCGCCGGACGCTGCGAGGCCGTGCGCCAGCCCAGCGAGGCGAAGAGCGTGATCAGGCCCGTGCCGCAGACGATCACGCGGATGACGTTGCCGAAGCGGTCGACCTGCAGCTGGTTGGCGAAGACGACCCAGTCGCCGCCGCCGTAGTCCCAGATCACGAAGACCGCGACGGCCGCGCCGACGAAGGCGCCGATGCCGATGAGGTAGGCGAGGTCGCGCTCGTAGCGGCCCCGCACGAAGCAGCTGACCAGCAGGAGCGCCGCGGCGCAGCCCAGCAGCACGAGCTCCGGGGAGATCGCGCTCCACTGGAGGTTCGGCGCCTGGATGGCGTCGCCCTCGGCCAGCAGCGGCACGAGGAGCGCCGCTCATGGCGCGTCGACCTCCTGCGCGGCGCTCTGCATGAGGATCGTCGTCGTCGGATCGACCCGCTCCGTCAGCCCGAACGGCCACACGGACAGCGCGAGGATGGCGAGCACGAGCGGCGCGATGGCCAGGAACGCGCCGGGCGCGAGCTCGCGCGGGCGGTGCTCGCCGACGGCGACGCCCTCGCGGTCGTGCAGGATCGCCGAGATCCAGCGCAGCATGTACATCGCCGCGAGCACGATGGCCAGCGAGGCGATCGTGCCCAACCACCAGGCGGCCTGGAACGCCCCCAGCAGGATCAGGAACTCCGACGCGAACGTCGCCGACCCCGGCACCGCCAGGGCGCACACCCCGACGATGATGCAGATCGTCGCCAGCACGGGCCGGCCGCGGGCCAGGCCGCCGAGCAGCCGGAAGTCGCCGGTGCCGACCGTGCGCTCCACCCAGCCCGCCAGCAGGAACAGCGCCGCGGAGAGCAGGGCGTGGTTCACCATCGCGAAGGCGGCCCCGGTCGCGCCCTGGTCGTTGAGCACGAAGATGCCCAGCACGATCAGGCCCATCTGGCCGATCGACGAGTAGGCGATCACGCCACGCGAGTCGGGCTGGCGGAAGGCGAGGTAGGAGCCGTACAGCAGGCCCGTGGTCGCGAGGGCGATCAGCGGCCAGCGCCAGTCGGCGGACGGGCCGGGGAAGATCGGCAGCACGATGGCGATGAGCGCGTAGGCGCCGGCCTTGGACGCAAGGCCCGAGAGGCCGGCGGCGACCTCGGGCGTCGCCGTGCGGTAGGCGTCGGGCACCCAGCCGTGGAACGGCCAGACCGGGCACTTGATGAAGAAGGCGAGGATGAAGGTGAGGAAGATCCAGTCCTCGTCCGAGCCCGCGACGTCGGAGTAGGAGAACGACGGCCCGCCCGGCACGCTGAGGCCCAGGGTCAGGATGCCGATCAGCATCAGGAGCGTCCCGACGGACGTGTAGATGATGAACTTCAGCGTCGCCCGGCCGCGGTTCTCGCCGCCCCACACCCCGAGCAGGAAGTAGAGCGGGATGAGCATGGCCTCGAAGCCGACGTAGAAGAGGACGAGGTCGCGCGCGCAGAACAGCAGGAGCAGCGCGCCCTCGAAGCCCAGGAGCAGCGCGAAGTAGAGGCGCGTCCGCCCGCGGTCGTCCCACATCGCGTAGCCGAGCATGCACGCGATGACGAGCGCGGTCATGGCCATCATCGCGAGCGTCAGGCCATCGACGGCGACGTGGTAGCGGATGCCGAGGTCGGGGATCCACGCGACGTCGTCCTCGAACTGGAGGCCGCCGTCGGGCTCGAAGCGGTAGACGAGGCCGGCGACCCCGCCGACCACGCCGAGGGCCACGAGCACCGACAGGTACGCGGCCGCGCGGTGCGACAGCGGCAGGATGCCGATCACGATCGCGCCGACGATCGGCACGAAGATGAGCACCGAGGCGTCGATCATGCCGCCTGCGCCAGGAAGTAGACGACGAGCCCGGCGAGCCCGATCGTGAGCACGAGCGCGTAGGCGCGGACGGCGCCGGTCTGGATGACCGAGATGCCGCGGGCGACGACGCGCGAGGCGGGCCCGAGGAAGTCGAGCGGCACCTGGAACACGGGCCACTCGACGAAGCGGCGGCCGAAGCGCGCGCCGGCCGCGACGGGCACGTAGACCGTGTAGTAGTAGAGCTCGTCCCAGTAGAACTTGTGCGAGAAGAGCTCGTAGAGGATGCGGCCGTTGCCCGTCCGCACACGCTCGGGCGCGTCGTTCGGCCGCCCGTAGAGGACGTAGGCCAGGATCCAGCCGAGCACGCCGGCCGTCATCGCGGCCGCGGTCGCCCACCACTCCTGCTGCGAGCTCGGCTCGAGCATCCCGTCGAGCGGGATCGCGGGCATGGCCTCGAGCCAGTCGGAGAAGTAGTGCGTGGCGCCGGGGACCTGCAGCACACCGGCCACCGCGGTCAGCACGGCCAGGATGTAGACGGGCCAGAGCATGGTGCCCGGGCCCTCGCCGTGGTGCGTGTGCTTCGGCGCCTCGACCGCGGCGTACTCCGACGGCCGGCCGTGGAAGACCAGGAACAGCAGGCGGAAGGCGTAGACGCCGGTCAGGAACGCGCCGCAGACGCCCGCCCCGAACGCGAGCCAGCCGGCCCACGTGTCGGCCGCGATGCCGCTGCCGATGATCGCGTCCTTCGAGAAGCCGCCGGAGAGCGGGAAGATGCCGACGAGGGCCAGCGTGCCGACCCACATGCAGATGTACGTCTTGGGCAGGTAGGCGCGCAGGCCGCCCATGCGCCGCACGTCCTGCTCGTCGCTGAGGGCGTGGATCACGATGCCGGCGCCCATGAACAGGAGGGCCTTGAAGAAGGCGTGCGTGACGAGGTGGTACATGCCCGCCCAGTACGCGCCGAGGCCGACGCCCATGAACATGTACGCGATCTGGCTCATCGTCGAGTAGGCGATGATCCGCTTGATGTCCGTCTGCACGATGGCGATCAGGCCCGCCATCAGCAGGCCGATGACCCCGATCACGACCACGGCGTCCGAGACGCTCGGCGCGTAGAAGAAGAGCGGGTTCATGCGGGCGATCAGGTAGACGCCCGCCGTGACCATCGTGGCGGCGTGGATCAGGGCGGAGACCGGGGTCGGGCCCTCCATGGCGTCCGGAAGCCACGTGTGCAGCGGCACCTGGGCGGACTTCGCGATCGCGCCGATCAGGAGGAGGACGCAGACCCAGTTGGTGATCGTCGAGTCGTCGCCGAGCACGTCGCGCCCCGCGAACACCTGCAGGTAGTCGACGGTGCCGAGCTCGCGGAAGATCAGGAAGATGCCGATCGCGAGGCCGATGTCGCCGATCGCGTTCATCACGAACGCCTTCTTGGCGGCGTCGACGGCGCTCTTGCGCTGGTGCCAGTACCCGATCAGCAGGTAGCTGGAGAGGCCGACCAGGCCCCAGCCGGCCAGCAGCAGCACGAAGTTGCCCGCCAGCACCAGCAGCAGCATCGAGAAGACGAACAGGTTCAGGTACGCGAAGAACCGCCGCTCCTCGGGGTCGCCGCGCATGTACCCGATCGAGTAGACGTGGATCAGGAACCCGACCCCCGTCACGACCAGCAGCATCACGGCGCTGAGCGGGTCGAACAGGATGTTCATCTCGACCCGGAACTCGCCGGCCGAGAGCCACGTGTAGAGCGTGTCGGAGACGACGCGCTCGTCCTCCGGCTTGTCCCAGAGCAGGATGAAGGCGCCGACCGAGCAGGCGAACGCCGCGAGCATGACCAGCGAGGCGATCCAGCCGGCGGCGGCGCGCGGCATGGCCCACGTGCCCGTCGAGGGCCAGGAGCACGCAGCCCGCGAGCGGCAGGGCGAGGGCGATCCAGACGAGCTCGGTCATCCGTGCAGCGAGCCCAGCTCGTCGGTGTCCAGCACCAGCTCGCGGCGCGTCATCGCCACGATCAGCCCGAGGCCGACCACGACCTCGGCGGCCGCCACGCCCATGACCACGAGCGCGAAGACCTGGCCGTCCTGCTGCCCGAGGTAGCGCGAGAACGCCACCAGGGTGAGGTTGACCGAGTTCAGCATGACCTCGAGCGAGAGCAGCACGATCAGCGGGTTGCGGCGCAGCAGGACGCCGGCGAGCCCGATGCAGAAGAGGATCCCGGAGACGCCGAGGTAGGAGACGACGCCGGGGGTCACTCGGCCACCCTCCGCGTCTCCGCCTCGTCGACCAGCGCGTCGTCGAGCAGCGCGCGGCTGCGGGCGCGGCGGGCCTCGTCGGCCTCCTCGACCTTGCGCCCCGTGTCGACGCGGCGCGGGCGCGGGCCGGAGCCGAGCACGACGCCGGCGATGGCGGCCACCATCAGCAGCAGCGAGACGACCTCGAAGGCGATCAGGTAGTCCGTCACCAGCAGCGCGCCGACGGTCTGCGGCGAGCCGAAGATCTCCGTCACCGAGGCCGGCTCGTCGAGCGCCGCGCCGCCGACGGCGAGCGCGATCTCGGCCAGGATGGCCGCCGCCGCGACGATGGCGGCCACGATCTGCCAGAGCGGGTCGGCGTCTGCCGGGCAGCTCGCCGCGCGGCCCGACGTAGGCGATGACGAAGAGGAACATCACCATCACGGCGCCGGCGTAGACGATCACCTGCGCCGCGGCGACGAAGTCGCTCTGCAGCAGCAGGTACAGCGTCGCGAGGCTGGCCAGGTTGCCCAGCAGCGCCAGCGCGGAGACGAACGGGTTCGGCTGCCAGACGACGGCCAGCGCGCAGCCGATCGCCCCCACGGAGGCGACGAACCAGACGACGAGGCTCACGGCGCGCCCCTCATTCCGGCGCTCCCTCCGGGTTCGTGGCGGTCACGATGTCGAACATGCCGAGCACGCGCTCCATGTCCTGCACGGGGTGGTCGTACTCCTCGACCGACTTCGACGGCGTCCGCCGCAGCGGCTTCTCGAGCAGCATGTCCTTCGTGTAGACCAGCGCCTCGCGCGAGATCTCCGAGAGCTCGAAGTCGTTGCCGAGCGTGATGGCGTCGAACGGGCAGGCCAGCTCGCAGTAGCCGCAGAAGATGCAGCGCGCCATGTTGATCTCGTAGATGCGCGCGTAGCGCTCGCCGGCCGACACGCGGTTGTCGACGGTGTTCTCGGCCGGCACCACGCGGATGCAGTCGGCCGGGCAGGCCGCCGCGCAGAGCGAGCAGCCGACGCACTTCTCGAGCCCGTTCGGATGCCGGTGCAGCTGGTGGCGCCCCCGGAACCGGGGGTAGACCGGGCGCTTGTACTCGGGGTACTGCTGCGTCACGGGCTTGCGGAACAGGTGCCGCAAGGTGACGGAGAAGCCCTTGACCTGATCGAGCACTGCGAGTCCCGTCCTATCCGAAGGCCACGACGGCCGCGGTGACCATGAGGTTGAGGGTGGCGAGCGGCAGGAGCACCTTCCAGCCGACGGACATGAGCTGGTCGAAGCGCACGCGGGGAACCGTGGCACGCAGCCAGATGAAGAGGAAGAGGAAGAGGCCCGTCTTCAGCAGCATCCAGATCGGGCCGGGCAGCCACGGGCCCTCGGGACCGGCCAGGAAGAGCACCGCGCCGAGCGCCGAGAGGGTGATCGCGTTGACGAACTCCGCGTTGGCGAACATCGCGAAGCGCAGGCCGCCGTACTCCGTGTGGTAGCCGGCGACGACCTCGCCGTCGGCCTCCGTGAGGTCGAACGGCGGGCGGTTGGACTCCGCGACCGCGGCGACGGCGAACACGAGGAAGCCCAGGAACTGCGGGAAGATGTACCACGTCCACGCCGACTGCTCCGCCACGATCGTGATGAAGGAGAGCGACTGCGCGTGGATGACCACGCCGATCACGGCGAGGGTGAAGGCGACCTCGTAGGACACGAGCTGCGCGATCGCGCGCATGCCGCCGAGCAGCGAGTACTTCGAGCCCGACGCCCAGCCGCCGACCAGGAGGCCGTAGAAGCCGAGCGAGCCCATCGCGGCGACGTAGAGGATCGCGACGTTGGAGTCGGCCATGTAGAGGTGGAAGTGGATGTCGGTGAAGGGCACCGTCGCCTCGCCGCCGAACGGGATCAGCGCGAAGGCGCCGATGGCGCAGAAGAGCGAGACGAACGGCGCCGTCAGGTACAGCCGCGCCCGGGCGCCGTCCGGGATCACGTGCTCCTTGCGCGCCATCTTGCCGAGGTCGGCGATGGGCTGCAGGAGCCCCTTGGGGCCGACGCGGTTGGGGCCGTAGCGCACCTGGAAGCGCCCGATGAGCTTGCGCTCGACCCAGGTCATGACCGCGAAGAACAACATCAGGAGGTTCGTCAACACCAGCGCCTTGACGATGGTGATGTACGGCCCGTCGACCATCAGCCCGTCTTCCCCGCGGCAGCGACGGTGGCCGTGGCGGTGCTCGGCAGCGGGGCCCCGCGGCGGTTGATGCGCACGGCGCCCTCGACCAGCCGGCGCGACGTGCGGACCTGCCCGCGGTGCTCGCCGTCGGGCGTGCCGACGACCGCGACGTCGCCGTCGGCCAGGCCCAGGCGGGCCGCGTCGGCGTGGTTGAGCAGGACCCAGTGCGCGCGCTGGTGGGCGAGGTGCGGCTGCCGCTCGACGGCCGCGCCGCGCATCATCACCGGCGGCGCCACGAGGCGAAAGTGGCCCTCCGGCACGGCCGACGGCGCGGCAGCCCTGGGCGTGCCGCCCTTCGGCTTGGCGGCCTCCAGGCGCGCGGCCGGCCCGAGGGCGGCCCGCTCGCCGAGCCCGGCCCACGTCAGCGGGCCGAACGACGGGCGGTCCGCGACCATGCGGGCGAAGACCCTGGCCGGGCTCGACGGGAGCTCGATCCCGAGGTGCACGCCCACGGCCGAGAGGAACTCCAGCGGCCCGACGCCGCCCGGCGGCTGCACGGCCGGGCGCAGGCGCTGCGTGCGGCCCTCGAGGTTCGTGATGCTGCCCTCGCGCTCCTGGTCGACCGCGGCCGGCAGCACGAGGTGCGCCCACGTGGTGACCGCGTTCGTGAAGGGCGCCGTGGCCAGCACGCGCTCGGCGTTCGCGACCGCCATCTGCCAGCGCTCGGCGTCCGGCCAGTCGGAGATCGGGTCGACGTCGACGAAGACCAGCCCGCGCACGGCGCCCGCCTCGCACGCCGCCAGGACTGCTTCGCCGCCATCGGCGCCGAGCCCCGCCTGACGCGCGCCGATCTCGTTGGCCCAGCCGGGCAGGAGGAGGACGCCCGCGCCCTCCCGCTGGTCGAGCCGCAGCGCCCAGGCGAGCGCCTCGACGTGCGCGAGGTCGACGGGGTCCGTCACCAGCAGCACCGGGCGCTCGGCCGCGGCGAGCGTCTCGCCGAGGGCGGCCAGGTCGCCGCTCCGCTCGCGCAGGGCGGCCAGCGACGCCGCGGTGGAGCCGGGCTGCGTCGCCACGAAGGTGGTCGCGTCGCGCTCCAGGCGCGCGCCGCCGGGCCCGACGATGGCGAGGTGCGCGCCGCGCCGGCGGGCCTGCCGCACGCGCAGCTCCACGACCCCGGCGCGGTCCGAGACCTCCGCGTCGCCGACGACCAGCACGAGGTCGGCCTCGTCGAGGTCGGCGATGCGGGCCTGGTAGGGCCCGAGCCGCTCCCAGGCGCCCGCGGCCGCCACGGGCCCGGTGGCCGTCACGGCGCCGAGCTCCTGCGCGATGCGCGACCAGGCGTAGGCCTCCTCGTTGGTCACCGAGCCGCCGACCACGATGGCCAGCGACCCCGGGCCGTGCAGGCTCGCGACGTGGCGCATCCGCATCGCGGTCAGGCGCGCGGCGTCCGCCCACGGGACGGGCTCGAGGCCCGCCTCACCGCGGCCGAACGGCGCCGCGATGCGGTCGGCGACGGGCTCGAAGCGCGCGAAGCGGCCGCGGTCGCAGAGCCAGCCGTCGTCGACGTCGGGGTGGTTGCGGGAGAGGACGCGCTCGACCTTGCCCTCGCGCAGCGTCGCCCACGTGTTGCAGCCCGTCGGGCAGTGGCCGCAGACCGTCGGCACGTTGACGATCTCCCAGGGCCGCGCCTTGAAGCGGTACGGCGTCGGCAGCAGCGCGCCGACGGGGCAGAGCTCCGTCACGTTGCCCGAGAAGAGGCCGGTGTAGGGCCGCTCCTCGAAGGTCGCGATGACCGAGTTCGCGCCGCGCTCGCGGGCGATCAGCTCGCCGTCCTCGGCGACGTCCTCGGAGAACCGCGTGCAGCGGTAGCAGAGGATGCAGCGCTCGCGGTCGAGCACGATCGAGGGCGAGATCGGCAGCGGCTTCTCGTACGTCCGCTTGGGCAGCGTCATGCGCGTCGTGCCCGGGCCGTAGCGGAACGTCAGGTCCTGCAGCGGGCACTCGCCGCCCTTGTCGCAGACCGGGCAGTCCAGCGGGTGGTTGAGCAGGATGAACTCGAGCACCGCGTCCTGCCCGTCCTTCGCCTTGTCGGAGGCGTGGGCGGTGCGGACGACCATGCCGTCGGTCGCCGTCATCGTGCAGCCGGCCTGCAGCTTCGGCATGCCCTCGATCTCGACGAGGCACATGCGGCAGGCGCCGATCGGCGCGCCCAGCCGCGGCTCGTAGCAGAAGACCGGCACCTCGACCCCGGCCTGGGCGGCGGCGATGACCAGCGGCGTGCCCTTGGGCACCGTGACGCTGCGGCCGTCGACCTCCAGGGTGACGGTCGCCAGGGCCTCGGTGGCTGCCATCAGACGCTCACCAGCGGCAGCCGGGTCTTCGGCTTCGGCGCCAGGGTCGAGAGGGCGGACGTCTCGCCGAACGGGCAGCCGCCCTGGCGCACGTGCTCCTCGAACTCCTCGCGGAAGCGCAGGATGTGCGAGCGGACCGGCATCGCGCAGGCGTCGCCCAGCGGGCACAGGCACTTGCCCTCGATGCGGTCGCAGACGTCGAGCAGGAGGTCGATCTCCTCGCTCGTGCCGACGCCGGTCTCGATGCGGGTCAGCAGGTCGACCGTCCAGCGCGTCCCCTCGCGGCACGGCGTGCACTTGCCGCACGACTCGTGGCGGTAGAACTCGGCGGTGCGCAGGGCGAACTGCACCATGCAGGTCGAGTCGTCGATGACGATCACGCCGCCCGAGCCGGACATCGAGCCCGCGGCCGCGACGGCCTCGAAGGCCAGCCCGACGTCGAGCTGATCCGGCATCAGCACGGGCATCGACGAGCCGCCCGGCACGAAGCACTTCAGCGCGCGGCCGTCCAGCATGCCGCCGCCGCAGCCCTCGATGAGGTCGCGGAACGTGGCGGTCAGGGGGAGCTCGTAGTTGCCCGGCTTCCGCACCTGGCCCGACAGCGAGAAGACGCGCGTGCCCTTGGACTGCTCGGTGCCGATCGCGCCGTACTGCTCGCCGCCCATGCGCAGGATGTACGGCACGGTCGCGAGCGTCTCGACGTTGTTGAGCAGCGTCGGCTTCTTGAACGCGCCGGCGACGGCCGGGAACGGCGGCTTGGCGGTCGGCTGGCCGCGGTTGCCGTTGAGCGAGTTGAGGAGGGCGGTCTCCTCGCCGCAGATGTAGGCGCCGGCGCCGCGGTGGACGACGATGTCGGGCGTGTAGTCCGTGCCCGGCAGCGCGTGGTTGACCCAGCCCCTGGCCCGGGCCTGCGCGACGGCGTCGACCAGCACCTCGTACTCCGTCAGGTACTCGCCGCGGATGTAGATGAAGGCCTGCGCCGCGCGGATGGCCCAGGACATGATCAGGATGCCCTCGATCAGCGCGTGCGGGTTGCGCAGGATGATCTCGCGGTCCTTGAACGTGCCGGGCTCGGACTCGTCGGCGTTGACGACGAGGTAGCGCGGGTGCGGCGGCGCGAGGAAGCTCGCCTTGCGGCCCGTCGGGAAGCCGGCGCCGCCGCGGCCGCGCAGGCCCGGACTCCATCAGCTGGGCGACGATCTCCTCGTTCGTCAGGCCGAGCGCGCGCTGCAGCTGCTCGTAGCCGCCCGCCGCCGCGTAGGCGTCGATGTCGCGGCGCTCGCCCTCGAAGTCGAGCAGGATCGACCCCGGCAGCGCCGTGCCGAAGCGGGGGCCCTCAGCCATTGCGCACCTCCGCGACGAGCGCCGCGGCGTCGCCGGGCTCGAAGTGCTCGTGATAGCGCTCGTCGACCGCGACGACCGGGCCCCAGCCGCAGCCGCCCAGGCACTCGACGGAGCGCAGGGTGATCCGCCCGTCCGGCGTCGTCTCGCCGAGGTGGATGCCGAGCTCCTGCTCCAGCGCCTCGACGACCTTGCCCGCGCCGACGAGCTGGCAGGACAGGTTGGTGCAGACCTCGATCACGTGCGTGCCCACGGGCTCGAGGAAGAACATGTCGTAGAACGAGGCCACGGCCTGGCAGGTGCCGGGCGAGAGGTCGATCGCCCGCGAGACCTCCTCGATGGCCTCCGGCTTCAGCCAGCCGTACTCCTCCTGCGCCAGCCGCAGGGCGCCGAGGATCGCGCTGCGCCGGTCCGGGTACTTCGCGATCTCCGCCTGGATGCGGTCGTACAGCGTGCCCTCGTGCGCGGCCATCAGCGGTCGACGTCTCCCAGGACCGGGTCGATGGACGCAAGGACGGCGATCATGTCGGCGAGGTAGTGGCCCTCGCACAGGGCGCCCAGCGACTGCAGGCAGACCAGGCTGGGGCTGCGCAGGTGGGCGCGCCAGGGCTTGGAGCTGCCGTCGGACACGAGGTGGAAGCCGAACTCGCCGCGCGGCGACTCGATGGGCGCGTAGACCTGGCCGGCCGGCACGCGGAAGCCCTCGGTCACCAGCTTGAAGTGGTGGATCAGCGCCTCCATCGAGGTGTGGAGCTCGTGGCGCGGCGGCAGCACGACCTTGCGGTCGTCCGAGATGTACGGGCCGGCGGGGATGCCGTCCAGCACCTTCTCGATCACGTCGAGCGAGGCGCGCATCTCCTCGATCCGCACGCGGAAGCGCGCCGCGGTGTCGCCGGCCGGGTGCGTGACCGGCGTGTAGCCGATCTCGCGGTACGCGCCGTAGCCGCCGTTCGCCGAGCGCAGGTCGTACGGGATGCCGCTGGCGCGCAGGTTCGGCCCGGAGAGGCCCATCTTGATGGCGAAGTCCGGCGGCGCGATGCCGACGCCCTCGGTGCGCTGGCGCCAGATCGGGTTGGCCGCGATGAGCCCGTCGTACTCGTCGAGCTTCTTGCGCATCACCGTGATGAACGAGCGGCACTCGCGCTCGAAGCCGCGCGGCAGGTCCTCGCTGACGCCGCCGACCTGGCAGTAGCGCGGGTGCATGCGCTGGCCGGTGACCATCTCGAACAGGTCGAGCACCATGTCGCGGTCGCGGAAGCAGTAGAAGAGCAGCGCGATCCCGCCGAGGTCGACGGAGCCGGTGCCGAGGAAGATCAGGTGCGAGTGGATGCGGTTGAGCTCCTGGAAGAGCACGCGGATCCACTCCGCGCGGCGCGGCACCTCCAGGTCGAGCGCCTTCTCCACCGCCATGCAGAACGCCGTCTCGCCGCTGAAGAACGAGAGGTAGTCCATGCGCGGGACGTACGTGATGGCCTTCCAGTACGTCTTCTGCTCGATGTTCTTCTCGATGCCCGTGTGCACGTAGCCGATCACGGGCCTGAGGCCGACCACGAGCTCGCCGTCCAGCACGGTCACCAGCCGCAGCACGCCGTGCGTCGACGGGTGGTTCGGCCCGATGTTGATCTCCAGCAGGTCCGGGTTGTCCGAGTGCGGCTGGAGCTCCGACGGGATCGGCTGCAGCACGTCCTTGCGCGGCCAGGTACGCGGTTCCTGCGTCGCCGTCACGGTCAGACCTCGTCCGAGAACTGGACGGGCTCGCCGCCCAGCGGGTAGTCCTTGCGCTGCGGGTGGCCGCCCCAGTCGTCCGGCATCAGGATGCGGACGAGGTTCGGGTGGCCCTCGAACTCGATGCCGAACATGTCGTAGGCCTCGCGCTCGTGGTAGTCCGCGGACGGGTAGACCGGCACCACCGACGGGACGGGCTGGCCGTCGTCGACGAACGTCTGCACGCGCAGCCGCCGGTGCGCGCCCGGCTCGACCGTCAGCACCTTGGCGACGTGCATGCAGACCGCGAAGCGGCGCGGCGGTGCCGTCGGCAGCGCGTCCTTGCCCCACGAGCCGGCGCGGTTCATGTCGCGCCCGGCGCCGCCCCAGTAGCCGGCGAGCTCGCCCTCGTAGCCGAGGTAGTCGATCGCGGTGACGTCGGACAGGAAGTCGTAGCCCTCGTGGTCGCGCAGGTAGACGGCGACGTCCCGCAGGTACTCGGGCGCGACGGTCACCGTGAGCTCGTCGCGGTGCACCTGCAGGCCCTCGACGACGTCGGCGCCCAGCGCGGCGACCATCCGCTCGGCCGCGTCGACGTCCGGCTCGCCCCACGTCGCCGAGTCCCGCTCGCGCAGCGGCGAACGGGGCTCCGGCTCCGGGAGGACGACGTCGTCCTCGCCGGTCGCGCCGGGCTCGAGCGGCGTCACGCGTCGCTCTCCTGCCGGTCGTAGGCCGGAGGGATGCCCGCCCGGATCGACTTCTGCAGCGTGATCAGGCCCTCCATCACGGCCTCGGGCCGCGGCGGGCAGCCCGGCACGTAGACGTCGACGGGGATGATCTTGTCCACGCCCTGGAGCACGGAGTAGTTGGCGAACATGCCCGCCGTCGACGAGCACGCGCCCATCGCCATCACCCACTTGGGCTCGAGCATCTGCTCGTAGAGCTGCCGGATCGGCGGCGCCATCTTGTGGGCGACGCGCCCGGAGACGATCATCAGGTCGGCCTGGCGCGGCGTCGCGCGCACGACCTCCGAGCCGAAGCGGGAGATGTCGTACCGCGCCGAGGTGATGACCGCGATCATCTCCATGGCGCAGCACGCGAGGCCGAAGCCGAACGGCCACATCGAGTTGGACGAGGCCCAGTTCAGCGCCTTCTCGAGCGTCGTGGTCATCACGACGTTGTCGAGGTCGGTCGCGCGCAGCGAGCGGCGCACGGCCGCCGGCGGGACGACGACCCGGTCCGGGGACGCGCCGCCGGGGCTGGGCCCGTCGGGTGCTAGCGCCACTCGAGCGCCCCCTTCTTCCAGACGTAGACGTACCCGAGGGCCAGGATGCCGACGAACACGGAGAGCTCCCAGAAGCCGAAGTGGCCCAGCAGCTCGAGGTTCACGGCCAGCGGGTAGAGGAAGACGATCTCGATGTCGAAGACGATGAAGAGCATCGCCACGAGGTAGTAGTTGATGCTGAAGTTCGCCGGCGAGAAGCGGCCGCGGGAGACGCCGGACTCGAACGGCATCGACTTGGACTTGCCCGCGCGGCGCGGCTTCACGCCCGCGATGATCGAGCCCAGGAGCAGGCCCGCCGGGATCAGGGCGGCGAACATCAGGTAGACGAGGACGGATGCCCAGTCGTCGAGCATCAGGTCGCTCCCGCCAGCTCGCCGTCGTACGCCGGCAGCTCCTTGACGAGCGCCTGGAGGTCCTTGAAGGCCGCGTGCTCCTTCGTCCGCAGCAGCTCGAACAGCGCGAGCTCGACGCCGCTGCCGACGACGCCGTCCGCGAGCATCCGATCGATGCCGAGCTGGCGGCTGACGGCCTCGCGCGACTCGATGGCGTCGAGCGCGGCGTGCACCTCGAGGCCGGCGCGCAGGAGCTCGGTCGCGGTCTGGTGCACGCACACGTGCGCCTCGATGCCGCAGATCAGCACCTGCCGGCGGCCCAGGCGGTCGAGCAGCGCGTCCCAGCCCGGCGCCGCGGCCGCCGAGAAGGTCACCTTCTCCAGCCGCTCGGCGCCCTGCAGGGCCTCGTCGAGCTCGGCCACGGTCGGCCCCAGCCCGCGCGGGTACTGCTCGGTCACGACGACGGGCACGCCCAGCAGCGCGGCGCCCTGCGCGAGCGTGCGGATGCGGCCGACCATGCGGTCGAACGCGGGCACGGCCGCACGGAACCGCTCCTGCACGTCGATCACGAGCAGCGCGGTGTCGTCGGGCCGGAGCAGCTCCGGCGTGCGTACCGTCAAGGTCGGTGACCTCCCACAAGGTCCCCGCGTGCGCGGGTCGCGGCGAACCATAGCGCGTTCTCAGGTGTAACGATCGCGCTCCAGTTCGGCGCTCGTGGAATGCGACGGAAGCCGGACGGCGTGCGGGCTCGCAGCGGTTGATCGTGCCTGCTGCAACGTGTTACAAGCTGCCGGTGCCACGAGCCCGGGAAGGGTTCCCCCGCCCTGGACGTTTTCACCATCGCCCGTACACTCAGACGGACGACGCCTGGGCGCTCCCCGGGGAGGAACGACCGACACATGATCACCATCACCGATCGCGCGGCCGACAAGGTTCGCGAGTTCATGGCCGCGGAGGACGACGACGCCTCGGCACTCCGGATCGCCATCGAGGGCGGCGGCTGCAGCGGCTTCCAGTACGCCCTCGGCTTCGACTCCGGTGCCCAGGACGGCGACGAGGTGGTCGAGATGCACGGTGTCACGATCGTCGTCGACCCGTTCAGCCTGCCGTACCTCAAGGGCGCCGACATCGACTACGTCGAGGGCCTGAGCGGCACCGGCTTCCAGATCTCGAACCCGAACGTGCAGGCCGCGTGCGGCTGCGGCTCGTCCTTCCAGGCCCGGGAGGACGGCGAGGAGACGGGCGAGCCCGTCGCCACGAGCACGGGCGGCGGCTGCTCCGGCTGCGGCTGAGTCAGGCCAGCGTCCCCCGGGGCGCCAGCCAGACGCTCTCGAAGCCCATCACCGCCGCCAGGCGGTCGTAGTGGGCGTCGCGATGCCGCCCGACGGCTTCCTGGAGCGCCTCGACGCGCTCGTCGCGATCGACTCGCCGACCGGCGACCTGCCCGGCGTCGACGCCTGTGCGCGGCTGCTCGCGGGGTGGGCCGAGCGGGCGGGCGCGGACGTCGAGCTCGTCGAGTCGCCCGACGGCCTGCACCTGATCGCCTCGACCGCCGGGCGCGGCGACGGGCGCACGCTGCTGCTCGGGCACCACGACACGGTCTTCCCGCTCGGCACCGCGGCGGCGCGACCGCTGACCGTCGATGGCGCCATCGCCCGCGGGCCGGGCGTCGCCGACATGAAGGGCGGCGTCCTCGTCGGCCTGCTGGCGCTGGAGCGTCTGGCCGCCGCGCCCGGCGGCCGCCACGGGCGCGTCGAGCTCCACTCCGTGCCGGACGAGGAGGGGCGCCTGACCGCCCCCGCGACGCCTGGAGCGCTGGCGCTCCGCCGACCGCGCCCTGACCCTGGAGTGCGGCCGCGCGAACGGCGCCGTGGTCTCGCGCCGCAAGGCCGGGACCTGGCTGCGGCTGGACGCGGCCGGCGTGGCCGCGCACGCCGGCACGGAGCGCGAGCGCGGCCGCTCGGCCCTCGCGGCGCTGGCCCGCGAGGCGCTGCGCATCGAGCGCGACGTCGACGGCGCGCGGCCGGGCGTCTCGGCCACGGTCACGCAGCTCCACGCCGGCGACGTGAAGAACACCGTGCCCGACACGGCCTGGGCGACCGTCGACGTGCGCGCCCTGACCCAGGACGACCTCGCGTGGGCGATCGCGGAGGCGGGCCGCTTCGGCGCGCACGACGGCGTCTCGCTCGCGCGCTCGGACGACCGCGGCTTCCCGCCGATGACCCGCGCCGACGCCCTCGTGCAGCGGACGCTGGCGCTGCTCGGCGAGCTCGGGCAACCCGCGCTGGAGGAGCTCGCCGGCGGCGTCTCGGACGGCTCCTGGGCGTCGCACGTCGGCGTCCCGACGATCGACGGCCTGGGCCCGGTCGGCGGGCTGGACCACGGTCCGGACGAGTACATCGACCTGCGCTCCGTGGCGGCCCGCGTGGACACCGTCGCCGCCCTGTGTCGCGAGTAGTGTTCGGCCGGTATGAGTCGCGATCCCCGCAGCGCGGCGGGCCCGGCGTGAGCAGCCGCGGACCCACGATCTCCGCCGCCATGGAGGATTACCTCAAGGCCATCCACCAGATCGCCGACGCCAACGACGGCGCCGCGGTCAGCACGCAGGCGCTGGCCGACCGGCTGCACGTCTCGACGGCGTCCGTGACCGGGATGATGAAGCGCCTCGACGGGCTGCGGCTGGTGGCCCACGAGCCGTACCACGGGGTGCGCCTGACCCCGCGTGGCGAGGCGATCGCGCTGGAGGTGCTGCGCCACCACCGGCTGCTCGAGCTCTACCTCGTCGAGCACCTCGGCATGACCTGGGACGAGGTGCACGCCGAGGCCGACCGGCTGGAGCACCACATCTCGGAGGGCCTCGAGGACCGCATCGCCGCCAAGCTCGGCCAGCCCAGCCGCGACCCGCACGGCGACCCCATCCCCGACCGCGACGGCGTGATGGTCGCCGAGCCGACGGCCCCGCTGTCGGCCCTGGCGTCCGGCGACACCGCGCGCATCGTGCGCGTCTCGGACCGGACCCCGAAGCTCCTGCAGTACCTCGCCGAGCGCGGCCTGCTCCCGGGCGCCGAGGTCGTGATCGTGGACGTCGACGAGATGGCCGGCGTGATCTCCGTCCGCGTCGCCGCAGCGTGACCACGTGCTCGCGCTGACGACCGCCGCGGAGATCCAGGTCGCCGGCTGAGGACGCCGGACCGTCCCCCGTCTGGCATTTCGCCGATCTCGCGCGAACGACAGGTTTTCGCAGCTTAGCGCGCGGTTTCCTGGCAGTAACCCCGCAAAACCCGTCAATCGGGCGGTTGACCGAGTGCGGTGCCTCAGGTTCAATGGGAATCGGACAGGATCGGGGGGCTGCCGGCGACCGCCGGCCCGGATCGCCGGGCCGGCGGCCGTCGTCAAGAAGGGCGGTGCTCCCCCACCGCCCTCCCTCCCTCGACTCCCGCCCTCGCAGCGACGCGGCGGATCTGCCCTGACCGGCAGCAATCGCTCGTGTACCATGCGATTCGCACTCGAGGAACGTCTGTTGCGAACGCCTGCCGCCATCAATCCGATCACCGCGCCACCTGGGCGCGCGATCGGCGGCGCGTTCCGGACGGGCACTCGCGGGCATCGCTTCCGCGCCTGACCGGCGCCCCGAACGATCGCCCGCCCTGGACGCGGCCCACCAGGTGGTACCGGTGGATTCGCGTCGTCTCGTCCTCCCTCGTCCCTGGTGTGCCCATGTCCTTCCGGCTCTCCGACCTCACAGCAGTCCATCGCCTGGCGGCCGCCCGCCTCGTCTCCGTGACGGGCGGCGACGCCGCGTACATCGCCCTCGTCGCCCTGGTCTACGACCGCACCGGGTCGCCGCTCTGGGTCTCCGCCGCGCTGCTCGCGATGATCGGCGTCGGCGGCCTCGCCGCGCCGTTCGCGGGGATGCTCGGCGACCGCGTCGACCGCCGGCGCGTGCTCATCGGCTCCGACCTCACCGCCGCGGTGCTGTTCCTGGCCATCGCGTTCGTGGAGGAGCCGTGGCAGCTCGTGGTGCTCGCCGGCCTCGGCGCGGCCGCGGAGTCGCCGTTCATCCCGACGTCGACCGCCGCCGTGCCGAACCTCGTGTCGGACCCGGCGCAGCTCCCGCGCGCGAACTCCACGATCGCCATGGGCAAGAACCTCGGCATGCTCTGCGGCCCGCTGCTCGGCGGCCTGCTGGTGGCCACGGTCGGCGCCCAGGCGGCGTTCGTCGGCAACGCGGCCACCTTCCTGGTCTCGGCCGCGCTGGTCGCGTCGATCCGCGTCCCGCTGCAGGGGCAGCGCGACGACACGGCCGAGCACGGCGGCATCCTGGCCGGCTTCCGCTTCCTGGCGGGCGACCGCGTGCTCCGGACGATCGCCATCGCGTGGTCGATCGTGCTCCTGGGCATCGGCGGCGTGCTGGTGGCCGAGTACCCGCTGTCCAAGGAGTTCGGCGCAGGCGCCGTCGGCTACGGCCTGCTGACGGCTGCCTGGGGCGGCGGCGCGCTGCTCGGCGTCGCCGCTCGCGCCGCGCTCCCTGCGCCGCCACGCCGAGCTCCTGTGCATCACGGTCGGCGCGTTCGTCATGGCCGTCTCGATCGGCGCGATCGCGATCGCGCCGGTGCTGGCCGTGGCCATCGCGCTGATGCTGGCCGGGGGCGTGGCGGACGGCATCGCGACCGTCGCCGAGGAGACGCTCGTCCAGCGCCGCGTCCCGGACGCCGTCCGCAGCCGCGTGCTGGCGGCCATCGAGGCCGCGGTACTGGTCTCGCTTGCGCTGTCGTTCGGCTTCGCCGGGTTCCTGCTCGAGGCCGTCGGCCCGCGCGTGACGTACCTCGTCGCCGGCGTCGTGTTCGCGATCGGCGCGCTGCTGATCGGCCGGCTGGTCCTGGTGCAGCGCGCGGAGCAGGCGGAGCGGGCCGTCGACGGCGAGGCACGCTACGCCGCCGGCTTCACCCAGCGTTGACCCCCGAGCCCTCCGCCACCCGACCCGGAGTGAGCACCTCGCAGTAGACCCCGAGACACCCGTCGCGCTCGACCCGGATGAGCTCCAGCACCTCCGGGTCGGGCTCGGCGGTGTCGGGGTCGAGGGTGACCACGACGGTGCGCTCGCAGCGCTCGACGACGCGGACGATCGCGTCGCCGAGCACGACGATGCGGCCGATCCAGTCGTCCTCGGCGAACGGCTCGTGCAGCGCGCAGACCACCGTGGGGCGGAAGCGCCGGACGTCGAGCGGCCTGCCGAGCCGCTCGCCGAGCGCGGCGACGGAGCCCGCGCCGAGCAGCAGCACCGGCCACGCGTCGTACATCCCGGCGGGGACGGTGTACGGGCGGCAGGGGCCCGCGACCGCGGCGAGCGACGCCATGAGCGCGTCGTCGCCCCAGCGGTGGCCCGACCCGTCCGGCGCCAGGACGTGGGGCGGCTCGTCGGCGGCCCAGCGCGCGCTGTAGCGCAGCAGCGCCGGCGCCTCGCGGGCCGTCACCTGGCCTGACGGCCCCAGCAGCCCGTGCGTGCGGTCGCCCTCCAGCCCGCGCAGCAGCAGCCTCGCGGACTGCACACGCTCCCCGCCGAGCGACTTGACGGGGTAGCGCCAGAGCTCGCGGACGGGCATGGGCCTGCCCTAGTACGTGACGACGCGGCTCTCGCCGTCCAGGGCGAGGCGCTGTTCCTCGGCCCGGTAGCTCGAGCGGACGAGCGGCCCCGCGAAGACGGAGCCGAACCCCATCGCCGCGCCCTCCTCGCGGAAGCGGCGGAAGCTCTCCGGCGACACCCAGCGGTCGAGCTGCAGGTGCTTGGCGGTCGGCTGCAGGTACTGGCCGACCGTCACGACGTCGACGCCCTGCGCGCGCAGGTCGCGCATCGTCTCCACGACCTCGTCGTCCGTCTCGCCCATGCCGACGATGATCCCGGACTTCGTCAGCAGGGGCCC
Organism: uncultured Actinomycetota bacterium; assembly: GCA_963767885.1. Taxonomy (GTDB): domain Bacteria; phylum Actinomycetota; class Thermoleophilia; order Gaiellales; family F1-60-MAGs149; genus CAVYFW01. Next base: position 160,678 of record CAVYFW010000007.1, read on the forward strand.
GCGCTCCGGCCAGCGCTCCGCCCAGACCTCCTTGGCCCGCGCGAGCAGCCACAGGGCGCGGTCGTAGTCGCCGCGGATGCGCACCTTCGGCTGGATGCGGCGGCAGGTCTCGATGTTGTGGTTGAAGACGTCGGGCTGCGCCTCCAGCACCGTGACCAGCGCCTCCTCCTCCTCGCCCAGGAAGTCGGGCACCAGCACCTCGACCTGCGTGTCGGGGCAGCGGCGGCGCAGCGCGCGGATGGTGGACGCCCAGTGCTCGGCGCCGCGATCCTCGAGGTCGTCGCGGTCGACGCTCGTGACGACGACGTGCCGCAGCCCCATGCGCTCGGTGGCGGCAGCGACCTTGCCCGGCTCCAGCGGATCGAGCGCCTCGCCGTGCTTGCCGCTGGTGACCGCGCAGTAGCGGCACGCCCGCGTGCACGTGTCGCCCATGATCTGGAACGTCGCCGTGCCGCGCCCCCAGCACTCCCCGATGTTGGGGCAGCGCGCCTCCTCGCAGACCGTGTGCAGGCCGTGCTCGCGCACGATGGCCGTCAGCTCGCCGTAGCGGCTGCGGGGCGAGGGCGCGCGCACGCGCATCCAGTCGGGGCGCTGCTTGGCGAGCGGGCTCCAGGGCATCAGTCGCCTTCGTCTCGGGGTCGCGCGCCGGCGTCCAGACGGCGCTCGGTGATCTCGAAGATGTTGCCGTCGGGGTCCGCGAAGCCGATGTAGCGGCGCCCCTGGTCGTCGGCCATCACCTCGCCCAGCAGCTCCACCTGGCGGTCGCGCAGCTCCGCGACGAGGTCGTCGAAGTCGTCGGGCAGGAGCGTTACGAGCACGCCGGCCTCCTGCAGCCAGCGCTTGCTGCGCTTGCGGGGCCGCGCGCCGCCCTCGATGCGCAGGCGCAGGCCGTCGCGCTCGGCGACGATCGAGTCGGGGCCGATGACGTCGACCGCGAAGCCGAGCTTGTCGGCGTAGAAGTCGCGCGTCGCGTAGATGTCCGACGCGAAGATGGTGAGCTCGGCGGAGAGCGACGCGGTCACGCGACGGCTCCGGTCGGCACGGGTTCCAGCGCCAGGTGCAGTGCGTCGGCGAGGCGCGCGGCGAGCGTGTCCGCGAGCGTGTCGAGGTCGGGCTCCCGGCCGGTCTCCTGCTCGACGCTCGTGACCTCGAGCCCGGGCAGGCCGCAGGGGGTGAAGAGGCCGAACGGCTCGGCGCAGGCGCGCGTGACGTTGAGCGCCAGGCCGTGCGACGCGATCCAGCCGCTGACCTGGACGCCGATCGACGCGATCTTGCGCTCGCCGACCCAGACGCCCACGAACTCCTGGCCCTCGCGCGGCGAGCCCTCGACGCCGACGCTCGCCAGCGTCTCGACGACCGCCTGCTGCAGCGCGGCCACGTAGGCGCGCAGGTCGCGCCCCAGGCGGGTCAGGTCGACGATGGGGTAGGCGACGAGCTGGCCGGGCCCGTGGTACGTCGCGCGCCCGCCGCGGTCCGTCTCCGCCACGTCGATGCCGCGCGCCGCGAGCAGCGCGCGGTCGGGCAGGTCGGCGGCCGCGTCGGTGCGCGGGCCGAGCGTCACCACGGGCTCGTGCTCCAGCACCACGATGGTGTCCGGCAGCGCGTGCTGCGAGCGGGCGGCGGCGAGCTCCTGCTGCAGCGCCAGCCCCTCCGCGTAGGAGGTGAGGCCCGGCAGCCGGTAGAGATACGCCGGCTCACCGGGCGGTCACCCGGTACGCTGCCGATCACCACCTCGCTCACGCCCCGTACGCCTCCACGCCCCAGGTCTCCAGGTTGCGCTTCACCTGCTGCATGAACTGCGCGCCGTACGCGCCGTCCACGAGCCGGTGGTCGAAGGAGATCGAGAGGTACATCATCGAGCGGATGGCGATGGAGTCGTTGCCGTCGTCGTCGGTGACGACCACGGGCCGCTTGACGAGGGCGCCGGTGTCGATGATGCCGACGGAGCCGTGCGGGATGATCGGCGTGCCCACGAGCGTGCCGAACACGCCGGGGTTCGTGATCGTGAAGGTGACGCCGCTCATCTCGTCGGGCGTCAGCTGCTTGCTGCGGGCGCGGCTCGCGAGGTCGACGATGGCCCGCGACAGCCCGACCAGGTTCAGCTGCTCGGCGTTGCGGATGACCGGCACCAGCAGGCCCTTGCCGTCGTCGATGGCGACGGCCATGCCCATGTTGACGTAGCGCTTGATGACGGCTTCCTCGCCGCGCACCTCGGCGTTCAGCCACGGCCAGCGGGCGATGCCGTCGACGACCGCGCGCATGATGAAGGGCAGGAACGAGAGGCCGACGCCGTACGTCTTCTCGAACTGCGGCTTGAGCTGCTTGCGCAGGCCGACCACGCGCGTCATGTCGACCTCGACGATCTGCGTGACGTGCGCGTGCTCCTGCAGCGACTCCGTCATGTGCTTCGCGATGACCTTGCGGATCGTCGAGAAGCGGTAGATCTCCTCCAGCGGGCCCGACGGCACGAGCGGCGGCTCCGCGGCGCGCGGGGCGGGCGCGGCCGGCGCGGCGCTCGGCGGCGGCGGCGCGGTCGACGGTGCCGACGGGGTCGCGGCCGGGGTGGCCGCTGGCGCGCTCGCGTCCTGGCCCAGGTACGCCTCGACGTCGCGCTTGGTGACGCGGCCGCCGCGGCCGGTGCCGGGGATCTCGCCGATGTCGAGGCCGTGCTCGGCCACCATCCGCGCCACCACGGGCGACATCACCTGGCGCATGGAGTCGTCGCGGTCGCCGTCGTGCCCGTTGCCGTGCGTGGGCTCCGAGGCGGGCTCCGCCTGCTCGGCGGCGGGCTCGGCCTCGGCGGCCGGCTGCTCCGCCGTCGCGGCCTCCGCGGCGGGCGGCTCGGGGGCGTCGTCGGCCGGCTCGGGCACGGGGCCGTCGCCGGTCTGGATGACGGCGAGGCGGGTCTCGACGGGGACCGTCTCGCCCTCCTGGACGAGGATCTCGGAGACGGTGCCGGCAGCCGGCGCGGGGACCTCGGTGTCGACCTTGTCGGTCGAGATCTCGACGATGGTCTCGTCGGCCTCTACGCGCTCGCCGACTGCCTTGAGCCAGCGGCTGACCGTCCCCTCGGAGACGCTCACGCCCATCTGGGGCATCACCACGTCGACGGTGCTTCCGACTGCCATTTCGAGCTCAGCTCCTTGATGTCTCTCGGCGCCCCGAAAGGTCGCACCGATGCGGCGTGGGGCGCACCGACCTCAGGGTAGCCGACCCCCGGTATCGTGCGAGCCCGGTGGGCGACCCCATCGAGATCGCGGGGCTGCGCAAGCGCTACGGGCGGCACGTTGCGCTCGACGGCGTCGACCTCCGCGTGCCCGCCGGGACGATCTACGGCTTCCTCGGCCCGAACGGCGCGGGGAAGTCCACGACGATGCGCATCCTCGCCGGGCTGCTGCGCGCCGACGCCGGCACGGCCCGGCTGCTCGGCGGCGATCCGTGGCACGACGGGCCGCGGCTGCGCGCGCGACTGGGCTACCTGCCGAGCGATCCGGGCCTGTACGGGCGCATGACCGGCGCGGAGGTGCTCGATCACTTCGCCCGCCTCGGCGGCACCGCGCCGTCGCTGCGGCCCGAGGCGCTCGATGCGCTGGCCCTGTCGGCGGCGGACCTGGCCCGCCAGGTGCGCGGCTACTCGCGCGGGATGCGCCAGAAGGTGGCGATCGCGCAGGCCCTCCAGCACGACCCCGAGCTGCTCGTGCTCGACGAGCCCAGCGAGGGCCTCGACCCGCTGGTGCAGGAGGGCCTCTTCGCGCTCCTGCGCGGGCGCCGCGACGCCGGGCGCACCGTGTTCCTGTCCTCGCACGTGCTGCCGGAGGTGGAGCGCCTGTGCGAGCAGGTGGCGCTGATCCGCGCCGGCCGCATCGTCGACGAGGGCACCATCGAGCAGCTGCGGGCGGGGCGGGCGCGGCGGGTGCGGGTGGTGCTGCGGGACGGCGGGCCGGCGCCCGAGCTGCCGGGTGCGCGCGCGGTGGAGCGGGCGGGCGACGCGTGGGTGCTGGCCCATCGCGGCCCGCCCGGGCCCCTGCTGGCCGCGCTCGCGGCGCTCGACCCTCTCGACGTCACCATCGAGGAGGCCGGTCTGGAGGAGATCTTCCTCGACTACTACCGCGCGGACGCCGAGTGAGGGGCTGCCTGGTCGTCCTCGGGCGCCTCGCGCGCGAGCAGCGGGTGCGGCTGCCCCTAGTGGCGCTGTTCGCGGGCCTGTGGGGCTTCCTGCTGGTGGCCCTGTTCGCGACCAGCGACTCGGAGACGCAGTCGCTCTCCAACCAGCCGGGCAACCTCACGGCGGCGTTCCGGCTGGTCGGCCTCGACCCGCTCGCCGCATGGGTCACGCTGGGGCAGGCGCACCCGCTGTTCCTGCTCGCCTGCGGCCTCTTCGCGATCGGGCTCGGCGTCCGGGCGATCGCCGGCGAGCTCGAGGCGGGCACGCTCGAGCTGACGCTGTCGCGGCCGCTGCGCCGCTCGACCTACCTCGCGGCGCACGTGCTCCTGCTGGCGCCGGGCGCGCTGCTGATCGCCCTGGCCTACGCGACGGGGACGATGATCGCCGACCGCGCCTTCGACCCGCCGGGCGACGCGCTGCAGCCCCTGCGCATGGTGGCGGCGGCTCTGCTGGCGGCGATCCTGGTGCTCGCGCTCGGCGGCATCGCGCTGCTCGCCTCGGCGTTCCACTCCGAGCGCGGCCGGGCGCTGGGGTGGGCCGTCGGCGTCGTCGTGGCGATGTACGCCCTCAGCGTCCTGTGCCCGCTGTGGGGCCCCATCGAGCCGTTCGCCCGGCTGTCGGTGTTCTGGTACTTCTCGCCCGGCCCGACGATCCAGCAGGGCGACGTCCTCTGGGGGGACGCGCTCGTGCTCGCGGGCATCGCCGCCGGGTCGCTCAGCGCAGCGTTCTGGCGGTTCGCGCGACGCGACGTCGCTGCCTGAACGGCGTGGCCCGGCGCACCTCGCGCCGCATCCGGCGGGTCGGCGGCCGCGGGCGCCACGGCTTGCGCGGGGTGCCGCCGCCGCCCCCGCCGTCCTCGCCGCCGTCGGCCTCGCCCCCGTCCTCGCCCCCGAGCATCAGCCAGGCGACAGCACCGAGCATCAGAAGCCCGATGGCCGCGTGGAACGCCGCGAAGAGCAGGAGGACCCACCCGGACACTAGGCCCCAAGGGTCCTCGTACGGGCGCCCCGTGTCAAGGGTCCCCGGTTCCTGCGCCACCAGCCGCACCCGTACGATGACGCCCGCATGCCGGACGACCGCAAGAACCGCATCCTCGGCGACCGCACCGTCATCTGCCCGCGCTGCGGGTTCGCCCGCCGCTACCTGATGGGCCACTCGAGCGTGGACGCCGACGCGTGCCCCGACTGCGGCACGCCGCTGGTCAAGGAGTGCGGGGCGTGCGGCGAGCCGATCGAGTCGGCCATGCAGGTCGACTGCCGCGCGTGCGGGGCTCCGCTGCGCGATCCGGAGCTGTTCGGCGTCCCGATCCGCCGCAAGCCCGAGCCGAAGCGCGCGGCGCCCGTGTTCGACGACGACGAGTAGCGCTAGCCGACGGTCGCGACCAGCTCGCCCCGGGCGTACGCGAACGGGCCGGTCGCGCCGGCGGCGCGCACGGTGACGCGGTAGGCGCCGGCGCGGGCGCGCGGCACGACGGCGACGACGCCGCTGCCGTAGGACCGGACGGCGACGGGCCGTCCGGCGGGGTCGGTCACGCCGACCGCCAGGCGCGCGCGGCTCGATCCCACCAGCACCCGCAGCGGGCGCCCGTGCAGGCCGCGGACGACGGTCACGGACGGCCTCCGCCCGGTGGCGGAGACGGCGCTGCGCAGCGTCCGGCGGCCGCCGTGCAGCCGGGCCCAGGCCTCGAGGACGTTGGCGGCAGCGTCATCGGCGCCGTCGGCCGGCAGCAGAAAGCCGCCGGTCTCCCGCGCGACCTGGGCGGCGACCAGCGACGTGGCCGCGGGCGGCGCGAGCGGCACCACGACCACCGGCCAGCGATGCCCCGCCGCCGTGCGCGCGAGGTCCGCATGCCCGCCCCCGTAGGGGCCGCTCGCGTCGGAAGCCGTCAGCAGCACCACGACCTTCGGCACGCGCGGCTGGCCCAGCCGGCCGAGGCTCTCGGCCGCCCGGTGCAGCGCGGCGTCGTAGTCGAACGGCCCGGCCAGCGTCCCGGCGAACCCGCCGAGTGGCCGCCCCACCAGCAGCCGCAGCAGGCGCGCCGCGTCGGCGCGGCGCCGGCCGCCGGGGTCGACGCCGGCGGCGGCGGCGGACCCGTCGACCACCAGGCTGACGTGGACCGCACCGGCGCCGAGCGGCGCCTGGACGGGCTGCTCGGGCTGCACGTCGAGCGCCGCGAGGCGGGCGGTGCCGGCCACGCCGCCGATCGTCCAGCGCAGCAGCACGTCGCCGCGGTAGGCCGCGGCGGGCGCCTGCAGGCGGAAGCCGGCGTACAGCGCGCGCGGGTCGGCCGTCAGGGTCGCGAGCGTCTCGCCGGCCTCCGTCGTAAGTGCGACCGTCCCGCCGTCCGGGAAGGCCGGCGTGAGCGCGAGCAGGTCGACGCTGCCGCCGCTCGCCCCGCGTACGCCGTCGGCGCGCACCGTCAGGCGATCCGCGGGCTCGAGCGCGTCGGGCGCGGCGCAGAACGGCGTGAGGCCGGCGTCGAGCGTGCCGGACGACCCGTCGGCGGCGACGGTGGCGACCGGGGCGACGGTCTGACCGGAGCAGGCGTCGAGCCGCGGGTCGAGCCGTACCTGGAGCGGGAACGGCACGCCGGCAAGGGCCGCGCTCGGGACGCGGTAGACGCCGTCCGCCGGCACCTCCGTGGACGCCGTTCCGACGAGCTCGCCGTCGGCGCCGAACGTGTGCAGCGTCAGCCCCGCCGCGGGCACGCCAGGTGCGGACCACACGGTCAGCGCGACGTCGGCGTGCGCCGTGCCGGGTGCCGCGAGCGCGACCGCCACGGCGATGAGCGCCGGTCGCCGCACGGTCAGCCGATGGTCGTGACGAGCTGGCCCTTGACCGCGGCGGAGGGCTTCGCGACCTTCGCGGGCCGCGCCACGACGCGGTAGGCGCCGGCCTTGGCCCTCGGCACCTCGGCCACGGCGCCCCGCCCGAAGGGCCGGAACTGGACCGGCGTTCCAGCCGGCGTGGTCATCGTCAGCGCCAGGGGCTTCACGTCCCAGGTGACGACGACGCGCAGCGCCTTGCCGACCTGGCCGCGCACGACCGTCCGCGCCACCTTGCGGCCGCTGGCCGAGAGCGGCGTCACCTGCGACCGGCGGCCGCCGTGCAGTCGCGCCCAGGCCTCGAGGACGGCGCCGGGGAGGGCCGCGGCGGTGGCGGCCGGCTGCACGATCCCGCCGGTCTCGCCCGCGATCGGGCCGAGCGACGGCACGAGCAGCGGCGAGGGCCCGAACGGCAGCGCCACGACCGGCCAGCGATGGCCCGCGATGGTGTGGGTGAGCGACAGGTGGCCGCCCGCGTACGTGCTCGGCACGTCGGAGGCGGTGAGCGCGAGCACGACCTTCGGGCGGTACGGCTCCGGGCTGCTGGCGAAGGCAAAGCCGCCGAAGGTGAACGCCTTGTCGTAGTCGAACGGCCCGGGGCGCCCGCGCGCGAGCAGACCGGTCGAGGGCGGCGACGGCACCGTCAGCGGGTTGATGTCCCCGGCGATGGCGGCGCTGGAGACGTAGCCTCCGGTCGGCCCGAGCAGGAGCGACAGCAGGCGCATGGCGTCGGCGCGGCGGATCCCGCCCGGGTCAGCCGCCGCGGCGGACTCGGACACGTCGACGAGAGCGAACACGTCGACGGCGCCGGGCGCCAGCGGTTCCTGCACGGGCTGCTCCGGCTGCACCGACATGGTGCCGATCGGCGCCATGACGGGCGAGCCCGCGGCCTTCCAGCGCATGCCGAACAGCGTCTGGACGGCCGTGGCCGGGGCGGTCAGCCGGAAGCGGGTGTACAGCGAGCCCGGCGTGGCCGCGACGGTGCCCAGGACCGCGAAGTTCATGTCGATCAGCTCGATGACGCCGTCATCGCTCGGCGGCGTCAGCATGATGGCGTCGATGCTGCCGCCGCTCGTCCCCGTGACGGCGCCGTAGGCGCCGATCATGAGGCGGTCGCGAGGGGCCGTCGGCGCCGGGTCGGCGCAGAGCGTGGTGAGCGCCGGCGCGAACGGGAGCATCACGTTGGTGGAGTCGGCCACGACGCTGGCGACCGGCGCCTGCGTCTGCCCGGTGCACGGGTCGACGATCGGATCGACCCGCACCTGCAACGGCATGGCGGCGCCGGTGATGGCGCTGGTCGGCAGCAGGTAGAGCCCGGAGGCGCCGGTGACGGTGGGCGCGCCGGCTACGAGCTGGCCGTTCGCGTCGTACGTGTGGACGCCGAGGCCGCCGACCGCGGCCGAGCCCAGCGAGACGGAGACGTAGACGTCCGCGTGCGCGGCCGGCGCCCCGAGGGCGACTGCGGCGGCCGCGAGGGCGAGGGTGAGGGAACCGCGACACGGCGACATGGGCCGTGTATCGGCAGCAACGAACGGTCAGGCGACCCCCAAAGCGGCGGCCCAGCGCTGCACGGTTCCGGCGTAGCGGCCGTCGTAGTGCCGTTCGACGGGACGGCCGCCGGCGCTAGGCGGTCTCGCCGCGGGCGAAGCGCGCGACGTTCGACACGTCCTCGTCGCCGAGGCCGCGCTCCACGAGCCGCGCCTCCCACTCCGCCACCAGGCGCGAGACGGCGGGATCGAGCCCCTCGGCCTCCGCCTCGGCGATCGCGATCCGCAGGTCCTTGAGGTGCAGCGCCGTCTTGAAGCCGAGCGGGTACTTCGAGCGGATCATGTTGCCGGCGCGGTTGCGGATCACCCACGAGTCCGCCGCGCCGCCCGACAGCGCCTCGACCAGCGGTCGAGCGGCAGCCCGGCGCGCTCGGCGAACACCAGCGCCTCGCCCAGGCCGGCGTAGGCGCCCGCGAGGACGATCTGGTTGACGGCCTTGCGCCGCCTGCCCGGAGCCCGACCGGCCCCAGGTAGGCGATCGATCTTGCCGAAGCTCTCGAGCAGCGGCCGCGCCTTCGCGACGGCCTGACTCGGTCGCCGCCGCACGAACACGGTCAGCGTGGCCGCGCTCCGCGCCCTCCGGGCCGCCGGAGACCGGGGCGTCGAGCAGCGGACGCGCCGCGCGAGCGAGCTGCCCGGTCGATCGTCTTGCGGGAGACGGTCGGCGACACGGTCGAGCAGTCGACCAGACCGCGCCGAGCTGCGATCGTCTCGATGATGCCGCCCTCGCCGAGCACGACCTGCTCGAGGTCGGGCACGTCGGACACGCAGGTCAGGACCAGGTCGGCGCCCGATCGGCCACCTCGCCGGGCGAGTCGGCGCGGGTGCGCGCCGCGCGCCGCGAACGGCTCCTCGCGGTCGCGGGTGCGGTTGTGCACGCAGTCACGGTGAGCCCGGCGTTGAGCAGCGTGGCCGCGCCATCGGGCCGCCCATCGCGCCGAGCCCGACGACGCCGACGCGCGTCAGCGGAGCGGCCTCGCGGATCTCGGAGAAGTGGATCACGGTCACGAGGTCGTCCTCGCGATACGTCGCGGTTGTACAGGCGGCGCATGAACGTCGATGAACTCGTCGATGTGGCGGATCTCGGAGTTGTCGTGCTGGATCTCGCGCGGCGACAGGTCGGCCGAGGGGCTTCACGTCGACCTTGTCGATGACGGCGTCGAAGACGCGCTCGCGCGGGCCGAAGCGCTGGCCCACGAGGACGGGGACGATCATGCCCTTGCGGTACTTGCGAGGTCTTGTCGCCGAGGCGGATCGTGACCGTCTTGCGGCGGTTCCGCACCTGGTCGGCGACGAGCGGGGAGTAGAACATCAAGGCGAACACGGCACCCTGATGCTACCGCCGCCGGGGCAGGCCCCGCGCATCGTGCCGCGCGTAGACTCCCGCGATGCGCCGGATCCGGGCCGCCGTCGGGCTCACCCTGTTCATGGACTCGGTGCTGTACCTCGCCCTGGTCCCGTTCCTGCCGTACTACGCCGACAAGTTCGACCTGTCGAAGGCGGAGGCCGGGCGTGCTCGTCGCCGCTGCCGGTCGCGATCCTGATCGTCAGCGTGCCGACCGGGTGGCTGGCCGGCCGCGTCGGCGCCCGGCGGGTGGTGATCGTCGGCCAACGTCGTGTTCACGGTCGCCACGCTGGCGTTCGCCTTCGCGCCGTCGATCGAGGTGCTGGTGGCGGCCCGGGCCGTCGCAGGGCGTGGCGAACGCGGCCTGCTGGAGCGCGTCGATGGCCTGGCTGACCGCGAACGCGCCGGCGGAGCGCCGCGGCGAGACGGTCGGCCGGCGTGATGGGCGCTGCGTCTCTGCGGCTCGATCGCCGGCCCGGCGTTCGGCGCGCTGGGCGGCTGGACGTCGCCGCGGCTCGCGTTCAGCCTCATCGCGGTGATCGGCGGCGTGGCGACGGTGGTCGACGATCCTGGCGCCCGACCGGCCGCGAGTCGCCGGCAGCGCTCGGCATCCGCTCCGACCCGTCGCGGCGCGATCCGCCACCCGCTGGTGATCGCCGGCCTCGCGGTCGGCATCCATGGACGCCATCTGCGCGGCGGTCGTGAACCTGCTCGGCGCCGCTGCGCCTCGGCGAGCGACGGCTGTCGCCGCAGGCCATCGGCGCGGCGCTGGTGGCGCGGCGTCGCGGGCGGCTGTTCGCGCCGGCTACGCCGGCCGCCGTCACGATCGGGTCGGCCCGCTGCGCGTGGCGCTGGCGCGCCGGCATCGGCATGTCGCTGCTCGTGCGCTGCTCTCGCGCTCGCGCTGCGAGTCCGCTGGTGCTGATTCTCGGCCTGCTGGTGGCCATCGGGCCGCTGTTCGCGTTCCAGGCGACCGCCGTCTACCCGCTCTGCACCGCGGGCGCCGACGAGCTGCGCGTGCCGCACGGCGTCGTCAACGGGATCATGAACCGGCCTGGTCCGGCGGCCTCGTGATCGGCCAGCTCGGCGGCGGCGCCCTGGCGGACGCCGTCGGCGACGAGCGCGGCTACGCCGTCTCGGCCGCTCGTGATCACCGGCCTGCTCGCTCGTGACGGTCGCGTGCGGCAGCGCCGTCCGTTGGCGCTCTCGGCGGAGAGTGCCAGACCGCGCTTGACGACCCTCCGAGAGGCCGCTACCATGCCGGCTGGCACTCGGCACTTGCGGAGAGTGCCAACCTTGGAAGCGTTGGAGTCCCCTACGGAGGTCGGACATGAACCTGAAGCCGCTGGGCGACCGTCTGATCGTCGAGGTCCTCGAGGAGGAGCAGACGACGGCGAGCGGCATCGTCCTGCCCGACACTGCGAAGGAGAAGCCGCAGCGCGGCCGCGTCCTCGCCGTGGGCAAGGGCCGGTACGAGGACGGCAAGCTCGTCCCGCTCGACGTCGAGGTCGGCGACGAGATCATCTTCTCCAAGTACGGCGGCACCGAGGTCAAGGTCGACGGCGAGGACTACCTGATCCTCCGCGAGTCCGACGTGCTCGCAAAGTACGACCGCTCGGCCGTCTCCGCGTAACCGCTCGAGCAGGAGCAAAGAACCACATGGCGCACAAGAACTCCGAAGTTCAACGAGGACGCCCGCCGCTCGCCTGCAGCGCGGCGTCGACACGCTCGCCGACGCGGTCAAGGTCACGCTCGGCCCCAAGGGCCGCTACGTCGTGCTGGACAAGAAGTTCGGCGCTCCGACGATCACGAACGACGGTGTCACCATCGCCCGTGAGATCGACGTCGAGGACGTCTTCGAGAACCAGGGCGCGCAGCTCGTCCGCGAGGTCGCCACGGCGACCAACGACGTGGCCGGCGACGGCACGACGACCGCGACCGTGCTCGCCCAGGCGATCATCCGCGAGGGTCTGCGCAACGTCACCTCGGGTGCCAACCCGATGGGCCTGAAGCGCGGCATCGAGAAGGCGACGCTCGAAGGTCGTCGACGTCGATCAAGGCGCAGTCGAAGGAGGTCGACGGCAAGGGCGACATCGCCCGCGTCGCCACCATCTCGGCCCGCGACCCGGAGATCGGCGACGTCATCGCCGACGCGATCGACAAGGTCGGCAAGGACGGCGTCGTGAACGTCGAGGAGGGCCAGACCTTCGGCCTCGAGCTCGAGTTCACCGAGGGCATGCAGTTCGACAAGGGCTACCTGTCGCCGTACATGATCACGGACTCCGAGCGCATGGAGGCCGTGCTCGACGAACCCGTACATCCTGATCGCCAACCAGAAGATCGGCTGCGGTCAAGGACATCCTGCCGGTGCTCGAGGCGGTCATCCAGAGCGGCCGGCCGCTGCTGATCGTGGCCGAGGACGTCGAGGGCGAGTCGCTCGCGACGATCGTCGTCAACAAGCTCCGCGGCACCTTCACCGCCGTCGCCGTCAAGGCGCCGGGCTTCGGCGACCGCCGCAAGCGCATGCTCGAGGACATCGCCATCCTCACCGGCGGCGAGGTCATCACCGAGGAGATGGGCCTCAAGCTCGAGAACACCACCATCACGCAGCTCGGCCGCGCCCGCAAGGTCGTCATCGACAAGGACTCCACGACGATCATCGACGGCGCCGGCGAGAGCGAGGCCATCAAGGCCCGCATCAAGCAGATCAAGCAGGAGATCGAGAACACCGACTCCGACTTCGATCGCGAGAAGCTGCAGGAGCGCCTCGCCAAGCTGTCCGGCGGCGTTGCCGTGGTCAAGGTCGGCGCTGCCACCGAGACCGAGATGAAGGAGAAGAAGCACCGCGTCGAGGACGCCCTCCAGGCCACCCGCGCGGCCCTCGAGGAGGGCATCGTGCCGGGCGGCGGCGTCGCGCTGCTGACCGCGGCCGACGCGCTCAAGATCGACGACCTCGAGGGCGACGAGGCGACCGGCGGCCGCGATCGTCAAGCGCGCGCTCGAGGAGCCGCTCCGCCAGCTGTCGACGAACGCGGGCCTCGAGGGCTCCGTCGTCGTCGACCAGGTCCGCACGGCCAAGAAGGGCCAGGGCCTGAACGTCGAGACCGGCGAGATGGTCGACCTGGTCAAGGCCGGCATCATCGACCCCGCCATGGTCACCCGCTCGGCGCTCCAGAACGCCGCGTCGATCGGCAAGAACATCCTCACCACCGAGGCGATCGTGGCCGAGGCGCCCGAGAAGAACTCGGGCGGCGGTGGCGCGCCCGACATGGGCGGCATGGGCGGGATGATGTAGCCCTTCCGACTCCGTCGGAACGAACGTCCCCGAGGGGCTCGCGGCCTGGTGCCGCGGGCCCCTCGGCCATGTTCGGGCGCCCGGTTCGTGACGCGATTCGCGAGCCGCGGAGCGGGGATGGTGGGCGCATGGCCACTGACAGCACCTTCAGCCGCACCCTGCACGATCTCGGGCTCGCCGCGTGGTTCGGCGGGGCCCTCATGGGCGCCGTCGGCGTCAACGGCGCCGCGGCCGCCATCGGCGGGCGGCAGGGCGCCCGCGTCGCGGAGCGCGGCTGGTCCCGCTGGGCGCCGCTGCAGTTCGCGGCGGTCGGCGCGCACGCGGCGGGCTCGCTGGGTCTGACGTGGTCGAACCGCGGCCGGCTCGGCAACCAGCACGGCGTGGCCTCGCTGGCAACCGCGAAGACGCTCGTGACGGCTGCGGCGGTGGGCGCGACGGCCTACGCCGCGTGGCTCGGCCAGCAGACGTCGGACGACCCCGACCCGCCGATCCCGCCCGAGGACGCCGCGGAGGCGACGACCGACGACCCGGCGACGAGGTGAAGCGCCGCCTGGCGCTGATGCAGTGGATCGTGCCGGCGCTGACCGGCAGCCTGGTCGTGCTGAGCGCGAAGATGGGCGAGCAGCAGCGCCCGCAGAACGTCGTGCAGGGCGTGGTGGAGCGGTTCCGGTAGCGGCCGGAGAGTCGTTCGGCGGCCGAAGGACCGCCGATCCCGCTCCAGCAGCAGGACCTGAACGGCAGGCGGCGGTCGAGCAGGCCGGCCAGGCGCCAGTCGTCGTCGCTGCGCTCGGCCGGCGGCGGGAGCGACGCGCCGTGCGCCTCCAGCCAGTCTGCCTGGTGCGACCAGCGCAGCTCGCGCAGCCCGAGGCCGGCCGCCACGCGGCGGACGTGGCCGAAGTCGACGTCGGCGGTGAGGTCCTGCGTGCCCGGCGCCAGCAGCGGGTCGCCGCCCGGCTGGCCCGCCGACGTAGGTGCGCACGGGCGGCCGGCGGCCGTCGTGCACCTCGGCGCCCTCGCCGCCGTAGTCGACCAGCAGCAGCCGCCCGCGGTCGAGCGGCGCGGCGAGCTCCGCCAGCAGCCCGTCGATGCCCGGCCGCACGGCGTAGCGCGCGCCGGGGCGCGGCTCCACGCCGCTCGCGCCGAGCAGCTCCAGCAGCCCGGCCGGGGCGGGCGCGCGCTCCTCCACCAGCCGCTCGCCGTCCGCGCCCACCAGGATCTCGTGCGGCGGCTCGAGGAGGTGGACGGGGAGCGCGTCCAGCAGCTCGTTCGCGACCACGAACCCCGGTGCGGGCGCGAGCTCCGCGGCCGACGCCGACCCAACGGGCCGCGCCCGGCCCGAGCGCTCGCCTCCTGCAGCGCCCGCATGCCCGCGGCGCGCTCCACCAGCACGAGCTCGATGCCCGGCGCGCCGACCAGCGCCCGCGCCAGCGTGCCGTCGCCCGGGCCGGCCTCGACGACGCGGAAGCCGGCTCGGAGCGGCCAGCGCGTCCCGGGCGCCGCGACCTCGGCGAGGACCGCCGCGGCGAACGCCGGATGCGCCGTCGGGGCCGTCGCGAAGTGCGCCGCCCGCGCCCAGGCGCGCACCGCGCGCGTAGAAGCCGCCGTCGGGGTCGTACAGCGCCGGCCTCGATGCAGGCGTCGAACGTCAGCGGCCCGTCCGCCCGGATGCGGGCGGCGAGGCGCGCGGCGAGGGTCACGCCCGGCGCAGCAGCGGGCGGGTCAGGCACGTCGGCCCGCCGTCGCCCTTGAGCGAGAGCTCCGAGCCGTCGTAGGCGTGCACCTCGCAGCCCGCCGCCTCCAGCGCGCGCCGCGCCTTCGGGTTGCCGTCGACCACCACCACCACGCCCGGCCGCACCGCCAGCACGTTGCAGGCCGATCGTCTCGTACTCGTCCGGGGTCGACGAGGATGCGCCGCATGCCGCGCTCGTCGAGCTCCTCCAGCAGCGGCACCGGCGTCAGGCGCTCGTAGACCGACCGCGAGGTCGTCGGCCACGGGCGAGATGAACGACTGGCAGGTGCAGCACGTGCGCCGCGCCGCGGTCGTGCGGCAGGTCGACGCGCTCGCAGCTCGACGCCGTCGCGCCGCGAGCAGCTCCGCCAGCTGGCGGTGGGCCTCGGCGTTGGTGCGGTAGCCGCGGCCCGCGACCAGCGTGCGCTCGTCGAGCCAGCAGAGGTCGCCGCCGTCGGCCTGCGCCGTCGCCCGTACAGGTGCGCCCACGATCGGCACGCCGGCCGTCGCGAGCGTCGCGGCGCGAGCTCCCGGGCTCCGTCGCGCGCACGGGCTTCGGGCGAGCGCAGCAGGATCGCGCCCGTCGCCGATCATGAAGGCCGAGTCGTACGTGTAGCAGGCGTCGACGAGGCCCGTCGACGGCCGGCGCCACGACGACCTCGCAGCCGAGGCCGGACGAGCAGCGCGCAGAACGCGTCGTGCTGGCGCAGCAGGCCGGCCGGGTCGGGCGTCGCGCCAGCCGGCGCCCGCGAAGTCGCCGCCGTGGCGGGCGTGCGCACGAGCACGCGCCGCAGCGGCGCGACCTCGACGTGACGCCGTGGTCACGGCCCGCGGCCTATGGCGTGATAGGCGCCCACACCGTACGGAGACGACCGCGAATCCGACCATCGCGACGGGGAGCGCGATGCGCAGCGACGAGTCGAGCCAGCGCCGGTCTCGCCGCACAGCGCCAGCATCCAGACCAGCAGGAAGATGATCATGCCGAAGCGCGGGAAGGCCAGCTAGGTGCCCGTGTAGCGCGGGCAGGATCAGCGCCCCCGACGGCGAAGAGCAGGTACTCCATCGGCCCGAGCGCGTCCGCGTCAGGCCGCGTCAGCAGAAGTCAGGCGCGACATCGCGACGCCGCGATCGACCAGCTCCGCAGGTCGTGGTCGTCGAAGAACGCGACTGCCACAGCCCGTGCACGACGGCGACCGGCACGACCAGGATTAGGAGCGGCTCGCGCCGCGGCCCCAGCCGCGCTCCTGCGCGAGTCCGTCGCGTACCCGGCGCCCGGTTCGCCACCAGAGGTACGCCTGGAAGCCGATCGTACGGCCAGCGGCAGCAGCAGCACGCGGCAGCAGCTGCGGCGAGCGAGCGCGCGATCGAGATGCGACGGCCGTTGTCGTTCCGGAACATGCGCCAGGCGATCGCGGGCAGCGAGCGCGATGCCGACGGGCCGCGTCAGCACGGCGAGGGCGCCGACGACGCAGCGCCAGACCGCGGCGCCGGTGCTCGAGCAGCAGGAACGTGCCGCAGATGAGCAGCAGGAAGAGGCTCTCGGTGTAGATCGTCGAGAAGACGAAGCGACAGCGGCGCGATCGAGACGTACGTGACGTGCGCTGGCGATCGCGTCGCCGAAGCGCTCGCGCGTCAGCCGGTACAGCAGCCATCAGCGCCGGCACGAAGAGCGAGGTTCGAGAGGACGACGCCGAGCACGCGACGTCGACGAACGGCAGCACCGTCGTGCAGCGCGCCGATCAGCGACGGGTAGAGCGGGAAGAACGCCGGCGACGTTGCCGTGCGCGATGGTCGGGTCGTAGCCGTACTCCGCGATGCGACGCGTACCAGAACGCCGTCCCACGCACCGAGCGGCGCGAGCAGCGCGTCGACCAGCGACGCGCGAGCCGCGCGGCCACTCGACCAGCCGACCACGGCCATCGCCGCGAGCAGCGTAGCACGCGCGACGCAGCGCCCAGACCAGCGAGCGGGACGCGCCAGCCGTCGAGGCGCCGCGCCGCGAGCGCGGCGCGCAGCACGGCCGAGTGCCTTGGCCGGCCCGTCGGCCGCGGCGACGGGCGCGACCGTCGTGCGCCACCGCTAGGGCGTCACGTCTCCGGCCGGCGGGCCGCGATCGGTGAAGATGTCGCCGAGGTTCACGCCGACCGTGCGCTCGCGAGCCCGGTGCGCTGCAGCACCGGCCGCCGGTCAGGCGGGCGACCGGCGGCACGTACGCGTCGAGGCGCGACGCCAGGTACGAGAGCCGGACGCGCCGCACGTGGGCGCGCGGACGTCGACGATGTGGAAGCCCTCGCGGCGCAGCATCTCGGCCAGCGTGCGGCGCGAGAAGTACACGAGGTGCATCTGCATGTACCACGGCCAGCGCGAGCCGGCGACGCGCGGGAACAGCGCGTCGACGTCCATGGTCGACAGCGCGAAGATGCCGCCGGGCCGCAGCGCGTGCGTGGACCGCCCGCAGGTCGAGCGCCGGATCGGGCAGGTGCTCGACGACGTCCCACATCGTGACGACGTCGTAGCCGCCCTCCGGCAGCGGGGCGTCCTCGACCGCGCCGCAGTGGACGCGCGCCGCGGATGCGCGCCGCGCGCCACGTCGGCCGCCCAGCGCGAGGGCTCGACGCCGGCGACGTCGAAGCCGCCGCGCTCGGCGATCTCCAGGAACGTGCCGACGTGGCAGCCGACGTCGAGCAGCCGCCCGCCCGGCGCGAAGCGCGCCACGACGTCGAGGCTCTCGGTGAAGGTCTCGACGCGGCCCTGCTCCTCCTCGAGGTAGCGCTCGTCGCCGACGTCGCCGTAGCGCTCCTGCACCTTCTGATGGTGCGGGCGCGGGTTCATGTAGACCATCCCGCAGGAGCGGCACTCGACGATGCGGCCGTGCTGCGCCGAAGGCGCGACGACGTCGACGTGTAGTGCACCTGCGGGTCGAGCGGCGACGGTCGCCGTAGGCGATCCTCGAGGCGGACGTGGTAGTCGTCGGCGCCGCACAGCGGGCAGGCGACGACGACGTACCTCGGCGCGGAGGCAGCGTCACGCGGCTGGGCGTCGGGTGCGCGGAGCCGCGCGCGGGTTGGTCTGGTGCTCCGACGAGGCGTCAAGGCTGCGGACCTCCGAAGGTGCGTGCCGATGCGAGCGGCGACGGGAAGGGCCCGGCCAGGCGCCCGAGGCGACCGCCCGGACGGACGAGGCGACCGGCAGCCCACCACGCGTCGAGGGCCATGGCGACGCCCACGATGATGTCGGCGACGTAGTGATCGGCGAAGTAGACGATCGTGAACCACATGACGAGCGGGTAGACGAGGAACGCCCAGCCTACTCGCCGTCGCCAGGTGAAGGCGAACACGAACGTGAGCAGCGAGTACGCGGTGTGCAGCGAGGGCACGGCGGCGTACGGGTTCGGGGGATCCATGTTGGAGGATGAACGAGCGCGTCGTCGGCGAGCGACGCGGCCGCCTGCGCGGTCCGATCGTGACCAGGTCGGCAGCAGGCCGACCTCCGAGGCGCGCCACGGCGGCGCGGCCGGGAACACGAGGAAGACGAGGGCGCCGACCAGCGAGACGCCGACCAGGTCGACGATGGCGCGCGGTAGAAGAGCTCCCGCCGCTCCAGCCAGATCAGGAAGAGGAGCGTCGGCGGCACGAAGAAGTGGGCGCGGGCGACGACGGCGAGCACCTGGTCGTACCACTGCACCGAGCCCGTCCACAGCCAGTCCTGCAGAACGACGCTCGGCACGTGGCCGAAGCCCAGGAACCGGTCGACGTCGATCATCGGCATGTAGAACGGCTCCGGCCGCAGCGAGTGGTGCCGCGACGCCGCGCAGGTTCTCGTAAGCAGGATCGCCGCCACGAACGGCAGGAAGTCCCGGACGTACTGGCCGCGCCAGGCCCAGCACGAGCGCCGGCACCAGCAGGATCAGGAAGTACCGGTCGGCGCTGATGAAGAGGCCCTTGAGGGCGATCATCCCGCCGAGCGCGACGGCGTAGGCGGCCGCCAGCGCGATCAGCCGCGCGGCGCGTCCAGATCGTCCGCCGGGGAGGGGCCTCGGCCCGGTGGAGCGGGCGCGGGAGGACGGGCGGGGTTCGAAGGGCGGTGTCGGCCACGTTCTGTAACGGTCCAGTGAAGACCGTGCATCGTACCGGTAACGGTCAGCGGCGCGGGTGACGCGACACGCGGAGGCCGGATCTGAATGGTGAAGGTTCTATACCCGAATCGCGCCGAGCGATGCCGGCGGGGCTCTCACACGGGCTTCGTAGACTGTCCGCGTGCACCGACCCGTCCCCGTCGAGCACCCGATCCCGGCAGGCCACCGCGCCGTCCGCAGCACCGTCGGCGTCGCCGACCGCAGCGCGGCGCGCGCGTTCACCCGTGTCGCCGGACCGGGCGCCTTCAAGTTCCTGCAGGGCGTCGTCAGCGCCGACCTGACCCGGCTGGAGGTCGGCAGCGCCGCCTACGCCCTGCTCCTGACGCCGAAGGCCCGCGTCGTCTCCGACCTGCGCGCGCTGCGCCTGGCCGACGACGTCTTCCTGCTCGACAGCCACCCCGCGGCCGCAGAGCCGCTCCGCGCCGGACTGCTGCGCTATCGCCTGGCGGCGCGCGCCACGATCGACCCGGTCGACGGCGAGTACGGGCTCGTCGCCGTCGCGGGCCCGAAGGCGGGGCTGCTCGTGCTCGAGGCGCTCGGCGTGCTGCCGCGGGTCGACGGCCCGGAGGGCGAGGGCACGGAGGCCGTCGTCGACGGCCAGACCGTCCACGCGGTCAAGGCCCTCGGCTATGCGGAGAAGGCGTTCGACGTGATCGGCCCACGCGCCGCGATCGGCGTCGCCCACGCGGCGCCTGCTCGAGAAGCTCCCGCGCTTCGGCGGGGCGGCGTTCGACGAGGACGTGGCCGAGGTGCTGCGGGTCGAGGCGGGCGTCCCGCGCTACGGGGCGGAGCTCGACGAGCAGGTCATGCCCGCCGAGGTCGGCGTGGTCGACCGCGCGGTCTCGTTCACCAAGGGCTGCTACGTCGGCCAGGAGCCCGTGGCGCGGCTCCACTACCGCGGCCACGCGAACCGCTCGCTGCGCGCCCTGGCGCCCGCGGTCGTGCCCGGGCCCGGCGCCGTCGTGGTCTCGGGCGAGCGCGAGGTCGGGAGGGTGACGTCGGCGGTGGAGTCGCCCTCGCTGGGCGGCCCGCTGGCGCTCGCCGTGGTGCGCCGCGAGGTGGACGACGGTGCGCACGTCCGCATCGCCTGGGAGGGCGGCGCGTGCGACGCGGAGGTGCTCGGCGTGCCGCCCTACGATTGGCGCCGCTCGCAGTGAGCCTGCGCCGCGCCGGCGTCGCGACGCTCGCCGTCGTGGCGGCGGGAGCGCTCGGCCCGACCGCGGCGCCGGCAGCGGTCGCGCCGGACTGGCCCGGCTTCGGCGGCGGCTCCGAGACCCGCCTCGTCGCCCCGCGCTCCAACCTGCGGCCGGCGGTCGTGCCGAAGGTGCGCAAGGGCTGGGTCGCGCAGCTCGACGGCGCCGTCGCCGGCTCTCCCCTGATCCTCGGTGCCGAGCGCCTCGCGCTCGTCGGGACGAACGCCGGCTCGCTGTACGCGCTCGAGCTCGGCACCGGCGCGGTGCGCTGGCGGCGCACGCTCGGCGCCATCGAGGACGACTCCTGCCACGCCCTGGTGCGCCCGGGCGGCGGCGACATCGGGCTCTACGGCATCTCGGCGACCCCCGCCCTCGACCCCGCGACGCGCCAGGTCTACGTGGCCGACGCGCTCGGCCGCGTCTTCGCGATCCTCCCGGTCACGGGCGACGACGTGCCGACCTGGCCGCGGCAGGTCCTGCCGGTCAACCGCCCCTGGGAGCACCCCTGGGGCGCGCTGACCCTCGCGCCGGGGCACCTGTACCTGACGACCGGCGGCCTGTGCCCGGGCGTCGGCAGCACGTCGCGGATCTTCGGCATCGACCTCGCGACCAACCAGGTGCGCACGTTCGATCCCGCGCCGGCGGTCTCGACCGGCCCCGGCTCGTGGGGCGGCGGCGGCGTCGCCGTCGATCCGGGCACCGGCGACGTCTGGGCCGCGACAGGCCCGGGCGCCGCGGCCGACGCGCCGTTCGGCGGCCGCGTCGTCCGGCTGTCGCCCGACCTCGGGCCGCTCGGCCGCACGGGGCGCGCACCGGAGCGCGACCGCGGCTACGCGTCGTCGCCCGTCCTGTTCCAGCCCGCCGGCTGCCCGCGCCTGGTGATGGCGCTGGCGCGGTCCGGTCGCCTGGACGTCTACCGCGTCGACCGCCTCGGCGCACCGCCGCTGGCCCGGGCCGACCTGGCGATCGAGGTCACGGGCACGCCGACCTGGGATCCCGTCAGCCGCCGCATCGTCGTGCACACCTTCACGGGCGCCCGCGCCTTCCGCTTCGGCCGTGGCTGCAAGCTGAAGACGGCGTGGCGGCGGGTCGACGGCGGCTCCTCGGCCGGCATCGTGGCCGCGGGCGGCGTCGGCGTGGCGGCGGTGCGCGACCTGCGACTGCTGCGCCTGCGCGACGGCCGCCGCCTGGCGCGCCTGGCGTTCGACCCGAGCGACGGCGGCGTCGCGCTCGCCGCGCCCGCGGTCGCCGGCGGCTGGATCGTCACCGCCACGACCGGCGGCTACGCGTACGGCTTCCGCGTCCCGGCGCGCTGAGCGCCTGGCGCGGCGCGGCCGTTGGACGTACGACGTCGATGCGCCCGGCACGAATCGAACGTGCGACCTCTGCCTCCGCAGGGCAGCGCTCTATCCTCTGAGCTACGGGCGCGCGGCTCGCGCATGGTAGCGCGACCCCGGGCGCCGGGCGGCCGCTCGGCCTAGGCGCGGACCCCCGCGACCTCGAGCACCGCAGCGCGCAGGCCCTCGACCATCGCGGCGAGCTCGTCCTCCGTCGACACGAACGCCGGCGAGAGCTGCAGCGCCACGCCGCGCAGGCCGCGGGTGATGACGCCGTGGTTGCGGGAGGCGACGGCGGCCACGTCGACCAGGCCGCGGGTCTCGGCGAGCGCCTCGGCGGTGAACTCGACCGCGGCGCAGAGGCCCTCGGTGCGCACCTCGGCCACGCCCGGCAGGTCGACGAGGGCCTCCATCTGGCCGCGCAGGAACGGCTCGAGCTGGCGCACGCGCGCGAAGAGGTCCTCGCGCTCGTAGATGTCGAGCACCGCCAGGCCGGTGGCACAGGCGACGGCGTGGCCGGTGTACGTGTAGCCGTGGCGGAACGGCGGCGCGTCGTCGGCCCAGAAGGGCTCCCACACCCGACGCGAGGCGACCACCGCGCCGAGCGGCACGTAGCCCGACGTGATGCCCTTGGCGCAGGTGATGAGGTCGGGCTGCACGCCGTAGCGCTTGGCGCCGAACCACTCGCCGAGCCGGCCGAAGCCGCAGATGACCTCGTCCGAGATGTACAGGACGTCGCGCTCGCGGCAGATGCGGGCGACCTCCTGCCAGTAGCCGTCGGGCGGCGGGATGACGCCGCCGGCGCCGATCACGGGCTCGCCGATGAAGGCGGCGACCCGGCCCTCGAGCTCGTCGAGGGTGCGCGCCAGGTCGGCCGGGTCGTCCCACGCCACCGTCGCCGTGCCCTCGATCAGCCGGCCGAAGCCCTCCATGTTGGCCGGGATGCCGGCGAGCGAGGTGCCGTACGCGTTCATGCCGTGGTACGCGTGGCGGCGGGAGACGATGATCTGCTTCTCCGGCTGGCCCAGCAGGCTCCAGTAGCGGCGCGCGATCTTGCCGGCGCTGTCGACCGACTCGGAGCCGTCGTTGGTGAAGAAGACGACGCCGTCGTCGACCGGCGCGACCCCGCTGAGCCGCTCCGCCAGCGCGAGCGCGGGCTCGTTGGCGTGATCGCCGAAGCAGTGGTGGGCGGCGAGGCGCTCCATCTGCGCGGCCGCGGCCTGCGCGATCTCCGAACGGCCGTGCCCGACGTTGACGAACCACAGGCCGGCGGTGCCGTCCAGGTACTCGCGGCCGTCCACGTCCCAGACCCGGGCACCCTTCCCGCGGGCGACGACGAACTCGTTGCCGTCGACCTTGCCCATCGGGGCGAAGCCGTGCCAGAGGCGCGTGGAGGGAGCAGGACGGGCGGAGGAGGTCATGACGTCAGTGTAGGCGCGCCGCGCGGGCGGGCAACCACCCGAGGGACGGTACGCTTGCGGAACCCGATTGGAGGTCACATTGGCGCTCGTCTCGATGCGGCAGCTCCTCGACGAGGCCGCCAAGGGCGGCTACGGAGTCGGCGCGTTCAACGTCAACAACATGGAGCAGATCCAGGCCATCATGGAGGCGGCCCGGGAGACGCAGTCGCCGGTCATCATCCAGGCCTCGCGGGGCGCCCGCTCCTACACGAACGACCGCTTCCTGTGGCACCTGATGCAGGCCGCCGTGGAGCTGTATCCGGACATCCCGGTCGCCCTGCACCTCGATCACGGCAACGAGCCGGACACCTGCCGCAGCGCCATCGAGCTCGGCTTCACGAGCGTGATGATGGACGGGTCGCTGCACGCCGACGGCAAGTCCGTGGCCGACTACGAGCACAACGTCGCCGTCACGCGCGAGGTCGTCGAGATGGCCCATCCGCGCGGCGTGACCGTCGAGGGCGAGCTCGGCACCCTGGGCGGCATCGAGGACGGTGTCGGCTCGGGCGAGGTGCACCTCACCGATCCCGACCAGGCCGTCGACTTCGTGCACCGCACCGGCATCGACGCGCTGGCGGTCGCCATCGGCACGTCGCACGGCGCCTACAAGTTCTCGCGGCCGCCGGACGGGGAGGTGCTGGCGATGGAGCGGATCAAGGAGATCCACAGGCTCCTGCCCGACACGCACCTCGTGATGCACGGCTCGTCGAGCGTCCCGAAGGAGCTCGTGGACATCATCAACGCCAACGGCGGCTCCATGAAGCCGACGTGGGGCGTGCCGATCGCCGAGATCCAGACCGGCATCCAGCACGGCGTCCGCAAGATCAACGTCGACACGGACTCCCGCCTGGCGATGACCGGCGCGATCCGCACCTTCATGCAGGAGCACCCGGAGGAGTTCGACCCGCGCGGCTACCTGAAGCTGGCCCGCTCGGCGATGCAGACGGTGATCGCGGAGCGCATGACCGCGTTCGGGCAGGCCGGGCACGCCGGGGACTACGAGCCGATCGGGCTCGACGCGATGGCCGAGCGCTACGGCCGCGAGGCGGCGGCCGTCTGACCGCGCTCGCCGAGATCGACGCCGCGCTCGCCGCGATCCCGGAGGAGGGTCGCGCCGCCGCCGCCGGGCCGGCCCTCGTGGCGTTGGCGCGGACGACGCTGCTCCTGGACGAGGACGACCTCTCGGCCGCGACGCGACGCGGGCTGCTGCTGGCGGCGGCCAGCGGCGATCCGCACGAGGGCCTGACCGCCGGCAGCCGCGCCGTGCTGGAGACGGCGTCGGAGCTCGCGGACCTGGGCGTCGGCCCGCCGCTCGGCGCGGCCCTCGCCGCGCTGGCGGTCGAGTCGAACGACCTCGAGCGCACGCACGCCGCCTGCGTCGAGCTCGTCGGCAAGCCCGACCTGCGGCTGGAGTCGCTGGCGATCCTGCTCCTGCAGGAGGCGCTCGCCTAGCCAGACGGGGGACAGGAATCGGTGATCCGGCACGGAATGGGGGCCGGGGCTCATCGAATCCTTACGTCGCCCTCAAGGCGGCGGAACGACTGCCCCGCACCATCTGACGTGCCGAGAGCCACCGCGCTCGAGCGGCGAACGGGGTACGCCGGGGGTCGTCCTGCGGGACGGCCCCCGGCGTTTTTCCCACGTTCGGGGAGGTGCCACCGGCCTCCCAGTGGCCGGCGACACCTCCGCTGCGGGCCGGAGCCGTGTCGGATCGGCTCTGGCGAAGCGGGATCGACAAGCACGACCCGGCCCGCATCCTCGTGCGCTGACCGCTCGCGGCCGCGCTGGGTGATCGAGTTGGACGTTGGGACGGGACGCCGCGGGGGAATCGCGGCGCCCCGCCCAGCCCCCCGCTGCCTCCCGGACGCCGCGAGAGAAGAGCTGCGCCCGGGAGCTTTCGGGGAGGTGCCACCGGCCTCCCAGTAGCCGGCGGCACCTCCGCTGCGGGCCGGAGCCGTGTTGGATCGGCTCTGGCGAAGCGATCGACAGACACGACCCGGCCCGCATCCTCGGTGCGCTGCCGGCTAGCGGCCGCGCTGGGTGATCGACTGGGCGACCACGGCGAGGTTCAGGGCCCCCGCTCCGCTGGTCGCCGTGTTGGCCTGGTCGACGTCACCGCCGCCCTGCCAGGGACCGCGGTCCGGCCCCGTGCCGCCGCAGCCGCAGCCCGGGTCCTCGGGCACCACGAGGGGTGCCGGCGCGGACCCGGTGCTGGACGGCAGGTTGGCGTTGATCGGCAGGAGCTGGACCGTCTTGGCGCGGGCGTTGGCGTCCTGGTCGACCTTGTTGATGGCCGTCTGGGAGCCGTTGCCGTTGCCGGTCTGGTCGATGTCCTGGCCGACGACGGCGAGGTTGCCGGCCCAGGCGCCGGAGGTGGCGCGGTTGGACTGGCTCACGTCGCCGCCGCGCCTGGCGTGCGGCTTGCCCTTGCCGTCCTTGCCCTTGCCGTTGCAGCCGCAGCCCGGATCGTCCGTGGACGGTCCGCCCTGGCTGAGCGGCGCGTTCAGGTTGACGGGCACCAGCTGCACGGTCTTGGCGTGGGCCGTGGCGTCCTGGTCGACCGTGTTGGTCGCCCGCTGGCCGTCGTGGCCCTTGCCGTGGGGCTTGTCGCCGTCGTGGCCCTTGCCGCCCTTGTCGTTGCAGCCGCAGCCCGGGTGCTCGGGCTTGTGCGGCCGCTGCACCCTTGGACGTCTGGTCGATGTCCTGGTGGACGATGGCCACGTTGCCGGCGCCGGCCTTGGAGGAGGCGTCGTTGGACTGGTCGACGTCGCCGCCGGCACCCGGCGAGGCGATGGCGATCGGCGCGTTCACGTTCACCGGCACCAGCTGCACGGTCGTGGCGTGGGCGTCGGCGTCCTGATCGACCTCGTTCTTGGCCGACTGGCCCTCGGCGCCGCGATCCTTGCCCGGCTCGCGGCCCTTGTCGCCCTGGTCGCAAGCCGCAGCCGTGCGGCTTGTCGCCGCCCTGGCCGCCGGACTGGGTCTGGTCGACGTCCTGGCGGACGATGGCCACGTTGCCGGCCCCGGCCTTGGAGGAGGCGTCGTTGGACTGCTCGACGTCGCCGCCGGCACCCGGCGAGGCGATGGCGATCGGCGCGTTCACGTTGACCGGCACCAGCTGCACGGTCGTGGCGTGGCGCGTCGGCGTCCTGATCGACCTCGTTGGTCGCCGACTGGCCGCCTCGGCGCCGCGATCCTTGCCCGGCTCGCGGCCCTGCTGCTTGTCGTCGTGCGTGGCCGGCGGCTGCCCGCCGCCGCCCGGAGCGGTCTGCTCGACGGTCTGCTCGACGATCGCCACGTTGCCCGCCGCGGCGCTCGAGGACGCGTCGTTGGACTGCTCCACGCCACCCGCCGAGCGATCCTCGGCCGGCTTGTCATGCTTCGCCGTCGGCTTCGGCTGAGGCTGGCAGCCACAGCCGTCCTGGCCGTCGGTGGACGGCTCGGCCAGCGGCGCGTTCACGTTCACCGGCACCAGCTGCACCGTCTCAGCCGCCGCGTCGGCGTCCTGCGCGACCCCGTTCGAGGCCTGCTGACCACCGCCACCGCCGTTGCCGCCGGCAGCGTCCTGGGTGGCCGACTGGTCGACCGCCGCAGCGTTCACCGCCGCCGCCGCCGACGACGCGTCATTCGACTGCTCCACGTCGCCACCGGCACCCGGCGAGGCCACCGCCACCGGCACGTTCGCGTTCACCGGCACCAGCTGGGTGGTCTCAGCCGTCGCCGACGCATCCTGCGTGACCGTGTTGGCCGCCGACTGCGCGACACCAATCACGTCATCCGGGCCGCTGGCCGCCGCTGGGCCCTGCCGACATCGCCAGCAGCGCCCAGGCGGCACCAACCGCCAAGAGCTTCCGTTGCACAGCGCAACTTCCCTTCGAATCGAAACGACTACGAACCAGACAGACGCATCCGACCCGCACCCCAGAGAGGCGCAGGGTCAGACGCCCCGCCTAGCCCGGTCGCTCGACCGCGAGAAGCAGCACGCTCGGCGGCCGCAACCCCACCGGGACGCGCAACCGCGTCCGGGCAAGCGGCGAGACCAACACGGCCACCAACCCCAACAACGCCACCACACCCGCAGACGCCCAACCAGACGCCGCAGACGCAGCAGCACCACCCACCACCGCCGCGGGCACGGCAAGCGACAGGCCGAAGGGGACACCAGAAGAAGAGGAGGACGAAGAAGACTCGGACGCCGCAACCACCGACGACGCGGCGCTAGCCGCCGCCACCGACGCAGCCGCGCTGGCAGCGCCCTCCGCAGCAGGCCGCACCGGCACCGGCACGGGCACCACCGGCCCGTCGGGCGCGGCCGACGCCAACAGCATCGGCGCATCGGCCGCCGACGCCCGCAACGACCAGCGGCCACGCAGAGCCGCGCCACGGCAGCACGTCGCTCGCCCGGGACGTCGGAACGGCACCGGGCGCCGCAGCCAACGGCACGCCAACCAGCGCACCCGGCACGCCAAGTGGCGGCGGCGACGCGCCAAGTGGCGCAGCCGACGCGCCAAGTGGCGCAGCCGGCCGGGCGATCGGCGCATCCGCGCCAACGACCGGGCCACGACAGCATCGACGACCGGCGCCGCCGCCTGCGACGGGCCGCGCCTGCGGCGACCGGTGCGGCGACGCGCGCGCCACGGCCTCGACGACCTTGCACCGGCGCGGTCACGGCGGCAACGGGCTCGGTCGCGGCTGCACGACGGGCGCCGCGGCCTGGACGACGGGCTCGGCGGCCTGCGCGACGGGCTCCGCGGCCGCCTGGACGACCGGCGCGACGGCCTTCGCGACCGGCTCGATCGCCTTGGCGACCGGCGCCGGCCTGCTCGCGACCGGCGCTACAGCCTGCCTCGACGACGCGGCGCGACGGCCTTCGCGACGGGCTCCGACGCCTTGGCGACCGGTGCTAGCGGCCGCTCGGACGACCGGCGCGGCGGCCTTCGCGACCGGCTCCGTCGCCTTGGCGACCGGCGCACGGCCTTCGGCTCGACGACCGGCGCGACCGCCTTCGCCACGGGCTCGACCGCCTGCTGCACCGGCTCGACGACGGGCTGGACGGCCTGCGCGACGGGCTGCACCGCCGCGGCCACGGGCTCGGCGGGAGGCGGCGGCGGAGCGGGCGCCGGCGCGGCCTGTGGCTCGGGAGCCGGCGTCGGCGCCTGCTGTGCGGGCGCCGGCGGTGCCGGAACGACCGCGGCGACCGCGTCGCCCACGGGCTGGGTCACGCCGCCGAGGAGGCCGTCGGCCTGCGCAGCGGGTGTCACGCCGATGGCGAGCGCTCCCAGGCCGGCCACGGCCAGGCAGCGCAACGTGCGGACGGATGTCCGTCGGGGATACCCCATCGCAAGCTTCGAACGGGCTCACATGCGAGGCGTGCGCCCGTCGTTCGACCGATGACCCGCGGAGGTTCGCCGGCAAACCTCGACGTGTGAGCCAGCACACACCGAGCGGGCGTCCTACGGCAGCTCGAGACCCTCGCCGTCGACGTGCCGGTCGGTGAAGCGCTCCCGCTTCGGCAGCACCAGCAGGCGGTGGACGCCGCTCGTGACCGCGGAGTCCGGCGTCCGCCACGCGGCGACCGCCGCGGCGAGGCAGATGGCGAGGCCGCGCGACGTCGACGCCGGGCTGCTCGCGAGGTCGACCGCGAGGTCGGCCTCGGGCACGGCCGCCGCCTCCGCGCCGCGGCGTCCGCCGAGCGCGTGCAGGAGCGCCTCCGCGTGCAGCACGAGCGGGCGCGCCGCCGTGCCGGCCCGGTCGACGGCCCAGCGCGCCGCGTCGGCGTAGGCGAGCGCGAGGCCGCAGAGGAGGAGCGTGCCGTCGCGGTCGTTGGCGGGCATGGCGCGGCTGCACGCCGCGATCACGCGGGCGGGGTCGGCGTCGTTGCCCGCGACGGCGTCGACCGCGGAGCGGAACGGCTCCCGGCCGCCCGCCTCCGGGGCGCACGCGCAGCCATGGGCGGCCACCGGGAGCACCACCCGCGCCGCGTCCTCGCCCAGCAGGTCGGCGAGCCGTACGGCGCGCTCGAGCACGATCAGCGGCCAGGGCCCGCGGTACGACCGCGCCAGGCCGAGCGCGAGCCCCGCGCCGATCTCGCTCGCCGGCACGCCGGCCGCCACCATCCCGGCGACCACGGCCTCCGCCTCCTCGTCGTCCCCGTCCGCGACCAGCTCCGCGAGCGTGTCGCGCACGCCGTCGTCGGCCCACGCGAACGAGGACGCGGGCTCGGGGCCGAAGCGCGGCGCAGCGCGGGCGAGGCGCTCGGCGAGGGCGGCCGCGACGTCGGCGAAGAGGTAGCGGGACTGGCCCGGCGGGAGGCGCGCGGCGGCTGCCAGGGCATCGGCGACGGCGGCAGTCTCGGGGTCGAGGCCGGCGTCGGCGTGCGTCGCCCCGTAGCGCACCAGCAGCCGCGCGACGTGGTCGACGCCGGCGCCGAGGTCGAGCAGGCGCGCGCAGCGGCGCGCGGCGAGCGTCGGTCGGCCGGTCTCCAGCGCGGCGACCAGGGCCTCGCTGGCGAGCTCGAGCTCCGGCTCCGTCGCCTCCACGTCGACGTCGACGAAGATCGCGCCGTCGCGGATGGCGACGGCGTAGGTGCGCACGTCCTCGCCGGCGACCAGGCACGAGCCCGAGCGGAGGTCGAAGCGCCAGCCGTGCCAGACACAGGTCAGCGTCGCGCCCTCGACCGTGCCCTCCTCGAGCCCGTAGCCCTCGTGGGGGCACGCCCGGTCGATCGCGTGCACGCCCTCGTCCGTGCGCACGAGGACGATCTCCCGCGCGCCGAGCGTGACCGCACGCCTCGACCCCGGCGCGCCCAGCTCCGCGACGGTGCACGCGTAGCGCATCGGGAGTCGATGCTACACGCCGTCGAAGGGCGCGGGCCCCTCCTCCTCGTCGAGTCCGGCCACGATGTGCAGCGGGAGCGAGCGGAGGTGGTGGCCGTCGACGAGCAGCTCGAAGGAGCAGTGCCCCGGGCGTGCGAAGCGGACGCCGTGCATCTGCAGGATGATCGGCGCGGTCCGCACGGGGACGCCGGGAAAGGGCGAGTCGCCGGTCGTGAACTCGCCGAGCAGGGGCGGCACCACGTCCTGCCCGTCCGCGTCGAGCAGCTGCAGCTTGAGCTGATGCTCGCCAACCTCCGTCGGGTGCGCCTCGAGCCGCACCACGAGCACCATCGTCGGGTACGTGAGCGGGAAGCTCGACGCGTGGATGGAGTCGAACTCGCCGAGGATGTTCAGCTTCCCCTCGCGCGAGACGTTGGCCGCGTCGCAGAGGACGGCGAGGTTGACCTGCATGTCGCGAGAGTACCGGACGGCTCGTGGCCCAACGGAGCGTCGCCCGCGCGGCTGGTACAAGAGTGGCCATGCGTCTGCTCGGCGACGACGAGGCGGTTGCCACCCTGCCGCCCGACGCGTGGTACGAGGCGGCCGCCGCCGCGCTCGCCGACCCCGGCGCGCGGGTCGGCGGCGGCGCGGCCATCGACGGCGCGCTCGGGGTCGAGGTCGAGCTCGTCTCGATCCCGGCCCTGCCCGCCGCCGGCGCGCTGCTCGCCG
Organism: uncultured Actinomycetota bacterium; assembly: GCA_963767885.1. Taxonomy (GTDB): domain Bacteria; phylum Actinomycetota; class Thermoleophilia; order Gaiellales; family F1-60-MAGs149; genus CAVYFW01. The sequence goes on from CAVYFW010000007.1 coordinate 191,253, forward strand.
GGGCGGGCCGCGGCGCGAGCGGGCGGGCGGTCGCCGTCTTCGACCGCGCAGGTGCGATCGCCGGGCTGGCCGCCGCCGACGCCCTGGCCCGCCTCGCCTCGGCCGGCGCAACGGCCGCGGCCGCCCGCCTGCTGGCGCGTCCCGACGCGCGCCGCGTCGGCGTCCTGGGCGCAGGCCCGCACGCGGCGGCCCAGCTCGAGGCCCTGCGGACGGTGCGCGACGTCGAGCGGGTGCGCGTCTTCGACCCGGACGGGGACCGGCGGCGCGCCTTCGCCGACGAGTGCGGCGACGACGTCCGCGTCGCGGCGAGCGCGCAGGAGGCGGTGCAGGACGCCGACCTGATCGTGGTCGCCACGACGGCCCGCGACCCGGCGCTGCGCGACGACTGGGTGGCGCCCGGCGCGTTCGTCGCCGCGGTCGGCGCGACGCGCCCGGACCAGCGCGAGCTCGACTACCGGCTGGTCGCCCGGGCCGCCTTCGTCTGCGTCGACGAGCCGCTGCGGGCCCGCGAGCGCGCGGCCGACCTGTTCGAGCCGGTCGCGGAGGGGCACCTCGACTGGCTGGAGGTCCACGACCTCGGCGCGGTGCTGCGGGGCGAGGTCGAGGGCCGCGCCGACGACGCGGACATCGTGGTCTACAAGGGCACCGGCAGCGCCCTGGCGGTGGTCGCGCTGGCCGCGCGGGGCCTCGGTCTGTGAGATCGGTTCGCCACCGGGCCGCGAAAGCGGAAGAATGTGCGAGCGGGTCCCAGCCCCGGAACCGACGTGGAGGCAGGAGATGAAGCAGCGTCACGCGAACGGCCACCGGTACGCGGAGCGGGTGGTCGTTGGCCGCGACGATCGCGGCGACGCGGAACGGGTCACGCTGTGGATCGATCGCCTCGAGGGCGGCGTGTGGACGGTCGGCCGCGCCGTCAACCTCGAGGAGCGCGAGTCGGATGATCCGCGCAAGGAGGACCTCCTGTTCGAGGGCTACGAGATGGGCGACGCCCTGCTCGCCGCCAACGGGGCGCTGGAGGCCGACGTCGAGGCCTCGGCCGACGTCGACGACGGGCGCAACGACGGCGTCAAGCCGTTCACCGAGGCCGAGCTGAAGAAGAAGCTGGAGCGGTGGTTCTTCGACGAGAGCTGACCACGCGCGGGTGCGCCTGATGCAGGTGCGCGTCGGCCACAGCCCCGACCCCGACGACGCGTTCATGTACTGGGCGATCGCCGCGGGGCGCGTGGACACCAGGGGCCACGAGTTCGAGCAGGTCGTCGCCGACATCGAGACCCTCAACGGCTGGGCGCTGCAGGGCCGCCTGGAGGTGACGGCGCTCTCGGCCGGCGCCTACCCGCACGTGCGCGACCGCTACGACCTGCTGCCGCACGGCGCGTCGCTGGGCGACGGCTACGGCCCGGTGGTGGTGGCGCGCGAGCCGCTGGAGCCGGTCGACCTCGCGGGCCGGCGCGTCGCAGTGCCCGGCCGCCTGACGACCGCGTTCCTCGTCGCGCGCCTCGCGCTGCCGGCGTTCGAGGCGGTGCTGGTGCCGTTCGACGAGGTGCTCGACCGGGTCGCGGCCGGCGACGTCGACGCCGGGGTGGTCATCCACGAGGGGCAGCTCGGCTGGCAGGACGCGGGCTTCGCGCTGGTGGTGGACCTCGGAGCCTGGTGGCTCGCCGAGACGGGTCTGCCGCTGCCGCTCGGCGCCGTGGCGATCCGCCGCGACCTGCCGCCGGAGGTCGCCGCCGACGTGTCGGCGATCCTGCTGGAGGCGATCGACGCCGGGCTCGCGAACCGCCCCGAGGCGCTCGCCTACGCGCAGGAGTTCGGCCGGGGCATCGACGCCGAGACGAACGACCGCTTCGTCGGGATGTACGTCAACGACCTGACGCGCGACTTCGGCCCACGCGGTCGGGAGGGCATCGCCGAGCTGATCCGCCGCGGCTCCGCGATCGGCGCGTTCGATAAATGAACGGTCGTTTCGGCCGCCGTATTACTTGACAGCTATATAACCGAGTAGGAATATGTGGTCGTGGCAGCCACGACCTTCGAGGCGCTCGTCGAGCCCCAGCGGCGCCGCATCCTCGATCTCCTGCGGGAGCGGCCCCGGCTCGTCGGGGAGCTCGTCGACCTGCTCGGCCTCAGCCAGCCCGGCGTCTCCAAGCATCTGCGGATCCTGCGCGACGCCGGTCTCGTTCGTGTTCGCCCCGAGGCGCAGCGCCGCTGGTACGAGCTGCGCCCGGAGCCGCTGCTCGACGTCGACATCTGGCTGGAGCCCTATCGCGCGCTGTGGGGCAGCCGTCTCGACGCTCTCGCACGCCACCTCGACGCACTCGACCGAAAGGACTAGCGATGTCCCCACGTCGAACCGCAACGCCGCCGACGGGACGCTCGAGCGCCGCGACGGCAGGTACATCCTCCGCTACGAGCGGCGCCTGCGCCATCCCCTCGACAGGGTAGGACGCGCTCGCCGGCCAGCCGGTCGACTGGTCGCGCTGGTGGAAGGAGCAGTACCCGCGCTGGCAGGAGCTCCACGCGGCCTACGCCGCCCGCTACCCGGAGGCCTGAAACGCGCCAGCGCCCGCCCGGAGCGGATCCGGGCGGGCGCGACGACGTGCCGGTGGGAGAGGAAGGGGCTGCTACTTCCGCGCCTTGAGCACGACGTTCTTCGAGGCGGTGGCGTCGTTGCCGGCCGCGTCGCTGACGGCGACGTCGACCTTGACCTGGATCTGACCGAGGGCCTTGAGCAGCGTGCGCTCGGCGGCGCCGATCTTGACCTTCACCTGCGCGGTCTTGCCGCCGGCGACCGTGAACCTCGCCGAGCCCAGGTCGAGGCGTAGCTTGAGGCCGCCGATCCTGAGGGCCTTGGCCGAGGTGATCCGCACGCTGCCCTTGCAGGTCTTCTCGTCCTTCGGGCAGCCGATGGCGAACGTGGCGTTGCCGTTGGCGGCGATCGTCACGGCCTTGCCGGAGATCGCGACCTTCGGCGCCCTGGTGTCGCCGGGCACGGGGGCGTTGACGGTCGTCGACGCGGTCACGTTGTCGTTGGCGGCGTTGCCGTCGTTGGCCGCCGTCGTCCAGAACTGCGCCTGGACGCTGCCCGCGGCGGTCGGCTTGGCGACGATCGTGACGGTGGCCGTGCCGGCCGCCGCGATGGCGCCGAGATCGCACGAGGTCGCCGTCGCGCACGTGCCCTGGCTCGGCGTGGCCGAGACCTGGGCGACGCCCGCCGGCAGCGACCAGTGGAGGGTCGACGTGGTCGAGGCGCCCGCGCCGGCGTTGGTGACGGTCACGGTGTAGGTCAGGTTGGCGCCGGTCTCGACGGGATCGGGCGCGTCGGCGACGGTGACCGCCAGGTCGGGCCGGGCGACGGTGTTGCCGATGATGAAGTCGTCCATCGCGACGATGTCCTGCCCGGCGGGGAGGTTGTCGACGGCGGTGGCGCTGAGGGCGAGGCTGCCGCTCGTGATGCGCACCTTGGCGATCGGGGCGCCCGCGTCGGCGACGACGGAGGCGATCGAGACGCCCTTGTCGGCCGGCGGCGCGAAGGTGGCGCCGATGAGGTTGCCGTTGACGTCGAAGGCCTCGACCTTCGTGGTGTTCGGCAGGTCGACGTCGGTGAAGGCGACCGCGAAGCCCTTCGTCGTCGCCGGCGTCTGCGAGCCGGGGAGGAAGAAGTCGACGTTCGTGACGGTCGAGTCCTTGGCGCGGAAGATCTGGTCGCCCGAGAAGGTGCGGAACTCGGTCAGGTAGGCGCCGTTCAGGTCGGCGAAGCGCTGGCCGAGTCCCGAGTCGTCCGGCGAGCTCACCTCGGTGGAGCCGCTCGGCGACGTGATGAGCACGCCGCGGGCGGCCAGGAACTGGTTGGCCGGCATCGCCGTGGGAGCCGAGACCGCCGCCGGCACGCCGTCCCAGGCGATGCGGCCGAACGTGCCCGCCCCGCCGAGATCGGCCTGGATGGCCTGATCGGTGAGCGCCAGATCGGCTGGCGCCGCCCCGGCATCGGCACGCGAGACGACGCCGGCATGGGAGGCCGCGGGGGCGGCGAGGGCGGCCGCCGCAAGGCCGAGGAAGAGCGTCGAGCGAACCTTCATGGGATCAGCCACTCCGTGTCGGTTGACGTTCGCCACGGGTACGCAGGCTCGTGCATCGGCGGTTTCACATTCGTCTCCGGCTACCCTGCCGAACGTCGATGGCGAAGCCTCCCGGCCGGCGCGCGGCGATCGTCTCGGGCCTGATGGCCGCGTCCGCGGGCGCCGCCCTGGCCAGCGCCCGCCGCTTCTACCGGGCCTCGCTGCCGGTCCACGAGGGCCGCGCGGGCCTCAGCGGGCTGCGCGCGCCGGTCGAGGTGGTGCGCGACGTGCACGGCGTGCCGCACGCGCGCGGCGGGTCGCTGCTCGACGTCGTGGCCGCCCAGGGCTTCTGCCACGCGCAGGACCGGCTGTGGCAGCTGGAGCTCGTGCGCCGCTTCGTGCGCGGGCGGCTGGCGGAGCTGCTCGGCCCGCCCGGGCTCGGCACGGACCGCCTGCGTGCGCATCCTCGGCCTGGCCCGCGAGGCCGATCGCGAGGCCGGACGCCTGCTCGGCGACGACCGCGCCTTCGTCGACGCGTACTGCGCCGGCGTCAACGCCTACCTGCGCTCGCCCCGCTACACCCCGCCGTTCGAGCTGCGGCTGCTCAAGGCGTCGACGATCGAGCCCTGGGCGCTCGGCGACGCCCTGCTGGCGCCCAAGGCCCTCGCCCTGCTCCTGGGTCGCGACTGGGAGGCCGAGATCGTGCGCCGCCGCCTGCGCGGCGCGCTGCCGCCCGAGCGCTACGCCGAGCTCGCGCCGGCCATCGGCGCGGCCCCGGCCGGCTCCAACGGCTGGGCCGTCGGCGGGACGCGCACCGCGTCCGGGCGCCCGCTGGTCGCCAACGACACCGCCTTCGCGCTGGCGCTCCCGTGCCCGTGGTACGTCTGCGACCTCGCCTGGCAGGGCGGCCGCGTGGCCGGGTTCTCGCTGCCGGGGACGCCGGGCGTGCTGATCGGGCGCTCGAAGACGCTCGCCTGGGGCCTCGTCGACGCCGAGGCCGACACGCAGGACCTGTTCACGGTCGACCTGGCCGAGGAGCCGCACACCACGCGGCAGGAGTCGATCCGCGTGCGCGGACGGCGCCGCCCGCACGTCGAGGAGGTGCGCACCACGCGCCAGGGGCCGATCGTCTCCCCGCTGCTGGAGGGCGAGGCCGACGCGCTGGCCCTGGCGTGGACCGCGCTCACACCCGCCGAGACGGCGGCCGGCCTGCGCGGGATGCTGCTGGCGACGGACGGCGACGCGCTCGAGGCCGCGGCTGCGAGCCTCGGCGGGGCGGCGCTGGAGCTCGTGTGGGCCGACGCCGACGGCGCCATCGGCAGCCGCCTGGTCGGCGGTCCGCTGCCGCGGCGCGGCGAGGGGAGCGGGCTCGTGCCCGCCGACGGCGCCGACCCGGCGGCCGGCTGGCAGGGCACGGTGCCGGCGGCGGAGGCGCCGAGTCGCCGCGGTGGCGCCGACGGCCTGCTGGTGGCCGGCGAGGAGGCGCCGAGCGTCCCCGAGCGGGCTGCCTCGTTACCGGCCGCGGCGCATCCGCGAGCTGCTCGGCGCGGGCGACCTGCTGTCGGCGGCCGACTGCCTGGCGGCGCAGGTCGACGTCCGCTCGCTGCCCGGCCTGCGGCTGCAGGGCGCTCCTGCGCGACGACGCGCCGCACGGTCGACCGCCCCCGCGCCGCGTGGGCGCTGCTGATGGCGTGGGACGGCGAGCTGACGGCCGACTCGGCCGGCGGTGCGGTCTACGGCGTGCTCGCGCGCGACGCTGGCGGCCGAGGTGTTCCGCGAGGCCCTGGACGCGCTGGAGGGCATCGACGGCGTCGACGTGCTGGCCGAGCTCGCCAGCGGCCGCGCCTTCGCCGGCCGCTCGACGGCGACCCTGCTCGACCTCCTGGAGCGCCGCGACGACGCCTTCTTCCAGGACGGGCGGACGTGGTCCGGCGTCATCGCCGACGCGCTGGAGCGGACGGCCGCCGAGCTCGGCGAGCGGCTCGGCCCCGACCCCGCGGCCTGGCGCTGGGGCGACGTCCACCGCCTCGTGCTCGATCACCCGCTCGGACGCCTGCCGGGTCTCGCCCGCGTCTTCCGTCGCGGCCCGTTCCCGCTCGGCGGCGATGGCGACACCGTGCAGCAGGCGTGGCAGCCGCCCAGCGGCCGCGAGTCCGGCGCGCGCACGGTCGGCCCGGCGATGCGCTTCGTGGCCGACCTCGGCGACCCCGACGGGAGCCGCTTCGTGCTCTGCGGCGGGCAGTCCGGGCACCCGGCGTCGGAGGCCTACGACGACCAGGTGGTCGACTGGCTCGTCGGCCGCGCGCGCCCGCTCCTGTGGTCGGCCGCGGCGATCGACGCCGACCGGGCCGCGACCCTCTGGCTCGATCCGCCGCTCTAACGCGGCGCGGCCCTCCAGCAGGCGGCGGGTGGCGTCCTGGCGGTAGGCGAAGGTGCGCGCCAGCAGGCGGCCCACGAGCAGGCGATCGGCGAGGCGGCCGAGCGCGCCGAGCGGTAGCGCGTAGTCGATGCGGTCGGTCAGGCGGCTGCGGCCGGCGTCCACGGCGGCGAAGCGGTGCTCGTGGTGGAAGCGGGCGAACGGGCCGCGCACGAGCTCGTCGACCACGAGCTCCGGCGCGCGCACCTCGGCGATCCGCACCCGCCAGCGCTGCGGCACGGGCAGCGTGCGTCCGAGCAGCGCCGGCCGCACCTCGAGCCCGACGACGTCGCCCGCCTCGACGGGGAAGCTGCCGTCGACGCGGACCACGCGCTGCGACGGCGGCGAGATGGCGGCGGCGTTGCGGGTGTCGAGGTGGAACGCGAACAGCCGCTCCACCGGGCAGGCGATCTCGATCGAGCGCTCGAAGCGGCTCACACCTGGGTGTTCGCCGCGGCGCCCGGCGCGGCCGTGATGCGGCGGACCGTCAGCAGCGCGTCGTGCATCGTCGCGCCCGCCACCTCGCACGTCGTGTAGCCGGGGTGCGTCCGCGCGTCGATCGCGGCCCCGACGACGTCGCTCCAGGGCAGCCGCTGCCGGTCGAGCTCCAGCAGGTAGCCCGCGCGGGCCAGCGCCGCGGCGATGCCCCGGCCCGTCGTAGCGCACGCCGGCCCAGCCGCGGGCCGGGTTCTGGCCCAGGTCGACCGCGTCCGCGAGGGCGGCGTCGCGCACCGCCGTCGCCACCCGCCGCGCCGCGACGCCCTCGGCACCGGACGCGATGAGCAGGAGCAGCGCGCCACCCGGGCGGATGCGGGCGCGCGCGCCGTCCGGGTCGTCCGCCGCCGACAGCCACAGGTCGGCCGCGGCGGCGTCGAGCGCGAGCGCGATCTCGGGCAGGTCGCCGTCCTGGGCCAGGCGGCGCAGGGCGTCGACGGCGTCGGCGAAGGCGCCGACCGCGAGCGCCCGGCCCGCCTGCGCAGCGGGACGCCGCCGCACGCCGAGCGCCACGACGCCGGACTCCGGCCGCGCGACGACGCGGCTCGCGAAGCCCGGCCCGCTGGCGCCGGCGCCGGGCGCGTCGTCCTCCAGCAGCTCGCCGACCGTCGCGCGCTCGAACGTCTCGGGGAACAGGCCGAGCGTGAGCCCGTGCTCGCGCAGGCCGGCCTCCAGCGGCGCGGCGGCGGCCACGAGCGGCACGGTCACCGTCAGCGAGCCGGCGTCGACCGCGATGATCGCCACGCCGTCCGGCGGCGGGTTCAGGGAGACCTCCTGCGGCGGCCCGGCCGGCCCGACGTGCGCCGCGGCGAACGCGACGGGATCGAACGTCACGCCCCGTCCTCCGGCCCGTAGCCGGGCGGCGCGGGCAGCGGTTCGAGGAGCGCCTCGACGACCTCCGCGACGGCCAGCGCCCCGGCGTCGTCGCGGCGGCGGGCGGTGACCTGGAGCGACAGCGGCAGGGCGTCGTCGCCGAGCCCCATCGGCACGGCGGTCGCGGGCAGGCCGGCGAGGTTGGCGTCGTACAGGAAGCCGCACCAGTCGTCCCACGGCGGCTCGATCGGCACGCCGCCGATGCTGGCCGGACCCGTCCGCCCGTGCCCGAACGCCTGGCAGCCGAGGGTCGGCGTCAGCAGCGCGCGCGCCCCGGTCCGCTCCAGGAGCCCGTGGTACGCGGCGTGGATGGCCTCGCGCGCCAGCACCGCCTCGGCGTACTCGGTGCCGGAGAACGTCTCGCCGAAGGCGATCGCGGCGCGGGCCTCGTCGGTCAGCTCCTCGGCGTGCCGCTCGTACTCGTGCGCCCGCTCGACCCGCGCGTCGGCGAACGCCGCGATCGTCCAGGGCCGCACGGAGGTCGGCAGGCCGGGATCGGCACGGATCACGTCGACGCCGGCGTCGGAGAGCGCCTCGAGCGCCGCCACGAAGGCGCGGCGCACGTCGCCGTCGACGGGCGCCGCCCCGCCGAGGTCGACGCTCGCCACCACGCGCAGGCCGCGGGGGACGAGCGGCGGGTCGTCGAGGCCGGGCAGGTCGATGACGGCGGCGCGGTCGCGGTCGTCGGGACCCGCCAGGACGCGCAGCACGGCCGCGCGTCCCGCACGCTGCGCGCGATCGGCCCGAAGCAGGTCAGGGTCGGCCACCCGGCGTCGCAGGGCTGCGTCGGCACGGCGCCGTGGGTCGGCTTGTGCCCGACGAGGCCGCAGAACGCCGCCGGGATGCGGATCGAGCCGCCGGTGTCCGACCCCAGCGCCAGCGGGCCGAGGCGCGCCGCCACCGCAGCGCCCGCGCCGCCCGACGAGCCGCCCGGCGTGCGCTCGAGGTTCCAGGGGTTCGACGTCCGGCCGTACAGCGCCGACTCCGTCGTGCCCCAGAAGCAGAACTCCGGGTTGGTGGTCTTGGCGAAGATCACCGCGCCGGCGGCCTCCAGGCGCTCGACGGGGGCGGACGAGCGGTCGGGCACGAAGCCGCGCAGCGCGACGGAGCCGTTCGCGGACTCCACGCCCGCGAGCCACGCGACGTCCTTGACGGTCAGCGGCACGCCCAGCAGGCCGCCGCGGGCGCCGGCCGCGCGCGCCCGGTCGGCCGCTGCCGCCTGCTCGCGGGCGCGGTCGTCGAGCCGGTGGCAGAAGGGGTTCAGCGGCCCGGCGAGCCGGTCGGCGCGCGCCAGCACGGCCTCCAGCGCCTCGGCGGACGAGAGCTCGCGGCGGTCGAGCGCGGCGACGAGGTCGGTCGCGTCGAGCAGCGCCGGATCGTGGACGAGCTGGCTCACGTCGCGGGGGCGATCACGCGCGCCTCGCCCTCCAGCACCAGCGTGTCGCCGACGTAGGCGCGCGTGTCGAGCACGGTGCCGCGGCGGCTCTCGTCGTAGTCGGTGACCTCGACGACGACTCGGACGTCGTCGCCAGGCCGGACCGGGGCGCGGAACTTGAGCGTCTGGCCGAGGTAGATCGAGCCCGGGCCGGGCAGCTCCGTGCCGATGACCGCGGAGATGAACGACGCCGTCAGGATGCCGTGCGCGATGCGGCCCTTGAAGATGGTGCCGGCCGCGTACTCGTCGTCGAAGTGGACGGGGTTGCGATCCTCCGACGCCGCGCCGAAGTGCTCGATCGTCTCGTCGGAGACGTGGAAGACGCGCTCGCAGCGGTCGCCGATCGCGATGCTCATGGCCCCGAGGATAGAGGGCCGGGCGCCACGTCCACGCGGGTGCCGGGTGCGGGAGGGTCGCCCGCCAGGAGCGCGAGCACGGATCGCGCCACGCCCTCCTCGCCCACGCCCTCCACCGCACCGCCGCCGCGGAGCCCGACCGCGACGCAGGCGACGCCGACGCCGACGGGCTCCAGCTCGTCGCCCACGGCGGCGGCCCAGGACGCGAGCGCGCCGGCCACGAGGGCGCCGGTCGTGCCGTTGGCCCGGCCGACGACCACGATCCGCCCGCGCGTCTCCTCCAGCGGCCGGACGGCGGCCCGCACGAGGCGGTGCGTGCCGAGCAGCCCGGCGGTCACGGCGTCGACGAGGTCGCGGTCGTCGATGCGCGTGCAGCGCGTGCTCGGGCGCGCGGCCGGCGTCGATGACGAGCGCGTCGATGCGCGCGAGCTCCTCGCAGCGCCCGGTGCACGAAGACCTTGCCGGTGCCCTCCTCCTCCGGCGACCCGAAGAGGCCCACGGCGCGCGCCGTGCGGGTCTCGAGGTCGCGGACGAAGGCCTCGGCGGCCATCCGGCCGCGGGCGTAGCCGAAGGCGACGTTCCAGCCGCGGGTCGCGAGCTCGGTGGCCACGGTGCGCAGCGCGCCCTCGCCGGGGCCGGCGAGCAGGGCGGCAGGACGGGGAGGCTCCACGGGCGAAGCGTATTCGGCCGCGCCCGGGCCGGCCCACGCCGGCCCGTCAGCCGCCGGCGACCACCCGCAGCGGCTCCTCGCCCTCGACCTCGACGACGTCGCCGCCGTGCAGCCGTCGCCCGCGCCGGGTCTCGGCCTCGCCGTTGACGCGCACGCCGCCGTCCGCCAGCAGCGCCCGCGCCGCGCCGCCGCTCTCCGCGATGCCGACGAACTTCAGGAGCTGGCCGAGGCCGATCTCGTCGCCGCGGATGGGGACGTCGCGCACCGGCGGAGCATCACAGATCGTCGACGGCGGGTGGGCGCGTCAGAGCTCGCGGCGCAGCACCGGTCGCACGGGGTCGTCCTTCACGACCTGGAAGCCCTGGTGCAGGAACATGTCCTCGGGGCCGTTCCAGAGCTCCAGGTGATCGAGCGCCTCGCCGCGGCGCGGGAAGGCCTCGACGCGGTGCACGCCGCGCGCCTCCAGGTCGTCCAGGGCGCCGCGCAGGAGCCTGGCGGCGAAGCGGCGGTGCCGGTAGATCGGCACGGTCAGGAAGCACGTGACCGCGTACGTGCTCGGGTCGGGGTCGAGCTCGAACTGCTGGACGAGCTTGCCGAGCCGGTCGCGCGGGCCGCACTGGCACCAGCCGGCCGGGTCGCCGTCGGCGTGCAGCAGGTAGCCGTCGAACTCGCCGCCGCCGAGCAGCTCGTCGCGCAGCCGCGCGTTCTCCTCGGCGGAGCGCTCGCCGAAGCACTCCCATGTCGGCACCCACCACGCCACGCAGTGGCACCAGCCCGCCTCGCACTCCTCCGAGTGGATCCGCTCGAAGTCGGCGCGCAGCTCCTCGTCGAACCGCCGGACCGTCAGGATCATCGCGGGCGGCACCGTACCAGCGCCCGGCGGCCCGGGGGAGTGCCTACCGACCGGCCTCGAGCAGGCGCCGCAGGTCGTCGGCGGTGACGGGCGGTCCCGGCGTGTGGGCGAGGTCGGCGCGGGCCAGCGTGGCCTCGACGACCTCGTCCAGCCGGGCGGGATCGAGGCCCAGCGCGTCGAGGCCCGGGATCTCGGCGCGGGCGGCCAGCGCCGCGACGGCGGGGCCGGCAGCCTCGGCCGAGGACGACTCGCCGAGGGCCGCCGCCAGCTGCGCCATGGCCCGCGGCGCGCGGTCGGCCATGAACGCGACCGTGTGCGGCAGCATCGCCGTGTAGGCCTTGGCGTGCGGGAGGCCGGTGATGCGCACGAGGGTCTGGCAGAGCACGTGGTGCAGGGCGATGCCGGCCGAGCCGACGGCGTAGCCCGCCAGCAGCGCGCCGAGCGCCGCCTCGTCGCGCTCGACCTCCGCGCTCGCGAGGGCGTCGTGGATGGCGCGGGCGGCGCGCAGGGCCGCGGCGTCGGTGACGGGGCTGCGCCACGGGCCGTACAGGCTCTCGGCCGCGTGGGCCAGGGCGTTCATCGCGCTCGCCGCGAGCTCGGCGTCGGGCTGCGAGGCCGCCACCGCGGGATCGAAGACGACCAGGCGCGGGCGGACGTTGCGCACGCCCTCGACGCCGGCCGGCAGGCGGTGCATGGTCGTCATCGGGGCGCCGGAGAGCGTCGTCGGCACGGCGGCCACCGCCAGCCCGTCGGCCGCGCCGATGCCCTTGGCGGCGTCGATCACCCGCCCGCCGCCGAGCGCCACCAGCGACCGCCCGCCCACCGAGCCGCGCACCGCCGCCGCGGCCTCCGGCACCGGGCCGTGCGGCACGTGCAGGACGAGCGCCGCGCCGGCCACCAGCGAGGGCGCCGCCTCCTCGGCCCGCGCGGTCGTGAGCAGCGCGAAGTCGTGGAACCCGGCGCGATCGAGCAGCGCCGGCGCCCCGCCCGCCGCGCCGCGGGCGAAGCGCACGGTGCGCTCGCCGTCGCGCCAGGTGAAGTCGTGGTCGGAGTCGCTCATCGCCGGGCAAGCGTACGGGCTCACGCACCGTGCCATCCTGCAGCCCGTGCGCATCCTCGTCCTCGGCGGCACCCGGTTCGTCGGCCGCGCCGTCGCCACCGAGGCCCTCGCCCGCGGGCACGAGGTCAGCCTGTTCACGCGCGGGCGCCACGACGCGGGGCGCTGCCGGAGGCCGAGCACCTGCACGGCGACCGGGACGGCGACCTGCGAGGCCCTGGAGGGCCGTACCTGGGACGTCGCCGTCGACTCGTCCGGCTACGTGCCACGGGTCGTCGGGGCCAGCGCCGGGCTACTGGCGCCGGCCGTCGAGCGCTACGTGTTCGTCTCGAGCGTCAGCGTCTACGCCGACGTTCGCGAGCCGGGCGTGCACGAGGGCTCGCCGGTCGAGAAGCCGTCCGCGCCGGACAGCGAGGACGTCCAGGCGGACTACGGCGCGCTCAAGGCGGCCTGCGAGCGCGCCGTCGAGGACGCGCTCCCGGGCCGCACGCTGAACGTTCGCTCGGGACTGGTGCGTGGGTCCGGGCGACCCCACGGGCCGCTTCACGTACTGGATCGCCCGGCTGGCGCGCGGCGGCGCGGTCCTGGCGCCGGAGCCGCCGGAGCAGCCCGTCCAGTTCATCGACGCCAGGGACCTCGGCGCCTGGGTCGTGGCCTCGGCGAGCGGTGGCCTCACCGGAACCTTCAACGCCGTCGGGCCGGCCGAGCCGCTGACGATGGCGGCGCTGCTCGACGCCGTCCGCGACGCGACCGGGGCGCAGGCGCGGCTGGTGTGGGTGCCCGAGGAGGTGCTGGCCGCTGCCGGCGTCGGCGCCTGGATGGACCTGCCGCTGTGGCTCGCGCCGAGCCTGGAGCCCGCGCTCGCGGGTGCCCACGGGATCGACAACCGCCGCGCGATCGCCGCCGGACTGCGCTTCCGTCCGCTCGCGGAGACCGTGCGCGACACGCTGGCGTGGCTGCGGCAGTCGCCGCCGCTCGGGCCGGGCGCGCCGACCGAGCCGCCGCCGGGCCTCGACCCGGCACGCGAGTCGGCGATCCTCGCAAGCCTCGAGAGCTAGACGCGGGCGGCGCGGCGCTCGCGCATGACCTCGGCGCGGCGTTCGCGGGCGCCCTGCACGGCGAGCTGCCCGCAGGCCGCGGCGATGTCCGTCCCCTTGGAGCGCCGCACGCTGGCCGGCATGCTGCGCGACTCCAGGCGGTCGAGGAAGCGGCGGATGACGGGCTCCGGCGAGGCGCGGAAGGGCGAGTCGGTCGGGTTGTAGACGATCAGGTTCACGTGGAAGCCGCCGGGCGCGGTGCCGTGCAGCAGGTCGGCCAGCTCGTCGGCCAGGCCCGGCGCGTCGTTGACGCCGTCGAGCAGCAGGTACTCCACGAAGATCCGGCGCCGCGTCGCCTCGCGGTAGCGCTGGCAGGCGGCCATGAGCTGCCGCAGCGGGTAGCGGCGGTTGACCGGCATCAGCTGGTCGCGCAGCGCGTCGTTGGGGGCGTGCAGCGAGAGCGCCAGCTTGACCTGCAGCGGCTCGGCCGCCAGCCGGTCGATCCCGGGCACCCAGCCGGCCGTGGAGATCGCGATCGAGCGCGCCCCCAGCCCGAAGCCCTCGGGATCGTTGGCCAGGTGGCAGAACCCGAGCACCTCCTCGACGTTCTGCAGCGGCTCGCCCATGCCCATCAGGACGACGTTGCCCACGCGGGTCTCGTCGTCCCGCGCGAGGCGGGCGGCCCACAGGAGCTGCTCGAGGATCTCGCCGCGGGTGAGGTCGCGGCCGAGGCCCATCGCCCCGGTCGCGCAGAACGTGCAGCCGAGGGCGCAGCCGGACTGCGACGAGACGCAGACCGTGCGGCGGTCGTCCGTCCGCATCAGCACCGTCTCGAGCGGGAAGCCGTCGAGCGTGCGGAAGCGCGCCTTGACCGTGCCGTCCGTCGCGTGCTGGGTCTCCTCGAGCACGAGCTCCGCGAACGGCACCGCCTCCTCGAGCCGCGTGCGCAGGGCACGGGACAGCGTCGAGACCTCGTCCCAGGAGGCGACGAGATCGCGGGTCACGGCCTGCCGCAGCTGCGCGGCCCGGTACGCGGGCTCGCCCCAGTCGGCGAGGGCCTCGATGGCGGCGTCGAGGCGCACCCCGACAGGGTACCGCGGCAGGCCGCGCGAGGCGATGGCATGGTGCCGCCCATGCCGATCCTCGATCCCGTCGTCGAGGCGTACCTCGACGACCACCGCACGCCGCCGGACGCCCTGCTGGTGGAGATGGAGGCCCACGGCGCGCGCGATCGGGTGCCGATCGTGCCCCCCGAGACCGGCGCGCTGCTGCACGTGCTGGCGCGGACGGCCGGCGCGCGGCGCATCGTCGAGGTCGGCACGGCGATCGGCGTCTCGACGGTCTACCTGGCGCGCGCACTGCCGGCCGACGGCGAGCTCGTGAGCTTCGAGATCGACCCGCAGCGCCACGCCGCCGCGCGCGACTACCTCGGCCGCTCGGGCGCCGCGGCGCGCGTCGACCTGCGCCTGCAGGACGCCCGCGAGGGCCTGGCCGAGCTCGACGAGGGCTGGGACCTGGCGTTCATCGACGCGGCCAAGGGCGAGTACGCGACGTACTTCGACCTGCTCGTGCCGCGCCTGCGCCCGCGCGGCCTGATCGTGGCCGACAACGCGCTGATGGGCGGCACGATCGCGTCCGGCGAGCCGAACGGCATCTGGGGCGACGAGCAGATCCGCGGCGGCCGAGCGTTCCTGGACGCGTTCCTCGCCCACCCGTCGCTCGACGCCACCGTCCTCGCGGTCGGCGACGGCGTCGCGATCGGCGTGAAGCGGGACTAGCCCCCGGCCGCGGAGGCCGCGTCGGCGGGCACCCGGCCGGCCGAGACGGCGGCGACGGGGTCGACGCCCTTCGAGGCCTCCACGAGCTCCTCGAGGTCGAGCCCGGACGCCTGCGCGATGTCCGCACCGGGCAGCGGCTCGGCGGGATCGCCGGCCGTCGTGGCGGCGGCCGCCGTCCCGTCGCTCCCCGGCGCCGTGTCGACGGCGGCGAGGCCGCGGATGGCCGACGCGTCGTCCGCCGGCGCCGCGACGGCGGGCACCGTCACGGGCTGGCCCTGCCACGCGGACACGTACTCGAACGGCGGCACCGCCCAGCGGCCCTGCGGGTGGATCTCGAAGTGCAGGTGCGCGGGCGTGTGCTCGGCGTCGCCCGAGTTGCCCATGAAGCCGATGACCTGGCCCTTCCTGACGATCGCGTTCTCCTGGGCGATCGGGCTGAAGGCCGAGAGGTGGGCGTAGTAGAAGAGGTTGCCCTTGCCGTCGTCGAGCCACAGGCGCCGCCCGCCGAGGCTGTTCCAGCCGACGCGGAAGACGACGCCGTCGTGCACCGCGAGCAGCGGCGTGCCGTGCGGGGCGAACAGGTCGATGCCCTGGTGGAACCCCGTGGTGGCGCGCGGCGCGCCGAACTCGTCCGAGAAGGTCGCCCCGCCGAGCACCGGGAACGCGTACTCGCCCGACAGCAGCCCGGCCTTGACGGCCTCGTCGATCGGCGGCGACGACGTGAACCCGCCCGGCGGCGGCGACTGCGTCGCGGACGTGTCGCGCGAGCCCGGCGCCGCGAACTCCGGCAGCGAGCCCGGCGCGGTCGGGATGGTGGCCAGGGTGGGCTGCGGCGCCTGCTCCGTGGTGGCGTCCGGCGCCGGTGCGCTGCCGTCGGTGGCCGGCGGCGCCGTACCGGCGGCGGCGGGGACGGCCGCGGCGGCGTCCGCGTAGCCCACGACGAACTCCGTGCCCGCCGGCAGGCCGCGGTAGGCCTCGCGCAGCCGCAGGTGCAGCGCGACGGCGAAGCTGCGCTGACCGCGCTCGTCGCGCAGCGCATCGACCCGCTCGCCGACGGTGAGGTCGCCGACGCCCTGGATGACGATCACGCGGTTGGTGCCGTCGGGGATGGGCTGGCCGGCGACGACGAGGCCGCGCACCACGGTGCCGAGCGTCGCCGCGGCGCCCGCGTCGTTCGCCTCCGCGACGGCCTCGACCGCGACCTCCTGCGCCGTCACGAGCCCGTCGAGCAGCGTCACGCCGACGACCCGCGCCGTCGAGCGCGCGGACGCCGTGTCCTCGGCCGGTCGCGCGTCCACGGCGGCCGCCGACTCGCCGACGACCGCCACGCGCGGGTCGCCGGGGAAGGCGAAGGCGCCGGAGCCGGCGGCCTGGCCGGAGCGCGCCTCGAGCGCGGCGATGCGGACCGGGCCCTGCCCGGGGATCGAGATCTGCAGCGTCAGCGCGGCGGCCCGAGCGGCCGGCTGCGGCGGCGGCGTGTCGGCGGCCGGAGCGGCCGCCGTCCCCGCGATCATCGCGAAGCCGAGCGCGCCCGTCAGCGCGAGCAGGCGGGGTCGCGACATCGCTCTGATCCTACCCCACGCCCGCAGGAGACCGGGTAGGCTGGCCGGCGTCCCTGGGTGGTCGGCGAAGGAGGCGAACACGGTGGCTCAGACCGAGCGGGGAGCGATCGAGGCGCATCTCGCGGAGGGCCGTCGGTTCCCACCGCCCGCGGCGTTCGCGGAGTCGGCGCGCGTGCGCGACACGAGCCTGCACGACGAGGCGGAGCGCGATCCCGCCGCCTTCTGGGGCCGCCTGGCGCGGCAGGAGATCTCCTGGATCCGGGAGCCGAGCCAGACGCTCGACGACTCCAACCCGCCGTTCTACAAGTGGTTCGCCGACGGCACCCTCAACGTCGCCTACAACTGCCTCGACCGGCACGTGGAGGCCGGCGGCGGCGACAAGCTCGCCTACAAGTGGATCGGCGAGCCCGGCGACGAGCGCACCTTCACCTACGCCGAGCTGCTGGCCGAGGTCGAGCGGGCCGCGAGCGCGCTCAAGGCGCTCGGCGTCGGCAAGGGCGACCGCGTCGCGATCTACCTCGGCATGGTGCCGGAGCTGCCCATCTCGATGCTCGCGTGCGCCCGCATCGGTGCGCCGCACTCCGTCGTCTTCGGCGGCTTCTCGGCCACGTCGCTGGCCGGCCGCATCCAGGACGCCGAGTGCAAGGTCGTGATCACGGCGGACGGGGCGTGGCGCCGCGGCAACGTCGTCCCGCTCAAGGACGCGGTCGACGAGGCCGTCGCCGAGTGCCCGTCGGTGCAGAAGGTGCTCGTCGTGCGGCGCACGGCCAACGAGGTCGCCTGGGACGATGGCCGCGACGTGTGGTGGCACGACGCCGTGGCCGCCGCCGACCCCACGTGCCCGCCGGAGGAGATGGGCGCCGAGGACATCCTCTACCTCCTCTACACCTCCGGCACGACCGCCAAGCCCAAGGGCATCGTGCACACCTCGGGCGGCTACCTGCTGGGGACGATCTGCACCCACCAGTGGGTCTTCGACCTCAAGCCCGACGACATCTACTGGTGCACCGCCGACTGCGGCTGGGTCACCGGGCACTCGTACGTCGTCTACGGCCCGCTGGCCAACCACACGACGGGGATCGTCTACGAGGGCACGCCCGAGTACCCGACGTGGGCGCGCCACTGGGAGATCGTCGAGCGCGAGCGCGTCTCCATCTACTACACCGCCCCGACCGCGATCCGCGCCCTCATCAAGGCCGGCGAGGAGTGGGTGCAGAACTTCGATCTCTCGTCGCTGCGCCTGCTGGGCACGGTCGGCGAGCCGATCAACCCCGAGGCCTGGGTCTGGTACCAGGAGCACGTCGGCCAGGGCCGCTGCCCGATCGTCGACACCTGGTGGCAGACGGAGACCGGCGCGATCATGATCGCGCCGCTGCCGGGCCTGACGACCACGAAGCCGGGCTCCGCCACGACGCCGCTGCCGGGCATCAAGGCCGCGATCGTCGACGAGCAGGGCGATACGGTCCCGCGTGGCGGCGGCGGCTACCTCGTGCTGCAGCGGCCGTGGCCGTCGATGCTGCGCACGCTCTGGGGCGACGACAAGCGCTTCGTCGACACGTACTTCGGGCGCTTCGGGCCGACCGTCTACTTCACCGGCGACGGCGCGAAGACCGACGAGGACGGCGACTTCTGGCTCATGGGCCGCGTGGACGACGTCATCAACGTCTCCGGCCACCGCATCTCGACCACCGAGGTCGAGTCCGCGCTCGTGTCCCACCCGGCCGTCGCCGAGGCGGCGGCGATCGGGGCGGCCGATCCGGTGCGCGGCGAGCAGATCGCGGTGTTCGTGATCCCGCGCGACGGCGTCGACGAGTCGGACGCGCTGCGCGACGAGCTGATCGGCCACGTGGCGACCGAGATCGGCAAGTTCGCGCGCCCCGGCATGCTGCTCTTCACGCCCGACCTGCCGAAGACGCGCTCGGGCAAGATCATGCGCCGCCTCCTGCGCGACGTGGCGGAGGGGCGCGAGCTCGGCGACGCCACGACCCTGCGCGACCCGGCGATCGTCGAGTCGATCAAGAGCAGCGCCGACCGCCAGCTCGGCCGCACCTAGCGCGCTAGCTCGCGCTCCGCACGGCCTCGAGGGCGGCGGGGTCCTCCAGCGTCGACAGGTCGCCGGGGTCCTCGCCGAGCGCCACCGCCCGCACGGCGCGGCGCACGATCTTGGCCGAGCGGGTGCGCGGGAGCGCGCGGGCGAAGGCGATGCGGCCGGGGCGGAACGCCTTGCCGAGACCGTCCTCGACGGCGCGGGCGAGCTCGGCGCGCAGCTCGTCGCTCGGCTCCACGCCCGGGGCGAGCAGCACGTAGCACCACGCGGTCTCGCCCTTGACGTCGTGCGGGACGCCGATCGCGCAGGCCTCGACGACGGCGGGATGGGCGACGAGCGCCGACTCGTACTCCGCCGGCCCGATGCGCTTGCCCGCGACGTTGAGGGTGTCGTCGGAGCGCCCGTGCAGGAACCACTGCCCGTCCGGCGCGACGGAGGCCCAGTCGCCGTGCACCCAGACGCCCGGCCAACGCGACCAGTAGGTGGCGAGGTAGCGGTCGGGGTCGTTCCAGATGCCGCGCGTCATCGAGGGCCAGGGGCGCGTGCAGACCAGCTCGCCGACCGAGCCGTCGGTCACCGCCTGCCCCGCGGCATCCCACACCTCGACCGCCATGCCCAGCGCGGGACCGCCCAGCGAGCAGGCGTCGAGCCGCATCGTCACGTCGCAGCCGACGAGGACCGCGCCGATCTCCGTGCCGCCGCTGATGTTGATGATCGGGCGCCGGCCCTGGCCGACCTCCTCGAACAGCCAGCGGTAGGGCTCGGGGTTCCAGGGCTCGCCGGTGGAGCCGAAGGCGCGCAGGCGCGAGAGGTCGGCGGCGCGCGCGTGCTCGGCGCCGTGGCCCTGCAGGGCGCGGATCAGCGTCGGCGAGACCCCGCAGAAGGCGAGCCCGTGGTCGGCCGCGAAGCGCCACAGCCGCCCGGGGTCGGGGAAGTCGGGCGCGCCGTCGTAGAGCACCAGCGTCTGCCCCGCCGCGTGCGTGCCGACGGTCTCCCAGGGCCCCATGATCCAGCCCATGTCGGTGGCCCAGTGGAGCGCGTCGCCCTCGCGGAGGTCGGCGTGGAACCAGACCTCCTGCGCGATCTTGGCCAGGAACCCGGCGTGCACGTGGACCGCGCCCTTGGGCCGGCCGGTCGTGCCCGACGTGTAGGCGACCATCAGCGGGTGCTCGGAGTCGACCGAGGCGGGCGCCCGCGCGGGATCGCCGCCCGCGAGCAGGTCCGCCCAGGCGACGTCGCGTCCGTCCCGCCACGGCACGTCCGCACCGGCGTGGCGGTGGACGACCACGTGCCGCACGCTCGGAGCCGCCGCCACGGCCTCGTCGACGGTCGCCTTGACGGGCACGAAGCGCCCGCGCCGCTCGCTGCCGTCGGCCGTCACGACGCACACGACCTCCGCGTCGACCAGCCGCGAGGCGATCGCCGAGGCCGAGAAGCCCGAGAAGATCGGCACGGAGACGGCGCCGAGGTGGGCGATCGCGTAGTACGCCGTCACGAGCTCGCAGGACATCGGCATGACCAGCGCGACGCGGTCGCCCTCCTGCACCCCGAGCGCCGCCAGCCCGTCCGCCGCCCGTGCGACGTCGGCCGCGAGCTCGGCGTAGGTGCGGCGGGTGACGGTGCCGGCCTCGGTCTCCGCGACCACGGCGACCCGACCGGCGCGCTCGCCGCGCGCGTGGCGGTGCACGCAGCTCTCGACGAGGTTGAGGCGGCCGCCGGTGAACCAGCGCGCCCACTCCGGCCCGCGCGACTCGTCGAGCACGACGTCGTACGGCTCGTCGAAGGCGAGCGGCAGGTAGCGCGCCCAGGCGTCCCAGAACCAGGCCGGATCCTCCAGCGAGCGCCGCAGCAGCTCCGCGTGGGAGGCCAGCCCGTGGTCGCGGGCGAACCGCGTCGAGTTCGCCGCCTCGACGACCGAGGCGGGCGGGTCCCACATCACCACTCGCAGATCGTACGCAGGACCGACCGCGCCTCGTCGAGGAGCGCCTCGACCCGCTGCGTCGACGTCGAGTAGAGCGTCCGCCCGCCGTCGCGCCGCACCTCCAGGAGGCCGGCCTCGCGCAGCTGCCGGACGTGCACCGAGATCGTCGGCTGCGACAGCTTCAGCTCCTCCACCAGGTCGCCCACGCTGAGCGAGCTGTTGGTGAGCAGGGCGATGATGAGGACGCGGGTCGGGTCGGCCAGCAGCTTGAGCTTCTGCGCCAGCGCCTCGGCCTCCGCCCGGCGCTTCGCCATGTGGTCGCCGTCGCGCAGGCCGGCACCGAGCAGCAGCACGCCGGGGAGCTTGATCAGATGGCCGACGCCGGCGAGGTAGAGCGGCGTGACGACGACCTCGCCGCGCGCCTCGGCCGCCTCCACCATCGGCAGGTAGCGGCGCAGGATGTGCCGGCTGGAGAGGGCGTTGACGAGGCTGCCGGCGCGCTCCAGGCGGCCGGGCCACTCGGCGATGGCGGCCTGCACCTGCGCGCGCCCCTCGCGCTCCCAGTCGTCGGCCACGATCGCCCAGGCGTCCGTGAGGAGCTCGCGGTAGTGGGCGCGCACGGCCGCGTCCTCGCGCAGCACGCCGAGCCGCCGGCGCACCGCCTCGATCTCCGCCGGCTGCTCGCTCTCGAGGCCGAGCGGCGCGTCGGGCGCGGCGATGGCGTCGTCGAGCTGCTCGATGAAGCGCGCGGGCTCGAGCTCGTAGAGGGTGCCGCCGCGCTGGCCGAGCACGAACAGCTCCGTGAAGCCCTCGCCGGGATCGACCCAGAACCCCGCGACCCTGCGGGCCAGCTCGGGGTGCTCCTCGGTGAGGCGCGAGCCCGTGTGCGGGCGCCGTCTTGTCCGTGTGCGCGAGGTACAGCAGGAGCCAGAAGAGCTCGCTCGGCGCCGACGCCGCGAACTGCACGCCCTGCGCAGGCGGCGAGGCGGTCAGATCGGTGGCGGCCACGACCGGCATGTACCTCCAACCATACCCACATAGGCGCCGGGCGATGCAGATATGGCGATCTGCTTGACAGTTGTATCGTCATAAGACTATATTGTCGTCAGACGATTCGTCTATACCTCCGGGAAGGGAGCACACGATGTACTGGACTGACTCGACGACTCGCCTCAGCCACGCAGACGAGCGCATTGCGCGGTACCTCCGCGCCACCGCCCGCGACGCCGACCGGCTCCCCACCCGCGGCGTCCGCGGGCGGCTCCTCGGTCTCGTCAGCCGCTCGCGTCCGCCCGCCGTTCGCGCGCCCGGACGCGCGACTGACGCGCCGTTCTAGCCGCGAGCACGAGCAGCAGCGCCCCGAACAGCCGGCCGAGGACCTCCTCCGGGAGGGCCTCGGCCACGGCTGCTCCCGCGAGGACCCCGCCGATCGACGTGACGCCGATGGCGACGGCCGGCCGCCAGGAGACGAGGCCGCGCCGGTGCTGCTGCAGCGACCCGAGCAGCACGACCGGGATCATGGCGGCGAGCGACGTCGCCTCCGCGTCGAGCTGGCCCAGGCCGACCCCGAGGGTCAGCGCGGGCACGAACACGAGGCCGCCGCCGACGCCGAACAGCCCCGCCAGGACGCCGGCCACGACGCCGAGGCCGGCCGCGATGAGGTGCGCGTCGTCCATCAGCCGATGAGCAGCCGCACCCCGACGGCGGCCATGAGCACGGCGAAGAGCAGCTCCAGCCCGTCGGACGAGAGGCGGCGCTGGAGCGTCGTCCCGACCAGCACGCCGGCACAGGCGGGCAGTCCGACGAGCGCCGCCTCGGTCCAGTGGACGTGGCCGGAGAGGTCGTAGCGCGCGGCGCCGTACACGGCCGTGAAGAGGATCGCCGCCAGCGACGTCGCCGTGGCGGGGTGCGGCTGGAAGCGCGCGAACGCGATCAGCAGCGGGACGATGACGAGCCCGCCGCCGACCCCGAAGAGCGCGGCGAAGAAGCCGGCGGCGCTCCCGATCCCCACGAACGTGAGGAGCGACGGGGCGCGGCCTCGCATCGGGCGTATCGTATCCGCGTGCCCGACGACCCCCTGGAGCCGTTCCGGCGGGACCCCGGCGCCTCGGCCGTCCTGCTCGACATCGACGGCACGCTCGCTCCCATCGCCCCGCACCCGGCCGACGCCGGCGTGCCGGCCGAGACGATCGAGGTGCTCGTGCGGCTCGTGGGGCGCTTCGGCCTCGTCGGCTGCGTGTCGGGGCGCGCGGCGGCCGAGGCGCGCGCGCTCGTGCCCGTGCCGGGCATCGCGTTCAGCGGCAACCACGGGCTGGAGATCGCCGAGGGCGAGGCGGTGCTGACGGTGCCGGACGCCGAGCCCTACGTGCCGGCGATGGCCGACCTCGTGCGCCGCCTCGCGCCGATCGCCGCCGGCGCGGGGGCGTGGATCGAGGACAAGGGCGTCACGCTCGCGGTCCACTTCCGCCAGGCGCCCGACCCCGAGATCGCCGAGGCGCGGCTGCGGGCCGAGGCCGTCCCGCTGATCGGCGCCGCCGGCCTGACCGCGCGCTTCGGCCGCATGGTGCTGGAGGTGCGCCCGCCGGTGCCGATCGACAAGGGCACGGCGGTGCGCCGCCTGCTCCACGGGCGGGGCCTCGTGCGCAGCCTGTTCGCCGGCGACGACACGACCGACCTCGACGCCTTCCGCGCCGTCGACGTCTCCGTCGCGGTCGTCTCGCCCGAGGCGCCGCCGGGCCTGGCGGAGGCGGCGACGATCGTCGTCGACGGCCCGCTCGGCGCGCGTGCGCTGCTGGCGTCGCTGCTCGACGGCGCGCCGGCCGCCGCCGAGGCGCCGATCGTCTAGCCGGCCAGGCCGAGCTGGCGGCGCAGCGCCTTGGTCTGGCGCCGCGCGACCTCGAGCCGCGTGCCGTCCGCGAGCCGCACCGCGAAGCGGCCCGGCCCGACGGTCTCCAGCGCCACCACGCGGCGCAGGTTGACCATCGCCGAGCGGTGGATGCGGAAGAAGACCGTCGGCGGCAGCAGGTCCTCGAGCTCGCGCATCGACCGCGAGGGCAGGCGGCGCCCGCCGCTGACGACCCAGGCGCGGTCGCCGTCGGCCTCGGCGTAGTCGATGTCGTCCGGGTCGAGCAGCGCCGTCTCGCCGTCGATCATCGCCGGCACCTTGACCACCGTCGGGCCCGCGCGGCCCGGCCCCTCGCCGGAGCGGATCGTCCGCACGCGGGCGATGGAGGTCGCCAGGCGCTCCTCCGAGACCGGCTTGAGCAGGTAGTCGACCGCGTCGACGGCGAAGGCCTGCACGGCCTGGTCGTCGTGGGCGGTGACGAAGACCACGGCGGGCGCGCGGGGCCAGTCGCCGAGCGCGCGCGCGGCGTCGATGCCGGTCAGGTCGGGCAGGTTGATGTCGAGGAAGACGACGTCGTAGTCGACGCGCGAGGCCAGCGCGAGCGCCTCGCGCACCGACGCGGCCTCGCCGACCACCTCCACGCCGCCGTGGCGGTCGAGCAGGTAGCGGAGCTCGGCGCGCGCGGGCGCCTCGTCGTCGACGATCAGGGCGAGCAGCGCCATCGACGTCTCACCTTACGCCGCCAGCGACGTGTCGGGCGGGGCGACCGGCACCAGCACGGAGACGACGGTCCCGAAGAGGGGCGAGGAGACGATGCGGACGCGGCCGTCGTCGCCGTAGAACGTCCGCACCCGCTGGTGCACCGACGCGAGGCCGAGGCCCGCCGCGCCCGAGCCGACGCCCATCTCCAGCACGCGATCGGCCTCCTCGCGCGGGATGCCGCGGCCGTTGTCGCGCACGGTCACCCGCAGGCGGCCGAAGCGCACGTCGGCCCGGATGGTGACGCGCAGCGGCCGGTCGGTCTTGCCGTGCTTGATGGCGTTCTCGACCAGCGGCTGCACGAGGAACGGCGGCACCATCGCGGACAGCGCGGACGGCGCGATGCGGCGCTCGATCTCCAGCGAGTCGCCGAAGCGCGCCTCCTCGAGCGCCAGGTACGCGTCGACGTGGCCCAGCTCGTCCTCCAGCCGCACGAACGCCGCCGGCCGCCGCAGCGACGAGCGGCAGTAGTCGGCGAACGAGAGCACGAGGCGGCGCGCCTCCGTGGGCTGCGTGCGGCAGAACGCGGCGATGGTGTTGAGCGCGTTGAACAGGAAGTGGGGCTCGATCTGCGCCTGCAGGGCGGCGAGCTCCGCCGTGGCCGACGCCTTCGCGTGCACCTCGAGCTCGCCGACCATCAGCTCCGTCGAGACCAGGCCGCCCAGGGTCTGGGCGATCGCGCGGTCGCGATCCGAGACGGCGAGCGCGCTCTCGGAGAACAGGATCAGCGACCCGATCGGCCCGGTGCGCACGTCGATGGGCGCCACCACCGCGGACTTCAGGGGGCAGTCGCCGCCGTCGCAGCCGTGCCGCCAGCCGACGGGGAGGCGCGCGACGCGCTGCTCCGTCATCGCCGCCACCGCCCCGGGCGGCGCGGCCGTGCCGGCGCCGTGGTGGTCGGCGCCGAGCCCGACGTGCGCGAGCACCCGCGCGCGGTCCGTCACCGCCACGGCCGAGTAGCCGAGCAGGCGGTGCGTGTCCTCGGCGAGGATGCGCGCGCTGGTCGGGCTGAGCCCCTCGCGCAGCGCGGGCCGCGCCGCCTCGACGACCTCCAGGATGCGCGCGGCCGGCGCCTGGCCGAGCGGCACGACGGCGCCGAAGGCGTGCCGCACGAGGCCCATCCACAGCACCAGGGCGAGGGTGGAGGCCGCGACGACCGGCACCAGCAGCCACAGCGACGCCCCGAGCTCCTGGATCAGGCGCAGGGCGCAGTAGACGAGGCCGGCCTGGACGATCGCGAGGGCGGCCGCGACGATCAGCGGGCCGCGGACGTCTCGCCAGCGCCGGCCGACGCGCGCGGCCGCCGCACGCCGCCCCGTCGAGACCCACACGAAGGACGCGTCGCGTCGTCGCGGCTCGCGGACGTCGGGAGGTGCCGGCACGTGGCACATGGTACGTCGCGCGCGCCCGAGTCCGTCCCGGAACACATGCCGCGACGTCCTCGCGCCCGACCCGGTACCCTACGCGGCGGCGATGGCAGTCGAGCCCACCGAACGGCCCGCGCCCGGGCCTCCGCGCGCCCCTGGAGGCGCAGGCGGCGAACCGCCGCAGCTGCCGCCGTCCGTGGAGCGGCTGGAGCGACGTGCCCAGCTGCGCCGGCGCCAGCGCGGCAAGCGCATCGTCGGCGGCGTCCTCATCGCGAGCCTGCTCGCGTGGGGCGCCTACGCGTTCGCCATGCGCGGCGAGGCGGCCCCGAACGTCACGGTGGCCGGCGTCGACGTCGGCGGGCTCGACCGCGGAGCGGCCCAGGAGAAGGTGGCCCGCGAGCTCGCGTCGCGCCTGGCCGCGCCCGTGCAGGTCACGATCGGCGACCAGCAGGTCGCCGTCACGCCGACCGCGCTCGGCATCGGGCTCGACCTCGACCGCATGGTCGACAGCGCGATGTCGGCCGACCGCTGGACGTCGCGCGCGCTGCCCATCGTCGGCGGCGGCACCGACGTGCCGATCGTGCTCGTGCCGCCCGACGAGCCGCGGCTGACGCCCGGCGTGCGGCGCCTGGAGCAGAAGGCGAGGAACGCGAAGCTGGCCGTGTCGGACGACGGCAAGGTCTCCGTCACGCCCTCGCAGGAGGGCGTCGACGTGCAGCCGCGGGTGCTCGTCGCGGCGGTCATGGACGCGGTGCAAGAACGGGCAGACGGCGGCGAAGATCGACCCGCGCGTGGTGCAGCCGAAGGTGCCGACCGCGGCCGCCGAGAAGGGCGCCGCCGAGGCGCGCCTGCTGCTCTCGGGCCCGATCCAGCTGCGGTCCAAGGGCAAGAACGTCGGCAAGGTGCAGCCCAAGGAGCTCGCGCCGGCCCTGGTCGTCGGCGAGTGCGACGCCGGCGCGTGCAAGGTGCGCGTCGACGCCGACAAGCTCGCGGGCGTGATCCAGCAGGACGTGAAGAAGCTCGAGCGCGACCCCGTCGACGCGCGCTGGGTCGTCAACGGCCGCAGGGTGCGCATCGTCCCGGCCAAGAACGGCCTGGCGCTGCATCCCGTCGACACCGCCCGCCTCGTCCGCAACGCCGGCCTCGCGAGCGGCGACCGCCAGGCGGAGGTCGCCCTGCGCGCCGACGAGCCCGAGATGACGACGGCCAAGGCGAAGTCGTGGGGGATCAAGCAGGAGATCCAGACCATCACGACCGACCTGGGCGCCTCGCCGGCCAACCGCGTGCACAACGTCAAGCTGCTGGCCAGCATCCTCGACGGCAAGATCGTGCCGCCCGGCGGGACGTTCTCGTTCAACGAGTACGTCGGGCAGCGCACGCCGGAGCGCGGCTTCAAGGAGGGCTACGCGATCGTCGGCGGCCTGTTCCTGCCGTCCATCGGCGGCGGCGTGTGCCAGGCCGCGACGACGGTCTACGACACGGCCTTCTACGCGGGCTATCCGATCGAGCAGCGCCAGAACCACTCGTTCTACATCTCGCACTACGCGCTCGGCATGGACGCGACGGTCGACTGGGCGGGCCCCGATCTGCAGTTCAAGAACGACACCAAGTACGGCATCCTCATCAAGGCCTGGGCCGACGACGCGTCGATGACCGTGTCGTTCTACTCGACGCCGAGCGGCCGCAAGGTGGAGAAGATCGAGGGCGAGAAGACCGCGTTCACGAAGCCGGGCGAGCGCTTCATCCTCAAGAAGGGCCTGCCCGACGGCGCGAAGGTCAAGACGACCGAGGGCGTGCAGGGCTTCTCCGTCACCGTCAAGCGCATCGTGCGCAAGGACGGCAAGGTCATCCGCCGCGACGAGTTCACGTCGCACTACGACCCGGAGGAGACGATCTACCGGGTCGGCCCGAACACGCCGGTCAACGGCACCGTCGAGAACCCGCCCGAGGGCCTCGACCGCCCGCTCGCGACATAACCGCTCCTAGCCGCTCCAGCGGTCGCGCAGCAGCTCGAGCAGGAGGCCGTCGCGCCACGTGCCGTCGTCGGCGCGCTCGTACTGGCGCATGACGCCGACCCGCTCGAAGCCGACCGCCTCGTAGCAGCGGATCGCGCGGGTGTTCGCGGCGGCCGGATCGATCGTGATGCGGTGGTGGTCGCGATCGTCGAAGAGGTGGCGCACGGCAGCGGTGATCGCCTCGCGCCCGATGCCGCGCCCGGTCCAGCGCCGGCCGACGAAGATGTCGAGCCCCGCACGCCGGTACATCGGGTCGGCCTCCTCGGCCACCTGGAGCATGCCGGCGGGCTCGCCGCCGACGTCGATCACCAGCACGACCGCGTCGTCGGGCTGCGCGACGGCCTCGCGCAGGTCCGCCTCGTCGGGCTCGCCCCACCACGCGCGCACGTCGTCCTCACGGGCGATGGCGACGAGGGCCGGCAGATCGTCCAGCGTCGCGGGGCGCAGGCACAGCCGTGTCGACACGATCGTCGGGAAGGGCTCCACGGAACCCACACGGTAGCCTGCCTCGCATGCCCGGAGGCGGCAGCGAGCCACCGGCCGAGCCCGACCAAGGCGGGCCGGTCCGGAACCTGACGGCGATCGGCTGGTTCCTGATCCCGCTCGCGATCGGGCTCGTCGTCGCGCTGACGTGAGCGCCGGCGCTAGCGGTCGGCGACGGCGCGGTTGAGCTCCTCCGCGAAGGCGCGGGCGCGGTTGGAGCGCAGCGGGCCGATCTCCTCGCGCCGCTGGCGCTTGCCGCCGGCCGCCGCCGCGATCTCGACGGCGCCCTGCCACGGGCCGGTCGACAGCTGCACGTCCTGGATGCGGCCGAGCGGCACCGAGCGGCTGGCGCGGTTCAGCACGCCCTCCGTGATGATCAGGCGGCGGTCGGTGAGGGTGAAGCGGGTGGTGCGCCGGACGCCCTCCCAGAGGCCGAGCGTGGCCGCGTAGCGCCACAGGACCTTGCGCGGGCGGGTCTGCAGCAGCACCGTCTCGCCGGGCCCGAGCGACGGGCGGCGCCGCGAGGCCCCGACCGTGGCCGCGAGCAGCACGACGGCCGCACCGAGCGCCACCGCGCCGGCGCCCGCCAGCGCCTTGCGGGGCGGCATCGGGAGGCCGCCCGGGAGCGTCTGGTTGCCGGACACGGCGTCCTCGGCACCGTCGATCGCGTCGCCTGCCTGCTCGGCACCTTCCTGGGCCGTCTCCTCGACCGTTGCGCGAAGGGTCATGCCCTCCTGCGTCGTGTCCGTCATCAGGTTCCCTCCTGGAATGCTCGTCTCGCAGTTCGCCGGTGGGTCGCACGTGGCCGACGGGGCGGGTCTGGAAACCCGCCGCAACGGGTAGGATCCAGCGTAGCCGCCTTTCACCCCTCGGGCGGCCCGGACGAGGTGCGTCGTACCCGGCACGGCACGACGGCGCGTGGGAGGTCCCCATGGGCCAGATCGTGCAGATCGCGGGCGCGCTCGCCATCCTCGCAGCCTTCGTCCTCGCGCAGGTGCGCGTCCTCGACGGCGGGTCGCTGCGCTACCTCGCGCTCAACCTCGCCGGCTCGCTGATCCTCGCGGTCGAGGCCTACGCCGCCGCGCAGTGGGGCTTCGTGCTGCTCGAGGGCGTCTGGGCGCTCGTCTCCGCGCTCGCCCTGGTGCAGCGGCTGCGCGGACGCGCGCCGCGCGTGGGGCACTAGCGGAGCGAGGCCGCGGCCGGCTGCGGCCGGCCGGCCTTGCGCAGCTTCGCGAAGCCCGCCCAGTCGCGGGTGTTGGCGACGTCGGCCGCCGTGGCCCAGCCGCGGCGCGCCGTCGCCACCCCGTAGGGCATGAGGCCGAGCGTGCGGGTGCGGTGGGCGTCGGTGTTGACGAGGATCGGGACGCCCGCGCGGATCGCCAGGCGCACGTGCTCGCCCTTGAGGTCGAGGCGCCGCGGGTTGGCGTTGACCTCGAGGAACGTGCCGTGCTCGGCGCAGGCCGCGATGAGCGCCTCGACGTCGAAGTCGTAGGCCTCGCGCCGGTCGAGCATGCGCCCGGAGGGGTGGCCGATGACGTCGACGTGCGGGTGCTCGGCGGCAGCCACGAGGCGCGCGGTGACCTGCGCCCGGGTCTGGCCGCGGGCGCCGTGCACGGACGCGACGACCCAGTCGAGCTCGCCCAGCACCTCGTCGGGGAGGTCGAGGCCGCCGTCGGGCATGATGTTCGCCTCGACGCCCGCCAGCAGCACCAGGCCGCGCGGCGCGAGCTCCCGCGCCACCTCGCGGATGTGCGCGGCGTACGGCCCGATCGTGTCCGCGTCGAGGCCCATGCCCATGCCGACGCCCCACGCGTGGTCGGTGATCGCGAGGTACTCGTAGCCCAGCTCGAGCGCGGCCGTCGCCATCTGCTCGACCGTCTGGTGCCCGTCCGACGCGACGGTGTGCGTGTGCAGGTCGCCCTGCAGGTCGCCGACCTCGAGCAGGTCGGGCAGCTCGTCCCTGCGCGCCGCCTCCAGCTCGCCCGCCTGCTCGCGCAGCTCCGGCGGGATCCAGGCGTAGCCGAGCGCGGCGTACACCTCGCGCTCGTCGTCCATGCGCCGCACCTCGCCCGTCTCCTCGTCCTCGATGCCCCACTCGGAGACCTTGAGGCCGCGCTTCTGGGCCGCCTCGCGCATGGCGACGTTGTGCGCCTTGGAGCCCGTGAAGTGCTGCAGCAGGTTGCCGTAGGCGTCGGGCGGCACGACGCGCAGGTCGACCTGGACGCCGTCGTTGGTGAGGATCGTGGCCTTCGTGTCGCCGAGCGCCAGCACCTCGGCGACGGGCGGCAGCTCCGTGAACGTCCGCAGCAGCGGCGGCGGCCTCGTCGCTCGCGGCGATCAGGTCGATGTCGCCCACCGTCTCGCGCCGGCGCCGCAGCGAGCCCGCCTCCGACGCCGCGACGCAGGCCGGGTGCGCGCGCACGCCCTGCAGCAGCTCGCCGGCCCGCTCCAGCGCGCGGTCGAGCAGGATCACGCCCTTGCGCGGCGCCGCGCCGGCGGCGATGGCGGCCAGGATCTTCTCCTCCGCCTTCTGGCCGAGCCCCTTCACCTCGCGCACGCGGCCCGCCTCGCAGGCGACGCGGAGGTCGTCGATGCTGGTGATGCCGAGCTCGTCGTGCAGCCGGCGGGTCGTCTTGGCGCCGACGCCCGGAAGCCGCATCACCTCGACGAGCCCCGGCGGGATCTTCGCCTCGAGCTTCTCCAGGGCCGTCAGCTTCCCCGTCGCGAGCAGCTCGTCGACCTTCGCCGCGATGGTGGCGCCGACGTCCTGGAGCTCCGTCAGGCGCCCCTCGCGGGCCAGCCGCTCGACCGACTCGCCGGTCTGCCGGAACCGCGCGGCCGCCTTGCGATAGGCCAGCACGCGGTACACGACGGCGCCGTCGAGCTCGTAGAGATCGCCGAGCCGGTCGACGATGTCGGCCAGGTCGGCATTCCGCAACGCCACGATGGGCGATCATACCCGCCGCCGTGCGTGCCGCCCCCGACTCCGAGCGCTTCCTCCTGTGCCTGCCCACGTACGACGAGCGGGAGAACCTGCCGCGCATGATCGCGACGCTGGAGGAGGTCCTGCCGACGGCGACGATCCCCGGCGACGTGCTCGTCATCGACGACAACTCGCCGGACGGGACGGGCCGCATCGCCGACGAGATGGCGGCCACGCGCCCGTGGCTGCGCGGTGCTGCACCGGCCCGGCAAGGGCGGGCTCGGCCGCGCATACCTGGCAGGGTTCCGCTGGGCGCTGGAGAACGGCTACACGTACGTCCTCGAGATGGACTGCGACTTCTCCCACGATCCCGCTGTCGTCCCGCGCCTCGTCGCCACTGCCGGCGCGGGCGCCGACCTCGTGCTGGGCTCCCGCTACGTGGAGGGCGGCGGCACGGTCAACTGGGGCCTCGTGCGCCGGCTCGTCTCGTCCGGCGGCTGCCTCTACGCCCGCCTCGTGCTGGGCCTGCGCATCCGCGACCTGACCGGCGGCTTCAAGTGCTTCCACCGCACCGTGCTCGAGGCCATCGACCTCGACGACGTGCGGGCCGAGGGCTACGCGTTCCAGGTGGAGATGACGTACCGGGCCTCGCTGCTCGGGTTCCGCGTCGTCGAGGTGCCGATCGTGTTCACCGATCGCGTGGCCGGCGGCTCCAAGATGTCGCGGCGCATCGTCGCCGAGGCGGCCTGGCGCGTCCCGCTGCTGCGGCTGCGCGCGCTGCTCGGCCGCATTCCGTCTCGACGCCGGCCGGACCCGGCATAATCGCGGGTATGCGACGGTGGCTCGTGATCGGGGCGGGAGCCGTAGGCGCGGCGGCTATCGGGCTGCCCGCCGGATACCTGACCGCGCAGTACGTCGACCAGCCGAGCGTCGTGGGCTTCGCGCCCGGCGACGGCACGGTCACGAACGAGGCCGCGCCCGCCATCAAGCTCGACATCGACAACCCCGACAACGTCGACGACCTGCGCGTCGCGGTCGACGGCAAGGACGTCACCGCGAAGCTGAAGGCGCTGCCGGACGGCTTCGCCCTCGAGGGCGTCGCGCTGGAGGACGGCGAGCACCGGGTCGTGCTGCAGGGCAAGGGCACGGGCCTCTTCGGGCAGCGGCTGACCGGCGACTGGCGCATCCTCGTCGACACGACCGAGCCGGACCTCGTCGTCACGTCGCCCGCGCAGAAGAAGTGGCAGAAGAAGCCCATCGTGCGCGGCCGCTCCGACCCCGGCACGCGCATCGAGATCGCCTACCCCGGCGGCAAGGTGCAGGGCGAGGCGGGCGCCGACGGCAAGTTCGCGATCCCGCTGCCCGTCGACCCCGGCCGCCACCAGCTGCACATCTCCGCGATCGACGACGCCGGCAACCGGCTCGAGCGCCAGCGCCTGATGCGCTACGACGACGCGGCGCCGGAGCTCGTGGTGCGCGGCGCCAAGGGCTGGTCGACGGAGTCGACGCCGCTGATCATGGGCACTCTGCGCGACACGAGCAAGACGACCCTCACGGCGGTGCTCGACGGCAAGCCCGTCGACGTGGAGCAGACGTCGGTGGGCTTCGTGCTGCCGACGAAGCAGCCGCTCTACGAGGGCCTCCACACGCTCGAGGTCACGGCGAAGGACGCGCTCGGGCAGGTGACGAAGGTCAAGAAGACCTGGGGCGTCGACACCACCGAGCAGCTGCGGCCCTTCGTCGCGCTCGGCTTCGGCGCCCGCGGCAAGGACGTCGTCTCGCTGACGCGCCGGCTGCGGGTCGAGGGCTTCTGGAAGGGCAACGCGCACAAGCGCTACGACGCCAAGGTGCAGGCCGCGGTCGACGCGTACGCCCGCGCCCACGGCCAGCAGGTCACCGGCCGCACGAACCCGATCATGGTGCGGGAGACCGAGGGCAAGCTCGTCGTCGACAAGTCCGAGTTCCAGCTGACCGTCTACCACGACGGCAAGAAGGTCGCGACCTACCCGGTGGCGGTCGGCCAGCCGGCCTACCCGACGCCGGACGGCGAGTACGAGATCGTCGAGATGTACAAGAACCCGACGTGGATCCCGCCCAACTCGCCGTGGGCGAAGGGTCTCGAGCCGATCCCGCCCGGCCCCGGCAACCCGCTCGGCACGCGCTGGATCGGCACGTCCGCCCCCGCCGTGGGCTTCCACGGCACGCCGCAGGACTGGTCGATCGGCACCGCCGCCTCGCACGGCTGCGTCCGCATGCACATCCCGGACGTCGAGAAGCTGTACGAGCAGGTCAAGGTCGGCTGGGGCGTCGAGTTCAAGGATAAGTCCGTGCGGCGCGGCGCGCCGGCCCGCGCTCAGCCAGTCCCCAGGTGGTCCCAGCCCGCGAGGTCGTCGCGCGCGCCCGCACCCACGAAGCGCACGGTCGCCGGCCCCGCCTCGACGCGCCCGATGACGTGCAGCGGCAACGCCTGCGGCCGCCACGGCGTCCGGCGGGAGCGCCACCAGCAGCTCGTAGTCCTCGCCGCCGGTCGCCGCCAGCACGCCCGGGGCCAGGCCCAGGGCGGCGGCCGCCTCGGCCACGCCGGCGTCCAGCGGCAGCGCGTCCAGGTCGACGATCGTCGTCGCGCCGCTCGCCTCGGCGAGCCGCAGCGCGTCCGACGCCACGCCGTCCGAGACGTCGAGCATCGCGTGCACCCGCCCGGCCAGCGCCTGGCCCTCGGCGAGGCGCGGCTGCGGCCGGCGGTGTCGCCGGACGACCGCCTCGGCGAGCGTCGGCCGGCAGCGTCGACGCGGCCCTCCAGCACGGCGAGGCCCGCCCCGCTGCCGCCGAGCGCGCCCGTGACCGCCAGCACGTCGCCGGGCCGCGCGCCGTCCCGCAGCGCCGGCGCGCCGGTCCGGCCGAGCGCCGTCACCGCGAGCGTCAGCACGGGGCCGCGGCTGATGTCGCCGCCGACCACCGGGCAGCCGAAGGCCCGGGCGCACGCCTCCAGGCCGCGGTACAGCTCGGCGACGGCATCCCCGTCCAGCGACGGCGGTCGCGATCAGCGCGACCAGCGCGCCGAGCGGCCGGGCGCCCATGGCCGCGAGGTCGGACACGTTGACGGCCAGCGCCTTCCAGCCCAGGTCCTCGAGGCCGGTCGTCTGGAGGCGGAAGTGCACGTCCTCGACGAGGGCGTCGACGGTGGCGACCAGGTCGCCGAGCACGGCGCCGTCGTCGCCGACGCCCACGTCCACGCCCGGGCCCCTGCGGCCCACGACCTCGGCGATGCGCCGGATCAGCTCGAACTCGGACTCCGGCACCGTCCGCGGGAGCGTACCGGGCGGCGCGCGGCCCCGTGCTACATTGGCCGCGCGATGACCGCCTCGAGCCTCGCGCGCCTCACCTTCGCCTTTACCCCGCCGGGCGGCTGACGCGCGTCGCCTCGGCGACCCCGGCCCCCGGCGCTCCGACTGAGGCCCCGGGGGCTTTCGTGTCTCTGGGTCCGTTCCCCGTTCATCCCCCGACACCCGAGACGATCGCATGAGCTACGCCCACCGACCCAGGATCGCCTACCCCGGCGCCGCCGGCTCGTACACGGCCGAGGCGTCCGCCGTCCTCTATCCCGACGGCGACCTCTACTCCGCCGGCACCTTCGAGGACGTCGCGGCGCACGTGCGCGACGGCCAGGCGGCGGCCGGCGTGCTGCCGATCGAGAACTCCCTCGCCGGCCTCGTGGCCGAGACCTGCGACCTGCTCGCCGACGGGACGCTGCCGATCGGCGGCGAGGCCGTCATGCACATCCCGCACTGCCTGTGCGCGCCGGAGGGCGCGACGCTCGACGGGATCACGCGCATCTTCTCCCACCCCCAGGCGCTGCTCCAGTGCCGGCGCTTCCTGAACGGGCGCTTCGAGCAGACCGGCACGTCGACGACCTCGGACGCCGTGCGCGAGGTCGCCGACGCCGGCGAGCGCGCGTGGGCGGCGATCGCCTCGCCGGGCGCCGCGCGCCGCTACGGGCTCGTGATCCTCGACGACGACATCTCCGACCACAAGGAGAACTTCACGCGCTTCGTCGCCATCGGCCGCGGCGGCCTGCGACCGCGCGACGCGAGCGCCAACTGGCGGACGGCCCTGCGGCTGGTGACGGGCCACGATCCCGGCGCGCTGCACGACGCCATCGAGCCCTTCCGCTACCACCGGGTGAACATGGTCTCGCTGCACTCGCGGCCGATCCCCGGCGAGCCGTGGCGCTACCAGTTCCTCGTCGACATCGACGGCCACCGCCAGGACGAGGTCGTCGTGCGCGCGATCGAGGACGTGCAGCGGCGCAGCGCGTTGCTCGTCACGCTCGGCACCTACCCGGCGGCGCCGCGCTGAGGAGTGCGGTGGCGGCGCAGCCGTGGGACGAGGTGCTGGCCCTCGGGCTGCCGCCGAACGAGCCGCGGCTCGCGCATCGCGTCCTGGTGCCCGCCCGGCCGCCGCAGACCGCCGCCATCCCGGACGACCTGCACCCGCGCCTGCGCGACGCCCTGCGGCGGCGCGGCATCGAGCGGCTCTGGTCGCACCAGGCGCGCGCCTGGGAGCTCGCGCGGGCCGGTCGCCACGTCGGCGTCGTCACCGGCACCGCCAGCGGCAAGAGCCTCGCCTACGGCCTGCCGGTGCTGCAGCGGCTGCTGGACGACCCGCACGCGCGGGCGATCTACCTCGCGCCGACCAAGGCCCTGGCCCAGGACCAGGCGCGCGGCCTGTTCGCGCTCGGCCTGGGCGCGGACCTGCGGCCGGCCCTGTACGACGGCGACACCGCGCCCGGCGCACGCAGCGACGCCCGGCGGCGCGCCAACCTGCTGCTGACGAACCCGGACATGCTGCACGTCGGCATCTGCCCGCACCACGACCGCTGGGCCGACGTCCTCGCCAACCTCGCCGCCGTCATCGTCGACGAGGCGCACGTCTACCGCGGGGTCTTCGGCGCGCACGTCGCGAACGTCCTGCGGCGCCTGCGCCGTGCCTGCGCGCTCGCGGGGTCGGCGCCGCAGTTCCTGCTGGCGTCGGCCACCATCGCCAACCCCGTCGAGGCGATGTCGACCCTGACCGGCGTCGACGTGGACGTCATCGACGAGGACGGCGCGCCGCAGCCCGCGCGCGAGATCGCGCTCTGGAACCCGACGCTGCTCGACGCCGACCTCGGCGAGCGGGCGTCGCCGCTGGCCGAGGCCGCCACGCTGACGGCGGCGCTCGTGCTGCGCGACCAGCGGGTCATCTGCTTCGCTCGCAGCCGCCGCGCCGTCGAGGTCGTGCACCGCATCGTCCGCGACCACCTCTCCCTGACCGGGCGCGACCTGCGCGACCGCATCGCGCCCTACCGGGCCGGCTACACCGCCGAGCAGCGCCGCGAGCTCGAGCGCCGCCTCGCGAGCGGCGAGCTGCTGGCCGTCATCGCCACGAGCGCGCTCGAGCTCGGCATCGACATCGGGCTGCTCGACTGCGCGGTGGTGGTCGGCTTCCCCGGCACGATGGCGAGCCTGCGCCAGCGCTGGGGACGGGCCGGGCGCGCCGGGACGGGGCTCAGCGTCCTGGTGGCGAGCGCCGACGCGCTCGACCAGTACCTCATGGCGAACCCCGCGCGCCTGCTGGAGCGACCCGTGGAGGCGGCGATCCTGGCGCCCGACAGCGAGGATCTGCGCCGCGAGCACCTCTGCTGCGCCGCGTTCGAGGCGCCGCTCGCCCCGCGCGACGACCGCATCCTCGGCGCCGGCGCGTACGCCGAGGCGGAGGCGCTGGCCGACGACGGGGTGCTCGCGCGCACGCCCGCCGGACTGGCCTGGGCGCGGCCGACCTTCCCCGCCGGGGAGGTCTCGCTGCGCTCGTCGTCGTCGGAGGTGGTCGCCATCGTCGAGACGGGCACCGGCACGGTGCTGGGCACGGTGGAGGCCGGCCGCGCGCCCTCGTTCGTGCATCCCGGCGCGGTCTACCTCCATCTCGGCGACCAGTACCACGTGCGGGCCCTCGACCTCGACGCGCGGCTCGCGGAGGTCGAGCCGTTCGACGGCGACTGGTACACGCAGGCCCGCATCGACACCACCATGGCCGTCGTCGCGCGCCGCCGCGAGGAGCCGCACGGCACGTCCCGGCTGGCCCTCGGCACGGTCGAGGTGACCGAGACGACGAGCGGCTTCCTGCGCCGCCGGGTCCGCGACCACGCCGTGCTCGACCACGCCTCGCTCGACCTGCCGCCCGCCCGCTTCCGCACCGAGGCCCTGTGGCTCGCCGTCGACCCGGACCTGCTGGCGGAGGAGCCGGACCCGCTCGGCACCCTGCACGCCGCCGAGCACACGATCATCGCGGTGCTGCCGCTGCTCGCGATGTGCGACCGCTGGGACCTCGGCGGCCTCTCGACGCCGTTCCATCCCGACCTCGGCGGTCCCGGCATCTTCGTCTACGACGGCCACCCCGGCGGCGTCGGCATCGCCCGCCGCGGCCACGCGCTGTTCGCGACCCTGGCCCGCAGCGCCCACGACCTGATCGCCCGCTGCCCGTGCAGCGACGGCTGCCCGTCGTGCGTGCAGTCCCCGAAGTGCGGCAACCTCAACGAGCCGCTCGACAAGTGGGGCGCCGCGCGGCTGCTGGAGGTGCTGGCGGACGCCGAGGCGGCTAGCCCGGCCGCGTAGCCGGCGGCAGCAGCTGCGCGCAGAGCGTGTCGGCGAACCAGGTCTCGAAGTGGTCCGCCGTCCAGCCGCGCTGGCCCACCAGCAGGTGCCAGAGGTCCGGGTGGTTGAGCGTCCACAGGATGTCGGTCGCCCGCGTGACGTCGAGCCCCGGCGCCAGCCCGCCGTGCGCCTCGACGGCCTCCACCAGCGGCCGCATGGTGTCGTAGAACTCGGACTGGATCCGGCGCCACAGGACGTCGACGTCCGGATCGGCGTCGGCGGCGCTGCGGATGACGGCGAGGATCGCGCCCACGCGCTCCTTGACCTGCCGCGAGTAGTGGGCCGTGCGGCGCAGGAGACGCTCGGGATCGGGCTCCTCCAGCACCTCGCGGTACCAGCCGCGGTTGGCGACCGGCACGTCGTCCTGGTCGCCGCGCAGCAGCAGGTGCCAGAGCGCACGCAGCACGCCCGCCTTGGTCTCGAAGGCGACGTAGACGGTCTTCAGCGCGACGCCGGCCTCGCTCGCGATGGCCGCCATCGTCGTCGCGGCGTAGCCCTGACCCTCGAACAGCCGCTGGGCCGCGTCGAGGATGTCGCGGCGCGTGCGCTCGGCCTGCAGGCGACGGCGCGGCGACTCGTAGCGGCGGCGGGCGGGCTTGACAGGATCGGCCACTTCGGTATCGTACCGTCTACTTCATTACTCGTAGAGAGTAATCAACTTAGGAGATGCGTCATGAATGCCACCCAGAGCCCCGAACGCGCACAGCTGCACGCGATGTGGGCCGGCGTCGCCGACGCGTGGGACGAGCACGCGGCCTACGTCGACCGTCGCGCGGCGGGCGTGACGGCGGCGCTGCTCGACGCGACGGACCCGCGGCCGGGCGAGCGCGTGCTCGAGCTCGCGTGCGGCCCGGGCGGCACGGGACTCGCGGCCGCGCGGCGCGTCGCCCCGGGCGGCGAGGTCGTGGTCTCCGACGTCGTCCCGGCGATGACGGCGATCGCTGCGCGCCGGGCCGAGGAGCTCGGGCTCGACGGCGTGCGGCCGCGGACGCTCGACCTGGAGGCGATCGACGAGCCGGACGGCGCCTACGACGTCGTGCTCTGCCGCGAGGGCCTGATGTTCGCGTCCGACCCGGCCCAGGCCGTGCGCGAGATGCGCCGCGTGCTGGGCGCGGGCGGCCGGGCCGGCATCGCCGTCTGGGGTCCGCGCGAGCGCAACCCCTGGCTCGGTCTGGTGCTCGACGCCGCGGCCGAGACGCTCGGCCGCCCCGTCCCGCAGCCGGGCCGGCCCGGCCCCTTCGCGCTGGAGGACCGCGACCGCCTCGCCGGCCTGCTCGCCGACGCCGGGTTCGCCGACGTCGCGATCGAGGAGGTGGCGACGCCGCTCCAGGCGGCGACGATCGAGGAGTGGTGGCACGGGCGGGTCGCGATGGCTGGACCGCTGGAGCGCATCGTCGCGCAGCTCCCGCAGGAGGCGCGGGCGGCGATGCAGGCCCGCGCGGCAGCCGCCGTGGCGCGCTACGACTCGCCCGCGGGCCTCGCCATCCCCGGCGTCACGCTGGTCGCGTCGGCCCGGGCCTGAGCGCTCCGGCGGGGTCTGGCTACCAGGCCCCGCCGCCTCCCCCGCCGCCGCCTCCACCGCCGCCGCCGCCGAACGACCCGCCGCCGCCCGAGCCGCCGGACGAGGGCGAGGACGTGGAGGCCGAGAGCTGGCTGGAGAAGTCCGCGAACATCGAGTCGTGGGCGGTGGCGAGGCCCGCGCCGGCCGTGCCCGCCATGAGCGAGTGGCCGATCGGCGCGCCGACCCACCACGCCGACGTGCCGGAGCCGACACCGGCCTGCGCGAGCTCCGGGATGCGCAGGCGCGCCGCCGCCGCGACCCGGTCGGCGCAGCCGAAGGCGGTGGCGTAGACCAGCATCCGCTCCCACAGCGGCAGCGCCGTCGGCACCTCGTCGGCGAAGCGCGGCAGGTCCTCCAGGTAGCGGCGATACGCCTCCCAGCGCACGATCCGCTCCTTCGCCTCCGGCCGCGTGGAGACCCAGATCGCCCGCGGCGAGAGCAGCACCGTCAGGCCGGAGACGGAGAGCCCGAACGCGATCAGCGCCAGCAGGAGCGGCGTGAAGGTGACGTCGGCGGCGAACTTCGCGAGCCCGACGATGCCGAGGATGCCGCCGAGGACGAAGACGACGCCGCCGAGCGCGCGCACGATCCAGCGCGCCGTCGGCAGCACGAACTGCTGCTCCTCCTCGTCGATGCGCGCGTCGAGCTTGTCGTGGAACGACGACTTGCGGCTCGCGTTCGTCTCGCGCTTCGACGTCGAGAGCTCCTTCAGCTGCTTGGACATGTCGCCGAGCGGGATCGCCACGCTGCCGTCCTCCGGCAGCACGCTCTCCACGATCTCGATCAGCGGCTTCTCCCAGCTCTCCACGTGCACCGAGCGGTCGCCCTGCTCGAGCAGCAGGTCGGGCCCGTCGTCCGTGTCGCCGACGCGCGCCACGAAGCGCCCTCGCACGATGAGGTCGAGGAACGTGGCGGCCATGCGATCGCCGCCGCCGCCGGAGTCGGCCTGCGTCGTCAGGGCCTGGGCGACCGCGGGCGGCGCGTCGTCCGGCGGGTCCGGCAGGTACTCGATGGCGGTGCCGGGCACGTCGGGCTCGCGGCCGTAGCGGCGGTAGGCCAGCGGCCACACCAGCAGGCCCAGCAGCACGCCGCCCGCGACGGTGCCGAAGCCGGCCAGCGCCGGATGGTCGACGACCGCCGCGACGCGGTCGGCGTCCCGCTGCGCGTCCGCGTAGTCCTTGCGCTCCTCCTCCTGGATGCGGTCCCACGCCGGCTCGTGGATGACCTGCGCGCCGGTCGGGTTGGCATCCAGCACGTCGCGCGGCAGCAGGGCGCGCAGCTCGACGTACTGCTCGCGCGGCACGTCGCGGGCGCCGAGCCGGATCTGCTCCGCGCCGGGGACGACGACGCCCTCGACGTGGCCGGGGTGGGCGTAGACGCGCTCGCGCGAGACGTCGACCGGGTGCGGCAGGGTCAGCGTCGCCGCGAGGGCGTCGAGCGAGCCCTCCCACTCGTCGCCCCACACCTTCCAGTACAGGTCGACCGCGTCGTCGTACGCCTTCACGAGGCCGGTGAAGCGGTAGTCGATGGCGAAGATGCGCGTCTCGTCGGTCGCCGTGTAGTGCCAGACCACCCGCAGGTAGCGCTGGCCGTCCTTCGTCACCTCCTCGGTGCCGTACGTGCCGGGCAGGCCGAACCCGCCGAGCTCCGTGTTGCCGCCCGGGCGGTACGCGGTCGAGCCCTCGGACACGACGACGTTCGTGACCTCCTGCCCGTCCTCCAGCGGGATGTCGCGGTACGCGCCGCTGAAGCTGCCGCTGTACTGGAAGCGGATCGCCTCGCGCACCTGCACCGCCCCGTCGGGCTGGAGCTCGCCGTCGACGCGGGCGCCGGTCAGCCGGTAGCTCTTCGTGTCGTCGCCGGCGCGGCCCACGCCGAGCGCGACCTCCTTCGACAGCCAGATCGCGAACGTCAGGCCGAGGCCGAGGAGGAAGACGGCCACCAGGCCGACGACCAGGACCCAGGGGCGCCGCATCGCCTCGAACCCTACAGCCGGCGCTACCCGACGATGGGGTCGGAGGGCTGCCAGTAGGGCTCCTGCCGGAACCCGAGCGGGCCCGCCACGAGCGCTCCCGGCAGCGCGCGCCGGCGGTCCTCGTACGTCTGGACGGTGCGGTTGTAGACCATGCGGGCGCGCGCCAGGTCGCCCTCCACGTCCTTCAGCGCCGCGATCAGGTCGGCGGTCGCCGCCTGCGCGTGCAGCTCGGGGTAGGACTCGGCGACCGCCACCAGCCGCTGCCCCGCCACGCCGAGGCGCCGCTCGGCCGCGCCGTGCTCCAGGGTCGGCCCGCCGCCCGCGGCCTCCACGGCGGCGCGGGCCTGCGCGACCTCCTCCAGCGTCTCGCGCTCGTGGTCGAACGCGGCGTCGACGATCGCGGCGAGGCGCGGGATGGCCGCCGCCCGCCGCACCAGCAGCGCGTCGATGTCCGCCCACGTGTGCCGCACGCGGTTGCGGTCGCGGACGAGGCGGTTGTAGACGACGGCGAGCCCGACCAGCAGGGCGAGGACGACGATCGCCGCGACGATGGCGATTACCACGCTCCCGCCCAGGACTCGCGCCGGGCGTCGGCCCAGGCGGTGGCGACGCCGGTCTCGGGGTCCGCCTGCGCGATGCAGACCGAGCCGTAGAGCCCGTCGCCCGTCGGCGACACGTCGACGGCGTGGCCCAGGGCCGCGAGCTCCGGGCCGAGGGTCGACGCGAGGTCGTCCTCGAGCTGCAGCCGCCCGGCGACGGCCCGCCAGCGGCCGCGCTCCAGCGCCAGGGCCGGGTCCTCGCCCTCGTCGACCAGCGCCTGTAGGAGCTGCAGCAGCACCTGCACCTGCCCGTCGGCGCCCGGCGTCGCGATCGCCACCGCGCGGCCGTCGCGCTCGAAGAGGGCCGGCGACAGCGTGTGCACGGGGCGCTTGCCGGGCGCGGCGGCGTTCGGGGAGGCGGGATCGCGGCTGAAGCCCAGCATCCGGTCGTTGAGGAAGAAGCCGCCCTCCGGCACGTACGTCCCGCAGCCGAACGGGTCGAACACGCTGACCAGCATCGAGACCGCGAGACCGCTCGGCTCGGCCGCGGTGACGGCGGTCGTGTGGTTGTAGGCGCGCGCGACGTCCCGACCGCTGGCGCGTGCGGGGAGCTCGAGCTCGCGGCCGGCCCGCAGGAGCTCCTCCTCCGGCGTGCTGGTGACCTCGTCGCGCCGGGCGAAGGCGGCGACGATGGCCTCGATGGCGCGGTGGGCGCCCGCCGCCCCGGCGACGGCCGGCTCGCGATCGAGCGCCGCGAGGGCCATCGCGAGCAGGATGGCCTGCGACGACGGCGGCTGGACGTGGACGGCCGCGTCGCGGTACGCGACCGAGACGGGCTCGCGGATGACGGTCTCGTGCGCGGCGAGATCGGCGGCCGTCATGGCGCCGCCCTCGCGCTGCACCGCCGCCGCGACGGCCGCGGCCAGGTCGCGGCCGTAGAACACCGGCGCACCGTGCTCCGCGATCGCGGCGAGCGTGGCGGCGAGCGCCGGCTGGTCCACCGGGCGGCCGGCCGGCACCGGCTCGCCGGCGACGAACCAGGGGCTCGCGCCCGCACCGCCCCGCTCCAGGCGCGCGCGCGCCGCGACGAGCCCGTCGGCCGTGTTGGCGCTGGCCGGCACGCCGCGCGCGGCGAGGTCGACGGCCGGCGCCACCACGCGGTCGAAGGGCAGGCGCCCGCAGCGCGCGTGGGCGTCGGCGAGGCCGGCGACGAAGCCGGGGACGGCCGCGGTGCCGGCGCCGTCCTGCGGTAGCGGGCCCGGCGAGGGCGGCCGGCGCGCGGCCGACGCCGTTGTACGCGACGAGGTCGCCGTCGGCGCTGCGGACCAGCAGCAGCGCGTCGCCGCCGACCCCGCAGGCCGCCGGCAGCACCACCGCCAGCGCGAAGGCGGCGGCCACCGCGGCGTCGACCGCGTTGCCGCCCTCCGCACCGACCCGCAGGCCCGCCTGCACGGCGAGGGGATGGCCGGCGGCCAGGGCGAGGTCGCGGCCCGCGCAGGCAGGGCGCGGCAGACGGTGTCGGCATCCCGCAAGTATCCCGTCGATCCCGCACCGCGAAAGCAGTACACTCCCCCGCGGAGGTCGCCCTCACGGGCACGCAAGGGGGAAGTCCGGTGCGAACCCGGCACGGTCCCGCCGCTGTGAGGGACGTCCGCCACCCGCGACGTGCGCGTCGGCCACTGGCCCGTGAGGGCTGGGAAGGTCAGGGTGGCGGCCGGTACCGCGGTACCGCGACACGCGTCCCGAGTCAGAACACCCGCCTCCGACAACCCCAAGTCCCCCTCGGAGACAGGAGGCACCAGATGACCCGGACCAGGGTCCTTGTCGCGGCAGCGGTGGCGCTGCTCGCGATCCCAGCAGCCGCCCAGGCGGCCAACGTCCGCGCCGGGCTGCGCGTCGTGACGGAGAAGCGGGCGCTCGTGGGCGACGACGGCGCCCTCGTCGGCTCGACGCGCTCGTACCTCGACAGCGCCGGCACGCCCCGCGCGCTGCCCGAGAACACCGCCCTCGGCCAGCTCGTGGCCGGCACCGCGGCCGCCGGCCTCAGCGTCGGCATCGACTACAACGAGCAGTTCGCGCAGGGCTTCCTGTCGTCGATCGGCGGCCAGCCGGCGGCCGGCGGCAACGCGTTCTGGGGCTTCTACGTCGACAACGCGCTGGCCCAGGTCGGCGCCGAGGCGCAGATCCTGAAGAAGGGCCAGGAGGTCGTCTGGGTGCTCGACCCGGACTTCAACACGAAGGGGCCGTACTTCCTCGATCTCGACGCCGTCCCGTCGGGCCGCCACCAGGTCACCTTCCGCGTCACGAAGGCCGGCGGCGACAAGCCCGTGCGCGGCCAAGGGCGCGACGCTGATCATCAACGGCGAGCGCTTCAAGGTGCCCGCCAACGGCCGGCTCGCCGTCGAGGCCACGGGCGACTGGACCGCCCGCGCCACCCTCAAGGGCACGATCCGCTCCGAGCAGCTCTCGGGGACGGCCTAGCAGAGCGCACGCGTGGCGCAGCGCCGCCGCACCGCACTCCTGCTCGCCGCGCTCGCCGTCCTCGCGACGGCGGGCTGCGGCGAGCGCAAGATCCAGGATCCACCCGACCAGCCGCCGGCGACCGTCGGCGCGGCCACGGCGACCGCGGCGGCGGGGGAGGGATCGGCGCCGGCCGCGCGCGAGCCGGCCGCGACGCTGCTCGTGACGGAGGACTTCGGCCGGGTGGAGCGCAAGGCGGTCGCCGTCGCCCCCGAGCAGTCCGTGCTGAGCGCGCTGCGCAGCGTCACCGACGTCGACACCACCTACGGCGGCCGCTACGTCCAGGGCATCGACGGGCTCCAGGGCTCCCTGGAGCGGGCGCGGGACTGGCTGTTCTTCGTGAACGGGATCGAGTCGCCGCTCGGCGCGGACGACGTGCGGGTGCACGACGGCGACCACATCTGGTGGGACTACCGCCGCTGGCGCAGCTACCTGCACGTGCCGGTGGTGGTCGGCGCGTGGCCCGAGC
This sequence comes from uncultured Actinomycetota bacterium, assembly GCA_963767885.1. Classification (GTDB taxonomy): domain Bacteria; phylum Actinomycetota; class Thermoleophilia; order Gaiellales; family F1-60-MAGs149; genus CAVYFW01. Next base: position 235,950 of record CAVYFW010000007.1, read on the forward strand.
CGTTCCTGCACGGCGAGGGCGGCCGGGCGCCGATCGTGTCCGCCGACCCGCCGCTGGACGGTGCGCTCGAGGCCCTCGGCGCGGACGTGCGCTCGCTCGCGCCCCTGTACCGGGTCGTGGTGGGCAGCGACGCGGACCTGCGCAAGCGGGAGGACGCCTGGCGGCGCGCGGCCGCGCACCCGCAGCGCGAGGGCCTGACGCTGTGGCTGCAGGACGGTCGCGTGCGGGCGTGGGACGCGGTGGCCGGGAAGGCGGTCGACGTCCCGCAGGCGCGGGCGATCGCCGTGGCGGTCACGGCGCGCGTCGATCCGGCGGAGCGGCGTCGTGCTGGTGGTCGCGGGCCTCGACGACGCCGCCGCGCAGGCGGCGGCCGCCCGCATCGCGGCGGATCCGTCGGTCCTGCAGCGCCGCTACGCGGTGGCCTTCGACGCGCAGGGCGAGCCGGTCGCCGCCGGCGGCCTGGGGACCGGCCGGTGAGGGCGCCGCTGCCGCTCCTGCTGGTCGGCGGCGGGCTCTGCGCCGCCCTCTTCTCGACCGACCAGCCGCTCGTGCTGGCGGCCGGCGTCGTCGCGTCGCTGGCGCTGCTGTACGCCGCGCCGGGCCCGCGCCGCAGCACCATCGTGCTCGGGCTCCTGCTGGCGGTGCCGGTGGCGCTGCTCAACCCCTTCGTCGCCGTCGAGGGCGACCTGATCCTGATCCCCGGGCCGTCGCTGACGGTGATCGACCTCGAGGTCACGCTGGAGGAGCTGCTGTACGGCGCCGCGCTCGGCGCCCGGCTCTTCGCCGTCACCGTCCTCACCGTCGCCGTCCTGCGGCTCATGGACGCCGACCGCCTGCAGGCCCGCGCGGCGCGCATCGTGCCGCGCTCCGCCCTGACCGTCGCCCTCGCGGCGCGCCTCCTGCCGGTGCTGCGCGGCGACGCGTCGCGCATCGCCGAGGGCGCCCGGCTGCGCGGTGTGACGCCGAAGGGCCGCGGCGCGGGCGTGCTGCTCGTGCCGCTCGCCGCGACGAGCCTCGAGCGCGGGCTCGACCAGGCCGAGGCGATGGTCGCCCGCGGCTACGGCAGCGCGCAGCGCACGTCCCTGCCCGAGCGGCCGCTGACGGCGCGCGAGTGGGCGGCCTCGGCGCTCGGCGCGCTGCTGGTGGCGCTGGCCATCGCGCTGCTGCTCGGGCTCGCGGCGTACACCTTCTACCCGCGCGCCGACCCGGTGCTGGACGCGCAGGCGATCGCCGCCGCGCTCGCCCTCGGCGGGCTCGGCTGCGCGGCCGCGGGGTTGCTGCGCCGGTGATCGCCGCGCTCGACCACGTCACCTACCGCTACCCGGAGGCCGCGGCCGACGCGCTGGCCGACGTCTCGCTGGAGGTGCGCGCCGGCGAGCTGCTGGTGCTGGCCGGGCCGTCCGGCGGCGGCAAGTCGACGGTGCTGCGCTGCCTGGCCGGCCTCGTGCCGCGCTTCCACGGCGGCCGCTTCGCGGGGCGGGTGACGGCGCCCGACGCGGTCGGCCTGCTGTTCCAGGACCCGGAGGCCGGCGGCGTGCACACCGACGTGCTGCGGGACGTCGCCTTCGGCCTCGAGAACCGCGGCGTGCCGCGGGAGCAGCTCGTGCCGCAGGCCCGCGCGGCGCTGGCGCTCGCCGGGGTGCCGCACCTGGAGGGCCGTCGGCTGCGGCGAGCTGTCCGGCGGCGAGCGCCAGCGCGTGGCCCTGGCCGGCGTGCTCGCGCCGCGCCCGCCGCTGCTCCTGCTCGACGAGCCGACCGCGATGGTCGACGACGAGGCTGCCGCCGGGCTCCTGGCCTGCGTGCGGCGCCTGGCGGACGGCGGCACGGCGGTGGTGGTCGCCGAGCACCGCCTCGACCGCATCGCCGGCCTCGCCGACCGCATCCTCGGCGTGCGGGACGGCCGGGTCGGGCCCGCCGCCCAGCCACCGTCGCTCCCGCCGGCGCGCGAGCCACGCGGCGGGCGGGCCCATCGTGCTCGACGGCGCGGGCCCTCGACGTCGCACGCGGCGGCCTCGCGGTGCTGCACGGCATCGATCTCTCGGTGGCGCGCGGGGAGGTCGTCGCGCTGATGGGGCCGAGCGGCGCCGGCAAGTCGACCCTGCTGCGGGCCCTCGCCGGCCTGGAGCCGCCGACGGCCGGCCGCGTGGAGCTCGCCGGCACCGACGTGACCGCGGAGCCCGCCGAGGCCCGCTTCCCGCGCCTCGCCCTGGTGGTGCAGGATCCCGCCCGGCACCTGCTGACGGAGCACGTCCGCGACGAGGTCGGCGTTCGGCCTCGGCGGACGCGGCGCCGCGGGTCGACGGCGCCATCGCCGCCCTCGACCTCGCCGCCCACGCGCAGCGCCATCCGCGCGACCTCTCCGTCGGCGAGCGGGAGCGCGTCGTGCTGGCCGCCGCGCTGGCGGCCGAGCCGGACGTCCTGCTGCTCGACGAGCCGACGCGCGGCATGGATCCCGCCCGCCGCGGCGAGCTCGCGGCGCTCCTGCGGGGCCGGACCGCGCTCGTCGCCACGCACGACCCCACCTTCGCGGCCGCGGCCGCCGATCGCATCGTCCACCTCGACGCCGGCCGCATCGTGCCGCTCGGCCGTCCGACGCCCACGGAGGCGGTGCCCGCCCCATGACCCTCTCCTCCGCCGTCGCCCTGGGCGGCCTCGCGCTCCTGCTGGTGGGCCTGCTGGCCTACGAGCGCGGCGGCGCCGGGACGCGGGAGATCGCGCTCGTCGCCACCCTCGCCGCCGCTGCGGCGGCCGGACGCGTCCTCTTCGTCGCGATCCCCTCCGCGCAGCCCGTCACCGCCCTCACGATCGTCACGGGCGTCGCGCTCGGGCCGCGGGCCGGCGCCGCCGTCGGAGCGACCGCCGCCCTCGTCTCCAACGCGTTCCTCGGCCAGGGCCCGTGGACGCCGTGGCAGATGCTGACGTGGGGCCTGTGCGGGGCGATGGCCGGGTTCCTCGCGCCCGTGCTGCGCCATCCCGCGGCGCTGGTGGCGTACGGCTGCGCCTGGGGCTTCCTCTTCGGCGCGATCATGAACACCTGGCAGCTCGCCGCGTTCGGGCCGGCCCTGAACCTGCCCGCCTTCATCGCGACCGAGGTGCGCGGCCTGCCGTTCGACGTCGCCCACGCCGTCACCAACGTCGTCCTGCTGGGGCTCGCCGGCCCGGCGCTGATCCGGCTGCTCGACCGCTACGCCCGGCGCCTGCGGGTGGAGCTCGTCGCCGCGACGGCGCTCGGCGCGCTGCTCCTGCTGGCGCCGGCCGCGGCCGCCTCGCCTGCGTCCGAGGCGGCTGCCTACCTCGACCGCCAGCAGGACGCGAGCGGCTGCTACCGGGAGCCGGGCAGCTCGAGCGACGTCAACCTCACGGGCTGGGTCGTGCTCGGCCTCGCCGCCGCCGGCCGCGACGCGAGCGAGGGCGCCGCCTGCATCGCCGCCCGCAGCGCGAGCCTGCGCAGCACGACCGACGTGGAGCTCGCCGCCCTGGCGCTCGTCGCCGCCGGCCGCGATCCCCGCAACGCCGGCGGGCGCAACCTCGTCCGCGACCTGCAGCGCGCAACGCACGGCGGCCGCATCGGCCCGCTCGTCAACTCGACGATCTTCGGCGTGCTGGCGCTGAAGGCGGCGCGCGCGCCCATCCCGGCAGCCGTCGTGCGCGGCCTCGTGAACGCGCAGCGCGCGGACGGCAGCTACGGCTTCGCGGCCGGCGTGTCGCCGGACTCGAACACCACGGCGGCGGCGGTCCAGGCGCTGCGGGCGGCGGGCAAGGGCGCGGGCAGCAGGCCGGTCAAGCGTGCGCTGGCGGCCCTGGCCCGCTTCCGCACCCGCGACGGCGGCTACGCGCTCGACCGCGGCGGGCGCGCCGACGCGCAGTCCGCGGCCTGGGCGGTGCAGGCCCTGCTCGCCGCGGGGCGGCCGGTCGCGACGCCGCTGGCCCGCCTGCGCGCACTGCAGGGCGCGGACGGCTCGGTCGCCTACCAGCCCGGCCTGCGCATCACGCCCGTGTGGGTGACGTCGCAGGCCCTCGCGGCGTTCAGCCGGAAGCCGCTCCCGATCCGGCCGGCGCGTCGCTGACGGCGAGCACGCCGAACGCATCGTCCGGCTCGGCCACGCCCCACACGCCCATCGCCCGGAACTTCGCGCGCCGCGAGCGGCGCCGCGACGTCGCCGGCGTGAGCGACGCCTCGTCGAGCGCCTGCTCGAGGGCGTCGTCCAGCAGCCGCGCGGCCTTCTCGTGGTCCCGGTGGGCGCCGCCGGACGGCTCCTCGACGATGGCGTCGATCACGCCGAGGTCGAGGCACGCGCGGGCCGTCGGCCGGAACGCGACGGCCGCCTTCTTGGCCTGGCCGGCGTCCTTCCACAGGATCGCGGCGCAGCCCTCGGGCGAGATCACGCTGTAGATGGCGTGCTCCTGCATCACCACGCGGTCCCCGACGCCGATCGCGAGCGCGCCGCCGGACCCGCCCTCGCCGATGACGCTGACCACGACCGGCACCGAGAGGCGGGTCATGGCCAGGATGGAGCGGGCGATCATGCCGGCCTGGCCGCGCTGCTCGGCGCCGACCCCGGGGTAGGCGCCCGGCGTGTCGATGAACGACAGCACCGGGTAGCGCAGCCGGTCCGCGAGCGCCATCGCGCGGATGGCCTTGCGGTAGCCCTCGGGACGCGCCATGCCGAAGTTGCGGTACGTCCGCTCGTTCAGGTCGCGGCCCTTCTGGTGCCCGATCACCACCACCGAGCGGCCGTGGTAGAGCCCGATGCCGGTGACGATCGCCGGGTCGTCGCCGAACGCGCGATCGCCGTGGAGCTCGAAGAAGTCGGTCATCAGGTGCTCGACGTAGTCGAGCGTGTAGGGCCGGTTCTGGTGGCGGGCGAGCTGCACCGCGTCCCAGATCTGGGACTCCTCGGCGCGCTCCTGGAAGCGGCGCCGGATGCGCCGGTACTCCTCGCTAACCCTGACCATCGTCCCCCCGGCGGAAGCGCCACAGGTGGCGGAGCCGGCCCAGCGGCCCGCCGGCGCCGTTGGTGGCCGCGACCTCCTCCGGCACCTCCTCGACGTGCGACTCGCCGCCCAGGACGCCGAGCAGGCGCTGCAGGGTCTCGACCAGCTCGGTCCGCGGCACCACCGCGTCGACGTGGCCGAGGCGCAGGTTGGCCTCGGCGAGGCCGAAGTCGTCGGGCAGCGTCTCGCGCGTCGTCTGCTGCACCACGCGCGGGCCGGCGAAGCTCATCAGCGCACCGGGCTCGGCCAGCGCGACGTCGCCCAGCGCCGCGAACGACGCGATCACGCCGCCCGTCGTGGGGTGGGCGATGACGGAGATGAACGGGACGCCGGACTCGTTCAGCGCGTCGACGCGCGGCGACGGTCTTCGCCATCTGCATCAGCGCCAGGATGTTCTCCTGCATGCGCGCGCCGCCGGAGGCCGCGACGCACACCAGCGGCACGTCGTGCGCGATCGCGAGGTCGCACGCGCGGGCGAACTTCTCGCCCACCACCGAGCCCATCGAGCCGCCCATGAAGCCGAAGTCCATCGTCGCGAGGACGACCGGGCGGCCGGCGATCGACGCGGTGCCGATGACCATCGCGTCGCCCAGGCCCGTCTCGAGCTCGGCCGCGGCCAGGCGGTCGATGTACGTCTTGAGGTCGACGAAGGCCAGCGGGTCGGCGGAGCGCAGGTCGGCGTCGTGCTCGACGAACGTCCCCTCCTCGACGAGCTGCTCGATCCGCTCCCGCGCGCCGACCGGGAAGTGGTAGCCGCACTGCCCGCACACGCGCAGCCGCTCGCGCAGCTCGTCGTCCCGGTAGTGCGAGTGGCAGACCGGGCACGTGTTGGGATGACGCCGCTCCGGCTGGGGCGGCGGATCCTCGTCTGGACGGGAGATGTCGACCGAAATGTTGTGAGCCATGCGCGTTCCGCGCGACGGGAGCCTACTCCGCGAAGCGCTCGATGACGAGGCAGGCGTTGTGCCCGCCGAACCCGAACCCGTTGGAGATCGTCACGGCGACGTCGGCATCGCGCGCCTCGTTGGGCACGTAGTCGAGGTCGCACTCCGGGTCGGGGTGGTGCAGGTTGATCGTCGGCGGCAGGAAGCCGCCGTTGATGGCGAGGACGCAGAAGACGGCCTCGGTCGCCCCGGCCGCGCCGAGCATGTGGCCGGTCATGGACTTCGTGGACGAGACCGGGGGCACGTTCTCCCTGTCCCCGAAGACGCGCTTCAGCACACGGGTCTCTGCGGTGTCGCCCACCGGGGTGGACGTCCCGTGCGCGTTGACGTAGTCGACGTCGCCGGGCTGGCGGCCGGCGTCGGCGAGGGCCATGGTGATCGCGCGCGCCGGGTTGACGCCCGTGGGGTCCGGCTCCGTGACGTGCAGCGCGTCGGACGAGAGGCCGTAGCCGGTGAGCTCGGCGAGGATGGTGGCGCCGCGGGCGCGGGCGTGCTCGAGCTCCTCCAGCACCACGACGCCGGCGCCCTCGCCGATGACGAGGCCGTCGCGGGTGGCGTCGAACGGCCGGCTGGCGCCCTCGGGGTCGTCGTTGCGCGTCGAGAGCGCGCGCATGCCGTGGAAGCCGCCGACGCCCATCGGCGTGACGGCCGCCTCGCTGCCGCCGGCGAGCATGACGTCGGCCATGTCGTTGCGGATGTAGAGCATCGCGTCGCCGAGCGACATCGCGGACGCCGAGCAGGCCGTGCACTCCGCGGTCAGCGGGCCGCGCGTCCCGAGCTCCATGGACACGTACGCGGCACCCATGTTGGGGATCAGCGCCGGCACCCAGAAGGGCGAGAAGCGCTCGATGCCGCGGTCGAACAGGTGCTTGTGGGCGGTCAGCAGCGTGTCCAGCCCGCCGATGCCGGTCGCGATGGACGCGCCGATGCGGTCGGCCTCGGGCTCGATCTCCAGCCGCGCGTGCGCGACGGCCTCCTTGGCGGCGGCGACGGCGAGCTGGCAGAAGCGGTCGGTGCGCCGCGCGGTCTTCTTCTCCATGACCGCCGTCGGGTCGAAGCCCTTGACCTCGCAGGCGATCGTGACCGGCGACTCGCTGGTGTCGAAGAGCGTGATCGGTCCGCCGCCCGGGCGGCCCGCGCGCAGGCCCGCCTCGACCTCCGGAACCGACCCGCCGATCGCGTTGACCGCGCCGAGGCCGGTGATGACCACCCGCCGGGCCATGGCTACATGCCCATCCCGCCGTCGACCTGCAGCACCGCGCCGGTGATGAACGCCGCATCGTCCGAGACCAGGAAGCGCACCGCGCGCGCGATGTCCTCGGGGTCGCCGAGGCGCGCGAGCGGCGTCGCCTTCAGCAGCTCGCCGCGCAGCTCCTCGGACAGCACGTCGGTCAGCTCCGTCGTGATGTAGCCGGGCGCGATGCAGTTGACCCGCACCCCGCGCGACCCGAGCTCGCGGGCCAGGGCCTTGGTCAGCCCGATCAGCCCGGCCTTGGAGGCGGCGTAGTTCGTCTGGCCCGGGTTGCCGCGCAGGCCGACGACGCTCGACAGCGTCACGATCGACCCCCGCCGCTTGCGGATCATGCGGCGGCTCGCGGCCCGGGCGACGTGGAAGGCGCCGCCGAGGTTCGTGTCGATGACGGCGTCCCACTCCTCGGGGCCGAGGCGCGCGATCAGGCCGTCGCGCGTGATGCCGGCGTTGAGGACGGCGATCTCCAGGTCGCCCTCGAACGCGCCCTCGATGGCCTCGACCAGGCCGCCGGCCTGCTCCGGATCGGCGACGTCGGCCTGCAGCGCCACGGCCTCGCCCCCGGCCGCGCGGATCGCGCCCACGACCTCGTCCGCCGCGCCGGCGTTGCTCGCGTAGTTCACGCCCACGCGCGCGCCGGCGGCCGCCAGCTCCATGCTGATCGCCCGCCCGATGCCCCGCGAGCCGCCCGTGACCAGCGCGACGCGCCCGTCCAGGGGGCGCGCGTCAGCCACGCCCGAGCATCCCCCGCAGCTTCTCGACGCCCTCCGGGGTCGAGACGGAGACGGCCTGCACGCCCTTGTTGATGCGCTTCACGAGACCGGTCAGCACGTTGCCGGAGCCGACCTCGACGAACGTCTTGGCGCCGCGGGAGGCGAGGCGCTCCACGGCCTGCGTGAACTTCACGGGCGCCGTCAGCTGGTCGAGCAGGATCGGCGCCATCTCGCGCGCGTTCTCCAGGCGGCAGGTCACCGTCGAGAGGAACGGGGTGACGGGCTCGTGGAAGCGCACCGCGTCCAGCGCGGGCTTCAGGCGCCGGCGGGCGGAGGCCGTGAGCGGCGAGTGGAAGCCGCCGGACACGTTGAGGCGGACGGCGCGGCGCGCGCCGGCGGCCTTCGCGGCCTCCATCAGGCGGGCGACGCCCTCCTCGGTGCCGGACACCACCAGCTGGCCCGGGCAGTTGTAGTTGGCCGGCCACACGCCCTCGATGCCCTCGCAGAGGCGCTCGACCTCCTCGTCGGCCAGCCCGAGCACCGCGGCCATCGCGCCGGGCGCCTCGAGGGCCGCCTCGGCCATCGCCAGCCCGCGCTCCTGCACGAGGCGCAGCGCGTCCTCGTCGCTGATCGCGCCGGAGGCCACCAGCGCCGCGTACTCGCCGACCGAGTGGCCGACGACGTAGTCGGGCTCCACGCCGGCCTCGCGCACCGCGGCCAGGCAGGCCAGCGACGTCGCGGTCAGGGCGGGCTGGGTCATCTCGGTCAACGACAGCCGCTCCAGCGGACCGTCGAAGCAGATCTGGCGCAGGTCGAAGCCGAGGGCGTTCCTCGCGCGATCGAACACCTCGCGTGCGGAGGGGAAGGCTTCGGCCATCGCGCGGCCCATGCCGACCTCCTGCGATCCCTGCCCCGGGAAGCAGAACGCCACCTTCGCCACTACCCGTCCCTCCGTTCGTCGCGCTCGTCCTGCGGCTGTCCTGCCCATTCCATCAGAACCGCGCCCCACGCGAGGCCGCCGCCGAATCCGATCATCATGAGCCGGTCACCGGCCTGAATCTGTCCTGCTCGCCATGCTTCTTCGAGGCAGATGGGGATGGAGCCTGCCGACGTGTTGCCGAATCGGTCGAGATTCGTCAGCACGCGGCCGGGCTCGATCTCCAGGCGCCGGACGGCATGATCGATGATCCGCTGGTTCGCCTGATGCGGTACCCACCAGTCGACGTCCTCGACGGTGAGCCCAGACCGCTCCAGGAGCCGCGTCGACGCATCCACCATCGTCCTCGTCGCGAACTTGTAGACCTCGCCGCCGTTCATCCTGAGGTAGCGGTCCGACGGATCGAGGGCGTGGACGTAGAGGTCGCCGGCGCGCGCCCCGTCGGCGCCGAGCTCGATCGCCAGCGTGTGCTGCCCGGCCGCGTCGGCGGAGACGACGACCGCCCCCGCGCCGTCGCCGAAGAGGATGCAGGTCGCGCGGTCGTCCCAGTCCAGCACCTTCGACAGCGTGTCGGCGCCGATGACCAGGGCGTGCTCCGCGAGGCCGGCCTGGATCTGGCCGATGGCCTGCGAGAGCGCGTAGGGGAAGCCGGTGCAGGCCGCGGCCAGGTCGTAGGCACCCGCGCCGTGCGCCCCGATCGCCTCGGCCACCAGGACGGCGGTCGAGGGGAAGAAGCTCGCGGGCGAGGTCGTCGCGCAGACCACGAGGTCGATCTGGGCCGGCGCCAGGCCCGAGCGGTCGAGCGCGTCCTCGGCGGCCCGCAGCGCGAGGTCGTGCGAGTACTCGTCCGGTGCGGCGACGCGGCGCTCGTGGATGCCGGTGCGCGTGACGATCCACTCGTCCGAGGTCTCGACCCGCTGCGCGATCTCGTCGTTGGTGACGACGCGCTCGGGCACCGCCGCGCCGACCGACACGAGGCCGACGCGCGACTGCACGGAGGCGATCACGCCGGCGGCTCCTCGAGCAGGGCGAACGTCAGCACGCCGCGCACGGCCTGCTCCCCGTCCACGGTCAGCGTCGCCGAGGCGCGCCCGATGCGGCCGCGCAGCCGGTCGACGACGATGTCGATCGCGAGCGTGTCGCCCGGCCGCACGATGCGCGAGAAGCGCACCTCGTCGATGCCGGCGAAGACGCCGAACTTGCCCTGGTGGTCGGGGTGCGTGAGCGCGCAGACGGCGCCGACCTGCGCGGCGGACTCGACCATCAGCACGCCCGGGCACGATCGGGTTGCCCGGGAAGTGGCCGGCGAGGAACGGCAGGCGCTCGTGGATCTCCCACGTCGCCCCGCGCGCGCACGCCCGGCTCGAGCTCGACGATGCGGTCGACGAGCAGGAACGGGTCGCGATGCGGGATGATCGCCTCGATCGCCGCCCGCTCGAGGGGTAGCGAGAGGTCGGTCATCGGGCGGGCCTCACCGGATGGTGCCGGGGCGGAAGCGGTGGGAGAGGGCGCGCATCAGGGCGGGGTATTGTAGCCAGGTGGCCGAATCCGCCGCCCCTGCCACGAGCCAGCGCTTCGGCCAGCTCGCGTCGCTCCTGCCGGACTGCCCGTCGACCCAGGACATCGTGCGCGGGGCCGCCGCAGCCGGCGCGCCGGAGGGCTTCCTCGCCGTCACGGAGTTCCAGTCGGCGGGCCGCGGGCGCCAGGGGCGCGCCTGGATCGCGCCGCCCGGGACGTGCCTGCTCAGCTCGCTGCTGCTGCGGCCGCAGACGCCGCCGGAGTCGCTCGCGCCGCTGACGCTGGTCGCGGCGATCGCCGTGGCCGAGTCGCTGCCGGTGCCGTGCGCAGGTGCGCTGGCCGAACGACGTCGTCGTGGGCGGCGCCAAGCTCGCGGGCGTGATCGCCGAGCTGGAGACCCCGGCCGGCCGCCCGCACTGGGTCGCCCTCGGCATGGGCGTCAACGTCAACGTCCAGGCCGGCGACCTCCCGCAGACGGACCGCCTGCCGGCGACCTCGCTGCTGGTCGAGACCGGCGCTCCGGTCGACCGCCTGGCGCTGCTGCACGAGCTGATCGACCGCCTGCAGGCCGCCTACCGCGAGTTCGAGGCGCTCGGCTTCCGGGCGCTGCTCGACCGCTGGGCGGCCGTCGACGGGCTCGCGGGCCTCGAGGTCGAGCTCGATCTCGGAGACGGCGCGACCCGCACGGGCACGGCGGTCGGCGTCGACGCCGCGGGCCGGCTGGTGGTGCGCGACGGCGAGCGCGGCGAGGACGCGGCGTTCGCCTCGGGCGAGATCGTGCGCGTCCACGACGTCTGAGCACGGACGTTCCCACAGGCGCCGGACGGGCCTGTAGCGTACGCCGCATCCTCGACGTCCTGCTGATCGGGTCCTTGCCGGACTGCGGCAAGACCCACGTGGCGATCGGGTTCCTGCGACGGGAGCTCGCGCGCCGGCGGAGGGCCGGCTACGTCTGCGCGGTCCAGACCGGGCCGTCCGACGACGCGCGCACGGTCGCCGAGCGGGCGCCCGGCGCGGTCTGCGTGACGGTGCACCGCTACCACGCCCCGCTGCCGCCGGCCGCCGCGGCACGGCTGGAGCGGGCGGCCCCGGCGCGCGCCGCGCACGTCGTGGAGGCCGTGGAGCGGCTGCGGCCGGACACCGACGGCGTGGTCGTCGAGGCGCCGGGCGGCCTGCTCGACGAGCTCAGCGACCACGAGACCGTGGCCACGATGGCGGTCGCGCTCGGCCTGCCGCTGGTGGTCGTCACGCGCCCCGAGGCCGGGGCCCTGAACGCCGTCGCGCTGACGCTCGGCGCCGCACGCGCGCACGGGCTCGAGGTCGCCGGCATCGCGGTCAACGCCTGCACCGGCCGGCCACCGCTCGTGGAGCGCACCATCCGCGCCGAGCTCGGTCGGCTCGCCGACGTGATCGAGGCGGTGCCGCTGGAGACCGCGCCCGCCGTCCGCGCGTAGCGCACCGGCCCGGCGCCTACACTCGGAGCGTGCCGCTGCGGGCGGTCATCCTGGACTTCGACGACACGCTCACCGACCACTCGCGGGTGGAGCAGGAGGCGTGGGACGTCGTCGCGGGCCTCATCGCGGCGCGGCTGCCGGGCGTCGACCTGCCGGCCCTGCGCGAGCGCTACCACTCGTCGTTCGAGCGGCACTACCAGGCGATGCTGGACGGCGCGATCGACTTCCGCCAGTACCGCCGGCAGCGGCTCGCGGAGGCCCTGGAGCCGTGGCACGACCTCGACGACGAGCTGTTCGCCGCCTACACCGAGGCCAAGAACCAGACGATCGACGGCGCGAGCCTGCACCACGACGCGCGGGCGACGCTGGAGCGGCTGCACGCCGCGGGGCTGCGCACGGGGGTGCTGACGAACGGCCCGTCGGAGATCCAGCGGCGCAAGCTCCGGGCGACCGGCGTCGACGAGCTGGTGGACGCGATCTGCATCTCGGAGGAGCTCGGCGTCGCGAAGCCCGACGTCCGGGCGTTCGCGCACGCCGCCGCGGCGGTGGGCGTCGAGCCGGCGGACGCGGCCATGGTCGGCGACTCGCTGCCCAACGACGTGGTCGGCGCCCTGGCGGCCGGGTTCGGCCTCGTCGTCTGGGTCTCGCGCCGCGATGGCGAGCTGCCCGCCGGGGCGCGCCGGGCCGACGGCCTGACCGCCGCGGCCGACCACGTCCTCGCCGTCTGACGCGGCGTCTACGGCCGCCAGATGCGGATCGGCTTCGCCGGCGTGCCGGCCCGGTCGCGCAGGTAGAGCGTCATCGTGCGCCCGATGCGGCGGCGCGGCAGGTCGATCGTGATCCTGCCGGCGCGCTCCCCGGCCCGCAGCAGCGCGCGCTTGCTCTGCAGGCGCCAGGTCACGGTCTCCGAGAAGCGCAGCACGACCCGCACCACGCGCCCGCGGCGGCGCACCGACACGACCCGGGCGCGCGGCGTCGTGCGGTCGACGGTGACCTTCGCGCCCAGCACCAGCGTGCCGCCGGGCGAGGGCGCGTCGACGAGCAGCCGGTAGAGGCCGTCGGGCACGCCGCTCGGGTCCCACGTGAGGCGCTGCGGCCCCACGGTCGCCGGCGTGTCGAGCAGGGTGGCCACCGTCGCGGCGCCCTTCACGACGCGCACGCGCATCGGCCCGCCCTCGATGCGGTCGACCGCGATCTGCGCCTGCTCCAGCCGCCCGTCGCCGTTCGGCGAGACGAAGCGCGTGACGGCGAGGTTGCCGGCGCCGCGGCGCACGTCGATGGCCGTTGCCTGCACCAGCGGGGCGACGCCGATCTGCTCCAGCACCAGGCGCAGCACGTAGCGCCCGCTCAGCAGGGGCACGCCGCTGCTGTCGAGGCCGCCCCAGCTGATCTGCTGCGAGCCGGGCTGCAGGTCGCGCACCGACAGCGGGAAGATGCGCCGTGCCGAGCGCGTCGTCGACCCACACCGACACGCGGGCCGGGACGCCCTGGCGCCAGGCCAGGGTGATCGTGTCGCCGTCCCCGTCGCCGTTCGGGGTCAGGATGCGGGGCTTCGCGGCGACGTCGGCGAGCGGGACGCTCGGGATGTCGTCGGGCGTCTGCAGGTCGCGGCCGTCCAGCCGGCCCGTCGCGGGCCGCGCCGCGCCGCTCGCGCCGGTGGCCTCGATCTTGTAGGTCAGGTCGCCGACGGTGCCCCCGATCCCGGGGCCGGGCCAGGTGTAGTCGACGAGGGAGCCGGAGCCGGAGCCCGACGCCACCACGGTGCCGGCGGGGTCGAGGATCGAGACCGTCCACGTCGCGGCCGCCGAGAGGCGGGCGGAGACGCGGACCGGTCCGTCCGTGAAGGCGGGGTCGAGCGGCTGCGGCAGCGGATCCCAGATGCGCAGGCCCGGCACGGCGACCACCGCGGCCCGCAGCGCGTCGAGCTGTGCGTACACCAGCGCGCCCGGACAGGCGGTGCTGCCGTAGTCGCGGTGGGCGGCGATCATCGGCTCCTCGACGGTGACGCCCGCCGCGAAGCGGTCGCCGCCGCCGGAGACGGTGCGCACGAGCGCCGACGGATCGAGGTGGGCCACGTCGAGCCGCCACGCCAGCAGCCGCGCGGTCGCGTCGAGGAGCTCGGGCGACGGCGCGACCTTCTCGAAGTTGCCCATCAGGCTGACCGACGTCGAGCCGGTGTTGAAGCCGTACACGTGCGCGCCGATGACGGGCCGCGTGATGCCGCCGGCGCGGCCCTCGTAGATGGTGCCGAAGCGGTCGACGAGGAACGCGTAGCCGATGTCCGACCAGCCCAGCGTCCTCGTGTGGTAGAGGTAGACGGCGCGCACGACGGCCGGCGCGTCGGCCTGGCTGTAGTCGTTGGAGCCGGCCGTGTGGTGCACGACGGCGTAGCGGACGGTCGGCGCGTAGCGCGGCTCGCCGCGCAGCGACTCGTCGGCGCCCCACTGCGCCCGGGTGACGATGGTGGGCTGGGCCACACCTCCGTCGGCGGCGCGGGCCGCGTGCTGGGGGCGGGAGCGGGGGGTCGAGCCGGGGTCGATGACGACCACGCGCACGCTCGACGACGCACCGCGGGTGCGCACCTGGACGCGGTCCGCCCGCCCCACCCAGAGGGGCTCGCTGGCGGTCGGCGTGCGCCGCGCGGCCTCTGCCCGGCCGCTGCCGTCCTCGTTCGGCTCGAGCTCCTGCCAGGCGCCGAACGGCTGGCCGGCGAGGGCGGTCCGCACCTCCATCGCGGTGGGCGCGTTCCCGCTCCACGTCAGGCCCAGCGCACGGAACGAGCCCGGCGCGACGACCACGCCGGACCGCTGCCACCCGCCGGCTGTCGAGCAGCTGGCGACCCGGCGCCGACGGCACCGCGAGGGAGCGCACGCTCCAGTCCGCCGCGGAGGCCGCGGGCGCGGCGACGGCGACGAACGCGGCGGCGAGCGCCGCCGTGATGAGACGGGTGAAGGCCATGGCGCTGGGTAGGGCGCCCGATCCAGACAGCACCGAACGCTATCGGCACACGACGGCGAACGCCAAGGTGGGTCGACCCACGCGCTCTACGCTTCCGCCCCGGCATGTCCTCCCTGCGCACGCGACGCGCCACTCGGGCGACCTCGTCGCCGTCAGCCCGGGCCGCGCGGAGCGCCCGGGCGCCGCGCGGCCGTCGCCCGACGTCGCTCGTGCTGCCCGTCGCCGGACGCGCCGACCTGCCCGTTCTGCGACGGGCACGAGGCGCATGACCCCGCCCGAGGTGCTCGCGCTCGGCCGCCCGCCCGGCGCCGCGCCGGACAGGCCCGGCTGGCGGGTGCGCGTGGTGCCGAACCTCTATCCCGCCGTCGCCGGCGACGACGGCGCCCACGAGGTCGCCGCGCACGGCGCGGCGCCACGTCCTGCGGCTGGCCGAGCTCGAGCCCGGCCTGCTGGAGACGATCGCCGAGGCGTGGGCGCAGCGGGCCCGGGCACACGCCGCGGCGGGCCGGCCGGCGTGGTGGCCGGCGTCAACGAGGGCCGACGCGCCGGCGCGTCGCTCGAGCACTCCCACTCGCAGATGCTGGCGCTGCCGGACGCCGCCGCCGCGGCTGGCGACGGAGCTCGCGCTCGCGGCCGGCGGCGCCGACGTGCTCGACACGCCGCTGGACGGGCCGCGCGTGGTGACGGTCGCCGACGGCGTCGTCCTCTTCAGCCCCGAGGCGCCGCGGGTCGGCGCACGAGCTCCGCGCCGCCCCGCTCGACGACGGCGCCGGACGCCTTCGCCGAGCCGCCCCGCCTGGCCGTCGCGCTGCGGCTGGCGGTCGAGGCGTTCGACGCGCGGCACGGCCCGATCCCGCTCAACGTCATCGTGCACACGCGGCCCGCGGGCGTCGCGACGCCGTTCCGCTGGCACCTCGAGGTGCTGCCGCGGCTCGGCGTGCAGGCGCTGCTCGAGCTCGGCGCCGGCGTGACGGTCTGCCACGTCGACCCCGAGGCGTCGGCGCGCTACCGCGACGCGCTCGCCGACCGCGACGCGCTGGCCGTCATCGCTCCTCGTCGGGCTCGGGCTCCGGCTGCGCGTCCCGGCCTCGGAGTCGTCGAGCGCCGCCTCGACATCCTCCGGCGGCTCGCCGAGCCCGGCGCCCATGGCCACGTCCTCCGGCGGCACCACGTCCTCGTCCGCGTCAGCATCTGCGTGCGCCTCGGCGCTCGGGTCCACGTTCGGCTCAGCGCCCTCCTCGAGCGCCCTCGCCCTCGGTCGCCGCCTCGAGCCTCCGCCGCGACCTCCTCCTCCGGCACCAGGGCGACGGCGGCGATCTGGTCGCCCTCCTCCACGCGCTGGAGATCGGACGCCCATGGCGATGCGGCCGGTGCGGCGGATCTGCGCGACGGCCATGCGCGTGATGATCCCGCCCTCGGTGATGAGCATCAGGTGGTCGCCCTCGAAGGCCGCCAGCGCGCCGACCAGGAGGTCGCCGTCGCGCATGTCGCGCGTGATCACGCCCATCGTGGCGCGGCCCTGGACCGCGGTACTGGTCGATCGGCGTGCGCTTGCCCATGCCGCCGGCGGTGATGACCAGGAGGTCGGAGTCCTCCCGCGGCACGCGCATGGCGATGACCTCGTCGCTCGGCCGCAGCTTCATGCCGCGCACGCCGGAGGCCGTCGCGGCCCATCGGGCGCACGTCGTCCTGCCGCGAAGCATCACGGCGTAGCCGCCGCGCGAGATCATCGCGATGCGGTCGTTGCCGCTGGTCAGGCGCACGTCGACGAGCTCGTCGCCGTCCCGCAGCAGGATCGCGATGATGCCGTCGGCCCGGCGCGGCGTGTCGTAGGCGGCGAAGGGCGTCTTCTTGACGACGCCCTGGCGCGTGCCGAAGACGAGGTACTCGCCCTCGGAGAAGTCGCGGGTGCGGAACACCGTCATCACGTGCTCGCTCCTCCGCGAGCGGGAGGAAGTTCACGATCGGCCGGCCGCGCGCCTGCAGGTTGGCCAGCGGCAGCTCCCACGCCTTGACGCGGTAGACCTTTCCGCGCGACGTGAAGAAGAGGATCCAGTCGTGCGCCGAGGCCACGAAGAGGTGCGCGATCCAGTCGTCTTCCTTCGTGCGCATGCCCATGCGGCCGCGGCCGCCGCGGTGCTGGGCGCGATACTCGTCGAGCGCCACGCGCTTCACGTAGCCCGTGCTGGTCAGCGAGATGACCATCGGCTCGTCCGGGATGGTCGCCTCGTGGTCGATCTCGCCCTCGTCGGGCACGATCTGCGTGCGCCGCGGGTCGGCGTACTTGGCCTTGACCTCGAGCAGCTCGGTGCGGATGAGCTCGTAGACCTTGCGCTCGTCGCCCAGGATGCCGCGCAGGCGCGCGATCTCCGCCGTCAGCTCGGCGTGCTCCTGGCGCGTCTCGGCCTGCTCCATCGAGGTCAGCCGGTGCAGGCGCAGGTCGAGGATGGCCTGGGCCTGGATCTCCGACAGCTCGTAGGTCTCCATGAGGCCCGTCCGCGCGCTCTCGACGTCGGCGCTCGCCCGGATCAGCGTGATGACGTCATCCAGGTTGTCGAGCGCGACGAGGAAGCCCTCGAGGATGTGCGCGCGGCGCTCGGCCCGCTCCAGGAGGAACTTCGTCCGGCGGGTGACGACGTCCTTCTGGTGCGCGATGTAGTGCGTGAGGATCTCGCGCAGGCCGAGGATGCGCGGGACGTTGTCGACCAGCGCCAGCATGTAGACGCCGAACGTGGACTGCAGCGGCGTGTGCTTGAAGAGCTTGTTGAGCACGACGGTGGCGACCGCGTCGCGCTTGAGGATGATCACGATCCGCATGCCGACGCGGTGCGACGACTCGTCGCGGATGTCGGCGACCTCGGAGATCACCTTCTCGTTGGCGAGCTGCGCGATCTTGGCGATCACGCCGTCGTCGCCGCCCTTGCGGATCGTGTACGGGAGCTCGGTCACGACGATGGCCGTGCGGCCGTTCGAGAGCTCCTCGATCTCGGCCTTGGCCCGCACGCGCACCTTGCCGCGGCCGGTGAGGTACGCCTCGCGGATGCCGGCGGTGCCGCGGATCTCGCCTGCGGTCGGGAAGTCCGGGCCGGGCATGACCTCGAGCAGCTCCTCGAGCGTCACGTCCGGGTTGTCGATCATCGCGACGGTCGCGTCGATCGTCTCGCCCAGGTTGTGCGGCGGGATGTTCGTCGCCATGCCGACGGCGATGCCCGAGGAGCCGTTGACCAGCAGGTTCGGGAAGCGCGCCGGCATCACCAGCGGCTGCGTCGTGGAGCCGTCGTAGTTGGGGCCGAAGTCGACCGTCTCCGACTCCAGGTCGCGCAGCATCTCCATCGCGAGCGGCGCGAGCCGGCACTCCGTGTACCGCATGGCCGCCGCGGGCCAGCCGTCGATGGAGCCGAAGTTGCCCTGCCCGTCGACGAGCGGCGCCCGCGACGCGAACGGCTGCGCCAGGCGCACCAGGGTGTCGTAGATCGCCGAGTCGCCGTGCGGGTGGTACAGGCCCATCGTGTCGCCGACGACGCGCGAGCACTTCACGTAGGGCCGGTTCGGCTGCAGGCCCAGGCCGTTCATCGCGTACAGCACGCGGCGGTGCACGGGCTTGAGGCCGTCGCGCACGTCGGGCAGCGCGCGCCCGACGATCACGCTCATCGCGTAGTCGAGGTACGACGAGCGCATCTCGTCGGCGAGGTCGAGGTCCTCGATGCGGCCGTCCCCGCCGTCGCCGGCCGCGAATGTGGTCTCGTCAGCGCTCACGTGCTCCTACCGTCCGG
The DNA here is from genome assembly GCA_963767885.1 of uncultured Actinomycetota bacterium. Classification (GTDB taxonomy): domain Bacteria; phylum Actinomycetota; class Thermoleophilia; order Gaiellales; family F1-60-MAGs149; genus CAVYFW01. The sequence goes on from CAVYFW010000007.1 coordinate 254,491, forward strand.
TTCGGTTCAGACGTCCAGCGATCGGACGTCGCGCGCGTTGGTCTCGATGAACTCCCGGCGCGGCTCGACCTGGTCGCCCATCAGCAGCGTGAAGATCTCGTCCGCCCCCTGGGCGTCCTCCAGCCCGACGCGCTGCAGCACGCGCGTCTCGGGGCTCATCGCGGTCTCGCGCAGCTGCTCGGAGTTCATCTCGCCGAGGCCCTTGAAGCGGTTGACCTCGATGCCCTCGCGGGCCAGGTCGAGGATCGCCCGCCGCAGCGCACCGTGCGTGGCCGCCATCCGCTCGCGCTTGCCGAGGGTCACGGTGAAGGGCGCCGGGCCGACCGCGTCGACCAGGCGCGTGTGCACCTCGCGCAGCTTGACCAGGGCCTCCGACTCGAACAGCGCCATCGGCAGGGCCATCGTGGAGACCGTGCCGGTGTAGCGCTCGGTGCGACGGACCAGCAGCGACCGGCCATCGTCGTCCGTGGTGACGACGGCGACCTCGAACTCCTCGTCGTCGGCGTGCCCCTCCTCGAAGAAGCGCACCAGCGCCGCGAGGTCGGGGATCTCGGCCGTCAGCAGCCTGGAGTCGCGCACGTAGTCCACCGCGCCCGCACCGTGCTCGGCCCGCAGGCGCCCGGCCCAGCCCTCGTACTCGCGCAGGCGCCGCACCAGCTGGCCGTAGCTGGCCTGGTCGAGCGTGAAGTCGCGGCCGGCGCCGTCGGCGATCTCGATGCGGTCGAGGCGCTCGCGGATCAGCAGGTCCTCGAGCTGGCCGTCCTTCTCCAGGTAGAACTGCTCGCGGCCCAGCTTCACCCGGTACAGCGGCGGCTGCGCGATGTAGACGTAGCCGGCCTCGATCAGCCCCGGCATGTGGCGGAACAGGAACGTCAGGATGAGGGTGCGGATGTGCGCGCCGTCGACGTCGGCATCCGTCATCACCACGAGCTTGTGGTAGCGCGCCTTCTCGAGGTCGAACTCCTCGCCGGTGCCGGTGCCCATGGCCGTGACCATGGCCTGGATCTCGGTGTTCGCGAAGACCTTGTCGATCCGCGCCTTCTCGACGTTGAGGATCTTCCCGCGCAGCGGCAGGATGGCCTGGAACTCCTGGTTGCGGCCGTCGGACGCCGTGCCGCCGGCGCTCTTCCCCTCCACGAGGTAGAGCTCCGAGCGCGACGGGTCGGTCGACGAGCAGTCCGCGAGCTTGCCCGGCAGCCCGCCGTTGCCGAAGGCGGTCTTGCGGGCGGCCTCGCGCGCGCGCCGCGCCGCGGCCCGGGCGCGCGCGGCCGAGACCACCTTCTGCACGACGGCGCGCGCCTCGTTGGGGTTCTCGTCGAAGAACTGCGCGAGCTGCTGGCCCGTGAGCGTGTTGACGATGCCGGCGACCGGCGAGTTGCCGAGCTTGGTCTTCGTCTGGCCCTCGAACTGCGGCTCGCGGAGCTTCACCGAGATGATGGCCGCGAGCCCCTCGAGCACGTCCTCGCCCGAGAGGCCCTCGTCCTTCTCCTTGAGGACGCCGCTCGACCGCGCGTAGTTGTTGACGGTGCGCGTGAGGGCCGACTTGAAGCCGGTCAGGTGCGTGCCGCCCTCGTGCGTGTTGATGTTGTTGGCGAACGAGAAGACCGCCGGCTGGTAGCTCGCGTTCCACTGCAGCGCGACCTCGACGTCGACGTCGTCCTCGCGCCCGGCCACGGCGACGATGCGCTCGTGGATGGGCTCCTTCTGCGCGTTGATGTGCTTCACGTACTCCGCGATGCCGCCCTCGTAGCGCCAGGTCTCGCGCCGGTCCTCGCCGCGCTCGTCGACGAGCGTCAGCTGCAGCCCCGCGGTCAGGAACGCCATCTCGCGCATGCGCTGCGCCAGCGTCGCGTAGTCGTACGTGCCCTCGTCGAAGATCTCGAGGTCCGGCAGGAAGGTCACCGTGGTGCCCGTCCGGCCCTCGTAGCTGCCGGTCGCCGTCAGCGGGCCGAGGGGCTCGCCGCGCGCGTAGTCCTGCTCGTAGACCTTGCCGTCCCGCCAGCGGACGGCGACGTGCAGGCGCTCCGAGAGCGCGTTGACCACGCTGACGCCGACGCCGTGCAGGCCGCCGGACACCTTGTACATGTCGCCGCCGAACTTGCCGCCTGCGTGCAGCTTCGTCAGCACGATCTGGACGCCTGGCAGGCCCGTCTCCGGCACCAGGTCGACCGGGATGCCGGCGCCGTTGTCCGTGCAGGTCACCGATCCATCGGGATGCAGCGTCACGACCACGTCGTCGCAGCGCCCGGCGAGCGCCTCGTCGACGGCGTTGTCGAGCACCTCGTAGACGAGGTGGTGCAGGCCGCGCGTACCCGTGGAGCCGATGTACATGCCGGGTCGACGGCGGACGGCCTCGAGACCCTCGAGGATCGTGATGCCCGCTGCGCCGTACTCCGAACTCGTCAAACCGACCCTTCGTCGCGGTGGATTCGTTGCCGGAAAGGGTAGCAGAGACAGCCCCTGCCACGCGGCGCCAAGGCGCACCGTTATGCGGAATCGGCCCGGTTCAGGGAGCGAGCGATGACACGCTCCGCGGCGGCGCGCAGGCGCTCGTCGGCGATGGGCGCGGCGAGCGCGGCCGCGGCGGCGTGGGCCTGCGCGTCGGGCTCGTGCGCGTCGGGCTCGGCGTCGGAGGGCGCACGCACGGTTCCGACCTGGAAGCGGATCGAGCGCGGCGCGTCGGCGCCGAGCGCCGCGGCGAGCTTGCCGACGAGGTCGTCCGCCATGAGCGTGAGCGCCTGCGCCCAGCCCGCGTCGCTGGTGTGGACGACGAGGGCGCCCTCCTTCGTCCGCCGGGCCGGGCTGGCGTGGCGCGCGATCTCCGGCCCGACCGCGTCGGCCCAGGCCCGCAGCACGGGGACGAGCGCGCCGCCCGGCCGGTCATCCGGCAGCGCGCCCTCGAGGAGCTCGCCGATCGCGTCCATCGGGACGATCCTACCGGCCGGCGGCGTCAGGCGTCTGGCACGAGCGCGCCGCGCTCCACGCGCAGCACCAGGTCGGCGCCGCGTACGCCCTCGGCGTCCGTCGCGGTGACGACGGCCTGGCCATGCTCCGCGAGCAGGCCCAGCAGCCGCTCGCGGCGGCCCGCGTCGAGCTCCGAGAGGACGTCGTCGAGCAGCAGCACCGGCGGCTCGCCCCGCGTCTCCCGGAGCAGCGCGGCCTCGGCCAGCAGGAGGGCGAGGACCGCGGTGCGCTGCTCGCCCTGGCTGCCGAAGGCGCGGAGCTCGCGGCCCTGCTCGCGCAGCTCGACGTCGTCCAGGTGCGGGCCCGCCGAGGTCGTCAGCCGCTCGAGGTCGCGGGACCGGCGCTCCGCCAGCGCCGCGCGCAGCCCCTCGACCGTCGACGGCCACGTGCTGCGGTAGCGCAGGCTCGCGTCGTCGCCGTGGCCGCCGAGCAGCCCGAGCCGCTCGCGGAACAGCGGCTCGGCGCGCTCGCAGAAGCGCTGCCGGGCCTGCGCGACGACGGCCCCGGCCTGGGCGAGCTGCTCGTCCCACGGGTCGAGGTCGCCCGGGAAGGCCCGCCCGGCGCGGATCCGCCGCAGCAGCGCCACCCGCTGCTCGAGCGCGGCGGCGTAGGCGCTGCTGGTGCGCGCGTAGGCCGGCCAGAGGCGGGCCACCGCGCGATCCACGTAGGCGCGGCGCAGGGCCGGCGCGCGCTTCACGACGTCGAGGCGCTCGGGCAGGAAGACGACGCACGCGAAGCGCTCGGCGAGGGCATCGGCGCTGCGCACGGGCGCGCCGTCGATGGTGATGCGCTTCGGCTCGCCCGGTGCGATGGCCACGCTCGTCGACGCCGGGCGGCCGCCCTGCTCGCCCTCGAGCTCGACGCGCAGGAAGGGCTCGCCGTCGCGGATGCAGCGGACGTCGGTCGAGGTGCGCGGCGACGTGCCGACGAGGGCGACGTGCAGGGCCTCCAGCAGGCTCGTCTTGCCCGCGCCGTTCGGGCCGGCGACGAGGGTCGTGCCGGGGGCGAGGCCGGTCTCCAGCGCCGCGTAGCAGCGGAAGGAGACGGCCCGGAGACGGTCGACGCGCAGCCCGGCGACCCCGCCTAGGTCAGCCGGATCGGCATGAGCAGGTACCAGAAGTCGTCGCCGCGGCCCTTGAGCAGCGCCGGCCGCAGCGGCGAGATCAGGCGCAGCACGAGCTCGTCCCCGCCGACGGCCTCGATGCCGTCCCGCAGGTAGTCCGGGTTGAAGCCGATCTCGAAGGGCTCGTCGTTGAACGCGGTCGGCAGGCTCTCGCGGGCGTCGCCGACGTCGGGCGTCTGCGCCGAGATCGTCAGCTCGCCGGCGGCCAGCCGGACACGGACGGGTGCGTTCTGGCGGGCGAAGATGCCGACGCGGCGGACGATGTCGAGCACCTCGGCGCGCGGCAGCGTCAGCTCGTGGGTGTGGCTGTCGGGCAGCAGCGAGCGGAAGTTCGGGAACTGGCCGTCGATGCGGCGCGCGGTGAGCTGCACGCCGTCGATGTCGAAGCCGACGAGGTTGTCCTGCACCACCACGTCGATGCCGCCCTCGCCCGAGCCGGCCAGGCGCGCGACCTCCTGCAGGGCGCGCGCCGGCACGATGGCCTCGAGCGGCTCGGGCGCCCCGCCCTCCAGCGGCTGCTCGCGGACGGCGAGGCGGTAGGAGTCGGTGGCGGCCATGGTCAGCGCGTGCGCCTCGAAGTGGACGAGGACGCCCGTCAGCACGGGCCGCGACTCGTCGCGCGAGGCGGCGCGCGCGACCTGCTCGATCGTGGCGACGACGGCCCTGCGGTCGAGCGTGAAGGCGCGCTCGGGGTCGGGCTCCGGCAGGCGCGGGAAGTCGTCGGCGGGGAAGGCGTGCAGCGCGTACTCGCCCGAGCCGCTGGAGACGCGCAGCCGCGCTGGACCGTCGGCGGCGAGCGTGACGGTCTCGCCGGGGAGCGCGCGGATGACCTCCTGCGCCAGGCGGGCGGGCACGACGATGGAGCCGGGCTCGTGCACCTGCTCGGCGTCGGCCGGCACGCGCAGCGACAGCTCCAGGTCGGTGGCGGCGAGCTCGAGCGGCTGCTCGGCACCGGTGGCGGTGATGCGGATGCCGCTGGCGACCTGCATGCCGGCGCGGGTGGAGGCGGCGCGGCCGACCACGGCAAGGCGCTCGGCGAGGATGTCCTTACGGCAAGTGATACGCATGAGGAGGTAGAGATAGTAGAGAGGTTCGTCGTCGTAGTAGGGGCTGTTGACGTCGGGGAGAACCCCGCGCATCCGCACGTCTGCCGACGTTTGAGGCCTGTGCGAGATGGGGACGGATCCGGGCACGACCCTCGCGGGACGTTGGTGATCGGTGCGCCCGCCGCCGATCCGGGGCGAACATCGGGGAGGACCGCCCGGTCCTGCCCAGCCTGTTGGGCGTTCTCCACCGGGGCCTCGGGTCCATGGGCGAGCGCGCCCGGTGCGTCGGTCGACGGCATGCCGGGCGGGATCAGAGGCGGCGCACGCGCGCCGTCAGGTCCTGCACGAGGTTGTAGATCGCGCGGTCCTCGCGCATGCGCTGGGCGATGCGGCCCAGGCCGTAGTGCACGGTCGTGTGGTCGCGGCCGCCGAACTTCTCGCCGATCTTGGGCAGCGAGAGGTCGGTGAGGTCGCGGCACAGGTACATCGCGATCTGCCGCGGGAAGACGACGTTCTGCGTGCGCCGGTCGGAGCGGAGGTCGGCGATGGTCAGCCGGAAGTGGTCGGCCACGACCTTCTGGATCTCCTCGACGGTGACGAGCCGCGCCCCCTCGGGGAACTGGTCGTGCAGGACGTCGCGCACCAGGTCGACGGTGATGGGCACGCCGTTCAGCGACGCGTAGGCGACGACCCGCGTCAGGGCGCCCTCGAGCTCGCGGATGTTGGTCTGGATGCGCTGGGCGATCGCGGTCAGCACGTCGCGGTCGGCGATCGTGATGCCGTCGCGGTTCGCCTTCTTGAGCAGGATCGCCACGCGGGTCTCGAGGTCGGGCGGCTGGATGTCCGCGATGAGCCCCCACTCGAACCGCGAGCGCAGGCGTCCCTCGAGCGGCGAGATGTCCTTCGGGGGCCGATCCGAGCTCAGCACGATCTGGCTGCCGGACTCGTACAGCGTGTTGAAGGTGTGGAAAAACTCCTCCTGCATGCGCTGCTTGCCGGCCAGGAACTGGATGTCGTCGACGAGCAGGACGTCGTACGCGCGGTAGCGGCCCTTGAACTGCTCGAGCCTTTTCTCCTGCAAAGCGTCGATGAAGTCGTTGGTGAAGGCCTCGCAGGTCACGTAGCGGACGCGCAGCCCGGCGTGCTCCTCGAGCACGTAGTGCGCGATCGCCTGCAGGAGGTGGGTTTTCCCAAGGCCCGTCGAGCCGGCCAGGAAGAGCGGGTTGTAGGACTGCGCCGGCGTCTCGGCCACGGCGAGGGCCGCGGCGTGCGCGAAGCGGTTCGACGAGCCGATCACGAAGTGGTCGAAGGTGTAGTTCGCGCTGAGGCGCGCGGCCTCGCGTCCCACCGGCTCGGCCGCAACCGGCCGTGCCGACGGGAGCGGGTCGAGGTCGGCGCCCGTCGCGTTGCCGACGGGGGGCTGGGCGACCGTGAACCGGACGTCCAGCTCCGTCCCGCGAACGTCACGGGCTGCCGCCGCGATCAGCGAGCCGAAGTGGCCCTCGATCCAGGCGCGCGTGAACTCGTTGGGCACGGCGACCTCCAGGGTCCCGTCGTCCAGCGATCGGGGCGAGGCGGAGCCGAACCAGGTCGTGTAGGCCTGGTCGTTCAGGTTCTGTTGCAGGCGCTCGACGACGGCCGACCAGACGCCGGCCGCGTCATCGCTCGCATGGGCGCTCGAGCCCACGTCCCTGCCTCCGCTGGACAGCACGCTCCCCCCTTCCGGGTGCCGGACGATAGCAGCGCCTGGCGGGCCGCGAACAGGGAGCGAGCGTCCTGGAATGCCGCTCTTTGCAGGAAGTTTCTCTTCTCCCCAGAACGCTCCACAGGTGGGGAAAACTCCGGGGGCGGTCCCGCGCGGCGCTTCGCGTCTCGGCTCGTGGGCGCAGCGTCCCCCATCTGCCGCCCTCGCCGCCACCCGTTTTCCCCAGCGGTCCGGATCGTCGCCTGCAGGGTGTGCGTTGCCCGGCCCGACCGCCCCGTATACTCCCGCCCGCTAGAGCGAGCCCGACCCAAGCGAGCGAGACGCAGCGACATGAAGCGCACCTACCAACCGAACGTCCGGAAGCGAGCCAAGACCCACGGCTTCCGCAAGCGGATGTCGACGAGCGCCGGCCGGGCCGTCATCAAGCGGCGTCGGGCCCGGGGCCGCAAGCGCCTTTCGGCGTAGGCCGGTGGGGCGCTCCGCCACGGACGCGCGGCGGCGCCTGACGCGCTCCGCCGACTTCGACGCTGTCTACCGCCAGGGCCGCTCCACCGCGAGCCGCCATGCGGTCGTGTACGCGTTCCCGCGCTCGGCCGGCGAGGACGGCGACGTCCGCGTCGGCCTCTCGGTGTCCCGCCGGGTGGGCGGCGCCGTCGAGCGCAACCGGCTGAAGCGCCAGCTCCGCGAGGCGCTCGCCGCGATGTCGAGCGACCTGCCGCGCGGCTGCGACCTGGTCGTCGTCGCCCGGCCGGGCCTGCCCGACGCCGTCGAGGCGCAGGGCTTCGCCTGGCTCGTGGAGGAGCTGCGCGACCTCACCGCGCGCGCGAGCAAGGGAGCCGCCGCGTGATCGTGCGCGTGCTGGGGGGCACGTACCGCTGGGTGCTTCGGCCGCTGTGGCCGGGCGGCATGGGCGCGACCCGCCACTGCCGCTTCGAGCCGACCTGCTCGCGCTACGCCCAGGAGGCGATCACCACGCACGGCTGGCTGCGCGGATCGTGGATGGCGATCCGCCGCCTGGGCCGCTGCCACCCCTGGAACGACGGCGGCTTCGACCCCGTCCCGCCGCGGAGCGGCCGGTGATCGGCGTCAACTTCGCCCTCGTGATCGCCGGCGTGCTGGATCCGATCGAGGCGCCGCTCCAGAACCTGCTGGAGTGGATCCACGAGTCGCTCGGCGTCACGTGGGGCTGGTCGATCGTGATCCTGACCTGCATGGTGCGCACCGCGATGATCCCGCTGACCGTCAAGCAGCAGCAGTCGATGCGGGCCATGCAGGCGCTGCAGCCGGAGATCAAGAAGCTCCAGGCGAAGCACAAGGGCGACCGCCAGAAGCTCAACCAGGAGATGATGGCGTTCTACAAGGAGAACAAGGTCAACCCGTTCGGGTCCTGCATCCCGCTCCTGGTGCAGGCGCCGATCTTCATCTCCCTGTACTTCGTCCTGAAGAACCTCGGCTCGGACGTGCAGGCCGGCGACGACCTCTCGTTCCTGGGCGGGTCGGTGGTGCCCGACATCACGGCGTCGCTGCAGGACCTGCCGACGGCGTCGCTGATCATCATGATGACCATCTACGTCGGCTCGCAGATGGCCTCGACGCTGCTGATGCCGACGTCGCTCGACAAGACGCAGCGCTACATCTTCCTGGCCCTGCCGCTGGTCTTCGCGGTGGTGATCGTCAACCAGACGTTCCCCGCCGGCCTGCTGATCTACTGGATCACGACGAACCTGTGGACGGTCGGCCAGGCGCTGATCATCCGCACCTTCTTCCCGCCACCCCTGCTGGCGAGCCAGAAGGCGGCCAAGAAGGGCAAGGAGCCACCGCCACCGCCCAAGGACAAGCCGGTCAAGCCGAAGCCGAAGCCCGAGGGCCCGGTCGACACGAACGGCGCCGCCCCGCAGGAGGAGGCCCCGACCGCGGGCACCGGCGCTTCGGCGTCGAAGAAGCGCAAGGGCGACCGGGTGCGCCAACGCGACGTCCGCCGCCCGGCCAAGCCGGATCGGCCGCGCGGGCAGCCGGGCAGCCAGCCGGGCGGGAGCGGAGCGGAGCCGTGAGCGGAGCAGCGTCGTGAGCGAGCAGCCACCGCCCACCGCCGAGGGCGTCGGCGAGACGGTCGGCGAGGCCAAGTGGGCCGCCGTCCGCGACCTCGAGCGCCGCTTCCCCGGGCTCGACAAGAGCCGCGTGGCCTTCCAGGTCATCTCCGAGGGCGAGCGCGGCCTCATGGGCGTGGGCCGCGAGCCGGCCCGGGTCATCGCGTCGCTGACCGGCCCGCTGCCGGCGGAGCGCACGGGCCAGCCGGCTGCCGCCCCCCGCTCGCGTGACCGCGACCGAGACCGCGGCCGCAACCAGCGCCCCGAGCGCCGCCGCCCGCGCCCGGGCCCTCGGCGCGAGGCGAGCCTCGGCCCCGAGGACGACTCGCCCACGGCGGAGGTCGCCCGCGAGACCGTCCTCGCCATCTGCGCCGGCCTCGGGCTCGACGCGGGCGTCCACGTCCGCAAGGCCCCCGACGGCGTCGTCGCGACGGTGCAGGGCGACGAGCTCGGCCTCCTGATCGGCAAGCACGGCCACACGATCGACGCCGTCGAGTATCTCGTGAACGCCCTCGTCCACCGCCGGCTGGAAGACGCCGAGCACGTCACCGTCGACGCCCAGGACTACCGCCGCCGACGCGAGGCGGTCCTCCACGACGCCGCGGAGCGCGCCGCCCAGACCGCCGCCGCCAGCGGCGCCCCGGTCACGATGGAGCCGATGTCCTCCGCCGAGCGCAAGGTCGTCCACCTCCACCTCAAGGACCACGACGCGGTCGTCACCGAGTCCGCCGGCCGCGAGCCGCAGCGCTGCGTCGTCGTCCGCCCCCGCGGCCTCGAGCCCGACCCCGAGGACACCGCCGAGCACGACCCCGAGTTCGACGACGCCCAGGCGAGCACCGTCGCCGACGGCGACGGCGACAGCGACGGCCAGCGCACGGACGCCAGCGCTGCCGAGGCCGACGCCGACGCCGACGCCGACGCCGACCAGGGCTGACGCACGGCAGCACCCGCGTCGGTGCTTCTCGTGCCTGGCCCCGGCGGCGAGCGTTTCACGTGAAACGCGGTAGGGCGTCCCCGCAGGGCTGCGTCGGACCCAGCCGTCAGGCGAGCGGGCGCCGAGCCGCGACGCCCGCTCGGCGCGGGAAGCGCTCCGGCGTCGGACCCAGCTTCCGCAATGCGACGAGGTGCCGCCGCTCGGTCCCCGGGACGGGCTCGATCGACTCGACCGCGGCAGCGAGCTCGGCGGCGACGACTTCGAGCGGGCCGCGCTCGGCGACGCCCGTGTAGAGCACGACCAGCCCGCCCGGGCGCGCCAGCGGCAGGCACAGCTCGGCGGCGACGGGAGGCGGTGCCAGGGCCCGCGCGGTGACGATGCCGTGCGCGTCGCGCTCGTCGGCGCGCCCGAGGTCTTCGGCGCGCGCGGCGAGCACGCGAACCTGGTCGAGCTCGAGCGCCGCCGCCAGCTCGACGAGCTGCGCGGCCTTCCGCTGCGTGGCCTCGATCAGCGTCACCGGCCGGGCGGTCAGCGCCAGCGCGAGCACGAGGCCGGGAACGCCGCCGCCGGAGCCGACGTCGGCGAGCGGCGCATCCGCCGGCTCGGCCGCCAGGAGCGGCAGGGCCGTGAGGGCGTCGTCGACGTGGCGGGCGGCCGACTCCTCGGCGGGCACGCTCGTCACGCGGACGGGCGCGTTCACGAGCATCGCGGCCAGCTGCGCGAGGCGCGGGTCGTCAGGGGCGGGGCGTTTCACGTGAAACGCATCATCGGCCACGACCGCGGCCGGGTGCTCCGCCGGCGCTCGTGGGCGCTGGTGCGGCCACCGGCGGGCGCGGACCGTTTCACGTGAAACGGCAGGCGCGGGCGCAGCGAGCGTTTCACGTGAAACGCTCGCCAGGCGCAGACCCGCCGCACGGGCCCCAGCGGCCGGGCGGGTCAGATCGTCACGACAAACGCGCGGAATCGCGCTCGATGCGCGCGAATGGTGACGTTCTCGGGCCGGACCGCTGCGGCAGTCGCGCGGAGGTCACGCCGGGCGCGCAGTGTGTCCCGGAACGGCTCGTGCGGGGCCTGCGCCGTCCGCACCCGCCGGTAGCGTTCCCACCCATGCCCCGGATCTACGCACTCGCGAACCAGAAGGGCGGCGTCGGCAAGACGACCTCCGCGGTCAACCTCGCCGCCTGCCTCGCGGAGGCGGGTGCGCGGACGCTCCTCGTCGACTTCGACCCGCAGGCCAACGCCACGACCGGACTCGGCCTGCGGCCGCCGCGCGGGCGGTCGACGTACGAGCTCCTGCACGGCGCCGAGCTGAGCGACATCGTGGTGCCGACCGGCATCCCCGGCCTCGACCTCGCGCCGGCGCACCCCGATCTCGCCGCCGCCGCGGTGGAGCTGCCGGACCGGCGCGACCGGGATGCGGTGCTGGGTCGGGCCATCGCGGGGATCGGGGCGGCGTACCCGTACGTCATCGTCGACTGCCCGCCGTCGCTCGGGCTGCTGACGCTCAACGCGCTGGCGGCCGCGAACCGGCTGATCGTGCCGGTGCAGTGCGAGTACTACGCGCTCGAGGGGCTGACGCAGCTGCTGGAGTCCGTGGAGCTGATCCGCGCCCGCATCAACCCCGACCTCGCGCTCACCGGGCTGCTGCTGACGATGCACGACGGGCGCACGCGGCTCTCGTCCGACGTCGCGGCCGAGGTGCGGAGCCACTTCGGGGACAAGGTGTTCTCGGCGGTCGTGCCGCGCTCGGTGCGGCTGGCCGAGGCGCCGTCGCACGGGCTGCCGATCACGAGCTACGACCCGCGCTCGCCCGGCGCGGACGCGTACTATCGGGTCGCCATGGAGGTGGTCGAGCGTGGCTAGCGAGCCTGGCGGGGGCCGGCCGGCGCGGGGGCTGGGACGCGGGCTGCTCGCGCTCGTCGACCCGGATCCGGCGCGATCGGGGCTGGCCGACCTGGCGGTCGACCGCATCACGGCGAACCCGCGGCAGCCGCGGACGGCGTTCGATGCCGAGGCGCTGGAGGGCCTCGCCCGCTCCATCGCGGCCGACGGCGTGCTGCAGCCGATCGTCGTGCGCGACGTCGGGGACGGGACGTACGAGCTCATCGCGGGCGAGCGCCGGCTGCGGGCCGCGCGGCACGTGGGGCTCGCGACGGTGCCGGCGCTGGTGCGGCGTGCCGACGATCAGGACGCGCTCCTGCTGGCGCTGGTGGAGAACGTCGCGCGGGAGGACCTCAATGCCGTGGACGAGGCGCGGGGGTACGCGGCGCTGATCGATGCGTTCGGGCTGTCCGTATCGGAGGTGGCCACTCGGGTCGGGCGGAGCCGCGCCACGGTCTCCAACACGCTGCGGCTGCTCGACCTCCCGGACGACGTGCTGCAGCACGTCGCGGAGGGGCGGCTCACCGAGGGCCACGGGCGTGCGCTGCTGACCACGGACGGGCACGAGACGCGCCGGTCGCTGGCGCGCCGGGCGGTGGCGGACGGCTGGTCGGTGCGGCGCCTGGAGGCTGCCGCGCGCGAGACGGCGGAGCCGTCCCGGCGCAAGCCGCGGCGGCCGGCGGCCGACCACTGGCTCGACGACGAGCTGCGGAACGACCTGACCGACGCGCTGTACCGCGGGCTCGGCACGACCTCGTCCATCCGGCAGGACGGCGAGGCGGTGCGGATCGAGGTCCGGCTGCGCTCGCCGGAGGACGCGGCGGCGCTGCTCGAGCGGCTCGCCCAGGCTGCCGCCATCCCGCCGACCTGATGGTATTCTCGCGGGCCGGAAACGGGCGATTAGCTCAGTCGGTTAGAGCGCCTCTCTGATAAGGAGGAGGTCCCTGGTTCGAATCCAGGATCGCCCACTCGGATGAACAGCACCTGCCGCGTCGTCGTCACCGGCCTTGGTGTCGTCGGCCCCAGCGGCATCGGGGCGTCGTCCCTCTGGTCGAGCCTCGTCGAAGGTCGCTCCTCGATCGTGCGACTCGAGGGCGAGCCGTTCGCCGACCTGCCCGCCCGCAACGGCGGGCCGGTGCCCGAGTTCGATCCCACGCCGTGGGTCGAGAAGCGCACCGCGCGGCGGATGGGGCGGTTCAGCCAGCTGGGGCTCGTCGCGTCGCTGCTGGCGCTCGAGGACGCCGGGCTGGCGGACGTGTCCGGGGAGCGCACCGGGGTCACCATCCACACCGGCGCCGGCGGGCTGCTGGAGGGCGACGAGGAGGTGCTGGCGCGGCAGGAGGCCCCGGCGCGCACCGGGCCGCTCTACGTGCCGCGCGTCAGCGCCAACATGGCGGCCGCCAACACCGCGATCCAGCTCGGCATCACCGGGCCCGTGACCGCCGGCGTGGGCGCGTGCGCCGCCGGGGCGATCGCGCTGATCGAGGGCTATCACCTGCTGTGCCGGGGTGAGGTCGACGTCGTGCTCGCCGGCGGGACCGACGCGATCCTGGGGCCGTACCTGATCTCCTCGCTGGCCAACGCCGGGGCGCTCTCGACGGCGGACGGCGATCCGACCGCCGTGTCGCGGCCGTTCGACCTCGACCGCACGGGGTTCGTGCCCTCCGAGGGCGCGGCCATCCTCGTGCTCGAGCGCGAGGAGCACGCGCTCGCCCGCGGGGCCACGCCCATCTGCGAGCTCGCGGGCGGCGCCGTCGGCTGCGACGCGTACCACATCACGTCGCCCGAGCCCACGGGCGCCGGGGCGGAGCGCGCCATCCGCGCCGCGCTGCGCAGCGCCGGCGAGGAGCCGGAGGGCATCGACTGCGTCGTCGCGCACGGCACGGGGACGCGGCTCAACGACAACGCCGAGGCCGCCGCGCTCGTGCGGGTGCTCGGCGATCGCGTCGCCACCGTGCCGCTGACGGCGCCGAAGGCCGCGGTCGGGCACACGCTCGGCGCCGCCGGGGCGTTCGGGGCCGTGGTCGGGGCGCAGATCCTCTCGACGGGCGTCGTCCCGCCGACCGTGAACTACGAGACGCCCGATCCGGACTGCCCCGTGGCCGTCGTCGCCGGCGCGCCGCTCGAGGCCGGGCCGCGGACGGTGCTCGCGAACGCGTTCGCCTTCGGCGGCCAGAACGCCGTCCTGGTGCTGCGGCGGCTCGACGGCGCAGCCGGCTGACGCCGTGCTGGCGATCCTGCAGCTCGACGGGCTCGGGGTCGACGAGCGGCGCCGCCTGACCGAGCGCGGGGCCGCCGACCTGTCGCGCGCCACGGCGGCCGTTGCGCCCGTGCTCGAGGCCATCCGGACCGAGGGCGACGCGGCGGTCGCGCGGTTCCTGCGGGACGTCGACGGCGTCGAGCTCGACGCCGGCGCGCTTCCGCCTCACCGCCGACGAGATCGCCGCCGCGCGCGCCGGGCTGCAACCCGAGCTCGCCGCCGCCTTCGCGCGCACCATCCGCAACCTCGAGGTCTTCCACCGCCGCCAGCTCGCGGCCGACTGGGAGCAGGAGGTCGAGCCCGGCGTCGTGATCGGCGAGCGCATCCTGGCCGTCGCCGCGGCCGGCGTGTACGTGCCGTTCGGCAAGGCCGTCTACCCCTCGAGCGCGCTCATGCTGACGGTGCCGGCCCGGATCGCCGGCGTCGAGCGGATCGTCCTCGCCAGCGGCGCCGATCCGGCGACGGGCGAGATCCCGGGCTCGGTCGTCGCCGCCGCGAGCATGGGCGGCGCCACCGAGATCTGGCGCGTGTCGGGCACCGCGGCCGTCGGCGCCTGGGCGTTCGGCACCGCCACGCTCGCACCGGTGGACGTCGTGGCCGGGCCGGGCGGGCCGTACGTCGCGGCGGCCAAGCGGCTCGTGCAGGACCGCGTCGGCGTCGACCTCGACGCCGGGCCCAGCGAGACGCTCGTCCTCGCGCTCGACGACGCCGACCCGCGGCTCGTCGCGATCGACGTCCTGTCCGAGGCCGAGCACGGCCCCGACTCGCACGCCTACGCCGTCTGCGCCGATCCGGCGCTGGCCGAGGCCGTGGCCGCCGCGCTGGGCGAGCTCGCCGCCACGCTGCCGGACGAGCGCCGCGCCTACCTCGCCGAGCAGCGCGACCAGGGGCGCAGCGCGATCGTGGTCGCGGCCGATCGCCAGGCGGCGATCCGCTTCGCGGACGAGCTCGCGGTCGAGCACGTCGTGGTGCACGCGGCCGACCCCGAGGCCGTGGCGCTGCAGCTACGGCGCGCCGGCACGGTCTGCATCGGGCCCTGGACGCCGTCGCCCGCGGGCTCCTACGCGGCCGGCACGAACCACGTGCTCCCGACGGGGGGCGCGGCGCGCCACGCGAGCGGCCTCGGCGTCGACGCCTTCATGCGGCGCCAGTCCTTCGAGCGCATCAGCGAGGAGGGGTTGCGCGCGCTGCGGCCGACGCTCGTCGCCTACGCGGAGCACGAGGGGCTGCCGGCGCACCGCATGGCGGTGGAGCAGCGCTTCCGGCGAACGTGAGCGCCGCCCCCGGACCGCGCCGGTTCCGCCTCCGGACGGCGGGTATCATGGAGCCGCCCGTGCAGAAGATGGTCATCTACGGCGTCTCGTTCGACATGGTCGGCAAGCAGCCGATCGTGCTCCTGAAGACGGCCGACGGCAACCGCTTCCTGCCGATCTGGATCGGGCATCCCGAGGCGGCCGCGATCCTCATGCGCCTGCAGGCCAAGGAGACGCCGCGGCCCATGACGCACGACCTCTTCACCGACGTGCTCGGCACGATCGGGGCCGAGATCGTGCAGATCGCCGTCACCGACCTGCGCGACAACACGTTCTACGCGCGGATCACGCTGCGCAGCGACGGCTCGACCTACGAGATCGACTCGCGGCCCAGCGACGCCATCGCGCTCGCCGTGCGCTGCGACGCCCCGATCTTCGCCGCGGACGACGTCATCGAGGCGAGCGCGATCCAGATGGAGGACGAGGGCGGCGGCGCAGCGGTCGAGGGCAGCGGCGACGTCGAGACGGAGATCCAGGGCTTCCGCGAGTTCCTCGAGAACGTGCGGCCCGAGGACTTCGGCGGCCCCAGCTCCTCCTGAGGGCTACTCGCCGCCGCGCAGGCGGACCGTCTCGCGGCGGGTGAGGTCGAGCAGGAAGCGCGAGATCGTCGCGACCTCGTCCGGCGTGATCGGGCCGCGGTTGCAGCGCTGCAGGTACTGCACGATCCAGTCCTCGCGGGCGGTGTCGATCAGGTCGTAGCCCTGCTCCGCCTTGTAGGTGTGCAGCCGCTGCACGAGCGTCACGCGCCTGTTGATCGCCTCGAGGATCGCGAGATCGGTCTCGCTGATCTGCTCGCGCAGCTGCTCCATCACCGGATCGCTGGACTGGTCGGACACGGGCGGGGTCTCCTCCTCGCTGGGACGGTCAGGGAGGATAGTCGAGCCTCAGTTGCTGCCGGACCCGTCGCTCCCGAGCGCGCCGATCATGGCCAGCGAGTTGTTGAGCACGTGGAAGGCGATCGGCGGCCACAGCGAGCCCGTGAGCTCGTAGAGCAGGGCCAGCGCGATGCCGATCACCATCAGCACCGGGATCGCGGCGGGCGTGAAGTGCACGACCGCGAACAGCAGCGAGGACCCGAGCGTCGCGAGCAGCGGGCCGAAGCGCCGCAGCGCGCCGTAGAGGATGCCGCGGAAGTACAGCTCCTCGCACAGCGGGCCGAACAGGCAGATGCCGAAGATGATCAGCGCGAGCCCGATCGCCGCCTGGGCCCCACCCGGGATAGGCGTTCGGCTCGAAGCCCTGCGACTCGGCGCCGTGGAAGATCTGCTCCAGGGGGTACGCGATGGCCACCGACGCGGCGAAGGCCGCGGCCGTCAGGCCCACCGCCCGCCAGAGGCGCGTGCGCACGAGCCCGAGCACCCGCTCCGGCTCGCCGGTCTTCTGGGCGACCCAGATCGTCGCCAGGCCGAGGGCGACGTACGAGCCGATGATGACCAGCCCGTACGCGGGGCTGTAGAACTCCATGCCGTCCGCCGGCTCGTCGCCCAGCACCACCATCAGCGCGGCGAGCACGCCGCCCGCGGCGATGTGCACGATGTACGGGATGACGGCGTGTCGCAGCTGCGGCGCGAGCGTCGGGTCATCGACGATCGGCGGCCGCTGCCGGCGGCGCTTCGGCGCCTCCGCGCCGTCGACGACGCTCACGCCGCGGCCCGGATCGCGCGCTCGAGGTCGGCGGCGAGGTCCTCGACGTCCTCGCAGCCGACGGCCAGCCGGATCAGCCCGGCGGGGATGCCGGTGCGCTCGAGCTCCTCGTCGCCGAGCTGGCGATGGCTGGTGGAGGCGGGGTGCGAGATGCCGCTGATGATGCCCCCGATCGAGGTCGCGCGCTCGATGAGCGTGACCCCGTCCATCACGGCCTCGCCGACGTCCCGGCCGCCCTCGACCTCGAACGGCAGCACCGCTCCCGGACGGCCCCCGAGCAGCCGCATCGCGAGCGCGTGATCGGGGTGCCCCGGCCGCCCCGGATAGGGCACGGCGCGCACCCCGGGCAGCGCCGCGAGGTGCTCCGCGAGCGCCTGCGTGCTCGCGAGCTGCCGCTCCAGGCGCAGCGAGAGCGTCATCAGGCCGCGGGTCAGGAGCCACGCCGAGTCCGGATCGCAGACGCCGCCCGTGTCGATCAGCACCGCCCGCACCGGCGCCAGGTCGGCCGCCGATCCGCAGATCGCTCCGGCCAGCACGTCGTGGTGGCCGTTCAGGAACTTCGTGGCAGAGTGCACGACCACGGTCGCGCCGTGCTCGAGCGGGCGGCACAGCAGCGGGGTGGCGATCGTGTTGTCGACGATCAGCCGCCCGCCCGCCCGCTCGGCGATCGCGGCCAGTGCCGGCAGGTCCGCGACGGTCGTGCCGGGGTTCGCGACGGTCTCCGCGTACAGGACGTCGACGCCGTCCGCGCACGCCCGCTCGACGGCCGGCAGGTCGCGCACGTCGACGAGCTCGACGTGCGTCCCCTCGCGAGGGCCGATGTGGTCGCGGAAGAGCGACAGCGTGTTGCCGTAGAGCGCGCTCGACGCGACCAGGCGCCCGCCCGCCGGCAGGTGCGCGACGACGGCGGCGTGGATGGCGGCCATGCCGGACGCCGTCAGCAGGCCGCGCTCGGCCCCCTCCAGCCCGGCGACGGCCGCCGCGGCCGCCTCCACCGTCGGGTTCGAGCCGATGCGCCCGTAGAGGTAGCCCTCCTCCTCGCCGGCCATCACCCGCCCGAAGCGCGCCGCCGTGTCGAAGCGCGCGATCACCGAGCGCTCGACGGGACCGACGACGTTCCCGCCGCGCCCGAGGGCGGCGTGGATCGCGCGGGTCGAGGGGCCGTGGGAGGGGTCAGCCATCGGGGCTCCCGTGGTCGAGGTCGAGCAGGGCCGGCAGCTCCGCGAGCGTCGCCACCCGCGGCCGGCGCCTGGCCGGCGTGGCGTCGCGCTGCACCAGCAGCGCGTGGAACCCGGCGGCGAGGGCGCCGTCGACGTCCCGCCCCGGATCGTCGCCGACGTGCAGGATCCGGTGCGGCAGCGAGCCGAGCTGCCGGGCGACCGCGGCGAAGGCCTCCGGCGCGGGCTTCTCGGCCCCGATCTCGGCCGACACGACGACGGCCGCGAAGCGATCGGCGACCCCGAGCCGACCGAGCGCGTCGTGCAGCGAGGCGTCCCAGTTGGACAGGACCGCGACGCGCAGGCCGGCGTCCCGCAGGCGGTCGAGGGCGTACAGCGCGTCGGGGTACAGGCGGTAGGAGATCGCGTCGCCCAGCGCGGGCAGCAGCTCCGGGCCCGCCCGGCCCCAGCGCGAGCACGTCGGCCAGCACCCAGGCGCACTCCAGCCGCAGCCCCGCGAGGGCCGCCGCGTCGACCGCCTCGCGGGTGTGGGCCCGGTAGTGGGCCATCTCCGCCCGCATCGCCGCCTCGCAGCGCCCGATCGGCACGTCCAGCTCGAAGCGGCGCCACAGCGACTCGCGCAGCCGCGGCGCCGGGTCCTCGAGCCGCACGAGCGTGCCCATCGCGTCGAAGCTGACCGCGTCGAGGTCGCGGGCGACCGGGGAGGCCACCCTCAGCCGTCCGTCGTCAGGCCCGTGGTGGCCGGATCTCCGCCCGTCCCCGTGTCGCCGGTCGACGTCGCCGGCTCCTCCTCGACGGTGGGCGGCGGCTGCGGCGGGGCGTGCAGCTGCTCGACGAGCGCGTCGAGCGCCGCCGGCAGGCCCGGCGTGAGGCCGTAGTCGCCGAGGTCGACCGGGAACATGCGCCCGTCCGCGATCGCGGGGATCTCGAACAGCGGCGACGTTGGATCGCGCACGTCGTCGAGCGACGTCTCGGCCTCCGGCGTCAGCACCCAGGCCTGCGGCGCGGCGCGCTGCAGCCCCGAGAAGCGCGCGAGGGTCGTGGTCGGGAACACGCTGTCGCCGCCGACGCTCTCCAGCAGCCGCCCGTAGTCGGTGTCCGCCCCGAGGCCGGTGAAGGTGCCGCCGCCGTCGATGAACACGGGCACCCGCTCGGCCTCGGCGATGCGCTGCATCGTCGCGGCGAGGTCCTCGCGCAGCTTCTGCGCGAGCGCCACGCCCTCCGGGGCGCGCCCGACCGCGAGGCCGAGGCGGGCGAAGACCCGCGGCCCGTCGTCGTAGGTCGCCGCGCCGTAGCGGAAGATCGGCGTGCCCACGACCTCCTGGAGGCGCTGGTAGCGCTCGTCGGTGATGTCGAGCGGCGCGAGCACGAGGTCGGGCTCCTCCTCGGCGATCCGGCGCGCCTCGACGTCCGGGGCCAGCGTGACCACCTCGCCGGGATAGCCGAGCGCCTCGAGCGTCGTCGTCCCGTCCTCCGTCAGGGACACGATCTTGGCCGGCGCCGACGCGAGCGAGACGACCTCGCCCGCCGCGTCCTGCACCTCCACCGGGTAGCGGTCGGCGCGCTCCTCGACGGGCTCGGAGCGCCACCCGCAGGCGGGGACCAGCAGGACGGCCAGCAGGAGGAGCAGGGCTGGCCGTGGCACGGCGCGTACTATATGAAGCGCTTTCCCCGTCTCACCCACAGGGCCCCGTGAACGCGCCTCCTCCAGACCGCCTGTTCACCGCCGCCGAGGCGAACGCGGCCCTGCCGCAGGTCCGCCCTGCCGTCACCGATCTGCGCCGCGCCATCGCGGAGGTGCGTGCCTCCGCGCCGGCCGTCGAGGCCTTCGCCGCGCGCGCCGCCGCGACCGGTGGGACGCAGCCGAGCGGTGACGAGCGCGCAGCGCGCGATCGCTTCCGGGTCGCCGAGGAGGCCGCCGGGAACGCCCTGGAGCGGCTGCACGAGATCGGCGTGCTGGTCAAGGACGCCGACCGCGGGCTGGTCGACTTCCCGTCGCTGCGGGACGGCGAGGTGGTCGAGCTGTGCTGGCTCGACGGCGAGCCCGAGGTGGCGCACTGGCACCACGTCGGCGCGGGCTTCGCCGGGCGCCAGCCGCTCGCCTGAGCCGAACCTCGCGGAGGCCCGCCGCCGTAGGGAACGGTGAGCGGACCGCGAAGGACCGCCGGCCGCTGCTGGAGCCATTCCCCTGCTCGACCTCGACGACAACGACTACGTCCTGATCTCCGTCCTCGTGACGCTGCTCGCAGTGTGGGCAGGGACGTGGCTGCTCGAGCGCGCCCTCGTCAAGCACGTGCGGAAGCTCCCCGGCGACCTCGCGGCGTTCCAGACCCGCGTGCGGCTCGCGAAGCGCATCCTGCGTGCGTTCGCCTTCATCTTCGCCCTGCTCGTGGTGCTCGGCGCGTACGACGAGACCGAGGCCGTGGCACGCGCCATCCTGGCCTCCGGCGCGGTGCTCGCGCTGCTGGTCGGTCTCGCCGTGCAGCGCCCGCTGTCGAACCTCGGTGCTGGGATCCAGATCGCTTTTAGCCAGCCGGTCCGGCTCGGCGACCGTGTTACCGTGGGCGACGAGACGGGATTCGTCGACGCCGTGACGCTGACGTACACCGTGATCCGCACCGACGACAACCGGCGCGTCTTCTACCCGAACGAGCAGTTGATCGCCGCCCCCGTGTCGAACGCCACCATCGATGATCTTCGCCGTGCCGTCACGGTGCGCCTGCCCGTGCGCCTCGGCAGCGACCTCGAGCGTGGGAAGAAGCTGGTCGTCGGCGTCGCCGAGGAGTCGACGTTCCGCCTGGCCGAGCGGCCCGTGACGGTGCACGTCACCGACGTCACCCAGGACCGCGTGGAGCTGCAGGTGACCGTGTGGGGCGCCGATTCCGCGAGCGCCAAGGAGCTCGCGAGCGACGTCCGCGAGCGTGCCCTCACCGCCCTCGGCAACGAGGGCCTGCTGCCAGGGTCGGCCAATGGCTGACGGCATCGGCGGGGGCGTCGCGCGGCGCAAGAAGGCGGAGCGCAAGCGGAAGCAGCGGCGCCGCTGGGTGATCGTGGCGATCATCGTCGGCGTCTTCCTGCTCAGCCTCGGCGGCGTCGGGATCGTCGGCCTCGTGGCGGCGGCGAACTACGTCGACGGGCTGCCGGAGCTCTCGGAGTTCGAGCAGCGCCAGTTCGGCGAGAACTCGCAGGTCTTCGACCGCAACGGCGTGCGCATCACCGTGCTGCCGAACGCGCAGAACCGCCGCGCCATCCCGATCACGCGCATGTCGCCGTGGATCCTGAAGGCCACGGTCGCCATCGAGGACAAGCGCTTCTACGAGCACGAGGGCGTCGATCCCAAGGCCATCTTCCGGGCCGCCGTGCGCGACGTCCAGGCCGGTGAGATCAAGGAGGGCGGCTCGACCCTGACGCAGCAGCTCGTCTCGCAGCTCTTCATCGAGAAGGAGCTCTCGTTCGACCGCAAGATCCGCGAGGCGTGGCTGGCGCTGCAGCTCGAGGACGAGTGGTCCAAGGACAAGATCCTCGCCACGTACCTCAACACGGTCTTCTACGGGCACAACGCGTACGGCATCGAGGCCGCGTCGCAGGCGTACTTCAACATCCCGGCGGCGCGCCTCGGGCCGGCCCAGGCGGCGCTCCTGGCGGGCCTCGTGCAGCAGCCGTCGCGCTTCGACCCGTTCAACAACCCGCAGGCAGCGGTCGCGCGCCGCAACGACGTGCTGCGCGCCATGCGGGACACGGGCGACATCTCGGAGACGGAGTACGAGGACCTCGTGCGCCTGCCGATCATCCTCAGGGCCGGCCGCCAGTACCGCAACGACCGCGAGCCGTTCATCGTCCAGCTCGTCCGCAGCGAGCTGAACGAGGACCCGGCGTTCGGCCCGGAGGCCGTGCGCAACGGCGGCCTGCGCGTCCGCACCACGGTCGAGCCCAAGCTGCAGGTCTGGGCCGAGGAAGCGATGCACGAGATCCTGAAGACCCCGGGCGATCCCGACGCGGCCGTGGTCTCGATCAACCCGAAGACCGGCGACATCCTCGCGATGACCTCGACGCGGCCCTACTCGCGCGACCAGTTCGACCTCGCGACGCAGGGCTCGCGCCAGCCGGGCTCGACCTTCAAGCCCATCGCGCTCGCGACCGCCATCGAGTTCGGCATCGACCCGTACACCACCCGCTACGTCTCGGCGCCCTTCCACTACCAGGCCGACGACTTCTCCGAGCCGTGGGACGTGCAGACGGCCGGCGGCAGCTACGCGGGCTCCGTGACGCTGGCGCACGGCACGATCCTGTCCGACAACACCGTCTACGCGCAGCTCGCGATCGACCTGGGCGCGGAGAACATCGTCGACATGGCGCGCCGGCTCGGGGTCAAGAAGGCGACGCTCGACCCGTTCCCCTCGATCGCCCTCGGCGGCCTCACCAACGGCGTCTCGCCGCTCGAGGTCACGAGCGTCTACTCGACGTTCGCGTCCGGCGGCGTGTACCGGAAGCCGCACGTCGTCTCCGAGGTCAAGAGCTCCAAGGGCAAGGTGCTCAAGAAGTTCCGCCCCAAGGGCCAGCGCGCGATCTCCGACGGCGTCGCCTACGAGGTCACGAAGATCCTCGAGGACAACATGCACGAGGGCACGGGCACCAACGCGCGCTCGTCGGACGACCGCCCGCAGGCCGGCAAGACGGGCACCACCGACAACTACACCGACGCCTGGTTCTGCGGCTACACCCCGGACATCGCCACCTGCGTCTGGGTCGGCTACCCGAACGAGCGGCGCGAGATGTACAACATCGAGGGCTACAGCTCGGTCTCCGGCCCCACGCTGCCGTCCGACATCTGGCACCTGTACATGGACCGGGTCTTCTCCGAGCTGCTGAAGAACCCGACCGACTTCCCGCTGCCGACCACGCCGCTCGAGCTCCAGAAGTACTACTCCGAGTTCACCGGCAAGGCCGACGTCGTGACCGCGCCGATCGTGCCGCAGGAGACCGTCGAGGCCGAGATCTCGACCGAGGACGCGCCGGGCGACGACGAGGCGCCGGTCGATCCGGGCGACACCCAGGCCCCGCCGCCGCCTCCGCCTCCGCCGCCGAGCACCGAGGCGCCGCCGGCGACCCAGGCGCCGCCGGCCACCGAGCAGGCGCCCCCGCCGGGCACCTGAGCCGCCCGAGCGGGCGCTAGCCGCCCGTGTCGGTCGTGTCGGAGAACGCGGTGTCCGTGAACTCGGTGTCCGTGAACTCCGTGTCGGTGACGCCGGTCGTCTCGGTCTGGGTCTCCGACTCGGTGATGGTCACCGTCACCGGCTGCTCCGGCTCCGTCACGGTGATGATGGACGGGATCACGAACGGATCGGTCTGGGTGACCGTGTCGGTCAGCGTCACCGGGCCGGTGTCGGTGAACTCGTCGGTCGGGACCGTGACGATGCCGTTCGAGTCGGTGAGGTCGGTCAGCGTCGTGTCGGTGAGCTCGGTCTCGAAGCTCGTGTCGGTCGGGCCGCCCTCCGCGGGGACGGTCACCACCCGGGGCACGATGCGCACCGCCGTGGACGTGACCGTCTCGGCCCCGGCGTCGTCGTCCAGCCGCGCGAAGGCGTAGGCCGCGAGGATGCCCCAGGACCAGGAGCGCGAGGGCGCCGGTGATCAGGCCGGCGTCCGAGTAGCCGCGCCGGTGGATGCGGTTGGGCGGCACGGCGAGCGCGTAGGCCGGGTAGAGCGCCGGCGGCCCGGGCGGGCCCGGCGGCAGCACGGCGCGCGCGCCGACGCCGGCGAGGTCGCGCAGGCGCAGCGCGACGGCCGCGGCGGGCGGCGGCGGGCGCAGCGGGTCGTCCGAGAGCAGCGCCAGGATCAGGCCGTTGAGGGCGGGGTCGAGACCGGTGACGACGGTGGCGGGCGCGATCGGCACCGGATCGGCCGGGCGTCCGCACACGATCGCGTAGAGGAGCCGGCCCAGCGCGCGGACGTCGTCGTCCGTCGTCAGCGGCGGCTCGGGCGCTCCGAGGACCGCCGCCTGCAGCGTGCGGCTGCCGGCGCCGACGACGAACGGGCGCCCGACGGGGTCGATCGCCACCGCCTCCGGCCCCAGTGCACCGTGCACCAGGCCGCCGGCGTGCAGCGTCGCGAGCGCGTCGGCGACGTCGGCCATCGCCAGCAGCCCGGCCGGGCGCGGCATGCCGAGGGCGTCGCCGAGGCGCGGGCCGTCCGCGTGGCCCTCGACCGTCAGCGGCGAGCCCTCGCCGCGCGTGGGCACCAGGACGTCGAGCACCGGCGCGAGGCACGGGTGGCGGTGGGCCTGGTAGCGGCGCGCCAGCAGCTCGAACGCCGGCGGCACGGTCCCGCCGGCCGCGTAGCGGGCCACCTCGACGCGGGCGTCCGTGGCCGTGTCGACGCACAGGTCGCGCGGCACGCCGCCCACCGGCTCGAGCGGCGCCACCACGTGGTAGCGATCGGCCAGGAGTCCGTTCACGTCGCGGGCCCCATGCGCCGGCTTATACCATGCCCCCCGCGTCCGGCGCTGTGAACATGCCGTGGTGAACATCGACGAGCGACAGCGGCTGTCCGACCTGCCCACGGCACGCGGGCTGCTGCTCGGCGCCGCCAGCCGACTGCCGGCCGAGGACGTGCCGCTGGCGGACGCCGCGGGCCGCGTGCTGGCGGCCGACGTCGTCGCGCCGCACGACCTGCCGCGCTGGGCCAACTCCTCGCTCGACGGCTACGCGCTGCGCGCCGCCGATGCCGGGCGGCCGCTGCCCATCGCCTTCCGCGCGACGGCCGGCGACGATCCGCCGCCGCTGCCGGTGGGGGCCGCCGCGGGCATCGCCACCGGCGGCGTCCTGCCGGACGGCGCCGACGCGATCCTGCCCGTCGAGCGCGCGAGCGAGCGGGACGGCGCCGTGCTCGCCGACGGCCCGGTCGCGGCCGGCGACGGCGTGCGGCCCGCCGGCGCCGACGTGCGCGCCGGAGCCGCCGTGCTCGCCGCCGGGACGCCGCTGACGCCGCTCGCCGTCGCCGCCATCGGAGGGCTCGGGCTGCCGGCCGTGCGCGTGGCGCGGCGGCCGCGCGCCGTCGTGCTGACCACGGGCGACGAGCTCGTGCCGCCCGGCGGCGAGCTGCGGCGCGGGCAGATCCACGAGTCGAACTCCTTCCTCATCGCCGCCACCCTGCGAGGGCTTCGGCTGCGCCGTCGACGTCCGCCGCGGCGGGGTCGGCGACACGCCCGAGGCGACGCAGGAGGCCTTCGCCGCCGCCCTCGACGCGGACCTGGTGGTGAGCTCGGGCGGCGTCTCCGTCGGCCCGCGCGACCAGGTGCGCCCGGCGCTCGCCGCCCTCGGCGTGGAGGAGCTCTTCTGGCGCGTGGCGCTGCAGCCGGGCAAGCCCTTCTTCGCCGGCGCCCGCCGCGGCGGCCCCGTCGTGCTGGGGCTCCCCGGCAACCCCCTGTCGGTGCTGGTGGGGCTGCACCTGCTCGTGCGGCCCTTCGTCGACGCCCTGCTGGGCCGGCCGGAGGAGCCCGAGCGCCGCGCGCCGCTGGGCGGAGGCCGTGCGGCGCCTGCCCACCCGCACCCGCGCCCTGCCGATGCGCCTGGCGGCCGGCGTGCTGCGCCCGCTCGGAGCGGACCTCTCGCACCAGCTCGCCCGGGCGGCGGCGGCGGACGTGCTGGCGGTCGTCGCGATCGGCGAGGGCGAGGCCGCGGCCGGCGAGGCCGTGCCGTACGTCGCCCTGCGCTAGACCGGGCCGCGCTAGACGAGCGTCGGATCGACGTCCGCTGGCCTGCGGTCGCCGCGCAGGAGCCCGGCCACGACCGGTATGGCGGTGATGCCGGCAGCGAGGGCCACCGCCAGGCCGACGGCGACGGTGCCGGGCACCTCGCGCGCCGCGATCGCCGCGAGCCAGTCGGCCGGGGCGGCGCCGCGGGCAGCGAGGAAGAGCGCGAAGGTCACGACGGCGGGGACGACGAGCACGAGCAGCCGCGCGATCGGCCCGGCGCCCGCGAGCAGCGGCACGAGGGCCCAGGCGTGCAGCGCCGGGATCAGCAGGAGCGCGGTCGGCGGGCTGCCGAGCAGCACCAGCACGGCCCCCGCGACGGCGACGGCGAGCGACATCGCGAGCAGCGCGGGCGCCTCCTCGGACGCCGGCGGCCGGGGCGGGTGCGGCACGCGCCACGCGGCGACGAGGCCCGCCAGCACTCCCGCCAGCACGAGCAGGATCGCGCCCGTGCCGACGACGTCCCCGCGCGGCGCCCAGGGCGTGTCCGGCAGCAGGCCGAGCGCGGCGGCGAGCCGGGTCGCGGCCACCGCGCCGACGAGCGGCAGGGCGACGCGCCCGACGCTGACGAGCGCCGGCCACCACGCCTCGCGGGCGCCGGGCGCGCGCACCAGCAGGCCGCCCGCCACCAGCGCCGGCGACACCAGCAGCGAGGCCGCGAGCGCCGCCAGCACCCAGGCCGGCAGGGCGCGCTCGCCGAGCATCACGTACGCGTCGACCGTGCCGGCGCTCTCCGGCGTCGTGTCGAGCCGCTGCACGAGGGTGTCGAGGGCGAGGCCGACCTGCTCCAGCTGCTGGCGCGTGATGCGGGCCGGGCCGGTCGCGTCGCCGCCGTCGCCGATCTGGATCGCCGAGATGCCGCGGTCGACGAACGGCGCCTGGGCGCCCTCGGCCGCCGCCGGCTGCAGCAGCTCCAGCACCTGCTCGCCCACCGCGGGCGGCTCCGCCGGCACCCCGCCGGTCTCCAGCGCCTGGATGGCAGCGCGCGGCAGGCCGGCCGCCGAGCGACGGCCGTCGTTGCCGGCGAAGAGGATGGGCAGCGGCTCGCCGGTCGTGCCGACGCCGTCCAGCGCGATCGCCGCGACGGGCCGCACGCCGCGCGGCGGGTGCTCGGCCAGGCGCTTGGCCCCGAGCTGCCCGAGCGTGCCGCCGTCGACGGAGGCGAGCACCAGCGTCTTCGTGCGGTCGAGCGGCGCGAAGGTGCGGGCGAGCTGCACCAGGACGGCGGTCCCGCTCGCGTTGTCGTTGGCGCCCGGCCCCGGCGCCCGGTCGTCGCGGTGGGCGAGCAGCACGATCGCGTCCTCGGACTGCCCCGGCACGACGGCGACGAGGTTGACGAGCTCGACCGGCCCGTCCGGCCCGTCCGCGATGAAGCGGTCGGTCTGCACGTGGACGCCGCTCGCGCGCCCCAGCCAGCGGGCCACGGTCTGCGTCGCCGTCCCGGCCGTGGGCGAGCCGGGCGAGCGGTCGGGCACCAGGCGCGCGAGGGTGGTCGCGTCGGTCAGCGCCTGCTCGCCGTCGAACTGCGGCGGCACCGAGAAGCCGCCGCCCGCGAGGATGGGCGGCGTGCGCACGCTCACCAGCACCAGCAGCAGCGCGACGAGCGGCGGTCCGAGCCCGATCAGGTACAGCGCGCCGAGCAGCGTGTCCGAACGGCGCGGGCGGGAGCTGCGCCGGGCGGAGGCGCGAGGGGGGCGGCCCCCAGACCGCCGGGGCGGAGGCGCCGTCGACACGAGGCCCTGACGGTACCATTCCGATGATGCCCGAGCAGCCGACGGTCCTCGTGATCGACGACGAGGACTCCATCCAGAAGCTCCTCAAGCACGCGCTGGAGCGCGAGGGCTACCGGGTGGTCGCCGCCGGGGACGCTGCGGGCGGGCTCGACGCCTTCGCGCGCGACGACCCGGACGTCGTGCTGCTCGACGTGATGCTGCCCGACGTCTCCGGTCGCGAGGTGTGCCGCCGGCTGCGGGCGGTCTCCAACGTGCCGATCATCATGCTGACGGCGCTCGACGACGAGGTCGACAAGGTCGTCGGGCTGGAGCTCGGCGCCGACGACTACATCACGAAGCCGTTCGGCATGCGCGAGCTCGCCTCGCGGGTGCGCGCGGTGCTGCGTCGCGCCGCGCGGCCCACCCGCAGCGAGGAGGCGTCGGCGCCCGGCGACCGCCTGGAGCGCGCGGGCATCATCCTCGACCGCGCCCGCCGCACCGTCACCGCGAACGGCGAGCCGGTCCAGCTCACGTACGTCGAGTTCGAGATCCTGGAGACGCTGCTCGGCGAGCCCGGGCCGGGTGTTCTCGCGCTCGCAGCTCCTCGACAGCGTCTGGGGGTCGTCCGACTTCCGCGAGCCGCGCACCGTCGACGTCCACATCCGGCACCTGCGCGAGAAGATCGAGCACGAGCCGAGCGAGCCGGAGCTGCTGCTGACGGTACGTGGCGTGGGCTACCGCTTCGCCGGCTAGGTTCGAGTCGAGTACGTCGCAGTGCCGTCCCCGTCGGCCATCCTCTTCCCCTTCCGCCGGCTGGCCGTGTGGCTCGGCATCCTCGTGCTGGCCGTGGCGGGCCTCGCGCTGGCGATCTCGGCGCTGGTGGTGCTGCCCTCGCTGGAGCACAACCTCGTCGCCCAGCGCGTGCAGGCCGTGGCGCGGCAGGCGCGGGACAGCGCGCCGTTCTTCGAGCCCACGCTGCTCGGTGACGGTGCCGGCCAACGGCTCGCGGCCGCTCAGCATCGAGGGCATCGTCACCGGCCTGGAGGCGCTGACGCCGGCCCGCATCGTGGTCTTCCAGGCGCTGCGCGAGGACTCGCTGTTCTCGCTCACGGACTCCGGCCCCGAGCTGACCAACGACCCGATCGCGCTCGCCGCGCTCAAGGGCGGCTTCCGCTCCGGCACGATCCGCTCCGGCGCCCGCGAGGCGGCCGAGGCGGCCTATCCCATCAGCGACGGCGAGAAGACCTACGTCGTCCTCTACTCGCAGTCGCTGTCGGACGTCTCGGAGACCGTCGAGCTCGTGCAGCGGCGCATCCTGATCGCCGTGGCCATCGCGGCGCCGCTGGCGTGGCTGATGGGCGCCCTGGCCGCCATGGCCCTCGCCGCGCGCATCCGGCGGCTCGAGCGGGCCTCCCGCCGCATCGCCTCCGGCGACTTCCACCAGCAGGTCCGGGACGGCGGCAACGACGAGATCGCGCGGCTCGCCCTGGCCTTCGACGAGATGCGGCTGCGGCTGGAGCGCACGGACCGCGCGCGGCGCGAGTTCATCGCCAACGCGTCGCACGAGCTGCGCACGCCGCTGTTCACCCTCGGCGGCTTCCTGGAGCTCCTGGAGGACGAGGGGATCGACCCGGAGACGCGGCAGGAGTTCCTCGGCACCATGCGCGACCAGGTGGCCCGGCTGACGCGGCTCGCGACCGACCTGCTCGACCTCTCCCGGCTGGACGCCGGCGGCGTGGCCCTGGAGCGCGAGGCCGTCGACCTCGGCGAGGTGGCCGCGACCCTGGCCGCGGACTTCGCGCCGGTGGGCGAGCGCCGCTCCTCGACGGTCACCAGCCTCGCGTTCGAGCCCGCCGTGCACGCCCTGGCCGACGAGGGCCGCGTGCTGCAGATCGGTCGCGCGCTGGTCGACAACGCGCTGCGGCACAACCCGCCGGGCACGCACATCGAGGTCGAGGCCGCCGCCGGCTCCGGCGTCGCGACGCTCGTGGTGCGCGACGACGGGCCGCCGATCCCGGAGGCCGTGGCCCCGCGCCTGTTCGAGCGCTTCTACCGCGGGCCGGGCGGCGGCGAGGGCTCCGGCCTCGGCCTCGCGATCGCCCAGGAGCTCGCGCAGCGGATGGGCGGCCGCCTCGTGCTGGCTGCCGACGCCAACGGGCGCAAGGAGTTCCGGCTCACGCTTCCGGCCGCAGCGACGCCGGCCGCCACCCCGTCGACCGCGTAGCGGCGGCGCGGCGGCGCTCGCTGGCTATCCTGAGTCGAGTGCGACGGCTCGCTCCCCTCCTCCTGGCGTTCGTGGCCGGCCTCGTCGGCGCGATCGCGGGCTTCGCCCTGCTCGACACGCAGGGCGCCTTCGACGACAACGAGAGCGACGCGTCGGCCGCGATCGTCGACGCCGTCACGCAGCCGGAGGACCTGACGCCGGTCGCCGTGACCTCCAGCGCGGCCTTCGACCCGCAGCGCGTGTACAAGGATCGCGCCGCGGGCGTCGTCACGATCAGCGCGATCGTCGAGGGAGACGAGGTCTCCGGCTCCGGCTTCGTCATCTCGAAGGACGGCCACGTGATGACGAACGCGCACGTCATCACCAACTCGCCGACCGCCGGCCGGGCGCGTGACGTGCGGGCCGCGACCGAGGTCTTCGTGCGCTTCGCGGACGGCAACTCGGTGCCGGCGAAGGTCGTCGGCTTCGACCTCTTCGACGACATCGGCGTGGTCAAGGTCGACCCGGCCGACCAGCCGCTCACGGTGCTGAGCTTCGGCGACGAGGGCAGCCTCACGGTCGGCGACTCGGTCGCCGTCATCGGCTCGCCGTTCGGTGAGGCCCAGGCGCAGTCGCTCTCGATCGGCGTGGTGTCGGCGCTCGACCGCTCGATCCGGCCGCCGGCCGTCGGCTTCGAGACGCCCGGCGTGATCCAGACCGACGCGGCGATCAACCACGGCAACTCGGGCGGCCCGGTGTTCGACGGCCGCGGGCGCGTGGTCGGCGTCGCGGCGCAGATCGAGTCCACCGGCGGCGGCGGCGAGGGCGTCGGCTTCGCGGTGCCCGCACACCTGGCCGAGAACTCGCTGCAGGAGATCGTCGCGAGCGGCAGCGTGCGCTACGCCTGGCTCGGCGTGGCGACGACGCCGATCACCGCGAACCTCGCCGAGGAGTTCGACCTCGCCAGCGACGCGGGCCTCCTGGTCGAGCAGGTCACGGCGGGCGGCCCGGCGGGCAAGGCCGGCCTGCGCGCGGGCGAGAAGACGCAGCCGTACCAGTTCGAGCCCGAGCCGCTGCACCCGAACGGCGACATCATCGTCTCCATCGACGGCACGGCGATGACGCGCCAGGAGGACCTGACGTCGCTGCTCGGCGACTCGCGGCCCGGTGACACGATCCAGCTCGACGTCCTGCGCGGCGGCAAGCACGTCCAGGTCCCCGTCAAGCTCGGCGAGCGTCCGTTCGAGGTCGGGCGCTAGCCGTTCGGAGCACGAGCGCGCCGGGCGCTGTCCGGCCGCTGCGCCGGGGCGCTATCTTGCGGCGCCATGCCCCTGCATCGCGTCCACGTCGGGAACAAGTTCCTGCAGGAGTACGCGTCGCTGCAGGGGCCGGCGATCATGGGCGAGATCCGGCAGCTCGCGCCGGCGCTCGAGGGCCTGCGCATGCTGCACCTCTCGGCGACGGCCTACGGCGGCGGCGTGGCCGAGATCATGTACACGCTCGTGCCGCTCCTGCGGGACGCCGGCATCGACTGCGAGTGGCGCATCATGCAGGGCGAGCCGGCCTTCTTCGACGCGACGAAGGCGATCCACAACGGGCTCCAGGGCGACCCGCGGGGGCTGACGCCGGAGCAGGTCGACGTCTTCCTGCGCACCAACGAGGAGAACGCCCGGCAGCTGCTCGACGACGACGTCGACACGTTCGACGTCATCGTCGTCCACGACCCGCAGCCCGCGTTCGTGCCCCATCACCTGGGCGACGTCGGCGCGCACCTGGTCTGGCGCTGCCACATCGACCTCTCGACGCCGAACCCCGCGGTGCTCGACGTGCTGGCGCCGGCCCTCGCGGGGTACGACGCCGCGATCTTCCACCTGCCCGAGTTCGTGCCCGACGGGGTCGCGCTGCGCCAGCCGATCACCTGGCCGCCCGCGATCGATCCCCTCGCGCCCAAGAACATGGCGCTGGCGCGGGAGGACGCCGCCTTCATCACGCGGCAGTTCGGGCTCGACGTCGAGCGGCCCTCGATGCTGCAGGTGTCGCGCTTCGATCCCTGGAAGGACCCGCTGGGGGTGATCGACGCCTACCGCCAGGTGCGGCGCGACGTCCCCGAGCTGCAGCTCGCCCTGGTCGGCGCGATGGCCCACGACGATCCGGAGGGCCTCGCGGTCTACCAGGAGTGCCTGGCCCATGCCGACCGCGACCCCAGCATCATCATCCTGTCCAACATGGACAACGTCGGCGCGGTCGAGGTCAACGCGTTCCAGTGCCTCGCCGACGTCGTGGTGCAGAAGTCGCTGCGGGAGGGCTTCGGCCTGACCGTGAGCGAGGCCCTGTGGAAGGGGCGGCCGACCGTCGGCGGCGCGGTGGGCGGCATCAGGCTCCAGATCGAGCAGGGCGTGACCGGCTGGCTGGTGGACTCGCCCGAGTCGTGCGCCGAGGCCTGCCTCGAGGTGCTGCGGGATCCCGACGAGGCGCACGCGATCGCGCTGGCGGGCAAGGAGCACGTGCGGCGCAACTTCCTGACCCCGCGTCTGGTGCTGGACTGGCTGCGGCTGCTGACGGCGCTGCGCGAGGGGACGACGTACGCCGAGGTGCGCGACCGGACCGCGCAGGCGCCGTCGTGAGCGACGGGCCGCGACGCCGCCTGCTGGTCGCCTCCAACCGCGGCCCTGTCTCGTACGGGCGCGAGGGCGGGCAGCGAACGGTGCGGCGCGGCGGCGGCGGGCTCGTCACGGCGCTCGCGGGGCTGGTCGCGGCGCACGACGTCACCTGGATCGCGGCGGCGATCTCGGCCGAGGACCGGGTCGTCGCGTCCGAGTCGGACCGCCCCGTGGAGGAGCGCGACCGCGCGGGCAACGCGTTCCGCCTGCAGCTGCTCGACATCGACCCCGTCGACTACGACCGCTACTACAACACCTTCGCCAACCCGCTCCTGTGGTTCATCCAGCACGACCTCTGGGATCACCGCTACGCGCCCGAGATCACGAAGGCCACGCACCTCGCATGGCTCGCGTACGAGAACGTCAACGCGCAATTCGCGGCGGCCATCGCGGCGGAGTCCGACGGCTACGACGCCGTCCTCGTGCACGACTACCACCTCTACTGCGTGCCCGAGCAGGTGCGGCGGCACGGCAGCGGCCCGCCCCTCCTGCACTTCACGCACGTGCCCTGGCCCGGCCCGCTGGACTGGCGCGTCCTGCCGACGGCGATGCGCGAGGGCATCGTGCGCGGGGTTCTGGGCGCGGACATCGTCGGCTTCCACACCGCCCGCGACGTTCGCGCGTTCCTCTCGACCTGCGAGGAGCTCCTGCCCGACGTCGCCGTCGATCCCGGCACCCACTCCGTGACGGCCGGCCCGCGCCGCACGCTGGTGCGCGAGTACCCGATCTCCGTCGACCCGCGAGAGTTCGACGCGCTGGCCTCGTCGCCCGCCGTGCGGGCGGCCGAGGAGTCGGTGCTGCGCGCTCGGCCGGAGCGCATGATCCTCCGGGTCGACCGCACGGACCCGTCGAAGAACGTCGTGCGCGGCTTCCGGGCCCTCGACCGCCTGCTGGCGAAGCACCAGGACCTGTGCGGCCGGGTGACGATGCTCGCGCGCCTCGACCCGTCGCGGCAGGACATCCCGGACTACGCCGAATACCTGGGGGCCATCCAGCGGTCTGCGCGCGAGGTCAACGACCGCTACGGCACGGACACCTGGCAGCCCATCGATCTGCGCGTTGACGATAACTTCCCCGAGACAGTGGCCGGGTACAAGCACTACGACGTTCTGCTGGTGAACGCGCTCGCAGACGGCATGAACCTCGTGGCGAAGGAGGCTCCGCTGGTGAACCAGCGCGACGGCGTGATCGTCCTCTCCGAGAACACGGGCGCCCACGAGGAGCTCGGCCCCTGGGCGCTCAGCATCAACCCGTTCGACGTGGAGGGGACAGCCGACGCGCTGTTCACGGCCCTCGAGCTGCCGGCCGAGGAGCGTCGGCGCCGGGCCGAGGGCGTCCGCGAGCACGTCCGCCAGCACGACGTGCGCGCCTGGATCTCCGCGCAGCTCACCGACCTCGAGGCGCTGCGGAGCGACGCATGATCGGCGACTCGATGCTGATCGTCGCGGCGCTCAACGGCATGCGCTCACGCGCCGAGGCGCCGGCCGTGCCGTACCTCGCCGACGAGCTCGCCGCCGAGGCCAAGCGCGCGGTCGACGCCGGCGCCGGGATCGTGCACCTCCACGCACGCAAGGAGGACGGGTCACCTGCGTTCGATCTCGTCTACGACGAGATCATCGGCCACATCCGCGCGCTCGTCGGCGACGTGCCCATCTCCATCACGACCCAGCGGCCGCGCCAGACGTCGCTCGGCACGGTCACGGCCCTGTTCGACTTCCTGCGGGAGCCGCCGGACCTCGCCGCCGTCAACGTGAGCCCGCCCGCGACGGACTGGCCCGCCCACCGCGAGGAGGCCCGGCAGATCCTGGAGGCCATGGAGCGCGCCAAGGTCGCGCCCGTCGCGAACGTGCTCGGGCTGGACAACCTCGGCGACATCGAGGTGCTGTACAACGACTCGCTGCTGACGCGGATGCCGTATCTCGTGGCCGAGCTCGGCACCTCGGTCTCCAGCGGCGGCGGGCGCATCCCCGGCACGCCGCACAACGTCCTGCGGGTGATCGACGCGTGCTCGCAGCAGCTCTCGCGCTTTCCCATCGTGATCGCCGGCCAGGACGAGGCGAGCCCCGTGGCCATCGCGGTCGCGGCCGCCGCCGGCGTCCACGTGCGCGTCGGCTTCGAGGACGCCGCGACGCTGCCCGACGGCACCGCGGCGAAGTCGAACGGGGAGCTCGTGGAGCGTGCCGTGCGCCAGGCCGAGGTGCTCGGGCGCTCGCCGATGAGCCCCGAGGAGGCGCGCGGGCTGCTGCGCTAGGAGCTGCCTCGCGCAGGTGCTGGACCCGCTCGACGGCGCCGGCCCCGCCGACGTCCGCGAGGTCGAGCGCCGCGTCGTCGGCGTCATCCGCCTCTTCGCCGGCCGCCGGCCGCCGTTGTGGCGCAGCCCCCGCCGGGTGGCGCGGCCCGGCGCCCATCCTCCCGGCCCGGCGTACCATTGGAGCGTGCGGCGGCGACCTCTGCTCGTGACCGGCATCCTCGCCGCGTGCCTCGGCCTCGCGCTGACCCTCGCGGTCGGGCTCATGCACCAGGACGAGGTCGACGACCCGGCGCCGCAGGCCACCGCGCCCTCGCTGGAGGCCACGCCGTTCGACCCCTTCCCGGCGCCCGCCGTGCAGGGCGACGTCGTCACCGGTCAGGGCGCAGGCGGCACGCTCGCGCTGGCCGACCTGCGCGGCAAGCCCGTGGTGGTCAACTTCTGGGCGTCGTGGTGCGGGCCGTGCCGCAACGAGGGGCCGGACCTCGTCGCCTTCGCCAAGGCCCACCCGGGCGTCGCGATGCTCGGCATCAACGTCGCCGACGGCAAGAGCCAGGCCGTGCCCTTCGCGCAGGAGCTCGGCTTCACGTGGCCGAGCATCGCCGACCAGGGGCAGGCGCTGTACCGCGAGTTCCGGCTCATCGGCCTGCCGTCCACGTTCGTCGTCGACGCGCAGGGCCGGGTCGTGTACCGCAAGATCGGCGAGGTCACGCAGGACGAGCTGACCGCCGCCGTCGCGCACCTCTCGTAGGCCCTCCGTGCTCGCCGCCATCACCCTCTCGCCCGTCGGCCTGGCCACGGCGTTCACGGCCGGCTTCCTGTCGTTCATCTCGCCCTGCGTGTGGCCGCTCGTGCCGGCGTACCTCTCCTACGTCTCCGGCGTCGCGTACGAGGAGCTCGGCGCGAACGTCCGCCGGGTGACGATCGCGACGGCGTTCTTCGTCGCCGGCTTCACCATCGTCTTCACGGCGCTCGGCATCGGCGCGGCGCAGTTCGGCGGCCTCGTCATCGACCACCGGCGCACGCTCGAGGTCGTCGGCGGCGTGCTCGTCATCCTCATGGGCCTGGTGCTGATCGGCGTCGGCGGGCGCCTGTTCGGTCGCGAGATGCGCGTGCACGTCCGCTCCCAGCCGGCATCGCTGGGCGGTGCGCTGGTGGCGGGCATGGCGTTCGCCATCGGCTGGACGCCCTGCATCGGCCCGACCCTGACCGCGATCCTGGCCGTCGCGGCGACGGGCAACACGGCCGACGGCGCCGCGCTCCTGATCGCCTACTCGCTGGGCCTGGGCGTGCCGTTCCTGCTGGCCGGCCTCGGCATGTCGTCGATGGTGTCCGCCATCGGCGTCCTGCGCCGCCACGGCGCGTGGGTCAACCGCGTCGCCGGCTCGATCCTCGTGGTGGTCGGCGTCCTGCTCGTGACGGGCCAGCTGACGGAGCTCACGCAGCGGCTCCAGGACACCTGGGTCGTCTACTAGGAGGGTCGGTCGAGGCTCCCGCCTCCCCGTTTGGCGGGTGCCGTGTCGGGCTGTGTGTCCAGCCACTCCAGCACCTTCAGCGACCACGGGCTGAGGGGCTCGGGGCGCGTGCCGGGCGGGTACACGACGAGCCCCGCGACCTCCGGCGGGGCGACCACGAAGGGGCCCGGGTGCCACAGGCGGTAGACCGCCACGAGCTCGCGCTCCTCGGGCAGCTCGACGATCAGCCGGCCGACCAGCACGGGGTCGCCCGCGATGCCCAGCTCCTCGCGCAGCTCGCGCTGCACCGCGGTCTCGACGTCCGGATCGCGCGCGCCGACGTGCCCGGTGCAGGCCATGTCCCACGACCCGGGGTCGGTGTCCTTGCCGAAGCCGCGCCGCTGCCAGAGCGTGCCGCCCAGGGTCTCCACGACCACGCACAGGGAGCGGTGCAGGAGCGAGCGGTCGGCGTGCACCTCGGCGCGCCGCCGGTGCTCCAGGACGCGGTCTGCGGCGTCGACCACTACTAGCAGTTCGGCGGGGTCGTCCTCCATCGCGGGGATCGTAGGCGCGCGACCTTGGGGTACGGTGGAGCGGTGCAACGCCTCCTCGCCGTTGTCGGCAACCGCCCCCAGTTCGTCAAGGCCGCCCCCCTCCACGCCGCGCTGCGCGGTCGCGCCGACGTGCGCACGGTGGACACGGGGCAGCACTACGACCACGAGCTCGCCGGGCTCTTCTACGAAGAGCTCGGGATCGACCCGCCGGATCACCACCTCGGCGTCGGCTCCGGCTCCCATGGCGCCATGACGGCGCGCATCATGGAACGCCTCGAGCCGGTCGTGGTCGAGGCCGAGCCCGACGCCGTGATCGTCTACGGCGACACCAACTCGACCGTCGCCGCCGCCCTCGTGGCCGCCAAGCTGATGATCCCCGTGGCCCACGTGGAGGCCGGCCTGCGCTCGTTCGACCGGCGCATGCCGGAGGAGATCAACCGCGTCGTCACCGACCACCTGGCGGCGCAGCTCTTCTGCCCCACCGACGTCGCGGCGCGCAACCTCGCGGCCGAGGGCGTCGTGGACGGCGTGCACGTCGTCGGCGACGTGATGGTCGACTGCGCGCGGCTGTTCGGTCCCGTCGCCGACCGTCTCGCCGACCCCGGTGCGGCCTACGGCGTCGAGCGCGGCCGCTACGCGCTGGCGACCGTGCACCGCGACCACAACACGCGCCAGCCGTCGCTGGGCCGCATCGTCGACGCGCTCTCGTCGCTGGACGAGCCGGTGCTGCTGCCGCTGCACCCGCGCACCCGCGCGGCGCTGCGGGCCGAAGGACTGGAGTTCGGCGGCGCCGTGCGCGTGCTGCCGCCCGTCGGCTACCTGGAGTTCACCGCCCTCCTGCGCGGCGCGCGCGTGCTGGTCACCGACTCCGGTGGCGCGCAGAAGGAGGCGTACCTGCACGGCGTGCCGTGCGTGACCCTGCGACCCGTGACGGAGTGGGTCGAGACCGTGGAGGAGGGCTGGAACGTGCTCGTTGGGGACGACCCCGAGCGGATCGGAGCCGCCGTGCGCGAGGCACGTGCCCCGGCGGCGAAGTCGGACGTGTACGGCGACGGGCACGCGGCGGAGCGCATCGCCGACCTGCTCGCGGCGGTCACGGCCTCGGATACGATCCTCGCGTGATCCGGGATGTAGCCGTCGTCGGCGCCGGCTATGTCGGCCTGCCGCTTGCCGTGCGCCTGGCCGACGCCGGGCAGACCGTCGTGTGCGTCGACCCCGACGCGCCGCGCATCGCCCAGCTCAACGCCGGCGACTCGTACATCGGCGACGTCACCAGCGAGGAGCTGAAGGCGCTGGTCGATTCCGGCCGGCTGTCCGGCAGCACCGACGCGAGCGTCGTCGGCGCGGCCTCGGCCGTGGTCATCTGCGTGCCGACGCCCCTGACGACCAACCGCGAGCCCGATCTCAAGTACGTCACGTCGGCGGCGGAGTCGCTCAGCCGCTACCTGCGCAGCGGGCAGACGGTGATCCTGGAGTCGACGACGTACCCGGGCACCACCCGCGAGGTGCTGCAGCCGATCCTGGAGCGCACGGGCCTCGAGTGCGGCAAGGACTTCTTCCTCGCCTTCTCGCCCGAGCGCATCGACCCGGGCCGCACGGACTACACCGTCCGCACGACGCCGAAGGTCGTCGGCGGCATCACCGCGGAGTGCACCGAGCGCGCGGCAGCCGTCTACGCGCCGGCCATCGACACCATCGTCCGCGTCTCCTCGCCGGAGGCCGCGGAGCTCTGCAAGCTGCTCGAGAACATCTTCCGCTCCGTGAACATCGCGCTCATGAACGAGATGGCGATGCTCTGCGACCGCATGGGCATCGACGTCTGGGAGGTCGCCGACGCGGCGGCCACCAAGCCGTTCGGCTTCATGAGCTTCAAGCCCGGCCCCGGGCTCGGCGGCCACTGCCTGCCGCTCGACCCGTTCTACCTGGCCTGGAAGGCGCGCGAGTACGACTTCTACACGGAGTTCATCGAGCTCGCCGGCAAGGTCAACGAGAACATGCCGTACGTCTGCATGGCCCGCATCGTGCGGTCCCTGAACGGCATCGGCAAGAGCGTCAAGGACGCGAAGGTGCTCGTGCTCGGCGTCGCCTACAAGAACGACATCGACGACACGCGCGAGTCGCCCGCCCTGAAGCTGATCGAGCTGTTGCGCGCGGATGGCGCCAACGCGATGTTCCACGACCCGCACGTGGCCGAGCTCCCGCAGTTCGGCCTGCGCTCGGTGCCGCTCGACGACGAGACGCTGGCTGCGGCCGACTGCGTCGCGATCGTCACGGCCCACTCCAGCGTCGACTACGGGCGCGTCGTCGATCGCGCGACGCTCGTCGCCGACTTCCGCAACGCGACCGGCCCGCACGGCACCAGGAACGGCCATGTCCACAAGCTCTGACGTCGTCCCCGTCCGCCTCGGCCTCGTCGGCCTGGGCTACTGGGGCCCCAACCTCGCCCGCAACATCGCGCGGCTGCCGGGCGCCGAGCTCGCGTGGTGCTGCGACCTCGATCCGGCCAACCGGGCCCGCTTCGGGCCGCAGTTCCCGACGACGCGGTTCACCGAGCACCTCGAGGATCTCACGAGCGATCCCGACCTCGACGGCATCGTCGTCGCGACGGGCGCCGCGAGCCACGCCCGGCTCGGCCGCATCGTGCTCGAGGCCGGCAAGCACTGCTTCGTCGAGAAGCCGCTCGCGCTGACCGTCGAGGATGCCCGCGAGCTCGTCGACCTCGCCCGCGAGCGCGACCGGCGGCTGATGGTCGGCCACCTGCTGCGCTTCCACCCCGCGTTCCGCATGGTGGAGGAGCTGGCCGGTGCCGGCGAGCTCGGCCGGGTGCTCTACCTGTACACCAACCGCGTCAACTTCGGGAAGGTGCGGCAGGACGAGAACGCCCTCTGGAGCCTCGCCCCGCACGACATCTCGCTGGCCCTCGCCCTCGCCGGCGAGCGCCCGCGCCAGGTGTCCGCCCGCGGCGCGTGCTTCCTGCGCGACGGCGTCGAGGACGTCGCCTTCGCCTACCTGGCCTTCCCGTCGGGCGTGATGGCGCACCACCACGTCTCCTGGCTCGACCCGCACAAGCGGCGCATGCTGACCGTCGTCGGCACCGAGCGGATGGCCGTCTTCGACGACACCGACGCCGACCGCAAGGTCACGATCTACGACAAGGGCTACTCGCCCGCGCGCTTCGAGACCTGGGGCGAGTTCCAGAACCTGCACGGCTCCGGCGACGTGCGCATCCCGCGCGTCTCCGCGTCCGAGCCGCTGCAGGTCGAGGCGCAGGCCTTCGTCGACGCCATCCGCAGCGGCGTGGTGTCGGTCGCGAGCGGCGAGGAGGGCCTGGCCGTGGTCGAGGTGCTCAACGCGCTGCAGCGCTCGATGGACGAGGGCGGCGCGCCCGTCGAGCTCGACCCGGAGCCCGCCGGCCGGGCCGGCTGAGCGCCGTGCGCGAGAACCTGGTCCTCGGCGAGGGCGTCGAGCTCGGTGAGGGCGTCGAGATCGGGGCCAACGTCGTCATCCACGCCGGGACCCGGGTGGGCGCGAACGTGCGCATCGGCGACGGCGCCGTGCTCGGCAAGCAGCCCAGCCTGGGCCGCCGCTCGACGGCCAAGCGCGCGCCGCTGCCGCCGCTCGTGGTCGGCGACGGCGCGACGATCTCCACCAACGCCGTGGTCTACGCCGGCGTGGAGATCGGCCCCGGGGCCATCGTCGGCGACCTCGCGAGCATTCGCGAGCGCTGCACGATCGGCGCCGACACGGTCGTCGGCCGCGGCGTCTGCGTCGAGAACGACACGCAGATCGGCGCGCGCGTCCGCATCCAGTCGAACGCCTACATCACGGCGTACTGCCTGCTCGAGGACGACGTCTTCATCGCGCCCTGCGTGTCGACGACGAACGACAACTACATGGGCCGCACCGAGAAGCGCCACGCACTGATCAAGGGCGCGACGATCCGCCGCGCGGCCCGGGTGGGCGGCTCGGCGTGCCTGCTGCCGGGCATCGAGATCGGCGAGGAGGCGTTCGTCGCCGCCGGCGCCCTGGTCACCCGCGACGTGCCGCCGCGGACGCTCGTGATGGGCGTGCCGGCGAAGGCGATCCGCGACGTCCCGGACGAGGAGCTCCTCCCGCCCGCCGACGGCTGACGCCGCCTTCAGCCGATGCGGACGGCGGTCTCGGCGACGAGCACGCCGTGCACGCGCAGCCGCGCCCGCCAGCGGCCAGGCGTCAGGCGTGCCCCGGCACCGCGCACGATGGCGCCGCCCGTGATCCGGCGTTCCCGCGGCTTGTCCGCACCGGCCGTCTCCTTGGCGCCCGCGGGCGGGACCCAGCTGATGGTGATCGGCCCCCTGCGCGGCAGCGACGCGAACACGAAGGTCGCGTAGACGGCCTGGCGGACGCCGCGCAGGCGGAGCGCGGCGGGCCCGTTCGGCGCGGCGTGCGCGTACGCGCGGGAGACGACGCCGTCGCGTGGCGCCGGGATCGTGAAGGATCGCTGGACCGCCGGCAGCGCCACGCCCGCGCTGGTGCCCTGGAGCCGCACGACGTAGCGGCCCGGGACCAGGGTGGCGGGCAGCGCGAGCCGGAGCGAGAAGGGCCCCGCCGGCACCGCACGACGCAGCCGCGCCAGGACCCGCGCACGCGGGCCGGAGGTCACGACGCGCACGTCGAGCGTCGCGGGCAGGTTGGTCCGGCCGGTCGCCGTGACCGCGCCGGTCAGGCGGCTCTGCCTGTAGCGGGAGCTGACGCGGACGCTGCCCAGCGTCACGGACGGCAGGCTCGCGGGGTCGACCGGCGGATCCGTCACCGCCACGGTTCCAGCGGCCACGCTCGCGGCGTTGCCGACGGCGTCCACGGCGCCGAGCGTGACGGGGAAGCTGCCGGCACCGCCGTAGGCATGCGTGGCGGCGGGGCCCGGCGCCGCGGTGCCGTCGCCGAAGCTCCAGGTCGGCGAGCCGGTGGCCAGCCCGGCCCAGGCGTCGACGACCGTCGCACCGAACGCTCCTGGCTGACCGGTCGTCAGGGCCGCCGGCACGGAGACCGCGGCGATCACCGGCGGCGTCGCGTCGTAGACGGCGACCCTGGCCTCGTTGCCGGCGCCCCGCGAGCCGACGAGGGCGTTGCCACCGGCGTCGACGGCGACGGTCCGGTTCGCGCCCAGGCCGACCACGGCGGCGGGCGAGAAGGGGCCGCCGGGCGGGCGCACCGCGGCGCGGACCTCGGGCCCGGCCGTGCCGCTGCCGACCCACGCGGCGGCCACGGTCCCGAGGACGTCGTGGGCGAAGGAGAAGCTGTAGTCGGAGCGGGCGGGGTCGGCGATGAGTGCGGCTGCCGACCAGGGCTCGCCGACGCCGGGCATGCGGGTCGCGCCCTGCAGGCGTCGCAGGTACGGGCTCGGGGGCGTGAAGTCGACCTCGGACCAGACGGTGATCGCGCCGCCCTGGGCGTCGAAGGCGACCGCGGGCACGCTGAGCGTGTAGCCCGGGGTCGGCACGGCGACGAGCTGCGGCAGCTGCCAGAGGCCGATGTTCGATGCGCGCAGGCGCGACGTCGCCCGTTGCGCGGTGCCGACGGACTCGATGAAGACGGACTCGACGTTGCCCGCGCCGTCGACCGCGATGGCGTTCGCGCTGGAGCCGCCCGCGGTGCCGGTGTAGCTCGTCATGGGGACCGGAGGACCGAACGCGTCGCCGCGGGGCCGGAACACCGTCTCGACGTTCAGCGGATCGGAGCCCGCGACGCGCGCCCACTGCACGGCCGCGTCGCCGGCGACCCCGGCCGCCGCCGACAGGTAGTACACCTGGTCGGCGACGGGCACGTCGAGGACGGTCGTGGGCTGCTGAAACCCGGTGGCGACGGTGCCGACGGCTGCGCGGACGCGCCGGCGGGTCGCGTCCGCCTCCGACCAGGCGATGACCGCGGGCCCGGCGTGCGAGGCGTCGAGCACGAGGTCGAGGTTCGACGGCGTGTCGGCCGAGCCGACCGGCTGTGACGGGCTCCACGCGCTCGCGCCCGGCGCCAGCAGCGCGTAGCGGACGGTACGCGCTCCGTTGCAGCCGACCGCGGCGAAGTGGTTCCAGACCAGCAGCACGGCGCCGGTGCCGTCGACGGCCGCGATGGGGTAGCAGGCGGCGCCGGGCAGTCCCAGCGACGGGCTGGGCAGGGGCGTCCAGCCGGCGCCGGGGCGGTGGATCGCGGCCTGCACCGCCTCCGCTCCGGCGACCGGCTCGTACCACGTGGCCACGGCTACGCCGGGCGCGCCGGCGGCGACGGTGGCGTTGGTCGGGACAGCCGGGCGCCCCGCCGTCTCCGCCGCGAGCCACGTCGGTGCCGCGACGGCTGGCGCGGCGCCGACGACCAGCGCCACTGCGACGACCGTGCAGATCGCGCCTCTTGCCTTTGCGGCATTCACCATCGCGCGGCTCCCAGCGGGATGACCGTTCAGCGCCGGTCTAACGCCCAGCGCGGGCTCCTGTCAAGGCCGAGCCCGGCCCGGGTCCGCATCTCGTCGGCGAAGGTCGAGCCTCAGCCGCCGCTGCGGCCGACGACGAGCTCGTACGCGCCCGTGCCGCCGGCGGCCCAGACGACGACGTTGTAGACGCCGGCCCGGGCGGCCCGGTAGCGCACGCGCTCGTTGGAGCGGGCGCCGAGCGACCCGGCCACCAGACGGCGGGTCGCCGCGTGTCCGAGGCCGGCGATCGAGCCGCCGCCGGGCGTGAAGACCAGCAGGTCGAACTCCGCCCCCTCCGGGCCGCGGAGCCGGGCATCGAGGCGCTCGCCGGCCCGCAGGGAGACGCGGTAGACGTCCAGGCTGTCCTCGTAGCGATCCGCGGTCGCGCGCACCACCCGCTGGTCGCGCGGCAGGGCGCTGGCCAGGGCGCCGGCGTCGTCGTTGGGCTCGAGCTCGTCGGAGACCGGCACGACGCCGCCGGCGACGCGGGCCACGGCGGCCGAGACGTCGAGCTCGCCGGGGCCGGTCGCGGCGTCGCGGCCGGGGCGGCCGACGTCGCGGGCGCTGGCGCCGAGCAGGCGCACGACCTGGCTGGCGGTGAGGTCGGGGCGCAGCGCGAAGAGCAGCGCGGCGGCTCCGGCGACCTGCGGCGTCGCGAAGGACGTGCCCTGCACCTCGCCGTTGGCGTCCACCAGGCCGGTGCCCGCGCCGGCGGCGTCCGCGGAGATGCCGCTCGGCGCCGAGCCCACCGGCACCGTCGAGATCAGCCCGGTGCCCGGAGCGACGAGGTCGACGTGCACGGCGTCGCGGTTGGAGAACGACGCGGGCTTGCGCACCCGGTCGACGGCGCCGACGCCGACCACGTGCGGCAGGGCCGCGGGCCAGTCCGCGTAGCGCCACGCGCGCCCGTCCACGCCGTTGCCGACCGCCGCGACGACGATCGCGCCGCGCGCCACGGCGTAGCGGATGGCGGCGGCCTCGGCGGCGGAGTAGCCATCCTGGACGCGGCCGCGCGTGCCGGCCGGCCGCGGGTCGCGCAGCGCGCCCAGCGAGAGGTTGACGACACGGGCGCCCTTGTCGACGGCCCAGCGGATGGCGGCCGCCTCGTTGCGCGGCGCGATGGTGCCGTCCGAGGAGACCACCTGCAGGTCCATGAGCTCCACCCGCACGCCCGGCGCGGCGAGGCCGATGCCGTTGCCGGTGCGGGCGGCGATCAGGCCGGCGACCAGCGTGCCGTGCAGGCTCGCGCGAACGGCGCGGCCCGGCACGAAGCTCTTGCGCAGGCCCGGCGGGACGAGGCCGGCGAGCTCCGGGTTGTCGACGTCGATGCCGCCGTCGACCACGGCCACGCGCACGAGCGGCGACGCGGCGACGAGGTCGCCCGGCACGCCCAGCGGGTAGGCCGCGATGCCCTCCGGCCCCAGGTGCCACTGGCGCGTCGCCAGCAGCGGGTCGTCCGGCTCGTAGGGCTCGGCCGTCAGCCGGCGGACGGGCGCACCGACGTCCGCGTCCCGCAGCGCCTTGCCGGCCGGCCGCGCCTCGACGGGCGGGGCCGCCGGGGCGCCGAGCTGCCGCACCCTGGCCGCGAGCGCGGCGCGCAGCGCTCGCGTCGCCTGCGCCGGCGCAGCGGGGACGGGCTTGCGGATGGCGAAGCGGAACCAGGAGGAGCGCAGGCCGAGCTTCGCGCGCAGCTCCGGCCCCGTGTAGGACACGCTGCGGCCTCGGCGGCCCTTGAACGTCACCTTCTTGACCCGGCCCGACGGCGTCAG
Organism: uncultured Actinomycetota bacterium; assembly: GCA_963767885.1. GTDB lineage: Bacteria > Actinomycetota > Thermoleophilia > Gaiellales > F1-60-MAGs149 > CAVYFW01. The sequence goes on from CAVYFW010000007.1 coordinate 299,412, forward strand.
CGTCTGCTGGATGGTGCGCACCTCGCCGCCGAGCCGGACGGCGCGGCCCAGCGCGAGCCGCGTGAACTTCTGCGGCTTCCAGCGGTAGTAGGGCGAGATCTTGTCGGCCGGGTCGTCGACCGCCACGAGGTACGGCTCGGGCGTGCCGTTGAAGAACACGTCCTCGACGTTGGCGGTGCGGCCGCCCGACGTGGAGTGGAAGTAGGCGACGATGGGCTGGCCCTCGTAGGTCAGGATCTGGCCCGCGGTGGTCTCGACCGCCAGGTCCGTCGCTGCCGTCTGGGCCTGGACGCCGCCGTAGACCTGGCTGCGGACGTCGCTGTAGACGTCGAAGTGGCCGCCGGGCTTGCGGGTGGCGAGCGCGTAGGTGCGCGCCGCCACGGCCTGCGCCTCGAGGGCTGGCGGGGCCCAGGTCGCGGGCATCTCGCGGGCGACGACCCCGCGGACGTAGTCGTCGATGCCGGTGTCCTCGATCGCGATCACGCCACCGAACTCCGGCCGCAGCACGATGTGGCCGTTGTAGGCGACGCCGCCGACCTGGATGGGCTCCGCGGCAGGCACGAGCTCGACGGTCGCGCCGCGCGCCCTGACGCCGCCGGCGGGCCCGTAGAGCACGACCTCGCCGGCCTCGCGTCCTGCCTGCAGCGCGCCGCTGACCGCCGGTCCGCCTGCGAGGCGGGTGCCGTCCGGGGCGTCCAGGCGCACCCGCGCGCCGGAGCCCACCAGCACGCGGATGCGCGCGTCGGCCGCCGCCGGCTCGAGCGTCGTGCCCGGGTAGTAGTGCGCGAGGATCGTCGCGTGGTCGGCGCCGTCCAGCGCCATGCCCTGCGCGCCGTACTGCGACATGCCGATGCCGTGCCCGTAGCCGCGGCCCGTCAGCGTGATGGCAGGCGTCGCGAGCGCCGCTGGAAGCGCGACGTGGAGTAGCACCGCCAGCGCGCCGGCGGCCAAGATGGGGGCTCTTCGTTTCACGCCGAGCGGTCGGACCCCGTCGCAGGCTAGCTCAGGGAGCCCGTGCGCGCCACCGGCAGGAACCCTCCCACCCCGCCCGGACGGCCCGTTGGGTGGATCCGCGGTTAGCCGCGGAACCACCGACCCGTGCCGTACGTGGGCACGCCTCCGGACGCCTCGGACGCTCCGCATCCCGGCACCGGCGTCGACTGATAGAGCCCGTCGGCGCCGGCGCCGGGCTGCTGCGCTGCGGGCCCTGGCCGCTTGAACGGACAACCAGTACGACCTGCGCGGCCAGGCCCCACCCGAGACGCCCGGCGACGCACCCCCGCGCTCGGCCCGTTCGGTGGATCCGCGGTACCGTGCCCGCCATGTTCGAACTCCGCACCCTCGACAACGGCGTGCGGGTGCTCGCCGCCCCGATGCGCGACGCGCCGAGCGTGGCCGTCGTCATCGGCGTCGCCTCGGGCTCCCGCTTCGAGCGGCCAGAGGCGGCGGGCATCGCGCACTTCGCCGAGCACATGTTCTTCAAGGGCACCGAGCGGCGCCCCTCCGCGCGCGACATCGCGGGCGAGATCGACGGCATCGGCGGCGAGTTCAACGCCTTCACCGGCAAGGAGCTGACCGCCTACTACGTCAAGTGCGCCGCGCGGTCCGCGCCGGTCGCGGTCGACGTCCTCGCCGACATGCTCCTGCACTCCCGCTTCGACGAGGAGGAGCTCGAGCGCGAGAAGGGCGTGATCGTCGAGGAGATCAACATGTACCTCGACACCCCCCGCGACCACATCGGCCAGGTCTGGGACGAGGTGCGCTGGGGCGACACGCCGCTCGGCCGGCCCATCATCGGCAGCAAGGAGACGGTCCGCGCGGCGAGCCGCGAGACGTTCCTGCAGTACCTCGGCGAGTGGTACCGGCCCGAGCGGCTGGTCATCGGGCTCGGCGGGGCGGTCGACGACGCGCTGCTGGACGACGTCTCCCAGCGCTTCGGCGGGCTCGAGGACGTGCGGACACCGCCGCGGCCCGCGACGCTGCTGCCGGCCGAGGCCGGGCCCGTCGTGCGCGTCGAGCGCCGCGAGTCGGACCAGGCCCACATCGTGCTGGGCGCCGGCGGCCTGCCGCTCGAGCATCCCGACCGCTACGTCGCGAGCATCCTGCAGACGGTGCTCGGCGGCGGCATGTCCTCGCGCCTCTTCACCGAGGTGCGAGAGCGGCGCGGCCTCGCCTACTACGTCTTCGCGAGCCACAGCGCCTACACCGACGCGGGCTCGCTGGTGGTGCGCGCGGGCGTCGACACCGGACGCGTCGGGCTGGCGGTGGAGACCATCGCGGCCGAGCTGCGGCGCATCGCGGAGGAGCCCGTCGACGCCGAGGAGCTCGGCAAGGCGCAGCGCTACGTCACCGGACGGCTCGTGCTCGGGCTGGAGGAGCCGCGGGGCACGATCATGTTCGGGCTGCGCCGGCTGCTGCTCGAGGGCCGCACGGCGGAGCTCGACGAGGTCGTCGCCGGCATCGAGGCCGTCACCGCCGAGGACGTGCAGCGCCTGGCCGTCGAGCTGATCCGACCCGAGCGCATGACGCTGGCCGCCATCGGGCCGCTCGAGGAGGAGCCGCTGCGCGAGGCGCTCGCCGCCGCCGCGTAGCGCGGTGCGGCGGGGCTTGGATTCCCCGGGGCGCGGATAGACTGCCGGAGATGGACGCCGACCGTCTCGTCGCGCGTCACCGCGCGCACCTCCGGGAGCTGCTGCCGTCCGACACGTGGATCGGCGACGCGCACACCCATCTCGGCCTCGACGAGGACGGGATGCGGCTGGACCTGCAGTCCTCGCTCGGGCTGATGGAGGAGTGGGGCGTGCGCCGCGCGCTCGTCTTCCCGCTGCACGAGGCCGACCGCCATCCCGCCTACCGCGTGCCCAACGACCGCGTGCTCGACTGGGCGGCGCAGAGCGACGGCCGGCTCGTGCCGCTCGCTCGCCTCGACCTGGACGAGGAGCCCATCGCCGAGGCCCGCCGCGCGATCGCCCGCGGCGCGCGGGGGATCAAGCTGCATCCGCGCGCCCAGGCCTTCACGGTGGACGACGCGCGCCTCGAGCCCGTCTTCGCGCTGGCGGAGGAGGAGCGCCTGCCGGTGCTCATCCACGCCGGGCGCGGCATGCCGCCGATCGGCGCGCACCTGGCCGCCGTCGCGGAGCGCCATCCCGGCGCGATCCTGATCCTCGCGCACGCCGCGATCGTCGACCAGGAGCGCATCGCCGACCTCACCGCCGGCCACGCCAACGTCTTCTTCGACACGTCGACGTGGAGCGTGTTCGACATCCTCGCGCTGCTGGCGCGCGTGGCGCCCGAGCAGGTGCTGTTCGCGACCGACGTCCCGTACGGCAACCACCTCTCGGCGCTGACGCTGATCGCCGCGGTGCTGGAGCAGGTCGGCGCGAGCGAGGCCGTCCGCCGCGGCGTGATGGGCGAGACGCTGGAGGGCATCCTGCGCGGCGAGCTGCCCGCGCTCTCGGCGCCGGTCGGGCCGTCGGTCATCGAGCTCCCGCCGGTCAACCTGCGCCTCGCGGCCTACCTGTCATCGTCGATCCCGCTGCTCTGGCTGCGTCAGCGCGACGTCATCGGGATGCTCGGCCTCGCGGCCGGCGTCTGCGAGGGCGATCCGGCGCTCGAGCCGCTGCACGAGCTGATCGAGGCGGCCCGCGAGCTCTGGGACGCCACCCCGCTGGACGGCAACGGCGGCTGGGGGCCCGGCTTCGGGACGCTGCGCGAGGCGTTGCGGATGCTGCAGCTCGCCCACGTCCTGGCCGTCACGCCGCGCGCTCTGGAGCGCCTGCACGCATGCATCTGATCCTGGAGGTGAACGGCGAGCGTCACGAGCTCGACGTCGCCGACGATCGCCGGCTGCTCGACGTCGTGCGCGACGACCTGGGCCTGACCGGCACCAAGGAGGGCTGCGGCGAGGGCGCGTGCGGGGCGTGCGCGGTGCTGCTCGACGGCCGCCCGGTCAACTCCTGCCTCGTGCTGGCGGCGGCGGCCGAGGGGCGGCCGGTGACGACCATCGAGGGGCTCTCGGTCGATGGAGCATCGCCCCTGCAGCAGGCCTTCGTCGAGGAGGACGCCCTGCAGTGCGGGTTCTGCACGCCGGGCCAGATCGTCTCCGCCACGGCGCTGCTGGCGGCGGTGCCGCGGCCGACCGCCGAGGAGGTGCGCGCGGCGCTCACCGGCAACCTGTGCCGCTGCGGCGCCTACGCCCGCATCGAGCGCGCCGTGCTGCGCGTGGCCGGGGAGCGCGCCTGATGCCGCGGCTGGTCAAGACGCAGACGCAGTTCGAGGGGCGCTTCGAGGAGACGTGGACGCTCGTCGAGGAGTCCGACGAGCTGCCGCCCTGGGAGGAGGACGCGCGGCTGACGGTCGTCGGCACGCCGCGCCCGCGCCAGGATGGCGGGCTCCGCGCGACCGGCGCGGCGCGCTTCACGGTCGACGTCGAGCTGCCGGGGATGCTGCGCACGGCCGTGCTGCGCTCGCCGCATGCGCACGCGCGCCTCGTCGCGCTCGATCTGGACGCCGCACGCGCGGTGCCGGGCGTGCGCGCCGCCGTCGGGCCGCAGGACGAGCTCGTCACCAGCGGGCGTCCGCTGCTCAGCGCCGACGTGGAGTACGTCGGCGCCCCCGTCGCCGCGGTCGCCGCCGACACCGACGCCGCGGCGGCGGCGGGCCTGCGCGCCCTCGCCCCGCAGTGGGAGGTGCTGGCGTTCTCGATCTCCGTCGACGAGGCGATCGCCGAGCAGCGCTTCCGCGGCGAGCCGGAGGAGGTCGTCCGCGGCGACGTGGAGGCCGCCATGGCGCGGGCCGACGCACGGATCGAGTTCGCCCTGGAGACGCCTGGCCACCTGCAGACGCCGCTCGAGCCGCACGGCGCGGTCGCCTGGTGGCAGGACCACGAGCTGACGGCCTGGGTCTCGACGCAGGGCATGTTCGCGGCGCGCGACGAGCTCTGCCGGCGCTTCGGCATCGAGCGCGAGCGGGTCCGCGTCCGCACGGACTACGTCGGCGGCGGCTTCGGCGGCAAGCAGGGCGCCGGGCCGGAGGCGCTGCTCGCGACGGCTCTCTCGCGGCTGACCCGCCGGCCGGTACGGGTGATCAACGACCGCCACGCCGAGCAGCTCGTCGGCGGCCGCCGCGCCGCGACGCGGCAGAGCGTGCGCCTCGGGGCGACGCGCGACGGGCGCCTCGTCGCCGTCGACGCGGACGCGCTCGTGGCGATCGGCGCCGCCGGCCCCCGCATGCCGGTGCTGACGCCCGCGATGACGCTCTACCGCTGCGACGACGTGCGCGGCCTGCTGTTCCCGCTCAAGGTCAACCTGGCGCCGTCGAACGCCTTCCGCGCCCCCGGCGTGATGGAGGGCACGGCCTGCATGGAGCAGGCGATGGACGTGCTGGCGGCGGACCTCGGGCTCGATCCGCTCGAGCTGCGGCGCCGCAACCACGCGGACGTCGACCAGAAGAGCGGCGAGCCGTACTCCGTCAAGGCGCTCGACGGCTGCATGACGCGCGCGGCCGAGCTCGCGGGCTGGGCGGAGCGCGACCGGCTGCGCGAGCCGCAGCCCGACGGCCTGCTGCGCGGCATGGGCTGCGCGCTGCAGATCTGGTGGGGCTCCGGCAGCCCGCCGGCGCACGCCACGATCCGCCTGGGCTCCGACGCCGTCGCGCTGGTCACGACGGGCATCCAGGACATCGGCACGGGCACGCTGACCGCGGCCCAGATCGTCGCGGCGGAGTCCCTGGGGCTGCCGCCGGAGCGCGTGATCGTGCGCGGCGGCGACACGGGCCCGAACGTCTACGGCCCGGTCTCGGGCGGCTCGATGACCACGCCGTCGGTGATGCCGGCGGTGCGCGCGGCCGGCGAGGACGTGCGGCGCCAGCTGCTCGACCTGGCGGGCGACGTCTTCGAGGCCAACCCGGCCGACCTGGAGCTCGTGGCGGGCCGCATCCGCTCGGCGGACGGCGCCCTCGACGAGCCCGTCTCGACCGTCGCCGAGAAGCTCGGCGACGCCACGATCGCCGGCGACGGCGGCCGCGGCCCCAACCCGGAGGGGCGGGCGATCCACTCCTTCGGCTGCCAGATCGCGCAGGTCGCGGTCGATCCCGGTACCGGCGAGGTGCGCTGCGAGCGGGTCGTCGCGGTGCACGACATCGGCCGCGTCATCAACCCGCTCAACGCGGCGAGCCAGGTCGAGGGCGGCGTGCTGCAGGGCATGGCCTTCGCGCTGCTGGAGGAGTACATCGTCGACCCGACGACCGGCGCGCCCGTCACGGGCACGCTCGACGACTACAAGCTGCCGACCATCGCCGACACGCCCGAGGTCGTGGTCGACTTCGTGGAGGTGCCCGACCGCTACGCCTCCAGCGTCGGCTCGAAGGGCCTCGGCGAGCCGCCGATCGTGCCCACCGCCGCCGCCATCGCCAACGCGTTCGCGCACGCCACCGGCCGCCGCGCGGCCGCGCTGCCCCTGACGCCGGCGCGCGTGATCGAGGCGCTGGCATGAGGTACGCGCGCCCGCCGGCGCTCGAGGACGCCCTGGAGCTCCTGCGCGACCCGGCGCCCGTCCGATCGGCGGCGGCACCGACCTGCTGGGCCAGGTGGAGCGCGGGATCGTCGCGCCCGACCTCGTCGTCGACCTCCAGGCCGCCGGCCTGCACGGCGTCGAGCGCGACGGCGACGGCGTGCGCATCGGCGCCACGACGACGCTGGCCGAGCTCGCGAGCCACGAGCTGCTCGCGCCGTACGCCGCCGTGCAGGCTCGCCGCGTCGCTCCGCGGCCTCGCCGCTCCTGCGCAACGTCGGCACCGTCGGCGGCAACCTCTGCCAGGGCACGCGTTGCTGGTACTACCGCGGGCACGAGTGGCACTGCTGGCTCGGCGGCGGCGACACCTGCTACGCGCAGATCGGCGACCACCGCAAGCACAACCTGCAGCCCGGCGACTGCATCTCGGCCCATCCGTCCGACCTCGCGCCCGCCCTCGCGGCGTGCGGCGCGACGGTCGTCGTCGCGCGCCGGACGGCGATGCGCGAGCTGCCGCTGCTCGACCTGTACCGCCGGCCGACCGAGGACGACCGCTCGCTGCTGACGCTCGCGCCGGGCGAGGTCGTGACGACGGTGCGCCTGCCCGCGCCGCCCGCCGCCTCGGCCTACGAGCGCGCTCGGCGAGCGGCAGGCGTTCTCGTTCCCGCTGGTCTCCGTCGCCGCGGCCCGCAGCGACGACGGGCGTGCGCCTGGTCGCGGCGGGCGTCGCCAACGTGCCCGTCGAGCTCGACCCGCGACGACCGGCTGCCGGCCTGCCCGGCAATCCGCAGAGCGCCTGGAAGCGCCACCTGCTCGCCACGCTCGTCGACCGCGCCCAGGAGGCCGTCGCATGATCGCCACGATCGTCCTCGCCGCCGGCGCAGCATCTCGCTTCGGCCGGACTAGGTTTCCGTTGCCCAACCCCCGGGAACACAGCTCACGCAACCATATGGGTACTTTCCGAGCCTTGGATAGACACCGGCATCGTGCGCCCATAGCTGGGGTAATTTCACAGCCACCAGGACGGATGTCATGGCGCAGAAATGGAAATACGCCCTCTGGGGCATCGTTCTTGGGGCGGTGTTATGTGCGGTTGTTGGGTTTCAAATGGGGCAGCTGGGAAACGCGAAGCTCGTCGCAGATCCTGGCACAAGAGCGGGCGAACGCGGCCCTCGTCAAAGCACTCACACCAATTTGCATTGCGAAATTCCAGGCCGCTTCGAACGCACCAGTCAAACTTGATGAACTCAAGAAAATAAGTAGCGCATGGGCGCGCAAGTCGTTCGTCAGAGAAGGCGAAATGATCAAATCGGCAGCGAGCAGAACACGCCAGTCATCGACGCATGTGCCAACGCTCTCTACAAACTATAATTCACCCTCTGCCAGCATAGGTACTTCCGATCCTTGGCGGCAGACCCCATTCATGCGCTGATGCTCGTGGGCAGCATGAGATTGTTGAAGCGCGCTCGTCGCCCTGAACTTCGGTGAGTTTGACCGCTTCCCCCGCGAAGCCGGCCGCCCATCTGTTAATCATGTCCGCCAATCTGTCGAGCGAGCCCGGAGAGCCACATCCGCTCGCAGGAGAGCTGCGTCGCGTCGGACCGGCGGGGTACCATCTCTTCCTTATCTCTGACCTGCGTCCATTAGATCCGCGCCTGCCCAACGTAGGTACTTTCCGAGTCTGGCTTGCCGCTCACGCGCGCGCTTCTTTGGGAGCGACCTTCCGGCTTTCCCTCCCGGACGGTTTTTTGGGAGGTGCTCGCCTTACCCCCGTTCGGCAGTACCGGCGCCTTTCTTCAAGGCAGCTAACCCATGATCAGCGGCATCAGGTCTCCCCCGACCTGGTGCCGCGCTGCCTCAGCGTCAATGGATGGTGGCAGAGGCGGTCGGTGCTGTCCTGGCTACGGCTTCTAATCAGCCACTCGGTCGTCGCCAAGCACTCGCAAGGAGCGCAAAATGCTGGCGGAACAAATCGTACTCGCGACGGAACACCACGTTGATCTAAACCGTATTATCGATAGAGCCGAAATGCAACTCGAGCAATACGCTCTTCATGTCCAAGGCTTAGCGAACGACGGGCGGCAAACTCTGATTGCGCAGGCCGAATTCCAGCAAGAGTTGGATGCACTGATCAGATTGCGAACTTATCGCAGAAAATCAATTTAGAGCGCCTATTCACAACACATCGGAAACCTCACTACGCCCACGAGCGGAGCTACGATGGTCAACGTCAACTCACATCTCTCGGATCCCTCGACACGGCAAGGTTCTGCGTCGAGTCGGGCTGCCACGTTTCGCAGTGGGTTGCTAACCCAACTGCCTCGGCTTCGAGCCTTCGCCAGATCCCTGGCTCGTGACCCTGATCGCGCAGATGATCTCGTGCAGGAAACACTTGCCAAAGCCTGGGCACACCGCGGCAAGTTCAAGGAAGGCACGAACCTGAGAGCTTGGCTCTTCACGATCTTGCGCAACACCTACTATGGCGAATTGCGATCCCGGCGTCGCGAAGTGTCCGACAGCGATGGCTACCATTCGGCCCAGCTCACCAGCCCACCGGCGCAACTTCACTACCTCGAGCTTCAGAGCGTTGCCTACGCTTTTGAAGGGTTGACCTCCAGCCAGCGAGAAGCACTCTTCCTGGTTGGAGTTTCCGGACTGTCTTACGACGAGGCGGCTCGGATCGGCGGTTGTGCTGTTGGCACGATCAAGAGCCGCGTCTTCCGCGCAAGGGCAATCCTGCTCGACAAGTTCGGTGGCCGGCAACACCCGCAAGCGATGGCTGAGCGGGAAAACTCCCACACCAATATGCGTTGCGAAATTTCAGGCTGCTTCGAACGCGCAAGCCAAGCTTGATGCAACTAAGAAGATAAGCGGAACACGCAGCAGCCTGGCCGCGTGAGATCGTGATTTCGCCGAGCGTTCAACTGGAAGAACACCCAATGCTTCATACGCTCATGATCGGCGCGTTCGCCTGTGCCGCCCTCACGTTGTCTACTGCCGCATTCGCTCAAGGCCAATCCGGGACTACCGCTGAAGTTACGTGCAGACCCACTCTCAGACGACGCGGCCCGGCGATTTATTGCTGAGCCCGCCGAACAACTGGTCAAAGGTTCGGGAGTAGAGTGCAAGGCCGGAGACATGATAATTCAAATCCGCCTCCAGATCACCGACTACAGTGCAACATACGATTGCGAAATTCGCGTCAAGGGAGCCAAACCGTATTGCTTTCGATTGTAGCGACCGGTGCCTCCAGCTCGACATGAGTGCCTCCGCCAACGACAACCCTCGCCGGCTTGAAGCCACCGGCTCAGACACCTCGTCCACCGCGCGCACCGCACCCGCGGCTTCCGATATCCGTTAGCTCGATCGTATTCAATTTCCGTGACGCGACCACCCAAAATTCGTGAGGTCACGCATCCGATATTCGTGGCCTCTTTTTCCAATTTGTGTGCACTCGGCGCGCAGCTAACAATCCCGCCCAGCTTTGGCTGGGCGGGATCGTCTAGACCGGGAAACACAGGATGCTTCAGCCGCGCTTAGTGGCCGCGACGTAGCCGGCGGTGACCTCGTCTTTGTGGGCGGCGAAGGCTGCCAGGACTTCGGCCTTCTCGCGCTTCGGGACCTTGACGAAGTCCAGGGTCCGTCCGAGTTCCGCTGCGACCTCATCGAATTCTGCGGGGGAGATCCGGAGGTCCCGGTGGGCCTCCTCAAGGCCGAGCGGCGTCGTGCCGGGCTTGGTGGCCGTGAACTGGAAGGGCCCACCCGAAACGTTGCAGACCCACAGCGTCCGCATGAACTTGAGGCCGGGCAGCCTTCCCAGGTTCTTGGTGTGCCATTCCCGCAGCTGCGGGTTCTTGGACTTCTGGCCGACGATGGGGTTCTTCACGACGGCGTCGCTGAAGTGATCCACCACCGCCGCGATGGCGAAGACGCCGCCCAGCCGCTCGTACAGACTTTTCTCAGGCGTGGTTTGCTTGGCCTGCGCGTACGCGTTATCCGCCCCCGCCAATACAGCCACCGGGGCGGCGGTCAGCGTCAGCCCTGCGACCACGCTTCGTCTTGTGATAGAAGTCGAAACAGCCTGTGCCATGGTCACCTCCTTGGCGATTGGGGTAGGCTAGGTCCGTTTGAAGTTCCCGATAGGGGATCAGGAAACCCCACGCCTTTAGGCGGCATGGGACTTGGATCTTGCGCAAGCGCTGCTGGGGCTAGCACTTGCAGGCCCGCAGCGGCAACGTCACCAACGAGGTCTGGGCCGAGAACAGCGAGACCAAATGCTATCGGAAGGAATGATGCTCATGATGCTCTCAACGCGAGTTCACCTAGTCCGCCGCACGGCGGACCGATCCGGCTTTAAGCCGTAACCCGAAGCCACCGCCTTTCAGGCGGTGGAGTATTCACAGTGCGCATGTGTGGGATGTCGGTGTTTCCCACTCTGGGATATGCTTCTCTCTCTAAGGACCCTGCTGCTCGCCTCCTTGTTCGTGCTCACGTAGGTCAGTGGGCGACATCCGGGCGCGGCAGCTCCGCGAGCAACCCTCGTAAAGGCAACGGCAGCGGTTCATCCGGCGGAAATTGGGATAGCAGGCGCCCGTCGGGGCGAGGCTTCCATGGGGCCAGCTGGGCGTCACAGCCGTCCAGTAAGAAGCAGGATGACGACGATGATCAGGAGAATGCCGGGGATACCGACGCCACCGTGCCCGAAGCCGTAACCGTATCCACCGAAGCGGCCACTGAAGCCACCGGCAAGGAAGATGATGAGGATAATGACAAGGATGATGCCCAGCGGCGACATGAGTACCTCCCTTTCGCTTTTGCCAGCGCCTTGAACCTACTGGCCGCCCAGCCGCCGAGCAAGGCCCACGCTGCCGCGACGCACATTGACTGCTCCGACAGCTGATCACGACTTTGTATGATAGAATACGTTAGGCGATGGCAGCCATGAGGTCTACGGTGCGGATGGGGCGAAGAAATCCACTTGCTGCTCTCGGGGACGGACATACGCTGGCGCAGGCCATCGTTGATACCGTGCGCGAGCCTCTCCTCGTCCTCGACAAGGATTTGCGCGTCGTCGCTGCAAGCCGCTCCTTCTACCTGACATTCCGAGTGCGGCGGCAGGACACGCAGGGTCGCATGCTCTACGCGTTGGGCGATGGCCAGTGGGACATTCCGGCATTGCGTGCGCTGCTGGAGAAGATCGCCCCCGAGCATGGTGAGCTCGACGGCTACGAGGTCCAGCACGCGTTCCCCGAAATTGGCGAGCGCGTCATGCTCCTGAATGCGCGCAAGGTCTTCTATGAGGGCAACAATCACTCGACCATCCTGCTCGGCTTCGAAGACATCACGGAGCGGCGTGCAGCTGAGCGCGAGATGCAGCTCCTGCTAGAGCAGAAGGACCTGTTGTTGCAGGAGATGCAGCACCGCATCGCCAATAGCCTGCAGATCATCGCCAGCATCCTCCTGCTGAAAGCGAGCACCGTTCAGTCGGAGGAGACGCGTCTGCACCTGCAGGATGCCCACAAGCGCGTCATGTCGGTCGCCTCGGTGCAACAGCACCTTCGCGCCGCAGGGCATGGCGAGCAGATCGAGGTCACTCCCTATCTGTCGAAGTTGTGCGAGACATTGGCACAGTCGATGATCGGTGACAGCCGACCCATCACGGTGGAGGTCGTCGGTAACGGCGACACGGTGTCGTCCAGCAATGCGGTGAGCATTGGGCTCATCGTCACGGAAGGTGTGCTCAACGCGCTCAAGCATGCGTTCCCCG
>CAVYFW010000008.1:0-162545 GCA_963767885.1 uncultured Actinomycetota bacterium
GAATACTCCGACCTTCTCCTATTCGACTCGTGGCGCCGCGGTTGCCGCGATGCGATCGAACGGCCGAGAGGCAGCCGTCTCGGGCTTGCCGGCCCAGCGGGCGGGTACTTGCGCTCGACCAGCAAACGGTCGCACCCCACGCCGCGGACCAAGATCCAGATGCCAGAGCCCAGATGCCGCCACGGGAGATTTGCCGACGCCGGGGCGTAAATGCGAGTAACGCGGGTCCGCATGCTCTCCTGCGCGGCTCGACGAGACCTCGAGGTGGTGACACGATCACCCCGAGCTCGGTCGACGGCTGGTCGGCACAGTGGTGGTGCTGACGTGCTTGATGGCGCTCGGTGCGTGCAGCGGCGGCGCCGGTGGCCACAAGTCGCCTGTGTCCCGCAGTGTTGGCGAGCCCCGCGGCCGGAGTCGCGATGGTCCGTGCGCACCCGTGGCCGACGCAGACCGAGGCCACCGGCGACGGTTCGTTGGTGCTGACCTACGAGCGTGGCCGCCGCTGCTACCTCCGAGAGGTGAAGCCCGACGGGACCGTGACCGGCTGGCTCCTGAAGGCCCACCCAACCTGTCCGTGGGTCCAGCGCCTGGACTCCGGCCTGCTGGGCTCCGACTCGGGCGACTTCACCGACTCCGTCGACCTCTCAGACCCTCCACGCGAGGTCCCCGTGGTCCAGGCTCCGGTACGGAAGCCCCGCTCAGGTGACACCTTCCTCGGCGCCGGAGAGTTAGGTCGGTTGCTGTGCAGCGTGCTCGGCACGGGCGGCGCCGAGGCTCCTCAGGCGGACGGCCCGCAAGGCTGCGCGTACTCTCCGCGATCGCACAGCTTGTACCCACTCCCGAGTGCCGTCCTCGCCGTCGATCCGCGAGGGCGGGTCTGGGCCACCGGAGCCCACAACACGGTGACCGTAACGGACGGGTCGAAGCACTGGGCGAGTGCGCCGCTACCAGCTACCCCTGATGAGCTGATGGTCGGTGGCGACTCATCCGCCGCGCTGTGGACGAGGAACACCACCGGGGACATGAGCGTCAGCAGCGACTCCGGCAGGTCATGGACCCGTGTAACGACGCCCCCAGAAGACGCACAGGATCCCGAGCTGGCACGCATGTTGCCTGACGGGCGCGTGCTACTCGGCCCCTACAACGGGCAGCTGTGGCGCGGGACCGACGCGAGGAACACCGAGTTCGACGCACTCGATGCGGGCCCCATCACGACCGTGCTCTCGGCCGGAACCCGTCTTTACGGGCTGGCCGACACGGCACCGGAGCGTTCGCTACACCACCTGGTGTGGTGCTCGCCGGACGACGGGTCGACCTGGCGCCAGGTGATCGACGCTGCGGGACAGCCCCGCACCGCCGGGCAGCCCCAGCCGCAGATCTGAGCCTGCCTGCTGAGCAGAGCACCGCCGCCGGATCAGTCGGTTGGCACCACACGACGTCGCGTTGGGCCGCCACGGCTTGGTGCTGATCACCTACGGCGCCCGGCCCAGATCGGCCTGGCGGCTGTACAACGCGAAGGGCCGGATCGTGGCCGAGAGCCTGACGACGGCTGCGGACGTGAGCCCGGCCGGCGACGGGTTCGTCTTGTCGACGGGCGTCGGAATGCAGTTCGTGGATGCCGCGGGGCACTCGATCCCGGTCAACGTCCACCTCTCGAGCAGGCGTGCCGTGGCGGCAGATGACAGCCCGCTCCCCGGGGGAGGCGTGTTCCGGCCGAGCGAAGTCGCGATATTCACCGGAACCGCCTCACCAGATGGAGTCGTCTCCACGGTCGATGGGCATGGCCGGATGTGGGCCTTGGGCCATGGTGCGGCCGGACGCACGGTGGTGCGTTCGGCCATGGCCGGCGGGCCGTGGGAAAGTCACGACCTCGGGCCTGCCATTGGCGCGCAGAACGTCCAGGGCGCGGGATCCACTCTGCTCGTGCCAGGCCGACGCACGATGTACGTCAGTCTCGACGCAGGCGCGACCTGGACCCTCCGCCCTGGTCCCTACCCGCAGGGCGAGGGCCCGGGAAGCTTCACAGTCTGGCCCGACGGCACCATCGTCACCGGCGACTACCGAGCTCGGTCCGCGTCTCCGACAACGGCGCCAGGACCTTCAGAGATCCCTCGGATGGCGACGACGTCAGCCCACGGCTGCTGGGTGACCTATTCGCCAGAGGCGCGCCGGGGGCCACCGAGGTCTCGCAGGATCGAGTGCATTGGCGACGCTTCACTCCCGCTCTCGTACGGCGATGGCTCGGGCACGACGAGGATCGTCCCGGGCGTTGACGCCCGTTCGCGGCTGCGCGACGGGGCGATCGGCACGAGGTCGGGCTCGGGGAAGTAGCGGTAGTCGTCGGCATCCTCCTTGCTCCGGCCCGGCGAGGTGCTACCGCTGTCCTCGTGGAAGTGCCGGGTCTCCTGGAGGATCCGGACGCCGTCGTCGAGGAGCGCGGCCTGGCGGCGCATCTCGTACCGCACCGCCCGCTCCACCGAGCGCAGGGAGTTGACGTTCTTGGTCTCGGTCCGGGTGCCCCGCTCGAGGCTGCCGATCGGGGCGAGCGAGACGTTGACGTCGGAGCGCAGGTTGCCCTCCTCCATCTTGACCTCGGACACCCCGAGCGCCTTGACGATCTCGCGGAGCGGTGACGTACGCGCGGGCCACCTCGGGCGCCTTGGCGCCGGCGCCGGGGATCGGCCGGGTGACGATCTCCACGAGCGGGATCCCGGCGCGGTTGTAGTCGATCAGGGAGTGGTCGCGCCGTGGATGCGTCCGGTGGCGCCGCCGACGTGGAGGTTCTTCCCGGTGTCCTCCTCGAGGTGCACCCGCTCGATCTCCACGCGGTAACCGTCTCGCCGTCGACCTGGACGTCGAGGTGTCCCGCGGTGCAGGAACGGCTCGTCGTACTGGGTGGTCTGGAAGCCCTTGGGGATGTCCGGGTAGAAGTAGTTCTTCCGGGAGAAGCGGGACCAGGTGGCGATCCGGCAGCCGAGCGCCAGCCCGATGCGGATCGTCGCCTCGATGGCCGCGGCGTTGGCCACCGGCAGCGCGCCGGGCAGCCCGAGGCACACCGGGCAGGTCTGCGTGTTGGGCTCCGCGCCGAAGGCGGTCGGGCACCCGCAGAACATCTTGGAGACGGTGCCGAGCTCGACGTGGGTCTCCAGGCCGATGACCGGCTCGTACGGCAGGAGGAACGTCGTCGAACGGGGCGCGCCTGTCGGTGCTCATTGGTCTTGCCCTCCTTCGGGGTGCCGTCGCGTCCGGCCGGTACACGGCACCGACCGCGGTCAGCACCCAGAGAACGGCGGGGAACCGGCGGGGGAGGGGCCTGCCCCGGCGAGCTGGTCGAGGACGTCGCCCCGCGTCGGCCGTCAGCGCCGCCTCCAGCGCCGCGGCCACCGGGTAGCAGCGGTCGTCGGCAGGGCCGGGGCCATGATCTGGAAGCCGACCGGAAGTCCGCCTCCGGCGACAGCCCGCACGGCACGGAGATCGCCGGCATCCCGGCCAGGCTCGCGGGCAGCGTGCAGAGGTCGTGGGTACATGGCGATCGGGTCGTCGACGCGCGCGCCCAGCGGGAAGGCCGGTCGGCGTCGTGGGGCTGACCAGCACGTCGGCCTGTCCCAGGCGGCCGAGAAGTCGCGCTGATCAGCGTCCGGACCTTCTGCGCCTGCCCGTAGTAGGCCTCGTAGTAGCCGCTGGACAGGGCGTACGTGCCGAGGATGATCCGGCGCTTGACCTCCGCGCCGAAGCCCGCCTCGCGGGTCAGGGCCATGACTCTCGGCGGGGGGTCGTGGTTGCCGTCGTCACCGACGCGCAGGCCGTACCGGACGCCGTCGAAGCGGGCCAGGTTGGACGACGCCTCGCTCGGGGCGATCAGGTAGTAGGCGGCCAGCGCGAGGTCGAAGCCGGGCAGGAGACCTCGCGGACCTCCGCGCCCATGCTCTCCAGCCGCGCGACGGCGGCGCGGACGCTGTCGAGGACGCCGCTCTCGTAGCCGTCGGTGTGGCCCTCGCCGCCCAGCTCGCGGACGACGCCGACACGCAGCCCGCTCAGGTCGCCGTCCGCGCCGCGGCGTGCGTGCTCGGCCAGCACGGCGGCACCGGGGAGTCGATGCTGCGTGGAGTCCAGCGGGTCGTGGCCGCCGATCGCCTCGTGCAGCAGGGCGGCGTCCAGCGTGCACCGTGCGGGCCATCGGGCCCGCCTGGTCCAGGCTGGAGGACGAACGCGATCAGGCCGTACCGCGACACCGAGCCGTAGGTCGGCTTGTGGCCGACCAGTCCGGTGAGCGGCCGCGGGCTGGCGGATCGAGCCGCCGGTGTCGGTGCCGATCGCCCAGGGCGCCAGGCCGCCGGCGACCGCCGCTGACGAGCCGCCCGAGGACCCGCCGGGGATCCGCTGCGGGTCCCACGGGTTCCGGGTGACGCCGTAGGCCGAGTTCTCCGTGGAGGAGCCCATCGCGAACTCGTCCATGTTGGTCTTGCCCAGCAGCACCGTGCCCGCCGCCTTGAGCCGGGCGGGCGACAGGGTCGCGTCGTACGGCGGCTTCCAGCCCTCGAGGATCTTCGAGCCGCTGGTCGTGGGGACGCCCTCGGTCACGACGACGTCCTTCAGCGCGACCGGGACACCGGCCAGGCCGGTGCTTCTCCCCCGCCGCGTCGATCGGTCGCGCGGCCCGGGCGAGCGGCGCGGCCTCCGGGTCGACGTGGAGGTAGGCGCCCAGTTCGCCGTCGGTGGCCTCGATGCGGTCGAGGTAGGCCTGGGCCACCTCGCGCGCCGACACGCTCCCCTGGGCGAGGAGGTCGGCGAGCTCGGCGGCGGTGGACCGGGTGAGGTCGGTGGTCACGTCGTGGCTTCCTGTGGTCTGCGGTCAGTCTTCGTCAAGGATGCGGGGCACGGCGAAGCGCTGCTGCTCGCTCTCGGGAGCCCCGGACAGGGCTGCCTGCGGGGAGAGCGAGGGGCGCACGACGTCGGGGCGGGTCACGTTGACGATCGGCATCGGGTGGCTCATCGGCTCGACGTCGGCGATCGGTGCCTGCTGCACGGTCGCCACCGCCTCGAGGATGACCCCCAGCTCGCCCACCATCTTGTCGAGCTCGGCGTCGGAGAGGTCGATGCGGGCGAGACCGGCGAGGTGCGCCACGTCATCACGGGTGAGGTCGGCCATGCGGGTCAGTCTATGGGCCCGCTCGAGACCGGCCCGCCGGGGCCGTGGTTAGGGTTGGCGCCATGGTGGGGACTCCCGGGGCCGACGGATACGGCGACATCGACGCGGAGGTCGCGGCCGGCTCACGAGCGCGCCGACCGGGCCGGCGCCTGGGCCGCCGAGATGGAGCAGATCACCGGGCGCGGCTCGGCGCTGCGCGGCGGCGTCACCGTCGAGGTCGACCTCGGCGGCACCGTCGTCGGGCTGGGGATCAGCGATGCCGCGGCCGCGCACGGCGGGCAGTCCGTGGCCCACGCCATCCGCGAGGCGCACGCACAGGCCCAGCGCTCGGTGCGCGAACAGGCCGAGCGGTCGACCTCGGCCACCTGGGGTGCGGGGTCTGCGACGGTCGCTGCGGTGACGGCCGAGGTCGACGCGCTCAACCCGGCGGGAAGCGGCACCGGCCCCGACGACGACCGACCAGCGACGACGGGTGGTGCCTGGTGAGCTCCGCGTATGACGGCGGCGCCTTCGACGCTCCGGGGCAGGGCGAGCTCGACCGGCTCGCGGCCCGGGCTCGCGCGGCGTTCGAGTGGCGACGTGGCGTCGAGCAGCTGCGCGGTGAGGGTGAGTCCGACGGCGTGCGGGTGAGCGTGACGGGGACCGGAGCCCTGGTCGACATCGACATCCCCACGGCAGCGTGCGCCGACGGCGGCGCGGCGTTGGCCGGGCGGGTCGTCGAGGCGCTGGGCCGGGCCCGGGCGGACGTGGCAAGGGCGGTCGAGCGGTCCGCCGCGGACGTCTTCGGTGACGACTCCGACGAGGTGCGCTCGGTGAACCGATGAGGTCGATGGCGAGCGCCCGGCCCATGCCGCTGCCGCCGCCCGTGATGGCGATCACCCGCCCGTCGATGCCGCTCGTCATGTTCCCTCCTCGTCCTCCGGCTCGTCCCCCACGAGGTCGAGCACGTAGTTCGCCTGGACGTCGTCGGCGAACGCCCCCGCCGCGCCGATCGCCCCTTCCATCGCCTGGCGGAAGCGGTCGGGCGCCCCGTCGCGCGCGAGCAGGCGCACCAGGTCCCACAACAGCTCCGCGAGCTCCTCCAGCGGCTCGCCGGGAGCGCCGCTGAGCCGCGCGGTCACCGAGGCCGCCGCCTCCTTGAGGAGGTCGAAGCGGTCGCCGACCAGGTTCGCCCGATCGGCGATGCGATCGACGTACGCGGGCTCCGCGACGCGGAAGCCGGGCACGACCTCGATCAACCCCTCCAGCGCCTCGATCGTCGCTCGGGCCGCCAGCGCCGCCTCCGCGTCGCCGTGCAATTGCGCGAGCTCGAGCGCCCGGGCCAGCAGCGGCAGCGCGTCGTCGGCGACCAGCGCGGCGGCGGTCTCCTCGGCCGTCTCGCACATCGCCACGACCTCCGCCGCCTCGCGCACCGCGTCGCGCTCGACGACCGGCGCGCCGTCCTGCTCGACCAGCAGCCAGCGCAGCGACTCGGGCTCGCCGAACGCGCACAGGAAGCGCTGGTGCCCGTCCAGGCGCCGCACCGGGAGCACCGCTGCCGGCAGCCCGCCGCCGTGCGCGGCGGCGAGCAGCGCGACGGTCTCGACGTCCCCCGGCTCCACGGCGGCGAGGGTAGACGCTCCGACGCGGGGCTCGCGCCGGATGCGCTGCGGTAGGATGGGCGCGTGGCACGCACGTCAGACCCGGTCATCGAGGCACCGGCCGGCCTGGAGCCGGTCATCGCCTGGCGCCGCGAGACGCTGGAGCGCGCGGGCTACGACGAGGAGCGCGCCGAGCGGATCGCCCGCTCGGACGCTGACCTCCACGTGGCCGTGAAGATGCTCGAGCAGGGCTGCGACGCCGAGCTCGCGGAGCGCATCCTCACCTGAGCCGCGCCCGTCCTGCCCGTCCGGGCGGGGCTACCTCCGGATCGTGACGGCCCGTGCGACGGAGCCGCCACCCGTAAGCGACGCCACAATCTGCACCCGCAGCGATCCGCGCCGCGCGACGAGCTGGCGCGCCGCCGCCGTCAGCGGCACCCGCACGATCGCGACGCCCGCCCTGGAGCGCACCAGCCGGCCGCTACCGAGCCGCGTCCTGCCGTTCGCCACGGCGACGGTGCCGCGACACGCCGCGTAGCAGGTGACGCGCACCGACACGGCGCCGGCGTTCAGGCGCAGCGCGGCCGCGGCGATCGTCGGCTTGCGCGGGTTCGGCGTCGACGGCGTCTCCGGCTTGGCCGGCGTCGTGACCGTGACCTCGTTCGAGTCCGCATCCGCGGAGCCGCTCGCGTTGGACGCGGTCACGCGGCAGCGCAGCGTGCGGCCGACGTCGTTGGTCGTGACGACGTAGGTCGCCGCGCTCGCGCCGGCCACCGGCGAGCCGCTGCGCAGCCACGAGCGCGTGAGCTTCGGCGAGCCCGTCCAGGTGCCGTCGCTGCACGTCAGCGTCGAGCCGACCAGGAGGTCGCCCCCGATCGACGGCGCGCTCAGGGCGGCCGGCGCGCGGGGCGAGATGATGATGGCCGCGGAGGTCGCCTGGGCGGAGCCGGACGCGTTCGACGCGGTGACGGTGCACGACACCGACTGGCCCGCGTCGGCGTCCTCGGGCGTGAACGCGATGGTCGTCGCGCGGTCGACGCCGCCGACGCGCCAGACGCGCCCGAAGGTCGGCGCCGGCGTGCCGTTCCAGACGCCGTCCGAGCACGTCAGCGAGGAGCCGGCCTTCGCGGCGCCGTTGATCGTCGGGAGCGAGAGGATGGCCGGGGCCGCGCCACCGCCACCGCCGCCACCGCCGCCGGGGTCGGGGGCGGCCTGCACGGTCTTGCCCGTCGAGTCGATCGTCGTGCCGCCGCCGATGTTGATCGCCGTGACCCGGCAGACCAGCGTGGCGCCGACGTCGGCGACCTGGACCGCGTAGCTCGACCCGCTCTGCCCCGGGACGTCCGCCCCGTCACGCCGCCACTGCCGCGTGTACGACGTCGGCGAGCCGGTCCACGTGCCGTTGGAGCAATTGACCGTGCTCCCGGGCTGCGCCGTGCCCGTGATGGCGGGCAGGACGGTGTTCGACGGCGGGTCGGTCGTCTCGTTGAACCCGGCGTAGCCGCCGCGCGGGAGCAGGCCGATCTGGGTGAAGCGCCCGCCGACGTAGAGCTTGCCGGGCTTGACCGTCACCCCGTCGAAGCTGCCGGGCACGATGTGGATCTCCTCGACTAGCGCCGAGGTGCCGGACACGTTGGGGTTCCACGGCAGCGCATCGCCGTCGAGCACCTCGACGGCCGCCAGGCGGTTGCGCGCCGTGCCGTCGATGGAGGTGAACTCGCCGCCGACGTAGAGCGCCGGGTCGCGGAGCCACAGCGCGTGCACCGGCCCCCCGGTCGCGTCCGAGCGCCACGCGGTCGGCGCGCCGCTGCCCTGGTCGATCGCCGCCAGGTTCGTGCGCGACACCGAGCCGCCGAGCGTGGTGAAGTCGCCGCCGACGAACACGGGCCCGTTGCCGCTCACCTGGATGGCGGCGACGCGGCCGTTCGGCTGCGGGTTCCAGCCCTCGACGGCGCCCGAGTCCCGCCGAACGGCGGCGAGGTTTGGCCGCGGCGATACGCCCACGGTCGTGAAGTTGCCGCCGATGTACGCCCCTGGTCGACGTCAGCGCGATCGCGATCACCGCGCCGTCCACCGACGGTGCCCAGGTCTTCACGTGGCCATTGGCGAGGTCGATCGCGGCCAGGCGCTGGTGCCCCGCACCCTCGACGGTCGTGAACGCGCCGCCGACGACGAGCTCCGCGGCCGCGTCGTCGACCACCATGCTGTAGACCGCCCCGTTCGCGACCGGAGCGGCGGACGGGAGCAGGCTGCCGTTCGTGTCGAGCGCGGCCAAGTTCGCGTGTGCCTGGCCGGCGATCGTCGCGAACGAGCCGCCGACGTAGAGCGTCGCGCCGCGGTAGGCGAGCGCCTCGACGGGGGCGTCCGCGACGGGGTTCCAGGCGGTGGCGATGCCGTCCGAGTCGAACGCCGCCAGGTAGCCGCGGTCGAGCCCGCCGACGCTGCGGAAGTCGCCGCCGGCGTAGAGGTCGCTGCCGGCCACGGCGACCGCGCGGACCTCGGTGTTCTCGTCGCGCATGACGTTCGGCGCGAAGGCGGTGATGGCGACGCCGCCGTTCGCTCGGTCGACGATCGCGAGGTCGTCGTGCGCCTCGCCGCCGATGCTGGTGAACGATCCGCCGACGACGAGGTTGGGCCCCTGCACCGCCAGCGCGTAGACGTTCGGGAAGCCGAGGGAGACCTGCGGGTCCGGCGTCCACGTCGCGTCGACCACGCCGCTCGACGGATCGATCGCCGCGAGGCCCTCGACGTTCGTGGCGCCGATCGTCGTGAAGCCGCCGCCGGCGTAGAGCCGCGACCCGTCGTGCACCAGCGCGTTGACGAAGCCGCCGCCGACGTCGACGGTCCAGGTCGTCGGGCTCGCCAGTGGAGAGGTCGAACGAGCCGAGCCCGTGGCGCTCGAGGTTCGTGCTCGAGTTCGGGTCGTCGAACTCGTCGAACGAGCCGCCGACGTAGACCGCGGAGCCCGCGATTGCGAGGGCGTTGACGTTGTCGTCCAGGATGCCGGGCAGCCAGCCCCCGTCGGAGGCGCCGTCGTTCGCCCGGACGCGCGCCAGGCGGCGGTGCGAGACGCTGTTCACGGTGGTGAACGAGCCGGCGATGACGACGTAGCTCGTGCCGCCCACGGTCGCCATCGCCATGGCTCGGACGGCGGCGCTCGCGGTGGGCGTCCAGTCGTTGCGCGGCACGCCCGTCGTCACCGACAGGGCTGCGAGGCGGGTGTAGCCGGTGATCCCCGCGACCGTCGTGAAGTCGCCGCCGATGTAGAGGTAGCCGCCCGAGACCACCATCGCGCGCACCACGTTGTTGGTGCCGGGGTTCCACGCGGAGTCGATCGTCTTGTCGGACCGGACGTGCGCGACGTTCAGGCGCGACTGCCCGCCGACCTTGTCGAAGTCGCCGCCGATGAACCAGCCGCCGCTGCCGTCCGGGACGGCGGCGAGCACCTGGCCGCCCTCGACCGTCGGCCAGCCGGACTGGCGCGTGCCGTTCGCGGTGTCGAGGACGACGCCGTTGCCCGTGAACGGCCCGACGTAGTCGAACGTGCCGCCGACGTAGACGTCGGTCCCGATGCGGGCCGCTGCCTTCACCTCGCCGTTGGTCACCCAGCTCGGGTCCACGGCGGAGCTCAGGTCGGCGTGCGCCGGGGCGGCCACGACCCCCAGCGCGAGCGCAACGCCCAGGGCCGTGCGGATCGTGGTTCGGAACATGGGGAGACCTCCGAGCGGGCCCGCACAGCCCGCGGCTCGATCGAGTCGGTCTCCTCTACGTCGGGCGGGACGCCGCCGTGCGCCTCACCCGTCGGAGGGATCGGACGACGGCGGCGTCGCCGGGAGGGACGGACGACCTAGCGGCCGAGCAGCGCCCCGTCGAGGAACGCCACGACGCGCTGCTCGTACTCCGCGGGGCGCGTCTCGAGCGCCTTCGTGTGGCCGGCGCCGGTCTGCCAGATGGTCTTCGGACCCTTCGCGCGCTCGTAGAAGTCGGGCCCCAGCGCCTCCGACGGCACGCCCTGCTCGCTCCAGATGAGGAACACCGGCTGCTGCACGTCGGCGACCACGTCGGCGAGATGGGCGGGCGCGAGCTCGTCGCTGAAGACCGCGGTCCAGGCGGTCGACGTGACCGCGAACGGCAGGGAGACGAGCGTCTCGGCGCTGCGCGGGAGGTCGAGCTCCTCCTTGTAGGAGCGGCTGCCCGCGCCCTCGGCGACGACGGCCTTCAGGTCGTCGTGGTGCGCGGCGGTCTGGAGCAGCGACTCGCCGGCGACCGACAGGCCGATGCCGCCGATGCGCCCGTCGTGGACGTCCGGCTGCGCCTGCAGGAAGCGGATGGCGCCGACCATGTCCTTCTCGGCCGCCCACCCCCAGCCGTTCGGGTCGCCGTCGCTCAGCCCCTCGCCGCGCTGGTCGAAGAGCAGGGCGCCGTAGCCGTGGCGCGCCAGCATCCGCGCGTGCGCCGGCGCCTCGTTGTACCCGGGGGACACGATCACGGCCGCGCCGTTGGTGGACGGGATGTAGGTGCCGTGCAGCGTCAGCCCGTCGCTGGTGGTGAAGGTCACCGCGCGGGCGTTCGCCGGCAGGTCGACGTCCGTGGCGATGCCGCGGCCGACGTGCGTCGAGATGTAGCCGAAGCCGAGCGGCATCGCGACGAGGAAGAGCGCCGGGTAGCACGCCAGCACCAACAGGCTGCGGCGGACGTAGCGGCGCAGGTGCGAGTCGTCGAGCCGCCGCGAGCGCCACAGCGTCACGACGCCGAGGCCGAGCAGCAGCAGGCCGGCCGGGATCGCGAGGAAGCCGCTGTAGTCGTCGCCGGAGCTGCCCTGCTCGCGGGCGTAGTAGACCGCCTCGACGCTCGCGATCAGGCCGAACAGGCCCGTCAGGATCGCGAGGACGGCGCGGATCCCGGGGCGGGCTCGCGCGAGGCCCCACCCGGCGAGGGCGAGCAGCGCGAGTGGCACCAGCCCGCTGACGAGATGGTCGGTCGCCTGCGTGCCGGACGGGGGCTGGACGAAGCGGTCGTCGACGACGTGGGCGCCGACCACCGCCAGCCCGCCGATGCCGAGCACCGTCTCCAGGCCGAGCGCGCGCGCCCGGTCCGCAGCGCGTGCGAGGACGGAGGGGCGGTGGTGGACGGCGATCGAGGACATGCGCGCTCCCGGCTGGCGAGGTGCAATTGGACGTTCTGGGCGGCGTCCAGGTGCGGACTCCTCCCACCGTCCCAGCCAGCCGGCCGCGCGACGCTACGGCTCTCAGGCGTCCGGACGAGCGGATCGCGTACCGGGCGGCGGTGTGCAGACCGCCCCTCCGGGGTTCGTCAGGACGGCTTGCGGATGACCTCGTCCGGCTCGACCGCCGCCGCCGGCGGCTTGTCGGGCACGATCACGTACTCGTAGACCAGGGCCGCGGCGAGGCCGCCGGCGATCGGTCCGACGATGTAGATCCAGCCGTTGTCCCAGTAGCCGTCGACGAGGGCGGGGCCGATCCAGCGCGCCGGGTTCATCGCGGCGCCGGTCAGCGGGCCGCCCATGAGGATGTCGAAGAAGATGACGAAGCCGATGGGGAGCCCGGCGACCGCGTTGAAGGAGCCCTTCGCGTCGACCGCGACGCCGAAGATCACGACCACCAGGAAGAACGTCAGGATGGCCTCGATCACGAGGCCCTGGCCTGCTGACGTGCCGGCGCCGAGGGCGGGACGCCGAGGTGCGTCGCGTTCTTCGCCGCCGTGTCGTAGAGCCCCGCCAGGATCAGCGCGGCGACGATGCCGCCGGCGCACTGGGCGACGACGTAGGCGACGAACTCCGTCGGGGTCATGCGGCGGGTGATCAGCATGCCCGTCGAGACCGCGGGGTTGAAGTGGCCGCCGGAGACGTGGCCGAACGCGCAGACCATGACCCCGATGACCAGGCCGTGCGCGGCCGCGATGCCGATCAGCCCGTAACCCTGGAGCTGTGCCTGGTTGATCGAGATGATCGCGCCTGCGCCGACGAACGTCAGCGCGAACGCGCCGATGAACTCGGCAACCAGGCGACGGGGGGCCTGGGGGAACATGGGGCGCCTCCGGGGAAAAGGTGGGCCGGCTTCCGATCTGCCGCATCGTTCGCCCCGGCCCCCCTGAACTCCTGCCCGGTACGCTGGCGTCCACGTGATGCGCGCATACGCGCACGACCGCCATCGCTTCCCGCTCCCCGAGCGCCATCGCTTCCCGCAGGCGAAGTACGGCCTGGTGCGGGCGGCGCTCGCGGGCGCGCCGGATGTGACGATCCTCCGAGGCGCCGCCGATCACCTGGGACGACGCGCTGCTCGCGCACCACCCGGAGTGGGTGCGGCGCGTGCGCTACGGCCTGCTCGACCGGCGCGAGGAGGCGGGGCTGGGCCTGCCGTGGTCGCCCGAGCTCGCAGCGCGCTCCCTGCACGCCACCGGCTCGACGGTGGCGGCGGCCCGCGCGGCGCTGCAGGACGGAACGGCGGCAGCCCTGGGCGGCGGCACGCACCACGCCCGGCACCGCACCGGACGCGGCTACTGCGTGTTCAACGACGTCGCCATCGCGATCGCGCGGCTGCGGCGCGAGGGAGTGGCCGGCGACCTGCTCGTGCTCGACCTCGACGTCCACCAGGGCGACGGCAACGCCGAGCTGTTCGCCGACGACCCGACCGTCACCGTCGTCTCGCTGCACGGCGCCCGCAACTACCCGTTCGAGCGCGTCCCGTCCGACCTCGACGTCGACCTGCCCGACGGCACCGGCGACGACGCCTACCTGGAGGCCCTCGACGCCGCCCTCGCGTGGGCGCTCGGGGGCCGCGGCTACGCCCTCGCGTTCCTCATCGCCGGCGCCGACCCCTGGGAGCACGACGCGCTGGGCCGCCTCTCGCTCAGCGAGGCGGGGCTCGAGCGCCGCGACCACCGGGCCCTGACGGCGCTGCGCGCGGCCGGCGTCCCGGTCTGCGTCACGCTCGCGGGCGGGTACGGCCGGCCGATCGAGGGCACGGCGCGCATCCACGCCCGGACGGTGGCCCTAGCGGCGACGATGTGCGCATGCTGATCCGCCGCCTCGACGACCAGGAGCCGTTCACGACCCGCGACGGCTCCATCATCCGCGAGCTGCTCAACGTCGTGCACCCGCCGATCCAGAACCAGAGCCTGGCCGAGGCGACGCTGCCCTCCGGCGGGGAGACCGAGCGCCACTACCACCGCGACAGCGAGGAGATCTACTTCATCCTCGACGGCACCGGGGTGATGGAGGTCGACGGCGAGGCGGCGGAGGTCGAGCCCGGCGACGCCATCGCGATCCCGCCCGGCGCGTGGCACCAGATCCGCGCGACCGGCACCCACTCGCTGCGCTTCCTCTGCTGCTGCGCCCCGCCGTACCGGCACGAGGACACCTACTTCGCCTAGCGCGAGCGCAGGCCTCAGCTGTTGGCCAGGGCCGGCGCGCAGACCGTGGCGAGGCGGGCGTGCAGCTCGTCGGCCCGCTGCACCGCCTGGTACGCCCGCACGACGGGCGCGGGCGCCGCGCGGGGCATCTTGCCCGTGTCGGCGAAGGCGTCGTAGCGCCGGCTGAGGAGCGCCGCGGCGCGCAAGAGCTCGCCGCCGAGGCCGCGCCACGGCAGCGCGGCCCCGTGGCTGGCCTCCTGCGTGCCGATCAGGGCGACGACGTCCACGAACGCCTCCGCGGATCCCCCCACCAGCGGCGCCATGCGCACGACCGCCCGCCGGCGCGCGGCGTTGTCCTGGGGGCCCATCCGGGCGAGCAGCACCGCACCGCGCAGCGTCTCGACCGGACGTGCGACGTGGTCGTCGAACTCCTGCCACAGGGCGCATCCCTCTGCGTCCGCGGTGAACGCGCGCAGCCCGCCCGACGGGACCGAGGACGTGGCGGGCGGCTCGTCGAACGACTCCTCCAGCGGTGGCGCCGCCGCCACCGAGTAGGGCAGGTGCCCGCGCACGCGCTCCTCGTACACGAAGAGCACCGCGATGGCTGCCGTGGCGCCCGCGAGCAGGAGCAGCACCGCCAGCAGTCGCACGGCACGCCGCCGGCGCGGGCGCACGGGGTCCGGATCCCACGGGTCCCACGGGTTGCGCTCGTCCCCCCAGCCCTGCGGCGGGATGCGCCCGTGGTCGTAGGCGTCCCGGGTCTTCTCGTCGCCGAGCACGCGGAACGCGTCGTTGAGCAGGTGCATGCGCTCCGCGGCGTCGGGGCGCCCGGAGACGTCGGGGTGCTCGCGTCTGGCCGCAGCCCGGTAGGCCCGCCGGATCTCCTCCTGCGTGGCATCCTCGGGCACGCCGAGCACCTCGTACAGGTCGAGCACGGCGCGAGCATACCGCGGGGACCGGGCGGTCCCAGGGGGCGTTTCAGCGCCCGACGAAGTTCGCCTTGCGCTTCTCCGTGAAGGCGCCCAGGCCCTCCTTCGCGTCCTCCGTCGAGAAGAGGATCGAGAAGAGGTCGGCCTCGTGCACGAGGTTCGAGCCGATGTCGCCGTGCAGCGAGCGGTTGGTGGAGTCCTTGCAGTACGCGACGGCGACCGGGCTCTTCGACGCGATCGTCTCCGCCATCTCCAGCGCCTTCGGCAGCAGCTCCTCCGGCGGCAGCACCGCCTGCACCAGGCCCCGCTCCAGCGCCTCCTGGGCGGAGACGGTGCGGCCGGTCAGGATCAGCTCCTTGGCGAAGCCCAGCGACGTCGTGCGCGCGAGCCGCTGCGTGCCGCCCCAGCCGGGCATGATGCCGAGGTTGATCTCCGGCTGGCCGAAGACGGCGCGCTCGGAGGCGAGGCGGATGTCGCAGGCCAGCGCCATCTCGCAGCCGCCGCCGAGCGCGTAGCCGTTGACCGCGGCGATCGTCGCCTTGCGGATCGTCTCGAGCGTGTGCGCGACCTCCTGCCCGAGCTCCGCGTACTCGCGGGCCTGGAGCGCGGTCTTGGTCGCGAGCTCGTGGATGTCCGCGCCGGCGATGAAGCTCTTCTCGCCCTCCCCGGTCAGCACGATCGCGCCGACGTCGTCGTCGCGCTTCATCGCCGTGAGCTCCTCGTGCAGCTCCTCCAGGATGGCCGACGAGAGGGCGTTGAGCGCCTCCGGGCGGTTCACCGTGATCAGGGCGACGCGGCCCTCGCGTCGGACGTCGACGGACATGAGGCCTCCGGTTCTCGCCCTCAGACGGCGACGTGGGCGTTGAGGTAGTCGACGATCGCGCTCGTCGGGGCGCCCGGGGTGAACACGTCGGCGACGCCGAGCCGCCGCAGCTCCCGGATGTCGTCTGCCGGGATGGTGCCGCCCACCAGCACGAGCACGTCGCCGGCCCCGCCGTCGTTCAGCAGGTCGATGATGCGCGGCACCAGCGTCATGTGGGCGCCGGACAGGATGGAGATGCCCACCGCGTCGGCGTCCTCCTGGATCACCGTCTCGGCGATCTGCTCCGGCGTCTGGTGCAGGCCGGTGTAGATGACCTCCATGCCCGCGTCCCGCAGGGCGCGCGCGATCACCTTGGCACCGCGGTCGTGGCCGTCGAGGCCGACCTTCGCGATGACGACTCGGATTCCGCCGGGGCATCGGCGGTGAAGCATACCGACGCACGTGTGGCGGCCGTCTACGATGCCGGCCGATGCGACGCGTGCTCGCACTCGGTGGCCTCGTCGCGGTCCTGCTCACGGCCTGCGGCGGGGACGACGCGCCCGACGAGCGCCGCTTCGAGCAGGACGGCGCGCCGTTCGCGTTCGCCTATCCGCCGGACCTCGTCACGATCCGGCCGCGGCTGCGGGAGACCGAGCGCAGCGCGCCGACCTTCAAGACGTCGGTCGGCACGGACGAGGCGAACTACGTCCATGTGGCGACGTACGACACGAAGGTGCCCGTCGACCTCGCCAACCCGGAGAGCCAGAACACGGTGGATCGGGCCGCGCAGTTCCTGGCCAAGAACACGGGCTGGGAGCTCGGCGCGCGCCAGCAGGCCAAGCTCGGGCCGCTGGACGCGTTCGTCTACCCGCTGGAGAAGATCGACGCCGGGCGCGAGGGCCGCCTGATCTACGCCTTCAGCGGGCCGGTGGAGTACTTCGTGCGCTGCGAGTGGGAGTACGACGTCTCCCCCACCATCCCGGTCGCCTGCGACCAGGTGCAGCGAACGTTCGAGCCGCTCGCCGCCGCCGCCGACGCCGGCGGGTCGTCGCAACCCGGCACCACCGCGCCCGCGTCGAGCAGCGGCGCGTCGAGCAGCGGCGACTAGCCCGCCGCGGGCGTGCAATTGCACCGATCCGCAGGCCCCGGAGGGCGATAGCGGACACCTCCTTGCTACCATTGTCACAGGTAGCGCGGGCTCGACGGTCGGCGCACGACCGAGGCGCTACCGGGCACGAGCCCCGACCGGAACGCACGCTCGTTCCGCCAGGCGCGCGGCCGGCCTGGGGCGGGAACCTCGAAACGAGGAGGACGAACGTGGACGTCCGAAGCGCCATCGAGGAGGCTCGCGGGATGATGGACCGCGGTGACGACAAGGCGGCCGCGCGCACGCTGACCGACGCGGCCGTCGCCTGTCAGGACGCGGAGATGGCCCGCGAGATCCGCGCGCTCGGCGAGCGCGGCCTGGCCAGCGCCGGCCGGCTCTCCAAGGGCCGCTGGCAGGAGGTGATCCGGCTGGCGGACAAGCACGGCGCAGCGGTCTAGCGCTGGCAGTCCTCATCCGCTGAGCGCGCGCTCCACCTCTTCCAGGCGCTCGCGCTCGACGAGCAGATAGAGCCGGTCGCCCGTCTCGACCACGGTGCTGCCGCGCGGAGGGACGATCTGGTCGCCACGGCGGATGGCGGCGACGATCCCACCGCCCGGCAGCCGCAGGTCGCGGAGCGGGCGACCGGCCTCGATGCCCGCGGTCCCGGCGTCGAGCTCCACGAGCTCCGCGCCGAGCGAGCGCAGCGTCGCGACGTCGATCTCCGCCATGCGTACCGCCGGCCGCTCGTCGGCGACCCCGAGCCTGCCGGCCACCCGCCGCAGGCCGAGCCCCTGCACGACCACGGAGACCACGACGACGTAGAACACGACGTCGAAGATCCGCAGCGAATCCTCGACGCCGGCGACGACCGGGAAGGTCGCGAACACGATGGGCACGGCACCGCGCAGGCCGGCCCACGACAGGAACGCGCGCTCGTGCCAGTCGAAGCGCTGCCCGAGCGTCGAGGCGAGCACCGCCAGCGGCCGGGCGACGAGGACCAGCGCGAAGGCGACGATGATGGGCTCGAAGCCCTGGTCCGGCAGGCGCGACGGCGTCACGAGCAGCCCCAGCAGGACGAACAGGCCGATCTGCGCGACCCAGGCCGTCGCCTCGTGGAAGCCGTGCAGCAGGCCCAGGTTCGGCAGGCGCGCGGCCCCGACCACCAGCCCGAGCAGGTACGCGGCGAGGAAGCCGGAGCCGCCGAGCTCGGCGACCAGCGCGAAGGTGCCGAGGGCGGCGCCCGTGGTGGCGACGGGATAGAGCCCCGACGAGGGCAGCGTGACGCGTCGCAGCGCCGCGGTGAAGGCGAGCCCGATCAGCAGGCCGCCGGCCGCGCCGAGGGCGAGCTGCTTGAACAGGATCCAGGCGACGTCCGGGGCGTCGACGCCCGGGCTCGTGGCGATCTCGACCAGCACGACGACGAGCACGGCGGCGAGCGGGTCGTTCAGGCCCGACTCGCCCTCCAGGGTGGCGGCCAGGCGTCGCCGTAGGGCGAGGCCGCGAACGGCGGCGAACACGGCCGCGGCGTCGGTCGACGACACGACCGCGCCGACCAGCAGCGACTGGGTGGCGTCGAGATCGAACACGAGGTGCGCCGCCGCTGCCACCACGAGCGCGGTCACCGCGACGCCGACCGTGGCGAGCAGGGTCGCCGGCACGATCACGCGTCGCAGCGCCTTCTGGTCGGCGGCCAGACCGCCCTCGAACAGGATCAGCGCGAGCGCGACGGAGCCGAGGATCTCCGCGAGGTGGAAGTCGTCGAAGTTGATGCCGCCCGGGCCGTCCTCGCCGAGCAGCAGGCCCAGGCCGAGGAACAGCAGCAGCGCCGGCGCGCCGAGGCGGTCGGCGAAGGCGGCGGCGACCACACCCGCCAGCACCACGGCGCTGCCCAGCAGGATGATCTCCCACGACCCCACGAGGGGCATTCTCCCGTGCGCAGGCGAATGGCCGTCCGGTAGCATCGCCCGGCGTGGTCTTCTTCATCCTCTTCGGCCAGGTGCCGATCGTCCTGCTCGCGACGCTGGCGATCGCCCTCTACCTCACGTGGCTCGAGCTCCGCGCGCTGCCGCTGCCGCGCATGCAGAAGCTCTGGTGGTACCTGCTCGTCCTGCTCACGCACTTCGTCGGCTACCTCGCACTGCGCCTCTACGTCGCCCGCCGGGGGCGCACCGCGTGAGCAGCGAGGGCGGCTGGCGCGGGCTGCCGCCACGATCGCGCTGGGCAGGCATCGCGTTCGTCGGCGGCCTGCTGCTGGTGGCGCTGATCGTCACCCGCACCTGCGCGTCGCAGGACAACCTGGTCGGCGACGACGAGGCCGTGGCGGCGGCGCGGGCGCAGATCGACTTCGAGCCGGAGCAGACGTCCGTGCGCTTCCTACGGCAGGGCGTGCCGTCGCGACCGTACTACGCGGTCTCGTTCAGCGCCGGCACGGAGGGCGAGGCGGGCTATCGCCTGACGACGGTGCTCGTGGACGCGAACAGCGGTGAGGTCACCGAGGTCAACCGCGAGGCCTAGCGCCTAGGAGCCCGCCGCCGCCAGCGCCTGCTGGAAGCGCGCCGGGTCGACACGTCCGGCCCAGGCGTCGGCGATCGTCCCGTCGGCGCGCAGGGCGTACACGGTCGGCACGGCGAGCGCGCGGTACGCCGCCCCCACGCGGCCGTCATCGGCGGCGACCGGCACCTGTCCCTCGAGGTCCTCGGCGGCGAAGCGCGCGCGATCCGCGTCCGACCCGCCGGAGACGTCCACGGCCACGACGTCGGCACCGCCCCGCGCGAGGTCGGCGAGCACCGGCGCTTCGGCCTGGCAGGAGCCGCAGCCCGTCTCCAGGAAGACGACGAGCGCCGGCCCGCCGGTGGAGGACGGCACCGCGACGGACGCGCCGCCGGCTGCGGTCAGGGAGAACGGCGGCGCCTGCGAGCCGACGCCCAGCAGCTCGGGCGGCTCGGTGGCCTGCTCGCGCGCCAGCAGGAAGGCGCCGGCCGCGAGCACGACGCCCACCGCCACCGTGACGATGAGGCCCGCGCGCCCGCCGAAGCGAGACGCACGGGCCGCATCGGCGCGGGCGGGCTCTTCGGGCCCGCCCGCCGTCACACGTTGTTGAAGATCACGACGAGCACGATGCAGACCGCCGAGAGGCCCAGGAAGAACCAGTGGACGGACTTCGGCTCCTTCTGCTCTGGCGGGAAGTCGATCTGGCGCTCGCGCATCCGATCAGGCCTCCGTGGGCGTGTGGTGGGCCTCGCCGCCCGGCATGGTCTCGGTCTTGATGCCGGACGCGCGGAGCCGCTTGACCTGGGCCTTCATCTTCTGATCCTCGACGTAGAACCACGCCACGAACGCGACGACCATCAGGATGATGCCGAGGATCGTCAGGATCCAGGTGCCCGTCGACCCGCCCGGACCCCACGTCCAGTAGGCGGAGATCTGGTCGCTCCAGCCGTCGTTGAGGCTGTCAGGTGCGGTGTCCATTCCTACCTCCCTTCGAGAGGCGCTCACGGAGGCCGTTCCGCAACGACCACCAGATGGCCCCGCCCACGACCACGACCATCAGTGCGACGCTGGCGGTGAGCTCCAGCATCAGCGGATGGCCTCGTCGTACGCCTTGCGCAGGACGGCGTCGGAGCGCACGGTCTGCCCGTTCTCGTCGACCATCACCTCGTCGACGCGCTCGAACTCCGGATAGAAGTCACGCTCGAACGCGGCCTGGTCGAGGCCCTCGAGCTCGACCTCGGGCGGCACGCGCAGCAGGTTGAGCTTGCGCAGGCCCCAGGCGATGAAGTAGCCCGGCAGGAAGCCCAGCGGGAAGAAGGTCATGATGCCCATCATCTGGCCGCCGAGGGACGAGCGCACGCCTTCGAGCCCGGTCGGGTAGCCCGCGGCGAAGATGCCGACGAACAGCATGCCGAGGAAGCCGGCACAGCCGTGGACGGCGACCGCCCCCACGGCATCGTCGATCCGCAGCCGCTTCTCGATGAACGCCCCGATGAAGACGACGGCGGCGCCGGTGGCCGTGGCGATCAGGTACACGAGCGACGGTGCGTACACGTCGGCTCCGGCCGACACCGAGATCACGCCCGCGAGGCCGCCCGACAGCACCCAGAAGGGATCGCCGCGACTCGCGAAGTAGCCACCGGTGAAGCCGCCCGCGAAGCCGATGGTGATCGAGAACGTGATCGCCGAGAGCGTGGCCGGCGACAGGTAGATGTTGGCCCAGCCCGGGAAGATCGTCGACTGGATCACGAGGCAGGCCGCGTAGAACGCGTAGAAGCCCGTGAATATCAGCATCAGACCGAGCAGCGTGATGTGGAGGTTGTGCGGCAGGAACGACCGCGCCTCCCCGGTTCTCGAGTACTTGCCGATGCGCGGGCCGAGTTGCAGCAGCACCCCGAGCGTGAACGCGCCTGCCACGCCGTGGACCACCCCCGAGGCGATCGCGTCGTGGAAGCCCCACTCGGTGACGAGCCAGCCGCCGGCGCTCCAGCCCCACGCGGCGTCCAGGATCCAGACGACGGAGCCGAGGATCGTGCACAGGAACAGGTACGCGGCCAACCGCACGCGCTCGATGAGCGCGCCGGAGAGGATCGAGGCCGTCGTCCAGGAGAACAGCAGGAACGCCGCCCAGAAGACGCCGGTGATGTTGTCCTGCAGGTTCGGCCCCATGTTGTCGTTCCAGGCGATGGTCGACTTGCAGAAGGCCGAGAGGTCGAAGGTGCCGTAGGGCCCGACGATCTGGTAGCTGCCGTTCGGATCCGTGGGCACGAAGCCGCGCTCCATGCAGCCGTAGATCCACCAGCCGATGTAGTAGAACGCCGGGGTGACGACGGCGATCGTCAGGATGTTCTTGAGCGCCGTGGACATCACGTTCTTGCGGCGTGCGACACCGGCCTCGTAGGCCATGAACCCGGCGTGGATCAGCCACATGATCACGACGGTGAAGAAGTAGAACTGCTCCGCGAGGGTCTTCGAGCTCTGCGTGATCTGCGCGCCAAGCTCCTCCGGCGTCACGGACCATCACCTCCCACGCGGGACTGCGCTCGTGGGCGCACGCGAACCCCCCTTCCACGTCGGACGACTCGTCCCCCGGACCCGGGCGCTCTCTCTCCAACGCCAACGGGGGCGGGCTGTAGCGCCGCTTACTGAACAGGGGCGGCAGGCCCCTGTCAAGAGGTAGGGCGGAGAAACCTCTTGCGACCGGTGCCGGACGGCGCGGTCAGGCGCCGGTACCGCAGCGCGGGCAGTGGGATGCGACCTCCTCGACGACCGGGCGGTCGCCGCGGTGGACCAGCGCGATGGTCGCCGATGCGGCGCCACCGCAGCGCGCGCAGGGGATGGTGATGCGTCGCAGCACGACCGGCGGGTCGTACGAGGCGCACGGCGCGGGGGCGCGCCGGCGGGCGAGACGGAGCATGGGCACCTCCTGTCGCCGCACGATCGCACGAGACGTGACGCCAGGGCCACCCGTGTGAACTACTGCTTACAGCGCGTGATCCCGAAAAGCCATCGAGCCCGGTCGTGAGACCGGGCTCGATGCGGGAAGGAGAAATGGATGGGGAGAGAAGTCGGAAGAAAGATCGTAAGATTGTGACGATCGTTGTCACGAACCTCGGTCGATCTGGCTGAAGTATGCCGAATCTTCGGCGCACAAGACAAGTGACGAAAGAAGGATTGGTGACCAAGCCTTCAAACCCCCTGCATGCGCGACCGTTCACGCCGGCGCGAGGCCGCGTGAGCTAGCGGTTCGCCCCCGGGACCCAGAGCGGCTCGGCGCCCGGCGGGTTCGCCGCGCGGGCGAGGATGAAGAGCAGATCCGACAGCCGGTTGACGTACGCGAGCGCGGTGCCGTTGACCTCCGCCCCGGCCGCGAGCGCCACCATCTCGCGCTCCGCGCGCCGGCAGGTCGTGCGTGCGACGTGCAGCCGCGCCGCGACCGGCGTGCCGCCCGGCAGCACGAACGACGTCAGCGGCGCGAGCCCCTCGTTCACCTCGTCGCAGCGCGCCTCGAGCCACGCGACCTGCGTGTCGTCGACCCGCAGCCGCGTCCGCTCCCGCGCCGAGCTGCGATCCTCGCGCTCCTCCTCGGGCACGGCGAGGTCGGCGCCGACGTCGAAGAGGTCGTTCTGGATCCGGGTCAGCCAGGCCGCCCAGCCGTCGGGCAGCCCGCCCTCGGCGAGGACGAGCCCGAGCGCGGCGTTGAGCTCGTCGACGGTGCCGTACGCGGCGAGGCGCGGGTCGTCCTTGCGCACGCGGCGCCCGTCGCCGAGGCTCGTCTCGCCGCCGTCGCCCGCGCGGGTGTAGATGCGCGTGAGGTTGACCATGCCGGCAGCGTAGACCCGCACGGCGCCGCCCGGCCGCCTCGGCTACCCTCGCCGCCATGCCCGCCGAGGATCCCGCGGCGCCCTGGGGCGCCGACTCCGAGTACGGCACGCTGCGCGACGTCCTGCTCTGCCGCCCGGACCACTTCCGCTGGCTGCCGACGAGCTCCATCTCCAAGGCGACGCTGGCGGCCGGCCTGACGTTCGACCACGACCTCGCCATGCGCCAGCACGCGGAGATGGTCGACGCGTACCGTGACGCCGGCGTGAACGTCCACTTCCTGGAGCCCGATCCGGCGCTGCCGTACCAGGTCTACGCGCGCGACTCGAGCTTCATGACGCCGTTCGGGGCCGTCGTCACCCAGCTGCACCAGTGGTGGCGGCGCGGCGAGTACGCGCCGGTGATCCGCTTCTACCAGGAGGCGGGCATCCCGATCTGGCGCATGATCACGGCGTCCGCGTTCGAGGGCGGGGACTTCGACGTCATCGAGCCGGGCAGCGTGCTGATCGGCTACTGCGGCGAGCGCACCCAGGAGCCGGCGGCGCGGCAGGTGGCCGAGTGGGTGGCCGCGGAGGGCTGGGAGGTGCGGCTGCAGCCCATCGCCGAGCACTACGTGCACATCGACCTGATGGTCTGCATGCTGGCGCCGAAGCTGGCCGCGGTCTGCCCGGACACCACCGACGACGCGGTGGTGGAGTGGCTGCAGGGCAAGGGGATCGAGCTCGTGCCCGTCAGCTACCGGGACACCATGAAGCTCGGGTGCAACGTCGTCGCGCTGGGCAACGACCGCGTCATCTCGACGTCCGAGTCCACCGACCTGAACGCCCGCCTGCGGGCCCTCGGCTTCACGGTCTACGACCCCGACGTGACGATGTTCACGCTCGGCGGCGGCGGCGTGCACTGCATGTGCCAGTCCCTGCGCCGCGACCCCGCGTGAGGTAGCCGACCCGCCACGGGACGCCCCTCGCCCGGGGGATGCGACCCCTCGCCGGGCGGGCCGATGGGGGAACGTGGCCGCCGCCGACATCGAGCGCCAAACGCAGCTCGGCGCGATCCGCGAGATCCATCGCGCGCACGAGGTGCGCATCGCCGACGCGCGATTGATGCGGCGTGCCCGCGTCGCCATCGTCGACCGGTCGATTCGCAAGGGCGACGTCGTGGCGCTGGTGGAGCGCTGCGGCGGGCAGCTCGTGCGCGAGAAGGAGGAGGCGACGATCGTGGTCGCCGCGCCCGAGCCCGCGACGGGCCGCCGGAAGGGCCGCAGCCGGAGCCGCCAGCGCGTCGTCGACGAGGCCGGCCTGCGCCAGCTCGTCGCCGCCTACGAGGCCGTCTACGCGCCGCCGTCGCTGCTGGAGGCCGCCCGCCGCGCGCGCCAGCGCCTCGCGGCCGACCTGCTCGCCGACCAGCTCGTCCGCGAGCAGCAGCGCCAGGCCCAGTCGTCGCGCCGCACCCGCGAGGCGGCCGCGAAGGGCAGCGTGACGGAGGCGGAGCTGAAGCTCGAGGAGACGGTGCGCGGCATGCGCGCGAAGAACGCCGACGGCAGGCTCGTCCGCCACTAGACGGGCGATTCCGCGGCCGGGCCGGGCATTCGACGGCATCTGCCCGCCTCGGACGCCGTCCGTCCCCGGCCAGCCGCCGCGAAGTCACTTCGCACGCGCGTGAGACAGTGCGGCGGCCGTCCGCGGCCGGTCAGCTTCGGCACGGCCGGACTACCGAGGGCGCTCCAGCCCGCGTACGTCCGGCCGTGCCGCCCGAGACGCGCAGCTACCGCCGACTGCGATCACCCCGGCGCGGAATCAACCGTCCCGGACGTCAGCCCCGCGGCACCTCGATCACCATCGCGTCGCCCTGACCGCCGCCGGAGCAGATCGCCGCCACGCCGATGCCGCCGCCCTGGCGGCGCAGCTCGTGCAGCAGGGTGACGATCAGCCGGGCGCCCGACGCGCCGATGGGGTGGCCGAGCGCAACCGCGCCGCCGTTGACGTTCACGCGCTCCGGGTCGATCTCGAGCATCCGCGACGCGTTGACGGCGACGGAGGCGAAGGCCTCGTTGATCTCCCAGCGGTCGACGTCGGCAGGCGTGAGGCCCGCCTTCTCGAGCGCGATGCGCGACGCGAGCGCCGGCACGCGCGCCAGGCGCTGCGGCTGGTCGGCCGTGTAGCCGACCGCGCGGATGCGGGCGAGCACCGGCAGGCCGCGCCGGGCCGCCTCGTCCTCGTCCGCCAGCACCACCGCGGCGGCGCCGTCGTTGACGCCCGGCGAGTTGCCGGCGGTGTGGGTGCCCCCGGGCACGAGCGGCGGCAGGCCGGCGAGCCGCTCCGCCGTGGTGTCCGGCCGGATGCCCTCGTCGAGGTCGACCGCCGACGCGCCCGAGCGGCCCTTGACCGGGACCGGCACGATCTCCTCGGCCAGCCGGCCGGCAGCCTGGGCCGCCGCGGCGCGCTGCTGCGAGCGGGCCGCCCACGCGTCCTGCTGCCTCGCGCGAGATGCCGAGGTCGGCCGCGACGTCGCCGGCCTGCTCGTACATCAGCCGCCCGGTCCACGGGTCGCGCAGGCCGTCGTGCTGGTTGGCGTCGACGAGCTGCACGTCGCCGAAGCGGAAGCCGCGCCGCGCGCCGAGCGCCACGTACGGGGCGCTCGACATGGACTCCATGCCGCCCGCGAGGATCACGCGGTGCTCGCCGAGGCGGACGAGCGCGTCGCCGACGGCGATGGCCCGCAGGCCGGAGGCGCAGACCTTGTTGACGGTCTCCGAGCCGACGTGCTCGGGGACGCCGGCCGCCAGCGTGACCTGGCGGGACGGGATGTGCCCCTGGCCGGCCTGCACGACGGTGCCGATGACGCCGTACTCGACGTCCTCCGGGCCGAGGCCGCTGCGCTCGATGGCCCCGCGGGCGGCGGCGGTCCCGAGGTCGACGGCGCTGACCGAGCCGAGGGCGCCCAGGAGGCGGGTGAACGGCGTGCGAGCGGCGCCGAGGATGACGGTGGGCACGGCGGCCAATCTACCATTGGCGTTCGTGGCGACGACCCCGCCGCTCCTGGCACCCGCCGCCGGCTTCTGGCGGCGCGCCGCCGCCTTCGGCATCGACTGGACGCTGGGCGCGATCCTCGTGGGCGTCGCCGCCGCGTTCGCGTACGAGCGGTGGGACGAGAGCGACGCCGCCGCGACGCTCGTCTTCCTGGGCGGGCTGTGGCTGGTCGTGCCGTTCCTGCTCGCCCTCCTCACGGCGACCGGCGGCACGCCGGGGCGCCGCATCTGCGGGCTGGCGGTCGTGCGCATCGCCGACGGCGGACGTGCCGGGCTCGGCAGCGCGCTGCGGCGCGAGCTGCTCGGGCGCTCGCTGGTGGTCACGCCGCTCCTCCTCCTCGGCGGGGCCGGGCTGCTGGGCTACCTCTGGGGCACCCGCGACCGGCTCGGCCAGACCTGGCAGGACCGCATCGGCCGGACGACGGTGCTCGACGTCCGCCGCCGCCCGGTGATCGCCCAGGGCCCCTACGGCCCGGAGCACGTGCCCCGCGCCGCGCCGGCGCCCGGCGGCCTGGTGTACGCGGCCTGGTGGGAGCGCTTCGGGGCGTGGCTGATCGACTTCGCGCTCGTGCTGACCGCGGTCGCGACGGTCATGGTGTCGGTCGCGGTCGCCATCGGCGGGGCGCGCACCGACGGCGAGGAGGTCGACGACACGCGAGCCGCCATCGTGACGTTCGTCGCCTTCGGCGCGACCTTCATCGGCATGGCGCTCTACAACGCCATCGGCATCGGCTGGCGGGAGACGACCCTGGGCAAGCAGGCGGTCGGGCTCGTGGTGCGGGCGGAGGACGGCTCGCGCGCCGGCTACGGGCGGGCGTTCAACCGCGAGCTGCTCGGCCGGGTGCTCGTCGAGGGGCTGCTGAGCGCCTTCACGCTCGGCCTCTTCTGGATCGCGTCGGGCCTCGCCGCGGCGGCCGACCGCAAGCGCCAGGCGTGGCACGACAAGACAGGCCAGACCATGGTCGTCTACGGCCGCGGCGAGCGGCGGCCGAAGGCCGAGGAGGCGCCGCTGCCGGCCGAGTCGGACGACGCCGCGCTGCCGGAAGAGGACGTTCGTCCCGCCGCAGCCTGAGGCTGGCGTACCACCTGCCGGATTCGATTGCCGTTGCGACCGATTTGGGTCGCGCACGGTCGCGCCTCCGCGTATCGTGCGAGGAGGTGGCAGCCACGCCGCCCGCAGTGCGACGGAAGGGTGAGGCCGGGGAGGCGGCGTTGGGATCGGGTCCGCCTCCCCGACCTCGGACGCCCGAAGGCGCTCGGTCATTCTCCGCTTGCCGCAGCAAGCGCCGCGTCCCACAAACGGACGCCGCCGGAGCCGGCGGTGGCGCCCCACGCCGCACCCCGATTGACACCACCCCCACGCCCCGGCACACTGGTCGCC
The DNA here is from genome assembly GCA_963767885.1 of uncultured Actinomycetota bacterium. Classification (GTDB taxonomy): domain Bacteria; phylum Actinomycetota; class Thermoleophilia; order Gaiellales; family F1-60-MAGs149; genus CAVYFW01. Next base: position 27,640 of record CAVYFW010000008.1, read on the forward strand.
GTGACGCGTCTCGCCCACACCTCCTCCTGGTGGTGGTGGCCCTGCGGGCGAGGCGTCGGCGTGGGCTCGTAGCGGCTCCGTTCCACCACCGACGACTCGTCCGCCTCCCACTCCCGGGTGTGCGGTGCACGTCGGCGCGCCCGGGTGCATGATCCGACCCGACCACTGGAGCGACCCCGTGCGACGCCTTCCCGAACCTCCCAGACCCCGCGCCCGGCCCCGCGTCCGGCCGACCGTGCGCGAGCTGCCCGCCGACCTGCTGACGCCGGTCGCCGCCTACCTGCGCGTGCGCGACCTCGGGCCGGGCTTCCTGCTGGAGTCGATCGAGCGCGGCCAGCAGGTCGGGCGCTACTCGTTCCTGGCCGCCGGCTGCGAGTCGATCTTCCTCGACGCCGCGCCGGAGGGCGACCTGTTCGCCCGCGCCCGCACGTTCCTCGACCGCGCCGGAGAGCTCGACCTGGAGGGCCTCCCGCCGTTCGTCGGCGGCGTCGTCGGCTACCTCGGGTACGACGCCATCCGCCGCTTCGAGCCGACGGTCGCGCTGCCCGAGCGCCGTGACGGCGACATCGCGGCGCCCGCCCGCTTCCTGCTCGTGCCGGTCGTCGTCGCCTTCGACCACGTTCGCCTGACGGTCCAGGTGATCGCGCAGCCCGGCCACGAGGAGCTCGCGGACGAGATCGCCCGCCGCCTGCTCGGGCCGGTGCCGGACGATGCGATGCCGGTCTCCGCGCTCGCCGGCGCGAGCGCCTCGCACGCCGAGCTCGACCCCGACGAGTACTGCGATCGCGTGCGCATCGCGCAGGAGCACATCGTCGCCGGCGACGCGTTCCAGATCGTCGTCTCGCAGCGCCACCTGCGCCCCACCGCGCGCACCCCGATGGCCGTCTACCGCGCGCTGCGGGCGGTCAACCCGTCGCCGTACATGTTCTTCCTCGACTTCGGCGGCACGGCGCTGGTGGGCGCGTCGCCGGAGACGCACGTCTCGCTCGACCGCAACGGCATCGCGGCCCTCCGCCCCATCGCCGGCACCCGGCCGCGCGGCCGCACCGGCGCCGAGGACGACGAGCTCGCCGCCGAGCTGTCCGCCGACGCCAAGGAGCGCGCCGAGCACCTGATGCTCGTCGACCTCGCCCGCAACGACCTCGCCCGCGTGTGCGAGCCGGGGACCGTGCGGCCGACGCGGATGCTCGAGGTCGAGCGCTACTCGCACGTCATGCACCTGGTCTCGCACGTCGAGGGGCGGCTGTCCGGCGGGCGCGACGCGTTCGACCTGCTGCAGGCGACGTTCCCCGCGGGCACCGTGTCCGGCGCGCCGAAGGTGCGGGCGATGCAGATCATCTCCAACCTCGAGCCGCACCGCCGCGGGGTCTACGCCGGCGCCGTGGGCTACGTCGGCTACACCGGCGCGCTCGACACGTGCATCGCGCTGCGCACCATCGTCATGCGCGACGGCGTCGCGGAGATGCAGGCCGGCGCGGGCATCGTGGCCGACTCCGTGCCGGAGCGCGAGCACGAGGAGTGCATGAACAAGATCGCGGCCCTGCGCGGGGCGGTCGACCTGGCCGAGACCGGGGTCTACGGCCGGTGACCGTCCTGCTCATCGACAACTACGACTCGTTCACCTACAACCTCGCGCACGGGCTCGCCGAGGTAGGCGCGCCGCACGTCGAGGTGCGCCGCCACGACGCGATCGACGAGGACGAGGCCGAGACCCTGCAGCCGACGCACCTGGTCATCTCCCCCGGCCCCGGGCGCCCCGACGAGACCGGCGTCTCCGGCGCCCTGATCCGCCGCTTCCACGGGCGCATCCCGATCCTCGGCGTGTGCCTCGGCCACCAGCTGCTGGTCGAGCTCTGGGGCGGCGAGGTCGGCCGCGCCCGCGAGCTCGTGCACGGCAAGGCCGGGAGCGGTGCGGCTGGTCGGCGACGACCCCGTGCTGGCCGGCGTCCCCGACGGCTTCCAGGCGGGTCGCTACCACTCGCTCGCCGCGGTCGAGCCGCTGCCCGATGAGTTCGTGCTGACCGCCCGCGCCGACGACGGCGAGGTGATGGCGATGCGCCACCGCGAGGCGCCGACGCACGGCGTGCAGTTCCACCCCGAGAGCGTGCTGACGCCCGACGGGCCGCGCATCCTCAAGAACTTCCTGGAGCTCGCCCCGTGAAGGCGACCCTGGAGATCCTGCTGGCCGGCCGCGACCTCTCCTTCGAGGAGGCGCGCGGCGCGATGGACGGCGTCATGGCGGGCGAGGCGACGCCCGCCCAGATCGCCGCCTTCCTGGTCGCGCTGCGGGCCAAGGGCGAGACGGTTGACGAGATCGCCGGCTGCGCCTCGGCGATGCGCGAGCACGTCGTCGCGACCCGCCCGCGCCGCAACGACCTCGTCGAGGCCGTCGGCACCGGCGGCGACCGCGCGGGCACGTTCAACATCTCGACCACCGGCGCCCTCGTCGCCGCCGCGGCCGGCGCGGCGGTCGCCAAGCACGGCAACCGCGCGATCACGTCGAAGTGCGGCGCCGCCGACGTGCTGGAGGCGCTCGGCATCGTCATCGAGCTGCCGCACGAGGCGGTCGCCGAGCTCATCGACGAGGTCGGGTTCGGCTTCCTGTTCGCCCCCAGCCACCATCCCGCGATGCGCCACGCGGGACCCGTGCGCCGCGAGCTCGGCGTGCCGACCGTGATGAACCTGCTCGGCCCGCTGACGAACCCCGTCGGGGTGCGCCGGGCCGTCATCGGCGTGTCACGGCCGGAGCTCGTGGAGACGTTCGCGCACGTGCTGGCCCGCCTCGGTGCAGAGCGCGCGATGGTGGTCCACGGCTCCGGCCTGGACGAGCTGACGGCGGCCGGCCCGTGCCACGTCGCGTACGTCGCCGACGGCGTCGTGGTCGAGATCGACATCATCGACCCGGCGGCCCTGGGCCTCGCCCCGTGCACCGTCGAGAGCCTCGCCGGCGGCGACCCCGCGGAGAACGCGCGCATCGTGCACGCGATCCTGGCCGGCGAGGGCGGGCCGCGCCGCGACGCCGTCCTCCTGACCGCGGCCGCCGCGCTGACCGTCGGCGGCCACGTCGACGCCATCGAAGACGGGCTCCAGCGCGCCGCCGCGGCGGTCGACTCGGGCGCCGCCGCGACGCTCGTGGAGCGGCTCGGGGTCCGCACCACGGAGCTCTCCGGAAGGATCCCATGACCGAGAACTACCTGCTGGACATCGGCGCCTGGACGGCCGCGGAGGTCGCCGCCCGCCGCCGCACCCGCTCGCTCCTCGAGGCGCTCGGCCGTTCCGAGTCGCTGTCCGTGATCGCGGAGTTCAAGCGCTCCTCGCCCAGCCAGGGCGCGATCCGCAGCGACGCCGACCCGGCCGAGACCGCGCGCAGCTACGCCGCTGCCGGCGCCGCCGCGATCTCCGTGCTGACCTCGGAGCGCGACTTCGGCGGCCGGCTCGCCGACCTCGACGCCGTGCGCGCCGCCGTGGAGCTGCCGATCCTGGCCAAGGACTTCTTCATCTCGACCTGGCAGGTGACGGAGGCGCGGGCCCACGGCGCCGACGCCATCCTGCTGCTCGCTGGCGCTCGTCGCGGACGACCTCGCAGGCGACCTCATGACCACCGCGGAGGAGCTCGACATGGACGTCCTCTGCGAGGTGCACACGGAGGACGAGCTGCGCCGCGCCCTCATGCTCGGCTGCCCGATCATCGGCGTGAACGCCCGCGACCTGACGACGCTGCAGGTGGACCCGATCCGCCAGCGCAAGCTGCTCAGCTCCATTCCCGCGGGGTACATCACCATCGCGGAGTCGGGCATCGAGTCGGCCGCCGACGCGCGCGCGGCGAAGGAGGCGGGCGCACGGGCGATCCTCGTCGGCACCTCGATCATGCGCAACCCCGCCCTGCTCGACGAGATCGTGAATGCCTGAGGCTCCCCGCAGGACCACTCTGGTGAAGGTCTGCGGCCTGACCCGGCCCGAGGACGTCGACGCCGCCGTCGAGGCCGGCGCCGACCTGGTCGGCTTCATCCTCGTGCCCTGGTCGCCGCGGGCCGTCGACGCGGACACCGCCGCCGGCCTGCGCGAGCGCGTGCCGGACGGCATCGAGACCGTCGGCGTGTTCGTCGACGAGGACCCCGACCGGGTCGCCGCGGTGCAGCGCATGCTCGCGCTCGACCGCGTGCAATTGCACGGCTCGGAGCCGCCCGAGGTCGTCGAGCGCTTCGGCGAGCGCGCGATCAAGGCCTACCGGCTGCCGCACGACGGGGCGCTCGTCGGCTCGACCGTGCTGCTCGACCGCGCGTTCGGCTCCGAGCCCACGGACGCCGAGCTCGCCGAGCACTGGGCGGCCGCGCGCCAGGAGGGCGAGCGGCGCCGCGTGCTGCTGGCCGGCGCGCTCACGCCGGAGAACGTCGGCACCGCCGTGCGCGCCGCGCGGCCGTGGGCGGTGGACGCCGTCCGCGGCACCGAGTCGGCGCCCGGCATCAAGGATCACGACCGGCTGCGCGCGTTCTGCGCGGCGGCCAGGGAGGCAGCGACGTGACGACCATCGAGACGCCGCCCGTCGGCACGCACCGACCGGACGCGCTCGGCCGCTTCGGGCGCTTCGGCGGACGCTTCGTGCCCGAGACGGTGATGGCCGCCCTCGACGAGCTCGAGGCCGCGGTCGAGGAGGCGCTCGCCGATCCCGCGTTCCACGCCGAGCGCGCGCAGCTCATGGCGGACTACTGCGGGCGCCCGACGGCGCTCTACCTCGCCGAGCGGCTGACGGAGGACGTCGGCGGCGCGCAGATCTGGCTCAAGCGCGAGGACCTCGCCCACACCGGCGCGCACAAGGTCAACAACGCGCTCGGCCAGGCGCTGATCGCCCGCCGGCTGGGCAAGCGGCGCATCGTCGCCGAGACCGGCGCCGGCCAGCACGGCGTGGCGACCGCGACGCTGTGCGCGCGCTTCGGGCTCGAGGCGGTCGTCTACATGGGCGAGGAGGACACGCGCCGCCAGCGCCCCAACGTCGTGCGCATGCACATGCTGGGCGCCCAGGTGATCCCGGTGAAGTCGGGCTCGGCGACGCTCAAGGACGCGCTCAACGAGGCCATCCGCGACTGGGTCGCGACCGTGGAGACGACCCACTACCTGATCGGCTCCGCCGCCGGCCCGCACCCCTACCCGTTCCTGGTGCGCGAGCTGCAGCGCGTCATCGGCGACGAGGCGCGGGCACAGGTGCGCGAGCGGACCGGCCGGCTGCCGGACGCCGTGGTCGCCTGCGTCGGCGGCGGCTCGAACGCGATCGGCATCTTCCACCCCTTCCGCGACGACCCGGGCGTGCGGCTCGTCGGCGTCGAGGCTGGCGGCGACGGCGCTGACCTGCACGCGCGCTCGGCGGGCCGCGGCCGCGTCTCCATCCTGCACGGGTCGCGCTCGTACGTGCTCGCCGACGAGCACGGGCAGGTGACCGAGTCGCACTCGGTCTCGGCCGGCCTCGACTACCCGGGCATCGGGCCGGAGCTCGCGTACCTCAAGGACGAGGGGCGCGTCGACTTCGTCGACGAGACGGACGCCGCCGCGCTCGAGGCGTTCCACCGCCTGTGCCGCCTGGAGGGCATCATCCCGGCGCTCGAGTCCGCGCACGCCCTGGCCCGCGCCGAGCGCGTGGCCCGCGAGCTCGGCCCCGACGGCGTCGTCCTCGTCGGCCTCTCGGGCCGCGGCGACAAGGACGTCGACACCGTGCAGGCGCTGATGGGCGAGGCGTCGTCGTGAACCTCTCGACCCCTGCGCTGGTCGTCTACCTGATGGCGGACGCGAACCTGCCCGACCTCGCGGAGGCCGCCGTCCGCGGCGGCGCGACCGCGCTCGAGATCGGCATCCCGTACTCCGACCCGCTGGCCGACGGCCCGACGATCCAGGCGGCCGGGCAGCGCGCGCTCGAAGCCGGCGTCACGCCGCCGGCCGCGCTGGAGCTGATGGCCGAGGTCGACCGCCGCGTCGACGTGCCGCTGATCCCCATGACCTACGGGGCGATCATCGAGGCCTACGGCCTGCAGGCGTTCTGCCGGCAGGCGGCGGCGAGCGGCGCCGAGGGACTGATCTGCGTCGACACCCCGCCCGAGGAGTCCGGCGACCTGCGCACCGCCGCGGCCGCCGAGGGCATCGACCTCGTGCACCTCGTGACGCCGACCTCGGGGGACGAGCGGCTGCGTGCGGCGGCCACCGCCAGCCGCGGCTTCATCTACCTCGTCGCCAACGTCGGCACGACGGGCGCGCGCGACGCGCTCGACGACCGCCTCGCCGGGATCGTGACCCGGGTCCGGGCAGCGGCTGGATCGACGCCGCTGCTCGGCGGATTCGGCGTTTCGCGGCCGGAGCACGTGGAAGCGTTGCTGCGAGCAGGCGCCGACGGGGCCATCGTCGGCTCGGCGGCCATCGAGGCGGCCGATCGGGGCGGCCCCGCGGAGCTGGAGTCGTTGATCCGTAACCTGGCCGGCGCCCTGGTCGCGGGGTAGCATTCGGGCATGCGGAGGGGAGGCCGCCAGACGTGAGCACCTTCGAGAAGATCCTCTTCTTCTGGGTGCTCCTGTTCGCGACGCCCAAGCTGATCTTCATCCCCATGTTCCGCGCCATGTACCGGGCGATGGCGTGACACGGACGCGCAGGAGGAGCTCGACAAGGAGTGGCTCGCGGCCTACGAGCGGCGCCACGGACGCGGTGACGACGGCCTCGTCCGCCGCCGCCGGCGCCGCCGTCCGCCGCCGGTCAACCCGAAGCGCCCGCAGGGCCCCGGCCCGACCCGCCACGGCGGGGCCGTGATCCGCCACCGCCACGCCCGGCGCCGCCCGATCCGCGCGGTCGCGCGCTGACAGCGACGCTCCAGGCGCTGATCGAGCGGCTCGCCGCGCTCGAGCTCGACGGCTGCGCCAACCCCTACCGCGAGGCCGACGAGGATCCGGAGCTCGACGCTCCCGGTGCCGCGGCCCGGCGGCGGGCGAACCTGGCCGCCTACCTCGACGCCCGCGCGGGTGCGCCGCTGCTCCTGGTGGGCGAGGCGATGGGCTACCGCGGCGGCCGCTTCTCGGGCATCGCGTTCACGGCGGAGCGGACGCTGCTCCAGTGGGGCGCGCCCTTCCGGCCGACCTCGACGCGCACCGGCGGCTGGGCCGAGCCGTCCGGCACGATCGTCCACGGCGCGCTGGCCGAGGCGGGCGCCGAGCACCTCGCGATCCTGTGGAACTCCGTGCCCGCACATCCGCACCGGCCCGGCTGCGCCGTTAACGAATCGTGCACCCACCCGCACCGAGGTCGAGGCCGGCGCGCCGCTCCTGGACGCCGCCATCGCGCTGCTGCGCCCGCAGCGGATCGTCGCCGTGGGCCGGACCGCGGAGCGCTCGCTCGGCGATCGCGCCGAGGCCTGCGTCCGCCACCCGGCGCAGGGCGGTGCCACCCAGTTCCGCGAAGGCATCGCCCGGCTGCTCGGGTAGGGCGACGGGCGATCGCACACGACGGGCGCGTGTATCCTCGCCCGGCAGTCAGCCAGGGGGTCGGTAGGAATGCGCAGATTCGTTGCACTCGCGTCGGTGGCGGCGCTGGCGGCCGTTGCGGCGGCGCCTGCGCAGGCGGCGACGCCGACGTTCTGCACGCCGCTGCCGATCGACGCCGCCCCCGCGTCGGCGCCGGGCGCCGCGGACGTGAACCGCGACGGCAAGCTCGATGTCGTCCTCACGCCCGGCGCCGCTCTCGACGGCCAGCACGCGGCATCGTCGCTCGGCAACGGCGACGGCACGTTCTTCGGACGCCGGCCGACATCACCGGCGACCGGCCAGGTCGACCGGCGTGGCGTTCGGCGATCTCGACGGCGACGGCGACATCGACGCCGCGCTCAGCTCGACGAACGGCATCATCGTCCTGCACCAGGCAACGGCGTCGGGCGGCGTTCGGCGCGACGCAGATCGCGCCGGCGGCGTTCGTCACCGACGTCGCGATCGCCGACGTGACCGGCGACGGCGTGCCGGAGATCGTCGGCGACGCCGTTCGGCGGCACCGATACGCCTCGCGCCGATCCTCGTGCTGCGCCGGCAACGCGACGGGCACGTTCACCGCCGTGCCGCACGAGCACGAACAACGCCGGCGTCGGGCCGCGCGCGTCGCGCTCGGTCGACCTCGACAAGGACGGCAAGCTCGACGCCGTCGACCGGCGACAGCAACGGCATCGGTGCGTTCACGAACGTCGCGGCTGGCGAAGGGCAACGGCGACGGCAACGTTCGGCACCCAGCACGGCCGTTCACCGCCGGCACGGACGGCCTGACGACGTCGCGCTCGGCGACTTCAACCGCGACGGCAACCTCGGACGTCGCGACGGCGTCCTCGGACGACGGCGACCGTCAACGTCCTGCTCGGCAACCGGCACGATGCGCCCTCGGCGCGCGCCACGCCGGCGCCGGTCGGCACCAACCCGCAGTGGATCGTCGCCGGCGACCTCGACGGCGACGGCGTGCTCGACCTCGTCGTGCCGACGCTGCACGGCGGGCGGGGCGGTCCGCGATCGCTGCACGCGGCGCGGCGACGGCACGTTCGACATCGCCGACGCCGGTCGACGTGCGCGGCACGGACGGACGCCGGGCATCGGCGCTCGCCGACGTCAACCGGACGACCGCCCCGACCTCATGGTCGACGCCGCACGACGCGGCCGCCGACCGTCCGCCTCAACACCACCCTCTTCCCGCCGGCCACCGTCACCACCGGCGCCGCGACGAACGTCAGCACGGACTTCGCGACGCTCGCCGGCACGATGGACAACGACAACCGGCGCGGCTTCTGGCACTTCGAGTACGGCGAGACCACCGCGTACGGCACCTCGACGACCGAGCAGGCGCTCCCGCCGGGCGCCGATCCGCAGTTCCCGGCGGTCAACGTCGGCGGCCTCAAGCCGGGCACGACGTACCACTACCGGCTGGTCGGGCGCACCCTCGCCGGCGGCGTGGTCAACGGCGCCGACGCGACCTTCACCACCCTGCCGACCGCCAGCACGGCCACGACGCTCTCCCGCGCAACCTTCAACGTCAAGTACACGTTGGGCGTCGCCAAGGGCGAGGTCGTCGTCCGCGGCAACGCGACGGCCGACTCCAAGGTCACCCTGCGCCTGCTGCGGGTCAAGGGCTCGAAGCTGGTCTCCGTCCGCAACTACGACGTCGGCACCATCAAGGCCGGCGCGTTCACGAAGCGCCTGAAGGTGCCCGGCACGCTGCTGCCCGGCAAGTTCGTGGTGCGCTCCGTCGGGACGTCCGGTGCGGTGCCGCTGGTGCCGGCCGAGGTGCGCTCGACCCTCGGCGCGCCGCCCGAGGGCATCGTGCGGCAGTCGTTCGCGAGCTCGGTCCGCAACGGGCCGCCCGCGCTGCGCCTGCCCGGCAAGCGGACGCAGGTGTTCGCGACCTTCGTCTTCACCGTGCAGCCGAAGGCCAAGAAGGGCATCGTCGCCCGCTGGTTCCTGCCCAACGGCCGTCCCCTGCCCGGCCGTCCCGAAGGCGAACGCGAAGCGCGTCGGCTCGGTCGTCAGCGTGCGCTCGGGGTCGCTGCAGCCGGGCCGCTGGCGCTGCGAGCTGCGGGTGAAGGGCAAGCTGGTCGCGGTCGTGCGCGTGCGCATCGGCTGACGCGCGGCGCGGACCGGCACGAGGCGCCTCACGTCCGGGCGCGGCCGTGCGCTGCGGCCGCGCCCGGTGCGAGGCGCTGGTCAGCGCACGACGCGGATGGTCTGGGTCGCGAACGGCTTGCCGCCGACGGTCACCTTGACGACGAAGGAGACGGCGGCGCGGCCGCGGAGCTTGCGCCTGGCGGCCGCCGACAGCGGGACGCGGGTGTCCGTGCCGCCGGAGGTGGCGACGACCGCCTTGCGGCCGATCACGCCGGGCAGGCGCAGCTGCTTGCCGAGCGCCTTCGGCAGCGAGACCGTGACCACGGCCCGCGCGTCGTCGGACGCCGACACGCGCACGCCGAGGCCCTTCTTGAGGGTCGCGGCCAGCCGCGAGCCGCGCAGGGCCGCGACCCTGACGTCGAGGTCGGACGGGACGCCGGCACCGGGCGTCACCGTGCCGCCGCCGCCACCGCCGCCGCCCGGCCCGCCGGGGGTGCCGCCGCCGGGCGTCACGGTGCCCTTGGCCGGGACGTCGGCGGGGCCCCAGTCGGGCGCGCTGGCGCCCGGGATGGTGAGCGTGCCGGCGTCGGTGCCGATGGCGCAGGCGGCGCCGAGGTCGGGCACCACCGCGACGTACACGCCGTCCGGCCTGGGCGAACGCGAGGCGCGCGCCGTCGGGCGACCAGGTCGGGCTCGCGAACGCGCCCTTCGGGTTGCTCCACTCGTAGCACGCCTCCGGGAGCGCGGTCGGCTCGCCGGTCATGCGGTAGATGCGCAGGTTGGCGTCGTTCTCGCCGCCGACGAACGCCATCTTGGTGTGCTGGCGGGTCATCTCGCCGTCGCGCAGGCCGTGGATCGACGTGTCCGCGAACCAGCGCGTGATGGTCTGGTAGCCGTCGCCGGCGACGTCGAGGATGACGTCCTCGTTGAGGGCCGCGCCGGGCTCGCTGAGCATGAGCGTGCTGTTGTCGATCCACGCCGGGTGCTGCCAGCCGGTCTGCTGCGCCCAGCCGGGCTCGTCCCAGCTCGTGATGCGATCGGACGCCGTGAGGCCGGTGCCGACGTGGAGTTGCTCGCGGATGCAGCCGACCGGGTAGTTGCAGGTCGGGTCGAAGCCGTAGTACTGGTAGTAGTAGCCGTAGGCGACGCGCGTGCCGTCGGGCGACACGACGGGGTCGAACGGGCCGAAGAACTGCTTGCCGTCGGTGCGCGGGTCGGTCACCGGCGTGGCGAAGTCGGCGAGCACCTGGCCGCTGCGCGAGAGCTTCTGCAGGCGCTGCCCGACGAGCGCGACGAGGGTGCCGTCGTCCGCCTGCGAGGCGTACGTGTAGCCGCCGCCCGTCGTGACCTGCACCTGCCGGGCGCCGTCCGGCGTGCTCAACCAGACGTTGCCGTCCTTGATGTACGAGATCGAGTCGGCCGAGGCTTGCGGCACGGCGACGAGGGCCGCGGCGCAGGCCAGGGCGGTGGCGGCGACGCGGCGGCGGGTGGTGCGGGCCATGGGACGTTCCTCCGTGCTGCAAGGCGGTCCGGCGGCGGCTCGAGGCGGCCGTGGGACGCGGTGATGGTGGGCGTACCCGCAGCATCCGACGCCGCGCCGCGGTGGGCATCGGGGAGCTCCCTGGGACCCGCGCGGGCCGGCCTGGCGCCGGCGGCGGGATCAGAGGTCGGCGGCCTTGACCGGCTGCACGCCGGCGCCGCGCGCGAGCGGCGTGAAGGCGGCCACGAAGCGCGCCTTGGCCTGCGACGCTGCACGATCGGACGCGTTGGGCTGCCCCGACGTGCAGCTGCCGGAGGGCGACGTCGCGGCCTCGGCCCGGGCTGCCGCGACGCGCGCGGTGTTGGCGGCGATGGAGCGGCGGACGCTCTGCACCAGCAGGGTCTGGGCGCGGCGCGTCGCCGGCGACGGCGGCTTCACCTTCGCCAGCGCCGTCAGCATGGCGCGGCGGATGGAGATGGCCTTCTGCGCGTCGGCGAAGGCGGCGTCCGAGAAGTCGCAGCCCGCGAACGCCTGCGCGGCGCGGATCGACGCCTGGCGGCCAGGCGCGGAGCGGCGCACGATGCCGATCACCTGCCGCGCCCACGGGCGCACGCCGCCGGCGGGCTGCTGCTGCGGCTCCTCCGCGGTGGTCGGCGGCGGCTCCTCGGCGCTCGACGCGGGCGGCTCGCTGGCGGACGGCTCGGGCTCCGGCTCGGACTCGGTGGGCGCCTCGACCGCGACCTCGTCGCCCGTGGCCGACGCCACCGTGCGGCGGCTTCTCGTCGTCGCGGGTCAGGAAGTACACGCCGCGCGACGCCGGCGGCGAGCAGCAGCACGAGCACGACCAGCACGATGCAGCCCGCGCGGCGGCGCGCTGCGGTTGCGCTTGCCGCCGTCATCGTCGTCGTCCTTGTACGTCGGCAGGACGGGCGTCTCGAGCAGCGGGGGCGGCGCGGCGGGCAGCGGCGGCGGGGCCTCGTAGTACGCCTGCTGGTCGGGCGCTGCGGCGGCGGGCGGCGCGCCGGGCTGCTCGGCCGCGGGCAGGTTGTAGGTGACGTAGCCGTCGAAGGCCTGCCCCTCCGGCGCCGCCTCGGCCGGATCGGGATCGCCGGCAGGCCCTCGGCGAGCGTGCCCTCCGGCGTGTAGTGGTGGCCGGCCGGCGGCCCGGCGGCGGGCGGTGCGCCGTCGGGGGCCGGCGGCGCGGCGTCCTCAGGCGGCGGCGCGGCCGCATCGTCGGCGGCCGGCGGCGGCGCGGGTGCCGCGTCGGGGTCGGGTACGGCCCGACCGCCGATCACGGTCTGGTACTCGTCCTCGGGGTCCTGATCGCTCGACACCGCGTCGCAGGCTACGGCGGTCGCCCGCACGCGTCAAAGGGCGCGCGCGCGCCGCTCTGCCCGCCGTTGCCCCCTCGGCTGCCCCGACGTTCATGGTGGCCCGCGGCCAGACGACCTATCCTGGCTCCATGGACGCGCGTCGCGAGCAGGAGTTCGAGCGCCTCCGCACACCGCGGGCCCGGCCGGTGGAGAGCGAGCGCGAGCGTGCGCCGGAGCAGATCGCCTCGAGCCTGGGCAACCACGTGTTCCGCTCCGTGCTCGCAGCGCGACGGCGCGGGCATCATGCCGGACGGCACCGCGCACCCCGAGGTGCAGCAGGGCATCACGGCCGCCGCGCGGCGGCGGCGCCTCGCTCGACGGCGGCGCGCGCGACCGCATCGCGCCGGGCCTGGGCGACGACCTCGCCGACGTCCGCGTGCACACCGACCAGCGCGCCGACGCCCTGGCGCGATCGGTCTCGGCGCGCGCCTTCACGACGGGCACCGACGTCTTCTTCGCGAGCGGCGAGTACCGGCCGGGCTCGTCGTCCGGCGAGCGAGCTGCTCGCGCACGAGCTCGCCCACGTGGTGCAGCAGCGCGGCGCGCCGACGTCCGGGCCGCTGGTCGTCTCGCAGCCCGGCGACGCGCTCGAGGTCGACGCCGACCGCGCTGCGCGGGAGCTCGGGCCTGACGCCGTGAGCGACGGCCTGGCGGCCCTGCGCTTCGAGGCGCTCGACGGCGCGCGTGCGTCGCGCGGTCGAGTCCGTCGCCGCCACGGACCCGAACCCGGCCGACCCGTTCCGCGGCCTCTACGTCTCCGACGACCTCGCGCTCAGCCTCGCCCGCGACGGGCTCGCCCGAGGCCCTCGACGAGCGCCTCGCACGCGGCGGCCGAGCGGCTCGGGCTCGACCTGCTCGACGCGGCGGTGCTGGCGCTCTGCGCGGCGCCGGAGCTCGACCCGCGCTACGGCCGGCTGTACGCCTACCTGCAGGACGACGTCACCCGCAAGCTCGCGAGCCCGCGCCTCGTCGGCGCCTGCTCGCCGGCGAGGGCGTCTCCCCCGCCGACGTGCTCGACGTGCTTCGAGGCCGACGGCGCCGCTGCGGCGCGCTCGGCGCGCTGCGGCTGCTCGACCAGGGCAGCGGCCCGACGCCGCTCGCCGAGCGCGGCGCGAAGGTCGCCGAGCGGCTCGCGGCGTTCCTGCTGACCGGCGAGCTCGACGCGCATCGCGACGGCGACGGGCGGCTGCGGGTCGTCGCGCCGCCGCCGTACGACGCCGGGCCGGTCGCCGACCGTGGCCGACCTGCGCGCCCTGCTCGGCGCCCCGAGCCACATCCCGATCGTGCTCGCCGGGCCCGACGCGCCGGCCCTCCTGGCCGTGGCGCTCGGGCAGCCGCTGCTGCTCGTCGCCGTGACGGACGCGCTCGACGGCGAGTCCGTCCGCGACGCCGCGCTCGCCGCCGCGCTCGCCGAGGCGCGCCTCGTGCTTCGACGGCCTCGAGCGCGCTCGAGCCCGTCGAGCGCCCGCGCGCGGTGCGGGCCCTGCACGCCGCGCACCGAGCGCGTCCTGCTGCTGCGCCGGCACGTCGCGGCGCCGCGATCGCGCTCGGCGACGCCGTGGCGCTTCGCCGTCGACGCGCCGATGCCGACGCTTCGCCGAGCGGCGCGCCGCCTGGGCGGCGCTCGCGGGCACCGAGGACATCGGCGACGCGCCGGCCAAGTTCCGGCTCTCGCTGGGGCAGATCGCCGAGGCCGCCGAGATCGCCCGCATCGCGGCCGCGACGCGCGGCGACGGCGTGCCGACCCCCGACGACCTCGACCTCGGCGCGCGGCGCGCGTCGGCGAGCCGCCTCGGCGAGCTGGCGGCGCGGCTCGAGCCCGGCTTCACGCTGGGACGACCTCGTGCTGCCCGAGAAGCAGAAGGACGTGCTCGGCTCGATCTCGGCCTACCTGCGCCACCGCGACCTCGTGCTGTCGGAGTGGGGCTACGAGCGCACCGTGGCCCAGAACCAGGGGCTGAAGGTGCTCTTCGCCGGCGAGTCCGGCACCGGCAAGACGATGGCCGTCGCGCGTGCTCGCCCGCGAGCTCGGGCCTCGAGATCTTCCGCATCGACCTCGCGACCGTGGTCTCGAAGTACATCGGGGAGACGGAGAAGAACCTCGACCGCGTCTTCGAGGCCGCCGCACGGCTCCAACGCGATCCTCTTCTTCGACGAGGCCGACGCGCTCTTCGGCAAGCGCTCCGAGGTCAAGGACGCCCACGACCGCTACGCCAACATCGAGGTCGCGTACCTGCTGCAGAAGATGGAGAGCTACCCGGGCGCCGTCATCCTCGCGACGAACTTCCGCCACAACATCGACGAGGCGTTCCTGCGCCGGCTCGACTTCGTGATCGACTTCCCGTTCCCCGAGCCGGAGGACCGCGAGCGCATCTGGCGCCTGCTGCTGCCCGCCGAGGCGCCGCTCGGCAGCGACGTCGACGTCGCCTTCCTGGCCGCACCAGTTCAAGCTCTCCGGCGGCAACATCCGCAACGCCTCGCTCGCCGCGGCGTTCCTGGCGGCCGACGACGGCGGCGAGATCGGGATGCGCCACCTCGTGCGCGGCGTCGCGCTCGAGTACGCAGAAGCTCGGCCGGCTGACGCTCGAGGCGGACTTCGAGCGGTTCCACGAGCTCATTCGCTGATGCCATGACGAACCGACGCTAGTCGCGCTCCTCCGGTGGCGGCGGACGAGCGACAGGTCGAGGAGGCGATCGCACGGCCCGCACCCGCGGCCGAGCCTGTCGCTGGGCCCGCGCCGGGCATGGGCCTCTCCCCCGCTGCGGCGACGGTGGTCGGGCTCTCGCGCACCGCGGGCAACGCAGGCCGTCGCGGGCCTGGCGTCCGGGACGGCGACGCCGCCGCCGAACCTCGCGTCGCTCGGCGCGCTGGCGCGGGCGACACGGTTCGGCGGCGGGCCCGCGGCCGCACCCGCGCGCCTGCGCGACATCGACGGCGCGGAGTCCGACGAGGAGCACGCGGACGGGACGGAGAACGGCGCCGCGGTCGCGCGCCGGCCGCGGCCGGACGGGCTCGCGGACGGCTTCGCGAACGCGCTGCAGCGGCGGGTGCTGGCGCGCGACGGCTTCGACGACGGCCAGCGGCCGGCGTCGAGATCCTCGACCGGCTGCAGGGCAAGAGCGAGGCCGAGCGCCTCCAGATCCTGCGCGAGGGCCTGGACGGCGGCGGCCTGACCTGGCAGGACATCTCGATCATCTGGTCGGGCTTCGCCGACGAGCTCGCGGTGGCGCGCGCGAACCCCGACCTGTTCAAGAAGAGCGTCGAGCGCGCCGGGATCATCAAGCAGGATCCCGTGTTCGCCGCGATGGAGCCGAAGTTCCGGCAGGACGTCGAGACGATCGTGCTCGGGATCCTGGCCGCCAACCGCTCCTTCGTGCAGAAGGAGATGGAGCGGCTGGGCGTGGCGACCGGCGAGGTGACCGAGGACGCCACGCCGGACCAGGACGCCCAGGTCCGCGAGATGCAGAAGGTCGCGAACCAGCTCGGGCGGGCGAAGGAGGCGCGCGAGCGGCTGCGGCGGATCGTCATCGGCTACGACCAGGTCGAGATGGGCGTGATCGACTCGCCCAACATCCACACCTCCCCGGTCCACTACGACCCCGAGAGCCAGAAGGCCGACTTCGGGCCGCACCTGGACGAGGGCGACAAGCCGTGGGCCGAGGTCGACGCCCAGTACCGCCCGCTGGAGGCGATCTGGGTCGATTTCCAGCGCCGCTCGCCGGTCATGGTCGCCCTGGCCGAGGGCAGCGCCGACCCGAGCGCCGTCGCCGGCATGGAGACGAAGGACGCCCGCGCTGCGGTCGGCAAGCTGCTGCTCGGACTGATCGCCCGCATCGACGAGGCCGTGCCGAAGGTGGGCGACGACCTCGAGTACTCGGACTTCGTCCCGATCCACGCGCAGCTCTTCGGCGGCTCGCTCAAGGGCGTGTCGGGCGTCGACTGGCAGCAGCCCGTCGAGCAGGCGGTGATGAAGGACTTCGTCGGCGATGCGGGCACCGCGGATCTCCTGCGCACGCTGGGCCTCTCGGTCCTCGCGGCCGCGGCGTTCATCCTCGCCGAGTTCGCGACCGGCGGCCTCGCGACGTTCCTGCTGGCGGGCGCCGGCGTGACCCTCGGCGCCGTCAACGCGGGCATCTCCTGGGACAAGTACAACGACCTCGCCACGGCCAAGCAGGCGTCGATCAACCCCGACATGGCGCTGGTCTCCAAGGAGCAGGTGGACTCCGCGCTCCTGACGGCGATCATCGACACGGCGTTCGTCTTCCTGGACGGCGCCGGGGCGCTGGCCGGCGGCGGCCGCGCGGCGCGGGCGGCGAAAGGGCTCGTCGAGGCCGGAGAGAAGGGCATCGAGGCGAGCGGCTACCTCGTGCTCAAGGAGGCCGGCGCGGGCGGCAAGGGCACCGTCGAGCGCGCCGTGGCCGATCTCGGCGCGCGCGAGACCGTCTCGCGCTCGGGCAAGACGGCCGAGCAGCTGATCGAGATCGTCGGCAAGGACTCCGAGGCGGCGACGAAGCTGCGGGCGCTGTCCGAGCTCGGCGAGGCGGGCGCCAAGAAGGTGGCGGAGGACGCGGCGGCGGGACTCGCGAAGCTCGGTGAGCTCGTCGCGAAGGGCGACAAGACCGAGATCCAGCGCGTCGTGCTCACCGCGTACGACCAGTTCGGCTACGTCGGCACGATCAAGCGGGCCGGCGGTTGGAAGAACCTGACCGCCGCGATCGGCAAGGAGTCCTCGACCGCCGGGGACCTCGTCATGCGCTGGCGCGACGGCCTGCTCAAGGACCTGCAGGACTTCATCGCCAAGGAGACGGCGGAGGGCGGCCAGGTCGTGCGCACCGGCACCGCCACGAACGTCACCAACGACATGGACATGTCCATGTTCGGCGAGATGGCGGCGCAGAACGGCGAGAAGGCCAAGCAGTTCCTGGCCGGCCGCGCGGGCATCGGCGTGGACGAGCTCGACCACGTGCTGAACGCCGAGATCTTCGTCGACCCCTCCCGCATGCACCTGCAGGACGTCGCGAAGGGCCTGGCCGCCGACACGCGCGCCGCGCTGTCTGAAGAAGGCAGCGCTGTACGAGGAGCAGATGGTCTTCGGCCGCCGGCTGTTCGAGGCAACCGACGAGGAGGCCAAGGCGGCGGTGCGCAAGGAGGCCGAGGCGCTCGGCATCACGCCGTGGGAGGGGTACCGGCCGCCGTCGCCCGAGGAGATCGCCACCAAGCACAAGCAGATCGACGGCTGGATCAAGGAGCTCGAGCAGACCACCGACGAGGCCGCGAAGAAGGACCTGGTCGACAAGATCGGCAAGAACCAGGGTGAGATCCTGGCCGCCGGCGAAGGCGGCTACGCCACGGGCGGCGGCGTGCGCGTGAACGTCACGGAGCGCCCCGGCGACGCCGATCGGCTGCCGGTCAAGGTGCAGACGCCGCTCTTCACGGAGCAGCGCTACACGGCGATCCTGCGCGGAAGGCCCGCACCTGGACCGCGCGGTCGCGAGCCTGACCAAGCCCGGCGCGACGGCCGAGGAGGCGGTGCAGGCGATCCGCAACATCGGCAAGCACGGCGAGCGCGTACGCAGCTCGTCGGCGGTGACGTCGCGCGCGTCCCGGGCGGCAAGGCGGGCAACCTCGGCGACCGCCTCTTCCAGCTGGCGGAGGACGCGAAGACCGGCCGCGCCGCCGAGCGCCTCGCCGGCGACGCCGACGCGTTGCACGCGGAGATCCGCGGCTACCTGGAAGAGCTCAAGGGAGCCACCGGCAAGGCCACGAAGACGCTGCGCGACGAGTCGCAGCTCGGCAAGGCCCTGACGCCGGCGCAGATGAGCGAGCTGCAGGCGTGGTCGAGCCTCGAGACCAACGTCGTGCGCTATGCCGACCAGATCGACGGGACGCTGCCCGCGCTGTTCGAGGGCCTCAAGGCGGCGGCGCACACGGCGATGGAGGAGGAGGCGCAGCAGTCGCTGCCGCCGGAGAACAGCTCGCCCGCGCCCGATCCGCCGCCGCTGAGCCGCATGGCCCGCAGCGTCGCGCGGGCGCCTCTGGAGTCGGGGGACGATGGCCTGGGCGCGGCGTTCGGCGCGGCGTTGCAGCGGCGCGCGCTGGCGCGTGAGCCTCGTCCGTCCCAGCCGGTCGTCGACGACTCACCGGCACCCGAGCTGCTCGCGGCGCGCCTGGCGCGGGCTGCGCTGCTGCGTGCTCCGCCCCCGGCGCCGGCGTCGCACGCGCCGGACATCGCCGCCGCGGACGCCGCCGCCAAGGAGGTCTACGACGCCCTCGACGGCATCAACAACGCCGGTCGCGCGCTGGCGGCCCTCAACGGCAAGGACGCGGGCGCCCGCGCGGCCCTCGCCGGCTCGTTCCGCCAGCAGTTCAAGCAGGAGCTCAACGACTACCTGCGGGACCAGCTGGGCGGCGACGACCTCGTGCGCGCCTTCGCGCTGCTCTCGTCCTCGAACTGGCAGGAGCTGCACACGGCGCTCGGCCTCGCGCTGATCCCGATCGGCACGCGCGACGAGGAGGTGTCGCGCATTCTCGAGGGCGGCGATCTCGGCTCCCGCGCAGACGATCGAGAAGCGCTACGACGAGGCCTTCGGGACGGCGTCCGGCGGCAAGGGCCTGCTGATGGGGTCGCTCAAGGCCGACCTCGACGACGACCTGTCGGGCTGGCGCGAGGAGAAGGCCCTCGCCTCGCTGGAGCGCGACTTCACGCAGGCGGATCACCTGTACTTCGCGAGCGTCGGCAAGCGCACCGGCACGGACGACGCCGCCGTCATCCAGATCATCCAGGACGCCTGGAAGGGCGGCCCGGCGACCTTCGCCAAGCTCGAGGCCGACTGGGAGAACGGCGTCAAGAAGGGCGCCAACGGCAAGTCCTGGACGAAGATGGGCCTGCGCGAGGCCATGAGCGACGAGCTCAGCCTCGAGTCCTGGCATCTCGTGAACGCGGTGCTGACGCAGTACGACGCGGCCGTCGGCAAGGCCGGCGCGGGCGACGTCACGGACCCCGCGGCGAAGGCCAAGAAGATCGGCGAATGGCAGGCGCAGCCCGGGAACGCCGACGTCGTCCACGAGCTGCGGATCAACGAGGCGCGGGCGCGCTTCAAGGGCGCGACGACGGGCGACCGCTGGTGGGAGGGCGCCGGCACCAACAAGACGCAGGCCATGGAGGCGATCCGCGTCCTGCGCGACGCCTGGAACGCGCGGATCAACGACCCCGCCAATGCGGCGAAGAAGGCCGACCTCGAGAAGGAGTGGGAGACCGAGCGCAAGGAGCTCGAGGAGAAGTTCGCCGGCGTCGAGCTGGACTCGGACGAGGAGCTCGAGGCGCGGATGCTGCTCGCCAGCAACCTCGAGCCGGTCGACGAGCTCTACCTCGCGATGAAGCGGCACGACACCGAGCGGGTCGCCTCGATCGCGACGAAGGAGTGGTGCGAGAGCCGCTGGCCGGCGCTGGTCGCCGCTGCGAACAAGGAGAAGCAGTTCGGCACCGTCAAGCGGCCCTACTTCCAGGGCGACCTGCTGCTGGCCGCGGGCAGCAGCGGGAGCACGGACAACCTCCGCTACCTCGACATCTACACCGAGGCACCGGACCTCGAGAAGGGCACGAAGCGCCTCGGCACGGAGCTGAAGGAGAGCTCGAGCGACGGCGCCCTGAAGAAGGCCACCGAGTTCCTCGCCATGTGCAAGGTGGTCACGGCGAAGGCCATCGCCGCGAAGTACGGCGAGTCCC
The DNA here is from genome assembly GCA_963767885.1 of uncultured Actinomycetota bacterium. Classification (GTDB taxonomy): domain Bacteria; phylum Actinomycetota; class Thermoleophilia; order Gaiellales; family F1-60-MAGs149; genus CAVYFW01. The sequence goes on from CAVYFW010000008.1 coordinate 47,819, forward strand.
TGCCCGGGGACGGCGAGCCGATCGCGCGCTTCATGGACCACATCGCGACGCGCTACGGCAACACGCCGACCGTCGTCGACATGCGCGACCTGGTCGCACCGCTCAGCGACATCAAGGACGAGCAGGAGCGCGCGAAGGAGATCGCCAATCGCGCCAAGGAGCGGCTCGAGCGCTCCAAGTCGGGGATCCTCGATGCCTACCTGCGCGGCTGGATCGCCCAGTACGACCTGCTGACGGGCGAGGACACGCAGCAGGTCGTGCAGGAGTCGCTCGACCGGCTCGTGTTCCTGGCGCAGCAGGCCAAGCCCGCCGACATCGCCCTGATGGCCGCGCAGTACGGCGGCTCGCTGCAGACCGTCGCCGACCTGGCGGAGAAGGAGTACGACAAGTTCAAACAGCGCCTCGACGAGGTGCAGAAGCTCAAGGACTCGATCACCGACACGATCGCGAACACCGTCGAGCTGGTCGCCGCGGCCGTCATCACCATCGCGACGGGCGGCAGCGCCGGCGGGCTGCTCGTCGCCGCCCTGGCCGGAGCCGTCGCCAACATGCTGGCGCGGGAGGCGCTGCTCGGCGACCGCTACGAGCTCACCAGCAAGGAGAACGCGGCGAAGCTGGCGACGATCATCGCGGGCGCCGGCATGGGGGCGTTCGGGGCGGAGCTGATCGAGGGCGCCGAGGTGCTGAAGCGGCTCGACCAGGTCGGCAAGATGGGCGGCGTCATCCGCAGCGCCACGCAGGAGGCGTTCAGCCAGGTCGGCTCCGGGATCGTCCAGACCGGGTTCGAGGGGAAGATGCCGACGGCGGAGACGATCGCCGCCCAGGCCGTGTCGATGGTCGGCGCGGTCGCGGGCGCCGGCGTGGGCGGCGGCCTGAAGCACGGCGTCGACCCGCTGTCCTCGGCCCAGTCGGCGCGTCACTACATGGCGGCGTCGATCGCGCAGAGCGTCGTCACCACCACCGGCCAGGTCGGCGGCGAGGTCGCGGGCAACGCCGGGCTCGGCAAGATGACCGGCGGGGAGTTCCTGGGCCACGTCTCCGAGCGCGGCTTCTTCGCCGTGCAGCAGGGGTTCATGCAGGGCCTGCAGGACATCGGCGCGCAGGGCGTGAAGGCGGCGGGCGAGCACGCGGACGAGCAGGCGCAGAAGCGCAAGGCCGAGGACGAGGCCAAGAAGCAGCAGGACGGCGACGACTCGCCCAAGACGATGGGGAAGGACGACCCGCCGCCGAAGCACGACAAGGAGCCGGACACGGTGCGCGACGCGAGCTGGTCGCCGCACTCCTCCAAGACGCTCGCCGATCCGGAGCCCGGCGTGCCCGAGGGCCTGGTCGAGATCGGCCTCGACGCCAAGGAGGCGAACCGCAGCTTCGCCGCGTCCCTGGCGATCGAGAAGACCAAGGAGGCGGCCGTCTTCGTCGACCTGGACAACGGTGAGCACGTCTGCGTCCAGGGCAGCAAGACCATGGTCGAGGAGGGCTGGAAGGGGTCGGACCCGAGCCTCACCAACCGCCGCTGGAAGCTCCTCTACCACTTCCACCCGGACGCGCCGGACGTGGCGCGGTACCCGTCGCCGTCGGACTTCAAGCACATCACGGCGATGCAGCGGCGCGGCGAGACGCCGGTCGGGCCCGTCGAGTCGACGCTGGTCTACCGGGACGCCAAGGGGCAGCTGACGCTCACGTACTTCGGCTACGAGCCAGGCAAGGGCTACTGGATCCGCTACGTCGACGACGCGGGGCACCAGCAGGTCGAGATCTTCAAGACCCCGCCGTGGGAGAACGGGTCCGAGTACAAGACCGACTTCATGAAGAAGAAGGGCCTGAAGGAGACAGGCCCGTCGGACGACCACGACGACGCCCCGCCGACCAAGAAGGACGACGCCCCGCCGACGACCCCCGACGGCAAGCCGCCCTCGGCCAACGTCGAGTCGCTGGAGTCGGCGTGGAAGCGGGTGGAGGCGAAGACGGACGTCGACACCGTGACCGAGCTGAAGACCACGGGCATCGACCCCGAGGTCGTGGAGCGGCTGCTGAACGTCAAGAAGGTGGACGGCAAGCGCGTTCGCGAGTGGGCCGCGGCGCACGGCAAGCAGGGGCTGGTCATCATCGATGGGCTGACCGCTGGCTCCAGCGCCGCCGACCCGGTGGCGGCCGAGCGCTGCATCAAGCTGGCCAAGGAGATCACCAGCATCCCGGTCGGCGCAGGCCTACCGACCGACTCCATGCTCACGATCGTGGAGCAGCTGGCGGCGAGCAAGAAGCTGCAGAACCCTGCGGCGCTCCGCGCGTTCCTCGACCGCGTCAAGTCCGAGCTCAAGGTGGGCAACGCGGGCGCCGTGCAGGAGCTCGAGATCGCGCGCCAGGCCGCCCTCAACGGCAGCGACGTGTCGCTCGACGCCGGCGGCGGCGACGTCGTCATCCACGGCAAGGACGCCAAGACTGACGGCGGCGAGGCGCACCAGGTCAAGGAGATCACGTCGGGGGACGAGCGCGGCGCCGCCGACCATCTGCACAAGGCGATCAACCAGCTGAACGGCTCCGGCGGCGAGTGGCCGCAGGGCTGGCAGCCGGGCGACACGCGGCCGAAGGCCAAGCGAGTCGTCGACATGGTCTTCCGCGGCGTGGTGCGCGCCAACAAGCCGGGCGACACGCTGAGCGACGGCTACATCGCCTTCCGCCTCAACTCGGCCGACCGCGCGGCGATCCTGCAGTGGCTGAAGGCCAACGTCGGCAGCGGGCGGTACGACACGTTCGACGTCGTGCGCGTCACGAACGACGTCGGGTACTTCGAATTCACCGCCGGGGACATCCTGTGAGCCGGGTCCCGTGGTCGGCGACGTCGCGCATCCCCTACGCGTCGTGGGTCGCCAACCTGCCCCGGCCCGGCGCACACGGCGACGTCGAGCGCCTCGTGGGCGTGGCCTCCGCGGTCCTGGCAGCAGGCCGGGAGGAGCGGGTGTTCGACGTGCTGGAGCTGCCGGCTCCGGATCGCTTCGAGGCTCGACGTGACGGGCCGTACGAGGCGTGGCTCGCGCGCCAGCTCGCCGATCACGGCCGCGTCCCGTTCTTCGACTTCGGCTGGGGCGCAGCGGCCACGCCGGACGGCCAGCTCCGCACGCCGTCGACGCTGGCGTACCCGGACGCCGCGGGCGCGGTACACGAGAGCGAGGTCGCCGACGCCGGCGCGCTGCTGCGCGAGCTCGGGCTCTGGCCGGAGGAGTACGAGCGCTGGCTCGCCGCGCACGTCCCGCCGTTGCACGTGCACGGCGACACGGTCGAGCGGGACGCGCCCCGTGGGACTCGCCTGCGGATCACCCTCCCCACCAGCGTCTGGTTCCCGTGGGTGCACGACCCCTACGGCGACGACCCCGCATGGTGGCCCAACCCGGCCGGCGCGCGGAACGCGCCGCGCCTCAACGCGTTCCTCGCTGCGACGCGCGCGGCGGTGGAGGGCGCCGGTGGGACGTGGGCCGGCGCGGACGACGAGGAGGTCGACATCGACTACCAGCCCCTCGCCGGGGAGGACGGGATCCTGCTCGACGCGGCGCCCTGAGTCACGATCGGACGGGCTACGCTGGCGGCGTGTCGCTGCCCGATCCCATCAGCTCGCGCGCCTGAACGCACTCCCACGCCGCGCGGGTCGCGGCGCTGGATCGGGCTGCCGAGCAGGCGCGCCAGCTGCGCGCCGCCCGCGAGGCGTCGCCCGTGGCGGACGGCCGCCGTCCGCGCGCGCAGGCGTCCTCGCGGCGCTGCGCGCCCGGCTCGCCTGGCGCTGAGCGCCCGCTCGCACGCTCGCCGTGAACGTGCAATTGCACGTTCACCCGCGCCGCCCGACACGTGCAATTGCACCTCCGCACGCCCCGCCGCTGCCCTACTCCGGCGTCTCCATGCGCGTCATTCCGAAGCGCCCGTAGCGGCGGCCGGCGATCGTCGCCTCGCCGTCCCAGCCGCCGCCGGGCGCCGGGCGGAGGCGGTCGCGCAGCACGCCGAGCGGGCGGCGGTAGCGCAGCAGCACGTGGTCGCCGGCGTCCTCCAGCGTGAACGGGAGGCGCACGCGGCCGGCCACGACGGTCGCGCCCGCGCCGCCGGCGACCTCCTTGCGCACCCGGCCGAGCGGCGGCAGGAGGCCGCCGGCGCGGCGCAGCGCGTAGGTGCCGTCCGGCACCCGCATCGCTACGACATCTGCTGGCCGGCGACGCCCCAGTTCGCCGGCGACACGCCGGTCACCAGGACCGTCGTGTACTGCTTGACGCCGTCGTCCTCGCAGGCCCGGGCCAGGGCCTCGGTCATCTCCTCGATGATCCGCTTGCTGGACTCGGGCGTGACGCGCCGGTCGTAGATCTTCACCTCGATCACGGGCATGCTCGCGGCCTCCCTGTCGCCGTCGGCCGGCGCGGCGCGCCGGTGCGCGCGAGCGTACCGGCTGCCCTGCCAGGCGTCCCGGCCTGCCCCTTTTTCTGCCCTTCCCGCTGGCGCCGAGCGGCCAAGATGCGGGGCGATCGCGATGGAGACAGCCGTCCGGGTACCCCTCAACACGATGCTCGCGGACCTCGACGAGTCGCTCCGCACGCTGCTCAAGCGCGAGCTCGGGACCCACGGGTTCGACGGCGTCGAGGTGGCGTTCGAGGCGCCGACGAAGGACTGGTCGGCCGGGCTCGCGCAGCCCACGGTCAACCTCTTCCTGTACGACCTGCGGGAGGCCGCCGACCTGCGCGCCGTCGAGTGGCAGCCGCAGCGCGACGAGCAGGGCCGCATCCACAACTACCGGCCGCCGCTGCGCATCGACGCGTCCTTCGCCGCCACGGCCTGGACGCGGGCCGTCGAGGACGAGCACCGGCTGCTGTCGCAGCTGCTCGCGATCCTGTACGCGTTCCCGCACCTCCCCGGCGACGTGCTCAACGGCCGCCTGGGGCCGAATGGCACGGGCTCCAAGCAGCCGTTCCCGCTGGTCACGCGCGTGGCGCAGGCGCGATCGGACGGCGGCGCGGACTTCTGGTCGGCGGTCGGCGGCGTCTACAAGGCGTCGATCGACTTCGTCGTCACGGTCTCCGTCGAGTCCGGCCAGAGCCTCGAGCGCGGCCCCGAGGTGCGCACGCAGACGCTGCGCATGGCGACCCGCGAGAACCGCCTGGCGACGCTCGTCGAGAGCCATCGCGTCGGCGGCAAGGTCGCCGACGACGCGGGCGAGCCCGTCGAGGCGGCCTGGGTCGTGCTGCCGACCAACGGCTCGTGGACGTCCAGCGACGCCGACGGGCACTTCCGCTTCGACCGGATCCCGGCCGGCACGTACGCGTGCGTGGCCCGGACCGCGGACGGCAGGGAGGCGGAGGGCGAGCTCGTCGTGCCCGGCAAGGGCGTCGACCTCGTCGTCGGCGCTCCGCGGAAGCGCGGCCGGTGACCAATGGGGCAGCGCCAGTTGCCCGATTGGCTGGCCGTCCTTCTCTATCGCCGCTCTCGCCCGCGGCGCATCATGCCGGCGTGTCCGAGGAGGCCAACTCCCGGCCGCGCGTCCTGCTCGGTGATCTCGAGCCGATCGTCCGCGTCGGCATGACCCGCATCCTCCTGGATGGCGGAGCCGAGGTGCTACCCGGATGTCGGCCCGGACGACGGCGTGGTCGACCGCGCCGCCACCGACCGGCCGGACGTCGTGGTGCTCGCCGAGTGGGCCTGGGCGCTGAGCGACGCGGTGCGCCGCGCCGCACCGGAGGCCAAGCTCATCGTCTGGGCCAGCGACGAGAGCGAGATGACCGTGTACGACCCGGGCCGCGCGGAGCCGCGGCGCGTGCAGTCGGCAGCGCCCGAGGCGCTCGTCGGCGAACTCGGAGCAAGCGCGCCGTAGGCGCAGGAGGCGAAGGAGCGACATGCCGAACTACCTGACCCCGGGCGTCTACGTCGAGGAGATCCCGGCGCAGTCGAAGCCCATCGAGGGCGTGGCCACGTCGGTGGCCGCGTTCATCGGCCTGGCTCCCGGCGGGCCGGTCAACACCCCGATGCGCCTCTCCAACTGGACGCAGTTCTCCAAGATCTACGGCGACCCGGCGAACCCGGACAACGGCCCGTTCATGGAGGGCGCGTACCTCGCCCACGCCGTCTACGGCTTCTTCCAGAACGGCGGCTCGACCTGCTGGATCGTGCGCGTCGGCGCGGACGCCGACAGCGGCCCCGCGCAGGCCCAGGCCGCCCTCCCGGCGGCCTCGGACAAGGGCGTCGAGGCGTTCCGTGCAGTCGCGCTGCCCGGCGTCGACGGCGCCGTCACCGTCGAGATCGCCGAGGAGAAGGCCGAGGGCGGCGAGGGCGACGGCGACGCCAAGGGCGGCGGCGAGCCGAGCTTCAAGGTCACCATCACCACGGGCGAGAGCAAGGAGGAGATCGGCGGCCTGAGCCTCAAGAAGGGCCGCAACTACCTGCTGACCAAGGTCAACGCGCAGTCGCAGCTCATCCGCCTGGAGGAGACCGGCGCGAGCCTGCCCGAGGCGCAGCGCGCCCCGGCCGTCGGCAAGTACAACCTCGCGGCCCCGACCGCCGTTGCGACCCGCGACGTGGAGCCGAACGAGTTCGCCGGCGACGTGGCCAAGCGCGAGGGCATGGGCAGCCTCGCGGCCATCGACGAGGTCACGATGGTCTGCATGCCCGACCTGTGGACGCTCGGGTCGAACGGCGACGGCGACGTCCAGGTGCGCGACATCCAGGGCAAGATGATCGCCCACGGCGAGATGAACCAGCGCATGGTCATCCTCGATCCGCCGCCGAACATGCTGCCGCAGGACATCCTGGAGTGGCGCAACACCACCGCCGGCTACGACTCCAAGTTCGCGACGCTGTACTGGCCCTGGGTCGAGGTCATGAACCCGCTGACCAACCACCCGATGATGATCCCGCCGTCGGGCCACGTCGCCGGCGTGTGGTGCCGCACCGACGCCACCCGCGGCGTGCACAAGGCGCCGGCCAACGAGGTCGTGCTCGGCACGAACGGCCTGGCCTTCCAGATCACGCACGACGAGCAGGGCGGCCTGAACCGGGTCGGCATCAACTGCATCCGCTCCTTCACGGGCCGCGGCATCCGCATCTGGGGCGCGCGCACGATGTCCAGCGATCCCGAGTGGCGCTACCTCAACGTCCGGCGCCTGTTCAACTTCGTCAGCGCGTCGATCATCGAGGGCACCCAGTGGTCGGTGTTCGAGCCGAACGACCAGCGGCTGTGGCTGCGCCTGAAGGTCTCGGTCTCGAACTTCCTCACGCGCGTGTGGCGCGACGGCGCGCTGTTCGGCGCCACGCCGGCCGAGGCGTTCTTCGTCAAGTGCGACGAGGAGACGAACCCGCCCGAGAACATCGAGGCGGGCCAGGTCACCGTCGAGATCGGCATCTCGCCGGTCAAGCCGGCGGAGTTCGTCGTCTTCCGCATCAGCCAGTTCACGGCCGGCGCCGAGGGCGCGTAGCCACCCCGTAGGACTCCGCGGTCCCGGGGGCGTCGCTCCCGGGACCGCACTCCCCGACCCACGATGGAAAGGAGTGCGCGATGAGTGCGCAAGTTGACTCCACCCCCGCAATGCTCTTCCTGCTGAACCTCGGTACGTTCGGCACGATCGGCCACTTCAAGGAGGTCTCGGGCATCGACCACGAGACCGAGGTCATCGAGGACAAGAAGGTCCTCCCCGACGGCAAGCTCGCGACCTACCGCGTCGCCGGCATGATCAAGTGGTCGCCGATCGAGATGAAGCGCGGCATCGACACTAGCGGCGACCTCTGGAAGTGGCGCGAGACCGTCATCCAGCAGGGGCAGCAGGCGGCGCGCCTCGACGGCGAGATCAGCCTCATCAACCTGCTGGGCGCGCCGGTCGCGACCTGGAAGTTCATCAACGGCTGGCCGTCGAAGTACACGGGTGCGGCCTTCAACGCGAACAACAACGAGGTCGCGATGGAGGGCATCACTATCATCCACGAGGGCGTCGAGCGCGTTCTCTAGGGTGATGCGGACCGAGGTCCCCTTCACCCTCCCGCGCGGCTTCGTCGGTGCCGACGGCACCCTCCATCGCGAGGGCGTCATGCGGCTCGCGACCGCGCGCGACGAGCTCGAGGCGATCCGCGACCCGGCGGTGCGCCAGCACGAGGCCTACCTCACGGTCCTCCTGCTGGCGCGCGTCGTGACGCGGCTCGGCGACCTCGACTCCGGTCGACCGGGACGTGATCGAGGGCCTCTACGCCGCGGACTTCGACCACCTGCAGCGGCTCTACGAACGGCTGAACACCAACGGCGAGTCCGTGGGGACGGTGACGTGCCCGCACTGTGCCGAGCCCTTCGAGGTCGACCTGACCGAGATCGAGGACGGGCGCCTGGGGGAATGAGCCGGCCGTCTCCGCGGATGCTGTACGCGGAGGCGGCCCGACTCGCACACGTCTTCCACTGGCAGCTCGACACGATCCTCGATCTCGAGCATCGCGATCGTCGCCGCTTCCTGCAGGAGGCCGACCGGCTCGTAGCCGGCCACTGAACCACCCACGTCGTGACCGAGACCGACCAGCCCACACCCGCACTCGCACACAACCGGCCGCTCATGCGGCTCGGCTCGCGGCTGCTCGCGCCCAAGCACACCGCTGCCGGCTCGAGCATGCGGATCGCCCGCGCGATCAGCGACAGCCGTGAGTCCCACGCGCTGCCGCGCGCGACGCGGCTCGCGCGTGCCGGCCGGGAGCCGGCGCCCGCGCGCGGCGCGGCGCCGGCAGCCGGGCCGGCGGGGTCGGCGGGGCCGGTCGCCAACCCGTTCGGGCTGAGCGAGTTCGCCAACCAGTGGCTGTTCGGCGGCGAGCTGCCCGCCGCCGAGCCGGCCGCGGCGATCGCCCGCACGGTCGCGCCCGACGGCGACATCCGCCCCGCGTTCCTGCGCGAGGCCCACGAGCAGCGCGCGCAGGCGCAGGCCCAGGAGCTCGCGCGCCGCCAGGGGCCGGTGCGCAGGGGCGAGGTGCTGGAGCCCGCGCCGGCCGGCGGCTTCAAGCTGTCGCGCCGCCCGGCGGCGCCGTCGCCGGCACCGGGCGTGCCGCCCGCGCCGGAGCACCGCCCGGCGCCGGTCGAGACGCTCGGCCCCGCCGCGCGCTCGACCCCCGAGCCGCCCGCGCCCGAGCCGGCGGCGCCCGAGCCGACCGTCGCGCCTGCCGCCGAAGGTGCAATCGCCCGCACGCCGTCCGACTCGGCGCCCGCTGCGCCACTTGGCACGCCGCCTGCGCCACTTGGCGCGCCACCGGCGCCACTTGGCGCGCGGCAGCCGCCACTTGGCACGCGGCAGCGCCTGAGCCGCAAGCCGGCCGACGCTCCGCCGCCCACGGCCGCGCCGCGTCCCGAACATCGCGCGCACGCCCGAGCCCACGCCGCCGGCGCCGAGCGCCGAGCCGCTCGGCCTGGTGCAGCGCGAGCCGGAGCCAGGGCCTGCGCCGGCGCCGCTCGCCGCGCCGTCCGCCGAGATCTCCCGGACGCCCGACGCGTCCACCGCGGCGCCCTCCACCCCGCCGCCCGCCGCGGCCGCGGAGGGTGCAATCGCCCGGACGCCATCCGACGACGCGCCGGCCGCGGAGCCCCCGACGGCCGCCATCGCACGCACGCCGGACGGGCCCGCGACCGCCCCGCCGGCGCCGCCGACCGCGGCTGCCGAGGGTGCAATTGCACGTTCGCCCGCCACGCCGACGCCCGCCCCGCAGGCCGTCGCACGCGTGGCGCTGCAGCGCACCGCCGCCCCGGTTCCGGCCGCGCGGCCGCGCCTCGGCGTCCAGCGCCGTCCGGCCGCGCGCCCGGCTGCGCCGGCCGCCGCGGCCCCCGCCGCGGCGCCGGAGCCCGCCGCCGCGCCGCCGTCGCGCCCCGGCCTGCTGCGGCGCGTCGTCGATCGCCTCTTCGGCGGCTCCGAGCCGCCTCAGCCGCCGCCCACCGCGGACGCACCCGCCGACCCGGCGTCGACTCCCGCGGCGCCCGCAGCGGCGGTGGGCGTCGCGCGCACGCCGGACGACGCCGGCGCGAGCTCCGCCGCAGCGGTCGGCCTCGCCGGCATCCCCGCCACCGACACGAGCCCGGCGGCCGGCAACCTGCTGCAGCGCGACCCGAAGGACGACCCGAAGAGCACGGCGCCGCCCGACGGCGGCGGCAAGGCGACGCAGCCGCCGGATGGCGGCGGGACGAAGTCGAACGCGCCCGTGCCGCTCAACCCGGGCGCGCCGTCCGGCGGCGGCGGCGACCCCGGAGGCGGCGGCGCGTCGCGGTCGGCGGCGACATCCAGGTCGGCGGCAACATGACGACGATCGGCAGCGTCAGCGCCGGCGGCTCCGTTAGCGCCGGTGGCGCGGCGACGGTCGGGAGCAGCGTCCAGGCCGGCGCGAACGTCCAGGCCGGGTCGAACCTGACGACGGGCGGCGCGATCACGGCCGGCGGCAGCCTCACGGTCGGCACGTCCATGCAGGCGGCCAGCGCCGTCGCGGCGGGCGGCAGCCTGACGGTCGGCCAGATGATCGCCGCGCAGTCCGTCAGCGTCGGGGGCGACATGAGCTCGGGCGCCGCGATCGCCGGCCAGCAGATCACCGGCGGCGCCAACATGACGGCGGGCGGGGCGATCGCGTCCTCCGGCGAGATGGCCGTCGGCGGCTCCGTGGCCGCCGGCGCGCTGCTGCGGGCGGAGTCGCTGACCGCGGGTCAGAACGTCACGGCGACCTCGGTGAAGGGCGACGACGTGCACGGCCGGTGGCAGCATCAGCGGCACGTCGATCAAGGGCGAGACGATCACGGCCGGCGGCACGATCAGCGCCGGCAAGATCACGGCCACCAACCTCCAGGCCACCACCATCATCATGGGCAGCGGCAGCGGCCCGGCGCCGGCGGCGGCACCGGAGGCGGCGACGGCGGCGGCGGCACGCCGGGCGGGCCGACGGCGGCGCGCTCCGTGGCGCGCTCGCCGGCGCGGGCGCGGGTCGGACTCTCGCGGCGCAGCCAGGACGACGGCCGCGGCACGACGTCGACGGGCGCGTCGGCGCCAGGCGCGCCGACGCCCGGCGGCCTGCCGGGCGCGGCGCTCGCCCGCTCGCTCGCGGCGGCGACCGGCGAGAGCGTCGAGGCCAGCCACTTCGCCGCCGTGCAGCAGGGCGCGATCCAGCGCGCAGCGCGGCCCGGCGGCCCGACGCTGTCGCGCTTCGACATGCCGTCGCTCGGCTCGATCCCGGGCATCGGCGACGCGGTCGAGGCCGTGTCGGGCGCCGCCGACTCCGTCGGCGACACCGTGTCGGACGCCGCCGACAGCGCCCGCAGCGCCGTCACCGGCGCCGCCAGCGACGCCATGGGCGCGGCGCGCGGCGCCGCCAGCCAGCTCGGCGAGGCCGCCCGCGAGGCCGGCAGCGCAGCAGCAGCCGCGCTCGGGCGGCGACCCGGACACCGTCGAGGCCGCCATCGACGACATCTACGAGAAGGTGGTCGACCGCCTGCGCCGCCAGCTCCTGCTGGAGCGCGAGCAGATGGGCGACCTGACCGGCGATTACCTCTGAGGAGCGCACCGTGGCACTCGGCGAGCAGATCGATTCCTTCACCACGCTCTTCTTCGTCGTGCGACATCATCGGGCTCGATGGACTACCTCGGCACGTTCAGCGAGGTGTCGGGCATCGGCATGGAGGTCGACGTCTACACCTACGAGGAGGGCGGCGCGAACGACTTCACCTGGAAGCTGCCCGAAGCAGGTGAAGTACCCGAACGTCGTCCTGAAGTACGGCATGACGGACGACCAGACGCTCGAGAAGTGGATCATGAAGTTCCTGCGCGAGGGCACGCGCGCGCAGGTCGAGATCGGCACCAAGCAGAACGTCGGCGCAGGACCCGCAGCCGCGCTGGACGCTGCACGACGCCTTCCCGGTCAAGTGGACCGGGCCGACGTTCTCCGCCAGCCAGAACCAGGTGGCGATGGAGACGCTCGAGATCGCCCACCACGGCTTCGTCGAGAGCTGAGATGGCCGCCCGACGTCGGACAGCTGGCGATGGCCTACCTCGACATCGAGGGCGGCACGACGCTGCACTGCTGGTTCAACCCCAAGGAGTACTCGATCACGAAGTCGTCGACCTTCAACGCGAAGGCGGCGGCGGGCAAGGACATGCCGCCCGGTGCAGTACGGCGGCGGCCAGCCCGCGTCCCTGACGGTCGACCTCTTCTTCGACGCCTTCAAGCCGGACGATCGGCGAGGGCGACGTCGATGGGCGTCGCCGGCCGAGCTGATGAAGCTCCTGCAGGTCAAGCCCGGCACCAGCGGCAAGAAGGCGCTGCCCGCCCTGGGTGATGTTCAACTGGGGCGAGGCCTGGACGTTCAAGAGCTACGTCGAGAGCCTGACCATCCAGTACCTGCGCTTCGCGCCGACGGGCAAGCCGATCCGCATGCTGGCGAAGCTGAAGCTGAAGCAGATGGAGAAGGAGACAGCTGCCGCGTCGCGGCGGCGGCTCCAACCCGCGCGGCCAGAACCCGACCACGGTCGGCCTGGCCGGCCTCGCCAGCCACGTCGTGCGCGACGGCGACACGCTGCAGTCGATCGCCTTCGCGCACTACCGCGACCCCACGCGCTGGCGCGCGATCGCCGAGGCCAACGGCATCGACGACCCGATGCGCCTGCGCCGCGGCGCCCAGCTGACGATCCCGACGGACGGGATGTGAGCGCGTGGCCCTCGCGTCCCGGCTTCCAGCTGAAGATCGACGGCGCCCCGACGCGACGCTCGACCTGCACGTGTCCGAGATCCGCGTCGAGGACAACCTCATGGCGCCGGACACGTGCACGCTGCGCATGCCGGTGCCGTTCGACCCGAGCGGCAGCGAGACGACGAGCTTCACCTACAAGGTCGGCGACGAGCTGACGGTGTCGCTCGCCGCCGCCGACCGAGCAGGGCCAGCTGGCGCCGCTCTTCGACGGCGAGATCGTGTCGCTGGAGCCCGAGTTCACGGCGCGCCGCGGCCTCATCTACACCGTCCGCGCCTACGACCGCAGCGCACCGCCTGCAACCGCGAGAAGCACACCACGCACGTACCTCGACGTGACGTACTCCGACGTGGCCGCAGAAGGTCATCGGCGGCGCGGGCTGTCGGCGCGAGGTGGAGGCGTCGCCGGCGGCGCACAAGCTTCGTGCAGCAGTCCGGCGAGACCGACTGGTCGTTCCTCTGGCGGCTCGCCGCCCGCATCGGCTTCGAGGTCTACGCCGTCGGCAAGAAGCGTGCACTTCCGCCCCGCCGGCGGCGAGCAGAGCCGGTGACGCTGGAGCTCGGCACAGACCCTGCAGTCCTTCCGCGCGCGCGTCACGGGCGTGCAGCAGGTGAACGAGGTCGACGGTGCGCGGCTGGGACCCGGCGACGAAGCAGGAGATCGTCGGCACCGCCAACGGCGAGCAGCCCGCGAGCTCGATCGGCATCCAGTTCAACAGCGTGAAGTCGGCGTTCCCCGAGCAACGGCGGCGTCCTGATCGGCAACGCGCCGGTGACCACCGCCGGCCGAGGCGACGACCGATCGCGAAGTCGGTGCTGGCCAAGCTGCGCGACGCCTGGCTGGACGCCGAGGGCGAGGCCGCCGGCGACCCGAAGCTGCGGGCCGGCGCCAAGGTCACGATCAAGGGCGTCGGCAGCGACTACTCGGGCGACTACGTGCTGACGTCGACGACGCACATCGTCGCGGCCGAGCGCGGGTACCACGTGCGCTTCCGCGATCAGCGGCCGCACGCAGCGCACGCTGCTCGACCTCGTCACGCCGACGCGCGACACGCCGTGGGCCAACGGCCTGGTCATCGGCGTCGTGACCAACAACAAGGACCCGACGAAGGCTGGGCCGCGTGCGCGTGAAGTTCCCGACGCTCGCCGACGACGTCGAGGGCTGGTGGGCCCGCGTCGCTCTCGCTCAACGCCGGCAAGGAGCGCGGCGTGCTGATGATGCCGCAGGTCGGCGACGAGGTCGTCGTCGGCTTCGAGCACGGCGACGCCGACGCGCCCGTTCGTCGTCGGCTCGCTGTGGAACGGCAAGGACAAGCCGACCGGACATGGACGCGCCCGAGGGCAACTTCGAGCTGCTGGTCGGACGAGAAGGTCCACATCAAGGCCAAGAAGGACATCGTCATCGAGACCGAGGCGGCCGTGACGGTGAAGGCGAAGTCCGACGCCACGGTCGAGGTCCAGGGCAACGCGACCGTCGACGCCAAGGGCAACGTCACCGTCAAGGCCGGCGGCACCGGCAGCGTCGAGGCCACCGGCCCGCTGACGCTGAAGGGCATGGGCGTCACCGTCGACGGCGGCGGCGGCGTCGTGAAGGTCTCCGGCTCCCAGATCATGCTCGGGTGAGCGAGGCGACGTGACGGACATCATCGGCACCGGCATCGGCTTCCCGCTGCGCGTCGACGCGCGCGGCGGCGCTCAAGCTCGTCTCCGACGACGAGGACGTGCGCGAGGCGATCGTGCTCATCCTGTCGACGGCGCACGGCGAGCGCCCCATGCGGCCCGAGTTCGGCTGCGGCATCCACGACTACGTGTTCGACGTCATCGACGCCCACACCATCGGGCGTCTGGAGTACGAGGTGCGCGTCGGCGCTCGACCGCTGGGAGCCGCGCATCGACGTGCTCGACGTCCGCTTCGACGCGAGCCGCGCCCAGGACGGCGTGATCGCGATCGAGATCGACTACCGGCTGCGCGCCACGAACGACCTGCGCAACCTGGTCTACCCCTTCTATCTCATCCCCGCCGAGGAGGGCGCGTGAGGCTCCCAGAGATCGCGCTCGACGATCGGACGTTCCAGGAGCTGGTCTCCGAGGCACGCCTGCGGGTCGGGCAGGCGTGCCCCGAGTGGACCGAGCACAACGTCTCCGATCCCGGCATCACGCTGATCGAGCTGTTCGCCTGGATGACCGAGATGGTCATCTACCGGCTGAACCGCATCCCCGACAAGGTGCACGTCGCGCTGCTCGGCCTGGTCGGCCTGCAGATGGAGCCGCCGAGCGCCGCCGAGACCCTGCTCCGCTTCCGGCTCGCCTCGCCGCCGGAGGAGTCCATCACGCTGCCCGCGCGGCTCGAGGTGGGCACGCCGCGGACGCCGTCCGAGCCGTCCGTCGTCTTCCAGACCACGGCCGAGGTCGCCGTGCCGGTGATCGAGCCGGTCGCCTACGTCGTGCACCGCGCGGGCACGTTCAAGGACGTCGGCGTCGCGCAGGGCGGCGCCCGCCCCAAGGGCTCCGACCAGGCCGCGTTCGGCACGCCGCCGATGATCGGCGACGCCCTCTACCTGGGCTTCGACCGGCCGCTGACCGACCTGCTGCTGCAGATCGACGTGGACTGCCTCGCCGGCGCGCGGCGCGGGCGTCGACCCCGAGGACCCGCCGCTGTTCTGGGAGGTGTCGGTCGGCGACGCCGAGGGCTGGGCGCCCGTCGACGTGCTGCTCGACTCCACCGGCGGCTTCAACTACGGCGCCGGCGTCGTGGAGCTGCAGATCGGCCCGCGCCACACGGCGATGGAGGTCGGCGGCAAGCGGGCGCACTGGGTCCGCTGCCGCCTCGACCGGGTCACCCGCGCGGGCCTGGACGCCCCGCCCTACGCGCACCCGCCGGAGATCTACGCCCTGACCGCCGCGGCCCTCGGCGCGCTGGTGCACGCGGAGCACGCCGCGCAGGCCGTCGAGGAGGCCCTCAACGAGAGCGACGGCACGCCGGGCCAGACGTTCGAGCTGCGCCACCACCCGATCCTCCCGGCCGAGGAGGGCGAGGAGCTGCACGTGCTGGAGCCGGACTCCACGCGCTGGCAGACGTGGCAGCGCGTCGAGTCGTTCGTCGAGAGCGGGCCGGGCGACCGGCACTACCTGCTCGACGCGGCGACCGGCACCGTCGAGCTCGGCCCCGCCATCCGCAGCGCCGACGGCGGCTGGCAGCAGTACGGCGCGATCCCGCCCAAGGGCGCGCAGCTGCGCTTCTCCTCCTACCGCTACGGCGGCGGCCGCGTCGGCAACGTGGCTCCGGGCGCGCTGATCCAGCTCAAGGAGTCGGTGCCCGGCGTCGCGGCGGTCACCAACCCGGCGCCGGCGCTGGGCGGCGTCGACGCCGAGTCGCTGGAGTCGGTGCGCCGCCGCGCTGCGATGGAGATGCGGACGCGCTACCGCGCCGTCACGGCCGAGGACTTCGAGTACCTCGCCGGGGCCGCGTCGCCGCGCGTCGCACGGGCCATCTGCCCGGAGCCGACGACGCCCGGCGTGGTGCGATTGCACATGGTGCCGCGCGTCGAGCCGGCCGACCGGCGGCTGTCGATGACCGAGCTGACGCCGGAGGAGGAGCTGCTGCAGGCCGTCGGGTCGTACATCGACGAGCGGCGGCTGATCGGCACGACCGTCGAGCTCCTGCCGGCCCGCTACCGCGGCGTGTCCGTGGTCGTGAGCCTCCAGGCGTCGCCGAAGAGCGACCTCGACCGGGTGCAGGAGGAGGTCGCAAGAGCGCTCTACACGTACCTCAACCCGCTCATCGGCGGCTCGATCGAGGGCCGCGGCGCCGGCTGGGAGTTCGGCCGCGCCCTCAACCAGGGCGAGCTCTTCGGCGTCGTCCACGCGGTCGAGGGCGTCGAGTTCGTGAAGATCCTGCGCGTCTACGAGACCGACCTCGCGACGAACGAGCAGAACCCGCAGCCCGCCGGCAGCCACGTGACGCTGGAGCCCGACGAGCTGATCGCGTCCGGCACGCACATCGTCCGCGCCGAGCGGCGGGAGCTCTGAGCGGGTGTCGTCCTACGGGACGAACGCCTGGCTCGCGACCGACCTCGCGCGGAGCTCGAACGGCGACCGCCCCGCCGACGCGGCCGCGACCGCTCCGCAGGTGGCCTCCGCGCGCGGCTACCTGCGCCGCGGGCTGCCCGCCGTCTACCACGACGACGACTTCGGGATGCGCTTCGTCGGCGCGCTGGAGACGCTGCTCGACCCCATCGTCTCGATCCTCGACAACCTGCCGGCCCACTTCGATCCGGACATCGCGCCGCTCGACGTCGTCGACATGCTGGCCGTGTGGCTGGGGCTGGAGCCGGAGGAGTCGTGGTCGGAGGAGCTGCGCCGCGAGCTCGTCCGCCGCGCCGGCGAGCTGACGCGCAAGCGCGGCACCAAGGCGGGCGTGGAGCTCGCGCTGAAGATCGCGTTCCCGGAGCTGCCGCTGCGCGTCGAGGACTCCGGCGGAGTGACCTGGCCCACGGGCGGGGCGGAGAAGCCCGCCAAGGAGAAGGCGCCCGGCTTCATCATCTACTGCGACCAGCCCATCGGCGAACCGGAGCAAGCCGCCGTGGCCCGTATGATTGAACGAGTGAAACCGGTGCACGTCCCGTACCGCCTGCGCGTGAAGGCAGCACGGCGCCCACCGGCGGCGGGAGCGTCGAGCTGACGTCGCGTTCGGGGCCGCGGTGAGCTCCACCATGCGCCAGTGCGCGAAGTGCGGGACGCAGAACGCGTCCGAACGCGACTTCTGCACGAACTGCGGCGAGTACCTGCGCTGGGATCCGACCGGCTTCATGCCCGCGGTCCCCGCGCCGCCGCAGCAGGCGCCGCCGCCCGCCGCGCCGCCGCCCCAGGGCTACCCGCCGCAGCAGCCGCCGCCACAGGGCTACGCGCCGCCGCCGCCGCCGCCGAACTACATCCCGCAGCAGCCGCCGGTGGTGCCGCAGGGGCCGCCGCCGCCGCAGGCCCAGCCCGTGGCCGCGGAGCCGGTCGTGATCACGCTGCGCGCGCCGGGCATCGAGGCCATGGGCCCGCCGACCGTCGAGGTCGAGCCGGGCGGCACCCTGCAGCTGGTGGCGCTGATCCGCAACCAGAGCGGCATCGTCGACAACTACGACCTCGTCCTCGAGGGCCTGCCGCCGGCCTGGTGGACGATCTCGCCGACGACGGTCTACCTCGTGCCCTACGGCTCCGGCGCGCCGGGCTTCGAGCAGGAGGTCACGATCGAGCTCAAGCCGCCGCGCGCGCCCGAGGCCGAGGCGCGGCCGTGGCAGTTCCAGCTCGTCGCCAAGTCGCGCGCCCAGGGCGGCGCGCGGGTCGGCGCGGGGCCGGGCACGATGGTCGTGCGGCCGTTCATCGAGTTCCAGACCGACGTCCGGCCGCAGAAGGGCTCCGGGCGCCGCAAGGCGACGTTCACCGTCACCGTCAAGAACAAGGCCAACGCGCCGGTCGACGTCAACCTGGCCGCGGCCGACCCGCAGGACGAGCACCGCTTCGAGTTCCTGCAGGACAAGGACCGCGTCTCGCCGGTGCCGGGCAAGAACGCGAGCACGAAGTTCGAGGTGATCCCGCCCAAGCAGCGCTGGATCGGCTCGCCGCAGGACGTGCGCTTCGAGGTCACCCCGCAGGCCGTCGGCGAGCAGCCCGCGCATCCCGTGCGCGCGACGTTCGTGCACAAGGCCTGGCTGCCGCGCTGGATCAGCTTCGTCATCCCGATCCTGCTGCTGGCGGCCGTCGGCGCGTTCATGGGCTGGAAGAACCAGCAGGCGCCGCCCCAGGTCGAGGTTCCCGACCTGCGTCAGATCGCGCAGAGCGAGGACGGCGTCTCGAAGGCCCTACGCGAGGCGAAGCTCGAGCTCGGCGAGGTCAAGGAGGAGGAGTCCGAGGACTTCCGCCCGGGCATCGTCATCAAGCAGGACCCCGAGGCCGGCGACAAGGTCAAGGAGAACACGAAGGTCAACATCACGATCGCCGTCGGCTCGACGATCAAGAAGGTGCCGAACGTCGTGGGCCTGAACTTCGAGGACGCCAACAAGGAGATCAAGGCACGCGGCCTCGTGATCGGCATCGTCGACCCGGCCGATCCGCAGGACGACCAGCTCATCAAGAGCCAGCAGCCGGAGCGCGGCGCGGAGGCCAAGGAGGGCTCGGCCGTCGACATCTTCTTCGAGGATCTGCCCGACGAGAGCACGGCGGCGGCCGCCGAGGACTCGAGCGCCGCGGAGGAGTCGACCGGCGAGGAGCAGCCCAGCGACTCCAGCGCGGCCGAGGACACCGGCGGCGGTGAGGACACGGGCGGTGGCGGGGGCGGCGGCGAGGACACCGGCGGGGGCGGCGGCGACACCGGCGGCGGCGGCGCCGCGGCTGCTGCTGCGGCGGCGGTCGGCAAGTCCGCGGCGGAGGCCAAGGAGGCCATCGCGGCGGCCGGGCTGACGCCGGTCGACAACGTCGTGGTCGCGCCCGACCCGCCCGGCACGGTGCTGTCCGCCAAGGAGGAGGGCGGCAACGTCAACCTCACGATCTCGGGCGGCTACCCGCTGCTGGCCTACGACAAGGACGGCGACCTGTTCGTCGCGGGCGGCGCCGACGGCAAGGACGAGAAGCCGATCGCGAAGAGCGACGACGTCGAGGAGCAGCCGGCCTGGAACAAGAACGGCACGCTCATCGCCTACCGCCGCGGGCCCGACATCGAGACCGGCCGCATCTTCCTGGTCGACCCCAAGGATCCGCAGTCGGCGCGGCCGTTGACCTCGGACGGCTTCGACGACCGGCGGCCCGCGTTCTCGCCGAACGGCAAGGTCATCGCCTTCGTCCGCGGCACGACGCGCCTCGCCGACCACGACCTCTGCTTCATCGGCGTGGGCTCCGGGACGGGCCAGCCGAGCTGCATCGAGGACCCGAGCGAGAACGTCAGCCGGCCCGACTGGTCGCCCGACGGGCAGTCGATCGTGGTCATCTCCTCGCCGACGGAGAACGCGACGCAGGTCGAGGCGACGCTCTACACCACGCCGACCGCCGAGAGCCCGAAGGCCGCCAACTGGGTGCGTGACAGCGTGGTCACGGACCGCATGCACGGCAAGCGCCAGGGCGACGAGGTGAAGATGGCCACGTGGTCGCCGGACGGCAAGTGGCTCGCGCTCTCGGCCAACTGGGGCCAGGACTTCTTCCACCTGTGGCTCGTGGGCGTCGAGGACGGGCTGGTCACCGGCCGGCCGCAGCCGATCCGCAAGATCCAGGCCTGCGAGCTCGCCTGGCGCTTCGACACGGGCGAGCTCGTGTTCACCGAGCGCGACAACAAGTGCGAGCAGCCGGGGGCGGTCAAGCGCGCGGCCTTCCAGAAGCCGGCGGACCAGACGACGATCGAGATCGCCGGCGCGTCGAACCCGACCTGGGCCGGCGCGCTGCCCGAGGAGGCCCTGGCCGCGGCCGGCGCGGCGGCGGGCGATGCCGGGCAGGGCACCGAAGGCGCGGCCCCCGCGGACGCCGGGACCGCGCCGGCCGACGGCGAGGCGACCGGCATCGACGTGGGCTGAAAATCCGCCCGGCGGCCGAGCGGCTATCGCTAGGGTGTGGAGCGTGGCGCTGCAGGAGTTCTCCGATCCGTCCCGCTGGGAGCTCGTCCTGCCGGACGGCACGCGCCGCCCGCTGACCTCGACGACGACCATCGGGCGCGCGCCGGAGAACGACCTCCAGCTGGCCGACCGGACGGTCTCGCGCCACCACGCACGGCTCGAGCTGTGGCCCGACGGCCCGCTCGCAATCGATGCCGGCTCGACGTACGGCACGTTCGTCGACGGCCGGCGCGTGTCCAAACCGACGCTGGTCAAGGACGGCGGCACCGTGCGCGTCGGCGAGGTCGACCTCGTGGTGGAGCGCGTGCGCGGCGCCGGGGAGGCGGGCCGCACGCTGCTGGTGGAGACCGGCGCGACGGTCTTCCAGCAGGCGGTCGGCGGGGCGCCGCACGAGGGCGAGGCCACGGCCGACGAGGAGGCCACCGCGCAGGCGGCGACGCACTACGGCATGCGGCCGCGCGTGCGCTCGGGCTGGGCGCTGAAGCGGCTCGACGCCAGCGAGGGCGAGCGCCGCTTCATCCTCAAGGACCTGCGCTCCAACGCGTTCGTGCGCATGACCGCCGGCGAGGCGGAGCTGTTCGAGCTGCTCGACGGCACCCGCAGCCTCGTCGACCTCATCGCTGCCGCCGAGCAGAAGCTCGGCCCCACCGGCCCGAGCCGGCTCGCCTCGCTCCTCGCCGACCTCGGCGACCGCGGCCTCCTGGCGGGCGTGGACGGCACCCGCGACCTGCAGCTGCCCGGCGGGCGCCTGGCGCGGATGTTCCGCCCGCGCGAGTACGTGGTGCCGTGGGCGGGCCCGGCGGTCGACGCGATCTACCGCAAGGGCGGACGCTTCCTGGTGACGCGGCAGGCGGGCGCCGTGTTCCTCGCCATCGCCGTCGCCGGCGTGCTCGCGTTCGGCTACCTGATCGCGCGCCGCTACGGCACGCCATTCGTCGTCGCGGCGCACGTCGGCCTCGGCGGCGCCGTGTTCCTGGCCGGCCGCTTCGTGCTGGTGGCGCTGCACGAGCTGGCGCACGGCATCGCGGTCGCCGCCTGCGGCCGTCACGTGCACCGGGCCGGCATCAAGCTGGTGGCGGTCTTCCCGTACGGCTTCGTCGACACGTCCGACGCCTGGTTCGAGCCGCGGCGCCGCCGGCTGCTGATCACGGGCGCGGGCCCGATCTCGGACTTCACGCTGGGCGGCATCTTCGCGATCTCGTCGCTGGCGCTGGGTGCGGGCACGATGCGCGACATCTGCTTCCAGCTCGCGTTCGGCGCCTACGTCGGTGCGTTCACGAACCTCAACCCGGTGCTCGACCGCGACGGCTACCAGCTGCTCGTGGACGCGCTGCGCGAGCCGGGGCTGCGCCAGCGCTCGCGGGCCCACCTGCGGGCGCGGCTGGCGGGCAAGCCGACGGACGAGGACACGCCGCGGGCCGTGCGCATCTACGCCCTCCTCGGCATCGTGTGGATGGTGCTCGGCGCGCTCTTCGTGCTCGTGCTGGCGAGCCGCTACTACGATCTGCTCGTGGCCCTGTCGCCGCGCGAGTGGATCGTGTGGGCTCTCTTCGGCGGCCTCGCCATGGTGATGTTCGCACCGGTGCTGTTCGTGCTGGGCCGTGGCCTGTACGAGCGCCGGCAGCAGGAGCCCGCCGATGGCCTCGCCTGAGCCGAGCCGCCAGGCGGAGCTCGAGCGCGCCGCGAGCCTCATCGAACGGCTGCTGGTCGACGCCCTGTTCCGCGTCGAGTTCCGGCGCGACCCGGTGGCCGCGTGCCGGGCGCTCGAGCTGCCGGAGCTCGCCGACGAGCTCGCGGGCATGGGCAAGGCGCTCTACACCCTCGAGCTGCGCGAGAGCCGCTCGAGCCTCGCCGGCGTCGTCCTCGCCGCAGCGGCCGAGGGCGTCGGCATGGCCGGCTTCGCCCGCTACCACGAGAGCCTCGAGGGCGACGCCCGCGTGGCCGCGAGCCAGGCCCTGTCGCGCCACGTGCTGCAGGCGGTGCCCGACCCGTCGGCGGCCCAGCAGCCGGCGGCCGACGGCGGGATGGCCGCAGCGCTGGAGCAGCCCGACGCCGGCGTCGCCGACAAGATGCAGGCCGCGCTCGACTCCGCCCAGCAGATGAGCACCGCCCCGTCCGAGAGCGCGGGCGCGCGCGGCGGACGCGGGCGCGCCAAGTGGCGCAGGCACGGCGCCAAGTGGCGCGAGGCGCGCCAAGTGGCGCGGGCACGCCGATCGCGCAGGACATCGTGCTGCAGCCGCAGGACGCCGCAGGCGGCGGCGGAGGCGTCTCGGCGGCGGACGGAAGCGGCGGCGGCGCGGCGGCCGCGCGGACGTGCGGTCGACCGAGCCGCCGCCGGCCGAGCCGGCCAGCCGGGCCAACGACGATCTCGGCGCGAACCTCCGCCAGGCGGAGCCGGTGCAGGACGGCGGCGGCACCGCGATCGCGCGGTCGACCGACCAGCCCGGGCTCGGGGGCGGCGGCACCGCGGAGGACCGCGTCGGCGAGGGCGCTGCGCCAAGTGACGCGCCAATGACGCGCCGTGACGCGCCAAGTGACGCGCGGGCGCTGCAGGAGGTCGCAGCAGCCGGGCGCGGCGGCGGCGCAGCAGGCAGACGTCGCGGCCGTGCCCGCCGATGCGAGCGCCGCGCCCGTTGCGCCCGCCGACGCTGCCCCGCCGGCTGACCAGGCGGGGGCCGATCCCTTCGCGCCGGTCGACGAGTCGCAGGCCGTGGTCCCGCCCAGCGACGGCGCCTCGCTCGCCGCCAACCGCGACCTGTACCTGACGGACGCGGCGACCACCGCGCTGCAGAACGGCACGCTCGATCCTCGTGCCAACACCGTGCTGGCGCGGCTGCTCGCGTCCCACGAGCTCGCCGTCGACGTCCAGCCCGGGCCACCGGGCGCGCCGCCGCTGGTCGTGATCACGGAGGTCGACGGCGAGGCGGTCGCGCCCGACGCCATCGCGCCGCGCGACATCATCGGCCAATTGGCCACGCTGGGCTCCGACGAGCGGCCGACGCACATCGTCTCGCCCTGGCGGATCGACGCCAACGGCTTCTCGGTCGACCCGACGCGCGGCGATCGCATCGTGCTCGACTTCTCGCCCCAGGCCGCGCCCGATCCGGCGGTCGACCCGGCGCCCGCGGTCGACCCGGCGCCCGCCGTCGAGCCGGCACCCGCCGACCCGCAGCCCGCCGGCGGCGGTCAGGGCAGCGCGCCCGCAGACGACCTCACGCTCGACGACCCGCCGCCCGCGAAGGCCGCGCCGCCCGTCGAGCCCCGCCGAGAAGAAGGCGAGCGCCCCGGGGCTGGCCGACGCCGCCGACGCCGCGCCCACGCCGGGTGGCGCGGCGGGCGTGCCAATTGGCGCGGCGGCCGTCGAGATCGCCAAGCGCTATCTCGGCACGCCGTACTCCTGGGGCGGCGGCACCGACGAGGGGCCGAGCCGCGGCTTCGACCAGGGCGCGAACACCGTCGGCTTCGACTGCTCGAGCCTCATGAAGTACGCGTTCGCGCAGGTCGGCGTGAAGATCCCGCGCGTCACGTACGACCAGGTCAACGCCGGTGTCGAGGTGCCGCGCAGCCAGCTCCAGCCCGGCGACCTGATCCTGTTCGCCCACGGCGGGGACGTCCACCACGTCGGCATGTACATCGGCGACGGCAAGTTCATCCACGCGCCCCACACCGGCGACGTGGTCAAGATCTCCAGCCTCGACGACCCGTACTACGACGAGCAGTACCACGTCGCCCGCCGCGTCGCGACCGGCGTGGTGCCGCCCGGCGTCCTCTCCGCGGCCGAGGCCGAGGAGGCCGCGAGGCTCGCCGCCGGCCAGCCGCCGTGCGACGCCCCTGCCCTCGCCCGGCGCGCTGCCCGCTCCCGGCGGCGTCACGCCCGCCGCGGCGCCGGTGCTCGCAGCGCCCGCCAACGCCGTGCCCGCACCGCCGCCCGATCCGGGGCAGAGCGGCGTGTTCGCGGCGGTGCAGGGCCCCGAGCAGCAGGCGTACGCCGGCACGTTCTCGAGCGTGCAGGCCGTTCCCGACCCGCAGGCACAGCCCGGAACGGCCGTTCCGGGAGCCGCGCTGCCGATCGACCCCACGGCGCTGGCGACGGGCCCGAACCCGTACCCGGGCGACAACGCCGGCCAGCAGGCGCTGGCGCAGTGGCTCGCGCGGGAGGCGCAGAAGGCCGGCCTGCCGCCGGAGCTGCCGGTGATGGCCTCGCTGGTCGAGAGCGGCGTGCAGAACCTGCACGGGGGCGATCGCGACTCCGTCGGCTTCTTCCAGATGCGGGTCGGCATCTGGAACCAGGGCGACTACGCCGGCTACCCCGACAGGCCCGAGCTCCAGGCCAAGTGGTTCATCGACCAGGCGCTCGCGGTCAAGGCCAAGCGCATCGCCGAGGGCAACACGTCCTTCGAGACCGACCCCAACCAGTGGGGCGAGTGGATCGCCGACATCGAGCGCCCCGCCGAGGAGTACCGCGGCCGCTACCAGCTGCGGCTCGACGAGGCGCGCGGCCTGGTCGGCAGCCTGCCGCCCGCGCCGCCCGCCGCCGCACCCGGCGCCGCGGAGGTCGTGGATGGCGCCGGCGCCGTCGCACCGGGCGCGCCGGTCGCCGCGGGCGGGCTCGCGCTGCCGGTCGACCCGTCGCAGATGGCGGCGTCGAACGCGGGCGGCAAGCTGCACGGGTCGGAGTACGGCGTCGTCGACGCCGAGGGCGCGCCGCGCTCCGACGGGGTCAAGATCCACGCCGGCTACGACCTCTTCGCCAACGGCGGCGCCCCCGTGCGCTCGATGATCACCGGCAAGGTCGTCGAGGCGCGGGCCTCGCGCGGCGACTCCGGCCAGGTCTTCGGCGGCACCGTCAAGGTCGAGGCCGCGGACGGCAAGGTCTACGTGTTCCGCCACGTCGACCCGAGCGTGCAGGTCGGCCAGACGGTCCAGGCCGGCCAGCAGGTCGCGACGGTGACCAATTGGCGCGACGGCCAGCCGCACGTGCACATGGAGCTCTGGAAGAGCTTCGGCGGCGGCTACAACGCCGACAACATGCTCGACCCGCTCGACGCCCTCGAGCAGGCGTCCGGCGCCGCGCCGCCCGCCGGCGCCGCGCCCGTGGTGGCAGCCGCGGTCGACCCGGCTGCCGCGGTGGCGCCGGCCGGCGTCGCGCCCGGCGTGCCGACCGTCGGCGCGGCGGCGGTCGAGATCGCCAAGCGCTACCTCAACACGCCGTACTACTGGGGCGGCGAGACGCCGGACACGGGCTTCGACTGCTCCGGCCTCATGCAGTACGCGTACAAGCAGCTCGGCATCGACATCCCGCGCGTCACGTACGACCAGGTCAACGCCGGCGTGGAGGTGCCGCGCAGCCAGCTCGAGCCCGGCGACCTGATCCTGTTCGCCAAGGGCGGCGACGTCCACCACGTCGGCATGTACATCGGCGACGGCAAGTTCATCCACGCACCCCACACCGGTGACGTGGTCAAGATCTCCAGCCTCGACGAGCCGTACTACAACGAGCAGTTCCACGCCGCCCGCCGCGTCGGCTCCGGCGCCGTGCCGGCCGGCGTGCTGAGCCCGGAGGAGGCCCAGGACGCGCTCGCCATGCAGGGCGGTGCCGTCCCGGCGGCGGTCGCGCCCGCCGCGGCCGCCCCCGCCGTCGACGCCGCCGGGCAGCCGGTCGCGCCCGCCGAGCCCTCCGCCGGCGCCTGGCAGTCCGGCGTCTTCGCGGCGGTGCAGGAGCAGCAGGAGGCGCCGAAGCCGTCCGGCTCCACGGTGCAGTTCCTGCCGGCCGTGCAGGCGCCGGCCGCGCCCGACCCGAACGCCGTGCAGCCCGTGGCCCCGGTCGCGCCCGCGGACCCGTCCGCGACGCCCGCCGCGCAGCCGCCCGCCGCGAGCGTGGATCCGACGGCGCAGCCGTTGCCGCCGCTGCCCGTCGACCCGACGAACCCCTACCCGGGCGACGCCGCCGGCCAGCAGGCGCTGGCGCAGTGGCTCGCGCGGGAGGCGCAGAAGGCCGGCCTGCCGCCGGAGCTGCCGGTCATGGCCTCGCTGGTCGAGAGCGGCGTGCAGAACCTGCACGGGGGCGATCGCGACTCCGTCGGCTTCTTCCAGATGCGGGTCGGCATCTGGAACCAGGGCGACTACGCCGGCTACCCCGACAGGCCCGAGCTCCAGGCCAAGTGGTTCATCGACCAGGCGCTCGCGGTCAAGGCCAAGCGCATCGCCGACGGCAACACGACGTTCCAGACCGACCCCAACCAGTGGGGCGAGTGGATCGCCGACATCGAGCGCCCCGCCGAGCAGTATCGCGGCCGCTACCAGACCAGGCTGGCCGAGGCCCAGGCGCTGCTCGCCCCGGCGGCCGGCGCGCCCGCGGCGTCCTAGCGGCGACCGCGCCGCCCGGCGTCAGCCGACGTCGATGCTCGTGGCCGGCGGGTTGCTCGTCTGCGGGGGGGTGGTGGTGCCGCCACCGCCGCCGGTGGTGGTGGTGCCGTTGTTGTTGCCGTTGTTGTTCGTGACGACGGGCGCCGGCTCGACGAGCGTGACCCCGACGGAGCGCCCGTTCGGCGCGAGCTTCGCGGTGCCGGAGGTGAACGGCTTGGTGGCGTGCAGGGTCGCGACGACGCGGCCCGGGAACTCCTGCAGCGTCACGTTGAAGCCGAGGTCGGACAGATCCTTGGTCTCGAAGCCGCGCCCGATGCCACCGGAGCGAAGCTCGAACGAGAGCGTGCCGTCCGAGATGTCGTTGTCCAGCAGGCGGAAGCCGGACGCCTCGAGCTTGCCGCCCTGCAGCGCGAGCACGCCCGTGGTCGTCAGCCCGTTCTTCGTCGCCGCCATCGAGCGCGCGACGATCGGCTTGACCGGCGCCTTCACCAGGGCGTCCACCGGCGTGGAGCCGCCGCTCGCGCCCGTCGCGGCGTCGAGGCGCGCGATCGAACGGTCCGCGGCGTCGGCGACGTACACGAGGTCGCCGGCAGCGGAGGCGGAGTACGGCTGGCTGCCGACGTCGACGAGCTGCGGCTCCGCGAGCGGGTCGTCCGCGGCGATCACCGCCACCTGCGAGGCGGCGGGGAGCGGCGCGAAGACGAAGCCGGTCTCGGCGACGTCGATCAGGCCCGGCGTCGTCGGGAGCTGCACCGTGCCGACGACCTGGCCGTTCGAGACCATCGCGAGCCCGCGCTCGACGGCGACGTAGAGCGTGCTGCCGCGCACGATGATGTTGCCGCTGGCGCCCTTTCCGACCTCGAGCGGCGTGCGCGCGACGAACTCGCCGGACCGCCGGCCGTACGAGGTGACCGTCCCGCGCGCACCGTTGGCGACGTAGACGTTGCCCTTGCTGTCGGCGCCGACGCCCGTCGGAACGAACGGCAGCGGCGCGCACGGCCCGAGCGAGTCGGGGTTGACGAGGCACAGGCGGCCGCGGTCGCCCACCTTGCCGACGACCGCGATCGGCGCCCCCTTGTCGGACGCCATGGCGACGGCGCCCTCGAACGGCTCGACGTTCTGCTGGTCGAGCGTGTCGGGACGCAGGCGGGTGACGGACTCGCTGTCGGCGATGTAGACGGAGCCGCTGCCGACGACGATGGCCCGCGGCGACGCGGCGTCCTCGAGCAGCTCGATGCGGCGCATGGTGCCGGCGTCGAGCGTGACGACCCGGCCGAGCGGGTCGGCGACGTAGATCGTGCCGCCGGACACGGCGATCGTGACGCGATCCTTCGGCTTCACCGGCGTGTCGGCCAGTGCGGGCGACCTCGGTGCCGGTGGTGTCCGGCGCCGTCTCGACCGTGTCGGTCTGCTCGCCCGTGCTCTCGGCCTGGGTCTCGGGCGCGGTCTCGACGGTCTCGGCGGTGTCCGGCGGGACGGTCGCCTGCAGGGAGTCGGCCGACGAGGCCTCCGGCGTGGAGGTACCGGGGTCGGCCGTGTCGAGGCTCTGATCGGCCGTGTCCGCCGGCGTGCTGGCGGCCGCCGACGTGCCGTTCTCGTCGTCGCCGCCGCCGCCGAGCAGCAGCGCCGCACCCGCGATGCCGGCGATGGCGAGGGCGATCAGCACGGCGAGGATGACGAGGCCGCGGCGTGAGCCGCCGCCGTCGGAGTCGCGCCGTGGCGGCGTCGGGGACTTCGGCGGCGCGGGCCGACTGGTGGGCGCGATCGTCGCGCCGTCGTCGGACGGGATGCCGATGTCGGGCGTCGGCAGCACCGGCGGCTCGACGATCGGCGGCGGCGCCATGACGGCCTCCGCGGCCAGCGCGGACGCGGCGGCGGCCTCGACCGGCGGATCGGCTTCGGGCGCCGGGCCGCCGGGCGGGACGTAGGTCTCGAAGCCGTCGCCATTCGTCGCGTGGGCCGGCGGCGCGTCAAGTGGCGCCGGCGCTGCGCCAAGTGGCGCGGCCGGTGCGCCAAGTGGCGCGGGCGGCGGCGGAGCTACCGGCGGCGCACCGTTGCCGGCGTCGACCGGCGCGGGATGGCGCGGATCGATGGTCACGAAGCCGTCCGGCGGCGTCTCCACGGCCGGCGTGCTGCCCGCCGGCGCCGCTGCGGCGGCCGCGGCAGCGGCCGGCGCGACGCTCGGCGGCGGGCCGACGTGGCGCGGATCGACGGTGACGAACCCGTCGTCGCTCACCGGGGTCGGCGTCGGCGTCGGCGCGACGCTGGGCGGCGGCGGTGCGACGGGCGGCGCCGGGTTGCGCGGGTCGATGGTGACGAACCCGGTGGCCTCGGCGAGCGGCGTCGCCGCCGCGGGCTGGCTCGGCGGGGTGTCGGCGGAGATGCTCTCGAACTGCGCGGGCGTCAGCGGCTTCGGGGTGTCGAGCTCGGGGTCGCGCTCCAGGAGCCGCGCCTCGCGGCGCCAGCGCGGGCCGAGCACGCCGATGACGATCTCCTCGAACGCCTCCCAGGCCTCGGTCGCGCCGGCGTAGCGGTCGGCCGGCTTCTTCTCCAGCATCCGCTCGAGCCACGCGCAGACCGCGGGGTCGAGCGACGGGTTCAGCGACTGGGGTGGCGGCGGCGGGTCGTTGACCTGCCGCATGAGCACGACGACGGGCGTGTCGGTGTCGTAGAACGGCACCTTGCCCGTCAGCAGCTCGTAGCCGATCACGCCGGCGGAGTAGAGGTCGGTCCAGGGCCCGATGTCCTTCGCCATCGCCTGCTCCGGCGCCATGTACGCCGGGGTGCCGACGGTGGTGCCGGTGCGCGTCGCGAAGCCGCTCGTCGCGGCGGCCTGGTTGAACGCCTTGGCGATGCCGAAGTCGGCGATCTTGATGGTGCCGTCGGAGGTCACCATCAGGTTCTCCGGCTTCATGTCGCGGTGCACGATGCCGCGCGTCTCCGCGTGGGCCAGGCCGGCGAGCATGCCCTCGAGGACGCCGGCCACCTGCGCCAGCGTCAGGTTGCGCATCAGCGGGCGCAGCGAGCCGCGATCGACGTACTCCATGGCGATGTACGGCACGCCGTCGTACTCGAAGTAGTCGTAGACCGTGACGATGTTCGGGTGCTGCAGCGAGCCGGCGATGCGCGACTCGCGCAGGAAGCGCGCCACGAAGGTCGCGTCCGTCGCATGGAACGCGGGCAGCTCCTTGACCGCGACATTGCGGTCGAGGTCGGTCTGGCGCGCCCGGTACACGACGCCCATGCCGCCGCGGCCGACCTCCTCGATCAGCTCGAACCGTCCCACCTGGCGCAGCACGGGCGCCATGGCTACGCGGCCGCCCGGATGGCGGCGATGGGCTCCGCGCGCGAAAGGGTCATGGTCACGGTACGTATGGTCGGCACGATCGGAGCCACCGCTGAGACGAACGAACGCTCCCGCCCGCCGGGCACTATGATTCTACCGTCTCCTCCACGCGATTCCCCTGCCCCGGGACCGTGGAGGAAACCGGTACCCGCACCCGGACCGTAGGGAGAGGGTTGAACGTCTACGTCATCGACGCGCATGCGATCTTCCGGCGAGGGCTCGTCTCCTGCCTCCAGGCCATGGATGACGTCACGCTCATCGGCGAGGCCGGATCGCTTCGCGACGCGTGGCGCAGCGGCGCCCTCTCCGACGCCGACGTCATCGTCGTCGACCCTGACCTGCCGGGCGGGATCGAGGTCATCCGCCAGCTGCGCGACGCGGCCGGCGCGCACGTCGTGGTCTGCTCGGCGCGCTCCGAGGAGGGCGACGTGCTCGGCGCCGTCGAGGCCGGCGCGGTCGGGTACCTGCGCAAGGAGTCGCTGACGCCGGAGACGCTCGCAACGGGCGTCCGGGCCGCGGCCAACGGCAGCGGCGTGATGACGCCCGAGATCCTCGGCACGCTCCTGCGCGGCATCTCGCGCGCCGCCGCGTCGGCGGACGACGGCAGCCCGGGACTCGCCCGGCTGTCCGACCGCGAGCGCGACGTCCTGCGGCTCGTGGCGCAGGGCCTGCCCACCCGCGAGGTGGCGGCGCAGCTCTGCTACTCGGAGCGCACGATCAAGAACGTCATCCACGACGCGGTGACGAAGCTGAACGCCCGCACCCGCTCGCAGGCGGTCGCGCACGCGATGCGCGACGGCCTGATCTGAGCGTCGCAGCGGGGCTGTCGGGGCGGGTTCCACGTGGGCTCCGACCCATCAGAGGCGCCTCGGGTTCCCTGACCCACCCGTTCGGCCAGGGTCGCGTGCGGCGAGGTGGCCGACTAGGGTGCTCTCGCCCCCGACCGAGAGGACGCTCCGATGGACTTCAAGCTCGAGCTCGTCGCGCTGCCCGTCTCCGACGTCGACCGCGCGAAGGCGTTCTACGTCGACCAGGCCGGGTTCAACGCCGACCACGACCACCGGGTCAGCGACGAGATGCGCTTCGTGCAATTGACACCGCCCGGCTCGGCCTGCTCGATCGCCATCGGCGTGGGGCTGACCGACGCGGCGCCCGGCTCCGTGCGGGGGATGCAGCTGGTGGTGGCCGACGCCGACGCGGCGCGCGCGGAGCTGGTCGGCCGCGGCGTGGACGCGACCGAGGTGCAGGAGTTCCCCTGGGGCCGCTTCGTCTTCTTCGCCGATCCGGACGGCAACACCTGGTCGGTGCAGCAGATCGTGCGGCCGCAGGGCTAGGCGGGCGGCGAACGCAGCGCCAGCCACGCCGCCTCGGCGAGCGCGTCCCCCGCCTCGCCGGGCGGCGTGGCCTCGCGGCCGCCGAGCAGCGCGCGCAGGTACGACTGGCTCGGGCCGAGCCACAGCGCCAGCAGCAGGTCGCGCTCGAGTGGCCGCACGACGCCGGCCCGCCGATGGGCGTCGTACCAGCCGTGCAGGGCGCCGAAGAACCCGTCGTTGGCACGGCCGACACCCTCCTCCGCGACCCGGCGCACGGCGGGCGGCGGGGACGCGAGCAGGTACCCCGCGCGCTCGCGGTTCGCGGCCGCCCACGTGACGTGGAAGCGCACGAGGCCGCGCACCCCGGCCTCGGCGTCGTGATGGCGCGCGAGCTCGCCCAGGAGCGCGGCCTGGTAGGCCGCCAGCACCTCGACCCGCAGGGCGGCCGCGATGTCCTCCTTGCTCGCGAAGTGGTGGTACATGCTGCCGGTGCTCGCGCCGGCGAGCTCGCGGATGTCGGCGACGGTCGTCGCGTCGTAGCCGCGCTCGGCGAACAGGCGCAGCGCGGCGTCGAGGATGGCCTCGCGACGACCACCGGCCCGAGCGGCGCTCATTCGCGTAGCGTAGCCGACGCTAGAACGAACGTCTGCCGAAACAGCTTTGGGCCAAGCGTTCGCGATCGCGTCAGATGCTCATTGCTAGAATATTGTTCTAGCAATTGCACGTCTCACACGAGGAGCAGCCCATGTCGTGGACCGCAGCGAACCCCGTGCAGCGCATGTCGCTGGAGGACGTCGCGCCACGGGCGTACGCGTCGCTCGCCCGCTTCTCCGACTGCGCGCGCGATGCTCTGCCCGAGGCCCTGGCCGCGCTGATCGACATCCGCGTCTCGCAGCTCAACGGCTGCGCCTACTGCCTGGAGATGCACTACCCGCAGGCGCGGGCCGCGGGCGTCGACGAGCGCCGGCTGGACACGCTGCCGGCCTGGCGCGACTCGCCGCTCTTCTCGCCGGCGGAGCAGGCCGCACTCGGGCTCGCCGAGGCCGTCACGGAGCTCGGGCCGGACGGCGTCCCCGAGCCCGTCTGGGCGCAGGCCGCGGCAACCTTCGACGACGACGCGCTGGCGGGCATCGTCCTGACCGCGATCGCGATGAACGCGTGGAACCGCGTGGCCATCAGCACCCACATGGCCGCGCAGCTCGCACCGGCCTGAGCAGGCGACACAGGGGCGCGCCAAGTGGCGCCCCGTACGGCGTGTCGTCAGGTCCGATGCACGGGATCGATGTCTCCCGCCTCTGCGGGGCGCGCGAAGAGGTAGCCCTGCGCGCGCTCGCAGCCCAGGGCGCGCAGGGCGCGGAGCTGCTCCGGCCGCTCGACCCCCTCGCCCGTGACGTCGAGCCCGAGGGCGTGCGCCATGCCCACGATCGCCGCGACGATGGTGGTGTCGGCCCCCGGCTCGCCGAGCCCGGTGACGAAGCTGCGGTCGAGCTTCAGCTCGTCGGGCCGGAAGCGCTTGAGGTAGGACAGCGACGCGTAGCCCGTCCCGAAGTCGTCGATCAGCAGGCGCACCCCGGCGGCGCGCACGGCGTCGAGGGCGGCGAGGGCGACCTCGGACTCCTCGACGAGGGCGCTCTCGGTGAGCTCGAGGGCGAGCTGCCCCGCATCGACGCCGGCCGCATCGATGGCCTGCAGGATGCCGTCGGCGAAGTCGGTCCGCCCGAGCTCGCGCCCCGACACGTTCACCGACACGCGCAGGTGGCGATCGCCCCGGACCGCGTTCCACGCCGCGAGCTGCCGGCAGGCCTCGACGACGACCCAGCGGCCGATCTGCGCGATCAGCCCCGTCTCCTCGGCGATTGGCACGAAGCGGTCGGGCGTGACCAGCGCCGCGTCGCCGGCCCGCCGCCAGCGCACGAGGGCCTCGTAGCCGTCGGTCGCGCCGCTCGCCAGGTGCACGACGGGCTGGTAGACCAGCACGAGCTCGCGCTCCTCGACGGCCCGCCGCAGCGCAAGCGCGGTCTCGACCTGCGTGCGGGCGCGCTGCCCGAGGTCGCGGTCGTACCACTCGAGCCGCGCACGCCCGCGCGTCTTCGCGGCGCTGGCGGCGGCCTCGGCGCCCCGCAGCAGCGCGTCGGCGGTCGCGTCGTCGTCCCGCGCGGTCGCCACGCCAATTGACGCGGACACGCCAATTGGCCCGCGCGGCAGGCCGAACGGCTCGGCGAACGCCTCCAGCAGGCGCTCCGCCAGCAGCGCGACGGACGCGCCGCCGTCCTCCGCGACGACGGCGAACTCGTCGCTGGTCAATCGTCCGACCGTGCCACTTGGCCCGACGACCTCGACCAGCCGCCGACCGATCGCCACGAGCAGCTCGTCGCCGACCGCCTGGCCGTAGGCGTGGTTGACGTGCGTGATGTGGTCGACGTCGACGAGCAGCACCGCCGGGTGCCGCTCGCGGTTACGCGACTGCAGCGCCCGCGCGATCACGTCCCGGATGACGTGCCGATTGGCGAGGCCGGTGAGGGGATCGACGAGGGCGGCGCGGCGCTGCTCCTCCTCCGCGCGCAGCCGCTCCTCGAGGCCGGCGACGATGTTCGCCACCGCCATGGCGAAGTTGACCTCGTCCTCATCGATGGCCCGCGGCTGCAGGTAGTGCGCGCCGAGGGACCCGTACACGCCGCCCGCCGGCAGGATCGGCACGGCGATGCTCGCGCGGACGCCGTGCTCGACGAGCTGCGTCGTGTCGTAGCGGTCCTCGCACTCGACGTCCGCGGTGGCGACGGGCTCGCGCTGCACCATCGCGAGGCCGGCCTGGCTGTAGCGACCGATCGGGATGCGCTGGCCGGTCGGCACCTCCCCCACGTCCCGCACGTACAGCGCGATCAGCTCGTGGTGCTGCCGGTCGTCGGTCAGCCGGCCGACGCTCGCGAAGTCGGCGTCGAGCGCCGTCGCGACGGCCGCGACCGCGGCCCGCAGCAGGTCGTCGAGGCTCGTGCCGTGCTCGAGGGCGCGGCGGCCCAACGCGGCCAGCACCGCGTTGCGGTCGGCGATCCGGCCCAGTCGCTCGCCGTCGGTGCGCTTCTCGGTGACGTCCATCGACGCGCCGGCGTAGCCGACCAGCCGGCCCTCGGCGTCGTGGATGCGCCGATTGGCGTCGACGATGTGGCGCACGCTGCCGTCCGGCCGCACGATGCGGTACTCGATGTTCCGCGCGTCCTCCTGGTCCGGATGCCAGTCGCTCCAGGCGTTGGCCACGAGCTCGCGATCGTCCGGATGGACGACGTCGCGCCAGCCGAACCCGAGCGCGTCATCGACCGGCTGGCCGGTGATGTCCGTCCAGCGCGGGCTGGTGTAGGTCGTGCGCCCGTCGAGGTCGGCGCTCCAGAAGACGACGGGCGAGGCCTCGGCGAGTCCCCGGAGCCGCTCGTCGAGGATCGAGATCGTGTCGAAGGCGAGCTCGCGCTCCGTCGCATCGCGCACCTGGACCACGAGCAGCGCGGCGTCGGCCGGCGCGGTCAGGCGCGTCGCGGTGACCGTCGCCGGCACGCGGCGGCCGGCGGCCTCGCCGACGATCGTTTCCCGCGACGCCCGCCTGCCCGGCTTCGCGGCGAGCACCGCCGCGCGTGCCTCCTCGGGCCAGGCGGCGGCGTCGAGGCCGTCGCGGAGCAGGCATTCGCGGGTCGTGCCGAGCAGCTCGCAGAGCCGGTCGTTGAGCGCGAGCGGCATGCCGTTGCGAAGCACGAGGAGCCCGTCGGAGGACGCCTGAAGGAGTGCCTCGACGACCTCCGCGCCGGTCGTTTCGCGCGTCCCGGCCACTCGGGAGACCTCCGCTCCGCCGCTGCGTCGCGGCGCGTCCGAGGCTACCGCACGCGCGCCCCGCGCGTGGTGGCGGACGCGGCGCGCCACGTTCAGCCGGCGACGAGCCAGTCAGGCAACGCCGAGATCGCCTGACGGTGGCGGCGCTGCAGGTGCGGGCGCACGGTCGCGAACCAGACGGCGACAGCGGCGACCGGGACGAGCAGGGCCGCGCTGCGGTCGAGCACGACAAGTGGCAACGCACAGAGCCCGATGAGCGCGACCAGGGAGACGATCTGCAGGACGAGGTGCCGGCGCTCGAGCGCGGCGATCGCGGCCACGTGCCCGGCGGGCGGCCCCTCGGCCGTGAAGGTCCGGCCGCACTCGCACTCGATCAGCGCGCCGATCGGCGCCTCGCCCGAGGCGCCGCAGTCACAGGCGATGGAGACCAGCCGTTCCACGTGTCTCATCCTACGCATCGCCGGTCGGTCCGCCACCGCGGTCGCTCGGACGAGCCGATTCGTCCGCGCCAACTGGTCGTCGCCAATCGGCGGTCACGAGGGCGCGCCAATTGGCGCGCGCCACTTGGCGCCCGTCGCCCCTCGTGCCAATTGGCCAACGGCGCGCGCCACTTGGCGCCGCAGCGAGGCCGCTCAGCGGCGCGGCCGGCGCCCGTCGGCCGCCGCGAGGGCACGCGTCCGCGCCGCACCCGCGCGCACCTGCAGCGCCCGCGCGCGGACGAACAGCTCGCTCGCCTCGGGTGCGCGGCTCTGCCCGGCGTCGATCTCGACCAGGGTCGCCGCCGCCCGGCCAGCCGCCTCGCCGACCAGCGCGGCGGTCGTGGCATCGCCGAGCAGGTTGACGTTGCCGCGCTCCGCGACGCCCGCGGCCAGCTCGGCGATCTCGGCGGCCGCCGCCAGCATCGCGAGGGGTGGGCGCGCCGCCGCCACGAGCGCATCCGCGATCGCCGTCGCCCGCGCGTCGCGCGCGGCGTCGTCGCCCTGCGGCAGCCGCATGGCCTCGATCACGCCCGCGTAGGCGTGCGCGTCCGCGTCCACCAGCCGCACGAGCTCGACCCGCAGCTCGGCGGCGCGCTCGCGGGCGGCCTCCATGTCGGGCCAGGCGCCGCGGTAGCGCTCGTGCTTGAGCGTCAGCGTCGCGCCCATCTCGACCATCGCCGCCGCACCGGCCGCAGTGATGGCGGCCAGCGCGCCGCCGGCCGGCGTCGGCGCGTCCGACGCCAGCCGCGCGAGCAGCTCGCCGAGCGGCAGCCCCAGCAGGTCATCCGGCTGGCTCACAACACCGCGAGCCTATCGCGAACGCGACCGCCTAGAAGAGGCCGACGATCTTGCCGTCCGCGTCGATGTCGACGTTGAAGCCCGCGGGCGAGGCCCCGAGGCCCGGCATCTGGCGCATCTCGCCGAGCAGCGGCACCAGAAAGCCCGCGCCGGTGTACGCCCGCACGTCGCGGATCGGCACGCGGAAGCCGGTCGGGCGGCCCTGCAGCGAGGCGTCGTGCGACAGCGACAGGTGCGTCTTGGCCATGCAGATCGAGAACGCGCCGTAGCCCAGCTTCGTGAACTGCTCCAGCTTGGCCTCGGCCTCGGGCAGGTAGTCCACCCCGTCGGCGCCGTAGATGCGGGTCGCGATGGCCTCGATCTTGGCCTTGAGCGGCGCGTCGTCGGGATACAGGAACTGGAACGAGCTGGGCTGGTCGGCGGCGTCGGCCACCATCTCCGCGAGGTCCGCGGCGCCCTTGCCGCCGTGCTCGAAGGCCTCGTTGAGCCCTGCGTTGGCGGCGCCCGCGTCGATCGCCAGCCGCCGCACCAGCTCGACCTCGTCGTCGGTGTCGCCGGGCATCCGGTTGACGGCCACGACCGCGTGGATGCCGAACTCGCGGGCGTTCTCGACGTGCTTGGCGAGGTTCTCGGCGCCCTTCTCGATCTCGCGCAGCTGGTCGGCGGTCGAGGCCCGCTCGCGCCAGTTGCCGCCGCCGTGATGGCGCAGCGCGCGGACCGTGGCCACCACGACCACCGCGTGCGGGGCCAGCCCGCCGGCGCGGCAGACGATGTCGAAGAACTTCTCCATGCCCATGTCCGAGGCGAAGCCGGACTCGGTCACGAGGTAGTCGCCGAGCTTGAGGCCCACGCGGTCGGCCACCAGCGAGTTGTTGCCGTGGGCGATGTTCGCGAAGGGGCCGCAGTGCATGAGGCACGGCTGGCCCTCGAGCGTCTGGATGATGTTCGGCTTCAGGGCGTCGCGCAGCAGGGCCGCCATGGCGCCCGCGCAGCGGATCTGCTCGGCCGTCACCGGCTCGCCGTCGGGCGTCGAGCCGACCGTGATCGCGCCGAGCCGCCGCCGCAGGTCCTGCAGGTCGGACGCCATGGCCATGATCGCCATGACCTCGGAGGCGGCCGTGATGTCGAAGCCCGTCTGCCGGGGAATGCCGTTGAGCTTGCCGCCGAGCCCCGTGACGATGTCGCGCAGGTTGCGGTCGTTGACGTCGACGACGCGGCGCCAGCCGATCGACATCGGGTCGAGCTTCGGCTCGTGCCCGTGCAGGACGTGCGCGTCGACGAAGGCCGCGAGCAGGTTGTTCGCCGCCGTGATCGCGTGGATGTCGCCCGTGAAGTGGAGGTTCAGGTCCTCCATCGGCACGACCTGCGCGAACCCGCCGCCGGCCGCGCCGCCCTTGATGCCGAAGACGGGGCCGAGCGACGGCTCGCGCAGCGCAAGCACGGGCTTCTTGCCGATCACGCCGAGGCCCTGCGTGAGCGAGACCGAGGTCGTCGTCTTGCCCTCGCCGGCCGGCGTCGGGGTGATCGCGGTGACGTCGATGATCTTCGCGTCCGGGCGGTCCTTGAGCCGCTCCAGCACGCTGAGCTCGATCTTGGCCTTGTAGCGCCCGTACAGCTCGATCTCGTCGTCCTCGAGCCCCGCCGCCCGTGCGATGTCGACGATGGGCTGGAGCTGGTGCTCCTGGGCGATCTCCAGGCTCGACTTCATGACGCTCCCGACGCTTCGGCGGATGTGGCTCCCCGCGCAGCGTCCGCAGCCGCGCGGCCGCGTCGATCGTACCGTCCGACGCGGGCTCCGACGCACGCCGGTGGTTCAACAGTCGGGCCTTTCGCTGTGTGTGGACTCTCCACAATGCACGGCCTCCAGCGCCCGCGTACCCTTGATCCTTGTGAGCCACTTCCACATTCGGACGCCGTTCGGGCTGCGTCCGGTCTCCGAGTTCTCGTACGGCGGTGAGGCCCGCCCGCTGTACGACCCGGACGCGTCGGAGGCGGAGGAGATCGACCGCCTCTGGCTGCGGCGCAACGCGTGCGGCGTCCAGCGCGAGCGCTGGTTCCACACGTACGGCACGCGCCGCTGGTACACGATCGTGCGCGACACGCGCACCAACGAGGTGCTCGCGCAGCCGGGTGAGGAGTACACGGGCGAGGGCGGCGAGGTCACCACCTGATGTCCATCGACTTCGAGGGCAACGAGGTTCCGCTGCGGCCGGGCGACACGATCGCCTCGGCCATCTACCGCAGCGGCGTCCGCACCTTCTCGCGCTCCTTCAAGTACCACCGTCCGCGCGGCCTGTACTGCGTCTCGGGCGACTGCCCCAACTGCCTGATGACCGTCGACGGCGAGGTCGACGTGCGCGCCTGCGAGTGCGCGGCGAAGGACGGGCAGACGGTCGTGCGCCAGAACGCGTGGCCGTCCGTCGACCGCGACGCGCTGAACGTCTTCGACAAGATGCACTGGGCGATGCCCGTCGGCTTCTACTACAAGGCGATGGCGCGGCCCAAGTTCGCGTGGCCCGTCGCGGAGAAGATCATCCGCAAGGTGGCCGGCCTCGGCTTCGCGGAGGCGTCGGACCGCCCGCGCGACCTCGAGCGCGCCAACCGGCACCCCGACGTGCTGGTCATCGGCGCCGGCGTCGCGGGCCTCGCCGCGGCGCTCGCCGCGGCCGAGGACGGCAGCCGCGTGCTGCTCGTGGACGAGAACCCGCAGCCCGGCGCGCGCGTCGCGCCCGGGCCGACCCGCGCGGAGATCGACCGCCTGCGCGCCCTCGTCGACGGCCACGCGGGCGTCGAGCGGCTCGCCGACGCCGCGTGCATCGGCCTCTACGAGGGGCCGCTGGCGGTCGTCGTCGCGCCCGACGTCGTGCACCACGTGCACCCGCAGGCGATCGTCGTGGCCTGCGGCGGCATGGAGACCCACCAGGTCTTCAAGGGCAACGACCTGCCCGGCGTGTTCCTGGCCCGCGGCGCCGCGCGGCTGGCCGGCGCCCACGGCATCAAGCCCGGCGACCGCGCCGTCGTCTGGGCGCAGCAGCCCGAGGCGCTCGTGCACGCTCGCACGCTGGCCGACGCCGGCGTCGCGATCGCTGCCGTCGTCACGGCACCCGGCGTCGACGCGTCCGCGACGGGCTTCCGCGCGCTGGCGGGCGAGGTCGTCGAGGCGACCGGCAAGAAGCGGGTCAAGGGCGTCGTCGTCCGCAGCACGAGCGGCGGCACCGAGACGATCGCGTGCGACCTGCTCGCCGTCGGCGCGGAGATCCAGGCCAACCACCACCTGCCGCGTCTGTCCTACGACCTGCCGGTGGTGCTGGCCGGCGAGTGCTCGCTGACCGAGTCGGGCGGGTCGCTCGACGACGCGGTGGAGAGCGGCAAGCAGGCCGGCATCGCCGCCGCCCGCGGGCTGCAGCCGTACGCGCTGCCGCCGAACGCGGCGCCGAAGACGTGCGGCTCCAGCGGCTACGTCTGCATCTGCGAGGACGTCGACGTCAAGGACGTCGAGACGGCGATCGCCGAGGGCTTCGACTCCGCGGAGCTGCTCAAGCGCTACACGACCGTCACCATGGGCCCGTGCCAGGGGCGGCTCTGCGCCGAGCAATTGCGCACCATCGCCGAGCGCGTCACGCCGGAGGAGGCTGCGCGCGTCGGGCAGCCGACGACCCTGCGCCCGCCGGTGCGGCCGCTGCGGCTGGAAGAGGCCGCGGCCGGCGCCCGCCACCACATCGAGCGGCACACGGCCCTGCACGAGAAGCACCTCGCGGCCGGCGCGACCACCATGTGGGCCGGCCCGTGGAAGCGCATCGAGGCGTACCACGGCGACGTCGACGGCGAGTACTGGGCGGTACGCCAGCGCGTCGGCATGATCGACGTCGGCACGCTCGGCAAGTTCCTCGTCGCCGGCCCCGACGTGGTCGAGTTCCTCGAGCGCATCTACCCCATGCGCGTCGCCGACCTCGAGCCTGGACGCCTGCGCTACGGCCTGCTGCTCGAGGAGGGCGGCGTCATCATCGACGACGGCACCGTCTGCGCGATGGAGGGCGGCAGCTTCTACCTGACGGTCACCACGTCCGGCGCGGAGCGGCTCGAGTCGTGGATGCTGGACTGGCGCGACGCCTGGGGCCTCGAGGTCTTCGTGGTCAACCAGACCTCGTCGCTCGGGGCCGTCAACGTCGCCGGGCCCGCACGCGCGCGAGCTGCTGCAGAAGCTCTCGGACGATCCGCTCGACAAGCAGAGCTTCCCCTACCTGCGCCACCGGCGGATCACCGTCGCGGGCGTGCCGTGCCTCGCGATGCGGCTCGGCTTCGTCGGCGAGCTGGCGTACGAGCTGCACTTCCCGGCATCGCGCTCCGATGAGCTGTGGGACCGCATCGTGGACGCGGGCCGCGAGTGGGACATCCGCCCGTTCGGCCTGCAGGCGCAGCGGCTCCTGCGGCTGGAGAAGGGGCACATCATCGTCTCGCAGGACACCGACTTCGAGACGACGCCCTGGAAGGTCGGCATGCAGTGGGCGGTCAAGCTCGACAAGCCCGACTTCGTCGGCAAGGCGGCGCTCCTGCGGGCCGAGGAGCGCACGCCGCGCGAGCTGCTGGTGCCGTGGCAGATGGCGCCGGGCACGGCCGCCCCGCCCGAGGGCGCGACCGTCAAGGTGGGCGGCCAGCTCGCCGGCCGCGTGACCTCCTCCTGGTTCTCGCCCGTGCTGGGCCACCCGCTGGGGCTGGCCTGGGTCACGAGCGCGAGCGCCAAGGAGGGCGCGTCGGTGCTCATCGACAACGCTCCGGCCACGATCGCCGGCCATGCCCTGTACGACCCGGAGGGAGTGAAGCTCCGTGCCTGAGCTGTTCCACGTCGACGGGGTCGCGAAGGTCCGCGTGTTCGGCCGCGAGGCGACGCTCGACGGGCTGCGCGCGCCAAGTGGCACGCTCGTCGGCCGCATCGCGCCCGACGAGGTCGTCTTCGTCGGCTCGCCCGGCACCGCCGAGGCGCTGGTCGAGGACCTCGAGGGCCAGGTCGCCGGCGAGGGCAACGCCGCGCTGGTCGTCGACCACACGGACGGCTGGACGTTCTACAGCCTGACCGGCGCCGGCCTGGACGAGGTCTGGGCGCGCGTGTCGGCGGTGCGGCTGCCCGACGCGTCCGCCGACGGCCCCGTGTTCACCGTCGGCAAGGTCTGCGACGTCGCGACGAAGGTCTTCGTCCGGCCCGGCCGGGTCGACGTCATGACCGGCGCCGAGGTGCGCCGGCACGTCGAGGAGCGCTTCGAGCACGCCGGACACGCCGTCGGCCTGCACGTCGCCGAGGCACCCGCGGACGACCCGATCGGGGTCGCGGCGCCGGGTGCGGGGGTGACCGCGTGAGCGGCATCTTCCGCGGCCGCACGTACTGGGGCCGCAACGAGATCAAGCCGCGCTACGACGTCGTCATCATCGGCGGCGGCGCGCACGGGCTCGGCGCGGCGTACTACCTCGGCAAGAACCACGGCGTCACGGACGTCGCGGTGCTCGAGATGAACTACATCGGCGCGGGCGGGTCGGGACGCAACACGACGATCATCCGCTCGAACTACCGCACGCCCGAGGGCATCCGCTTCTACGAGCGCTCGATGCAGCTGTACGCCGGCCTCGGCGCCGAGGTCGACTTCAACCTGATGCTGTCGCGGCACGGCCACTTCACGCTGGCCCACACCGACTCGTCGGTGCGCGTGCAGCGCGAGCGCGCGGAGATGAACCAGGCGCTCGGCGTCGACTCGCGGCTGATCTTCCGCGACGAGATCGCGGAGCTGTGCCCGGAGCTCAACCTGTCGGAGGACGTGCCGTACCCGATCCAGGCGGCGCTCTATCACCCGCCCGGCGCCGTGCTGCGGCACGACGCGGTCGTCTGGGGCTACGCGACCGGCGCCGCGCGGCAGGGCGCGCACATCCACCAGGGCGTGCAGGTGACCGGCATCCGCAAGGACGCGAACGGCAAGTGCATCGGCGTCGACACCAACAAGGGGCCGATCGACGCCGGCGTCGTCATCTGCGCGGTCGCCGGCTGGACGACGCAGATCACC
Organism: uncultured Actinomycetota bacterium; assembly: GCA_963767885.1. Classification (GTDB taxonomy): domain Bacteria; phylum Actinomycetota; class Thermoleophilia; order Gaiellales; family F1-60-MAGs149; genus CAVYFW01. The sequence goes on from CAVYFW010000008.1 coordinate 90,264, forward strand.
GACATGGCCGGCATCCGCACGCCGATCACGAACCACGCGCTGCAGGCCTACGTGACCGAGCCGGTCAAGCCCATGCTGCACAAGATCGTGGTCTCCGCGAACCTGCACGTGTACATCTCGCAGACGGACCGCGGCGAGTTCCTGATCGGCGCCGAGATCGAGCCGTACACGACGTACTCGATGCGCTCGACCTTCTCGTTCGTCGAGCACGCGACGGCCAACGCGCTCGACCTGCTCCCGTTCCTGGCACGCCTGAAGATCCTGCGCCAGTGGGCCGGCTACTGCGACATGACACCGGACTACAGCCCGATCATGGGCGAGACGCCGGTCGAGAACTTCTATCTCGACGCCGGCTGGGGCACGTGGGGCTTCAAGGCCTCGGCGGTCTGCGGCGAGACGATGGCCGAGATGGCCGCCACCCGTCGCACGCCCGACCTGATCGCGCCGTTCCGCCTGTCGCGCTTCCGGGACGAGGAGCTCGTGCCCGAGAAGGCGGCGGCGTCCGTCTCGCACTAGGTATCTGAACGCGTCGTCGCCGCCTCCGTACCCTTCGGAGGTGGCGACGATGGCGCGATCGGTGATTCGGGAGTACTGTCGCGCCATGCGGCGGCTGATCGTGGGATTCGCAACTCTTGCTGGGATTTCGCTCGCGCCTGTGACGGCGACGGCAGCACCGCCCGCACCGTTCCTCGGCGGCATCGAGGAAAGCGGGTGTCTTGCGTCGACGGCCGTCGGTGGTTGCACGGCCGGTGTCGGCCTCGGGGGCACCTCGCCGCGGGCGCTCGCCGTAAGCCCGGACGGTCGCAACCTGTACTACACGGCCGGCACCTCGAACACCGTCGCGGCGATGCAGCGCGACGCGGCAACGGGCCAGCTGCGCTCCGTGCCGGACGATCCCGCGACGCAGGGCGACGACGGCTGCGTCGGCGACGGCACACCCGGCGCCGCTGGCGCAGGCGGCTGCGTCGCTGCGCGAGTGCTGCAACAGCCGAACGCCCTGGCGATCACGCCGGACGGCCTATTCGTGTACGTCACCAGCCAGGTTTCGGACAGCGTGTCCATCCTGCAGCGCAACCCCACGACGGGCGCGCTCACGCCAATCGAGGACGACCCCGTCACGCCGACCGTACCACGAGGATTGCCTTGCCAGCCCTGCGACGGCGGCGACGAACGGGTGCGTCGCGCTCGCTGCGCCGCGCGGGCTCGGCGATCCCGCGAGCATCGTCGTGACGCCCGATCCGGCCGGCGGGAACATCTACGTCACCGCGGCACTCGCGGGGGCACAGGCCATCGCCGTATTGCAGCGCTCGGCGACGACGGGACGGATCCAGGCCATCGCCGACGATCCGGCGACGATGGGGCAACACGAGGGTTGCGCGGCCTCGGGCGCGAGCAATCCCTGCCGCCCCGTCAACATCCTGGCCGTTCCCGATGCGTTGGCCATCTCGCCAGATGGAAGCGCGCTGTACATGCTCGCACGGAACGCCAATGCGAGCCACGTCTTCTCCCTCGTGCGCAACTCGACGACCGGGGTCCTCGCACTCCGTCGAACGCCCTGAGCTGCGTCCAGGACGTCGACCAGGCGTCCATCACGCCGGGCTGTCTCAGGATCGACACCCTCGAGTCGCCGGTCGCCATGGCCCTGGCGCGAGACGGGAAGGCGATCTACGTGGCGCTCGCCGACGGCGGGTCCGCGCGGGACGGCGCCGGCGTCGTCGGCATTCGCCTGCTCACGGCCGACGGAGTTCGCCGATGTCGACGGCACCACGGCGCTGTGTCACGCGGACCGGGTCGCCGCGCGGCGCAACGCCCGACTGCCAGCTCGGGGTCGGGCTCAACGCGCCGACGAGCGTCGCCGTCAGCGCCGACAATCTCCACGTCTACGTCGGCGCCCAGGAATCCGGAGCCGTGACGGCCTACGCCCGCGATCCGTCGACCGGCGGCCTCGCCCCCGTGGCGGACAGTCCGTCCACGACTGGCCTGGAGTCCTGCCTGGCGCAGGGCTCGACCGAGACGACCGGTTGCCGCCCCTCCACCTTGATCTCGGGCGTCGCCGCTCTGGCCGTGAGCCCCAACGGCGCTCAGGTCTACGTCGGCGGCGCGACCCGCGCCACGACCCTCCAGCGCGAGTTGCCGCCGACCTGCAGCGCGTCGTCCGTGTCGGTCGTCGCGGGCACCGCGGGCGCCGTTCCGCTCACGTGCACCGACCCCAACGGCGACACGCTCCTGCGGTCGATTGCCACGACACCAGCCCAGGGCACGCTCGGCGCCATCGACCAGACGGCGGGCACGGTCGCGTACACCGGCAACATCACGTTCAGCGGCGTCGATTCGCTGGTGTTCACTGCGTCGGACGGTGCGCTCAGCGCCACTCCGGCCACGGCGACCGTGAACGTCTCCCCCGCACCGCCGCCGCCGATCCCGCCGACGGCCTTCAGCCTCACGCGCGCGACGACCCAGGGCGTCGTCTGGCGGCGCAGCAAGCTGATCGCGGGCAACGTCGTCGTCACCGGCAGCGTCACGACCGCCGCGAAGGCGCGCTTCAGCCTGCGCCGCGTCGGCGCGCGGGTGCTGACGGGTGCAGCGCCGGCCCCGGCGTGCCGCATCGCGCGCGATTGCACGTTCGCGGCGGGCACGTTCACGCGCCGCATTCCGCTCACGGGCGGCGCGCGCATCCTGCCGGGCCGCTTCGAGGTCGCGATCGGCGGCGCCAAACGGCGCGTGGTCGTGCCGGCTCCGGCCGAGGGCGTCGTCCGCACCGCCGAGTTCCGCGCCACGCGCAACGGCGGCGCGGTCACCCGGCTGCGGGGCACGCGCTTCCGGGTCTTCGTCGTCTACCGCATGGCCGCGGTGCCGAAGCGCGGGCCCGTCACCGTCACCTGGCAGCCGCCGGCCGGCGGCCGACCGCTCATCGTCGACAAGCCGCGCTCCGCGACGATCATCTCCGACATCCGCAGCCGCACCGCACCGCTGCCCGCGGGCGTCTACCGGGTGACGCTGCGTGCGGCGGGCAAGGTCGTCTTCGTGCAACTCGATCCGCATCGGCTGACCCGCCCGCCGGAGCCTGCCGAACTCGCGCGCGTCGGCGCCGCTCGGCACCGCGCCACTTGGCACGGTCTGCGCCACTTGGCGCGGTCTGCGCCACTTGGCGCGTCGCCCGCCATTCGACGCATCGCGCCGCAGCGCCGGGGCGTCGAAGCCGTCGAGGCGCGCTACCCGGAGGAGCGACGCGCGGCGCGCATCGTGCGGAAGGCGTGCGCCCAGGCCTTCGGCAGGCGCCGCCGAGACGTGCGCAGCGCTTCCTGCAGCGCGTCGTCGGCGCCGTCGGTCAGCGGTCGGCCATGGCCGACGCTGATCGCGGCCGGTCGGAGCCCGACCAGCGAGAGGCGCGGCGGCCACGGCCGCAGCAGCGGGTGCACGGAGAGGCGCTCGCCGTCGACGCGGTAGTAGCCGGCCGTGCCGAGCGCCTCTGGCGCGATCAGCAGCTGGCGCTCCGGCAGCCAGAGCGCCGCCTCGTACCAGCGCAGCCGCTTCCAGAGCGTGCGCTCCTGGACCTCCGGCCGGGCGATCGGCGCACCACGCGACGCCATGATGCGCGGGAAGACGCGCGGCGCACCGTGCCGATTGGCAATCGCGTCGGCATCGCGGTTGTGCCGGTTCAGGAGCGTCGCCACCGCCCGCACGTCACCACCGCCGGCCAGGGCGTCATCGAGCCCGGGCGCGTCCAGCGGGTCGACGAGCAGCCAGCCGCCACCGTCGAGCGCGACCGCCGTCGACGCGCGCTCCATGAACTCGTCGGGATGGGCGAGCCAGGCGAAGCTGCCGTGCTCGTCGAGGTCGTGGCGCTCCATGGGGCGTCATCATCCCCGCCCGGCCACCGGACCACGCCAGCTCAGAGCACGGCGAGGGCGCGCAGGTCGGCCAGCGCACGCTCCACGCGCTCGGCGCCGGCGCGGACCCGGACGTCGTCCTGCGCAGCCCGCCACGCCGGCCACGCGGCCTCGAGCGTGATGCGGCCGTCGACCGTGAGCTCGGCGACGCGATGGCGCCGGTCCTCGCCGGTCGCGACGCGCACGAGCCCGCGCCGCTCGAGCGGGGCGAGGTCGCGGGTCAGCGTCGATCGCTCGAGCGCGAGGAGCGCGGCGAGCTGGGTCAGCCCGAGCGGACCCTCGTCCTCGAGGCGCGAGAGGATGGAGAGCTGCGTCGTGCGCAGCCCGAACGGCCGCAGGGCGTCGTCGTAGAGGCGCGTCAAGACGCGCGACGCCATACGCGCGGTCGTGCAGATGCACAGCAGCTCGGCGGGCGCCGGGCGGCTCATCCCACCACAAGCGCGGGCGCGCGGCCATGGTCGTCGGCGGCGGGAGCGGCGGCCTTCGTCACGCGGCACGGGACGCCCTTGAGGTGCGGGATGCCCTGCTCGCGGTCGAGGAAGTCGTCGTCGTCGGAGCAGAGCAGCGCGTCCGCGAACGCCCAGGCGCCGGACAGCGACTCGCGGCCCTGCGGTAGCTCCGGCTTCCACCACCCGTGCGGCGCGCGGACGACGCCGCGCGGCATTGCGTCGCGCAGGGACGTGCGCAGCAGGACGCGCCCGTGCCGGACGTCCACTTGCACCCACTCGCCCTCCTCGACGCCGAGGTCGCGCGCGTCGTCCGGGTGCAGGTACGCCTCGGGCTCCGGCCGGCGGCGGCGCAGTGCCGCGACGTGGCGTCCGCCCGTCTGGAAGTACTCGTCCTCGCGCACGCCGATGAACAGCTCCAGCGGGAACTCCTCGTCGGGCGCCGGCCCCTCGCGGTAGTACGGCAGCGGGTCGAAGCCGAGGTCGGCTAGCACCGACGAGGCCAGCTCGACGCGGCCGCTCGGCGTCGCGAACCCCGTCTGCTCGTACTTGCGTGTCGTGGGCGGCGTGCCGTAGGAGCCGATCTCCGCGAGCTCGGCGAACGTGAGGCCGGTGCTCGCGACCCGGTAGTCGAGCAGGTCGTCGAGCGTCCGCCACGGGAAGTGCTCGCCGAGTCCCATGCGGACGGCGAGGCCGCGCCAGAGGTCGTACGCGCTGCGGCACTCGCCGGGCGGCACGACGGCCTGCTGCGAGGTGCGGTACGTGCGCACCCAACCCATGCCGTCGAGCAGCGCCGGCCGCTCCAGCCAGCTGTCGCCGGGCAGCACGTAGTCGGCGAGCTGGGCGGTCGGGGTCAGCACGTGCTCGTGTACGACGACCAGCTCCTGCGCCATCAGCGCTCGGTAGATGAGCTGCATGTTGGCGAAGCTCATCAGCGTGTTGTTGCCCGTCGTGAAGAAGGCGTGGACCGGATACGGAGCGCCGTCGGCCATCGCGCGGAACGTCGCGGACGGGTTGGCCATGAACGAGCCGGAGACGATGTTGGCGCACTCGACGCCCCACACACGGCGCGTCGGCTCGCGCAGCGCCGCGGTGCCGCGATACGTGAACGCCGGGTAGCGGTCGGAGCCGAGCTGCTTGGCGCGCTGCGCCTCCGGCAGGCGGCCGTGGAGCTCGAGCTCGGACTCGGACACGATGTCCGGGCGAAGCCGTGCAGCACCTCGCCGCCGGGCACGTCGAGGTTGCCGGTCAGCGCGCGGAGGGCGCAGTGCAGGCGGATGCCGGAGGTGCTGGAGAGCTGCTGGTCGGTGATCGGCGTCCACGGGATGACGCCCGGCGTCGTGGTCGCGTACATGCGCGCGGCGGCGCGGATGAGCTCGGCATCGACGCCGGTGATGGCGGCGACCCGCTCGAGCGGATACTCGTCAACCCGCGCATGGAACGCGTCGAACCCGACGGTCCAGTGCTCGACGAAGGCGCGGTCGTAGAGTCCCTCGTCGAGGATGACCTTGAGCCAGCCGAGGCACATCGCGGCGTCGGTGCCGGCCGGAGCGGGAACCAGAGGTCGGCGAGCTCGGCGTTCTCGCTGCGTCGCGGGTCGAGCACGATCAGCCGGGCCCCGCGCTGCTGCGCGCGCCGCACGTCGTTGTAGACGGGCGTCCAGCTGTGCTTCTTCGGGTTGTGGCCGAAGAGCACGATGCAGCGGGTCCGCTCCATGTCCGGCCGGGGGAACCATCCGTAGACCATGCGGTTGATGGCGGCCGTGTTGCCGGCGCAGAGCGCGACGGGGCTGATCCAGTTCGGCGCTCCGAGGAGGTTCATGAAGCGGCGCGACGCGCCGTTGTCGACGGTGATGTTCCACGGCGAGGACGAGACCGCGAAGCCCTCTGGCCCGTAGCGCTCGATCACCGCCGCGAGACGCGCCGCGATGTCGTCGAGGGCGGCGTCCCAGGTGACCTGCTCCCAGCTCCCCGAGCCGCGCTCCCCCACGCGCCGCAGCGGGTGCAGCACGCGATCGGGATGCGCAAACGACGCGGGCGCATGTACGCCCTTCATGCAGATGTCGGCGTGCAGCGGCCGCGGGATCGCGCGCCTTGACGCGAACGCGCCCGTCGTCCTCGACCTCGGCGAGCACCCCGCACCAGGCGTCACATGTCGCGCAGATCGCCTTCTGCCGCTGCATCGCGCCTCCTTCGAGCGGACACGGGCGAGTGTACGGCGTAATGCGTGCATATACAAGCGTTGTCACTTGACACGAAGCCCGCCACGTGGCGGGCCGCGCCAATTGGCGTGCGCCGCGCCAATTGCGCATTGCCGTCGCGCGCTGGGCCACGGGCACGCCGTCTTCCCCGACGCACCGCCTTGCCCGGCGGCTCCGCCCTAGTCGCGGCTGCCGAGCGGCTCGGGGTCGCCGAGGACCTCGATGCCGCGACCCGAGTCCCCGACGTGCGTCTTCAGGATCCGCGTGGGGTCGGCAACGGAGAGGATCACGATCATGTGCCGCGCCGGCTCGGCCTCGCCCGGCAGGGTGTCGGGGAGGGTGAACGACCCCGTGGCCTCGACGACGTAGACCGCCTCGTCGGGGCCGCCCGGCGCCGCGAAGAAGAGCGCCTGGTTCGCGACCTTCAGGGTCGAGCGCACGACGTGCATCCGCTGCACCTGACCACCCGCATCGGCGGCCGCTCGCTGCACGGTCTGCGAGATCGCCATGCCGTCCTCCGCGTCGAACTCGCGCGGCGCGGCGTCGCCGAGCTCCATCGCACGGTGCGCACCCAGGGCCAGGAGCGCGACGCCGATGACGAGCAGGGGCGTGAGGCGTCGCCGCTCGCTCCAGGCGCCGTGGTCGCTCACAGCTCGAGCGTCTCCCCGTCGTCCGGGATCAGCACGTCGACGCCCGCCTCGACCGCGGCGGCCTCGAGCTCGTCGCGCGTCACGAGGCAATGGTTGATGGACTCCATGTGCACGGCGACGAGGCGCGCCGCCGGGGCTGCGCGCGCGACGGCGATGACGTCGTCCGGCGTCATCGTGATCGGACCGCCCTCGAGGAAGCGCGCGCCGCCGGCGTTGACCACGATGACGTCGGGGCGGTGGCGCTCGAGCGCGTCGGCGACCTCGGGCACCCAGAGCGTGTCGCCCGCCAGGTACAGCGAGCGGCCGTCCGCCGTGAGGACGAACCCCGAGACGGGCGCCAGCATCCGTGCGATCTCGCCCGTCCCGTGCTGGCCGCCGGTGCGGGCGACCGGCAGGCCGACGAACGCGCCGGCGTCGTCGATCGGGGCGAGCGGGCCGAGCCCGTGGCCCTCCAGGCGCTCGACGTCGGGCGGCTGGCACAGCACCGGCACGCCGCGGGGCAGGAGCCGGATCGCCGTCTCGTCGAGGTGGTCGGCGTGCAGGTGCGTGACGACGATGCCGTCGACGCCCCGCACGACGTCGTCCGCCGGGATCGGCAGCGCGACCGTCGGGTTCGGCACCGCGTTGGGCGTGTTGGCGATCGGCGGGCGCGCACCCTCCTCGTCGAGCATCGGATCGACCAGCAGCCGCAGGCCGCCGAGCTCGACGAGCAGGGTGGCGTGGCGGACGAGCGTCAGGCGCATCCCGCCACGATAGAGCGCCGTGTCACCACCGCACGTGTGCCGCCGCGGGTGCGCTCTGCGATGCGACGTAGGGCGCGAGCGGTGCCGGCGTCAGCACCATGCGGTAGCGGTTCGTGGGGTACAGCCGGAGCGGCAGCCGGCAGCGACCCGTGAACGTTCCGTCCGGCCGCACGACGACGCCGTCACCGTGGCGGCAGAACGCCTGCCACGCACTGCCGGAGCGCGGCCGCGCCTGCCAGCCGAGGCGCAGCGCCACCCCCGGTGCCGGCAGGACGCGGCCGGAGACTGCCAGCGCGCGCAGCGTGCCACCCGCCGCGCGCCGGGCGCTGAACCGCGCCTCGATGCGGTGCTGGAGCCGCAGCTGGGCGAGCTGCCGCTCGGACGGCCCGGTGCGCTCGTCGCCGTCGAAGCGGATGCTCAGGGTGCCGCCGCGCTCCGGGCGAACGAGCCCCGAGAAGCGCCCGTCGGCGCCCACGGCGATGCTCCACGTCTGCGTCGCCGCACCCGGGTGCGCGACGCGGGCGACGATGGCCCGACCGGCGGCGCCGGCACCGTCGACGAGCTCGCCCTCGATGCGGACGGCCGCGCCCGCCGGCAGCGTCGTCGGCCGCGCGGGATCGAGCGGACGACCGTCGATGGTGGCGACGGCGAGCAGTGACGCGCCCGGCGCCGGCGCGACCTCCACGGCCGGCGCTGGTGGCGATGGTCGGCGCGCCGCCCGCGGCGGTACCCGGCGTTCGAGGCCGTGACGCGGCAGTCGATCGTGGCCCCGACGTCGGCGGGGCTCGGGACGTAGGTCTCGCCCGTCGCGCCGGCGATCGCCGCGCCGTTGCGACGCCACTCCACCCGCAGGCTCGTCGCGGGATCGGCGGCCCAGTCCCCCGGGTCGCAGACGAGCGTCGAGCCCGCCCGTGCGGTGCCGGTCAGCCGCGGCGCCGCGAGCGATCGCGGCGGCGGCACGTACGTCACCGCGACCGAGGCACTGACCGCCGCGTTGCCCGCGCCGTCCGCCACCCGCACGCGCAGGACGTGCCGTCCCGGCCCGGCCAGCGCGACGGTGGCGGTGCCGCCTGCGGCCGCCTGACCGCCTGTCCGCTGCCCCGTCGCGCGATGCACGTCGGGGGCCGGCAGCCCGCCGATCTCGGGGCCGAGGGCGCCGTCCTGCTCCGCCTGCACGCTCGCGACGCCGCTGAGGGCGTCCGCGGCGGACCAGGACAGCTCGACCTGAGGAACGCCAACGATGCCGCCGGCCGACGGCGATGCGAGCGCCAGCGACGACGGCGCGACGTCGTCGGCGAGGGTCGCGTGCAGCGACCGCAGCTCGAAGGAGGTCGTGTCGTACGCGGGCGCGGTTCCGCTCGCGCCGCTGGCGCCGAGGAACATCGCGAGGCGGGGCTGGTCGACGGTCTGGGTGCCGCTGCGCGACGAGCACGTGGGGCTCGGGTGGTCGTGGTGGGTCAGGGTCACGATGGGCGCGGAGCCGGTGAACGCGGCGAACATCCCGCCGGCGGCGGTGCACGCCTCGGTGACGGCCGTCGCGGTGACGAAGCGCGAACCGGTCGGCGCCTCGATGGAGCGCGCGGCGAACCCGCCTGGCGCGATGGCGGCGCCCGGAGGCACCTCGATGCGGACGCCGGTCGGCGTGTCGCTCGCGCGGTAGGTGCCGGCGGCGTACTGCGAGACGGCCTGGACGCGACCGTGGAGATCGGTGCCGTCCCAGGCGACGGCGTAGGTGCCCGCGGTTGCGGGCGCGGCGGCGGCGAGCAGGAGCCCGACGCCGAGCGGGGCGATGAGGGAGCAGGGGCGCATGTACCGACCCTGGCAGGCCGCGGACGCGCTCCCTGGCCGGTGGGCCAGTCGGCACGGGCGATTGGCACGAAGGTGGCACACCTGCGTGCGGTCCGCGCGGAAGTCGTGACACCTCGGGCAGCCGCCGCGGCTCCTCCGGGCGATCTGCCGCGCATGACTGCGGGCCACCGTCTCGACGGGGGCGCGCCATGCCACCCACGCGCGCCCCTACCCTTCGCCCGATGCCGGGGACGGGGCGACCAGCAGCACGCACCGTCGGCTCGGTCGAGCGGGCCATCGCGCTGCTCGATGCGCTGGCTGAATCGTCGTCGCCACTTGGCACGAACGAGCTCGCCCGGCGCGTCGGCACCAACGCCTCGACCGTGTCGCGACTGCTCGGGACGCTGGCCGCCGGTGGGCTGGTCGAGCGGCTCCCCGATACGGGTCGGTATCGGCTCGGCGTGCGCCTCGTGGAGCTCGGGGCGAGCGTCCAGGCGCGGCTCGACGTGCGGGCCGTTGCGCGCCCCCTGCTGGAGCGCCTGGAGGCGGAGACCGGCGAGACGGCGACCCTCTCGCTTCCGGCGACGCAGTCCGCCGTGACGATCGACTTCGTCCCGAGCCGCGCCAGCGTGCGCTCGATGGATGCGATCGGCAGGCGCAGCATCGCCCACGCCACGGCGGTCGGGAAGGTGATGCTGGCCTTCGGCGAGATCGGCGTCGACGCCCTCCCGACGCCGTACGAGGCCTTCACCGAGCGGACGATCACCGACACCGCCGCGCTGCGGATCGAGGTCGAGGCGGTGCGAGCGGCCGGCATCGCGCGCGCGGAGCGTGAGCGCGAGGCGGACCTCAACGCCGTGGCTGCGCCGGTCCTCGACCACGGCGGGACGCTCGTCGCCATCGTCGGCCTCCAGGGGCCGGCCGGCCGCTTCAGCGAAGAGGCGCTCGCAGCGGCGGTGCCGGCGCTGCGGACGGCCGCGAGCGCGCTCGGCCGCGCGCTCGGCGCACGCTAAACCTCAGGTCGAGGGTCAGCCGCAGGGCGGTGCGCCGAACGCCCGCCCGATCCCGATCAGCGCCTGCACCTGCTCGTGCGTCAGGCGCTGCAGCAGGTGCACGTCGATCGCGGCGTTGAACGTCGCACGCATCGCGGCGAGCTCCTCGCGGCCCTCGGGCGTGAGCCGCACGAGCGACAGCCGACCGTCCTGCTGCGACGACCCGCGCTCGAGCACGCCGCGGCGAACGAACTCGTCGACGACCCGCGAGACGCGGCTCGGGCTGAGCAGGACGTGGTCGGAGAGGAAGCGCACGGACGCGCCGTCGGCGGGCAGGCGCTCCAGGCGCGAGAGCAGCTCGAAGCCGGTGAGGTTGGTGCCGTGGGCGCGGGCGAGCGCGTCGTCGACCAGGCGCGTCACCTGGTTCTGCATGTGCTGTGACGCGAAGAGCGCCTCGAAGCCGAGATGACCGACCTCTGCGGCGTCCGAGGCCGCGGAGGTTCCGCCTGCGGCCATGGCGAAAGCATATCGCGGATATAGAATGCGTGCGCATGCAATACTGCCTGCGCACGCATTATGTTGCCGCCTACGCGAATGGCGCGCCCGTGCCAAGTGGCGCGGGCCGCGACCCGGGAGGAGACCCGCATGACCGATCCCGCCCAGCCCCTGCCCGGCCGCCCCACCGTCGTGGTGGTCGGCGGCGGCTACGCCGGCATCAACGTCGCCAAGGGGCTCGACGCCGACGCCGACGTCATCCTGGTCGACCCGAAGGAGGCGTTCGCCCACAACGTCGCCGCCCTCCGCGTCCTCGCCGATCCGTCCTGGCTGCCGCGCGCCTTCTACCCGTTCGAGCGGCTGCTCGAGCACGGCCGCTTCGTCCGCGATCGCGTCGTCCACGCCGAGTCGGACCGCGTCGTCCTGGGCTCGGGCGAGGAGCTCCGTCCCGACGTCCTCGTCCTCGCGAGCGGCTCCACCTACCCGTTCCCCGCCAAGACCGACGCGACCGAGCTCCGCGACACCTACGCGCGCTACGAGCAGGCGCACGAGTCGCTGGCCGGCGCCGGGCGCGTCCTGCTGATCGGCGCGGGCCCCGTCGGACTCGAGCTCGCGGGCGAGATCTCCAGCGCCTGGCCCGACAAGCACGTCACGATCGTCGACGTCGCGCCGGACATCGTGGCCGGCCCCTACAAGCCGGAGTTCCGCGCGGAGCTGCGCCGCCAGCTCGCCGAGCGCGGCGTCGAGCTCGTGCTCGGCGACGGGCTGCAGGCCGAGCCGCCGACCGCACCCGGCGAGCCCGGGACGTTCACGGTCACCACCGAGTCCGGACGGCGGATCGAGGCCGACCTCTGGTACCGCTGCTACGGCGTGCGGCCGGTGACCGACTACGTGGCGGGCGACCTGGCCGCCGCCCGGGGGCCGGACGGGTTCATCCGAACGGGCTCGACGCTGCAGGTCGAGGGGCACGAGCGCGTCTTCGCCCTCGGCGACGCGAGCGCGATCGACATCAAGATGGCCGGCCGCGCCAAGTACCAGGCCGACGCGGTCGTCGCCAACGTGCAGGCGCTGATCGCCGGGCGCCCGGCCGACACCGAGTACCAGCCGCTGCCGCCCGTGATGCTGATCCCGCTCGGGCCGGACGGTGGTGCCGCGCAGCTGCCCGGCCAGGACGACATCGCCGGCCCCGAGGCGGCATCGACCATCAAGGGCGCGCACATGCTGGTCGACAGCTACGCGGCGCTGTTCGGGCTGACGGAGGCCGACCTCACGCGCCTCGAGGCCTGAGCGGGCGACTCTTGGCGCGAGCCACTTGGCGCGGCTCGCGCCAAGTGGCGCACCTGTGCCAAGTGGCGGGCCGGCCGCGCCAAGTGGCGCAGCCCGCTGGGCGCCGGGCCCGCGTCGAACGGCGCGGGCCCGGCGCGAACGGCCTAGTGGAGCGGCGGCTCCCAGCCCTCGAGCACGGGGGCCTTCCAGTCGGTGCCGACCGTCTTCGACCCCTCGACCCACGGGCCGAGCTCGGGCTGCGGGAACTTGCAGTGCTGCTCCTTCAGCTGGATGCCGTAGGAGTTGCCCGACTGCAGGTGCGTGATCAGCACCTTGCGGGCGAGCTCGTGCTCGCGCCCCTCGGGGATCGCGAAGTAGATCTTGAGGAACGCGTTCGAGTAGCGGTCGAAGACGGCCGGGACGCCGTCCTCCACCAGCAGCTCGACGTCCTCGAGCCAGTTGAGGTCCTCGCCGGGCGTCGCCGCCATGAGGTCGACGTCCTCGACCAGGCTCAGGTCCTCCTGGTACGGGAAGCGCCTCCCCGAGAGGTACTCGGCGTCGATGCCGCGGGTCTTGTCCGGTTCGCGCATGCGGTCTCCGCTCCCCTCAGTCGCCGGCGGCCGGCAGCGTGTACGGCTCCGGCTGGGTCGCCTCGGTGGTCGAGTCGATGTGGCGCTCGAGCAGCGACTTGATCTCGTCGAGCGTGCGCTGCTCGGTGACGCCGGGGATGTAGTTCGTCCCGGCCAGCGGCACCTTCGCCATCGCGGCGGCCTCGGTGGTGAGGGCGCAGAGGTCCTCGGGCTCGAGGCTGTGGATGTTGGTCTTGCCGCACGCGCGCGCCAGCATCTGCACCTCGAGCGTGAGCGTGTGCAGGAAGTTGTAGACGCGCTCGGAGGCCTCCTCGACGACGAGGCGCTTGCGCAGCTCCGGATCCTGCGTCGTGATGCCGACCGGGCAGCGGCCGGTGTGGCAGTGGTAGCACTGCCCCGCCGGGACGCCGATCGTGCCCTCGTAGTCGGTGACGCCCGGGATCTCCTTGTTGCAGTTCAGCGCCATCAGCGCCGAGTGACCCAGCGCCACCGCCTTGGCCCCGAGGGCCAGTGCCTTGGCCACGTCGCCGCCGTTGCGGATGCCGCCGGCCACCACGAGGTCGATCTCGTCCGCCAGGCCGACGTCCTCGAGCGCGCGCCGGGCCTCCGGGATCGCCGCCATCAGCGGGATGCCGGTCTCCTCGGTCGCGATGTGCGGGCCGGCGCCCGTGCCGCCCTCGGCCCCGTCCAGGTAGATGATGTCCGGGCCGCACTTGGCCGCCATGCGGACGTCGTCGTACACGCGCGAGGCCCCGAGCTTGAGCTGGATCGGGATCTGGTAGTTCGTCGCCTCGCGGATCTCCTGGATCTTCAGCGACAGGTCGTCCGGCCCCAGCCAGTCGGGATGCCGCGCGGGCGAGCGCTGGTCGATGCCGGCGGGCAGCGAGCGCATCTCGGCCACCTGCTCGGTGACCTTCTGGCCCATGAGGTGGCCGCCCAGGCCGACCTTGCAGCCCTGGCCGATGAAGAACTCCACGGCGTCGGCGAGCATCAGGTGGTGCGGGTTGAACCCGTACCGGCTCTGGATGCACTGGTAGTACCACTTCGTGGAGTAGTCGCGCTCGGGCGGGATCATGCCGCCCTCGCCCGAGCACGTCGCCGAGCCGGCCATCGAGGCGCCCTTGGCGAGCGCCATCTTGGCCTCCAGCGACAGCGCGCCGAAGCTCATGCCCGTGATGTAGACGGGGATGTCGAGCTCGAGCGGCTTCTTCGCGAAGCGCGCGCCGAGCACGGTCTTCGTGACGCACTTCTCGCGGTAGCCCTCGATCACGAACCGCGTCAGCGTGCCCGGCATGAACATGAGCTGATCCCAGTGCGGGATCGGCTTGAACATGGAGAACCCGCGCATGCGGTAGCGGCCGAGCTCGGCCTTCATGTGGATGTCGTTGATGACCTCGGGCGTGAAGATGGGCGAACGCCCGAGGACGGTGCGGCGGGAGGCCGCGGTCTCGTCAGCCATCGGTTCCCTCCCCTAGAGCACGAGCTTGCGCTCGGAGGGCTCGAGGTTGTCGTAGTTGTAGAGCATCTTCCCGCACACGAACTTCTGGAACTCGGGCGGCGCGCCGAGCCCGTAGATGCGGAACTTGCGCTCGATCAGCTCAGTGTCCGCCTCTGTCCACTCACCGGGCACGCAGTCGATGCCGAGCGCCTTGACCTTGCCGGCGACGTAGATCGTGCCGTCGTACATCGAGTCGCCCAGACCCGGGCCGGCGTCGCCGCAGATGATCTGGCGGCCGCGCTGCATCATGAACCCGGTCATCGAGCCGACCGAGCCGAGCGTGATGATCGTGCCGCCCTTCTGGTCGATGCCCGTGCGCGCGCCGACGCGGCCCTTGATCACGAGGTCGCCGCCGCGGATGGCCGCCCCGGTCAGCGAGCCGGCGTTGCCCTCGACGATCACGACGCCGCTCATCATGTTCTCGCACGCCGACCAGCCGACCCGGCCCTTGACCGTGATCTCCGGCCCGTCGATGAGCCCGAGGCCGAAGTAGCCGAGGCTGCCGTCGAACGTGATCCGGCAGCGCGACAGGATGCCGACGCCGAGCGAGTGCTTGGCGCCCGGGTTGCGGACCGTGACGTTGCGGATGCCGCGCGCGTAGATCAGCTCGCGCAGCTCCAGGTTGATCTGCCGCGTCGTCATGTCCGCGGCGTCGAACTCCGCCGTGTCCCCGTCGATCTCGGAGACGTTCGGGATCGTGTCATCGGGCTCCACGAGCCCGCGCGCGTCGTACGTGATCCGGGATTCGCCCGTCAGCGCGTCCATACCAGCACCTCCCCCTCGTACGGGTCGTAGGTGTCGATCTCGCGGTCGACGACGGCGCGGATCGCGATCTCCTCGGAGGCCAGCGCGACGATGTCGTCCGACTCGTAGAGCACGAGCGGCTTGGCGGCCATCTCGTCCTTCGCCACGCCGAGGGCGTCCTTGGTCACGCAGATGTACGTGAAGACGCCGTCCAGCTCGTCGAGGCTCTGCGCGCATCGCGTCCTCGAGCTCGAGGCCCTCCGACATCTTCTCGGCGAGGTAGACCGCGATGATCTCGGAGTCGCACTCGGACTGGAAGCGGTGGCCGCTGCGCTCCAGGCGCCGCTTCCACTGGAAGTAGTTGGTCAGCTGACCGTTGTGCACGACCGCGACGTCGGAGAACGGGTAGGCCCAGTAGGGGTGGGCGCCCGAGATGTCGACGTCGGACTCCGTGGCCATGCGGACGTGCCCGATGGCGTGGGTGCCGCTGAACGTCGTCGAGGTCGTACTGCTCCGACGACGGACTCGGCGTCGCCGAGGTCCTTGATGATCTCGAGCGAGGTGCCGAGCGACAGCACCTCCGCGTCCGGCACGTCCTCGACGTAGTCCGCGAGCGTCTTCAGGTCGCCCGAGTAGGTCAGCACGACGCGGTACGCGTACTCCGTCTCGGGCTCGATCTCGGTGACCTTCGCGCCGAGGTTCCCGAGCCGCACCTCGACCTCCTTGCGGTGGCGCTCCAGCCGCTCGTGGAAGTCGAAGTCACGCGCGTCGTTGGCGTCCGCCAGCTTGTACCGCATGACGATGTGGCCGTTCGGCGGCGCGTACAGCGCGAAGCCCGTCGAGTCCGGCCCGCGGTGCTTCATGGACTGCAGCATCCGCGTCATGTCGTGCCCGATGGGATGTTCCCCGTCCCGGTAGATGATGCCGGCGATTCCGCACATGAGCCTGTCCGTGCTCCTTCGTTCGAAGCCAGTCCTCGGTCCGCCCTACGGCAGGACGTCGAGGTACTCCTTGACGTCCCAGTCGCTGACCTGCGCGCAGTAGCGCTCCCACTCGTCCCGCTTGTAGTGGCGGAAGACCTTGTACATCTCGTCCGGCAGCGCGCACTTGACGACCTCGTCCGCGTCCAGCGCGTCGAGGGCGTCGCCGAAGGTCATGGGGATCTTCTTGACCTCCTTGCCCGCCTCCATCGCCTGGTAGATGTTGCGCTCCTCCGGCGGGCCCGGATCGAGCTTGCGGTCGATGCCGTCGCGCATCGCGGCGATGAGCGTGCCGAGCGACAGGTACGGGTTGACGGCCGAGTCGACCGAGCGGTACTCGAAGCGACCGGGGGCCGACACGCGCAGCGCGGTGGTGCGGTTCTGGAAGCCCCAGTCCGCGAACACCGGCGCCCAGAAGCCCGTGTCCCACAGGCGGCGGTAGGAGTTGACCGTCGAGGCGCTGATGGCAGTCAGCGCGCCGAGGTGCTCGAGCACGCCGCCGATGGCGTAGAGGCCGATCTTGCTCGGCAGCCGCTGATCGTCGCGTCTCGGGCAGGAAGAGGTTCTCGTCGCCGTTCCACAGCGAGATGTTGTGGTGGCAGCCGTTCGCCGACACGCCCATGAACGGCTTGGGCATGAAGCACGGGAACGCCTTCATCTCGCGGCCCACCTGGCGACAGATCTGGCGGTAGGTCGTGAGGTTGTCCGCGGTCTTCTCGGCGCGGTCGAAGTTGAAGTTCAGCTCGAGCTGGCCCGGGGCGTCCTCGTGGTCGCCCTGGATCATGTCGAGGCCCATCTTCTGGGAGTACTCGATCACCTTGTGGATGACCGGCTGGAACTCCGAGAACTGGTCGATGTGGTAGCAGTAGGGCTTCGACAGGCCCTCGACCGACGGCGTGCCGTCGTCGTTCAGCTTCAGCCACATCATCTCGGGCTCGAGGCCGGCGCGCAGGTGCATGCCGGTCTGCGCCTCGAGGGCCTCCTGCTGGCGGCGGAGGTTGCCGCGGCAGTCGGCGGTGAGGAACGACGCCGGGGTCGTCCGTCTCCTCGCGACCGCGGAAGAGCGTGCAGAAGACGCGCGCGACCTTGGGATCCCAGGGCAGCGGCATGAACGTCTCGGGCTCCGGGATGCCGATCAGCTCGGCGGCCTCCGGGCCGTACCCGATGTACTCGCCGTGGCGGTCGACGAACAGGTTGGCGGTCGCGCCGTAGACGAGCTGGAAGCCCTTCCGGCTGATCGTCTCCCAGTGCGGCGCCGGGACGCCCTTGCCCATGATCCGTCCCGTGACCGAGACGAACTGGTAGTAGATGTACGTGATGCCCTCGGCGTCGATCCGCCGGCGCACCTCCGCCACCTTCTCGTCCCGTCCGTCGGTCGCGAGAAACGTCTCGAGGTCGGTCGCCACGAACTTCCTCCTTCTCCCTGGTCCGCCCACCGTGGCCGCAACGGCGACGCCGGGCGGCGGCATCGCCGGTTCGAGCACGGTCCGCGCGCGCGCCAGCGCGACGAGCGCGGTAGCGGCAGCCTAGGCCCGGCGGGGCGTAGGCGGCAACGGACGTTCCACCATGCTTCCGCGAACGGGTGTGTGAAGTCTCCACTGGACGGCCGCCCACGCGGTGCGCCGGCTCGCCATCCCGCCCACCGCGGCCAATCCCGCCCCAGCCCGCACTGCAGGGCGCGCCGACGGCCCTCGGCCTCTGTGTACGATGGTGTTCACGGTGAACACATCGCAGTCGACGGAGCGTCCCGCCCGGCCGCGGCGCAGGACGCCGGCGGCAGACGACCGCCGCATCCTCTACGAGATCATCCGCACGGTCTCGTCGAGCGTCGACCTCGACCACGTGCTGGCCGCGATCGTCCGGCTCGTCACCGAGGGCACGCAGGCGCACGCGGCGTACGTCTTCATCGTGGAGCACGGCGGCAGCCGGCTCGTCCTCCGCGCGGCCTCCGAGCCCTACAACCAGGCGGTCGGCAAGGTCTCGATGCGTCGCGGCGAGGGGCTCGCGGGCTGGGTCGCCGAGCACCGCCGGCCGGCGTTCATCCCCGACAACGCGCTCGCCGACCCGCGCATCAAGTACTTCCCGGAGCTCGACGAGGAGAAGTACCAGTCGATCGTGTCCGTCCCGCTGATCGGCAAGGACGACGAGGTGATGGGCGTGATCGCGCTGCACGCCGAGGCGCCGCGCGTGTTCAGCGAGGACGACGCCGCCTTCCTCATCCACTCGGCGTCGCTGGTGGCGAGCGCCATCGAGAACGCGCGCCTCTACGCGGCCGCGCGCCGGCGCGTGCGGGAGCTGGAGCGGCTCTCGGCGCTGTCGGAGTCGATCTCCGCGGCCGGCTCGCTGGACGAGCTGCTGCCGGACGTCGCGACCCAGTCGCTGGCCCTGCTGCGCGCCGACAGCGTCCACGTGTACCTCGCCGAGCCGAACGACCGGCTGCGCCGCCGGGCGTCCGCACCGACCGCGGCCGACGCGCCGTCGACCCTCGGCCTCGCCGAGCTGTCGAACGAGCTGCGTCGCGGCGGGCGCGTCGACGGGACGCGGCGGCGCCCTGGCGGCCGCGCTCTCGGGCGGGCCCGCGCACCCGGCCACGATCACGGTGCCGCTCTCGGCGGACGGCGAGCTGATCGGCTTCCTCGTGGCGCGCGGGGCGGGCGGCCGCACGTTCGACGACGACGATCGCGACCTGGCCACCTCGATCGCCGCGCAGACCGCGGTCGGGATCAAGAAGATCCGGCTGATCGAGGGGCTCGAGGAGCGCAACCTCATCAAGGACTTCTTCGCCGACCTGACGGCCGGCCGACGGCGCGAGGGCCTCGGCGGCCGCGCGCGCCGGCTGGGCTGCGACCTCGACCAGCCCAAGCTGGCGCTGGTCGTCGTGCCGTGGCGCGGCGAGCCGCGCAGCGCAGCGGAGGCGGCCCACGTCGTCGACCGCTTCGAGAACGCGTGCGGCCGCGCGCTGCCCGGCGTGCTGTTCGACCGTCAGGACGAGATCGCCCGCGGCCTCGTGCCCGTGCTGGGCGGCGACGAGAGCGAGTCGCTGCGGCGGCTGCAGAAGGCGCTGGCCGAGAACGGCGAGCCGCTGCCACTTGTCGTCGGCGTGTCCAATCCGTGCGTCGGCACCGAGGCGATCGCCACGGGGTTCGAGGAGGCGCAGCAGGCCGCCCGCGCCGCGCCGGTGATCACCAATCGGCCGGCGATCGTGCCATTCGACGGACTCGGCCCGTACAAGTACCTCCTGCGCGTGCCGGTCGACGATCGCGTGCGCGATCGGCATCGCGAGGCCCTGCGCCGCCTGCTCGAGTACGACCGCGCCCGGCAGGCGCAATTGACGCGCACGCTCGAGGAGTTCCTGCGCCAGCGCGGCAACATCTCCGCCACCGCGCAGGCGCTGTACGTGCACCCCAACACGCTGCGCCAGCGGCTGCGGCGGATCGCCGACCTCACGCAGATCGACGTGCGCACGGACGACTGGCTGATGATCGAGATCGCGCTGAAGCTGCTGAAGCTCGAGGAGGCGCTCGACCGCGCGTAGCCGCGATCAGCGGACCCGCAGGTCGGTGCACGCCCGGTCGTGCGCGCCCTGCGCGTCGTAGGCGTCGACGCAGAAGAGCGCCCGACCCGGCCGCAGCGACGGCGGCACGCGCCACCTGATCGCGTAGACGCGCCCCGCCAGGCTGGGCGCCAGGCGGGTGTGGATGCGCACCCGGAGCTTGCCGCTCGGCCCCCACACGCGGACGATCTCGCGCGTGCGGCGCGTGTCGTCGGTCACGCGGTACCGCAGGCGCACGACCGTCCCGCGCCGGACGACGCCGCCGAGGGCCCGCGCGGTCGGCGGCCGATTGGCAACGGGTGCGGGCGTCGTGGTCGCTGCCGGCTGGAGGCGTCGGGTCAAGTGGCGCAGGTGCAATTGGCGCGGCCGGGGGCGTCGACGGTGCCGCCGCGGCCGGCTGCCCGACGATCCCGAGCGCCCAGTCGCTGATCGCCGATACCTGGGCGTAGGCCGACGGCGTGTGCGGCGCGTCGCAGCCACCCTCGAGCCCCCAGGACACGATGCCCAGCTGCACCCACGCGCCTGCGGCGTCCTGGCGCGCGAGCGGACCGCCGGAATCGCCGTTGCACACGTCGGCGTCGTCCTGGTCGTAGGCCGCGCAGGTCATGCTGGCCGGGTCGTAGGGCAGGCCCGGGAGGCCCGCCTGGCAGTACGCGTCGGCCTGCAGCGGGACGGCCGCCTCCTGCAGCGCGTCGGGGAACGTGCGGACGGCGCCGTCGGTAGCGCCCCAGCCGGCGACGAGCGCGAGCGATCCCGGCGTGCCGAGGGCCGCATCGTCCGCAGCGGTTGCGAGCCGCATCGGCGGTGCACTCACCGGCTCGGCGAGCAGCAGGATCGCGGCGTCGTAGCGGACCGTCGCCGGGTCGTTGGCGGGGTGCACCGCGACGCTCGCGACGTGCACGCGCTGGCCGTCCGAGCCCCGCAGCGACTGACGGCCGACGACGACGTCGAAGAACGCCGGTGGCCGCACCGCATCGGCGTCGTCGCGGACGCAGTGCGCCGCCGTCAGGACGGCGGTCGGGGCGATCACGGTGCCGCCGCAGAACTGGCCGCGACCGGCGTCCGGCTGCGTGGAGAGGACGATCGCGGCCATCGACGGCCACGACCCGGGTGGCGCATCGTGGCCGCCGACCACCAGCAGCGGTCGCTCGACGATCGCCCGCAGGGTGTCCGCACGCGCGGCCGGGACGAGCAGCAGGACGAGCAGGGCCGTTGCGGCGGCGAGGCGTCGCACCACGAGCAGGGTGCGGGCAGAGCGTCGACCCCGTCAACCGAGGTAGCGTCAGATCAGGAGAGAACCCGCGGTGGGCAGGCGCCCCGTGAACGGGGTGCCGTTGCGCTGGCCGCGGATGCGCCGGTCGCCGCTGAGCGTGAAGCTCGCATCCAGCCCCGGCCCGCGGAGCGTGAAGCGGTGCGGTGAACGCCTCGGGACGCGGACGCGCTTGCGCTTCTTGACCACGACGTGCGCGTCGGTGCGGACGTTCGTGCCGCGCGACCGTTCGACGATACCGGCCGGACCGGCCGCTGCGGGTGTGGCCGGCCCGGCCGTTCGTCGCGCCATTTGGCGCGACACCCGGCGCGACCGCCTGCGCGGCGGCGGCCGCGCCGGGTTCCCTGGGAGCGTCTGGCACGCTTCCCGTGGCTTTGTCTACTAAACGAGTAGACTTTACGCGGCGGTGGCCCTCGACGTCAAGCTGGTCGACCGCCGATCGGCGCGGCGCACTCGCCTGCCGGCCGTACGCCACTTGGCACGGCCTGCGCCACTTGGCGTCGGTCCGCGCGGGCCGCGCGCCGGGCGCGCTGTTCGCTACGCCTTCGGCAGACGCCCCGAGAACGGCTTGCCGTCGACCGTGCCGCGTACCCGTCGCGCCGGGTCGATCGTGAACGTCGCGCTGAGGCCCTGGCCGCGCACGCGCAGCCGCGTGCCGCCGGCCCCGGGGGCGCGCGTCCCGTCGACCCGGACGCCCGGCAGGAGCTGCGCGCCCTTCGCCCGCATGGCGATCCCGCCGCCGGGCCTGATCACGTAGGAGACCGTGCCGCCGCGGAGGGCGCCGTTGCTGCCGTGCACGTCGGCCAGCACGATCGCGTCCTCGAACGTGCGCAGGGCGATCGCGACGGCGACGCCGCCTCGCCCGGCGAACGCCCGGCGCCGGTGCCACGTCGGCGAGCCGCAGCGGATACGCCCGATCGAGAGCCGTCCCGGTCACGCGGCTGCGGCGGCAGGGCACGCCCGCCGGCCGGCCGCGGACGAAGCGGACGACCGCCGCCCGCGCACAGTCGTTGACGTCGGTGATGGCACTGTGCCCGACACCCGGCACGACGACGACCTCCGCGCGTGGGCTGCGGGCCGCCTCGCGCCGCGCGTCGGTGAGGGGCGTGAGGGCGTCGTACTGGCCGCTCAGGATCAGGGTCGGGACGTCCGGCAGCGGGCCCGGCGCCGGCGCCAGCGCCGCGCGCGACGGCGGCCAGCGACCGCACATGTCGTGCAGCCCGTTCGCCGCCGCCTCCTCGGGTGTGAACGGCGCGACGACGTCCGGTGCCAGCAGGCCGTAGGCCGACGGCGGCCCGAGGTCGGCGCAGAGGGTCGCCGCGTGCACGGCCCAGTCGAGCGTCTCGGCGTTCAGGGGCGGCGCGACGAGCGACCGGCTCCGCTGCGCGGCGCGCACCAGGGGCACGGCGTCGCCCCGGCTCGCCGCCGCGAGCGCCGCCGGGAGGGCCGCGCGCAGCTGATCGTCGAGCGCGGCGCCGAGGAGCACGTCGTAGAGGGCGCGCGGGTCGGCGATGCGCGCGACCCGCGACCGTCCGCGGCCGTCGAAGATCGGCGCCGTCAACGGCCCCGCACGCAGCCGACCGAGGGTCGATGCGAGGTCGGCGACCGGGTCGGGCGTGATCGCGCGGCAACGGCTCCCGCCGCACAGCGCCGTCAGGAGCCCGCGCAGGGCGGGCCACGTGGCCGGCAGGTCGAGCCCGACGTTCTCCTGCGGGACCACCGAGTCGAGGATCAGCCGGTCGACGCGGTCGGGGTGTGCGCGCGCGTAGCGCAGGGCGTAGTACGTGCCGTAGGAGACGCCGAACAGGGCCATCTTCGGCGCGCCGAGCGCCGCACGCACGGCGTCGAGATCCTCGACGGTCTCGGTCGTCGCGTAGGCGTCGCGCGCCGGGCCGAGTCGCCGCGCACACGCCTCCACCGTTCCGGGCGCGCGCACGGTGACGTCGGTCAGGCCCTGGCGCTGCAGCTCGGGGCAGCGCAGCAGGCCGGATCGACCGGTGCCGCGAACGTCGACGAGGACGATCGCGTAGCGCGACTGGACGCCGTCGAGGACCGCCTGCCAGAGCGGCCCGAAGGCGACGCCGGGCTGGCCCGGACCGCCGGACAGCGCGAGCAGCGGGATCCGCGCGAAGAGCGGCGCGTCCAGCTCGCGCGCCACCCGCAGCTGGATGGTGCCCGCCGACGGGTCGCCGCGATCGCGCGGCACGGCAACCGTCGTGCACTCGAATCCGTCCGCGTCCGGGCAGTCGCGGAAGGCGAGCGCCGCCTGCGCGGAGGGCGCGAGGAGGACCCCGGCGGCAAGCACCGCCACGATCGCCCACGCGCGCCGCATCAGCGCGGCAGCACGGGTGACGTGACGTCGACCCGGAGGCGCGCGGGCAGCCGCCAGCTCGCGCAGCATGAGCGCGGTGTCCGCGATGCGCACGCCCGTCAGGTGCTCCTCGCGCGCCTCGAAGTCGGCCACGATCGCGGCGATGGCCTCCCCCGTCCGCTGCGGGTCGCGATCCGCGATGGCCGCGATGCCCTCCCCCGCCCGCCGGAAGGCGTCGGACGCGCTGCGCAGTCGCTGTGCGAGTCGGCGAGCCGTGGCGTCGTCCCCGGCGACGAGCGCCGAGATGGCCAGGGCGTAGGAGGCGACGGGCGACTCCGTCTGCAGGTGGAGCGCGCGCACGTAGCGGGCCTCCTCCATGGCCGAGCCGCTCAGCACGGACGCCTTGAGCATGCCGACCAGCCGCCCGTAGGCATCCGGCTTCGCGGCCTCCCAGGACTGCCGGTAGAGCACGGCGGCGTCGTGGAAGCGGACACGCGCCCGCTCGCGCTCGCCGTCGAGCCACAATCGGTGCGCGACCGCCTCCATCGCCACCGCCTCGTCGAGACGGGCCTGCGCGGCGTCGCCCTCGGCGTCGAGTGCGTCACGGTCAGCGTCGCCGGCCATGCGGCTACTGTAGCCGCGTGGATCGGATCGACGTCTTCTGGCACGACGACAGTCTCCGCCACGACACCGGCGTCGGCATGGGCGACCATCCGGACATCTCGCTGCTCGCCGAGCCGGAGCCGCACTTCGAGTGCGCGCAGCGCGTGGCGAACATGCGCAGCGTGCTGGAGCGCGGGCCGATCGCGGCGCACGTGCGCTGGCGCGACGGCCGCCATGCGAGCGAGGCCGAGGTCGCGCTGATCCATCCGACCGACTACATCGCCAGGGTCCGCGACTTCTGCGCCGCGGGCGGCGGCGAGTTCGAGGTCGGCACCCGCGCCGTGCCGGCCACCTGGGATGCCGCGCTCGCGTCGGTGGGCATGGCGATCCAGGCCGTGGACGCGGTGCTGGACGGCGACGCGCCGCTGGCCTACGCCCTCGTGCGCCCGCCCGGCCACCACGCCCAGCCCGCACGGGCCGACGGCTACTGCTTCTTCTCCAACATCGCGATCGCGGCCGAGCACGCGCGGCGCCGCGGCGTCGAGCGGGTCGCGGTCGTCGACTGGGACGTCCACCACGGGAACGGGACGCAGGCGTGCTTCGAGGACCGCGCGGACGTCCTGACCGTCTCGCTCCACCACGACCACGGCTCGTGGGGCCCGAGCCACCCGCAGACCGGCTCGCCGCTCGAGATCGGCACGGGCGAGGGCATCGGCTACAACGTCAACGTCGCGCTCCCGCCCGGCACCGGCGACATCGGCTACCGCGAGGCGATGGAGCGGGTCGTCGCGCCGATCCTGCGCCGTTTCGAGCCGGACCTGCTGCTGATCGCCAACGGCCAGGACGCGAGCCAGTTCGATCCCAACTCCCGGATGTCGGTGTCGATGCCGGGGTTCCGCAGGCTCGGCCAAATGGCGCGCGAGCTCGCCGCGGAGCTGTGCGGCGGGCGGCTCGTGCTGGTGCAGGAGGGCGGCTACGCGAAGACCTACGCCGCCTACTGCCTGCACGCCTCGCTGGAGGGAGCGATCGGCGTCGAGGGCGCGCTACTTGACGACCCGGTCGCGTTCTACCCCGACGATCCCGGCATCGCACGGGCCGCGATCGACCGCTCGCTCGGCACCTTCGCGTCGCGCTGGGGCCTCTAGCGCGGGAAGCGCGGGTCGCCGCGGATCGCGTCGAGGTCGGTGTCGCCCGCGGCCCACTCGCGGACGCGGGGGTCGAGCTCGGCCGCGCGTGCCAAGTGGCGCAGCGCGTCGTCGCGGCGGCCGCCGAGCGCCTCGTAGCAGGCGAGGTTGTAGAGCACGGCGGCGTTGCCCGGATGGAGGGCGTGGCCGGCCTCCAGGATCGTGATGGCGCTCGCGTGGTCGCCGCGCTGTATCGCGCCGTGCGCCCGGTACGTGAACTCGAATGGCGACGCCTGGTACGTGCCCGTGCGACCGCCGACGGCGAGCGCGACGGTGCCGTCGGCGTGCGCGACCGCGGCACGCCGTGTCGCCGGATCGCGCACGAACACCAGGGTGCCCGCCGGCGCGTCGATCTCCTGGCCGGCCACGGTGAAGGTGGCGCGGCCCGCGACGACCGCGTAGAGCTCCTCCTGGCGCCCGGCGTTGTCGCCGGTCTCGTCGTGCTCCTCGACCAGGAGCTCGCCGTCGTCGGCACGGAAGGCGTTCACCGAGAACCCCGTCGTGCCGAGCTCGTGCCGCAGCGGCAGGTAGTGCACGCCGGCGACGTCGATCGCCTCGACCGCGTCGAGGTGCAGCACCGAGTACGGCGCGGTCATCGACCGCCCCCGCCTGCCCCACGGCCGAGCGCGGCGGCGACCGCGGCCTGCTCCTGCTCGGGCGGGAAGGGTGCGCCGTTGGCCAGGAACTGGTACGCAGCGACGGTCGCACCCTGCCGGACGACGACGAGGTCGGAGTAGCCCGTGACCTCGTCGGTGCCGCCCTTCGGGGTGAACGTCACGACGAACTGCGCGCCGCCTTGCTGGTCCGCACCCTCGAGCGTCGGGAGCGCCAGCTCGCCTTGCGTGATCGCGCCCCCGGGCTCGTAGTCCTCGCCCTGCAGGCGAGCCTCGGCGCCATCGGCGATGCACGCGATCACCTCGGGGCCGGTCGCGGTGGCGAAGGCGGCGGTCGCTGCGGCCTCGTCGGCGTACGACCATGTGCGGCTGCGCGCCTCGGAGCCCTGGTCGGCTGGCCGGAACGCGTTGGGCGCCACGGCGATCGCCGCGTCCGCGTCGAGGGCCGGGCCGAGGCATTCAGCCGCCTCGGACTCGTACGGCACCTCCTGGTAGCCCGGCAGGTCGCCGGCGGTCAGACGCAGCGGGTTCTCGCCGAGGTCGCCGCCGGTGATGGTCGTCGCGGGCTCGGTGGCCTGGGTGGGCTCCGTCGCCTGGGTGGACGCCTCCGGCGCGGTCGTCGCGGTCGACGTCGGCGCCGCCGGCGACGACCCGTCCACCTCGCTGACGGGCGGCGCCTCCTCCGTGCTGCTGGCCGAGGCGGCGACGGTCGCCGTCGTCGTCCCGTCCTCGCCGTCGCCGCCGCAGGCGACCAGGCCGGCGACGGGCAGCCACAGGGCCAGCGTCAGCAGTCCGATGCGGGCACGGCGTGCCATGGCTGCCAGCCTCCGACGCGCGGGTCGGAGCTACGCCTTGCGCGCCTTCACGAGCTCGGTCAGCTTGGGCACGATCGCGTGCAGGTCGCCGACGACGCCGAGGTCGGCGAAGTCGAAGATCGGCGCGTTCGGGTCCTTGTTGATCGCGACGATGGTGCTCGCGTTCTGCATGCCGACCTTGTGCTGGATCGCGCCGGAGATGCCGCACGCGATGTAGAGCTTCGGCGTCACGCTCTTGCCCGTCTGGCCGACCTGGGTCGAGTACGGGTACCAGCCGGCGTCGACGACGGCGCGCGTCGCGGCCACCGCCCCGCCGAGCGCCGCGGCGAGCTCCTCGCAGAGCGCGAAGTTCTCCGGCTTGCCGAGGCCGCGGCCGCCGGCGACGAGGACGTCCGCCTCGCCGATGTCGACGCCCTCCTGCACCGCCTCCTCGTGCCCGACGATGCGAGCGGCGACCGACCAGTCCTGCACGGCCGGCTGGCTGCGGTCGACCGGCGCGGTGCCGGCGGCGTCCTCGCGGGCGGCGTACGTGTTGGCGCGCACGACGACCGCGCCAATTGGCGTGGTGAACCCGCAATGGGCGAGCACCGAGTCGCCGAGACCGGCGCGGCGCGTCACGAGCTTGCCGCCCTCGGCCACGAGCTCGACCGCGTCGATGACGAGGCCCGCGCCCAGGCGGACGGCAAGGCCGGCCGCGGCGTCGGACGCGACGATCGACGCCATGAAGAGCACGTAGTCCAGGTCGTGCTCGGTCTGCAGCGCCGCGAGCGCGTCGACGATGGGCTGCGCGAGGCCGCCGGCGAGCGCCTCGCCGTCCGCGACGTGCACGGCGCTCGCACCGTGTCCGCCCAGCGCCGCGGCCACGTCGTCCGACACCTCGCCGGTGACGAGCGCGTGGACGGGCTGGCCGAGCTCGCCGCCGAGCCGCGCGGCCTCGGCCAGCAGCCCCAGCGAGCCCTTGGTGAACTCGCCGTGCTGGAGCTCGCAGAAGACGCCGATCCCCGCCATCAGACCACCAGCTTCCGCTCGACGAGGAACGCGAGGATCTTCTCCGCCGCGTCCCCCGAGTCCTCGATCTTCATGCCGTCGCCGCGCGCCGGCGGCGTCGACAGCCCCTCGACGGCCGTCTTCGCACCTGCCTGCCCGACGGACCCGGCGTCGATGCCGGCGTCCGCGAGCGCGAGCACCTCGTGCGGCTTGCGCTTCGCGCCCATGATGGCGGGCAGCGACGGGTAGCGCGGCTCGTTGATGGCGTCGGAGACCGACAGCACGGCAGGCAGCGGAACCGAGATCGTGTCGTAGCCCGTCTCGACCTGGCGCTTCACGGTCAACGCGCTCCCCTCGACGGCGAGCGACGCGACCTGCGTGACGCACGGCCGCTGCAGGAGCTCGGCGACCGCCGCCGCCATCACGTAGCACTCGGAGTCGGCAGCCTGCTGGCCGAACAGCACGAGGTCGTACTCCTCGCGCCGCAACAGCGCCGCGAGCGCGGTGGCCGTGCCGACGAGGTCGGTGCCCGCGAGCGCGTCGTCGGCGAGGTGCACCGACTTGTCACCGCCCTGGGCCAGCGCCTTGTCCACGGTGCGCGACGCCGAGGCGGGCCCCATGAGGACGATCGCGATCTCGGTGTCGCCGTCCGCCTCCTTCAGGCGAACGGCCTCCTCGATGGCGTGGCGGTCGTACGGGTTGATCGTGTTCTCGCCCGCGCGGACGAGACGGCCGGTGCCCGGGTCGATCCGCTTCTTGGCGGTCGGATCCGGCACCTCCTTCACGCAGATGGCGATCTTCACGCGCCGGAGGATAGCCACGCGCCGGAGGCGGGCGGGGAGGCAGCGCGCGCTGCGCCAAGTGGCGCGTGCGCGATTGGCGTCACCGCCTCGAGCCGGGGCGGCGCCGCGACCTCGGCCCGACGAGGCGCGTCGTGCGCGCGTCGCGTCTCGATGTCGACACAGGTCGGGCGAGATCCGTGCGCTGCGCGGCGTCCGGTACGACACTGCGCGGAACCGGCGCGATTCCGTACCAGCGGCGCGCGCCACGGCGTGGCCATCGTCGCGCCATGGCAAAGCACCGCAAGAACAGGCGACGCCGCGCGGGTACCTCCGCCGTCGCAGTCAACGGCTCCGCCCCGCTGCGCGAGCCGTCGACGCTCGATCCGACATCCGAGGGCAATGGGAACGGGGGCGCCACGCCGGCGGTGACGTGCGCCGGGTGCTTCCCGGCGTCGCGCCCCGGCGAGCCCGTCCGCCTCCGACACGGCGTCACGCTCGCCCTGTGCGAGCAGCATCGCGACCCGGAGTTCATCGCGTCGGCGTCAGGGCGCGCGCTCATCGCCAGGATCGTGGAGCTCCTCGCCTCGCTCGGCTTCACGTCGCGCCGGTATGCCGACGCCCTCGGAGACTTCGTCCGCTCCTGCGCGACCCCGCCGGCCTCGGGCCGTCCGCGGCCCGGCTCGTACGCGTACCCTGATCGTCGCCTGGCCGCGCAGCAGGTCTGGGCCGAGGGCGGCAGCTTCGCGGAGGGCCTCGCCGTCGCGCTCGAGGACGGGCCCCCGGACCGGTACCGCGTGCGCCTGCCGTCACTACGCACCGTCCAGCGCTGGCGGCAGGAGGCGCGATTGCTGCGACTGGGCTCCGAGCTCCCGCCGGCGACCTGACGGGCGCGCCCCTACGCCACGCGCAGGAGGAGCTGCTCGGGCCCGCGGAAGACGATGTTCGGCGCCCAGCGCGGCGGCGCCTCCAGCTCGATCGACGCGTACCGCTCGAGCAGGGCGCCCAGCATGATCGGCGCCTCCATGCGGGCGAGGGCCGAGCCGACGCAGAAGTGCGGGCCGTAGCCGAACCCGAGGTGACGGGTCGAGCTGCGCGACAGGTCGAAGCGGTCGGCGTCGTCCCAGGCACGCGGATCGCGGTTCGCGGAACCGAGGAAGTTGAGCAGGATGTCGCCACCGGCGATCTGCTGGCCCTCCAGCTCCACGTCGTCACGGGCGACGCGGCGCACGCGCTGCACCGACCCGTTGTAGCGGAGCGCCTCCTCGATGGCGGCCTCGGTCAACGACGGGTCCGCCCGCAGCGCGGCCAGCTGGTCCGGGAACTCCAGGAGTGCCAGAACGGCGTTCGAGACGATGTTCGCCGTCGTCTCGTGCCCGGCGAAGACGAGCGTCACGGCGGTGGCCATGAGCTCCTCGTCGTTCAGCGGCGCGTCGCCGTCGGCGCCGCGCATGAGGACGCCCATCATGTCGTCGCGCTCGGCCGTGCGGGCCTCGGCGATCAGCTCGCGCAGGTAGGCGCGGAACTCGCTCAGTGCCTGCTCGGCGGCGAGCGCGCGATCGACGTCGGGCTTGCCACCGCCGAGGAAGGCGACGATGTCGTGCGACCACCGCGAGAAGTCCGCCTGGTCTCGCTCGGGGACCCCGAGGAGTCCCGCGATGAGGCGCGCCGGCACCGGCAGCGAGAAGTTCGGCACGAGATCGATGACGTCGGCGTCGCCGAACGCCTCGAGGTGCTCGCGCACCAGTCGCTCGGTCACCGGCTGCGCGACGGCCAGCACGCGCGGGCCCAGGCCGCGGACGATCGGCCGGCGGAGCCGGCCGTGTTCGGGCGGGTCGGCGATGGTGACGATCTTCATCGCGTAGTGCGCCCTGAGGCTCGGGAGCTCGACGCCGAACTGGCGCTCCAGGCTCTCCGCCACGCGCAGCTCGTAGCCGCCGCTCGCGAAGCGCTTCTGATCCTTGACGACGCTCGACACGATGTCGTGCCGGGTCAACACCCACGCGCCCCACGGCTCGCACCAGTGCACCGGCGCCTCGTCGCGCAGCCGCGTGTAGGTCGGGTAGGGGTCGTCGAAGAAGGACGGCGAGGTGAGCAGCGCGTCCAGGGTCTCGTCGACGGCCGACGTCGCAGCGGTCATGTGGCGAAGGTACCACGTCGTGGAACCGCTTCCAAGCCGAGGTGACCGCGACGCGCGACGCGGCTACCATCACGAGCATGGATGCGAGGGAGGGCGCGCCGCGGGACGGGCGTCCGGGGCTCAGGGACGTCGCTCGGCACGCGGGCGTGTCGCTGTCCTCGGCGTCACGAGCGCTGTCCGAGGGCACCTCCGCGTCGCCCGAGCTGCGCGAGCGCGTCCGCGCCGCGGCGCTCGAGCTCGGCTACGAGCCGAACCTCCTCGCGCGGAGCCTCAGCCGCGGCGCGACAGGGCTCATCGGGTTCATGGTGCGCGAGATCGAGAGCCCCGGCGTCGCGCCGGTGCTGCACGGTGCCGAGGCGGCGTTGCGCGCAGCCGGCTACGCCCTCGTCATCGCCACGGCCGAGGGCCGGGCCGACCTCGGTGCCGACTACGTCCGCCTGCTCCGCCAGCGCCGCGTCGACGGCTTCGTGCTCGCGCTCGCCGACGCCGACGACCCCGCCACGCGCACCGAGCTCGAGCGCGTGCAGGTGCCGTGCGTGCTCTACGACCGGCAGGTCGAATGGCTCGACGCGTCGTGCGTGCTGCTCGACCACGCACCGACGGCCCGCGTCGCCGGCGCGCATCTGCTGGGCCTCGGCCATCGCCGCATCGCCTTCGTCGCGGGCACGCCGACCGTGCGGGTGACGCCCGAGGTCGAGCACGGGCTGCGGCTGGCGATGGAGGGCGTGCCGGACGCCGAGCTGCTGGTCGAGGATGGCGAGTTCAGCGAGGAGTACGGCCGCAAGCGCACGCTGGAGCTCCTGTGCAGCGAGGCGCCGCCGACGGCGCTGATCGCCGGCAACGCCCAGCTCGCACATGGCGTCCTCCAGGCGCTGCGCGAGCTGCGGCTGCGGCCGGGGC
This sequence comes from uncultured Actinomycetota bacterium, assembly GCA_963767885.1. GTDB lineage: Bacteria > Actinomycetota > Thermoleophilia > Gaiellales > F1-60-MAGs149 > CAVYFW01. Next base: position 121,702 of record CAVYFW010000008.1, read on the forward strand.
GTGACATCTCGCTGGTGTGCGCCGAGGATCCGCCGACCCTGCGCGTCGTCGACCCGCCGGTGGCGGCCATGAGCTGGGACTACCGGCGCGTCGGGCGCGCGCTGGCGGAGCTGCTCCTGGACCGGCTCGCGGGCGGCCCCGCGGAACGCGTCGTGGTGCGCGCCACGTTCATCCCGGGCGAGTCGTGCGCGCCACCGTCGGCCGCCCGCGTCGCTTGACATCCTGGCGTCGGCCTGCTTCGATCGTACGCAGCTTGGAACCGGTTCCAAGGGAGGATCGGAACCATCGGCCGACGACGGCCGAAACCCGCATGAGGAGGAACGGCATGGCCGGTCGATGGGGACGGTGGGGCGCCGTGACGGCGCTCGCGGTCGTTGCGGCTCTGGGCGTCAGCGCCTGCGGCGACGATGATGAAGGGTCGAGCTCGAGCGCGGCCGCGCCCGCGACGAGCGAGGCGGCTCCGGCGACGAGCGAGGCCGCGCCCGCCACGAGCGAGGCCGCTCCCGAGGAGACGACCGCGGCCGAGGAGACGTCCGCGGCCGAGGAGACGACGGCGGCGGAGGAGACCACCGCGGCCGAGGAGACCACCGCGGCCGAGGAGACCTCGGCGCCGGAGGAGACCGCGGTCGATCCGAACATCGCGACCTACAGCGGCGCGGCCGAGGGTAGCGGTCAGGGCCTGAAGATCGGCTACATCTCGCTCGGCGACTCGCTGCCGTTCGTGAAGATCGTGTCCGACTCGATCAAGGCGGAGGCCAAGAAGGCCGGCGCCGAGCTCATCTTCTGCGACTCCCAGCTCGACGGCCAGAAGGCCCTCGACTGCGCCCGCAACCTGAAGACGCAGGGCGTGCAGGGCATCATCAACTTCCAGCTCGACGAGAAGGCCGCCCCGGCGGTCTGCAAGGCCGGGCCGGACGTCCCGACGCTGGCGATCGACATCCACCAGGCGCCGTGTGAGGTGGCCTTCATGGGCGCCTACAACAGCTACGCGGGCGAGCTGCTCGGCGAGGCCATCGGCAACGCCATGAAGAGCGGCGACACGTGCGAGTACGACACCTTCGTGCTGCTGACGGCCCCGGCCGCCGGCGCCGTCATCAAGGAGCGCGCAGACGGCACCCGCAAGGGCTTCGAGAACATCTGCGGCCCGATCCCGGACGACCAGTTCCGCCTGGTGGACGGCAAGGCCACGACCGACGGCGGCCGCACGGCGTTCGCCGACACGCTGACGGCCCTCAGCGGCCAGAAGAAGATCATCGTCGCGTCGCTCAACGACGACATGGCGCTCGGTGCCAAGGCCGCCGCCGAGACGAGCGGCCGCACCGCCGACGTGTGGATCGGCTCCCACGGCGCCGACCCGACGTCGCACGACGACATCCGCAACAACCCGCAGTGGATCGGCGATGTCGCGTACTTCCCCGAGACCTACGGCTCCATCGCGGTGCCGGCGATCATCGACGCCATCAACGGCGTGACGCTGCCGAAGAACCTCCTGGTCAACCACGAGGTCATCACGAAGGACAACATCGACGAGTACTACCCGAACGGCGGCTAGCACATGGCCAAGCTGCGGCTTGGAGTGATCGGCGCCGGTGCGTGGTCGGTCACGTCCCACCTCCCCAACCTGGCTCAGCGCGGCGACGAGGTCGAGTTCGTCGCGGTCTGCCGCCGAGGGGAGACCGAGCTGCAGCGCGTGAAGGAACGCTTCGGCTTCCCGATCGCAAGCGAGGACTACCGGGAGGTGCTGGCGGCGGGCGTGGATCTCTGCGTCGTCGCCAGCCCCACCGGCCTCCATCACGAGCACGCCAAGGCCGCGATGGAGGCCGGCGCCCACGTGCTGGTGGAGAAGCCCTTCACCATCACGGCGGCGGACGCGTGGGATCTGGTCGATACGGCCGCCCGCACCGACCGGCACCTCGTCATCTCGTACGGCTGGAACTACCTCCCGCTCGTCGGCGGCATGAAGGACCTGATCGACCGGCACGGGATCGGCACCGTCGAGCACGTCGTCGTCCACATGGGCTCGACGACGCGCGAGCTGCTCTCCAACACGGGCTCGTACCCGCAGGCCGACCCCGACGCGGTGCCCGAGCAGGCCACCTGGACGGACCCGCAGCTCTCGGGCGGCGGCTACGCCCAGGCCCAGCTGACGCACGCGCTCGGCATCTCGCTCTGGCTCACGGGCCTGCGCGGGTCCGAGGCGTTCGCGCTCATGTCCTCCCCGCTCGACGCGCCGGTGGAGCTGCACGACGCGATCTCGGTGCGCTACGACAACGGCGCGATCGGCACGGTCTCCGGCGGCTCCGCACACGTCGGCGCGAACGACAACAAGAACCAGCTCGTCGTCCGGGCGATCGGCAGCGACGGCCAGTTCCACCTCGACGTCGAGCGCGAGCGCGCCTGGCTGTGGCGCCGTGATGGCATCGAGGAGGCGCTGGACGTCACGTCCGGCGACGGCGACTACAACTGCGACGGACCACCCCACGCGCTGGTCGACCTCGTGCTCGGCAAGCGCACGGACAACCCCTCGCCGGGCGAGCTCGGCGCCCGCACGGTGGAGCTGCTCGACGCCGCCTACCGCAGCGGGCGCAGCGGGCAGCTCGAGCGCGTCGAGCGGCTGCGCTAAGCCGCTCGGGTCCTCCGTCGGCCGGGCCCGTGCGGGGCGGGCTCGCCGGCGGAGCTGGTCGTTCGGCGCGCGCCACTTGGCGCGTCCGCCACTTGGCCGCCCGCCACTTGGCGCGTCCGCCACTGGCGCGCGCCACTTGGCACGCCGACGAGCGCGGCGGTGCCCGGCTACCGCTCGTGCTCGAGGGCGCCGACGAGCTGCTCCAGGTCGTCGTCGTCCCCGAGGCTGACCCGCAGAAGCTCGCCGAGCGGGCCGCCCAGCGCGCGGACCAGCACGCCACGCGACGCAAGGCGTTCCGCGAGCCCGCCGGCGTCCGCGAGGGGTGCGGTCAGGAAGTTCGTCGCCGACGGCAGCGGCTCCAGGCCGGCCGCACGCAGCGCCGCCGTCCACGCAGTGCGCGTCGCGTCCGTCGCCGCACGTCGCCGAGCGAGCTCGGCGGTGTCGTCGAGCGACGCGGCTGCCGCCAGGTGGCCCGCGTCCGTCACGTCGTACCAGTGCCGCAGCCGGCGCACTGCATCGGCCACCGCGGCCGGGCCGACCATGTACCCGACGCGTAGGCCGGCGAGCCCGAACAGCTTGGAGAACGTGCGCAGCACTGCGACGTTCGGATGCGACCGAACCAGCGCCGCGCCGTCCTGGTAGCGCTCAGGCTCGATGTACTCCGCGTAGGCCTCGTCGAGCACGACCAGCACCGAGGGCGGCAGTGCCTCGACCAGGGCCTCCACGGCCTCCCGCGGCGCAAGGCCACCCGTCGGGTTGTTCGGGTTGCAGACGAAGACCAGCGCGCGTGCGCTCGTGCGCGCGCTCGCGCCAGAGCCTCGAGATCGAGGACTCCGTCCGGGCGCACGGGCACCTCGACGGCGGTCGCCCCGACGCGGGCAACGTCCTGCCGGTAGGTCACGAACGACGGCGCCGGGAGCACGGCCTCTTCGCCGGGCCCGAGCATGGCCGTCGCGAGGTGGCCGATCAGCGCGTCGGCGCCGTGGGCGATCGCGACGCGCTCGGGCTCGACATCGTGGCGCGCGCAGATGCGCTCGAGCAGCGCGCCGCCGCACTCCGGATAGCGGTTGGCCCGCGCGACCGCGGCCTGCGCCGCCTCGAGGGCGCGCGGCGAGGGGCCGAACTGGCACTCGTTCGCGTCCAGCTTGGCGATCCGCGCGACCCCGAGCCGCCGCGCGAGCTGCGCGGCGGTGAGATCGGGCTCGTACGGCGGGAGGAGCGGGTCGAGGAGGCGCTCGAGCGGGACGGGCGCCACGCTAGGCGTTCTTGACCTCCTGCCACACCCGGTTGCGGATCTTCGTGGCCTCCTCGCCGAGGAACGCCTCGAACTCCACGCTCTGGATCGCCTCCGGGTCGTACTTGAGGCTCGGGTTGCCGGTGATCGACGGGTCGATGAACTCCTCGGCGGCCGGCATGACGTACGAGGCGCCGATGCCGTTGACGAAGTTGGCGTAGTTCTTCGGCTCGAGCAGGAAGTTCATGAAGGCCTCGACCTCGGCCTTCTTGTCGGTGCCCTTGACCGCGAGCCAGCCGTCGAGGTACGCCGGCATGCCCTCCGTCGGCGCGACCCAGACGATGTTCTCGTTCTCCTTCTGGGCCGCCGCGATGTCGTAGTCGTACGAGGCGGCCATGACCGCGGTGCCCTGGATGAGCGGCTTCGTGAAGTCGGTGGGCAGGAACGCCTGCAGGTGCGGCTTGAGGTCGATGAGCGCGTCGCGCGCCTCCTCGAGCTCCTTCTCGTCGGCGCTGTTGACGCTGTAGCCCTTGTAGAGGAGGGCGACGCCGAGGACGTCGACGTCGAAGTCGAGCATCGTCGTCTTGCCGTCGTACTTCTTGGCCAGATCCCAGAACTCGGCCCAGCTGGTCGGCTGCTCCGTGATCAGATCCTTGCGGTAGGCGAAGCCGGTCTTGCCGAAGTCGGTCGGGATGCCCCACGGGTAGGCGTCGCGGAAGTGCTGGTCGACGTTCGCGATGTTCGGGATGTTGGCGAAGTCGACCATCTCCAGCAGGCCGCCGGCGTCGAGCTGCTCACCCAGCACCGGGCCCGCCGAGCGACATGTCGTACTCGTCCTTGTTCTGCGCGATCTGCGCGGCGGCCGCGGAGACGCCGGAGGTCAGGCCCTCGACCTCCTTGACGTCGACGCCGGTCGCGGCCTTGAAGTCGGCGACCGTCGTCTTCCCCATCCAGCCGGGGTAGTTCATCATCGTGATCGAGCCCGAGAGCTCCTGGGTGGCCGCCGTCGTGGCGGCCTCCGAGGTCGCGGCCTCGGTCGTCGCCGCCTCGGTCGTCGCCGCCTCGGTCGTCGCGGCCTCCGACGTGGCCGCCTCGGTCGTCGCGGCGGCCTCGCTGGTGGCGGGCGCGCTGGTGGCCGGCTCCGCGCTCGAGGTCGGCGGCGCGGCGGCGGAGCTCGAGCCGCTGTCGTCGTCGTCACCGCACGCGGCGAGAAGGATGCCGAGATAGCCGACGCCCGCCACGCCGGCGCCACGACGCAGCAGGGCGCGCCGCGAGGTGCGCGCGGAGACCCACGGCGGGAGTCCGTGATCGTTCGACATGCCTCATCCCCTCCTCCGGACGGTTGCCGTATTCGCAACCGCTTTTGGCACTTCTACCACACGGCAACGGAGCGAGACAAGGCGCACGAGGGCTGGCCAGGCGCCGGAGCGGCGTGCGACACTGCTGGCCGTGCGGCAACGCCGGTTGCCTATGCGGCAAGCTCCAGCGCTACGAGACGGCGGACCCGTAGAGCCCCGGCCGCCGATCGGCCAACACGTCGTTCCACGCGCCCCAGCGCTTGTCGCGCTGCCGCGGCGCGATCGAGCGTGGCAAGCGCCGTCGCCGGCCGGTCGTCGTCGGGCACGGTCGCGCAGAGCGTGCCCTCCGCGTCGACGATCAGCGAGGCTCCGAGCCAGCGGTGGCCGCGCTCGGTGCCGCAGCGATCAGCGACCACGAGGTGGACGCGGTTGACGTGCGCGGTTGCGACGGCCGTGATGACGTCGAGGTGCGGCAGCCCGTCCTGGCTCGGCGAGTGCGAGAGATTGCTCGGGAACACGAGGATCTCCGCGCCCGCGAGCGCGAGCCCGCGCGCGTGCTCCGGGAACCAGAGGTCGTAGCAGACGCCGATGCCGATGCGCCCCGCGGGCGTGTCGACGACAGGCGGCGCGGCGTCGCCGGTCGTGAACAGCTCGGTCTCGCGGCCCCAGAGGTGCAGCTTGCGGTAGCGCGCCAGCAGCCCGTCTGGGCCGACGACGACCGCCGTGTTGCGCACCGCGCCGTCGCCGTCGAGCTCGCAGACGCCCCCCACCACGACTGCGCCCGACTCGGCCGCGACGGCCGACCAGGCATCGGTCGTCGGCCCCGGCACCGGCTCCGCCGAGGCGCGGGCCTCGTCGGCGTCGGCGAAGCAGTAGCCCGACGTCGCGAGCTCGGGCAGCACGACGAGATCGGCGCCACGCGACGTCGCGTCCCCGATCGCCGCGACCGCGCGCGCCCGGTTGCCCTCGACGTCGCCGAGCACGGGCGCGAGGCGCACCGCTGCGAGGGTCACCGCCATCATCCGCCGCCATCCTACCGGGAGGTTCCGTGCCCGCACTCGAGCTCGACGAGGTGACGCTCCACTACGACCAGTCCGGCTCCGGCCCGGACGTGGTCTGGCTCGCCGCGGGCGATCATCCCGGCGCCAACTGGCGACGCTGGCAGGTGCCGGCGTTCGAGCCCGGCTGGCGCAACACGACGTACGACGCGCGCGGCGTCGGCGGCACGGAGTCGCGCACGCCGTCGCCGTGGCCCATCGAGACGCACGCGCAAGACGTGGCGGCGCTCATCGAGCGGGTCTGCACGCCGCCGGTGGCCCTCGTCGGACTCTCGATGGGCTCGCTGATCGCAGTCCAACTGGCACACGACCGGCCGGAGCTCGTGCGCTGTGCGGCCGTGATGGGCACGTGCGTGCGGAAGACCGGCTTCATCTGGGAGTGGGAGGAGGCCGAGATCGACCTGCGCCGCTCCGGGGCGACGCTGCCGCCGGACTTCGCGACGACGCACTACGCGCTCCTCTACTACCCGGCCGAGGTGCTCGGCGACGACGAGCTGTGGGCGGAGCTGCGCTCGTTCATCGCGTCCGACTTCTCCGACCGCGACGGCGCGATGCTCGCGGCGCAGTGGCAGGCCTGCCTGGAGTACGACTCCAGCGAGCTGCTCCCGCGGATCGACGCGCCGATCCACGCGGTGGCGTTCGCGCAGGACGTGCAGACGCCGCCCCAGCGCGTGCGCGAGGTCGCCGCGCTGGCGCGAACCGGCACGTACCACGAGCTCGAGGGCTGCGGCCACGGGTCGGCCTTCGGGCACCGGCCAGACGCAGGTCAACGCCTGCCTGCGCGGCATCCTCGAGACGCACCTGCCGCCGGCGTGATCGTCGCGATCCCCCTGAGCGCCCAGCAGGAGCGAATCGTCCGCCACGTGGCCGAGCGGCGAGGCGAGCCGATCGACGCACTGGTGGCACGGGCGTTGCGCGAGCTGCCCGACGCCGACTCCGCTGGCCTGCCGTCCTCGGGCGGCGGGCCGCGCCAAGTGGCGCGACCCTGCCAAGTGGCGCGGACGCGCCATCTGGCGATCCGGCCACGCCGCTCGCAGACGTGCGGATCGTCCAGCCCGGCACCGGCGCCGGCGTCGTGGTCCGCCGTGGCGAGGTGCTGCGGGTCGAGCAGGTCGTCGGCGACCAGGGCGTCGACGTCGAGCTGTTCGCCCTGCGCGACCGCCGCCTGCGCCTCGACGCCGGCCGCACGCGCTCGCTGGAGGGCGCACGGCCGCGCCTCGGCACGACGCTCTGGTCGGCGCCGCCCGACGAGCTCGCGCTGGCGACGATCTCCGGCGACACCGCGCCCGGGCACGATCTGCTGTACCCCGCGTGCTCCGACCAGGAGTACGAGCTCGCCACCGGCTGCGCCGGGCACGCGAGCTGCCGCTCGATCGAGCTCGCCGTTGCCCGTACCTGGGGCCTCGACGAGCGCGACCTCCACGATCCGCTCAACCTCTGGCTCGAGGCCGGCGTGCATCAAGACGGCGCCCTCTGGTGGCGGCACACGCCGACGGCGGCCGGCGACCACGTCGAGCTGCTCGCGCAGGTCGACCTCCTCGCGATCGTCAACCCGTGCGCAAACGACATCTTCGGTCTGCGGCGCTTCGACGTCCGGCCGGTGCGGGTGGCGATCCGACCGTCCTCGGGCGCCGAGCGCGCGCGGTGGGAGCGACCGGCTCCCGCCCCGCGCGCCGCCGACCTGCGACCGCTGCCCGCGACCGAGCCGTCGTTCGACGTCTGTCGGGCCTCGAGCGCGTCGACGTCGCGGTGCGGCTGGACGCGGAGGCAGCGCGCCAAGTGGCGCGGTTGCGGACACGTGGCACGCTCGGGGCGACGACCGATGGCGAGGTCCTGCGCGCGGCGTTCTTCCGCTGGTGGGCGACCACGGAGGCAGCCAGCGTGCCCTTCGCACGCGAGGAATGAGTGCTACCCTCGCCAACGTCGGTTGCGACATCGCCAACAGGGGAGCAGATGCCCGGCCTTCTCGGACGGCTCGATAACATCGACGTCCTCGTCGCCGACCTGGGGCGGATGGCGCCGTTCTACCGCGATGTGCTCGGGCTGCCGCTGCTCTTCCCGTACGTGCGCGAGGACGGCTGGGCAGGCTTCCAGGCGGGTGACGTGTCCATCTACCTGATCGAGGTCGGCGGCGGCGCCCCGACGCGGCGCGTTCCGGGCGCCGGGCCGGCCGGCATCGAGTCGTTCGCCTTCGCCGTCGACGACCTCGACGCGGCGATCGCAGACCTCGACCAGGCGGGAGTCGAGTGGGCGGCCGAGGTCGTCGAGTCGGAGTGGTACCGCTACCGCTCGTTCTACGACCCGGAGGGCAACGTCCTGCACGTCACGGTGCCGGACCGCGGCAAGCTCGGCCTGCCGCGGGCGTGACGGTGGCGGCGCCCCATCCGTCGCCGCGGGCGGCCCTGCCAAGTGGCGCGACCGTGATCGACTGCGACGTGCACGCGGCGATCGACTCGATCGAGCAGCTCTTCCCCTGGCTCGACCCGCATTGGCGCGAGGTCGCGCAGACGACGCAGTTCCGCGGGCCGACCGACACGGCGTACCCGCCGGGCGCGGCGACCAGCCTGCGCCCCGACCTCGCCGCCGAGCCCGCGCCCGCAGGAAGCGTCGACGCCGTGCGGCGCGCTCGCCCTCGACCCGTGGGACGTCGAGGCCGCCATCCTCGTCTGCCAGTACGGGACCGAGGCGGTCAAGAACCCCGACGCCGCCGCGGCACTCTCCACTGCCGCCAACCGCTGGCTGGTCGAGGACTGGCTCGACCGGGAGCCACGGCTCCGCGGGTCGATCGTCATCCCGGGTGGCCAACCGGCACAGGCCGTCGAGGAGATCGAGCGTGCCGCCGAGCACCCCGGATTCGTCCAGGTGCTGTTGCCGGTCCGCTCCTTTGCGCCGTACGGGCAGCGCATCTGGTGGCCGGTACTCGAGGCAGCACAGCGCCACGGGCTGGTGCTCGCGCTGACCTTCGGCGGCGCGCCGGGCCATCCGCCGACGTCGGTCGGATGGCCGACGACGTACCTCGAGGAGTACGTCGACATGGCGAGCGCGTTCCAGACGCAGCTCATGAGCCTCGTCGTCGAGGGCGCCTTCGATCGCTACCCCGACCTGCGCGTCATCTGCGTCGAGTCCGGCTTCGCCTGGCTGCCGTGCGTTCCTGTGGCGCTTCGACCGGCTGTGGCGCGCGCTGCGTCGCGAGATCCCGTGGACGCGCCGGGCGCCGTCGGCGTACCTCCGCGAGCACGTCCGGGTGACCACCCAGCCGTTCGACGCGCCGACCGACGCCGCCGGGTTCGCGCGGGTGGTCGACCAGATCGGCTCGCACGAGCTGCTGTGCTTCGCGACCGATCATCCGCACTGGCAGTGGGACGAGCCGGCCGACGCGATCCCGCCCCTCGCCGACGGCCCCGAGCTGCGCGCGATCCTGGCGGACAACGCGCGTCAGCTGTACCGTCTGGGAGGTGCCGATGGCCGCTGAGACGCGCCGCCGCCGCGAGCCGATGATCGACTGCGACGTGCACAACGCGCTGCCGTCGGACGACGCGCTGCAGCCGTACATGCCGGAGGAGTGGCGGGAGCGGCGCGACGCGCTCGGCTACCTGCCGCTCGCCTTCCGGCAGGTGCGCGAGAACCTCGGCGACCGCTCGTACATGGGCGCCGAGTACCCACGCCCCACGCCCCGTGCCTCGCGCGTCGACGCCTGGCCGCCCGGCGGCGGGCCGCCGGCCTCCGATCTCGCCTTCACGCAGGCGCAGCTGCTCGACGCGTGGGACGTCGAGACGGCGGTGCTGAACCCGCTGCTCGGCATCGGCGAGATGCTGAACCTCGAGCTCGGCTCGGTGCTCGCGACGCGCCGCGAACGACTGGCTCGCCGCCGAGTGGCTCGATCCGCGAACCCCGCTTCCGCGCCTCCATCGTCGTCGCCTACGAGGACGGGATCGGCGCCGCGGCGGAGATCGACCGCATGGCCGCCGACAAGCGGTTCGTCCAGGTGCTGGTGCTGTCGCGCACCATCGAGCCGCTGGGGCGCAAGCGCTACTGGCCGATCTACGAGGCCTGCGAGCGCCACGGCCTGCCGCTCGGCATCCACAACGGCGGCTGGGGCGGGCACCCGATGACGCCGGCCGGCTTCCCGTCGTACTACATCGAGGACACCGCGGCGATGGCCCTCGCCTACCAGGCGCAGGTCACCAGCCTGCTGGTGGAGGGCGTGCTGACGCGCTTCCCGGGGCTGCGCGTCGTGCTCATCGAGGGCGGGTTCGCATGGCTGCCTGCGCTCATGTGGCGCCTCGACCGGGCGTGGCGGCGGCTGCGAGCCGAGGCGCCGCTGCTCGACCGCGCGCCGTCGGAGCTGATCCGCGAGCGCATCTACGTCTCCACACAGCCGATGGAGGAGACGGAGCGGCCGGAGCAGTTCCCCGAGCTGCTCGAGCAGCTCGACATGGACGACCGGATCATGTTCTCCACGGACTACCCGCACTGGGACTTCGACGCGCCGGACATGGCGCTGCCCGTGCGCTTGCCGGCCGACCTCCGTCGCAAGATCCTGCACGACAACGCCGCGCGCCTGTACGGCCTCGGCGTGCCCGCCGCCGCCGGTGGCTAGGGTCGTCGTCGGCTCCGTGGAGGAGCTGCCACCCGGCTCGCGGCGCATCGTCGAGGTCGAGGGCCGCTCGATCGGCGTGTTCAACGTCGGCGGCGAGTACTTCGCGATCCGCAACCGCTGCCCGCACCAGGGCGGCCCGCTGTGCGAGGGAGTGCAGCTCGGCGCGCTGACCTCGGACGGCCCCGGCGACTACCGCTACGACCGCCCCGGCGAGATCATCCGCTGCCCGTGGCACGCGTGGGAGTTCGACCTGCGCACGGGCGCGTCGTGGTTCGACCCCGAGCGCAAGCGGGTGCGGTCGTACGACGTGGAGGTCGTGGACGCGGCAGAGCTCCGCGACGCAGCCCCGCCCCGGCCGGGCATGGTGCGGGGCCCGTACACCGCGGAGACCGTGCCGGTGTCGGTGGAGGGGCGGCTGGTCGTCGTCGACGTCGGCGGCTGACGCTCGCTCGCGGGCGGCGCCAAGTGGCGCGCGCGACGCCAACTGGCAGAGCGCCGCGCCAAGTGGCGCAGACCGACGCCAAGTGGCGTAGCCGCCCGCGATCGCGGGGCCGCCGCGGCTACGCGTTGCGGCCGGGCAGGACCGACGTGTCCAGCGCCGCCTTCGAGGTCGAGCCGCCGGCCAGCAGGCCGCGGCCGAGCTCGCGCAATCTGCACGTCGTCGCGGACGTGCAGCGTGAGCGTGCGGACGTCGCGGAACCACGCCTCCAGCGGGTAGCGGCGGAAGGCCGTCCGCGCGCCGCAGATCTCGAACGCCCTCGAGGTCGACTCGAGCGCCGCGCGCTTGGCCAGGTGGACGGCCATCAGCGACTGCGCCTCGGCCGCGCCCCAGTCGCCGGCGTCCCAGCGCGCCGCCGCGGCGAAGACCGCACTGCGGGCGCCGTGGACGTGCGCGGCCAGCTCGCCGAGCGCGGCCTGCGTGAGGTCGCTGTCGCGCATGTACGGGCGCTCGCGCACCCAGTCGAGCGCGAAGTCGAGCGCCGCCCGCGCAACGCCGACGTGGTTCGCGGCGAAGCCGAGCGTGAAGGTGCGCGGGTCGTTGCGCACCCAGGCGCCCGGCTCGCCCACGATCGCGTGCGCCGGCACGTACAGGCCCTCGATGCGCACGCCCCAGGAGACCGTCGGGCGCATGCCCATGACGTCCCACTCGTCGACCAGCGTCACCTCGGGCGCGTCGCGCGGCACCAGCACCGTCACCGTGCGATCCGGGTACGGCTCCGACCCCGGCACCGCGACCCAGACGAGCAGCCAGTCGGCGGACGGCGCCAGCGACGCGAAGTGCTTCGTGCACGTCAGGCGCCAGCCGTCGCCGTCGCGCTCCAGCTCCGACGCGTAGACGCCCGGCAGCGCGCCCGTCGGCCCGGTCTCGCTGCCGACCGAAGCGAGCAATCGACCGCCCTGCACGATCGGCGAGAGGTAGTGCTCACGCTGCTCCGGCGTCGCGTGCCGGGCCAGCACGCCGAGCGCATGCGAGTGCACCTGCAGCAGCTGCGCGGTCGAGCAGTCCGCGTACGCCAGCGCCTCCAGCACCTCGTAGTACGGCGTGAAGCGGCCCTCCGACCAGAGGCCCGCCCCGCCGTCGTCCTCGCCCGCCGTCAGCGCCACGAGCCCGACGCGCCGCAGCTCGGCGAAGTTCTCGGCCGGGAAGGCGCTCGCTTCGTCGTTGGCGGCCGCGCGCTCCCGGAACGCCGGGGTCAGCGCCTGGATCGCCTCGAGCCGCAGCTGCTGCGCGGGCTCGCGGGTCTGCATCATGCGGTGCTCCTCCTCCGTCGCTCGGGCAGCCCGAAGGCCAGTAGATCCACCAGTGCCTCGCGCGACCGGCCCGCCACCACGCCGGCCGGCGCCGTTACCTGCACCGGCACGGGCAGCGCGGCGTCGGCGTCGAGGAACGCGCGCACCTTGTCGCCGACGACGTCCTCCCAGTCGTCCGCTCCCGGCTCGCCTCCCGCCTCGACCGCCCCGCTGCGCAGGACGGTGCCGTCGTCGAGCTCGACCACCAGCTCCGTCAGGCGGCGGGCCGGGAACCGCGCCGTCAGCTCGGGGTCGACCGTCAGCCGCATGCGCTCCACGAGCCGCGCGGCCCCGGCATCGTCGAAGCCCGTCAGCACCTCGTCGACCCCGAAGCGGCCGCGCGCCAGCGCCGTGGCGACCGGCCAGGCGAGGCTGTACTGCATCTCCTCCGTGTTGCGCGGGCGCCGCCACGAGAGGTCCTCGGCCGCCGCGAACGTGCGCACCTCGATCGCCGCGACCCGACCCGGGTCGAGGCCCTCCGCCCGCATCCGCAGCGCGGCGTCGATGCCAGGCTGCGACCAGCGGCAGCACGGGTACGGCTTGAGGTACAGCTCGAGAACGTCCCAGCGCGAGCCGAGGTCGAGGTCCTCCGACGCCTGCATGAACTCGCTGTCCAGGCCCGTGAACCCGCGTGCCGCCAGCATGGCGCTGCTCGTGCCCATGAACGCGCCCCAGCCCGTGGTGTCCTTCGTCATCGCGGGATCGTTGACGGCGCGCGGCATCAGCGCGATCGGCGCGTGGTACTCGGCGATGCCGATCGCGTGGCGCAGCTCGTCGCCGCCGAGACCGAGCAACCGCCCGACGCTCGCCGCCACGCCGAGCGCGCCCCACGACGCCGACGCGTGGTACTGCGCCTCGCGCTCGTGGATCAGCACGCCGGCCCGCAGCGCGACCTCGTAGCCGACCAGCACCGCCTCCAGGAACGCCGTCGCCGACGCGTTCACCGCCTCCGCCGTGGCGAGCGCCGCCGGGATGACCATCGCGCCGGGATGACCCTTGGTGATGCGGTGCCCGTCGTCGTAGTCGAGGACGTTGGCCAGCACGCCGTTGGCCCAGGCCGCACCGGGCGCCGAGAGGCGACGGCCGTCGAGCGAGCGCCGTCGCGCGGTCACCGGCGTGCACCTCGGACGCGTAGTCGGCGGCGATCAGCGACGCGGGCGCGCTTCGGCCGGCCTCGCAGACCGCGACGTGGTCGAGCAGCGCCAGCGCGACGTGACGGCGGACGTGGTGCGGCACCGCCTCCCAGCGCAGCTCGCGCGTGAAGCGGAGGACCTGCTCGCCGACGGCGGCCGCCGTCGCACTCACGAGGCGGCCCGACCCTCGCTCCCCGACAGGGTCGCGCCGAGCGACTGCGCGGCCGCCATCAGCGCCGCGCCCGCCTCGTGGACGCGCTCGCCGAACCGGAACTTGGGCGCGGAGACGTTGACGGCGGCGACGATGCGGCCCGCGCCGTCGCGCACCGGCACCGCAGCGGAGACGAGGCCGAGCTCGAGCTCCTCGTCGGCGATCGCGTAGCCCCGCTCGCGGGCCGCGTCGATGCGCCGGGCGAGCTCCTTGACGTTACGGACCGTGTTCGGGCCGAGCCGGCGGAACTCGGTGTCCCGGAACAGGCGGTCGAGCGCCGGCCGGTCGTGGTCGATCAGGAGCGCCTGGCCGACCGAGGTGCAGTAGGCGGGCGACACCCGGCCGACCCAGCCGATCGCCTGCACGGCGTAGTCGGACGACTCGGACAGGATCGTCAGCGTGTCGGCGCCCTGCAGCACCGAGAGGAAGGCGCGCTCCTCGAAGTCGTCCACCAGCCGCCGCAGCACGGGCCGCGCGTCGTCGAGCAGCCGCCGCTCGCCGGCCAGGCTGGCGAGCGCGTAGATCCGCCAGCCCAGTCGGTACGCGAGCGTGTCGGGATCGCGGTCCACGAGGCCGAAGTCGGCGAGCGTCTTGAGCGTGCGCGAGACCTGGCTCTTCTCGCGGCCGAGCATCTCGGCGATGCGCGTGACGCCGAGGCCGCCGCGCGCGATCGCGGCGTCGGAGCCGAGCGAGAGCAGGACCTCGAGGCTGCGGCGCGTGCTCGTCTCGCGATCGGGCGCGCCACGGCCCTCCCGGGCGGCGTCGTCGCCACCCGTTGCAATATCCCCAACCACGGTTGCAGAGGGTAGCACTCGGTCCATCACGGTCGCTACCGGGCCGCCGCCGCGCCGTGCCAGGGCGGATCCGAGGCGGCGGCGAGCTCGCCGTCCGGCGACGCCGTCACGAGGCTGACGCGCGCGAACGGCTCGCCGCCGGGCGTCAGCGACTCGACGACCACGTCGTGTCCGCGCGCGGCGAGCTCGTCGCGCACCGCCGCTGGCACGCGCGCGTCGACGAACGTCTCCTCGCCCTGGCACCACACGCGCGGCGCGGCGACGGCGGCGTCGGCAGGCAGCCCGTGGTCGAGCACGTTCACGGTCGCGTGCACCACGCCGCTCGTGATGCGGTAGCCGCCCGAGCCGCCGCAGGCCAGCACCGCGCGGCCGTCGCGCACGGCGATCGTGGCCGGCACGGCGAAGAGCGGCATGCGGCCGGGCGCCACCGAGTTCGGTCGGCCGGGGCGCGGATCGAAGTTCGCCATGGCGGTGTTGAGGAAGGCGCCGAGCTCCTCGACGTAGACCAGCGAGCCGAAGTCCTGGCCGATGGTCGTGATGACGACAGCCATGCCGCCCTCGGCGTCGGCCACGGCGACCTGCGTCGTACCCGCCGTGCCGCCGACGCCCGGGACGCCGCGCACGCCGTCGACGGATCCCGGTGCAATCGGACGCTGCGCGGCGCGGTCGCGTGCGGATCATCGCCGCGCGCGCGGCCGCCCACTCCGCGCTGCGCAGGCGCCGCGAGCCGGCCGCGTCCTCGCCCGGGTCGCCGGCCCAGGCCAGCGCGTCGGCGAACGCGTGGCCGAAGGCCTCCGCGAGCAGGTGCAGCTCGTCGGCCGACCCGGGCGCCAGCCGATCGAGGCCGGCGTGGCCGAGGATGCCGAGCAGCTCGTGCCCGACGTCGTCCTCGGCCGTCGCGACGAGCGCGCCGCCGTAGCGCGCCGGCTCCTCCTCCACCACCCGCGGTCGGTAGCCCGCGAGGTCGTCCAGCGTCAGGATGCCGCCGGCTCGCGCTGGCCGCCCGCACCACCGCCTCGGCGAGCGAGCCCCTCCTGCACCGCACGCGCGCCCTCCGCGGCCGATGCGCCGCAGCGCCGCCGCGAGGGCCGAGGTGTCGAGGCGCCGCCCGCGCCCGGCGTGGTCGGCCGGCGCGGGCGGATCGCCGTCCACCAGCAGGCGCACCGCCGCCGTCGGCTGGGTGCGGATGTCGGCGAGCCGCTCGACGATGACCAGCGACAGGAGCCAGTCGACCACCACGCCGGCCTCGGCGAGCGCGACCGCCGGCGCGACGACTCGCTCCAGCGGCAGCCGACCGGCGCGCTCGTGCGCCGCGACCGAGCCCGGCCACCGCGCCCGGCACGCCGCACGCGAGGCCGCCGATCTCGTTGCGGCGGTCGACGACGTCGGGCCAGGCGTAGGGGTCGTCGCGCACGGGGCCGACGAGCTCGAACAGGTCGGGCCGCGCGGCCGCCGGGGCGCGCGGGCCGTGGTCGACGCTGAGGAACGACCCGCGCTGCGGCGACCACGCGGTCAGGTGTCCGTAGCCCGGTGAGACCCGCGTTGTTGGGCTCGGCGACGAACGCGGCGAACGCGCCCGCGACGCACGCGTCGACCGCGTTGCCGCCCGCCTCCAGCACGTCGAGGGCCGCCGCCACCTCGTCGGGGTGTCCGGCGGCGACTGCGCCCCGCCTAGCCATGCGCGCCCGCCGTGCCGGGCCCGACCTCGATCAGCGTGGGCCGGTCGGCCGCCAGCGCGTCGCGGACCAGGGTCACGACGTGGTCGATGCTCTGCGCACGCTCGCCGCGGCAGCCGAAGCCCTCGGCGATGCGCACGAAGTCCGCGGCCGACGCGTCCGTGCCAAGTGGCGGAATGCCGGTTGACGCCATCGAGTCGCGGATCTCCCCGTACCCGTCGTTGTTCCAGACCACGAGCGGCAGCGGCAGGCCCAGGTCGCGCGCGGTGGCGAGCTCCTGGATCGTGAAGAGGACGCCGCCGTCGCCGGCCAGTGCCAGCACCGGCCGCTCCGGCGCCGCGAGCTTCGCGCCGATCGCCATCGGCAGCGCGCAGCCGAGGCAGCCGTAGCCGATGGGGCTGAGCCACGAGCCGGGGCGCTCGACGTCGAGCACGTGGTTCGACGTGTAGCCGGGCTGCGTGGAGTCGACGGCGACGATGCGGTCGGCGGGCAGCGCCTCGTCCAGCGCGCGCACGAGCGGCAGGTGGACGCCGATCTCCTCGGGCAGCCGCAGGTCGCGCAGGGCCGCGGCCACGCGTTCGGTGCCGCTGCCGTCGGACCGCACGTCGCGCGCCGCCACGGCGTCGGCCAGCGCCGCGAGCGTCCGGCCGGCGTCCGCGACGATCGGCACGGCCGGCGCCGGGCCCGGCGTCCATCGCGGCCGGGTCGAGGTCGACGCGGATCAGCGCGCCGGCCGGCGCGAACGGCGCGTCGAGCGCCCACCAGTCGAGCTCCGAGAGCTGCGTGCCGACGGCGAGCACGACGTCGGCGTCGAGGAACAGCCGATCGGCCGGCGCGAACGTCATGCGCGACGCGACCACGAGCGGATGCCGCGGGTCGACCGTGCCCTTCGCGTTGATCGTCAGGCCGAGTGGCGCAGCGAGGCGTTCGCGCCAGTCGGACGGCCGCGTCGCCCGCGCGGCGCGCACCGCCGCCGAGCACGATCGCGGGCCGCGACGCGCCGGCGAGCAGCTCCGCGGCGCGCTGCACGTCCGCGGCGTCGGGCTCCCGCGGCGCGGCGGGCGTCGCCGACGGAGACGGGTGGCGCGGCCGGCTCCCCGAGCACGTCGAGCGGGATCGCGACGTGCGCCGGACCGGGCAGCCCGTCGGCGCCCTCCATCGCCGCCCAGGCCGCGGCGAGGGCCGGCGCGAGCTCATCCGGCGACTCCACCGTCGTCGCGTAGCGGGCGATCGGACGCGTGACGGCGAGCTGGTCCGGCAGGTCGTGGATCACACCGAGGCGCCGCCCGCGCGCCGAACGGCGCACCGAGCCCGAGAGCACCAGCATCCCGCGCGCGTCGTGGCGCGCCTGGCCAAGTGGCGTGAGCACGTTCGTCACGCCGGGCCCGGAGATCACGACGCAGACGCCGGGGCGGTCGGCCACGCGGCCGTAGCCGTCGGCCATGAAGCCGGCGCCTTGCTCGTGGCGCGGCACGACGTGGCGGATGCCGCTCGCGGCGAGCCCACGGTAGATCTCGAGCGTGTGCACGCCGGGGATGCCGAACACGACGTCGACGCCGCGCTCCTCGAGCAGGCCCGCCAGGGCGGCGCCGCAGGTGGTCGTGGTCGTCGTCATCGGCGGCCCTCCAGGACCGGGGTGAGAGGCCGCCCGTCGCGGCGCCAGGCCGTGACGTTGGCGGCCTGCTTGCGCTCGGCGTCGAGCTCGCCCTCGCGGCTCCAGAAGGCGGCGTGCGGCGTCACGACCACGCGAGGATGGCGCAGCACCGGCGCGTCGGGCGCCGGCGGCTCCTGCGGGCAGGACGTCGAGCGCGGCGCCGCCGAGCCGACCGTCGTCGAGGGCCGCGAGCAGCGCGTCGAGGTCGAGCAGCGCGCCGCGCGCGCAGTTGACGACGAACGCGCCACTTGGCAACAGGCGGAGCGCCGCGGCGTCGAGCAGCGGGGGAGCGCCGCGGACGGCCGGGGCGTGCAGCGCGAGCACGTCGGCGGCCCGCAGCAGCTCGTCGAGCAGGAGCCGTTCGACGCCCGGCAGGCCAGGTGCCCGCCGGCGCGGGGTCCGTGCGCGACGACCCGCCCGAAGATCGGTGCCGCCAGCCGGGCGAGCGCGCGTCCCGTGCGCCCCATGCCGACGATGCCCAGCGTCAGCGACGACGGGCGCCGGCGCGGGCCCGTCGCGAAGCAGTCCCAGCCGCCGTCGCGCGCGTGCCGGTCGAGGAACGGCACGTGCCGCACGAGGCCGAGCGCCATCGCGAGCGACGTGGTCGCCACCTCCTCGGTGGTCGCGTCGGGCACGTTGGCGACCCACGCGCCGTGCGCCGCGGCGGCCTCGAGGTCGATGTGGTCGACGCCGACCGTGACCGTCGAGACGATCGCGAGCTCCGGCAGCGCCGCGAAGACCTCCGCCGTGATCGGGCTGTCGCCGACGAGCAGCGCCGTCGCTCCTCTCGCGGCGGCGACGACCTCCGACGGCGTCGTCGCCACGGCGTCGCGCACGTCGAAGCCGGCGGCGCGCAGGGTCTGCGGGCCCCTCGGCGAGCGCAGCCGGTACGGTGTCGACGTAGACCGCGAGCATCAGCCCGCCGCCAGCCGCCACGGACGGCAGGTTGTTGCGAGATTCCCAACCACTCGTGGAAATGAAGCACGGTTCCGCCGGGCGGCGCAAGGCCGGGATTGCCAGCGCGTCGCCGGTCCTGCTACGAATCGCCACGCCGTGTTGCCGCATCGCCAACAGCCGAGGGCCGCGCGGGGACGCGAGTGAGGAGGCGCCGGGCCGCGCACCCGCGGGCCCTGCTGGTGTTCCCCTCGCTGGGGTGGACGGTCGCCTTCTTCCTCGGCCCGATCGTCCTGCTCGTGCTCTACTCGTTCGGCGAGATCAACATCATCACGTTCGACGTCCAGTGGGGCTGGACGCTCGACAACTACCACCGGATCTTCGACGAGCTCTACCTGCGCCCGATCCTGCGCAGCCTCTTCCTGTCGGCGGTCGCGACGGCGCTCTGCCTCGTCATCGGCTTCCCCGTGGCCCTCTGGATCGCGCGCCTCGAGGGACGCCGGCAGACGCTCGCGCTCGTGCTGGTGATGATCCCGTTCTGGTCGTCGTTCGTCGTGCGCACGTACGCGCTCGTCAACCTGCTGGCCGACGGCGGGCCGCTCGCCACCCTCATCTCGTGGCTGCACCTCGGCGACGACTCGCCCGGGATCCTCTACTCGTCGACCGCGATCGCGATCGGCATCGTCTACTCGTACCTGCCGCTCATGATCCTGCCGCTGTTCGTGGCGCTGGAGCGGATCGACCCCAACCTGCTGCACGCCGCCCACGACCTCGGGGCATCGCGCTGGCGCTCGTTCCGCCGCGTGATCCTGCCGCTGGCGGCGCCGGGCATCATCGCCGGCTGCATCCTGGTCGGCGTGCCGGCGACCGGCGAGTACGTGATCCCGGCGATCCTGGGCGGCGAGAAGACGCTGATGCTCGGCAACGTCATCGCCGACCAGTTCCTCAAGGTCGGCGACTACCCGTTCGGCTCGGCGATGGCGATGTCGCTCATGGTGCTGCTGACGGTGATCCTCGTCTTCGCCCGCTCCCGGCTGCGCCGCTACGAGGAAGTCACGTGAGGATCGGGCGCCCGAGCGGCCTCGCGATGGTGTCCGTGGTCATCCTCGGCTGCCTGTGGGCGCCGATCGCCATCGTCGCGATCAACTCCGTCAACTCCGACGAGCGGCTCATCTCGTGGGGCGGCTTCACGACGCGGTGGTTCAGCGAGGCGCTCAACGACCAGCGCGTTCGCGACGCATTCGTGACCAGCCTCGAGGTCGCCCTGCTCTCGACCATCGCGTCGCTGGCGATCGCCATCACGGCGTCGCTCTGGGTGCGGCGCGCCTCACAGCGCTCCGCGGCGCGTGCTCGACGCCACCACCTACATGCGGATCATCCTGCCCGAGACGGTGCTGGCGATCGGCCTGTTCCTGCTGCTGCGCCGCTACGACGTCGGCCTCGGTGTCGTCACGATCGTGATCGGCCACGTCGTCTTCAACTCCGCGTACGCGACCATCGTCATCCAGGCTCGGATGTCGACGCTGTCCGAGACGCTGGAGCAGGCGGCGGCAGACCTCGGCGCGACGCCCTGGCGCGTGTTCCGCCGCGTGACGCTGCCGCTGATCATGCCCGCCGTGATCGTCGCCGGGCTGCTCGTCTTCTCGTTCTCCGTCGACGACGTGGTGACGTCGCTCTTCCTCGGCGGCCCGAACGCGGAGACGCTGCCGGTGCTGCTGCTCGGGCTGATCCGCCTGCACGTCACCCCGGAGGTGAACGCGATCGGCGTGCTCGTGATGCTGACGACGACCGCCCTGCTCGCGGTCGCGGCCATCCTCTCCAGCGTGCGCAGCGCCGCCGGGGCGCGGCTGGGACCCGAGGAGGCGTCCAAGTGACGCAGCCGGCCGTCCGCCTCGTCGAGCTCGAGAAGCACTTCGGCGACCTCGCGGCCGTTCGCGGCATCGACCTCGACATCGCGCAGGGCGAGTTCTTCTCGCTGATCGGCCCGAGCGGGTGCGGCAAGACGACGACGCTGCAGATGATCTCCGGGCTGCAGCAGCCGACCGGCGGACGCGTGGAGGTCGCCGGACGCGACATGAACGGCGTCCCGCCGCACCGGCGGCCGGTCACGACGGTGTTCCAGAACTACGCGCTGTTCCCGCACCTCGACGTCTTCGAGAACGTCGCCTTCGGCCTGCGCGAGCGGAAGGCGCCGCGCGACACGATCCGCTCCAGCGTCGCGCGCATGCTCGGCCTGGTGGGGCTCGAGGGGCGCGAGCGGGCGAAGCCGCGGCAGCTCTCCGGCGGCCAGCAGCAGCGCGTCGCGCTGGCCCGCTCGCTCGTGCTGGAGCCCGAGGTGCTGCTGCTCGACGAGCCCCTCGGTGCGCTCGACCTGAAGCTCCGCAAGCAGCTGCAGGTGCTGCTCAAGGAGGTGCAGCGCGAGGTCGGCATCACGTTCGTGTACGTGACGCACGACCAGGAGGAGGCGTTCTCGATGTCCGACCGGGTGGCCGTCATGCACCTCGGACGGATCGAGCAGGTCGGGCGGCCGCGCGAGGTCTACCCGCGGCCGACCACGCTCTTCGTGGCGGGGTTCGTCGGCGCCTCCAACCGCTTCCCGGCGACGATCCGCGCGGCGCTCCCGGATGGCCGCTACACGATCGACCTCGCCGAGCTCGGCACGTGGGACGTCCCCGGCGTCACGGGCCTCGCGATCGGTGCGGACGCCGTCGCGATCGTGCGGCCCGAGGGCGTGCGGCCGGGAGGCGGCACCATCGCAGTCGACGGCAGCGTCACCGACGTCGCCTACCTGGGGCCGTCCGTGCACCTCACGATCGAGCGGCCCAACGGCCATCTCGCGTGCATCGCGCCTGGCCGCAGCGAGACCGCCGAGTCCGCGACGCGCTTCGGTTGGGAGCCGGCGGACGTCTGGCTCGTGCCCACGGCGGCGGAAGCGGGGCCGCAGTGACCTACGCGCTCGCCGGACGCTGCGCCGCCACCGGCGATCTGGGCGCCTGCGCTGCCACGGCGGATCTCGCCGTCGGCGCGCGCGTCCCGCACGTCGAGGCGGGCGTCGGCGTGGTCCTGACGCAGCACCGCACCGACCCGCGGCTCGGCCCGCGCGGCCTGGCGCTGCTGCGCTCGGGGTGCGACGCCGCCGCCGCGCTGGCTGCGCTCGTCGCCTCGGCCGAGCACGCCCGCTGGCGCCAGCTGGCGGTCGTCGACGCCGTCGGGGGCACCGCGGCCTGGTCGGGCTCCGAGGTCGTGACCACGCAGGCCGAGGAGCACGGCATCGGTTGCGTCGCGATCGGCAACGTGCTCGGCGACCCGGGCGTGGGCCGCGCGATGGTCGACGCCTTCGAGCGGATCGCCGGCGAGCCCCTCGCCGAGCGTCTGGTCCGCGCGCTCGAGGCGGGACGCGACGCCGGCGGCGAGGAAGGCGAGACCGCGTCCGCAGTGGTGGTCGTCGCCCGCGATCCCGGGTTGCGGCACGTCGACCTCCGCGTCGACCTCGACCCGCAGCCCGTCGACGCGCTGCGCGCGCTCTGGGACGCCTACCGCCCGTGGGCCGAGGACTTCCGCACGCGCGCCCTCGACCCGGACGCCGCGCGCGGCGCGCCCGAGCCCAGGCCGGCCCGTGGCTGAGGACCGCCGCATCCGCACCGCGTTCCCGCACCGGGTGCGCGTCATCGAGCACACGTGGATCCCCCTGGCCGACGGCGTGCGGCTGAGCGCGCGCATCTGGCTGCCGGACGACGCGGAAGCGCGTCCCGTGCCGGCGATCCTCGAGTACCTGCCGTACCGCAAGGGCGACGTGACCTCCACCGACGACGCGGTGCGCCACCCCTGGTTTGCCGGCCACGGCTACGCGGCGGTGCGCGTCGACATCCGCGGCTCCGGCGACTCCGAGGGCGTGCTGCTCGACGAGTACCACCCGCAGGAGCAGCTCGACTGCCTGGAGGTGCTGCGCTGGCTCGCCGCCCAGCCCTGGTGCACCGGCGCCGTCGGGATGATGGGGATCTCGTGGGGCGGCTTCAACAGCCTGCAGGTCGCAGCCCACCGCCCGCCGGAGCTGAAGGCGATCATCACGTGCTGCTCCACCGACGACCGCTACGCCGACGACGTGCACTACATCGGCGGGCTGCCGCTCGCCTTCTACCTGCTGCCGTGGGCGTCGGTGATGCTGACGTACAACGCGCGCCCGCCGGACCCGGAGGTGGTGGGCGAGGACCGCTGGCGCGAGCTGTGGCTGGAGCGCCTCGACGGCAGCCCGTTCCCGGCCGAGACGTGGCTCGAGCACCAGCGCCGCGACGCGTACTGGCAGCAGGGCTCGGTCTGCGAGGACTACGGCGCGATCGACTGCGCGGTGTACGCCGTCGGCGGCTGGAACGACGGCTACACGAGCGCGATCCTCCGCCTGCTCGACGGCCTCTCGTGCCCGCGTACGGCGCTGATCGGACCGTGGGAGCACATGTGGCCCGAGGAGGGCATTCCGGGACCGCGCATCGGGTTCCTGCAGGAGGCGCTGCGCTTCTGGGACCACTGGCTCAAGGGCGAGGACACCGGCGTCATGGACGGCCCGATGCTGCGCTTCTGGCTCCAGGACTCGGTGCCGCCACGCGGGGCGTACGCCGAGCGAGCCGGGCGCTGGGCGGCCGAGGACGTCTGGCCGTCGGAGCGCGTCGGCACGCGGGCGATGTTCCTGACGCCGGGTCGCCTCGCGGCGGACGCGGGCGACGGCGCGACGCTCGGACACTCGAGCCCGCTGACGCTGGGGGCCGACGCGGGGTCCTGGCTGCCCTACGGGAACCCCGCCGACCTGCCCGCCGACCAGCGCGACGAGGACGCGTGGTCGCTGTGCTTCGACGGCCCGCCGCTGGAGGCGCCGCTCGACGTGCTCGGCATCCCGCGTCTGCGTCTGCGCATCGCGGCCGACCGGCCAGTGGCGTTCGTGGTCGCGCGCCTCTGCGACGTGGCGCCCGACGGTACCTCCGCCCTCGTCACCCGCGGCGTGCTCAACCTCTGCCACCGCCACGGGCACGACCGGCCGGAGCCGCTGACGCCCGGCGAGGTGGTCGACGTCGATCTGCCGCTCAAGGCGATCGGCTACTCGCTGCCGACCGGACACCGGCTGCGGCTCGCCCTCTCGACGTCGTACTGGCCATGGGTCTGGCCGTCGCCCGAGCCCGTCGAGGTGACGCTGACGTGCGACGCGGGCAGCGCCCTCGAGCTTCCGGTGCGCCCGCCGCGCGCCGAGGACGCCGACCTGGAGCCGTTCGACGAGCCGGAGATCTCCGCACCGCTGCAGGTCGAATGGCTGGCCGAGCGCAACCCGCGCTGGGAGATCGCCCGCGACGCCGTCTCCGGCTGGCACACCGTCGTGATGTCGCGGGCGCTGTCCGGCGCCAAGCGCTACCCGAACGGCATCGAGTACCGCGACCGCGACCCGGTGCGCTTCGCCATCCGCGAGGGCGATCCGCTCTCCGCAACCGTCGAGTGCGAGCGCACGATCCGCATCGGCCGCGGTGCCGCGTGGCAGACGCGGATCGAGATGCGCGCACGCATGTCGGCCGACCGCGAGGACTTCCACGTCTCGGCGACCCTCGACGTCTACGAGGGCGACCGCCTGGTCCGCTCGCGGGCCCACGCGGTGCGCATCCCGCGCGACCACTGCTGAGCCGTGGACGCGCGCGGCTACGCGGCGGCACTGGAGGCGCGGCTCGACGCGATCGTCGCGCTGACGCGCCGGCTGGTGGAGATCGACAGCCCGACCGACGCGCCAAGTGGCGTCGCGTCGATCGGCGAGCTCGTGGCCGAGGCGGCGAGCGCGGCGGGCGCGGTCGTGGCGATCGAGGCCGTCGACGGGCACGGTCCGCTGGTCGACGCCAAATGGCGCATCGGTGACGGCCCGACCGTCCTGGTGCTCGGCCATTCGGACACCGTGTGGCCAATTGGCACGGTCGCGGAATGGCCGTTCCGATCGAACGGCGAGCTGCTCTCCGGGCCCGGCGTCGGCGACATGAAGGCGTGTGTCGCGCTCGCCGTGCACGCCCTCGGCCTCGTCGCGGCCGCGCGCCCACCAGGCCTGGGGGCGCTGCGGCTGCTCGTGGTACCCGACGAGGAGCACGGCACGACGGCGACCCGGCCGGCGATCGAGTCGGCCGCGCGCGAGGCCGCGGCCTGCCTGACGCTGGAGGCGGCGCGGCCCGGCGGCGAGCTCGTCACCGGCCGCGGCGCGGTCGGGGCGATGCGCGTCGTCGCGACCGGCATCGCGCGCCACGTCACCGACCGCGGCGCAGGCGCCAGCGCGCTGCGGCCGCTCGCGGCCCTCGTCGAGCCGCTCGAGCGGCTCGACGACCCGACCGTCGGCACGCAGGTGCGCGTGGGCGTGCTGCGCGCCGGCACCGCCCGCCAGGTCGTGCCCGGACGGGGCGAGCTGCTCGTCGACCTGCGGGCCGAGACGACAGCGGCGGCGGAGGCGGCGGCCGCGGCGGTGCGACGCCTCGTGGAGCGCGTGGAGCGACCGCCGGACGTGCAATTGCACGTCGAGGGAGGCGTGACGCGCCCAGCCTGGCCGCGTGGGGCGGGCTCGCTCCACCTGCTGCAGATGGCACGGGAGGCTGCCGCGCCACTTGGCATCGAGCTCGGCGAGGTGGTCGAGCGGGGCGGCTCCGACGCGTCGTTCCCCGGTGCCCTGGGCGTGCCGACGCTCGACGGCCTCGGGCCCATCTGCCACGACTCGTGCAGTCGCGACGAACGCGTGGAGGTCGCGAGCCTGGCCCCGCGCGGCGCGATCCTCGCGACCGTGGCCGCGAGCGCGGCGCGTCAGTCCTAGACCGCGTCGAACGTGCTGCCGTTCAGCCGAGCCGCGGGACGATCGGCAGCTCGAGGTACGACGCGCGCTCGGCGTCGTGGAAGACCGTCTGCAACGCGGGGCACAGGTCGGCCTCGGTCGCCGCCGCCAGGTCGCCGCCGACGTTCGGGTGGCGCGAGAAGCGCGGGAAGTTCGAGCTCGACACCTGCAGCCGGATGCGGTGGCCGGCGCGGAAGAGCATGCTGGTCGAGCCGAGGACGACCTCGAAACGCGCGGGGCTGCCGGGCTCCAGCAGCGCCGGTCGATCGAGGCCGTCGCGGTAGCGCGCGCGGAGGATGCCGTCCGCGATGCCGATTGCGCGTCCGTCGGGATGGACGTCGACGAGCTTGGCCGTCCAGTCCGTGTCGGGCGCCGAGCTCGCGGCGAACAGCGTCAGGCGCACCTCGCCGGTGACCTCGACGTCCTCCTCGAGCGGCTCGCTCGTGTAGACGAGCACGTCGCCGCGGGCCTCGATCGCCCGCTGGTCGCGCGGCCCCGAGCGGACGCCGATCAGCGGCGACGGCAGGAGCGTGCAGCCGCCGACGGTCGGCACGGGGTCGCGCGGGTTGTAGACGTAGTGGTCGGGCGGCTCGTCGTTCGGCGCCGTCGCGGAGAGGGCGCCGTCGCCCGTCGCCCCGTTCGCCCGCCCGCCGCCGCGCAGGTACAGGCGCTCGATGCGCGTCCTGGCGATCGGCCATTCGTCCTCGTCGCGCCACGTGTTCGCGCCCATCGTGAAGAGGCGCACCGGTGGGCCGGGCGGGGACTCGCCGCGCAGCACGGCCTCGAAGAACGCCAGGTGGAGCGACGTCATGTCGACCGCCAATTGGCTCGCCGACGGTCCGTGGTCGAGCTCGCCGACGACCTCGTGCGGGTTGCCGTGCGCCCACGGGCCGATCACCAGCCGCTGTCCTTCGCGGGCGGCCTCCGTCGCCGCGCCGGCGCGCAGGCCCACGAAGTTGCGGATCGTGCCCTCGAGGAAGATGTCCGACCAGCCGCCGATGTGCAGCGCCGGCACGTCGATCGACCCGTAGCGCTCGCTGATCGCCGTCGACCGCCACTTGGCGTCGCGCTCGGGTCGCTCGAGCCAATCGCGGTAGGCCGGCACGAGCGTGTTGACGAGCGGCTGGTCGGTCAGCGGCAGGCGCTCGAAGTACGGGTCCATCGCGGCGTTGGCGGCGGCGAACTCGTCGGCGAGCGGGCCGACGTCCTCCCCCGCCGCCGCGCGCTTCACCAGCGATGCGGCGCCGAGCGCGCCAAGTGACCAGCTCAGCACGAAGCCCAGCTGGAACGCCCCGCCCTGGTAGACCCAGCCCTCGTGGTACTCCGACGCGGTCAGGTGCGGCGCGATCGCACGCAGGGCGGCCGGGCCGGTGGTCGCCGCCAGGAGCTGCGTGGCGCCCACGTAGGACGCGCCGTACATCACGACGTTGCCGTCGCTGTAGGGCTGGTCGGCGATCCAGGCGATCGTGTCGGCGCCGTCCTGCGGCTCGTCGACGAACGGCCGGAACTCGCCGTCCGAGGTGCCCGTGCCGCGGCAGTCCTGCAGCACGAGGTTGAAGCCCGCCGCGACGGCGCGCAGCGGCTCGAGGCCGTAGAGGTGCGCCGTGATGAACGAGTTCGCCTTGTCGTACGGCAGCCGCTGGAGGATCGTCGGGTAGCGGCCGTTGCCGTCGGGGCGCCAGATGTCGGCGCGCAGCACCGTCCCGTCGTGCAGCGGGATCTCGACGTCGCGCTCGATCAGCACCCGCTCGACGACGGTTGTTGGAACCGGTTCCAAGACCAGCGCATCGAACCATGCGGCCGCCGGCCCGTCAAGCGCTGCGGGCCGTTCGGCGGGGGGCGCTACAGCAGGGGGCCGCGCAGGCCGGTGCCCGCGCCGGGCGCCCGGCGGAAGGCCGCGCGTGCGGTCAGCGTGACCCGCTCGCGGACGCCGAAGCCGGCCCGGCCGGCGGAGCGCCACGCCAGCATCGGCGCGCCGAGGTCGGACGCCATGCCCGGGAGATCGCGGTGCAGCGGGTCGGGCACGTCGGCGAGGTGGGTCGCAAGGGCGCGGCGCGCACCGCGCTCGTCGCGGTCCACGACGAGGCGGCAGGACGGGTCCAGGTACGCGAGCAGCGTCGGCGCGGCGCCGCCCTCGAGGGCGCGATCGCGGGCCGCGACGGCGTCGGGGTAGCGGTGCATCGCGAGCAGCAGCGAGCCGGCCTTCGCGACGTCGTCCGGGCTCGCCGTCGGATCCCCGACCAGGCCGAGGGCGATCTCGGCCGCCTCATCCTGGTGCCCGGCACCGCTCCTGAGCAGGTTCCACGCGGCGTCTGCGGCACTCACCCGCACATCCTAGGGTCACGGAGGCGCCGCGTGGCGGCCCGACGGTAAGGCGTCCCCGTGTCGGCTCTCACCGACGGGCGGGCGGCAGGATCGCCGACACGCCGGCCGCCACGACGGCCACGCCGACGCAGGACAGCAGCGCCGATTCGAGCCCCGTGGCGTCGGCGATCGCGCCGATGCCGACCGACGCCACCCCGCCGATGCCCATCGAGAGGCCGATCGAGAGCCCCGCGGCGGTTGCCGGACGGCTCGGCATGTACGCCTGGCTCATGACGATCGACGCGGTGAAGGTGGCGATCAGGCCGGCGCCGGCGATCGTCAGGCCGACGACGCCGAGCGGGCCGTCGTCGAGGAGGTAGAGGAGCGTCGCCGGCGGCACCACGGCGGTGGCGCCGAGCATCACGGCGTTGACGCCGATGCGATCGGCGACGCGGCCGGTGCCAAGTGTCGCGATCGCGCCGGCGCCGAGCATGAGCGTCAGCAGGACGGCGCCGTAGGTCGCGGAGCGGCCGCGCTCCTGCGTCTCGTAGAGCGGCACGAAGGCGAGCAGCCCGAAGTAGACGTAGCCGCGCAGCATCACCTGCGAGAGCAGCATCGCGAAGGCGCGCGGGCGGTCCTGCTGGGCGGGGCGCGCGGCCGCCCGTCGTGCGTGGGCGACGGCCTCGCGCGCGAGCCCCGGCAGCGCACGGGACACGTAGGCCGCGCCGAGCAGCCCCGGGACGGCGCACAGCAGGATGCCGTTGAGCCCGAACAGGGCCGCCGCGGCGCCCGCCAGCAGCGGGCCCGCAGCGACCCCGGCGTTGCCGCCGACGGAGAAGATCGACATGCCCGCCGCTGGCTGGTCGCGCGCGACGTCGCGGGCCGCCCGCGCGCCGGCCGGGTGGTAGGCCGCGACACCCACGCCCGAGACGAGCACGCAGGCGAAGACGGCCCAGAAGCTCGGCGCGAACGCGATCGCCCCCACGCCGAGCGCCGACGCGACGATGCCGGCCGGCAGGATCCAGAGGCCGCCGCCGCGATCGGAGAGCGCGCCGAAGAGCGGCTGCACCAGGCTCGAGGAGACGGTCATGGCCAGCACCAGCGCGCCGAGCTGGACGTACGAGAGGCCGTGCTCGTCGCGCAGGTAGGGCAGCAGCGCGGGGATGGCGCCCTGCGCGAAGTCGACCGACGCGTGGCCTACGGTGAGGGGGGCCATGCGCCGACCGAGCGTCGCCACAGCGGGGGAGGTCACCGTCGTCGCCGCCACGACGGGTATCGTCCGCCAGGGTACGCCGCGGCCGCAACCCGCGATTGATATGTCGCTCACCGTCCTCGAGGGGAACACGTTCTTCGTCTGCGACGACGACGGCAACGCGTCGCGCGGGTCGGAGGGCCTCTACGCCAACGACGTGCGGTACGTGTCGTTGTGGCGGATGACGCTCGACGACCTGCCGCCGAAGCTGCTCGGGACGGGCGCGCAGGGGTACTTCAGCGCCGCCTGCTACGGCTACAAGGCGACCTACGCAGGCCGCGGCGCGCCGGAGATTGCGACGCGGCGGCGCTTCTTCGTCTCCGACGGCGCGTTCCAGGAGGAGCTCGAGGTCGCGAACAACGGGAGCGAGCCCGTGATCGCGCGCGTGCGCTACGAGTTCGACTGCGACTTCCTCGACCTGTTCGAGGTCAAGTCGCGCGAGTTCGGCCAGCGCGACCTCGCCTTCGCGCGCACCATCACCCCGCTGCCGACCGAGCGGCGCTACGACGACGGCGAGAACAGCTACGCGTTCGCGGTCTCCGGCAGCCAGTTCCAGGCCAGCGCGCTGATCTGGTTCTCCGAGCGCGGCGTGCCGGGCGACCGCGAGATCGACTTCGAGATCGAGCTCGGGCCGCGCGAGCGCTGGCAGCTGCGCGCGCACGTCGTCCTGCTCGCCGGCGTCGAGCGTGCGGCTCGCTACTCGCACGCGCACTTCGGCGCCGAGCGGCAGCGCGTCGAGGACTCGCTGCGCACCTGGCACGACCGCGCGCCGATCCTGGAGACGCCCTCGACGGAGCTCGCCGAGACGTACGGCCAGACGATCGCCGACCTGGCCGCGCTGCGCATGCGCGTCAACGGCAGCGGCGAGCTGCCCGCTGCCGGCATGCCCTGGTTCGCCACGGTCTTCGGCCGCGACACGGCGATCGTCAGCCTGCAGACGCTGTCGCTGGGCCAGAGCCTGTCGCGCGAGGCGCTCGCGGCGCTCGCCGAGTTCCAGAGCGAGGTCGACGACCCCGAGAAGGACGCCGAGCCGGGGAAGATCCTGCACGAGCTGCGCTTCGGCAAGGTCGCCGCGCTCGGCTCGAGCTTCCCGTACTACGGCTCCGTCGACTCCACGCCGCTCTTCCTGATGCTGCTCGGCGAGACGTTCCGCTGGACGGGCGACGTCGAGTTCGCGCGCGCGCTCGAGCCCGCCGCCCGCCGCGCGCTGGCCTGGATGGAGGGCCCCGGCGACCCGGACGGCGACGGCTACCTGGAGTTCCACCGCCGCTCGCGGCGCGGCCTCGAGGTGCAGTGCTGGAAGGACTCGTGGAACTCGATGCTGTTCCGTGACGGGACGATCGCGCGCAGCCCGCTCGCCGTCTGCGAGGTGCAGGGCTACGCGTACGCGGCGCGCCTGGCGCTGGCCGAGGTGGCGCGCGGCGCATGGGGCGACCTCGCGCTCGCCGAGCGGCTGGAGCGCGACGCGGCCGACCTGCGCGAGCGCTTCGACCGCGACTACTGGATCGAGCGCGACGGCGGCTACTACGCGCTCGCGCTGGACGCCGACAAGCGGCAGGTCGACAGCCTGACCTCCGACGTCGGCCACCTGCTGTGGACCGGCATCGCGAAGCCGGAGCGCGTCTCCGCCACCGCGCGGGCGCTGATGTCGAGCGAGATGTTCTCCGGCTGGGGCATCCGCACGATGAGCACGCTGGAGCGCGGCTACAACCCGATCGAGTACCACGACGGCACGGTCTGGCCGCACGACACGTCGATCGCGTGCGCGGGCCTGGCGCGGCACGGCTTCCGGGAGGAGGCCGCCGTCCTCCACCACGCGCTGCTCGACGCCGCGCAGCACTTCGGCTGGCGCCTGCCGGAGGTCATCGCCGGCTACCCGCGTGCCGAGACCGCCTTCCCCGTCCCGTACCCGACCGCCTGCTCGCCGCAGGCGTGGGCGGCCGCGGCGCCGGTGCTGACGCTGCAGTCCGTGCTGGGGCTCCAACCCGACCCCGTCACGCGGACGCTCCGCATCGACGGCGAGGCGCCGCCCGGCCCCTTCGAGCTGATCCTGGCCGGCGTGCCGGCCTTCGGCGAGCTGTGGGACGTCGAGGTCGCCGACGGGCGCGCGCGCGTCGTCCGCCGCACCGCGTAGCGACGTCCCGCGGCCACGCCGACGCCGTCCGGACACGGCGATTCCGCGTGGGCGCGAGGCACTACCGGATCCCAACCGCGCTGGTCACGGATTCACGTAGACCAGCTTGCACCGTCCGCGGAGCTGTGCCGGCGTCGGCGACGTCGCTGGCGGCGAGATGGGCCGCTCGACCGCCGCCGAGCACTCGACCGCGACCGCGCTCGTGGCCCGATCTCGGCGCCACTTCAGCGGACGGTCGTCGACCGACGGCGGCGGCAGGGCGCTGATCGTCCAGGCCACGTCGCAAGGCCGGCGAGTCGTCGCGGCCGGCACGGCGGTCGTGGAGGGCCTCGACCCCGGCCAGTCGGCCGAGTTCACCGGCTTCTTCGTCGGCGACCCGGCCGGCGGCGAGCTCGAGGTGATCGTGCCGCCGTCCAACTGGGTCGGCGCCGAGGGCGCGCCGGCGCCCGCGGCGGAGGGGAATCCCAACGACGCGGGCACCGACGTGGTCACCGACGAGGAAGGCGCCGCCCCGGACGATGCCGAGGCGACGGCTCCCTGAGGGTCAGGCGTCGCCGGCCGGGGGCTCGGCGGCGTCCTCGTCGCCCGCGAGCATCCGGTAGACGGCGCGGCGGGACTCGCCGAGGACGCGGCGCGCCTCCGCCACCTGCTCGGGCGTGCCGATGCTCATGAGCTGGCCGATCGCGAAGTGCAGCTGGCGCATCTCGTTCATGAGCTCGAGGGCGCCCTCGTCGACGGCGTCCTCGACCCCGCGCCAGCGGCGCTCGAGGTCGGCGCGCCGCTCCTCGACGTGGGCCGTGCCGGCCTCGGTCAGGTGGAACGTGCGGCCGCCGTCGCGCTCCTCGACGCGGACCAGGCCCTCGTCCTGCAGCAGGGCGAGCGCCGGGTAGACGCTGCCGGGGCTGGGGCGCCACGCACCGCCGGTGCGCTCCTCGATGGCCTGCATGATCGCGTAGCCGTTGCGCGGCTCCTCGGAAAGCAGGAGCAGCGCGGCGGCGCGGACGTCGCCGCGGCGCGCACGGCGCCCGCCGTGCGGTCCGGGGAAGGGCCGGTGGAGGCCCCTCGGAAGGCGCGGGCGGCCCCTGCCGTGGCGGCGGCGGCCCTCGCCGGGCTCGTCGACGGGCGGGCCGTCGGCGAACCAGAGGTGATCGGGCGGCCCGACGCGTCGCGTCCAGGGGGCCGGCCCGGGGAATGGCATGGCTCGCATGCCGTCTCCTTTCGTGGAGAGTATCGAAGTGCCATCACGATATATCTAAATAGTCTCGAAGTCAAGATTCCGTGAACCCGGTCCCGAGTCACGGATCGACCAGGTACGCTCAGAGGCATGACGCGGCGCGGGGTCATCGCCGCGGTCACCCTGCTCGTGGCCGCCCTCGCGCCGGGCGCCCGCGCCGCCGGCGTGGCCGACGACGTGCGCGACGTGCGCAAGGCGCTCGCGGGCGAGCTCGCGGGCGCTGACCGCGCGCGCTGCCTGGGTGCGCCGGCCGCCCTCCGCACGGAGGCGAAGCGGCTCGGCGGCCAGCGCGAGCAGGAGATGCTCGCGGTGATCGCGACGTCCGCCGAGATCGCGCGGCGGCTCGGCTACGACCCGCCCCGCGCGCGCAACGTGTGCCGGGAGCTCACCTTCAACCGCACGTTCCTCGCGGGCAACGAGCTGCCGCGCGACTTCGGCCACGTCTTCAGCGACGGGATCATCTACGAGCGCTACCCCGGGCAGGGCATGCGGATCATGCCGCTCGCGACGTTCGAGAAGGCCGACGCGCTCGCCCGCGGGGGCCAGACCGACGAGTTCCTGCAGGCCATCGACGCGGCCCTCGGCATCGTCGCCGACCGCGGCGGCCGCTACGAGCTCGAGTACCTGATGCCGTTCAGCGGCCTGCGCCCGCCGATGCGCAGCGCCATGTCGGCGGGCACCGCGATCATGGCCGTCGTCCGCGCGTACGACGCGACCGGCGACGTGAAGTACCTCGACGCCGGATGGCACTTCGCC
The DNA here is from genome assembly GCA_963767885.1 of uncultured Actinomycetota bacterium. Taxonomy (GTDB): domain Bacteria; phylum Actinomycetota; class Thermoleophilia; order Gaiellales; family F1-60-MAGs149; genus CAVYFW01. The sequence continues at coordinate 155,180 of CAVYFW010000008.1, forward strand.
CAGGAGGTGCTCGCGCTCGGCGACTCGAACGGCGACGAGATCTGGTTCCGCCACTACCACGAGGCGCCGTGGCTGCGCGTGCTCAACTCCGACCTGCGCACCACCTACGGCCTCGGCTTCCTCGTGGAGGCGACGGGCGACGCCGAGCTGACGGCCGTCTACCAGCGCTCGCTGCGCACCATCCTCAAGCGGCTGCCGGAGTACGACACCGGCGCGTGGACGCGCTACAGCCAGAGCCGGGACGCGAACCTCAACTACCACGACGTCCAGACGCAGCTGCTGAAGTACCTCTACTGGCAGACGAAGGACGTGCGCTTCGACCAGTGGTGGGCGAAGTTCAAGGCCTACCGCGCGGCGCCGCCGCAGCTCGGCCTGGGCGGCGGCACGCCGGTCGCGTATCCGACGCCGCTCGACGGCTTCCGCGACACCGTCGACGTCCCCATCGTGCTCTCGAAGCCGAGCCGCGTCACGCTCACCTTCCGCCGCGCGGACGGCTCGACCGCCGGCCAGAAGGTGTTCTCCGACCTGCCGACCGGGCGGTCGGTGCTGGCCTGGGATCCGCAGCAGGGCCTGCCGGCCGGCGACTACACCGTCGACGTGCGCGTCGTCGACCTCACCAACCTCGTCGCCACCGCGCCGGCGATCACGACGGTCACGGTGGCGCGCGACGTCACGCCGCCGGAGATCGTGAGCCTCGGCGCCGTACAAGCGGCGGCTGCAGTGGAACGTGGTCGACACGGAGACGCCGTACATCACGCTCGTGGTCAAGCTCCGCAGCGGCAGGACGGTGCGGCTCGAGCGGATGCCGCTGAAGGGCTCGTACCGCATGCCGAAGCGGGCGGTCGGCGCGCTCGTGCGCGTGATCGACACGAGCGGCAACGCGACCGAGCGGCGCGCCGGGTGAGCACGCCTCGCGGCCGTACGATGCCGCGAGCGTGAGCGACGCCGCGAGCGAGGCCCCGCGACACCCGCCCAGCGCGTGGCCAACGCGGCCGATGCGCTGCCCGGCGAGGCGCTGGTGCTGCGGCGCGCCGAGGAGAGCCTCGCCGGCCGCCGGCGTGGGCTGCGCGGCGCGCTGCCGTTCCTCGGCCCGGCGTTCGTCGCCGCCGTGGCCTACGTCGACCCGGGCAACTTCGCGACCAACATGGCCGGCGGCGCGACGTTCGGCTACCTGCTGCTGTGGGTCATCGTCATGGCGAACCTGATGGCGATGCTCATCCAGTCGATGAGCGCGAAGCTCGGCATCGCGAGCGGGCTCAACCTGCCGGAGGCCTGCCGCGCCCGCTTCCGCCGTCCCGTCGTGATCGGTCTGTGGGCGCAGGCGGAGGTCATCGCGATGGCCACCGACCTGGCGGAGTTCCTGGGCGCTGCCCTCGGGCTCAAGCTGTTGTTCGGCGTGCCGCTGTTCCTGGCCGGCGTGCTGACGGGCATCGCATCGTTCGCGATCCTCGCGCTGCAGGCGTACGGCTTCCGGCGGCTCGAGGCGGTCATCGCGAGCCTGGTCGGCGTGATCGTGATCGCCTTCGCCGCGCAGGTCGTGCTCGCGGATCCGGAGCCCGCGGACGTGGCGCAGGGCCTCATCCCCGGCTTCGAGGGGACGGAGAGCCTGCTGCTGGCCGTCGGCATCCTCGGCGCGACGGTGATGCCGCACGTCATCTACCTGCACTCGGCGCTGACGCAGCACCGCATCGTCGGCGCCAGCTGGGACGACCGGCGGCGCATCTACCGCTTCGAGGTCGTCGACGTGATCATCGCGATGGGGCTGGCCGGCCTCGTCAACGCGAGCATGCTGATCACCGCCGCCGCGGTCTTCCATACCCGGGGACTGGACGAGCTCGGCAACGACCTCGAGGCGGTGCACGCCGGGCTGAGCGCGATCATCGGCCACCGCGCGGGCACCCTCTTCGGCCTCGCGCTGCTCGCGTCGGGTCTCGCGTCGTCGAGCGTCGGCACGATGGCCGGCCAGATCGTGATGCAGGGCTTCATCCACCGCACCATCCCGCTCGCGATCCGGCGCGGCGTGACGATGGCTCCGGCGCTGATCGTGCTCGCGATCGGCACCGACCCGACCCGCGCGCTGGTCATCAGCCAGGTCGTGCTGTCGTTCGGCATCCCGTTCGCGCTGGTGCCGCTGCTCCTGGTCTGCCGCGATCGCAACGTCATGGGGCCGCTGGTCAATCAGCGCAGCACGACGATCGTGGCGACCGGCGTCGCGATCGTGATCATCTGCCTGAACGTCTTCCTGCTCGAGCAGACGCTCTTCGCCTGACCCGGCCGCCGCCGACCTGCGCCACTTGGCGCGGTCGCCGCCACTTGGCGCATCGCCGCCACTTGGCGCGGTCGCCGCCACTTGGCGCGGTCGCCGCCACTTGGCACCGGCGCGCCAATCGGCCTCGGCGCGTCGCGCCACTTGGCACTGGCGCGCGCCGGTCGGCCGCGGAGCCTACGCGCTCTTGGCCTCGACCTCGACGTCGAGCTCGCGGGCGGCGTCGAGGGCGTGGTCGAGCGCCCGGCGCTCGAGCTGGCGCTCCAGCGCGGCCACGACGATCGGGCAGAACTGCGTGCCGGCGTGGCGGCGGAGCTCGGCCCGCGCGGCGCTCACCGTCAGGGCGCGGCGGTACGGGCGCGTGGAGGTCATGGCGTCGAAGGCGTCGGCGACGCGCGCGATGCGGGCCTCGATGCCGATCTCGGCCGCGGTCAGGCGATCCGGGTAGCCGGTGCCGTCCAGGTTCTCGTGGTGGTGGCGGATGACGGAGATGACGGCAGGCGGCAGGTCGATGCCCTCGAGGATCGCGCAGGCGGTCTCCGGGTGGCGACGCATCTCCGCCCACTCGTGGTCGTCCAGCGGGCCCGGCTTCGTCAGCACGGCGTCCGACACGCCGATCTTGCCGATGTCGTGCAGGAGCGCTCCGTGCTCGAGGTGGCGGCGTTGCTCCTCGGAGAGGCCGAGCGCCTCGGCGATCCCGGCGCTGTAGAGCGCGACTCGCTCGGTGTGGCCGGCGGTGTACGGATCCTTGGCGTCGATGGCGTTCGCGAGGCCGCGGATGGTCGCGATGTGCTGGCGGCTGATGGCGGCGAGCAGGCCGCGGTTCTCGGCCAGCAGGTGCTCGAGCGACTGGTTCGCGACGCGCAGCTCCTTGACCATCTTCTCCGTGCGCCGCGTGTACTGGCGGAGCGAGACCAGCATCGCCAGAGCGGGCATGGCGAAGACCAGCAGTCCGACCATGCCCATCGCCTGGTGCGCGAGCACCAGCGCCGCCGACAGCACGCCGTAGCCGACGTGGTAGGGCGCCAGCCACGCGACCGAGCGGGCGAAGAACGCGCGGAACGGCTCGCGCCAGTAGACCATCGCCCCCAGCGCGCAGAGCACGCCGTTGACGCACGAAGTACAGCAGGCCTGCGACCCCGCCGAGCGCGAGCAGGAGCCAGGGGGAGGAGGTGATCGAGAACGCGACGGCGAGCACTGCCGCGCTGGCCACCCCGGAGAGCGTGAAGACGCTCGCGTTGAAGAACGTCCACCAGTTCACCTGGCGGCGCACGATCGCGCCGGCCAGGGTCACCGTGACCTCCAGCGCTGGCACGGCGAGCGGCCCGCAGAGCACGCCGGCGGCCAGCACCGGCACCTCGCCAGGCGACGCCGTGCCGTCGTCGAACACGTTCACGGACAGCGCTTCGTTGACCGCGAGCAGGGCGAGGAGCACGAGGAACGCGCCCGGCTCCGCGCTCGCACGCCGTGTAGCCGTCGATCAGCACCCAGGCCCCGATTGCCCCGCAGCAGCGATCGCGGCGGCGACCAGGGCGACGATGAGAACGCCCATGCCGCGCGCGCGCGGGCGCACGTCCACGCGAGCGGGGACGAGGACCGGCGTCACCGATGGTTCGACGGCCATCTCCGCGGAATTTCGGCAACTTCCGCGGTTTGCTTTATCCCCCATTCGATCGATTGCCAGGACATCTCGGACAGAACATGCTCTGTTGATGCGATGATCCCGGCGTGCAGTCGGCCCCTGCCCTGGAACGGCCCCGGCTCCGAGCCGGCTTGACCGTTCTCCGTCGCGGCGCGGAGACCCACGTGCACGCCGCGTCGCGGCCGCAGACGATCTCTGCACTGGACGACCCGGAAGGCGTGTGGCACGCGCTGCTGACCGCCTGCGACGGCACCCGCGATCTCGCCGCGCTGCGCGCCGGGCTGGCCGACGCCGGCCACGAGCTGCCTGCGCGGGACGTCCGCTCCGGCATCGACGCGCTCGCCGACGCCGGGTTCCTGGTCGATGGCCCGGTCGACGTCGACGACCCGTGGGCCAACCAGCGCGCGTATCTCGAGCAGTTCGCAGGCCCGGAGGCGCCGACGGACGCCATGCTGGCCGCCGTGCGCGACACGAGCGTGCTGATCCTCGGCGCCGGCGGCGTGGGCTCGTGGCTGGCACACGCGCTGGCGCTGATGGGCGTGCGGCAGATCGTCGTCGTCGACCCCGACGTCGTCGAGCCCGCGAACCTCACGCGCCAGCTCTACACCGCCGACGCCGTCGGCACGCGCAAGATCGAGGCGCTCGGAGCGTCGCTCCGCGCGCACCGGCCCGACCTGGCCTATCGCGGCGTCGACCTGCTGGTCACCGACCCCGCCGACCTCGTCGCGCTGCTCGACGGCGTGGACGTGGTCGCGGGCTGCGCGGACCAGCCGTCCTCCGACGAGGTGGCCCTGCTCGTCGCCCGCGCCTGCGTGGCCTCCCGCACGCCGCACACGGCAGCCGTCTACGCGGGCTCGGTGGTGCGCATCGGTCCGACGTGGATCCCGCGGCGTCGGCCGCCGGCCTGCCACGGCTGCCTCCAGCTCATGGGCGACCGCGACGCCGCCGCCTGGTCGCTGCCGACCACGGCGGAGGTGCGGGACGCCAGGCCGCGCCGGGCCGCGGTCACGGTGGCCCAGGCCCAGCTGGTCGCGTCGCTCGCCGCCGCGGAGATCCTCCACCTTCGCGCCGGCCTCACGCCGGCCACCGCCGGACACGTCGTCGCGCTCGACCTGCGCACCCTGCGCTCCTTCCGGAGCCGGGTCTCGCGGCAGCGCGACTGCGACGTGTGCGGCACGAGAACGCCAGCCGCGCTACGCGGCCGGCGCACCGCAGCGACGACCCGGCGAGAGGAGGTGACGGCATGACGCTTCGCGTTACCGAAGTCAAGCGGCCGCGGCCCGCGATCCACAGGCTCGCCGAGCGAACTAGCGGGTCGCCGAGGGAAGGGAGAGGGTGAGCGCGGCGTCTGGGGCCGCCCGCTCACTCTCGAAGTGCCGGAGCGCGTCTCGCGGGCGGCCACGAGGTACGCCAACGCCGCGACGATCGAGAGCGCGGCCACGGTCACCCACATCGCGGCGTCACCGTAGGCGTCGCGGATCGAGAGCCCGATCAGGGGGCCGAGGGCGAAGGCGACGGGGAACGAGGCGCCGATGGCGCCGAGGTAGGCGCCGCGCAGGTCGTCGGGGGCGCTGCGCACGACCAGCGTCTGCATCGCGGGTACCCACAGCATCTCACCGACGACGAAGATGATCACCGCGGGGACGAGCAGCAAGAGCGCCGCCGTCTCGGTGAGCACCAGGAGCGGCAGGCCCATCGCCAACATCGCGATGGCGAGCTTGGGCCCGTCGGGCGCGCCGGACGTCCAGGTCGTCACCCGCAGCTGCAGGAACGTCACCATCAGCGGGTTGATCACCAGCACGGCGCCCCACGCGCTCGGGCTGAGGCCGTAGGTGTCCGTCGCCGAGATCGGCATGAGCGTCTCGTACGACAGGTAGACGATCGCCGCGAAGCAGCCCGCGACGAAGAGCAGGCCGAAGCGGCGGTCACGGGCGAGCACGCGTCCACGAGGCGCGTTCGGGCGGCTCCTCCGGCGCGTACGTGCCGCGCCGCGGCAGGAAGCGCAGGGCGGCCGCGAAGGCGACCAGCGCGAGGGCCGCCGTGCCGGCGAACAGCGTGCTCCAGCCGCCCAGCAGCAGGAGCGCGCCGACGGGCGGCCCGGCCACGAAGCCGAGATTCTGGGCGACGCGCGCAGCGGCGAACGCCTGCTCCCGACGCTCCGGCGGCACGAGGTCCGTGAGGATGGCCTGGTCGGACGCGATCCCCAGCGCCTCGACCGCGCCGCCGAGCACCACCAGTGCGAGGCCCGTGAGGAGCGCGTCGCCGTTCGCGACCAGCAGGATGGCCACGGCCGCCTGTCCGCCCGACGCAGCCAGGATGAGCGGCCGTCGGCCGATGTGGTCCGACGCGTGCCCGCCCAGGTAGCCCGTGAACACCGAGGCGATCGCCGCGCAGGTGAACGTCACGCCGAGGGCGAGCGACGAGGCGTCGAGCTCGCGGATGGCCCAGATGCCCAGGAAGCTCACGCGGGCCGACCCGCTGATCGCGTGCAGCAGCGTGACGAGCAGCACGGGACGCAGCGCGCGATCGATCTCCCCACCCAGCGCGCGCCGCACGATCGACGACGTATCCGGCACTCGGCCGAAGGTACCCGACCTTGACGCAGATTCCTGCCCCCACTCGGGCGGTTTCCGGCGGGCTCGTCCGTACGATGCGGACGTGGCGCCGATCGACGACGTCCTGGCCGCACACGCGGGGCGTCGCCACCACGCGCTGGTCTGCGCCGTGCGCGACGGCGAGCGCACCGACGTCCGCTTCCTCGGGGAGGTGCGGCCCGGCGCCGGGCCGCCGGACGAGCGGACGCTGTTCGAGATCGGGTCGATCACGAAGGTCTTCACGGCCACGCTGCTCGCCGACATGGCGCTCGAGGGCGTCGTCGCGCTGGACCAGCCGGCGCAGGAGCTGCTGCCGGCGGGCGTGCGACTGCCGGCGAAGGGCCGCCCGCTCACCCTGGCGGACCTCGCCTCCCACGTCGCCGGCCTGCCGCGGCTGCCGCGCGGGCATGCTGACGCGCGGCCTGCTGCAGCGCGACGATCCGTGGCACGGCTTCGGCGAGGAGGAGTTGCTGGCGAGCCTGCCTCGCACCCGCGTGCGCGAGCCTGGCGGGCGGGTCCGCTACTCGAACCTCGGCGCCGGCCTGCTCGGGCTGCTGCTGGCGCGCCGCGCGGGGACGACCTACGACGACCTCGTGGAGACCCGCGTCTGCCGGCCGCTCGGGCTGCGCGACACGCGGACGGCGGTGCCGGCCGACGACCTGGGCCGGTTCGCCGAGGGTCACGACCGCCGCGGCCGCGTGGCGCCGCACTGGCACATCACGGGCCTGCCGGGCGCCGGCGCGCTGCGCTCGACGCTCGCCGACATGGCGGCGTTCCTGGCGTGCCAATTGGCGCCGCCGGCGGGCCGGATCGGCGACGCGATCCGCCTCACGCACCAGCTGCGCGCCGGCAGCGGGCGGATGC